>NZ_JABJWX010000001.1:0-1577532 GCF_013349365.1 Plantibacter sp. MCCC 1A11337 | reverse complement strand
TCACCGTGGACGTCGAGTACGCCGCCGAGTACCGCATCGGCGACAGCGGGTGGCTCCCCGTCATCGGGACCCTGCCGATCCCGACCGAAGAACCCCACACGGTCCAGATCGTCCGCAACTCGACCGTCGGCGTCGACAAGCCCTGCCGACCCGGCACACCCGCCATCGGCTGCTGACACCGGCACCCGCCCACCACGGTGAGCGCGCCCCACCGGCGTGAGCGCACCCCTCCGGAGACCCGCGCTCACGTCACCGGGGCGCGCCCACGCCAACAAACCCGCGCTCGCGCCAGCGCACCGCGCTGACGCACGCCACCACCACGGGTCAGTGCGCGCCCATCAGCGGGATGACGAGCGGCGTGTGCGACTCGGGGTCGTCGATGATCCGGCAGCGGAGCCCGAAGACCTCCTCGACGAGCTCGGCCGTCACGATGTCCGCCGGCGCACCCTGCGCGACCACGTGTCCGTCGCGCATCGCGATCAGGTGCGTCGCGTACCGGGCGGCCTGGTTGAGATCGTGCAGGACCGCGACGAGGGTGCGGCCACCCTCCTGGTTGAGCCGCGTGAAGAGGTCGAGCAGCTCCACCTGATGCGTGATGTCGAGGAAGGTCGTCGGCTCGTCGAGCAGCAGCAACGGCGTCTCCTGAGCGAGGGCCATCGCCACCCACACCCGCTGGCGCTGGCCGCCGGACAGTTCGTCGACGAGGCGACCGGACAGCTCGGTGACGTTCGTCGCCTCCATCGCCGCGAGCACCGCCGCTTCATCGGCCGCCGACCAGCGTCGGAGGATCGACTGGTGCGGGTACCGTCCGCGCGACACGAGATCGATCACCGAGATGCCGTCGGGCGCGATCGACGACTGCGGCAGCAGCCCGATGCGTTTCGCGACCTCCTTCGACGGGTAGCGCGTGATCTCCTGACCGTCGAGCACGACGTGCCCCTGGGTCGGCTTCAGCAGCCGGGCGAGGGCACGCAGGAGCGTCGATTTGCCACAGGCGTTCGGCCCGACGATGACCGTGAACGAGTCGTCGGGGATCGCGATGTCCAGCTCGTGGATGATGGTCCGCTGGTCGTAGCCGACGCGGAGGCCTGTCCCGGCGAGTCTGGTGGTGGGGCTGTCGGTCTTCATGTCAGCGCTTTCCCGCCTGCGTGATGAGCAGGGCGATGAGGTAGATGCCACCGAGGGTCACGGTCACCGCACCGACCGGCAGGGCGGCCGGGGCGATGATCCGCTGAGCCACGACGTCACTCACGAGGAGCAACGCCGCGCCCATGGCGGCCGAGGGGACGAGGGTGATGCCGGCGGACTTCGTCAGTCGCCGGGCGAGTTGGGGTGCGGCGAGGGCGACGAAGATGATCGGGCCGGCGACCGCGGTGACGGTCGCGGTGAGCGCGACGCCGATCACGAGCAGCAGCAGCCGCGTGCGCTCGACCGGGATGCCGAGGGCGCTCGCGATGTCGTCGCCGAACGCCAGCATGCCGAGTCGGCGGGACATGAGCGCGAGGAGGGGGACGAGGACCGCGACGGCGATCGTCATGGGCACGACGTCCTGCCACCCGAGGTCGGCGAGCGAACCCATGCCCCAGCTCGCGGCCGCGATGGCGGCGTTGAGGTCCGCCCGCAGCTGCAGGTAGTCGTTGAACGCGTTGAGGACGGCGCTGATCGCGATGCCGATCACGATGAGCCGGAAGCCCTGGACGCCCTTAGACCACGCGAGGAGATAGACGACGAGCGCCGTCGCGAGCCCGCCGATCAACGCACCGGACACCGTGGCCGCATAGTTCCCGCCGACGACGAGGGTGACGATGAGCGCGCCGGTGAACGCGCCGGAGTTGAAGCCGATGATGTCGGGACTGCCGAGCGGGTTCCGGGTGATCGACTGGAAGATCGCACCGGAGAGCCCGAGCGCGATCCCGCCGACGACGGCGATCACGACCCGCGGCAGGCGCCACTCCCAGACGATGCGGAGAACGCTCTCCGAGCCCGTGCCGGTGAACGCGGCGAGCAGCTTGTCGAGCGGGATGCGGTACTCGCCCTGGGTGAGCGCGAAGGCGCCGACCCCGACGACGACGGCGACCAGGGTGCCGACGACGACCAGCTCGCGCCGGTGGACCACCCAGCTGACCCGACCGACCCGCACGGTGCGCCGACCCGGCTCGGCGACCGCGGTCACAGCCCCTGCGCCTTCGAACGGCGGATGAGCACGATGAGGAGCGGGGCACCCACGAACGCCGTGACGATCCCGACCGGCATCTCGCCGGGGACGGCGATCCGCCCGACGAGGTCGGACAGCAGGAAGATGATCGGCGCGAACACCATCGTGAACGGGAGTACCCAGCGCTGGTCCGGTCCGACGATGGCGCGGGCGAGGTAGGGCGACATGAGTCCGAGGAAGGCGATCGGTCCGGCCGCCGCGGTGGCCGAACCGCACAACAGGGTGATCGCGACGACCGAGAGCACCCGCGTCCGGAGCACCTTCGTGCCGAGCGAGGTCGCGAGGTCGTCTCCGAGGGCGACGGCGTTGAGTGACCGCGAGACGACGAGCGCGAGGACGACTCCGACGATGAGGAACGGCAACACCCCGAGGAACACGTCCATCTGGCGGTTTTGCAGTGATCCAGCCTGCCAGAAGCGGATCTTGTCGAAGATGTCGGGGTTGCGGATCGTGATGGCGAAAGTCACCCCCTGCAGCGCTGCGGAGAGCGCGACGCCGGCGAGCACGAGGCGGACCGGGGTTGCCCCGGCGCGGCCCCGGGAGCCGATCACGTACACGATGACGGAGGCGAGGCCCGCGCCGGCGAAGGACCACCACACGTACGAGCTCAGGTCGGCGGTGCCGGCGATGGCGACGGCGAGCACGACCGCGATGTACGCGCCGGCGTTGACGCCGAGGATGCCGGGGTCGGCGAGCGGGTTCCGCGTGACGGCCTGCATCATCGCTCCGGCGAGACCGAGCGCCGCTCCGACGCCGATGGCCAGGAGCATGCGCGGCACCCGGAACCCGGTGACGAGGATCGCGTTGGTGTCGTCGCCGCCCTGCGTGAGGGCGCGCCACACATCTGCGGCACTGATGGTCCCCGAGCCGATGAAGAGGCTGCCGACGGCGATGGCGGCGAGCACGACGAGCGCTGCGACGAGGAGGAGCCAGCGTGAGGCGGTCGATCGGGCGATGCCGGTCGACGTCTCTCGTGCGCGGGCGGCCGCGGTCGGGAGCCGCAGGCTGTCGAGGTCGGCGCTCACCGGCTCATCGGTTGTCTTCGGCCTTGCCGTGTCGCCAGTAGCCCATGAACGCGACCGACTTGCGGTCGACGCCGCACCCGGAGACGAGGTGTCGGCGGAGCGTCTTGATGGCCGACGCCTCTCCGGCGAGCCACGCATAGAGCGGTGCGCTCTCGAGGACGGGGCCTCCGGTCGCGTTGACCGGTGCTTCCCAGAGCAGCTCGGTGTCGACGTCGACGTCCTCGAGTGCCGGCTGCGTGGCGATCGTGGCGGTGTCGACGCTCGGCGCGAGGCGGCTCGCGATGCGCTCGACCTCGGGGATGAGCAGGGTGCCCACGGGCTGGTCGCCGCGCGGGAGGACGACGACCTCGATCCCGTCGGGCTTCGTGGACAGGGCGGCGATGTCGTCCTCGTGCGGCAGCTCGACGACGGCGATCCCGCGCGCGGTGCTCGGCAGGCGCTCGAGGATCCCGGCGATCCCGGGCAGGGCCGTCTCGTCGCCGGCGAGGAGCACCTGGTCGACGGTGGCCGGCGCATGCCAGTCGATGCCGCCGGCCGGGACGGCCGACCGGGCGTTCGGGACGTTGACGACGAGCTCGTCGCCGACCTTCGCGTCCATCGCCCAGGTGGACGCGGGGCCGACGCGGCCGTGCAGGGCGATGTCGACGTCGAACTCGGCGAGCTCCGGCCGGACCTCGCGGATCGTGTACGTGCGCATCGGGTGACGCTTGTCGTTGGGCAGCAGCCGCCAGGCCTGGTACCAGTCGTCGTGCATCGGCAGCTCGTCGAAACCGGTGTCGGGCAGCGGGAAGAGCAGCTTGATGCGCTGATCGTGGCGGTTGTCCGCGATGTGCTGGACCTCGGGGCCCGTGAACGTGAAGCGCCGATAGCTCGGGCTCACCTGCTCGATGCGCCGGACGACGGCTGCGAGGAGGATGAAGATCGAGTCGGGGGTCTGTTCACTGAGGCGAGGCATCGATAGGTAAGCCTACCCTTCGATGCGCTGAAGGTCACCCGCCGATCGCACCTTGTCGGCGGGGAGTGGCGGTGGTAAACTTGAGTCAGATTCACTCAAGTTTTGAACAGGAGATCCTACCCATGCCAGCAGGCCAGACGCCTCAGCAAGAGGATCAGCGCAGCGCGCTCGAGCAGTACGGCGTCAACCTGACCGAGATCGCCGCCTCCGGCAAGCTCGATCCGGTCATCGGCCGCGACGCCGAGATCCGCCGCGTGAGCCAGGTCCTCACGCGGCGCACCAAGAACAACCCCGTCCTCATCGGCGAGCCCGGCGTCGGTAAGACCGCCGTCGTCGAAGGCCTCGCCCAGCGCATCGTCGCGGGCGACGTCGCCGAGAGCCTCAAGGGCAAGCAGCTCATCTCCCTCGACCTCTCCGCGCTCGTGGCCGGCGCCATGTACCGCGGGCAGTTCGAGGAACGCCTCAAGGCCGTACTCAAGGAGATCGACGAGTCCGACGGACAGATCATCACCTTCATCGACGAGCTCCACGTCCTCATGGGTGCCGGCGGCGGCGAGGGGTCCGTCGCGGCGGCCAACATGCTGAAGCCCATGCTCGCCCGCGGCGAGCTGCGGCTGATCGGCGCGACCACGCTCGACGAGTACCGCGAGTTCATCGAGAAGGACGCCGCCATGGAGCGTCGCTTCCAGCAGGTGTTCGTGGCGGAGCCGAGCGTCGAGGACACGGTGGCCATCCTCCGCGGCCTCAAGGAGCGGTACGAGGCGCACCACAAGGTGGCCATCGCCGACAACGCGCTCGTCGCGGCGGCAGCCCTGTCCAACCGCTACATCACGTCGCGGCAGCTGCCCGACAAGGCGATCGACCTCATCGACGAGGCTGCCAGCCGGTTGCGCATGGAGATCGACTCGGCCCCCGTCGAGATCGACGAGCTCCGACGCAGCGTCGACCGTTTGAAGCTCGAGGAGCTCGCCCTCAAGAAGGAGAAGGACGACGCCTCGAAGGAGCGCCTCGCCCGCCTTCGGGAGGACCTCGCGACCCGCCAGGCCGCGCTCGGCGAACTGCAGGCGCGCTGGGAGCGCGAGCGCGCGAGCCTCAACCGGGTCGGCGACCTCAAGAAGCAGCTCGACGCCGCCCGGAGCAAGGCCGAACGCGCCCAGCGCGAGGGCAAGCTCGAACAGGCGTCCAAGCTGCTCTACGCCGACATCCCGCAGCTCGAACGCGAACTCGCGCTCGCGGAGTCGGCCGAGCAGGACACCGACGGCGAACCCCGGATGGTCAACGACCAGGTGACCGCCGAGGACATCGCCGCCGTCATCGCCGCGTGGACCGGCATCCCCGTGGGTCGCCTGTTGCAGGGCGAAACGGAGAAACTGCTGCACCTCGAGCAGGAGCTGTCCCGCCGACTCATCGGGCAGCACCGTGCGGTCGCCGCCGTGTCCGACGCCGTCCGGCGCACCCGGGCCGGCATCTCCGATCCCGACCGCCCGACCGGCTCCTTCATGTTCCTCGGCCCCACCGGCGTCGGCAAGACCGAGCTGGCGAAGGCGCTCGCCGAGTTCCTCTTCGACGACGAGAAGGCCATGGTCCGCATCGACATGTCCGAATACGGCGAGAAGCACTCGGTCTCCCGGCTCGTCGGTGCACCTCCGGGGTACGTCGGCTACGAGCAGGGAGGGCAGCTCACCGAGGCCGTCCGTCGACGCCCGTACTCCGTCGTGCTGCTCGACGAGGTCGAGAAGGCGCACCCCGAGGTGTTCGACATCCTCCTCCAGGTGCTCGACGACGGCCGATTGACGGACGGACAGGGGCGCACCGTCGACTTCCGGAACGTCATCCTCGTGCTGACGTCCAACCTCGGCTCGCAGTACCTGATGGACGCATCGCTCTCGCTCGAGCAGAAGGAGGAGGCCGTCCAGCAGCTCGTGCGCCAGGCCTTCAAACCGGAGTTCATCAACCGTCTCGACGACATCGTCGTGTTCCAGCCGCTCAGCGAAGCGGAGCTCGGCCAGATCGTCGAGCTCTACATCGATCGCCTGCAGCGTCGACTGGGCGAGCGTCGGCTGCACCTCGCGGTCACGCCCGATGCGCGTGCGTGGCTCGCGGAGCGCGGATACGACCCCATGTACGGCGCGCGTCCGCTGCGTCGACTCATGCAGCGGGAGATCGACGACCGCCTCGCGCGGGCGATCCTCGACGGCTCGATCCGCGACGGCGACACCGTCCACGTCGGGCTCGCGAGCGACGGCGACGGCCTCACGGTCGAGCGAGCGGTGGTCCCGGCCTAGCCCGGCTGCTTGCGGCCAGCGCGGTGCGCTGACCCGAGCGCAGCCTATCGACGTGAGCGCGCCCCTCCGGAGGGGTGCGCTCGCGCGTCTGCCCTGCGCTCGCGCGACAGCACCGCGCTGGCATTGACCCCCGAGTGGGGGAGGAAACCCCTGGTGCCCGACGGATGCCGCGCACTAGCGTGATCCTCGCGGTGGGCCCGGTCGGCGCGCCCTGAGAGGACACGATGTCGCACGCAGCCCCGATCACGACGCCCGAGACCAGCGGCACCGCCGCGCCCCTCTGGCGTCACGCACACGCCCCCGCCTGGTTCTTCTTCGGCGGCCTGGCGCTCTGGCTGTTCCTGCTGCTGGTGCCGCACGTGCTCCTCGGCAACCCGGCGGTGGTCCCCGCGTGGATCCTGCTCGGCTCAGGGCTGGCCGCGTCCACCCTGCTGCTCATCATGGCTCGACGTCTCCAGTCGGGCGACGGCGTCACGACGGCGACGCTCCTCTGGGCGGTGCTGGTCGGAGGCTTCATCGCCATCACGCTCGGCAGCACCTTCGACTCCCTCATCGGCGTCGCCGCGACCGATGCCGGCGAGAACCCGCACGACATCGGGCTCTTCTTCGCCGGGGTCGCCGAGGAACTGGCGAAGATCATCGCCGTCGTGATCGTGGCATGGCGGTTGCCGGTGAAGACCGCCCGCGGTGGGCTCTTCGTCGGCGGTGCCGTCGGCATCGGCTTCGCCGTCCTCGAGAACCTCTGGTACATCGGACAGGGATGGGCGGCCGGCGTCGAAGCATCGCAGAAGCTCGCCGCCGGCTCACCACCCCTCGAGACCATCCTCACGCACCCGGCGTTCCAGGCGGCCGGAGCCGCGTTCGCCCGGACGATCTTCGACCCGGTCGGCCACCCACTGTGGACGGCGCTGCTCGCCGCCGCGGTGTTCGCCGCTGCACGCAACGGACGGTTCCGGATCACCGTGGGGGTGCTCCTGACCTACCTGCTCGTCGCGGTCATGCACGGCCTGTGGGACGGTAACACCGTGCTCTGGGGGCTGCTGTTCCCGGCCATGCCGGTGCTCAAGGTGCTCGTCGTCCCGGCCATGATCGTGCTCGTCGTCGCCTTCGCGCTCATCTGGCGGGCGCAGGCCCGTCGCATCAACCGCGACGCCGGCGTCGTGTCGCTCCACGTCCCGCGTCGCGAGCGGAAGCGGGCCTGACCACCGGACGCGCGAGGTCTGCTGCGATCCGGGCATGCCGGGGAGTAGCGTGAAGCGCACCCGATCCGCGACGCCGAGGAGACACCCATGCTGGGACGCAAGACCTTCGAACAGCGAGAGGTCGACCAGGCGAAGACGATGATCGCCGCGCTGGTCGCCGGACGCGAGACGCTGGCCGAGGCCGGGGCGGACCCCGCAGCGTTGGCCGTGGTCGACCCCGAGTTCTTCACCGGTCTCACCCTCGTGCTCGACCGGCCGTTCGTCCACCGGGTGCGCTCGGTGCTCGGGAAAGGTCCCGGGGCCCTCAACGAGCTCGAACTCATCGTCGCGTCGATCCTCCACCACGACCGGGTGTTCACGGTGGGGACCGTGTTGCAGTACGCCGAAGGGGCGTCGTTCACCGGCCTCGTCCCGGGCGAGACGATCCGGCTGAGCGCCGAGCAGTTCGAGCGCCTCGCCGTCGGCGTCTTCGCCGAGTTGGAGGAGTTGTTCGTCGAAGCGGTGTGAGGTGCGGCGTCGGCCGCGAGTCTGCGTCACGCACTCCGCGGACGGTGCCACGATCAGCTCGTGAGCTCATCGACGTCCGGACCGATCGCCCTGCGGCACGGCGCGAAACTCCGCCTGATCCTGTCCGCCGTCATCGGCTTGGGCGTCGGGGTGGTCACTGGCCTGACCTGGTTCTGGGCGGGGGCGATCCTGGCCGGCTGGGGAGCCACGTGCGTCGTCTTCATCGTCTCGCTCTGGGCGCGTATCTGGCGGATGGACCCGGCACGCACGCGCGAGCATGCGACCTCGGAGGAACCTGGACGGACGACGAGCGAGGTCCTCATCGTGCTGGCGAGCGTCGGGAGCCTCGTCGCCCTCAGCGTCGTGATCCTGCAGGCGCGGGCGTCGACCGGCATCGAACAGGGCCTGCTGGCGGGGTTCTCGGTGCTGAGCGTCGCCATGTCGTGGGCGCTCATCCACACGATCTACACCCTCAGGTACGCACGCATGTACTTCGCTGCTCCGGAGGGCGGCATCGACTTCAACCAGGAGGAGGCGCCCCAGTACAGCGACTTCGCCTACCTCTCGTTCGACCTCGGCATGACGTACCAGGTCTCCGATACGACGCTGCGGTCCAGTGAGCTGCGCCGCACGGTGCTCAAACACACCCTGCTGTCGTACCTCTTCGGCTCCGTGATCCTCGCGACCGTCATCAACCTCGTCGCGGGGCTGTAACGGCGTGTCGGACACGCCCTTCGACAGGCGGTTGGATGTCCGCCTGCGTTGAGCGGACGGGGGCGGTCTCCTCGACCGTCACCTGTCCTTGACCGATCGAGTTGTCGGACGCTGATCAAGATATACTTACATATTTCATATGTGGAATCGGATTGAGCATGAGAGGATACGCTCGCGGTTGGTACGAGTGTGCCTCGTCGTTGGTCTCCTGGCTGCGCCAGTTCAGTTTGGAACGGCGGACGGCGGCTCCGTGGTCGCGGTGTTTCAAGGGGTCGGCGTATGGGCTATAGCACGCCAGTCACGCGGTGCAACGGAGCCGGATACGTCGCGCGATTGGTGGCGTCTGACGGAACGACCTTCGATGAGCGCTCTCGCTGCCCTGCTCGCCGGTCTCGCGACAGTCAGCATGATCGTCTACGGGGCCCACTGGGGCGCGACTGGAGAACTCATCTTGCGATCATGCGTGGGAGCAGCCTTGACTGCGTTGTTCATCGTGTCGGCTGTTGGACTGCGTCGTCACCGGCCTACCTCGAGCGAT
This sequence comes from Plantibacter sp. MCCC 1A11337, assembly GCF_013349365.1. NCBI lineage: Bacteria > Bacillati > Actinomycetota > Actinomycetes > Micrococcales > Microbacteriaceae > Plantibacter > Plantibacter sp. MCCC 1A11337. The sequence goes on along the minus strand of NZ_JABJWX010000001.1, from coordinate 1,568,091 downwards.
GACGGATGAGCCCCGCGAACCACGACTGCGCAGCCCGGCGGACCGGACTGCGCAGCGTGATGGTGCAGGAACCGAGCGGACTACTCCTGGACGATCACGAGGTCGGCGAGCGGACGACGCTCGCGCGGAGCGGTCTCGCGGTCGCGGAGCATGCCCTCGGGCAGGAGTTCCGGGTCGCCGAGCTCGCCGAGCGCGGTGACGGTGAACGGAAGGAGGCCGTCCGGCAGCGAGAACGCCTCGCGGATGCCGTCGGCGGAGAAACCGGCCATCTGGTGTGCGAAGAGGCCGTCGCTGTGGGCCTGGACGCTCAAGTGCGCCATCGCCTGGCCGAGGTCGTAGATGGCCCAGGGACGCTCGTTCCCCTCGTCGTCGACCGTCTCGGCGACGGCGACGATGAGCGCGCCCGCCTGAGCGGCCCACCCTCGGTTGAACGCCACCAGCTGCTCAGCGATCGCGTCGAACGTGGCGGTCCCCTTGGTGCCGACGATGAACCGCCAGGGCTGCACGTTGTTGGCGCTCGGCGACCAACGCGCGGCTTCCAGGGCCGAGGCCATCTTCGCGGCGGCGACGGGCTCGCTCACGAAGGAGCGGGGGCTCCACCGGTCGGCGAGGACGTCGAGGATGGGGGCGTCGGTCTGGGCGGTACGGGTGACGATGGACATGCGGTCTCCAAGCGGAACAAGGGAAGTGGACAGAGGCTGCGTCGCCATTGACGATGGATGCAACTGCATCGATCGAGGCGCTATTCCCGGGTTCGAGGGGTCCGTGCAGCAGTGACGATCTCGGCGATCCGGTGCGGGGCCGCTTCGTCCTGCAGCGACGTCGTGTCGCCGAGGGGCCGCTGGTCGACGATGTCGCCGAGCAGACGCCGCATGATCTTCCCCGAGCGGGTCTTCGGCAGGTCTGGGACCACGAAGACGTCGCGAGGCTTCGCGATCGGGCCGATCTCGTTCGCCACGTGGGAGCGCAGTGCCTCGCGGAGTGCCGCAGAGCGATCCAACCAGTACGCCTCGCCGTCGGCCTCGGGCCCGTGGGTCCGCGAGCACGGGATGACGAACGCGGCGATCGCGCTCCCCGTGATCGGGTCGTGCACGCCGACGACGCCGGCCTCGCCCACGTGGGGATGCGACACGAGGGCCGATTCGATCTCGATGGTCGACAGGCGGTGGCCCGAGACGTTGATGACGTCGTCGACGCGCCCGAGGACCCAGATGTCGCCGTCCTCGTCCCACTTCGCGCCGTCGCCGGAGAAGAAGTAGCCCTGCCTCCAGTACTTCGCCCAGTACGAGTCGCGGTAGCGCTCCGGGTTGCCCCAGACCGTGCGTGCGAGCGAGGGCCCGAAGCGGCTGACGACCAGGTACCCGCCGGATCCGTACGGTACCGTCTCGCCGTCCTCGTCGACGACCAACGCCTCCAGGCCGGGGAGTGCGCGACTGCCGGAACCCGGCTTGATCGTGGTCGCGCCGGGGAGCGGTGCGATGACGGCCGACCCCGTCTCCGACTGCCACCAGGTGTCGACGACCGGGGTCTCGCCGCGCCCGATGCGCTCGCGGAACCACATCCAGGCCTCGGGGTTGATCGCCTCACCGACGGTGCCGAGGAGCCGGAGGGTCGAGAGGTCGTACTCGGCGGGCGGCCCCTCGGGGAACCACGTCATGAGGGTCCGGATGAGCGTGGGTGCCGTGTAGTACGTCGTCACGCCGTAGCGCTCGATGATCTCGAAGTGCCGTGCCTGGTGCGGAGTGTTCGGCGTGCCCTCGTAGATCACCTGGGTGAGCCCGTTCGAGAGCGGACCGTAGATCTCATAGGTGTGTGCGGTGACCCAGGCGAGATCGGCGGTGCACCAGTGGACGTCGTCCTCCTTGGCGTCGAAGATCGCCCAGTGGGTCCAGGACGCCTGTGTGAGATAGCCACCCGAGGTGTGGACGAGTCCCTTGGGCTTCCCGGTGGTGCCGCTCGTGTAGATGATGAAGAGCGGGTTCTCCGCATCGAACGCCTCGGCCTCGTGGGTGTCGGCGGCGACACCCACGGTGTCGTGCCACCAGACGTCGCGACCGGGGGTCCAAGGCACGTTCGGCGTCTCGTCGCCCGTGCGTGCGACGACGAGCACGTGCTCGATGGACGGCACACCGTCGACGGCGGCGTCGGCGTTCTGCTTGACGGGCACAGCGGTACCCCGGCGGTACTGGCCGTCGGTGGTGATGAGCAGCTTCGCCTCGGTGTCCTCCACCCGGAAGCGCAGCGCCTCGGCGGAGAACCCACCGAACACGAGGGAGTGGATGGCGCCGATGCGCGCGACGGCGAGGGTGGCGATGACCGTCTCGGGGATGACCGGCAGGTAGATGACGACGCGGTCGCCCTGCCCGATGCCGAGTGCCGTCAGGGCGTTGGCGGCCTTCGCGACCTCGCGCTGCAACTCGGCGTAGGTGATGGAGCGGCGGTCGCCCGGCTCGCCCTCGAAGTGGAGGGCGACCTTGTCGCCTCGTCCGGCATCGACGTGGCGGTCGACGCAGTTGACCGCCACGTTGAGCGTTCCCCCGGCGAACCAGGTGGCGGCGGGGACCGTGAGCTCGGGCTCGGGGTCCGTCGGGTCGGACCCGTCGACCGGTCGGGCCGGGTCCCACGTGTGCGCCGTGTCCCACGGAGTGACCCAGTCGAGGCGTCGGGCCTGCTCCTCCCAGAACGCCACGGGGTCGGCGGCCGCGCGGGCCCACTCCTCCGGGCCGACGTTCGCCGTCCGGGCGAGGTCGGTCGGCGGTGCGTAGCTGCGGGTCTCGGCGAGGAGGTTCGCGATGGTGGCGGCGGGCGCCGCGGACGTCGATCCATCAGTGGGAGGCATGCTGCAACGCTACGCGGGAGTCCGGTGCCGGTGCCATCCGCGGGTCATGCGGCGTCACGGTCCGGAGGTTCCGAGGGGCTGTGGAGGAGCGTCGGGAGTAGCCTCGGAGGGCCGCCGCGAAGCGTGGCGGACGCCGATCAGGGGTGCGCAGGCGCATCTCGGGAAGGGAACGACATGGCGACCGTCATCCAGTACCAGCAGCTCGGCTCGGCCGACGTCCTCGAACTCGTCGAGGTGCCGACGCCTCAGGCGGGCCCCGGCGAACTCGTCGTCGAGGTGCGAGCCGCGGGCGTGAACCCGATCGACTGGAAGCTCCGCAGCGGCCTCCGCGGCGGTGAGCTGCAGGGCACCCGACGCGTCGGGAGCGACGGCGCCGGCGTCGTCGTCGAGGTCGGCAACGGGGTCGACGGCTGGTCGATCGGCGACGAGGTCGTCGTCGTCAACGCCTCCGGGACGTATGCGACCCACGTCGTCGTCACACCCGACCAGATCATCCGCAAACCGGCTGCCATCTCCTTCGAGGAGGCGGCGGCGATCGGCATCCCCGTGAGCACGGCCTATCAAGCACTGCGCTCGCTCGGCGTGACCGAGGGGACGACCCTCCTGATCCACGGTGGGTCGGGCTCGGTGGGGCACGCCGCCGTGCAGTTCGCCGTGGCTTGGGGAGCGACCGTCGTCGCCACCGCGAGCGAAGGGAACCACGCACGTCTGCGGGAGCTGGGGGCGATCCCCGTCACCTACGGTCCCGGGCTCGTGGAGCGCGTGCGCGAGGCCGCTCCGCAGGGTGTCGACCGTGTGCTCGACGCCGTCGGCACCGACGAGGCGCTCGAGGCCTCGTTCGAGCTGGTCGAGGACCGTCAGCACATCGGCACGATCGTCGTCGGCGCGAAGGCGGCCGACCTCGGGATCCAGGCGTGGTCCGGCGGAAACCCGCTCCCGCTCACGGAGCAGGAGCAGGCCTGGCGGGCGGAGGCGATCCCGGCGGTCGCGTCCCTCGTCGAGCAGGGACGGTTCCACTTCGAACTCGGCACCGTCCGGCCCCTCGCCGAGGCCGCCGAGGCGCACCGCGAGAGCGAGTCGGGTCACCCGAGCGGGAAGCTCATCCTGGTCCCCTGAGCCCTTCGACAGGCTCAGGGACCGGGGGGATTCGGGCGGGGGTGCCCTTCGACAGGCTCAGGGACCGGAGTGACTTGAGCGGGAGTGCCCTTCGACAGGCTCAGGGACCGGGGAGCTACTCCGGGCCCTCGCCGAAGCTGTCGCCGACGGGCGCGCGGTCGGCGAGGTCGTCCTGGTCGTCGAGGTCTTCGACGGCATCCTCGGTGTCCGCGTCGTCGAGTCCGGCGTCGCCGACGACGTCGTCACCACCGACGCCGTCACCGGCGTTGCTCAGACCGCCGTCGCCGGGGGCCGCGTCGTCGGCCGAGCGGTCGACCGCACCGCCGTCGGGAACGACACCGCCGACCGAGCTGTCGGTCTGGTCCTCACCGGGCACGTGTGCCTGGGCGCCCGGACCGCCGTGGGCGAGGGCGTCGCGCTGGGCGTCTGCTGCTGCTGGATCCATGGGATTGCTCATGAGGGCAGCGTAGAGCGGACGCCGGGTCGTCGCTGGGGCTTGGCTCCGGGACGCCGGACGCCTATCCTCCGTGTTCCCCGTCGGACCGGACGCGGTGTCGACGGCGCGGTCGGATGCCCTTCGACAGGCTCAGGGACCGGCGCGGGCTCAGGGACCGGCGCGGGCTCACGGACCGGCGCGGGCTCAGGGACCGACGCAGGTTCAGGGACCTGCGCGAGCTCACGGACCGAGTCGGCTCAGGGATCGGGGCCGGGACGGGCTCAGGGAGCGGGGCGGGTCAGCGGCCGGTGTGCTGCGCGATGATCGCCTTGATGCGGTCGACGTCGGCCGGGACGATCTCGAATCGCTGCTCGAGACCCTCGATGCCCTCGAACGCCTCGGGACGCTCCGGCTCCTCGCCGAGCGCCTCGCGGACGATCTCGGCGAACTTCGCCGGCAGCGCGGTCTCGAGCACGAGCATCGGGACGCCCTCGCGCAGGTGGCGACGGGCGACCGTGACGCCGTCGGCGGTGTGCGGGTCGATCGTGACGCCGTAGCGCTCGTGCACGTCGCGGATGGTGGCGACGCGGTCGGCGTGGGTGCTGCGGCCAGAGACGAAGCCGAACTCGCTGATCCGCTCGAACTCGGGCGTCCCGGAGAGGTCGAACCCGCCCTCCTCGTCGAGGGACCGGAACAGCTCACCGAGGCGGGTCGCGTCCTGACCGACGAGGTCGTAGAGGAAACGCTCGAAGTTGGACGCCTTCGAGATGTCCATGCTCGGGCTCGACGTGTGGTGCGTCTCGGCCGCCGAGCGTGGGCGGTAGACGCCCGTGCGGAAGAACTCGTCGAGGACGTCGTTCTCGTTCGTCGCGACGACGAGCTGGTCGATCGGCAGCCCCATGGAGCGGGCGATGTGCCCGGCGCAGACGTTGCCGAAGTTGCCGGACGGCACCGAGAACGACACCTTCTGGCCCGGACCGTCGGTCGCGAGGAGCCAGCCGTGTACGTAGTACACGACCTGCGCGACGACGCGGGCCCAGTTGATCGAGTTGACCGTACCGACGGCGTGGAGCGCCTTGAACGGAGCGTCCTTCGAGACGGCCTTCACGATGTCCTGGCAGTCGTCGAAGTTGCCCTCGACGGCGAGGTTCACGATGTTGTCGTCCTGGAGGCTGAACATCTGCGCGCGCTGGAAGCTGCTCATGCGGCCGTGCGGGCTCAGCATGATGACCCGGATCCCCGTCTTGCCGCGCATGGCGTGCTCGGCCGCGCTCCCGGTGTCGCCGGAGGTCGCGCCGAGGATGTTGAGCTCGTCGCCGCTCTTCGCGAGCGTGTACTCGAAGAGGTTGCCGAGCAGCTGCATCGCCATGTCCTTGAAGGCGAGCGTCGGGCCGTTCGAGAGGCCGAGGAGTTGCAGCTCGGTGCCGCCCTCCTCACCGAGGATACGCAGCGGGGTGATGAGCGAGGCGTCGTCGCCGGCGCGGCCGTTCGAGTACACCTCGGCGGTGTAGGTGCGACGGGCGATGTCCTGGAGGTCGGCTGCGGGGATGTCGTCGGCGAACTTCGACAGCACGGCGTACGCGAGGTCGGCGTAGGACAGCTCGCGCCACGACTCGAGCTCCTCAGCGGTCAGCTGCGGGTACTCGGCCGGGAGGTACAGGCCCCCGTCCGGGGCGAGCCCGCCGAGGAGGATGTCCGAGAAGTGCTGGGGCAGATCGTGGCCCCGCGTCGACTGATAGTGCATGACCGTCTCTCTCATCCGGTTGGAAGCCCGATCTCCAACCTTGCCATATCGGGGGTCGACGCGCAGAGGCCTGCCGGCATCGTGACCGGCCGCTACGCGCGGGCGAGTTCCTCGCGGATCGCGGCGACGAACGCGTCGATGTCGTCCTCGGTGGTGTCGAACGAGCACATCCAGCGGACCTCGCCCTTCGCGGCGTCCCAGTCGTAGAAGCGGAAGCGTTCCCGCAAACGGTCGGGGACGCCCGCGGGAAGGGTCGCGAACACGGCGTTGGCCTGCGTCGGCTGGCTGAAGCCGAGTCCCGGTGCCTCGCCGGCGGCGATGAGGGCCTCGAGGGAGGTGCGGAGGCGCGCGGCCATCGCGTTGGCGTGGGTCGCGGAGCGGAGCCAGAGCCCGTCGCCACCGTCAGCCGCCGGCTCGAGCAGGGCGATGAGCTGCGCCGCACCGAAGCGCATCTTCGACGCCAGCTGCATGTTGAGCTTCCGGAGGTAGACGAGGCCCTCCGACGCCGACGGTTCGAGCACGACGATGGCCTCGCCGAACATGAGCCCGTTCTTCGTCCCGCCGAAGGACAGCACGTCGACGCCGGCATCGGCGGTGAACGCGCGCAGCGGGACGCCGAGGGCTGCTGCGGCGTTGGCGATGCGGGCACCGTCAAGGTGCAGCTTCATGCCATGACCGTGCGCGTGGTCGGCGATCGCGCGGATCTCCTCGGGCGTGTACAGGGTGCCGAGCTCGGTGGTCTGCGTGATCGAGACGACGAGCGGCTGTGCACGGTGCTCGTCGCCCCAGCCCCACGCCTCGCGGTCGATGAGGTCGGGCGTGAGCTTGCCGTCGGGGGCGTCGACCGTCAGGAGCTTGATGCCACCGACCCGCTCCGGCGCGCCGCCCTCGTCGGAGTTGATGTGCGCGGTCGACGCCGAGATGACGGCACCCCAGCGCGGGAGCATGGACTGCAGGCCGACGACGTTCGCGCCGGTGCCGTTGAAGACGGGGAACACGGCGACGTCGCGGCCGAAGTGATCGGCGAAGACCTCGTGCAGCCGACGGGTGTAGTCGTCCTCACCGTAGGCGATCTGGTGGCCGCCGTTGGCCGCCGCGAGGGCGTCGAGGATCTCGGGGTGGACGCCGGAGTAGTTGTCGGAGGCGAAGCCGCGGATGCTGGTGTCATGCAGAGAATCGGTCACTGATCCATCCTCGCGCATGCCACACGCAGCTTCCGTGCATCGCGGGCCGACTTCCTGCGTGCTCGGGTCGCCGTCGGGCATGTTCACGATTCAGGAGCGCCCGGGCGTGGCGCCCCCGCACCATGCGTGTCGGCAGGGACGCGCCGCGGCGCTCCTGAATGGTGAACCGAGAAGCGAGGTCAGTCGGCGGCGTGACGCGGGCCGTCGGAGGAGGGGACGCTCTCCTCGGGCACGGCGTCGATCGCGGCGTCGACGTCGGCGTGCGCACCGGGCTCCGGCTCCGCGTCCGGGGTCTCCTGCGCCAGCGCGTGCTCGTAGGCGAGCGCGTGCACGGCGATCGAGGATGCGACGGCGGCCTGCTGCTCGTCCTCGGCGGAGGGCTGAGCCGGCTGCTCGGCCGCGAGCGCGGCGGCCTGTTCGGGCGTCAGCCGGGCGTCCTGGTCCTCCTCGTCCTCATCGACGAGGTCGAGCACGATGGGGTCGTCGCCGTAGATGTCGCCCGCCGGGTCGCCCGCGAGCGGGGCCGGCGCGGGGAGGCGCTGCTCGGCGTCGAGGAACTGCTTGGCCTCGAAGGCACCCGGGTTGAAGACCTCGTCGATCCCGCCGAGCCCGCTCATGCCTTGAGCGCTTCCGTCAGTTTGACCCGGCCGCCCATCTTGAGCAGCGAGTTCTCGTAGATCCGCGAGCCGACGAGGATGACGAGCGCCGCCGTGATCGCGAGGATCAGCAGGGACAGGATCGGCTCCCACCACTGCGCCGAGCCGACGAAGAGACGGACGGGCATGCCCACGGCTGCCGAGAACGGCACGTAGGACATGATCGTCATCACCACCGGGTTGTCGTTGAAGAAGATGACGGCGAAGTACGGGATCATGATCAGCATCGTAATCGGGGTCGTCGTCGAACCGATGTCCTCTTGACGCGAGACCAGCGATCCGGCGGCGGCGAACAGCGCCGCCAGCAGGATGAAGCCGAGCACGAAGAACACCACGAACCAGACGACCGGGGTCCCGAGTCCTGCGAGCAGCTCCGTCTGGCCCGTCACCGTCAGCCCGATCACCGACAGCGCAGCGATCGCCAGGATCTGCCCGAACGCCAGGATGCTGTTGCCGAGCACCTTGCCGGCGAGGAGCGCCTTCACGGGGATGGCGGACATGAGGATCTCGACGACGCGGGTCTGCTTCTCCTCGACGACGCTCTGCGCGATCGACGCCCCGAAGGTGGTGGCGGAGACGAAGAACACGAGACCGAATCCGAGCGACACGATGTAGAGCAGGAAGCCGGCGGAGGCGTCGGCGTCGGGATCGAGGATGGTGACCTGCGGCTGCGCGCTCAGTTGCATGATGAGCGTGTTGGAGGCCTCGGAGTCGAAGATGACCTGGACCCCGGTGGGGTTGTCGTCGGTGGCGGGTGCGATCGCCGCCTCGACGTCGCCCGACTTCACGAGGGCTTCAGCGGCGGCGACGTCGGCCGCCTCGGTCACGTCGAAGGTCTTGCCGTCGACGAGTCCCGCACCCGCGTTCCCCACGACCGCGATCTTCGTGGTCTCCGAGGCGGTGTTCTTCGCGAGGAACCCACCGACGACGATGCCGGCGAGGATCACGAGGAGGAGGATGCCCGTCGAGATGAGGAACGTCTTGCTCCGCAGTCGCATCCTGACCTCGCGCTCGGCGACGAGACCGATGCTCTGCACGAGGCTCGGGGAGGCCGGGCCGGAGCGACGACGACCGGCGGGCTGGATCGGGGACTCGGTTGCCGTGGTCACTGGATGACCTCCTTGAAGATCTGGGCGAGGGTGGGTCGGAGGGGGGCGAAGCTCGTGACGTCGCCCTGGGTCAGCGCCTCACGGAGCACGGCCTGCGCCGCCTGGGCGTCGTCGGCGTCGAAGAGGGCGTAGCCGCCGTCGAAGTCGACGACGGAGATCCCCGGACGCTCGCGCAGCCAGCCGGTGTCGGCCGCGGTGAGCAGCTCGTAGCGGTTGCCGGCATGGGCTTCGCGGAGTGACTCGCGCGAGCCGGAGGCGCGGATCCTGCCACCGGCGATGATCACGAGGTCGTCGCAGAGGCGCTCCACGATGTCGAGCTGGTGACTGGAGAACAGGACGGGGGAGCCGTCTGCGGCGAACTCGCTGAGCACACCGACGACCACGTCGACCGCCATCGGGTCGAGGCCCGAGAACGGCTCGTCGAGGACGAGGACGTCCGGGTGGTGGACGAGCGCCGCGGCGATCTGCGCCCGCTGCTGGTTGCCGAGCGACAGGCTCTCGAGGGCGTCGTTCCGGCGCTCGCCGAGGCCGAGGCGCTCGAGCAGTTCGCCGGCGTTGCGCTTGGCGGCGTGGGTCGTGAACCCGTGGAGACGGGCCAGGTAGACGAGCTGTTCCTCGACCCGCATCTTCGGGTACAGGCCGCGCTCCTCCGGCATGTAGCCGAACCGGCGGCGGTCCTCCGGGGTGAGCGGGGTGCCGTCGAGGGTGACGGTCCCGGCGTTCGCGGCGAGGACACCGAGCAGGATGCGCATCGTCGTCGTCTTGCCGGCGCCGTTCCCGCCGACGAACCCCGTCATGCGGCCGGGGGCGACCTGGAAGCTGACGTCGTCGAGCACCTTCCGCTCGCCGTACGACTTGTCGATGTGGCTGAGTTCGAGCATCGGCCGCCTCCTGTGATCTGCGTGCTGGACCGAGTGTCCTGCGTCGGGTTCTCCCGGTATGGCGATCACGCTACGCGGCGCAGTGTGCCACCGGCATCCGCCGCAGGACGGGTTGACGCGACGACGCCCGGTCCCCTTCTCCGTCGAGTGGGGGATACCGGGCGTCGTGGACCAGCTGAGCGCTGGATCAGGCGGGGCGGGACTCCGGGGAGACCGTCTTCGAGGGGTCGGTCTCGGCGACGGAGCCGATGGCCTCGTCGATGCGGGCGATGACCGCGTCGTCGAGCTTCACACCGGCCGCGGCGGCGTTCGCGGTGACCTGCTCGGGACGCGAGGCCCCGACGATCGCACCGGCGATGTTGTCGTTGTGCAGCACCCAGGCGAGCGCCAGCTGCGCCATGGTGAGGTCGAGCTCGTCGGCGATGGGCTTCAGCTGCTGGACGGCCGTGAGCACCTCGTCGTCGAGGAAGCGCTTGATGGTGTCGGCGCCGCCCTTCTCGTCGGTGGCCCGGCTGCCCTGCGGGAGCTCTGCACCCGGCAGGTACTTGCCGCTGAGGACGCCCTGCGCCACCGGCGACCAGACGATCTGGGAGATGCCGAGTTCGCGCGAGGTGGGGACGACCTCCTCCTCGATGACCCGCCACAGCATCGAGTACTGCGGCTGGTTCGAGATGAGCTGGAATCCCAGCTCCTTGGACAGGGCGTGGCCGGCGCGCAGCTGCTCGGCGTTCCACTCGCTCACACCGATGTAGAGCGCCTTGCCCGCCCGGACGACGTCGGCGAAGGCCTGCATCGTCTCCTCGAGCGGCGTCTCGCTGTCGTAGCGGTGGGCCTGGTAGAGGTCGACGTAGTCGGTGCCGAGACGCGTGAGCGAACCGTCGATCGAGTCCATGATGTGCTTGCGCGACAGCCCGACGTCGTTGTGCCCCTTCGGGCCGGTGGGCCAGTAGACCTTCGTGAAGATCTCCAGGCTCGCGCGTCGTTCGTCCTTGAGGGCGTCGCCGAGCACCTGCTCCGCCGCCGTGTTGGCGTAGGCGTCGGCCGTGTCGAAGGTGGTGATGCCGGCGTCGAGGGCGGCGCGAACGCTCGCCGTGGCGACGTCGTTCTCCACCTGCGAGGCGTGGGTCAGCCAGTTGCCGAAGATGATCTCTGAGATCTTGAGTCCGCTGTTGCCGAGGTATCGAAATTCCATGGTCGTCACGCTACTCCTCGCATCCGACCGACCGACGGGGTTGCGCGGAGACGGAGCGAACCCTCAGCTCCGCGGCGACGCCAGCCCGTGCTCGTAGGTGTAGATGACCGCCTGGATGCGATCGCGGAGGGCGAGCTTCTGCAACACCTTCGAGACGTGCGACTTCACGGTCGCCTCGCCGACGAAGAGCGTGGTCGCGATCTCCTGGTTGGACAGGCCCTGGGCGACCAACTGCAGGACCTCGCGTTCGCGCTCCGTCAGCTGGTCGTAGTCTGCGCCGGTCGTCGGCCCGGCCGGGGCGGTGTGATCCTCCACGGCGTCCTCGACGGCTGGGGCCTGCCGGGTGAACCCTTCGATGACCCGGCGGGTGACCGCCGGCGAGAGGAGCGCCTCTCCGCCCGCGATCACCGAGACCGCTGCGACGAGTTCCTCCGGCGAGGAGTTCTTCAGGAGGAACCCGCTCGCACCGGCCCGGAGCGCCTCGGCCAGGTAGTCGTCGCGGTCGAAGGTGGTGAGGATGAGGACCGCGGCGTGCACCTCGGGATCCGCGACGATCCGACGGGTGGCCTCGAGACCGTCCATACCCGGCATCTGGACGTCCATGCAGATCACGTCCGGCGCGAGCGTCGTCGCGAGCGCGACGGCCTCGGCGCCGTCCGACGCCTCGCCGACGATCTCGATCCCTGGCTGTGAGCCCAGGATGATGCGGAAGCCCGCACGCAGCAGCTCCTGGTCGTCGACGAGGAGGATGCGGGTGGGCTGCTCGGTCATGCCTGGTCCTTCGTGGTGGTGGTCCGGGGTCGTCCTGCGGCGGCGGAGGCGAGGCGGGCGTCGGCGATGGACGCGGCGACGGGCTCCATCGCCTGGTCGCCCGGCCGGCCGAGCGGGATGGCGGCCCGCACGAGGAAGCCGCCGCGGGCGCGTGCCCCGACCTCGAGGACGCCGCCTGACGACGCCACGCGCTCCCGCATCCCGATGAGCCCGAGCCCACCGCGGCGGGCCACCGTCGGGACGGTCCCCGTGTTCGTGACCTCGAGCTCGACCGCGTCGTCCAGATAGCGGAGCCTGAGTTCGGCCGTCGCCGTGGTGCCACCGTACTTGCGGGCGTTCGTGAGCGCCTCCTGCGCGATCCGGTAGAGGTTGAACGACACGACGGCCGGGATCGCGACCGGTGTGCCCACGAGTTCGAACCTCGTCGGCAGCCCGTTCGCCGTCGACTCGTCGGCGAGCCGGCCCAGCTGGCCGACGCCGACGGTCGACGGGCTGCTCTCCTCGTCGGTCGGTTCGCCGTGCGCGCGGAGGGTGCCGAGCATCTTGCGCAGCTCGTCGATCGCGCTCCGTGCGCCGAGCTCGACGTTCGTGAGTGCATCCCGCGCGGCGGCCGGGTTCGCATCGAGCACGGTGCGCGCGGCACCGGCCTGCACCCCCATGACCGAGACGTGGTGGGCGACGACGTCGTGCAGCTCGCGCGCGATCCGCACCCGCTCGAGGGCGACCGCCTGCCGGGCGGACCGGGCGCGCTCCGCCTCGAGCTCGGCTGTGCGCTGCTCGAGCGCCGCCCGTTCCCGGGAGGACTGGTACACGCGCTCGCCGAAGAAGTACGCGGCTCCGAAGTAGAGGATGTTCGTCAGGATCTGGATGAGGATGAAGGCCACGAGGGGTGAGAAGAGCCCCACCCGGGAGAGGCTCGGCAACGAGTCGGGGTCGGTCGCCTGGATGAACATGGAGACGAGCAGCCAGACGAACATGGCGACGATGATGAGCACGCGGACGAGTGCGGCGCGACGTCGGTTCGGGACCCACGCCCCGACCGTGTAGATCGCGAGGAACAGGGTGATGTTCGTGAAGAGGACCTCGGGTACGAGCACCGTGCCGCCCACGATGAACATGACGGCGACGACGATCGAGACGGAGCACGGGAAGCGGCGACGGAACGCGAGCGGCGCGGTGATGCCGATCGCCCAGAGGACGGACGCCCACATCGGTGCGGGCTCGGGGTAGAACCCGGCGATCGTGTACAGCGTGAGGCTGAGGAGGGTGCCGACGCCGAGCGCGATGGCGAGGATGACGTCGGACCGCTGTTCCGACGGCGTCGCGGCCGGACGTCGCCACTCGGCGTCGTAGGGGTCGACCCGGCGGTCCTCCTGCTGGTCGACGGCGGGCTCGCTCATGCCGTCCACGCTAGCGCGACGCCCCGCCGGGGACATCCGTCGAGCGACGGAGCGCGGCGGCCCGGCCTCGAACAAGAGCCCGGAGCGGCACTCAGGAGAGTGCTGCTCCGGGCTCCTCCGCGGCACGGTCGGGTCAGGCCGCGGATCGCCCCGTGATCCCGGCGGTCGACGTGATGACGTCCGCCATCTTCTTGCCGAGCGCCTCGTAGAACATCGACAGGGGGAACTCGTCGTCGAGGACCGCGTCGGTGAGTCCACGCGGCGGTCCGCTGAGGATCTCGTCGGACAGCCCACGCGCCCACTGCGACGCGGGGTGCGGCGTCAGCGTCGTCCGGACGAGCTCGTACGCGGCGAGCCAGTGCGCGGTCTTCGGACGGTCGATCGATCGCCAGTACAGCTCGTCGATGCTCTCGCCGAGCCGCACGACCACGTCGGGGACCTCGTCCCAGTCGATCGTGAGTCTCGTGTCGGTCCAGTGCAGCACGCCGTGCTGGTGCATCCACGCGAACAGCAGCTGGCCGCCGACGCCGTCGTAGTTCCGGACGCGCGAGCCGGTGATGGCGAACCGGAAGATGCGGTCGAAGATGATCGCGTACTGGACGAGCTTCGCGTGCTCGAGGATCGCCACGTCCGCCGCGTCGAGCGTCTCGGTCTCCGCTCGGGTCGTCAGCGTGCGCTCCAGCCGGACCGACTCGCGGAACGCCGTGAGGTCGCAGCGCAGCTCCTCGAGCGAGTACAGGAAGAACGGCATCCGCTGCTTGATCATGAACGGGTCGAACGGGAGGTCACCGCGCATGTGCGTGCGGTCGTGGATGAGGTCCCACATGACGAAGGTCTCCTCGGCCAGCTGCTGGTCGTCCAGGAGGGACGCGGCGTCGGCGGGGAGGTCGAGCTTGGTGATCTCGGCCGCGGCTCGGACGACCCGACGGTACCGGGCCGCCTCGCGGTCCTGGAAGATCGCGCCCCAGGTGAACGCCGGGATCGCGCGCATCGCGACCGTCTCGGGGAAGAGGACCGCGGAGTTCGTGTCGTACCCCGGCGTGAAGTCGAGGAAGCGGATCGGCACGAAGAGTGCGTTCGTGTAGTCGCCGGCCTCGAGCGCGGCGATGAACTCGGGCCAGATGACCTCGACGAGCACGGCCTCGATGTGGCGGTCGGTCGAACCGTTCTGCGTGACCATCGGGAACACGACGAGGTGTGCCAGGCCGTCCACGCGGTGCCGCTCGGGGTGGAAGGCGACGAGCGAGTCGAGGAAGTCCGGGACGCCGAAGCCGTCGCGCTCCCAGCGGTCGAAGTCGGCGACGAGGGCGTCGAGGTACTCGGCGTCGTGCGGGAAGTTCGGAGCGAGGGCGCGGACACTCGCGACGATCGTGGCGACGTGCCCTGCCGCCGACTCGTGGTCGCTCGACTCAGGGATCGAGCCGTCCTTCACCTGGACGGCCTGCAGCGCGGTCGCGGCGGCCTTGAGGTCCGTCCAGGCCGGGTGCCCGACGAGTGCGGCGGCGTCTTCGACGACCTCCGGCTCTCCGACGATGCTCTTCGTGTGGGTGGTGGCGACGTTCGACATGGTGAACCTCCTTCCGCGTGCGCAGGCGTCGCCCGGGGTGGGTGACGATTCCTTCGAGCGTAGGGGCGGAGGGGGTGCGGATTTCTTGCGTCAGGAGCGACTTCGCTGCAACATTCGGCCGTTCACGCCGGGGAACTGCACGGCCGACCGCTATCCCCAGCGGCGCTTGATCCAGCGGTCGAGGACACCGACGAGCGCATCGGTGATCGCGCCGAGCAGCGCGAGCACGATGATGACGAAGAAGATGCGGTCGACCCGGCCGTTGTTCTGCGAGTCCACCAGGCGGAATCCGAGTCCCATGGACGAGGCGATGAGCTCCGCCGCCACGAGGAACAGCCACGACTGCGCGAGCGCGAGTCGGAGGCCGGAGACGACCGAGGGCGTCACGGCTGGCAGCTGCACCGTCCGGAACAACGCGACACCGTTCAGGCCGAAGGCGCGGCCGGCCTCGACCAGGTGCTTGTCCACGTGGCGGAGCGCGGCGGAGACCGTCGTGTACACCGGGAAGAACGCGCCGATCGCGATGAGCGTGATCTTCGACTCCTCACCGATCTTCAACCAGAGGATGAGCAGCGGGACCCACGCGAGCGACGGGACGGCGCGGATCGCCGCGAAGGTCGTCGACAGCAGGATGTCGCCGAGGCGCGAGAGCCCCACGACCGCGCCGAGGACGAGGCCGAGGACCGCACCGATGAGGAAGCCGATGAGGACCCGCTGCACCGAGATGGCGACGTCCTGCTGCAGCCAGCCGCGCTGCGCGAGGTCCACGCCGGCCGCCCAGACCTCGGCGGGTGCCGGGAGTTGCGAGGCCGGCACGAGGCCGAGCGCGGTGACGAGCTGCCAGGCTCCGAGGATGACGACGGGGACGATGAAGCCGCCGAGGACGACGACGATCCTGCGGGACCCGAGGACCGCGCGTGCTTCGCGGCCGGACTGGGTCGCCTGGGCACCCGCGGCTGCGGTGGTGCCGAGACCGGCGAACTCGGTCATGGTTTCCTCTCGGGACGGTTGAGGCGCCGGACTACTTCGCGCCGATGGCGGACGGGTCCGCGTCGTCCACGAAGCTCGGGTTGAAGAGGTCGGCCAGGGCGTCGTCGACCTTGTCCTGCGACGACACGTCGCCGGACTCCACGAAGATCGGGCCGATGATCGACAGGACCTGCTCCTGGGCCTTGCCCGGGGCCGGGTCGACGTCGAGGTTCGAGCGCTCCGTGATCACCTTCGTCGCCACGGCGAGGTCGAGGCCCGCGGCGTCCGCGAGGATCTGTGCCGTCTCATCGGGGTTCGACGCGGCCCATTCACGAGCGTGTTCATAGGCGTTCACGACGGTCTGCGCGACGTCCGGACGCTCGTCGATGAAGGACTCGGTCGCGGCCAGGATGCCGTAGCTGTTGAAGTCGACGTTGCGGTAGATGAGCTTCGCGCCCGCCTCCTCGGCGCCGGCCATGATCGGGTCGAGACCGGCCCAGGCGTCGACGGAGCCGTTCTGCAGGGCCGCCCAGCCGTCGGCGTGCTGGAGGTTCTCGATCGTGACGTCTGCGGCGGACAGGCCGGCCTCCTCCAGCGCCTGCTGGAGGAAGAAGTAGGGGTCGGTGCCCTTCGTGGCGGCGACCTTCTTGCCCTTGAGTTCGGCGACGTCCGTGATCGTCGAGCCCTGGCCGACGACGATCGCCGACCACTCGGGCTGCGAGAAGACGTCGATCGCCTGGATGGCCGATCCGTTCGCCCGGTTCAGGAGCGCGGCGGAACCGGCTGTGGACCCGACGTCGATCGCGTCGGCCCGCAGCGCCTCGTTGGCCTTGTTGGAGCCGGCCGACTGGACCCAGTTGACGGTGATGTCCTGGTCGTCGAGGGCGTCCTCGAGCCAGCCCTGGTCCTTGATGATGAGGGAGAGCGGGTTGTAGGTCGCGAAGTCGATGTTGAGCGTGCCGCCCTCGGTGGTGCCGGCGGTGCTGTCGCCGCCGGCTGCAGGAGCGTTCTCGCCCGCCACGCAGCCGCTGAGGAGGAGTGCTGCGGCGGCGGTCGCGGCGACGAGGGCCGCGCGCCCGGCGCGGGAGATGGTGAAGCGGCGTCGTGAGGTCATGCGTTGGTCCTTGCTGTGGATCGGTGCGGGATGACGGCGGAGGTGGTGGGTGGCTCAGTACGGGAAGTGCGGGATGGACGGCAGTCGTTGGTCGCCGCGGGCGAGACCGTGGCGGTCGATGCCGAGTCCGTCGAGGAGACGGCCGCGAAGTTCGGCGAGCTCTGCCGACCCGCGGTCGCGCGGGCGGTCGCCGGGGACGGTCACGGTCTGCGCGATGGTCGAACCGGGCTGTCCCTCCTCGCGACCCAGGAGGATGACCCGGTCGGCGAGCTGGAGGGCCTCGTCGACGTCGTGGGTCACGAGCAGGATGGTGGTGGGCGCGGCGAGGTGGATGGCGAGCAGCAGGTCCTGCATCTTCAGCCGGGTGAGGGCGTCGAGGGCGCCGAACGGCTCGTCGAGGAGCAGGACGCCCGGCCGGCGGGCGAGGGCCCTGGCGAGTGAGGCGCGTTGCGCCATGCCGCCGGAGACCTCCCGTGGGCGGTGCTCGGCGAAGTCCGCGAGCCCGACGAGTTCGAGCAGCTCGGCCACGCGGGCACGTCCTTCGGCTGCGGGTGTCCGCTTGGGCAGACCGAGTGCGACGTTCGCGGCGATGGTGCGCCAGGGGAGGAGCCGAGGCTCCTGGAAGCCGAAGGCCGTGCGCGGGTCGATGCCGGCGACGGGTGTGCCGTCGATGAGCACGGAGCCGGCGGTCGGGTGGTCGAGACCGGCCGCGATCCGCAACAGGGTGGACTTGCCGCAGCCGCTCGTGCCGAGGATGGCCACGACCTCACCGGCCTCGGCGGTGATCGTGACATCGCGCAGCACGGGCCGTGGGGCGTCGGCACGTTTGCCGACGCCGCTCGCGAAGGTGCGGCCGACCCCGGCGAACGCGACCGTGGAGGCGCGCTCCGCCGAGTCGACGGAGGAGGCGCCTCGGGCGTCCTTCGAGCTCGCGGCGAGCGGGCTTGTGGCAGCGTTCGTCATGGGTCTCGGGCTCCAGGGGTGGGGTGCCCGCCATGCTACGCGAGGGCGGGAGACCGCTCTCGGTCGCCGAAACAGAGCGTCACATTGGCGTCCGCCGGTGACATCCGGAGGGTTCCGGTGTTATGCATCCGCTACCAGCTGCCGACCTGCGTGACGGCGACGTCGAGGATGGCGACGGCCTCCTCCCGGTTGACCCGGGCGAGCAGCAGCGCGCTGACCGACAACGAGGTGAGCTGCCGGGCGGCCGCGGCGAGTTCGTCCGCGTCCGCCTCGGGACGGGCGAGGGCGAGGGCGTCCGAGACCGCGGTGGTGAGCTCGGCCCGGTAGCCGTCGACGACCTCGCGCAGTGCATCGTCGTGGGCCGCGAGGCCGGCCGCGCTGTTGAGGAGGAGGCAACCGCGGCGGGGGGAGTCGTCGGGCAGCGTCGCGATGACGGTCTGCACGCCCGAGAAGTAGGTGGTGAGCCCGGCTCTGCCGTCCGTCGCCCGCGCGAGCACCGAGAGGCGCGGTCGGATGACGGTGTCGAGGTAGTCCTGCACGGCGGCGTCGAACAGTCCGCGCTTGCTGTCGAAGGCGTGGTAGAGGCTCGACCGCCGCAGGCCGGTGGCCGCTTCGAGGTCTGCCAGCGAGGTCGCCT
Organism: Plantibacter sp. MCCC 1A11337; assembly: GCF_013349365.1. Classification (NCBI taxonomy): domain Bacteria; kingdom Bacillati; phylum Actinomycetota; class Actinomycetes; order Micrococcales; family Microbacteriaceae; genus Plantibacter; species Plantibacter sp. MCCC 1A11337. The sequence goes on along the minus strand of NZ_JABJWX010000001.1, from coordinate 1,549,513 downwards.
CGTAGCCGCGGTCCCAGAAGACGTCGCGCGCCGCCTGGACGACGGCGACGGTGTCGAACTCCTGCGTGCGTCCCATGGGTCCCTCCTCCTGGCTCGGCCGGTCCTCCGGACGGGTGGGTTGTGTACCGAGCGTTCCACTATTATAGTAGACCCATCGGTACAGAATGTCGCTCAGCCCGAGTGACTCCACCCCGACCTCCCGGAAGGCCGTTCCATGCTCGTCGTCAGTCTCGTCCTCGTCGGCATCGCCGCCCTCCTCCACGTCTACATCTTCGTGCTCGAGTCGCTGCGCTGGACCGAGCCGGCGACGCGCAAGACCTTCGGTACCAGCGAGCTGGAGGCGGAGACCACCCGGGGCCTCGCGTACAACCAGGGCTTCTACAACCTCTTCCTCGCGATCGGCACCATCGTCGGCATCGTGTTCCTGATCGCCGGCTCGACGGGCATCGGGGCCGCGCTCGTCTTCGCCTCGGCGGGTTCGATGCTGCTGGCCTCGCTCGTCCTCATCACCTCCGACCGCACGAAGGCACGCGCCGCGATCGTCCAGGGGACCGCCCCGCTGCTCGGACTCGTCGCGCTCGTCATCGCGCTGGCCGTCTGACGATCGCAGTCGACCGACTGCTCCGATCGTCCACCCCACCCCGTCCGCAACCCGACGACGTGCTGCGCCTCCACCGGAGCACCGAACCACCGCACCAAGGAAAGGCACCACGTGAACACCCCCACGCTCAGCACCCAGATCCAGCTCGTCTCGCGACCGGTCGGCTGGCCGACCGAGTCCGACTTCCGGACCGTCTCCGTCGAGCTCCCGGAGCTCGCGCCCGGCCAGCTCCGGGTCCAGAACCTCTTCCTCTCGGTCGACCCCTACATGCGCGGTCGTATGAACGACGCCCGCTCCTACGTCGCGCCGTACCAGCTCGGTGAAACGATGACCGGCGGAGCCATCGGCCGGGTCGTCGAGTCGGCCGCCGAGGGCTTCTCCGTCGGCGACGTCGTCCTGCACCAGTTCGGCTGGCGAGACCTCGTCCAGGAGGACGCCGGCGGGTTCCGCGTCGTCCCCGAGCTCCCCGGCGTCCCGCTGTCCGCCTACCTCGGCGTCCTCGGCATGACGGCCCTCACCGCGTACGTCGGTCTGCTCGAGGTCGCCAAGTTCCGAGAGGGCGACACGGTGTTCGTCTCCGGTGCGGCAGGTGCCGTCGGCACGATGGTCGGCCAGATCGCCCGTCTCAAGGGCGCGAAGCGCGTCATCGGTTCGGCCGGATCGGCCGAGAAGGTCGCCCTGCTGACGGAGAAGTACGGCTACGACGCCGCCTTCAACTACAAGGACGGACCCGTCACCGAGCAGCTCGCGGCCGCGGCACCCGACGGCATCGACGTGTACTTCGACAACGTCGGGGGCGAGCACCTCGAAGCGGCGATCGACGCCTTCAACGACGGCGGACGCGCAGCGCTCTGCGGCGTCATCTCGCAGATCAACGACACCGAGCGTGCCGAGGGCCCGCGCAACCTGTCGAACATCGTGACCCGCGGGCTCACCCTCACGGGCTTCACCGTCGGCAACTACACGCAGCACTTCCCGGCGTTCTCCGGTGAGATGGGTGCCTGGTTGCAGAACGGCGACGTCGTCTTCGACGAGACCGTCTACGAGGGCCTCGACCACACGCTCGACGCGTTCCTCGCCCTCATGCGCGGCGCCAACACCGGGAAGATGGTCGTCAAGCTCTGACGCGATCCCTCGACGTCGCCTGACACTGGCGACCGACGGCCCGTCCACCCGCTCCGGGTGGACGGGCCGTTCGCCGTCGTCAGACCGCTGTGAGGACCCCGCCCGCCGCATCGATGCGGGCCATCGCGAGGCGTTCGGCGGCGACGAGCGTCGTGACGCCCTCCGCAGCGGCGTCCCGGTAGATCGACTGCACGGTCCGCCCGATCGCCGACACCCGCTGCTCGATGGCCGCGGCATCGGCGCCCGGTTCGGACGCCATGGCGAGGTAGATGACGCCGCCGGCGTTCGCGACGAAGTCCGGCGCCCACAGGATGCCGCGCTCCTCAAGGGTCACTGCGTCGGCGCGGGTGGCGAGCTGGTTGTTCGCCGCCCCGACCACGGCGCGACACCGCAGCTGGCCGATCACCCGGGCGTTCAGGGCGCCGCCGACACCGCACGGCACGAAGAGGTCCGTCTCGACGAGGTGCTCGTCGCCCGCTTCGATCCAGCTGGCGCCGATCTCCTCGGCGAGGGCGCGCTTGCGTGGGTCGACGTCGGTGACGATGAGGCGTGCCCCCTCGGCCGCGAGGCGCCGGGCGAGTCGGCCGCCGACCTGGCCGAGTCCGGAGACCGTCGCCCGGTGGCCCGCGACGAGCGGGGTGCCGAAGACCGTCTCGAGCGTCGCGGTGATGGCCGCGTGCACGCCGGCCGCCGTCGCCTCGCTCGGTTCGCCGACACCTCCGCGGTCCGCCGGCAGCCCGCTGACGTGGTCGGTCCGCTCGGCGACGACGGCCATGTCGTCGGCGGTCGTGCCGACGTCCTCCGCGGTGCGGTAGGTGCCGCCGAGCGCTTCGACCGCGTCGCCGAGGTCGAGCATCGCGTCGCGGCGCTCCGCGGGGTCGAGGGTCGTGCCGACGGGCAGGTGGATGACGGACTTGCCGCCGCCGTGTGCGAGACCGGCGGCCGCGTTCTTCATCGTCATCCCCGCGGCGAGGCGGAGGGAGTCGTCGACGGCGTCGAGCCAGGACCCGTACCGCCAGAGTCGCGCGCCGCCGAGGGCCGGTCCCAGGGCGGTGGAGTGCAGGGCGACGCTGATGGTCAGCCCGGAGCGCGGGCCGCGGCTGATGGAGAGGCGTTCGTGGGGGAGGGTGGTGCTGTGCATCGCGTCGCTGGACGCGACCGGGTCGAATGACGTCATCGTCGGATCTCCTCGTGGGTGATTGGTGCGGGCTCCTGGTGGGAGCGGATCGCGGGGCGATGGTGGTGCCCGGCTCTCCTCCCCAGATTCTCCACGCCGGCCGCCCGCTCCACAACCGTCGGCTCGACCGGGCCGGTGGACGGGCTGCACCTAGGCTGGACGGCATGGGTGGAGTGCTGACGGGGTTCGCGATCATCGGCACCGTCATCCTCGTCGGCTACCTCGCCGGGCGTCTCGAGGTCGGGGGCCCGACGACCGGGCATGTGCTCAACCGGGTGGCGTTCTTCGTCACGAACCCGGCGCTGTTGTTCACCGTGCTCGCCACGGCCGACCTGCACGAGGTGTTCAGCAGTTTCATCTGGGTCGCCCTCGCCAGCGCGCTCTCGGCGGCGGCGCTCTTCGTGCTGCTCAACGCGGTGTGGCTGCTCAAGGACCTCTCCGTCGCGACGATCGGCGCACTCGGCTCGGGTTACGTCAACGCCAACAACATCGGCATCCCGGTCGCCGTCTACGTCCTCGGCGAGGCCGGCTACGTCGCGCCGGTCATCCTGCTGCAGCTCCTCGTCTTCGCTCCGATCGCCCTCACCATCCTCGACGCCAGACAGCGCGGCACCGTGTCGTTCGTCGGCATCGTGACGCAGCCGTTCCGCAACCCGATGATCGTCGCGTCGATCGTCGGCGTCCTCCTCAATCTCGTCGGCGTGCGCCTGCCCGAGCCGGTGATGGCCCCGTTCGAACTCCTCGGGGGCGCCGCCGTGCCGCTCATCCTCATGGCCTTCGGGATGTCACTGCACGGCATGCGACCGTTGCAGGCCGGGAGCGGGCGTCGCGAGATCTTCGTGGCGACGGCGATCAAGTCGATCCTGATGCCGGTGTTCGCCTACCTCATCGCCCACTTCGGTTTCGGGCTGAGCGGGACGCCGCTGTTCGCCTCCGTCGTCCTCGCAGCCCTTCCGGCGGCCCAGAACGTCTACAACTTCGCGAGCCGGTACGAGCAGGGTGTCGCGCTCGCCCGCGACACCGTCCTGCTGACGACCATCCTCTCCGTACCGGTCCTGGTCGTCGTCGCCGCGCTGCTCGCCTGACGTTCGGAACCGGTCGGTCCGCCGTGCCGCTGTCCTCCGAAGCATGGACAGTGATGGCCGGAAAAGCCGAACGTTCACGACTACTCTTGGGCGGGCAGGACTGAGATATACCACCGTCCAGCCCGGCGGAGCGCCGTCGGACCCGACCCGATGGGACGACATGACCGAAGGCACGACCCCACGACACGAACGCTCCGGAGACTGGGCGGCGTCCCGCGAGACCGTCGGCGACGAGATGCTCGCCGTGCAGGACTTCTCGGGCGAGGAACAGGGGTACCACAAGACCCTCAAGCCCCGACAGATCCAGATGATCGCGATCGGCGGGGCGATCGGCACCGGGCTCTTCCTCGGCGCGGGCGGGCGGCTGAACAGCTCCGGGCCGGCCCTCATCCTCGTGTACGCGCTGTGCGGGTTCTTCGCCTTCCTCATCCTCCGCGCCCTCGGCGAGCTGGTGCTGCATCGCCCCTCGTCGGGCTCGTTCATCTCCTACGCGCGTGAGTTCTACGGCGAGAAGATGGCGTTCGGCGCCGGCTGGCTGTACTTCCTGAACTGGGCGATGACCTCGATCGTCGATGTCACGGCGGCAGCGCTCTACATCAAGACCTTCGGCAAGCTGTTCGGCTGGAAGGAGCTCGAGGACTTCCCGCAGTGGGTCTTCGCGCTCGGTGCCCTGGTGGTCGTGCTCGCGCTCAACCTCGTCTCCGTCAAGCTCTTCGGGGAGATGGAGTTCTGGTTCGCGCTGATCAAGGTGTCGGCGCTCGTGATCTTCCTCATCGTCGGCGTCTGCTTCATCGTCTTCGGTGGCCGGACCGACATCGGTGCGGTCGGGTTCTCGGTCATCGGCGACAACGGTGGCCTGTTCCCGGTCGGGGCGTTCGCACCGATGATCGCGATCTCCGGGGTGGTGTTCGCTTACGCGGCGATCGAACTCGTCGGAACCGCCGCCGGTGAGACGGCGGAGCCGAAGAAGATCATGCCGAAGGCCGTCAACACGGTCATCTTCCGTATCGCGATCTTCTACGTCGGCTCGGTGCTGCTGCTGTCGCTCCTGCTGCCGTACACGGCCTACGAGGCCGGCGAGAGTCCGTTCGTCACCTTCTTCTCGCACATCGGGTCGGAGCAGGCCGGGGCGATCTCGGCGTCGGTGATGAACTTCGTGGTCTTGACGGCAGCGCTGTCGAGCCTCAACGCCGGGCTGTACTCGACGGGTCGCATCCTCCGGTCGATGGCCGTCAACGGTTCGGCTCCCGCTTTCACCGGCAAGATGAGTAAGAACGGCGTCCCTTTCGGTGGGATCCTGCTCACGGCAGTGCTCACCCTGCTCGGCGTCCTGCTGAACGCGCTCTACCCGTCGAAGGCGTTCGAGCTCGTGCTCGAGATCTCGGCCATCGGCATCATCGGCGGCTGGGCGACGATCATCCTCTGCCAGATCCAGCTGCAGCGCTGGGCGAAGCAGGGCAAGGTCGAGCGGCCGTCGTTCCGCTTGTTCGGGGCACCGTTCACGTCGTATCTGACGCTCGCGTTCCTCCTGTTCGTCCTCGTGACCATGGGCTTCTCCGAGACGGGCCGCTGGGTCCTCGCCTCGCTCATCGTCCTCATCCCGCTGCTCATCGTCGGATGGTTCGCGGCGAAGCCTCGAATCCTGGCTGCCGCGGCCGCACGGGAGGGGCACACGGGCACCTGGCCGGTGGTCGCGGAGCGTCCCGCCATCGATGCGAACAAGCGGAAGCGCGGGGGCGCACCGAAGTCCTAGGCGGGAGCGGGGGCGGCGACCTGGTCGGCGTTCCGAGGTGAATCGCTAAGCGATAGTGATCACTTGGGGTGGGTTTCGAGCATTCCCTTGCACCTCGGGTGTCGGTTCAGCAGGATGTGGGCAACCTCTTCCGTGCACCACCGGACCCCGCTGGAGTTCCCGTGAACCGTCGTCTCCGTCTCGTCGCCGTGCTTGCCGCATGCGGCATCGTCGTCGCCACCCCGCTGAGCGCCGCGGCGCAGGCACCTGCCCCGACCCCGGCCGACACGGTCGCCTACGAGCCGAGCGATGCGATCATCGCGAATCCCGAGCGCGGCTTCGACCACACCAACAACACCCATTACTACCCAGAGGGGACCGCGGGTGGGTCGGGGTACACGCCGCTCGACGTGGCGACCCTGGCGGCCTACCGCGAGGAGGGCATCACCGAGCTCGTCCGCGTCTTCTACATGGAACGGTTCGTGGCCGAGCCGACCCTCGACCCCGCCTGGCTCGCGCTCGTCCAGGCGGACTTCGACGCGGCTCGCACCGCCGGCATCTCGATCATCCCGCGCTTCGCGTACCTCGCGGGCGGTGACTGGCCCTACACGCCGCCCTACGGCGACGCGCCGCTCGACATCGTGCTCACCCACATCGAGCAGCTCACGCCGATCTTCCAGGACAACGCCGACGTCATCTCCGTCGTGCAGGCCGGGTTCGTCGGCCTCTGGGGTGAGGGGTACTACACGGATCACTTCGCCGCCGACCCGGCGAACCCCGGGGTACTCACGGAGGAGGACTGGGCGAAGCGACGTGCGGTCGTCGAGGCACTCCTCGAGGCGGTTCCCGCCGACCGCTCCATCCAGGTGCGGACCATGAACATGAAGCAGAACATCCTCGGGGTGCCGACCGGGACCGCCGGGGCCATCACCGAGGCGCAGGCCTGGGACGGCAGCGCCATCTCGCGCATCGGCCACCACAACGACTGCTTCCTCGCTGCGCCCGACGACTGGGGCACGTACCTGTCCGACCCGATCTCGCTCGATCAGGACTACCTCGCACAGGAGGGCGACTGGGTGCCGGTGGGCGGTGAGACCTGCAACGTGAACCCGCCGCGGTCGGAGTGGGCGACGGCCTCGGCCGAGATGGAACGCTACAACTTCAGCTACCTCAACTGGGACTACCTGCAGGACGTCCTGCAGTCCTGGGGTCAGGAGAACCTCGACACCACCGCGAAGCGACTCGGCTACCGCTTCGTGATGACCGAGAGCTCGGTCGTGGACGGCACGCTCTCGCTCACGGTCCGGAACGACGGTTGGGCGGCTCCGTACAACAGCCGGCCCGCCTACCTGGTCCTGTCGAACGCCGAGCGCACGGTGCGCGTCCCGTTCGGTTCGGACGCCCGCACCTGGGGCGCGGGGGAGACCGTCACGCTCCAGGCGTCACTCGCCGACGTCCCGGCCGGTCGTTACGACACCGCGCTGTCGCTGCCCGCCACGCACGAGTCGGTCGCGACGAATCCGCTCTACGCCGTCCAGACGGCGAACGTCGGCACCTGGGACGCGGAGACCGGTGTGAACAGCCTGCAGCGTCAGGTGAGCGTCGGCGCTGACGGCGTCGTCATGGCCGAACCGGTGGCCGGTGCTGCGGCCAGGCTGCCCGACACGGGCGTCTCGTCTATCGCTCCCGCGGTCCTCGGCGGTGGCGTGGTGGCGCTCGGAGCCCTCGCGCTCCTGCTCGCCCGCCGGCGTCGGAACGCCTGACCGGACTCGGGTGCAGGGGCGACGGCTCAGCCGAAGATCATCGGTGAGTCGTCGTCCTCTTCGTCCGACAGGGTGAAGTCGAGGTCGACGACCACGGGAACGTGGTCGCTCGGACTGTCGCCCTTGCGCTCGTTGCGGTGGATCGACGCCTCGACGACGTGGTCCGCGAACGCCTGCGAGCCGTAGATGAAGTCGATGCGGAGGCCCTCGTTGCGGGGGAACCGGAGCTGCTTGTAGTCCCAGAAGGTGTAGCCCTCGGGGACGAACGGGCGGACGGTGTCCTGCAGTCCCGCGTCGACGAAGGCGGCGAGGGCGGCGCGCTCCGGCGCGGAGATGTGGGTCGAGCCAGGGCCGAAGCTCGGGTCGCCGACGTCGGAGTCGAGCGGGGCGACGTTCCAGTCGCCCATGAGCGCGAGCGGCAGTTCGGGGTTCTCGGCGAGCCAGGAGCGGGTGTCGGCCTCGAGCGCGGCGAGCCAGCGGAGCTTGTAGTCGTAGTGCGGGTCGCCGACCGCGCGGCCGTTCGGGACGTACAGGCTCCAGAGGCGGACGCCGTCGACCGTCGCGCCGATGGCTCGAGCTTCGAGCGGCAGGCCGTCGGCGTCGAATCCGGGACCGTCCAGCGCGAGGCTCGCCGGCGGCTTGCCGAAGCCCGGCATGTCGGGGAAGCCGATCTGCACGTCCTCCATCGGAAGGCGGCTGGCGATGCCGACGCCGTTCCACTGGCTGAGACCGTGGAGCTCCACCTGGTAGCCGGCCTTCGTGAAGGCCTCCATCGGGAACTGCTCGGGCTTGCACTTGAGCTCCTGCATGGCGAGGACGTCGACGTCCTCACGGACGAGCCAGTCGACCACGCGGCCGACGCGGGTACGGATCGAGTTGACGTTCCAGGTGGCGATGCGCATGCCCCAACGCTATCGGTTTCCGTTCTCAGGAGACCTCCGGCGTGTCGCGCCGGGTGAGGCTCGCCACGCCGGAGCGGTCCTGAGAACGGGCCGGTTCGGTGGAACCGACGGGTGGGGGATTGAGCGGAGGTTCCCAGGGATGGCGAGCGGGTGTCGCGTAGCGTCGAGGGTATGACGACGTCCACCGCCGCCACGTCCAGCCTGTCCGCCGCCTCGACCGGAGGGGACAGCGCCCTCGGAGGGGTTGCCGACTGGGCGGTCGACCTCATGGAGACGTTGGGCGGTCCGGGAGCCGGGCTCGCCATCGCCCTCGAGAACCTCTTCCCGCCGTTGCCGAGCGAGATCATCCTGCCGCTCGCCGGATTCGCCGCCAGTCAGGGCAAGCTCGGTCTCGTCGAGGTCCTCGTCTGGACGACGGCCGGTTCCGTGATCGGTGCGCTGGCCCTCTACGCGATCGGGGCGGTGCTCGGACGCGACCGGATGCGACGGCTCGCCGAGCGCGTGCCGCTCGTGCACGTCGAGGACGTCGACCGCGTGGAGGCCTGGTTCCAGAAGCACGGCTCGAAGGCGGTGTTCTTCGGTCGGATGCTGCCGATCTTCAGGAGTCTCATCTCCGTCCCCGCCGGCGTGGAACGGATGCCGGTCCTGCGGTTCACCCTGCTCACCTTCGCGGGCAGTGCGATCTGGAACACCATCTTCGTCCTCGCCGGCTTCTTCCTGGGCGAGCAGTGGCACATCGTCGAGGAGTACGCGGGCATCCTTCAGAAGGTGGTCATCGCGGGCGTCGTGATCGCCGTCGGCGTCGCGGTCTGGCGCGGCGTGCAGCGGTACCGCCGGGAGCGCAGCGGCGTCGGTCGGGCCGAGGGCTGACCGTCCCGCCGGGACCGTCCTCAGGACTCGAGCGGTGTGTCCGCGGTCGCCGCCACCGGCGCACCGACGGACTCCTGAGAACGGTCCAGCTCACACCCAGCGGGGCGTGGTGAGTTCCTCGGGTTCCTGCGCCGTGTGCGAAGCGGCGACCGACTGCGCCTCCGCGCGGATCGCGTCGAGGACCGTCCGCACCGCCAGGCGTTCGGCGCGGTCGGGACGCGACAGTGCGACGATCCGACGGGTCGCGTCGAGCCCCGCGAGCGGACGGAGGACGATGCCGCGCTCCGGGCCGCTCGCCGTGTACCGCGGGAGGAGCCCGATGCCGAGGCCCGCCGCGACCATCGCCTCCGCGATGCGGTTGTCGCTCACCCGCTGCACCACTCGGAGCTCGCCGCCCGATTCGGCCTCGATGCTGCGGAGCAGGCGGTCGAGCGGATAGCCGACCGGCACGCCGATCCAGGACTCGTCCGCGAGGTCCGCCGGGGTCAGGACGGTCTGGCCGCTCAAGCGATGCCCGACCGGTAGCACGACATCGAGCGGCTCGGAGAGCAGCTGCGTGATGCGGAGACCGCGACGGACCCAGTTGCGCTCGCCGCTGATCGCCTGCGCGATGACGATGTCGAAGTCGGCCGCCAGATCGGGGAAGTCCTCGAGGTCGGGGTCGCGATCGCTCACGACGACCCGCAGGCCGGGTACCGCCTCGAGGCTGCGGAGCACGGCGGGGACGACCATCTGCCCGAAGGTGGGGAAGGTCGCGACCGTGACGGTGCCGATCGGACGGTTGCGGTACTCGTCCCACACGCTCGTCGCCCGCTCGAGCGCGACGGCGACGTCCGTGGCGCTGGCCGCGAGTGCCCGGCCGGCGTCGGTGAGGACGAGGCCGCGACCACGCCGTTCGGTGAGCGGCAGGCCCGCCTCGCGCTCGAGGACCTTGAGCTGTTGGGAGACCGCGGACGGGGTGCGATGTGTGGCCTCGGCGACGGCGTGCACGGAACCGCGCTCGGCCAGTTCCCGCAGCAGGTCGAGTCGGCGGACATCCATGTAGAAATGCTACCGAATCGCGTCAGAATTGTTCGCTTGTCCTTCATCCCGATCGGGCGTTTCATAGAACCATGACCATCTATCTCGGCATCATCGCCCTCCTCGCTGCGAGTGCGGCCGTCGGATCGGTCGTCGTCGTCAAGCGCGACGGCTACCGTGCCATTCCGGCCCGCACCTACCCGAAGTCCTTCTAGGACCTCGCACCCGCCGGCACGACCGGCGCATCCGACCTCCTCGCGACTCGTCGCCGGGAGGTCGTTCCATGTCCGCGCCGCGACAGGCGCTCAGGCGAGGAAGCCTCGCAGGAGCGCCTCGGAGCCGGCGACGTGCTCGGCCATCGCCTGCGCCGCCTCCTCGGGGTGACCGCGCAGGATCGCCTTGACGATGCGCTCGTGCTGCTCGTCGGAGTGGGCGATGTTCACCGCCAGCAGCGGGATGCCGTTGAGGAGTTCGTTGACCCGCATGCGCGACTCGGCGACGAGCGGCAGCAGGCTGGGCGCTCCCACGAGCTCCGCGATGAGCAGGTGGAGACGGGAGTCGTGGCGGCGGTAGTCGGCGGGCGCCGCATCCCGGCAGTCTCCGAGCGCCTGCCACAGGCGTTCGCGGTCGGCGCCGGACAGCTTGCACTGCGCCGCCTCGCGCGCAGCACCGACCTCGAGGATGCTGCGGAGCGTGAGCGTGTCCTCGATCTCCGCCGCCGAGATCGAGACCCGGCCGGCCTCGGGGGAGTGGGACCCGGTGATCGCCTCGTCATCGGGCAGCTCGTCCATGACGAACGTCCCGCCGTAGCGTCCTCGCCGCGAGGTCAGGTAACCGGCCTCGGTGAGCGCGGCGATCGCATCCCGCACGGTGTCTCGGCTGACCCCCTGCATCGTCGCGAGTTCGCGCTCGGCCGGCAGACGACCGCCCGGCTCGATGAGCCCGAGACGGATGGACTGCAGGAGCCGCTGGACGGTCTCCTCGAACGCGTTCCCGGCGCGGCCCGGACGCAGGAGGAGCTCGGCGCTGAGCACCTCGGTCGCCTCGTCGCCCTTCCGCGTCTCGCTCATCGGATCAGTCTATTTCCCCGGGGTCGCGTCCCCCGCCCGGGCATGTCGTCAGCTCATTCCGGCGTCACGTAGGCGGAGGAGATGCCGCCGTCGACGAGGAACGTCGACCCGGTGATGAAGGAGGAGTCGTCGCTCGCGAGGAAGGCGACGGACGCGGCCAACTCCTCGGGCTCGGCGAATCGTCCGAGCGGGATGTGCACGAGTCGCCGCTGCGCGCGCACCGGGTCCTTCGCGAAGAGCTCCTGCAGCAGCGCGGTGTTGACGGGACCGGGACACAGGGCGTTGACGCGGATGCCCTGCCGGGCGAACTGCACGCCGAGCTCGCGGCTCATCGCGAGCACTCCGCCCTTGGACGCCGTGTACGAGATCTGCGAGGTGGCCGAACCGAGGACGGCGACGAACGACGCCGTGTTGATGATCGAGCCCTTCCCCTGCCGCACCATGTGACGGATGGCGGCGCGCGAGCACAGGTAGACCGACTTGAGGTTCACGTCCTGCACGCGCTCCCAGGCCGGGAGTTCGGTCGTCTCGATCGAGTCGTCGTCGGGCGGGGAGATGCCGGCGTTGTTGAAGGCGATGTCGACCGAGCCGTAGGTCTCGGCCGCCGTGTCGAACAGGTGGTCGACCTGCGCCTGGTCGGTCACGTCCACCTGGACGAAGAGCCCACCGACGAGCTCGGCCGCCGCCTGGCCGGTCGTCGGGTCGAGGTCGCCGATGACGACGGTCGCGCCCTCCGCGGCGAAGCGCTTCGCCGTGGCGAGGCCGATGCCGCTCGCGCCGCCGGTGATCACGGCGACCTTCCCGGCGAGCCGCTGGGTGAGGTCGATGGGGGTGATGGTCATGTGGTGCTCTTTCTCTCTGCCCCGCCCTTCGACAGGCTCAGGGACCGGGGATGGTGCTCAGGGGCCGGGTGGTGCGGGTCGTTCAGTCGACGGCGAGGAAGACGTTCTTCGTCTCCGTGAAGGCGAGCGGGGCGTCGGGACCGAGCTCGCGCCCGAGACCCGACTGCTTGAACCCGCCGAAGGGGGTGGAGTAGCGGACGGAGGAGTGGGAGTTGACGGACAGGTTGCCCGACTCCACCGCTCGAGCGGCCCGTACCGCGCGACCGACGTCGCGGGTCCAGATCGAGCCGGAGAGGCCGTAGTCCGTGTCGTTCGCGAGGGTGAGAGCGTCGGCCTCGTCCTCGAAGGGCAGGACGGCGACGACGGGACCGAAGATCTCCTCCCGGACGGTGCGGTCGTCGCGGCCTGGCGTCAGGACGGTCGGCGCGAACCAGTACCCCGGGCCGTCAGGGGCGCTCCCGGTGAAGGCGATCGGCGCACCCTCGGGCACGTACGAGCGCACGGCGGCCAGGTGTGGAGCGGAGACGAGCGGGCCCATCTCGGTGGCCTCGTCGTTCGGATCGCCGACGACCACACCCTGCACGGCCGGCTCCAGCAGCTCCATGAACCGCTCGTAGACGCTCCGTTGGACGAGGATCCGGCTCCGGGCGCAGCAGTCCTGGCCCGCGTTCTCGAAGACGCCGTAGGGGGCGGCGGCGGCCGCGCGTTCGAGGTCGGCGTCCGCGAACACGATGTTGGCGCTCTTGCCGCCGAGTTCGAGGGTGACGCGCTTCACCTGCTCCGCCGCGCCGGCCATGATGCGCTTGCCGACGGCGGTCGACCCGGTGAAGACGACCTTCCGGACGGTCTCGTTCGTGACGAAGCGCTCGCCGACGACCGATCCGCGGCCCGGCAACACCTGGAACAGGCCCTCGGGCAGGCCGGACTCGAGGGCGAGTTCTCCGAGGCGGATGCTCGTCAGGGGGGTCCACTCCGCGGGCTTCAGGACCACCGCGTTCCCTGCCGCGAGCGCCGGCGCGAAGCCCCAGGCCGCGATCGTCATCGGGAAGTTCCACGGGGTGATGATGCCGACGACGCCGAGCGGTTCGTGGAAGGTGAGGTCGATGCCGCCGGCGACGGGGATCTGCTGACCGAAGAGCCGTTCGGGTGACGCCGAGTAGTACTCGAGCACGTCGCGGACGTGACCGGCCTCCCACCGCGCCTGGGTGATGGGGTGGCCGGAGTTGACGACCTCGAGGCTGGCGAGGTGCTCGCGGTCGGCGTCGACCGATGCGGCGAACCGGCGGAGCGCCTGGGCGCGGTCGGCGGGGCTGACGGCCGCCCAGGACCGCTGGGCGACAGCGGCGCGGGCGATGGCGGCGTCCGTCTCGGCGAGGTCGAGGTGCTCGACCGTCGTGACGACGTGCTCGTTCGCCGGATTGAGGATCGTGTAGCTCACGGTGTGGTGCTCCTGCTCTCGGTGCCGGGTGTGGTGCTGGTGCTGAGTCCTACGGTGGTCCCGGCGTCGCGGTGTCGACGCGCGGCGTCCACGAGCCCGGCGAAGAGGCGCCGGTCGGCCGTCTCCTCCTCGGGGTGCCACTGCACGGCGAGACCGAAGGGGACCGTCGGCAGCTCGACCGCCTCGATGACGCCTTCCTCGGTGCGGGCGGTGACGACGAGTCCGTCGGCGACGCGGTCGATCGACTGGTGGTGGTAGACGTGCACGTCGAGCTCGTCGTCGTCCTGCCGGAGCAGCGCGGCCAGCCGTGAGTCGGCGTCGATCGCGACGGTCTTCGGCCCGAAGACGCCCTCGCCGGGCTGGAAGGAGTCGTCGCCGACGAGGTCGGGGAGGTGTTGGATCAGCGTCCCGCCGAGCGCGACGTTCAACAGTTGTGCGCCACGACAGATGCCGAGGAACGGCAGCTCTGCGTCGATCGCCGCCGTGAGCAGCGCCTCCTCCCAGGCGTCCCGATCCGTCCGCGGCCGACCGGTGCGTGGGTGGGCGGCCTGCCCGTACAGGCCGGGGTCGACGTCGGCGCCACCCGAGACGATGAGCCCGTCGAGGCGGGCGAGCACGGAGGCGGCCACCGCTCGGGTGACCGGCTGGGGTGGAAGGAGGACCGCGATCCCGCCCGCATCCGTCACGGCGTCGAGGTACACCTTCGGCAGGAAGGACGCCGGGACGTCCCACACCCCGGTCTGGGCCTGTTCGAGGTAGGTCGTGACACCGATGAGCGGAGCGCTCGAGACGGGCGGGTCGGTCGCTGGGACGTCCGGGTCAGAGGCGTTCAAAGCCGCGCACCCGCTCCCAGTCCGTCACCGCGGCGTCGAAGGCGGCGAGTTCCACCTTCGCGAAGTTCAGGTAGTGGTCGACGACCTCGTCACCGAAGGCCTCGCGGGCGATCGTCGACTGCGAGAAGAGCTCGGCCGCCTCCCGGAGCGAGGTCGGGACGCGGGGCGCACCGCCCGTATAGGCGTTGCCGCTGGTCGGGTCCTCGAGCTCCAGTTCGTTCTCGATGCCGTGCAGTCCGGCGGCGATGAGCGCGGCGACGGCGAGGTACTGGTTCACGTCGCCACCCGGCACCCGGTTCTCGACGCGCATGCCGAGCCCCCGGCCGACGACCCGGAGCGAGCAGGTGCGGTTGTCGTGTCCCCAGGCGACGGCCGTCGGGGCGAAGCTGCCGTCGACGTAGCGCTTGTAGGAGTTGATGTTCGGCGCGAAGAACATCGTCAGCTCGCGCATCGCGGCGAGCTGCCCGGCCAGGAAGTGCCGGAAGAGCTTCGACATGCCGTCGGGCGCGTCGGGGTCCGCGAACACGGCCGAACCGTCCTCACCGCGGAGGCTGATGTGGATGTGGCAGCTGTTGCCCTCGCGCTCGTCGAACTTCGCCATGAACGTGAGGCTCTTGCCGTGGGCGTCGGCGATCTCCTTCGCCCCGTTCTTGTAGATCGAGTGGTTGTCGCAGGTGACGAGGGCGTGCTCGTAGCGGAACGCGATCTCCTGCTGCCCGAGGTTGCATTCGCCCTTCACGCCCTCGCAGTACATGCCGGCGCCGTCCATGGCGTTGCGGATGTCGCGCAGCAACGGCTCCATGCGGGTCGAGGCGAGGATCGCGTAGTCGATGTTGTAGTCGGTGGCGGGGGTCAGCTTCGTGTAGTCCTTCGCCCAGGCCTCCCGGAAGGTGTCGTCGAAGACGAGGAACTCGAGCTCCGTGCCGACGAACGGGACGAGGCCGCGTTCCGCGAGCCGTTCGAGCTGGGCGATGAGGATCTGACGGGGTGAAGCGACCACCGGGGCGTCGTCGAGCCACTGGAGGTCGGCGGTGACGAGGGCCGTGCCCGGCAGCCAGGGCGCGCGGCGGAGGGTCGAGAAGTCGGGGATCATCGCCATGTCGCCGTAGCCGCGTTCCCAACTCGACATCGCGTAGCCGTCGACCGTGTTCATCTCGACGTCGACCGCGAGCAGGTAGTTGCAGCACTCCGCCCCGTGCTCGGCGACGTCCTCGACGAAGAGGCGTGCCGAGACGCGCTTGCCGACGAGTCGGCCCTGCATATCGGTGAACGCGAGGATCACGGTGTCGATCTCGCGCGCGGCGACGGCCGTCGTGAGCTCCTCGAGCGTCAGGTTTCCTGAGCGTGGGTGCATGGCAGCTCCTCGTTGATCGGGGGACCCGTCGTCGGCGTTCTACCTCGATGGAGAACTGAAAGGTCGCGAACCCGACCATTACATCACAACGCCTCCAGCGGATCGATGCATTTGCGAAAGGGATTTCCTCACAAAGGTATGTACACGCGACCATTGCGGGCCCTAGAGTCGGGCCAACCGAATCTGAGGACGTTGTGCGAGCCCGACGAGCGCGCAACCCGAGCGACAGGACGCATCGATGGCTGACGACACGCGCAAGATCTCCGGGGTGACCTACACCGCGGCCGGCGAGGGGTACTTCGAGAAACGCAGCCTGAAGCGGTCGGCCGGGGTGTGGGGCCTCTGGGGCCTCGCCGTCGCCGCGGTCATCTCCGGCGACTTCTCCGGCTGGAACTTCGGCATCGACTTCGCCGGGTTCGGCGGCATGCTCATCGCCTTCGTCATCCTCGTCGCGATGTACTACGGGATGATCTTCTCGATCGGGGAGATGGCCGCGGCGATGCCGCACACCGGTGGGGCCTACTCCTTCGCGAGAGCGGCGATGGGACCGCTGGGCGGGTTCGTGACCGGACTCGCGGAGACCATCGAGTACGTCGCGACCACGGCCGTGATCGTGTACTTCTCGGCCTCCTACGCCGACGCCATCACGAGCGAGCTGCTCGGGTTCTCCATGCCGTCGCCAGTGTGGTGGGCGATCCTCTACGTCGCGTTCATCGCGCTGAACTCCGCCGGTGCGAGCATCTCCTTCCGCTTCGCGATCGTCGTCTCGATCATCTCCATCGGCATCCTGCTCGTCTTCTCCGCGATGGCGATCTTCTCCGGCCAGTTCGCCTGGGCCAACCTGTTCGACATCGCCCCCGACGCGGGCCAGACCGAGTTCCTGCCGCACGGCGTCCTCCCGATCCTGTTCGCCCTGCCCTTCGCGATGTGGTTCTTCCTCGGCATCGAGGAGCTGCCGCTCGCGGCGGAGGAGTCCCACAACCCGGTGCGCGACATCCCGAAGGCCGGGTTCTGGGCTCGTGGCACGCTCATCGTGACCGGCCTCCTCGTCCTCTTCCTCAACACCGGCGTCATCGGTGCCGAGGCGACCGGGACGGCAGGGGAGCCCTTGCTCGACGGCTTCCGGGCCATCGTCGGTGACGGTGCGGCGGCGGTCCTCGCGCTCTTCGCCCTGATCGGGCTCCTGGCCTCGCTGCAGGGCATCATGTTCGCCTACGGTCGTAACATGTACTCGCTGTCCCGCGCCGGGTACTACCCGCGGTTCCTCTCCCTCACCGGCAAGCGGCAGACGCCGTGGGTGGCCCTCGTGGCCGGGGCGATCATCGGGTTCGTCGCGTTGCTCATCGTCGACGCGGCCGGCGGATCAGGCGGCGTCGCCGGGGCGATCGTGCTGAACATCGCGGTCTGGGGCGCGGTGCTCGCGTACCTCATGCAGATGATCGCGTTCCTGCTGCTGCGGAGGAAGTTCCCGAACGCCAAGCGGCCCTACCTGAGCCCGTGGGGTGTCCCGGGGGCGGTCATCGCGGCCGTCATCGCCGCGCTCATCTTCGTGGGCTTCCTGCTCAACCCGACGTTCCTCCCGGCGATCATCGCGATCGTCGTCGTCTACGTCGTCATGCTGGTCGCCTTCGCCCTCTGGGGTCGCCACCGGCTCGTCATGTCACCGGAGGAGGAGTACGCGGTCTCGGGCGGCCTGCACGGCGACCCGGAGACCGAGGGCTACGGCGGCGCGACCGAGGCGGAGCTGCTCGCAGCCGACCGTCCTGAGGACCCGGGCTCCGGCACGGCGCGTTGACCCCCGGACGCAGCCGCCCCGATGCGGGACGGCGGCGGCGTGGCGTCCCGGAGCCCCGGCGAGTCGTACCGACACGCCGGGGCTCTCGCGCGTCGGGGACGCGGACCGCCCCCATCCGGGCGACTGCGGCGATGGGGGTCACAGCTTGTAGACTCTCCGACGTGACGGACGCACGAGCTCAGCTCATTGACCACATCTCGGCGGAAGCCGTGTTCCACGGTGACTTCACCCTGACGAGCGGCAAGAAAGCGACGTACTACGTCGACCTCCGCAAGGTGAGCCTCGACCACCGCGTCGCGCCCCTCATCGGGCAGGTCATGATCGACCTCATCGCCGACGTCCCCGACGTCTTCGCGGTCGGTGGCCTCACCATGGGTGCCGACCCCGTCGCCGCCGCGATCCTGCACCAGGGTGCCGCGCGCGGACTCACCTACGACGCCTTCGTCGTCCGCAAGGAGCCGAAGGACCACGGCCGCGGCAAGCAGGTCGAGGGCCCCGACCTCCAGGGCAAGCGCGTGATCGTGCTCGAGGACACCTCGACCACCGGTGGATCACCGCTCAAGGCGGCCGAAGCACTCGAGAAGGTCGGAGCCGAGGTGGTAGCCGTCGCCGTCGTCGTCGACCGCGCGACCGGCGCCCGCGAGATCATCGAGGCCGCGGGCTACCAGTACCTGGCCGCGATCGGCCTGGAAGACCTGGGACTCGTCTGATGTCCGGCGACGGAACCGGACGCGGCGGGGCCGGGCTGCCGGAGGAACCCGCGGACGGAACCGATTGGCTGCTCTCGCAGCTCGACGCCGACGACACGGAGGCGATCGAGACGCAGCCCGACACCGACGCGGTCGACGAGCACCCCTCGGCAGGCGTCGCTCCGGCGCCCGCTGACGACGACCGGACGCGAGTCCTGCCGGTCGTCGGCGACACCGATGCCCAGGCCGCCGCTGCTTCGTCGGTGGCTGCGCCGGTCCCGGCCGAGCCCCAGTGGTCCGCGCCCTCCGTGCCGGATGCGCCGGCGGCTCAGACGCACGCTGAACCGACGCCTGCTCCGGTCGAACCGCTGCCCGCTCCCGTCGAGCAGACGACCGCTGCCGCCGAGCCGAACCCCGCCGCCTCGGCCACTGCTCCCGGTGAATTCGCGAGCGAGGCCGAACTCCTCGCCTGGTGGCAGAACCAGGTGCCGAACCCGGCCGACGACACGACACCGGCCTCCGCGCCGCCGGCGCCGGATGCACCCA
This sequence comes from Plantibacter sp. MCCC 1A11337, assembly GCF_013349365.1. Taxonomy (NCBI): domain Bacteria; kingdom Bacillati; phylum Actinomycetota; class Actinomycetes; order Micrococcales; family Microbacteriaceae; genus Plantibacter; species Plantibacter sp. MCCC 1A11337. The sequence goes on along the minus strand of NZ_JABJWX010000001.1, from coordinate 1,530,671 downwards.
GCGCGGAGCCCGCCGCACCCGCCACGCCTGCAGCCCCGGCCGACCCGATGCCCGAGGAAGCTCCCGTCCGGTCGGAGGGTCTGCGTCACCCAAACGCCCTCGAGCTCCCGGTCGTCCCGCCGACCCCTGCCCCGGCATCGCCGGTGCCGCCCGCTCGCAACGAGCTGACGGTCGACACCGACTCCGTCCTCCAGCACGCGCCCGCCGGCACCTTCCGGCCCGCACCGACGAACCCGGTCGTCCTGCCACCCGTCGCCGACGAGCCCTGGAGCCTCGGCGGCAGCGACGACATCGACGCCGACTCAGCAGCCCCCGAGGACGTCTCGACGGCCGTCCTGCCCACGGCCCGAGCGCTCGCAGCCGACGACCCGGCGGCCTGGGCCGCGGTCGAGGCGGAGGAGATCGGCGCGACCACCGCCACCTCGTCGCCCGACGGTGGCACTCCCGCCGCACCGCTGCCGCCCGCCGCCCCGTCGGTGACGCCGTCGCCCACCGCCGCGGACCGCGATGTGCCGTCCGGCTCCGCGTCGACACCCGACGCCGAGGTGCAGGACGACGATCTGCCGGAGGGCTCCTGGAGCCTCTCCGAGACGTTCGGCGACGACGTCCTCGGCGGAGAGACCGTCGAGGTCCGTGACACGACGATCGACGCTTCGACGCCCGTCGCCGCACGCCCCGACGAGGCCACGGCCGATGAACCGGCTGCCGACGAGCCAGCTACCGACGACGTCTGGACAGCCGAGCCGGCGCCTGCCGAGTCCGCAACACCGCGGACGGATCCGCTGGCCTGGTTGACGGAACCGTTCGGTGAGACGTTCGGCGCCGCGCCCGCGGTACCGGAGGAGCAGCCGTCTCAGGTGGAACCGGTCGACGAAGCGCCCCAGCCGCTCGACACCGCAGACGAGTCCGTCGTCGGCACCATCACCGAGGAGGCGACGTCCCCGTCCTCGAGCGAGTCGGTCCAGCCGACCGCCGATTCGGATCCCGAGCCCGCGTCCGACGGCGTCGTCGCCTCCGAGCCGATCACCCCCGCGGCACCGTTCCGCTGGGACACGGTCGCAGCGGCGTCGCCCGCGAGCGCTGCGGAGCCGACCTCGCCCGCCGAGGTCCCGTGGCCCGAGACGGTCCCCGACGTCGACGCCGAACCGCTCGATGAGACGCGGCCGTTCGACAGCCTCGGCGGCCCGGGCTTCTCGGCCCTCGCGGGTGCCGCAGCCGCAGCAGCAGCCGTTCCTCCGGCGCCGACACCCGACCCCGATGCCGAGTCCGGCCGTGACGATGCGCCGGCCGACGACGACGCGACCGACACCGCCGACGTCCCCCCGGCCTTCGGCCCGCCGACCCCGAAGGCCGAGCGTTCCATCACGGAGCTCATCTCCCTCGACGGCGTGCAACCCGAGCCCACGGTCAGCCCCTTCGGCACCGCACCGTTCGTGTGGGACCTCGCTCCGAACGACGCCCTCGACCCGCTCGTGCACGCGGCTCCCACGACCCAGCCCATCCCGGTCCCGCCGGTGGAGTGGGAGGGCGCCGAGTCGTCAGCCGTGAGTGCGGAGTCCCCGTCGGAACTCGCGCTCGAGGGCGAGGTGCCCGATGCCGCGTTCATCGCCGGCGACGTCCAACCCTTCGCTCCGGGCCTCGCCGCCGTCACGCTCGGTCGCCCGCTCGTCGACGGACCCGGTGACGAGTTCGCCAGCTGGACCGACGACGCGACCGAGACCGACGGCTCCGCGCCGGACGCCGCACCGATCGTCCCCGCCGCGAACGACACGGTCGACCTCTTCCCGACGCTGTCGCTCGGTGGGTTCGACGCAGCCGTGGCGGCCGGTGGCCTCGCCGCCGCAGGGGCCGCAACCGCTGCCGGTGCCGCTTCCGGCCTCGGCTCGGACGACGACACCGTCGTCACGGAGACCTCGGCCGACCGCGCCGCCGATTCCGCTCCCGAGACGGCACCGACCCCGGTCATCGGGACCCCAGCTTCCGAGACCCCGGCGTTCGCCGTCGACCCGGAGGAGCTCGACGACGAGTTCGACGAGGAGATCGTCGAGTTCGACGCCGTCCCACTCGCTGCGGCGGGCGTCACACCGCTTCCGTCGTTCGTGCCGGACGGGGCCGTCGCCGACGGTGCGACCGATCCCACCACGGGTGCCGCCGCGTCGGATCCCGCGGTCGCTGACCAGGACTCGATCGACCCTGAGCCGGTCGGCGAGCCCGAGCCGGTCAGCGAGGAGCTGCGGCTCGAGTCGCTGTTCGACCTCGGACCGGAGACGGATGCGGTCCAGGTCGCCTCGGTCGAAGGCGCCGCGACCGACGGTGAGCCGGCTGCCACGCCGCTCGCCGACACCGAGCAGGCCGAGGACTCCGCCACGGTCGCCCCTGCCGATCCGTCCGATCAGCCCGACGCCACCACCACCGCCACGGCGGAGGCGGCCTCAGCACGGTCGCTCGCCGACGCCTTCGCCGCCGAGGGCGGCTGGTCGCTCCAGGCCGACGCGATCGCCGACCCCGATCTCCCGCTCGCCCCCGTCCCGGGCCTCGTCGCCGCCGACGGCACCGATGTCGGCGGCACGGATCCCGACGACGACACCGGCGGGTCCCGGCGGAACGGCGCCCACGCCGCCGGAGACGACGACAGCGCTCCACACACCTCCCAGGCGGCTGAGCCGGATGTCGCCTCGGACACCGCGCCCACACCGGTGACCCCCGCCTCGGTGTCCGTCTTCGGCGCACACGCCGCGGCAGTCCCCTCGCAGGGGCCGATCGCGAACGTGCCGCAGACGGCGCCGGCCGCGCTCCCGGGCGAGACGGTCGCGTTCCCGGAACTCGACGGCGCGAGCGCGCTCACGACCCCGGCCGCGGCTGCGGGTATCGTCGGCGCCACCTTGCCACCGCAGGCCACGCAGTCCGCGCCGGACCGCGATCTCCCCGAATACCGCGGAGAGCACGCGGATCAGGGCATCCCGAAGGCGCTGCTCTGGGCGGTCGTCGGCCTGGGGGCCGCGGTCCTGCTCCTGCTCGCGTTCTACTTCGGAACGCTCGTCGGTGCCGCGAACGCGGCCGGTGCGGCTGCGGACGCCACGATGCCGAGCGTGTCCGCAGGATGGTCGACGGCCGGAGCCCCGGACACCCTTTGACGACGCACCCGACGTCGTCGCGGGTCAGGCGACGTCGATGACGGTCACACCCGTCGAGCGGTCTCCGGATGCCAGGGCGACGAGTGCCGCCGGCGCCTCGTCGAGACCGATGCGGTGTTCGATGAGATCCTGCGGACGCAGCGCACCGCTCGAGACGAGCTCGAGCAGCTCCGAGTAGTCGGACGCCGGCATGCCGTGGCTGCCGTGCAGTGACAGCTCCTGCGAGATGATGCGCGGCAGCGGGAGGGTCGGTTCGCTCGAGAACAGGCCGATCTGCACCTGACGGCCCATCGGTGCCAGCGCCAGGAGGCTGAGGCGCATCGTGGACTCACGCCCGAGGGCTTCGACCGACACCTGCACGCCCGCCGGTGCGGCTTCGGCGATGCGCGCGAGGACGGCGGCCTCGTCGAGACCGCTCGAGTCGATCGTGTGCGTGACGCCGATCGACGCCGCGCGCGCCAGGGCCGAGGCGTCGATGTCGACGGCGATGACCTCGGCACCGAGCGCGACGCCGATCATGGCGGCGCTCAGCCCCACGCCGCCGCAGCCGACGACGAGCAGGCGCTCCCCGCTGCGGAGCCCGGCGCGGTGGACGAGCCCGCGGAAGGCCGTCGCGAACCGGCACCCGAGGAGGGCGGCGGCACCGGCGTCGAGGGACTCCGGCACCGGGATGAGGTTCACGTCCGCGTCGTGCAGGGCGACGAGCTCGGCGTAGGAACCCCAGTGGGTGAAGCCCGGCTGCGTCTGGTTCGGGCAGACCTGCCCGTTCCCGGCGAGGCACTGGGCGCAGCGTCCGCACGCGCACACGAAGGGCACCGTGACGCGGTCACCCACGCGGAACCGCTCGACGGCGGGGCCGACCGCATGGATACGCCCGACGAGTTCGTGGCCGGGCACGTGGGGGAGGGCGATGCCGTCGTCGTGCCCGAGCCAGCCGTGCGCATCGCTCCGGCAGAGACCCGTGGTCTCCACGCGCACGACGACGCCGGCGTCGGACGGCACCGGATCCGGCACGTCGCGGACCTCGGGCTCGGCGGTGAACTGGTCGTAGACGACGGCGCGCATGGAAGTCCTCGGTGCGTGGCGGGGCGGGAACGGAACGGTGGGGATGATGGTGGCCGAACGGCCTAGATCTCGACCTCGACGGGCTCCGTCACGAGGTCGATGACGCCGCTCAGGATCTCGTTCGGACGGAACGGGTAGCGGTTGATCTCGGCCTCGTCACTGATGCCCGTGAGCACGAGGATCGTGTGGAGACCGGCCTCGATGCCCGCGACGATGTCGGTGTCCATGCGGTCGCCGATCATGCCGGTGTTCTCCGAGTGCGCGCCGATCTTGTTGAGCGCCGATCGGAACATCATCGGGTTCGGCTTTCCGACGACGTAGGGCTCCATGCCGGTGGCCTTCGTGATGAGCGCCGCGATGGCACCGGTCGCCGGAAGCGGACCGTCCTTGCTCGGTCCGGTCGCGTCCGGGTTCGTCACGATGAAGCGCGCGCCGCCGGCGATGAGGCGGATCGCCTTGGTGATGGCCTCGAACGAGTAGTTGCGGGTCTCGCCGACGACCACGTAGTCGGGGTTCGTCTCCGTCATGGTGAAGCCGGCCTCGTGGATGGCCGTGGTGATCCCGGCCTCCCCGATGACGAACGCCGAGCCGCCCGGCTCCTGCTCGGCCAGGAAGGCGGCCGTCGCGAGCGCGGAGGTCCAGATGAACTCCTCGGGCACGTCGAGCCCAGAGGCACGCAGCCGGGCGCTCAGGTCGCGCGGGGTGAAGATCGAGTTGTTGGTGAGCACCAGGAAGGGCGTCCGCTGGTCCTGCCACTGCTGCAGAAGCGCGGCGGCACCCGGGAGGGCGTGGTTCTCATGGACCAGCACGCCGTCCATGTCGGTGAGCCAGCATTCGACCTCGTCGCGTCGTGACATGCGTTCCTCCAGGTGCTCCGTGCGGGCTGCGCGAGCGCTGCGCCGCGGGGGTGGCGCGGCGTCGGGCCCGGACCTCCAGTGTGGCACGGCGCGGGTAGGGTTGGCTGGTGCCAGAGACCCCGCTCCACCCGGACGACCCGGTCGCCGGCCCCGATCAGGCCGAGAGCCCGACGGCCGGCGTCGGTCCATGGCAGGGGGAGTGGCCGGACGACCCCTGGTACGACCCCGAGCTGCTGCGCGAGGGCGACACCCGGAACGTCGTCGACCGCTACCGCTACTGGTCGATGGAGGCCATCGTCGCCGACATCGACGACCACCGCCATCCGTTCCACGTCGCCATCGAGAACTGGCAGCACGACATGAACATCGGGTCGATCGTGCGCACCGCCAACGCGTTCGCGGCCGACACCGTCCACATCGTCGGCCGCCGTCGGTGGAACAAGCGCGGAGCCATGGTGACCGATCGCTACCAGCACGTCGAGCACCACGTCGACGTCGCGGCGCTCGTCGCCTGGGCGTCGGCGGCCGAGCTGCCGATCATCGCGATCGACAACGTGCCGGGGTCGGTCCCGATCGAGACGTTCCGCCTTCCCGAGCGGTGCCTCCTGCTCTTCGGACAGGAGGGGCCTGGGCTCTCACCGGAGGCGCTCGCCGCTGCCGACGCGGTGCTCGAGATCACCCAGTTCGGGTCGACGAGATCGATCAACGCCTCCGCGGCGGCAGCCGTCGCGATGCACGCCTGGGTCATGCAACACGTCTCCTTCGACGCGTCCTGATCGGGTTGGCCCCCGTCCGCGGGTGGTTTCGAACGGCACCCGTGTCCGTACCTCAGGAACACCTCAAGATTGCCTCAATTGCCCCCGAGGTCCCCCAAAGTGCCGACACCCCCCGGCATACTGTCTAGCGGAGCAACACTCCACCGCTGAACCCGAATCCCTCCGGCACCCGAAGCCACCGAGGGCCACCGCACGGACCCGAATCCGTGCGGTGCGAATCGGCGGTCACCCGAAGGATGAATCGAAGATGAAGCACCGCTCTGCCCTGGGAGTCTCGCCCGAACGAGGAACCCACCCGTCCAAGGTCCGTGGCGTCGCCGCGCTCGCCGTCCCCGCCGCCCTCGCGGTCGCCCTCATCGTCGGTGTCGCCGCGCCGGCTCAGGCCGAGGCCCGGCTCGACGAGGCGTCGAGCTCGATCAGTGCGACGCAGACCGGCTCGAGCGAGCTCATCGCTCCGGCCGGTGCGTTGTTCGCCTCGCTCCTCATCTGGGGGGCCGGAGCCGCCTTCGCGACGCGTCGTCGGATGCTCGCCGAACAGCGCGAGGAGGCGTCGCTGCTCTCCCGCTGAGCAGCGCGCTGCACCCGCAGCTGATCGCCGTGGCCCGAACCACGACGCTCAGCTGCTCCAGACGGAACGCGCCCGTTCCGTCGCACCGGTGGCCGCCGGGAGTCCCCCCACTCCCGGCGGCCTCCGGTGTTTCCGGGATGTGTCGGCGGGGTCTTCGCCCCGCACGAACGCCGGTCCTTCCGGTGGCTCGACGACCGTTCCGAGAATCTGCCGCGTTCCGCGTCATGATCGCGCCTCCGGTCGATCACTCAAGGGAGTGCAACGCTGTCGGGCGGACCCGAACCCGGATCGACGCGGCGCTCAGACGCCGACGTCGAACGATGCCCGACCCGAATGGGCGTCGCACGCAGCAGGCCGACCACACGCGCCGGAGCGTCGTCCGACCCGAGGACGACGCTCCTGCGCGGGCTCCTGCGCGCTCGATGGCTGCCTAGCCGATGAGGCTCGGCCGGAGGTCGCGGAGCGTCCTGGCGTGCGTCATCCGCGTCACGCCGATCGCCGAGAGGCTCAGTGCGATCGCCAGCCAGGCCAGCAGGACCCCGGCGTCCTGCAGGGCGGCGTCCATCCGTCCCCCGTACATCAACTGGCGCATGCCGTCGACGGCGTAGGACATCGGGAGCACGTGGTGCAGTGCGGCCAGCGGCGCCGGGAGTGTCTGCCACGGGAACGTGCCTCCGGCCGTGACGAGCTGGGCGACCATGAGCACGAGGCCGAGGAACTGTCCGACGCTGCCGAACCACACGTTGAGCGTCAGGATGATCGCCGCGAAGGTGAGGGACGCGAGCGCCATCATCCCGTAGGTCGCGAGCGGGTTGTGGACCTCGAAGTGCAGGGCGCCGGCGAGGATCCCGAACAGCGCGACCATCTGGATCGTGCCGAGGAGGCCGGGCGTGAGCCAGCCGGCGACGGTCACCTTGATGGGACTGTGGAGCGCCGTGATCGCGCGCCGCGAGACCGGCTTGACGATGAGGAAGAGCGCGTAGATGCCGATCCAGGCGGCGAGGCTGACGAAGAACGGCGCGAGTCCCGCTCCGTAGGTGCCCGCGCTCGTCACCGAGGAGTTGGTCAGCTTGACCGGGTCGGCGATCGTCTTGGCCTGGAGTTCGCGGGAGTCCGCGGTGGTCGCGGGGATGGCGTCCGCGCCGGACTGCAGACCGTCGCGGAGGGTGACGATGCCGTCACGGAGGGTGCCGAGGCCCGTCTGCAGGGTCGCGAGGCCGGTCTGCAGCGACGCCGCACCGTCGGCGGCCTGCTGCGTCCCCGAGGCGAGCGCTGGCATCGCGTCACTCAGCGTCCGCGCGCCTCCGGCGACCTGCTGGGCGCCGCTGTTGAGCTGGTCGACCTGCGAGACGACGGTCTGGACGCGCTCGTTCGCCGTCGTGGCGTCGGCTGCCACCGGATCGAGGAGCGCCAGCACCTGGGCGATCTGCTCGGGGGTGAAGCCGTTCTCCGCGAGCGTCTGTGAGATCTGGGCGCGGGCCGTGGGGATCGAGTCGACGAGTCGCTGGGCGGCTGCTCCGACCTCGTCACCCTTGCCGGCGAGCGTCGACGTCCCGGACGCCACCTGCTCGGCACCCGAGGCCAGTTGATCGGTCTGCGAGGGCAGACTGGCCGTCCCCGCGGCGATCTGGGCCGTGCCGGACGCGAGGGTCGCCGCGCCCGCCTGGGCGGTCCCGGCGCCGTCGAAGGCCTGCTGTGCGCCGTCGGCCAGCTGCGTGGCGCCCGAGGTGGCGTCGACGAGCTTCGTCTTGATCGTGTCGAGAGCGATGAGGAACCGGCCGGCGGCCTGACGGTTGACCGTCTGCACGATGGTCGCCTTGATCTGCTTGACGGCCTGCTCGCCGATCGTCGTCGCCAGATAGCTGTTGGCGTCGTTGGTCGTGAGCTGCACCGTCGCCTGCTGCGGGGCGTCGCCCGACGCGGAGGTGAGCGAGGTCGAGAAGTCGGCGGGGATCGTGACGCTGAAGTCGAAGGTCCCGTCGTTCACGCCCCGGGCGGCGTCGGCCGCGCTGACCTCGTGCCAGGCGAACGAGCCGTCCTCGATGAGCTGGTCGGCGATGTCGTCGCCGTAGTTCTCCGTCTCGCCGGTCGCATCGCCGGTGGTGTCGTCGGTCGCCGGCGCACCGGTGTCCTCGACGACGAGGGCGACGGGCACCTGGTCGAGCTTGGCGTACGGGTCCTGGTTCGCCCAGAGGTACAGGCCGCCGTAAAGCAGCGGGACGCACATGAGGGCGACGAGGGCGAGTCGCGACATGGGCGTGGCCCACAGGCGGGACAGTTCGGCGCGGATCATCGCGAAGATCTTCACAGGGGGTCCTTCTGGGGACGGGTGGTGCGGGATGAGGTGGTGGCTGGACGGTGGTGGTGCACGGTGTGCGTCACGACCAGTCCTGCTGGAAGAGGGGGACGAGTTCGTCCGTGGCGTTCTCGGACACCGGGGCGTCCGCGGTGGCGTTGATGGCTGTCGCCGAAGCGTCGCCGGCGATCACGAGGACGCCGTAACCGCGGGCGGCGAGCTTGCGGGCGAGGTTCCACCACTCGAGCGGGTCGCCGCCGTGGCGGTCGGGGGAGACGAGGACGAGTGCGGTGACGTCCTCCCGGAGGACCGCGAGCTCGGTGAGGAGCCGCACGCGGTCGGTCGGCGCGACGGTCGAGATCGGCTGCTTCGCGAGGTGTGCGAGGTCGAGCGACTCGAGGAACCGCGCGACGGCGAAGGGGTGGCTCGCCCGGCCGGCGAACATGAGCTCCTCGGCGACGACGCCGGAGACCGCGACGCCGCTGGCCGGTTCGGAGACGTCGGGCGCGTCGATGAGGGCGATCACGCGGCGCATCGTCTTGCGGTCGGTCGCTCCGTCGACGAGGACGGTCCCGGTGTCGGGCTTCATCCGGCCGGAGGCGATGAGGCCGAGGACGGTCGGCCGCTGCTCGGTCTCGGCGCGGGCGAAGGTCGCCTCGCCCGTCCGGAAGGAGAGGGAGGTCGGCTCGAGGACGATGCCGCCCTTGCCCTTGGAGACGCCGTCGAGTTCAACGCGCATGGGAGGACTCCTCGTTCGTGCCGGTACCGGCGGTGTGCCGGTGGGGGTCTGCGTGTCCGGTGTCGGCGCGGTCGGCGACCGCCGTGGCGTCCTGCCACGACAGACCGACAGCCCCGAGGGTGGCGAGCATGACGAGGCGGCGGCCGGCGCTCGTCGAGAGGCCGGACCGGGTCGCCTCTTCGAGCACCCCGACGGCCGTGCTCTCGACGAGTCGGGCGAGGACGCCGGCGTCGATGTCGGGGCGGATGGAACCGTCCGCGACACCGGCCTCGACGGTGCGGAGGAGGAGGGTCCGAACGGGTTCGAGGGCTGCCGCCGTGACGGCGCGGAGCGGCCCGCGGACGGCGAGCGGCGCCATGATGCGGACGTGGTCCACCTGGGCCCAGAGGACGTCACCGATGAGCGCGATGGTGGTGAGCGGGTCCTCGCCTCGGACGGCCGTGATCGACGCGGCGACGCGCTCGGCCCCAGCCACGACGACGGCGTTCACGAGCTCGTCGCGCGTGGCGAAGTGTCCGTACACCGAACGGCGGGTGAGGCCGGCGGCCGCCGCGATGGTCTCGAGGCTGGCGTCGGGGTCGCTGCGGAGCGCCAGCCGGGCGGCTTCGAGCAGCGCGAGGCGGTTCTCGGCGGCGTCGCGACGAGGGGCGCGCGACCCGCTCGCAGGCGCTTGGGTGGTGGTCATGCCAGCGATCGTACTATCTTGCACAGCGGTGTGCAATATCGATGTCGGAGAATGCGGCGAGCTCTCAGCGAGGGCTGCCAGCTTCCTCCCACGCCGGGCTCCGGGAACGGAGCTATGGTTGAACGATGACCGGTGAGAATCTGATGGCAACCCCTCCGACACTGCTGCCGGACGACAGCGCCACCGATGCCGAGTTCCACGCGGCCGTCGGTTCGATCGAGGCGCTGGCGGACCTCCTTGCGGCCCACCCCCGCTCCTCGCTCGGCTGGGCGCTCCTCGCCGACGCCGTCCACGACCCGCAGTCGCCGATCCCCGGCTACGCGGCCGCGCGGGTCGGGTACCACCGCGGCCTGGACTCGCTCCGTGCCGCCGGCTGGCGCGGTCAGGGCCCGATCCCGTGGTCGCACGCGCCGAACCGCGGGGTGTTGCGCTCGCTCTACGCGCTCCGCCGCTCCGCGAAGGCGATCGGCGAGACCGAAGAGGTCGAGCGTCTCGACACCTTCCTGCGCGAGGCCGACCCCACGGCGTCGGAGGAGATCGAGTACCTCGTCGCGGCGGCGGCCCCGCCGACCTCCGCGATCGTCATCCTCGGCTCCGACTGACCCCTTCCCCGGTCCCTGAGCTTGTCGAAGGGCGGTCCTTGAGCCTCATACCCGGTCCCTGAGCCTGTCGAAGGGCAGGCCGCGTCCCCGGTCCCTGAGCCTGTCGAAGGGCCTACAGGCCGAGCGACTCCAGGTACGCCGCCGTGTCCTGCCAGCCGTGCACGGCCACCGACGGCACCCCGAGCGCGAGGACCGGGTAGTCGTTGCCGCCCTCGTCGAGACGGTCGCCGACGAAGACCATCTCCTCCAGCGGGATGCCCGTGTGCTCGGCGAGCCGCGTCATGCCGAACGCCTTGTCGACGCCCGCCATGGTGATGTCGACGGAGGTCGAGCCGCCGGAGCGGACCTCGAGGTCGGGGAGCAAGGCCTGCACGGCGGCGCGCAGCGACTCCTTCTTCGCGCCGTCGGGGTCCCAGGCGGTCTTCTCGGCGACCGGCGCTGCCTGCCCGAGCGCGGAGAAGGTGATCTGCGAGCCGCGGTCCTCGAGGATCGGTCCCCAGGTCTCGTCGGCCCAGAGGCCGAGTCGCTTGGCCTCGGTCTCGAGCGCGCCCATGGCGCGGGCCTTCTGGTCGTCGGTGAGGTCGTGCTTGTAGACGGTGACCCACGCGGTGCCGTCGAAGCGGTCGTACCGGGTGCCGCAGGTGGGCATGAGGTGCAGTCGGCCGAGGGCCTCGGGCGACGCGGCTCCGAGCCGGTCGAGCACCTGGTTCTGGAACTGCACGATCTGGCCGCCCGAGATGATGCACACCGAGGTGCGTTCGAGGAGCGCGACGAACAGTTCGGCCATGCGAGGGTCGAGCGCGGACTTCGACGGGGCGAGGGTGTCGTCGAGGTCGAAGGCGACGAGGCGCGGCAGGGAGGTCATGGGTTCCGTTCGGTCGGTCGAGAGGACGGTCGTCGAGGGCCATCGGCAGGCAGGACGGCCGCCCGAGGCCTGAACATCCCCTCATGGTATCGAGCGCAGCCCGGGACTCGGTGCCCGTGACCCTCCTCCGGTACGATGGAGGGGTGCGTGCACGAGACGCCCGCCCGCAGAGGGTGGGCGTCCGGCCTGTCAGGGCGTGGTTCCCCAGCGGATCCGCCGGGCACACGAGAATCCGGAAGGGGCGGCATCCAGATGCCAGCAATCGTGATCGTCGGCGCCCAGTGGGGCGACGAAGGCAAGGGGAAGGCCACCGACCTGCTCGGTGACCGCATCGACTACGTCGTGAAGTTCAACGGCGGCAACAACGCGGGGCACACGGTCGTCATCGGTGACGAGAAGTACGCGCTCCACCTCCTGCCGTCCGGCATCCTGACGAGCGGCGTCGTCCCCGTCATCTCCAACGGTGTCGTCATCGACATCGAGGTGCTGTTCCACGAGCTCGAGGCACTCCAGGCCCGCGGCATCGACGTCTCGCGCCTCCTCGTGAGCGCCAACGCGCACGTCATCACCCAGTACCACCGCACCATCGACAAGGTGACGGAGCGCTTCCTCGGCAAGCGTCAGATCGGCACCACCGGCCGTGGCATCGGCCCGGCCTACGCCGACAAGATCAACCGCGTCGGCATCCGCATCCAGGACCTCTTCGACGAGAACATCCTGCGCCAGAAGGTCGAGGGCGCCCTCGACCAGAAGAACCACCTGCTGGTCAAGGTCTTCAACCGCCGCGCCATCACGGTCGACGAGATCGTGGCCGACCTCCTCGCCTACGCCGAGCGACTCCGCCCGATGGTGGCGGACACCGCGCTCGTCCTGAACGAGGCGCTCGACGACGGCAAGATCGTCCTCTTCGAGGGTGGGCAGGCCACGATGCTCGACGTCGACCACGGCACCTACCCCTTCGTCACCTCCTCCAACGCGACCTCGGGTGGTGCGGCCACCGGCTCCGGTGTCGCCCCGAACCGCCTCGACCGCGTCATCGGCATCGTCAAGGCCTACACGACCCGCGTCGGCGCCGGCCCGTTCCCGACCGAGCTGTTCGACGAGTCCGGCGACTACCTCCGCTCGAAGGGCTTCGAGTTCGGCACGACGACCGGCCGCCCGCGCCGTGTCGGCTGGTACGACGCCCCGATCGCCCGGTACGCGGCGCGCATCAACGGTGTCACCGACTTCGTCCTGACGAAGCTCGACATCCTCGACGACCTCGCCACCATCCCGGTGTGCGTCGCCTACGAGGTCGACGGCGTCCGGGTCGACGAGGTGCCGGTCTCGCAGACCGACTTCCACCACGCCGTCCCGATCTACGAGGAGTTCCCCGGCTGGCAGGAGGACATCACCGGTGTCCGCCGCTTCGAGGACCTGCCGAAGAACGCCCAGGACTACGTGCTGGCGCTCGAGGCGATGAGCGGTTCGCGCATCTCCGCGATCGGTGTGGGTCCCGGCCGCGACGCGATCGTCGTGCGTCACGACCTCGTCGACTGACCCGAGCAGCGAACGACGAGCGTCGAACGCGCCATGGTGGACGAATCCAGTCAGCCGTCCCTGCCCGGGCTGCCACCGGTCGAGGAGCTCACGAGCGGTGAGGTCAGGCCTCGCCCGGCGGTGCGGGCCCAGCGCGACACCGGAGCGCTCGACCCACGGGTCCGGCGCGCCCTGGCGACGCTCGACGACGATCCCGACCTCTCGCTCGTCACCCTCGCGAACGCGCTCGGCATCACCCGCGCGACGCTCATCCGGATCGTGCGTGAGGCGATCGGTATGACCCCGAAGGAGTACGCGGCAGGCGTCCGTGCCCGCCGCGCCTCCTGAGCGGGCGCCGATGTCAGACGGCGCAGGTGAAAGACTGTGGGGGTGAGCGACGACAACCCCTACCTCCTGCTCGGTTCCTACACCTCGGAGGCCGACGGCACCGGTGCCGGTATCAGCCTGCTGCGCCAGGACGAGGCGGGCACCCTCCGCCTCGTGCAGTCGTCGGAGGCGCAGTCGCCGTCCTTCCTCACCCTGCACCCGACGCTGCCGATCGTCTACGCCGCGAGCGAGTCGACCGGGGCCGTCGAAGCGTTCAAGCGCTCCGGCGAGTTCGGGCTCGCGCCGTTCGGCAAGCCCATCGAAGCCGGCGACTCGGTGTGCCACGTCGCGACGGTCCCCGGTGCCGACGTCCTCATCGCGAGTTGCTACGGCGACGGTCGGGTCGTGACCGTCCCGCTCGCGGAGAACGCGGCGTTCGCGGGCGACCCGCGTCTCGGTGAGGCGTCCGTCGACCCCTGGGCGTCGCCCACCGCGCTCGCTGCGGAGTCCGCGGACGCGGGCGAGGACGCGCTCACGCTGCTCGCGCTGGAGGCCGCTGTCGGCGAGGCTCTGCCGTCCCGACCGTCGCGCGCGCACGCCTCGGCGCTCCTCCCGGACGGCCGCATCGCGACCACCGACCTCGGCCACGACACGGTCCGCATCTGGCAGCTCCGTGGGTCGCGGTTGGTGCTCGACCACACCGTCGTGTTCCCGCGAGGCACGGGTCCGCGACACCTCGTCGTCCACCCGAGCGGCCACCTCCACGTCATCACCGAGTACTCGGTCGAGGTCTTCACACTCGGTGTCGACGGCACCGACGGGCACTGGCACATCCTCGCGGCGACCGTCGCCACCTCGGAGGGCGTGTCCGAGGGCGACACGGGTGCCGAGATCAGCCTCGCCGCCTCGTGCGAGCAGCTGCACGTCGGCGTCCGCGGGAGCGACCGCATCGCCACCCTGCGTGTCACCGGCGACGGTTCGCGGATCGAGGCCGTGGCCGACGTCGAGTGCGGCGGGACGATGCCGCGCCACCACCGGGAGTCGGGACGCTTCCTGCACGTCGCGAACCAGCTGTCGAACTCCATCGCGAGTTTCCGGCTCGACGAGCGCACGGGGGTCCCGACGACGCTCCTCGGGACGCTCGACGCCGGTTCGCCCACCTGCCTCATCCTCGCCTGACCGCGAGACCGGTCCGCGCGCGACGCCCGTCACCGGATACGGTGGAACGGTGACCGCACGACGCCCTGAGCCCCGCCCCATCGACGGCCGGACCATCCGCCTCGAACCGCTTGAACGCGCGCACTATCCGGAGCTGTTCACGGCGATCGCACACCCGGAGGTCTTCGCCGGTGGCTACGGCGGCGGGCCTGCGGGGTTGCCGACGACGCAGGCCGAGTTCGACGCCTTCGCGGACGGCTACTTCACGACCGGCGTGCGCAACACCTACGTCATCCGTCTCGTCGGCGGCGAGCACGACGGGCTCCTCGTCGGCACGTCCACGCTCGGCGACTTCGACGAGCCGGGGGAGGCCGCCCACCTCGGTTGGACGGCGTACGACCCGCGCGTCTGGGGCACCGCCGTCAACGCCGAGACGAAGCTGCTGCTCCTCGGGCTCGCGTTCGACGCGGGCTTCGGCCGGGTCAAAATCCAGGCCGACGAGCGCAACGAGCGCTCGCGCACGGCGATCCTGCGCCTCGGGGCCACATTCGAGGGGCTCATCCGACGGGACAAGCAGCGGGCCGACGGCACGTGGCGGACCACCGCGCTGTTCTCCGTGATCGCCGAGGAGTGGCCGGAGGTCCGGTCCGGTCTCGAGGAGCGCCTCGCCAGGAGCCCCGGCCCAGTGGCCCTCCGCGGCTGACGCGGCCCCGGAGCCCCCACCCCCGCCCGGTCCCTCACCCCCCCCGGTCCCTGAGCTTGGCGAAGGGCGGTCCTCCCGGTGGCGCCCCTGCCCTTCGACAGGCTCAGGGACCGGAGGTGGGCCTGGGCGATGGCGACGGGCACTGTTCACCTGCGCGACACCGGCAGGCCCCGATCGCGCTACGTCGCGACCCTAGCTTGTCCTCCAGACGACGGACGCGGTATCCGACGGCCCGACAGCACGGGCGGCCGCCGACGTCACTGGAGGAACCGTGAACACCAGGCGTATGACCGCCCTCGCCATCGTCGCGCTCGCAGCGACCGCGCTCACCGCATGCTCCGCCGGAGCGGACACCGGAGCCGGCTCCGACGTCGACGCCAAGCAGGCGACCTCCGCCGAGGACTTCGGCGGGATGGACGCGCTCGTCGAGGCGGCGAAGGCCGAGGGCCAGCTGAACGTCATCGCCCTCCCCGACACCTGGGCGAACTACGGGAAGATCATCTCCGCGTTCGAGGACAAGTACGACATCACGGTCAACTCGGCCGACCCCGACGTCTCGAGCGCCGAGGAGATCACGGCCGCGAAGAACCAGCAGGGCCAGGACACCGCTCCCGACGTCTTCGACCTCGGCTCCGCCGTCGCCCTCGACAACCTCGACCAGTTCGCGCCGTACCAGGTCGCCAACTGGGACGACATCCCGGAGGGCTCGAAGGAGAAGACCGGCCTGTGGGTGTACGACTACACCGGCCTCGTCTCCATCGGCTACGACGCGGACGCCGTCCCCGCACCGAAGTCGCTCGACGACCTCCTCGGCTCCGAGTTCGCGGGCAAGGTCGCGCTAAACGGCGACCCGACCCAGGCCGGTGCCGCCGCGGCCGGCGTCTACCTCGCCGCCCTGCAGTCCGGTGGTTCGGCCGACGACATCCAGCCCGGTGTCGACTTCTTCCAGAAACTCAACCAGGCGGGCAACTTCCTGCCCCTCGACCCGACCCCGGCGACGATCGCCTCGGGTGAGACCCCCGTCGTGATCGACTGGAGCTACAACAACCTCGCCGCAGCGACCGAGAACGAGGGCCAACGCAACTGGAAGACCACCGTCCTCCCGGGTTCGGCCGTCGGCAGCTACTACAACCAGGCCATCAACGTGGACGCGCCGCACCCCGCGGCCGCGCGACTCTGGCAGGAGTTCATCTTCAGCCCCGAGGCGCAGAACCTGTACCTCGCCGCCGGCGCGTACCCTTCGACCCTCGCCGCGATGGTCGAGGCCGACACCGTCGACCATAAGGCCCTCGACGCCGTGGGCGAGATGCCCGCCGACCTCGTGCAGTTCACGCCCGAGCAGACCGAGCAGGCCACCTCGCTGCTCGCCGAGAAGTGGGCGGCAGCGATCTCCTGATGACCACCTCCGCCACCCGGCGGAGTGAGGCGGGGTCGGCACACGCCGGCCCCGCCGTCTCGCTCCCGCCGACCGACGCATCGGACGCCTCGGCCGAACCCGCTGCGGCGCGCCCCCGCCGCCGTCCGCGCTGGGCGCTCCTCGGCCTGACGCCGTTCGCGCTGTACGCCCTGCTCTTCCTCGCGGTCCCGACGTTCCTCGCCCTCGCCACCGGCTTCTTCGACGGCGACGGCGCGTTCACGCTCGACAACCTCACGGCGCTCGCCGAACCGGCGGTCCTCGGGGCCTTCGCCAGCTCCTTCTGGGTCTCCGCCGTCACCGCGGTCGCCGGAGCCGTCGTCGGAGCCCTCGTCTGCTACGCGCTCCTCGCGGTCCGGCCCGACGGACTCATCCGCACCTTCGTCGATGCGGCTTCGAGCGTCCTCGCCCAGTTCGGTGGCGTCATGCTCGCCTTCGCCTTCATCGCGACCATCGGCATCCAGGGCCTCGTCACCGTGTTCCTCAAGGACCGCCTCGGGGTCGACCTCTTCGCCGACGGCGTGTGGCTCTACCAGGTCCCAGGCCTGCTCCTGCCGTACCTGTACTTCCAGGTGCCGCTCATGGTCATCACCTTCATGCCGGCGATGGAGGGGTTGAAGCGGACCTGGTCCGAGGCGAACGCGACCCTCGGCGGCACCCGCTTCACCTACTGGATCCGGATCGCGATGCCGATCCTCGCCCCCTCCTTCCTCGGGTCGCTCCTGCTGTTGTTCGCGAACGCGTTCTCGAGCTACGCGACCGCCGCTGCGCTCATCAGCCAGGGGGCGCAGATCGTGCCACTCCAGATCCGCGGTGCCCTCATCAGCGAGACCGTCCTCGGCCGGGAGAACCTCGCCGGTTCGCTCGCGATCGGGATGATCGTCGTGATGGTCGTCATGATGACGGCCTACTCCGCCCTCCAGGCACGGACGGAACGGTGGCAGCGATGAGCGCGGTCCGCGACTCGGCCACGCCGTCGAAGCTCACCAGCCGGATCATCCTCGTCGTCGTCGCGGTGGTGTTCGCCGTCCCGATCCTGTCGATGGTCGAGTTCACCCTGCGCGCCGGGATCGACGGCGGCCACGACCTCGGCCACTGGGCTGCGATCCTCGACCCGGAGAACTCGCGGAAGTACCGGGTGCTCTTCCAGGGCATCGGCAACTCCGTCGTGCTCGCCGCGGTGACCGTGCTGATCGTCGTGGTGCTCCTGCTGCCGACGATGATGCTCGTCAAGCTCCGCTTCCCGAAGCTGCAGCGGGTCCTCGAGTTCGTCTGCATCATCCCGATCACCGTGCCGGCCATCGTGCTCGTCGTCGGACTCGCGCCGGTCTACTCGGTCGTGGCCAGGCTGCTCGGCAGTGCGCCATGGACGCTCGCGTTCGCGTACGGGATCACGGTGCTGCCGTACGCCTACCGGGCGATCGCCGCGAACCTGCAGTCGGTCGACGTCGGCACCCTCGCCGAGGCCGCGCGCACGCTCGGCGCGGGCTGGGGGACCGTCCTCGTCCGCGTCCTGCTGCCCAACCTGCGTCGCGGCGTGCTGACGGCGTCGGTCATCTCGGTCGCCGTCGTCCTCGGTGAGTACACGATCGCCTCGCTCCTCGGACGCAACACGCTGCAGACCTCGCTCGTGCAGGTGTCGAAGAGCGACCCCTTCGTCGCGGTCGCCTTCGCCCTGCTGGCGCTCGCCTTCGCCTTCGTCCTGCTGTTCATCATCGGCCGCGTCGGATCGATCCGCCGCATCAGGGAGACACCATGACCACCATCGACCAGTCGGCACCGGCAGCGACGCCTGGAGACGGACGCCCGGCCGGCGCGGCGGTGCGGTTCGATCGCGTCGTGAAGGACTACGGCTCGGGTGCCCGTGCCCTCGACGGCGTGAGCCTCGACCTCGCGCCCGGTGAGTTCGTCGCGCTGCTGGGGCCGTCGGGGTGCGGGAAGACGACTGCGCTCCGCAGCCTGGCGGGGCTCGAGGACATCACCTCGGGGAGCGTGCTCATCGACGGGGTCGACGTCGTGTCCGTGCCGACGAACAAGCGCGACCTCGGCATGGTGTTCCAGTCGTACTCGCTGTTCCCGCACCTCACGGTGCTCGAGAACGTCGAGTTCGGCCTGCGCATGCGGAAGGTGCCCGCGGCCGAGCGACGGACGCGTGCCGCCGAGAGCCTCGACCTCGTCGGCCTCGGCCACCTCGCCGCCCGATACGCCCACCAGCTGTCGGGCGGGCAGCAGCAGCGCGTCGCCCTCGCCCGGGCGTTGGTCACGCGTCCTCGGGTCCTCCTCCTCGACGAGCCGCTCAGCGCACTCGACGCCAAGGTGCGCGTCCAGCTGCGCGACGAGATCCGTCGGATCCAGTCGGAGCTGCGGATCACGACCCTCTTCGTCACGCACGACCAGGAGGAGGCGCTCGCCGTCGCCGACCGGGTCGCCGTCATGCGTGCCGGCGTCATCGAGCAGATCGGGACGCCGGAGGAGCTCTACTCGCGGCCGTCGTCGCCGTTCGTCGCGGAGTTCATCGGCCTGAGCAACCGGATCCCGGGTGTGCTCGTGCCCGGTGGGGTCGAGGTGCTCGGGCAGGTGCTCCCGGTGATCGGCGAGCAGCCGGGGGATGGCGCCGTCGTCGCGCTCGTCCGGCCTGAGGACGTCGTGTTCACCGACGCGACGGAGCCCACGGTCGGGTCTGCTGCGGTCGTGCTCACCTCGAGCTTCCTCGGCCCGGTGCGTCGCACGACCGTCGAGCTGCCGGACGGCACGCTGGTCGCGATGCAGCACGGCGCGACGGAACGACTCGAGGCGGGGGAGTCCGTCCGCATCCGCTTCGCGGGCCGTCCCGTCCCGGTGCAGACGGCCTGAGGCCCCTCACCGGCCGGGGGCGGCTACGCCTTCGCGTTCTGCCGTGGCACGACGACCTGCTTGATGATCAGCAGGATCGACGCCGTCACGGGGATGGAGACGAGGGCGCCGAGCAGCCCGATGAGCGAACCGCCGACCATCGCGCCGATGACGACGAGGGCGCCGGGCACCGAGACCGCCTTGTTCATGACCCGCGGCGTCAGCACGTACGACTCGATCTGCATGTAGACCAGGTAGTAGACGATGACGATGAGTGCCGTCGTCGGTGAGTCGAACAGCCCGACGGTCGCGACGATGACGGTCGCGATGATCGAGCCGACGAGCGGGATGAGCGTCACGAAGAAGATGACGACGGCGAGGATCCCGGCGTACGGCACCCCGACGATGAGCATCATGATGAGCCCGAGGACGGCGTTGATCCCGGCCAGCACCACCATGCCGCTCACGTACCCGCCGATCGAGGCGGTGATCTGGTCGGTGATCGACACGACGCGCGGCCGGGAGCGACGGGGCACGAGCGAATAGAACGCGTTCTTCATCGCCTGCATGGAGGCGAGGAAGTAGAGCGCGAGGACGAGGGCGATGAAGCCGCCGAAGAGGCCGTTCGCGATGCCGACGCCGATGTTGAGCGCGCCGCCGGCCAGGACCACCCAGGTCTTCGGGTCGGCGGCCACCCCGTAGAGCCAGTCGAGCGCGCCCTGGAGGTCGACGCCCGGACCGAGGTAGTCGCTGAGTGACCGGAACCACTCCTGGTCCTGGATGCCGGTGAGGAAGGTGGGGGCATTGCTCACGAGCTCGACGGCCTGCCGGGTGACGACGGGGATGACGAGGGCCAGGAGGAGCGCGAGCAGGACGGCGAAGGCGGCGAAGACGATCGCGATGGCGAACGGGCGCTTGATGCCTCGTGCCTCGAGTCGGACGACGACCGGGTCGAGGCCGAGGGCGATGAAGAGTCCGACCGCGATGGAGACGAGGATGGTCGACAGCGAGCCGAGGGTGAGGACGAGCAGGATGGCCGCGAGGGCACCGAGTGCTCCGACGAAGCCGATCGCGAACGGGCGCTGGAGGGTCGTCCTGACGGTGGTCGTCACCTCGGCCGGGCGGCGGGCGCGGAACCGGACACGCTGCTGACGTGCCGCCGGACGGAGCGGCTGGTGGCGATGGGGCGTACTCGTCATGCCGCAAGCGTATTGCCCACCACCCGTTTGCCCGACAGCTGTCGTGGTACCGGAGGATGAGACCGGGTCCCGCAGGATCACCCGACTGCGGGATGTGTCGGGTGCTCGGGTTCAGGACGATGGGAACATGTCATCGATCACCCGCTCGCACGCCGTCCACACCCGGGTCACCGCACCGCTGCGGGCGGTCCCGCTGACGGAGCCGATGCCGAGCCGGCGCGACGAGGCCGCGGAGCAGGGGGTGGTCGCCGAGCGCGTGAGCGCCACTGCGCACGTCGCAGCCGGCGCTGCCGGGGTCGACCTCACCGCCTCGGTCGAGCCGGCGCAGGCGCCCGCGGCCGGAACCGACGGGACCGACGCCGGAACAGGCCTCCGGTTCCTCGGTGCCGGCTGGGCGGCCGACGCGGCGGTCTTCGCCCAGTACCGCCGCCGCGGCAACTGACCGCGAGGTCCACGCCGGGTCCACCTCGCGGATGACCCGCACAGCGGAGCTTGCATCGCCCGGCCGACGCGCTGCGGGACACCCGCCGCCGACGATGGGAGCATGAACACTTCGATCCTCTCCGCTCGCGGACTCACGAAACAGTACGGGCCGACCGTCGCCCTCGCCGGCGTCGACCTCGACATCCTCCCCGGTGAGTCGGTCGCCATCATGGGTGCCTCCGGCTCCGGCAAGACCACGCTCATGCATGCGCTCGCCGGGATCGTCACCCCCGACACCGGCTCGATCGCCTTCAGCACCCCGACGGGCGTCGTCCGCGTCGACCAGCTCGACGAACGCCACCGCTCGCAACTGCGTCGCGAGTCCTTCGGCTTCGTCTTCCAGCAGGGCCTGCTCATCCCCGAGCTGACCGCCGTCGAGAACGTCGCCATCGCCCTGATGCTCGGCGGGACACCGCGGATCGCTGCCGAGTCGAGTGCGGCAGCGTGGCTCGCCGCCCTCGGACTGGCCGGCATGGAGACCCGTCGGATCGGCGAACTGAGCGGTGGTCAGGCGCAGCGCGTCGCGATCGCCCGCGCTCAGGTGACCGGTGCGCCGATCGTCTTCGCCGACGAGCCGACCGGCGCGCTCGACTCCCGGACCTCCGCCGACGTCATGGGGGCGCTGCTCCACGCGACCACCGGGCAGGGACGCACGCTCGTCCTCGTGACGCACGACGAGACGGTCGCCGCGCGGTGCTCTCGGATCATCCGCCTCGCCGACGGTCGGATCATCGGGCAGCCGGGCGGGATCGGCGCACCGACCCCGGCGCAGCAGTTCGCGAGCGGGCAGGCACCCGTGCCGCAGCAGGCGCAGCAGCCGTACCCGCCGCAGCAGCCCCTGTACCAGCAGCAGCCCGCCGGGCAGCCGTACCCCCAGCCCGCTGCGCAGCCGTACCCGCCGCAGACCTACCCGGGTCAGGCGACCGGTGTCGTCCCGAACGGAGCCCGACCGTGACCGCCGCACTCGGGGTCGCACCGACCCGGATCCCGGTCCCCGCCGGCAGCGGTCGGAGTCCCGTCGTCCATCTCACCTGGATGCTCGCCCGCCCCGGCGCGCAGAGTCCTGCGACGATCGTGCTCCCGGCGGTCGCGTTCGCCGTGACCACCGCACTCGTCCTCACGGTGCTCGGCGGCGCGATGATGTTCTGGCGGTGGACCGGTGAGACGGCCTTCGTTTACCAGGTGCTCAGCGTGCTTGCGCTGGCCCTGCTGCTCGTCCCGCTCGGCTCACTCGGCGGGGCCGCCGCGCGGCTCTCCGCACGGCGCCGCGACGACCGACTCGCCACCCTCCGACTCCTCGGCGCGACACCCGGCACGGTCACGGCGATGACCGTCCTCGAGTCGGCCGGGGTCGCCCTGCTCGGTGCGTTCGCCGGGATCCTGCTGTACCTCGGCATGCTGCCGCTCGTCGGGCTCATCCCGTTCGGTGGTTCCCCGATCGGGGTCGAGGGCGTCTGGGTCGGTGTCCCGATCATCGCCGCGGTGGTCCTCGGGGTCGTGCTGCTCGCAGCAGCGAGCGCCGCCATCGGGCTCCGCGCCGTGAACGTGAGTCCGCTCGGCGTCCGCACGAAGCAGCAGGCGCCGACCGTGCACTGGCTGCGCATCGTCGTCGGGGTCGTCGTCGTGATCGTCGCCTACGGCATGCTCTCCGTCGTGACGGGGTTGCAGGAGGTAGCCGCCATCATCGCCGTGCTGGGCGTCGGGTTCGCAGCCGGTGTGGGCGTGCTCGGATTGATCGGCCCCTGGGTGGTCGGGATGATCGGCCGTGGGTCGGCCAAGCGTGCCAAGACACCTGAGCGGCTCCTCGCTGCACGCACGATCCTGGAGTCGCCGAAGGCGGCGTGGCGTCAGGTCAGCGGCGTGGCGATGACGAGTTTCGTCGCCGTCGTCGCGGGGACCGGTGTGGCGCTCATGGATGCCGCCGGCGGTTCCGACCTCGACCGCGAGAGCGCCATCCTCATCGTCGACATCCGCACCGGCGTGATCATCACGCTCGTCGCGTCGTTCCTCATGGTCGCGTGCTCCGTCGGGGTGAACCAGGCCTCGGCGGTCCTCGACCGCCGCGACCTCTACGTCAGCCTCGACCGCCTGGGGGTGCCGCGGGACGTCATGGAACGGGCTCGCGGTCGCGCGGTCATGCTGCCCCTGCGGGTGGTCGCGCTGGGCTCGGCCGGACTGGGTGTCCTGCTCGTCCTGCCGATGGCCAGCATCAGCGTCATCCTCGCGCCGCTGTCGGTCCTCGTCATCGTCGGGTGCTTCGCCGGTGGCATCGGGCTCGTGTCGGCGGCCCTTCGCGCGACCCGTCCGGTCGTCTCCGGGGTGCTCCGAGCGCCCGAGCGCGTCTGACCGCCCGGCCCGCACGACGAGAGCGCCCGTTCCGTCCCCTGCAAGACGCGGGGAGGACGGAACGGGCGCTCTCGGTGAGGTCGGGTCAGCCCGTGACGACCGCGATCTCGTTCGGGACGCCGGGCAGCTCACCCGTCGTGATGTCGCCGGACGCGAGATCCACGGCGTGGATCGACTTCGTCGCCGGGTCGGTCACGTAGGCGACACCGTCCTGAACGACGAGCGCCGGGTGGGCGTCCTGCCACTCGGCCGGCGGCTCCCAGGCGTCGATGACCTCGATGGTGTCGGTGACGGCACCCGTCTGCTCGTCGAGGATGTGCAGCGAACCGTCGTTGCCGAGCACGATGACCTCGTCGTTCGGCCCTCGGGCGACGTCGCGCCAGGTGTAGCCGACGCCCTCCGGCAGGTCGACGATCTTCGTCGTCTTCGCGACCGTGTCGGTGAACGCGAGCTGGCGGAGGTCGTAGCCCTCGGCGTCCGGGTCGCTGTTGTAGTCGCCGACCGCGATGGAGGACGTCTCGCTGACGTACTGGTTGCCCGTGCGCCCGTAGGCGTCCGGCGCCTGGATCTTCGTGAAGACGCCGCTGTCGTAGACGAGCACGCCGTCGCTGCAGCCGAACACGACGACCTCGTCCTTGACGGTGCCTTCACCGTGCACCGACGGGCACTGCTCGTTGCGGGCGATCTCGGTGCGCGAGTCGTCGAGCACGCGGACACCGGTCCGGGCGTCCGGGGTGCCGATCGTGGACAGCACGGTGCCGTCCTCGAGCTCGATGGCCACACCGTGGTGCGCGGCCTCCGACGGGATGGTCTCGGTCTCAGGCAGCTCGTCGGTGGCCTCGAGGAGGTCGGCGCTGTCGAAGATCGTCGTGTCGCCGGAGCCGTCGGCGAACAGGATGGTCTTGTCGGCGTGACGGACGACGTGGCCTGCGGTGTCGGCGGGGAAGACGAGGTCGGTCAGGACCGGGTCGGCCTGCTTCGAGGTGCCGTCCTCGTCCGTCCACGTCCCGGTGTCGAGGACCTGGAAGCCCTTCGTCGTGGTGACGAGCACGTGCCGCCCGTCGCCGGCGGCGTTCACCCGGTTGAACCCGTCGAGGGGGAGGTCGCCGACCACCTCGAGGGAGGCGGCGTCGAGGACGAGGAGGCCGCCGTCATAGGTCAGGGTGATCCGACTCTGCGGGTCGGCGGAGGTCGACGCGGTCGCGTCCGGCGCGGAGCCGCTCGCGGTCGAGCAACCGGTGAGGAGGAGGGCCGCGGCGGTGCCGACGGCGAGGAACGGGACCCGGCCGCGCTTCAGGCGCGATGCCCGGGGACTGCGGTGCTGCTGCATGGTTTCCTATCGGTTCGTGGACGCCCGCTCAGGGCGAGAGTCCGGTGGCGATGCGCTCGGTGTTCGCGCGCATCATGGTGAGGTAGGTGGGGGCGTCGCCCGACTCGGCGGTCAACGACTCGGTGAACAACGGGACGACGGCGACGTCGACGTCGGCCTCGTCGGCGAGCACCTGCACGAGCCGGTCGGGTTGGGAGGAGTCGGCGAAGATCGTCCGGACGCCGGCCTCCTCGATCGCGGTCGACAGTTCTTCGAGGTCCGAGGCGCTGGGGGCCGCGAGCGTGGTGCCGCTCGGGATCACGGCGCCGATGACCTGGAAGTCGTAGCGGGCGGCGAGATACCCGAACACGTGATGGTTGGTGACGAGCTTCCGCTGCTCGGCCGGGATGGCGGCGAACGCCTCGGCCATCTCGGCGTCGAGCGCCTCGAGCCCGGCCGTGTACGTGGCGGCGTTCGCCTGCAGCTCGGCCGCGTCGAGCGTGGGGATCTCCTCGAGCAACGCCTCGGTGACCCCGTCCACGACCGACGTCATCTGCGTCGGGTCGGTCCAGAAGTGCGGATCGGTCGCGCCCGACTCGGTCTCGAGGACGTCGACGAGCGAGCCGGCCTCGACGATCGGCACCCCCTCGTCGGCCGCGGTCTCCAGGTGCTGGGTGAGTCCCTCCTCGAGTCCCAGGCCGTTCGACACGAGCAGCTGCGCACCGGTGATGCGTGCCGCCTGCCGTGCGGAGATCTCGAAGGAGTGCGGATCGGCGTCGGGCGGCATGAGGGTCATGACCTCGGCCTGGTCACCGACGAGTTCACCGACGACGTCGCCGAGGATGTTCGTGGTCACGACGACGAGCGGGCGGTCGTCGGCGCTCGCCGCACAGCTCGTCAGGCCGGTTCCGAGCACGAGGCCGGCCGCGAGGACGGCGGTCGTGCGCAGGAGGGCGGTCGTCCGGGGGATGGTCGCTCGCATGGTCAGCGTCCCGTCTCGGCGAGGAACGCCGGTGCCGTGTCGAAGGTGAAGGTGCGGGCGATCCGCGCGGCGTCGCCGTAGTCGATCTCGGAGACGGTGCGCGTGCCCGGGGTGTTCAGGTAGGCGCGGTTCTGGTCGACCTCCAGCTGGACGCCCGTGGCGAGGTCGGCTGCACCGACGAGTGCGGCCGCGGTCCCCGTCACGGCGCCGGTGGCGCCGTCGAGGACGAGGAGGTCGCCGGTCGTCGTGAGGCCCACGACGTGCTGGTCGCGGTCGTCGACGGCGGTGACGAGCTGGAGCGGCGTGGAGGTCGGCAGCAGGGCCCAGCTGCGCTCGCGGGTGTCGAGCAGCCAGGCGCCGGAGGTGCCGGCGACGGCGGCGACCGTCGGACGACCGGGGCGCGAATGGAAGGACATCGCGCGGTCGTCGGCGGCGACAGCCTGTGGATAGGGGATCGCCTCGAACGTGGGGACCGGGTCGGCCTCGCTCGAACTGCGGTCGACGACGGCGAGGACCGCGCCCTCCGCGCAGCCGATGACGACGCCGACGTTCGTCGTGATGCTGCCGGCCGGATCGGTGCACCCGGCGAGCACCGCGTCGGCAGCGGTCACGGACGCCGACGAAGGGTCGAGGAGGTCGCCGTCAACGCCATGGAGATGCAGCTTCCCGCTCCCGTCGGTCGCGACGACGGTCTCGCCGATCGGCACGGTGAGCCCGGGAGCACCGGGCGACGTCCGGATCCGACCGGACTGCGTGATGTCGCCCGTGCCGAGTGCGGCGGTGTCGAGCAGGAGTGTCTCGCCCGAATCGGCGAACCGCACGGCGGTGGTCGTCGAACCGGCGGTGATCGTCGCTGGTCCGTCGCCCTCGATCTCGCCGACGACCCGCGCCTCGGCGCGGTAGTAGTGCTGGTGGTCCTCATGATCGACCGTCCACACACCGGTGTCGATGATCGTCACGGTGCCGGCGGGCTCGGACTGCGCGGCGACGAACCGGCCGTCGCCCGTGAGTGCCGAGATCGGGCCGAGGTCGGCGAGCGTCGCGCGCTCCTCGCTGAGCAGGTCGGTCAGCTCGACGGTGCCGTCGACGTCGGCGGTCGCGAGGTGCAGCTGCGGCTCGGGGAGCTCACTCGCGCCCTCGACGTAGCCGTGTCCGCGCGGTTCGTCCGAGGCCGACGCGGTGGGTGATGCCGACCCCTGCGGCGCGCAGGCGGTGAGGGTCAGTGCGAGCGCGCCGAGAGCGAGCGCGGTGCGTGTGACGCGGGGGAACCGGTCGTCGGTCGGGCGGGAGCCGCCTGGTCGGATGGTCGGTCGGAGGAGTCGGTGCACGGTGCGCTTTCCAGATGGGTCGGTTCGGAGAGGTGGTCGTCGGGGTGGTCGAGGTGTCGGTCGGTGGGCCGCCGGAGCCGTCCGACGAGCGCCCGCGCGCCCCAGGACACCGTGGCGAGCACAATCGAGCAGGCGGCGATGGACGCTCCGGCCGCGGTGTCGCCGTACCAGGAGAGGAGCAGGCCGAGCAGCACGGCGAGGCCGCCGAAGCCCGAGGCGAGCAGCATGATGAGCGGGATGCGACGCGCCCAGTGGGCCGCGGCGACGGCCGGCCCGAGGAGGAGGGCCACGACGAGCAGCGTGCCGACGGCACTGTACGAGGCGACGACCGCGAGGGTCACGAGGCCGACGAGCATCGCGTGGGCGAGTCTCGGCCGGAGGCCCATGGTCTGCGCGACCCGGCGGTCGAAGGCGAGCGCGACGAACGGGCGGTGGAAGGCGACCGCGACGCCCACGGTGACGAGGAGGGCGATGGCGAGGCCCACCAGGTCCGCGGGCCGGATGGCGAGGATGTCGCCGAAGAGGATCGCCGTGAGGTCCGTGGCGAACGATCTGCTCGACGACACGATGATGACCCCGAGGGCCAGCATGCCGACGAAGAGCAGACCGATCGAGGTGTCGTGGGACAGCCTGCCGCGCCGCGAGACGAGGCTGACGCCGGCGGTCATGACGACCGCGCTGACGGCCGCGCCGGCGACCGGCGGCAGGCCGAGGAGCGCGGCGGTGGCGACGCCGGGCAGCATGCCGTGGGCCATCGCCTCCCCGAGGAACGCGAGGCCGCGGAGGACGACCCAGGTGCCCACGACACCGCAGACGGCCGCCACCAGCAGACCGCCGACGAGGGCGCGCAGGAGGAAGGCCGCGGTGAACGGCTCGGTGATCCAGGTCATGGTCGAGCACTCTACATGAAAACGATTCTCAGTATTGATAGGGTGGTGGCATGCGATCCGTGACGAGCACCCCTCGCCCTCCGATGGCAGGCCGATCCGTCGTGTCCGGCATCCGACTCCGCGACGTGACGGCCGAGTACGACGGCGCGCGCGTCCTGCACGGGATCTCGGTCGAAGTCGGGGTGGCCGCCATGACCGTCGTCACCGGGGCGAACGGGGCGGGGAAGTCGACGCTGCTCGCGGTGATCGCGGGCCTGCACCGACCGAGCTCGGGCGGCGTCGACGGTCTCGACGGTCGGTCCGCCGCCTACGTCCCGCAACGCAGTGCCGTGCCCGAGCGCTTCCCGGTCACGGTGCGCGATGTCGCGTCGATGGGGCGCTGGCCGACGCTGCGTCGCTGGTGGGGTCGACTCGGGGCGAGGGACCGCCGCATCGTCGACGAGAGCCTCGCCCGCCTCGACGTCCTGCACCTCGCCGGACGCTCCCTCGGTGAGCTGTCGGGTGGACAGCGCCAGCGGGTCCTCGTCGCGCAGGCGCTCGCGCGTGAGGCCGACCTCCTGCTGCTCGACGAGCCGACCGTCGGTCTCGATCGTGCGGCTGGGCTGGCGATCCGCGAGGTGCTCCGGGCGGAGGCCGACCGTGGCGCGACGGTGGTGGAGGTGACGCACGATCCGGTCGCGGTCGCTGACGCCGACGCGCGGCTGCATCTCGAGGCCGGCTGTCTCGTCGCGGCTCCGCGGTGAACCGGCTGGGGATCGCCCGGCGACCCGTCTACCGCCCCGGGCGCGTTGCTAGAGTTTTCGCATGAGTCAGGCCGAGCAGCAACCCGAACCCACGACCGGCGCCGCTGCGGCGGACGACCAGGCGGCCACCGAGCGATTGGGCCGCCTGCGGAGCAGCATCGACAACATCGACGCGGCGCTCGTCCACCTCCTGGCCGAGCGGTTCAAGTGCACCCAGGAGGTCGGTCGTCTGAAGGCCGAGCACGACATGCCCGCGAGCGATCCGGCGCGCGAACAGCGGCAGATCACCCGTCTCCGGGCGCTCGCCGAAGAGTCGCACCTCGACCCGGCCTTCGCCGAGAAGTGGTTCAACTTCGTCGTCGCCGAGGTCATCCACCACCACGAGCGTCTCGCCAACCAGCACTGATCCCGCATGTTCCCTTCGGCCAGCGCGGTGCGCTGACGCGAGCGCGGGTCTGTGGCGTGAGCGCGGGTCTCCGGAGGGTCGCGCCCACGCGTGTGGCCCGCGGTGAGGCCCGTTCGCGTGCGATCAGGCCCGTTTGCCCGCACTCGGCCCGATTCGCTCGCGGTCGCGTCGGCGCACCGCGCTGGCACCTCGGGTGAGCCAGGGCAAGGGGTGACGCTTCTTCGGGCGGTGTCCAGCGTCCTACGCCATCATGAGTCCATGACCTGGAACGCCGACTCCCTGCCCGATCAGACCGGACGTGTCGTCCTCGTCACCGGAGCGAACGCCGGCCTCGGCTTCTGGACGAGTCTCGGACTCGCACGAGCGGGGGCGGAGGTCGTGCTCGCTTCGCGGAGTGCGACCAAGACCCAGGCGGCGATGCGGGCGATCCGGGTGAAGGTGCCCGACGCTCGACTCAGCCACCTCCCCTTCGACACCTCCTCGCTCGACTCGGCGCGCGCGGCGGGCGAGCGACTCGCGGATCTCGACCGTCTCGACGCCCTCGTCGCGAACGCCGGCATGGTGCACATGCCGAAGGAGCGGCAGGAGACGGCCGACGGCATCGAGCTGGTCTTCGCGACGAACGTCGTCGGCCACGCCGCCCTGCTCGCCGAGGCCCTGCCGGTGTTGCAGCGCACAGCGGACGCCCACGATTCCGCGCCGCGCGTCGTGCTCCTCGGAAGCCTCTCCACCCTGCTCGTCCGGTTCCACGGCGACGACCTGCAACTCCGCGACGGGTACAGCGGCTGGCAGGCGTACGCCCAGTCCAAGATCGCCCTCTCGTCGCTCGGCTTCGAGCTCGACCGTCGGCTCGCGGCGTCGCACAGCACCGTCCGGGCCCTCGTCGCACACCCCGGCTACTCGGTCAACGGACTCGACCGTCGCGTCCCCGGCGTCAACGAGCCGACCCGTGGGCGACGCTTCTCCGACACCCTGCAGTCCGTCTACGCGCAGAGCAAGCAGCGGGGTGCCGAGCCGACCCTCCGAGCGGTCACCGACGAGGCGGCCGACGGAGGTTGGTTCTACGGTCCCCGGTGGTTGACGAAGGGCGACGCCGTCCGACAGACGCCGGCAGCGATCACGACCGATCGAGACGTCGCGTCGGCGCTCTGGACCGACCTCGAGCGGCTCGTCGGCACGCCCATCCTCCCGACCTCGTAACCGCAGCCGTCAGCGCACCGCGCCGGCACGAGCGCGGGGGAATCGGCCCCAGCGCGGTGCGCTCGCGTGACGGCGCCTCAACCGGCGTGGCTGCGGGCCATGGCGCCGAGCGCGCCCCTCCGGAGACCCGCGCTCGCGCCACAGACCCGCGCTGACGTCAGCGCACCGCGCTGGCGCAACCAGACCTCAGTCGGCGGGGGTCGCCGGCGGCTGCAGGACGCGCAACCACTCCTCGGTCTGCGCGACATGCGCTGACGCCGCCCCGGCCGCCCCGACGGGGTCGCGCGAGATGATCGCCTCGGTCATCGCCCGGTGGCCGCGGTTGCTGACCCGACGCAGCTCGTCGCCGGCGGGCAGGCTGAAGACGTCGTAGGCACGTGAGCGCGACCGGAAGACCTGCAGGAGCGCCGTCAGCGTGGCGTTCCCGGCCGTCCGTGCGATGAGTTCGTGGAACCGGTGGTCCAGCTCGCTCGACTCGGCGGGGTCGGTCGTGCGTTCCATCGCCTCCACGAGCTCGGCGAGTTCAGTGCGTACCTCGTCACTCGCGCGGGCAGCGGCCTGCGAGGTGGCGTGGGTCTCGAGCACCCGCCGCAGCTCGTACATCTGCAGGAGACCGTCGAGGGGGAGCAGATCGACCGTGAGTGACAGGCTGCCGATGATCTCCTCGGGCCGGAGCATCGACACGTAGGTGCCCGAGCCGTGCCGCGACTCGATGATCCCGAGGGCGGCCAGCATGCGGACGGCCTCACGGAGGGACCCGCGTGACACGCCGAGTTCGTCGCAGAGCTCGTTCTCGGCCGGGAACCGCTGCCCCGCCACGAGTCGTCCCGACGCGATCATGTGTCGCAGGCCGTGGAACGCGGTGTCGACAGCGGACATGCGGCTCCTCCTCAGGGGTCGTCCCGCCATCGTAGCGGCCCCTCGCCGTCGATCCGCGAGCCGCCGCGGACCATGAGACATCCGATGACTCCACCTGCGAAGACCAAGTCATCCGATGAGTCGATCCGGGAACGACCTGAGCGATCACTTGTAACACGACAGAAACCCAAGTCATCAAACGTTGCCCCTATGGTTATCGGACAATCCACTGCATAATCGACTCGGAGGAACGTCACTGTGGACACTCGCACCATCGCACGGCCAGCGCCGCTCACGCTCGGCGACGGCCGACCGGCAACGGCCGGGTGGACGCTGGATCCGACCAAACGTCACATCAACCACGGATCCTTCGGGGCGGTCCCGATCGTCGCGCAGGATCACCAGCAGGCCCTCCGCCGCGAGATGGAGGCCGCACCCCTCACCTGGTTCCCGGCCCTCCCCGCCAAGGTCGGCGCCGCCCGTGTCGGGATCGCCGACTTCCTCGGGGCGTCGGTCGACCAGCTCGCCATGGTCCCGAACGCGAGCGCCGGGGCGAGCGTCGTCTTCTCCAGCCTCCCCGTGCAGCGCGGCCTCGAGATCATCGTCACCGACCACGGCTACGGCGCCGTCACGATGGGAGCGGAGCGCCTCGCGCGTCGCTGGGGCGGCACCGTCCGGACCGCCCGCATCCCGCTCGACGCCGACGCGCAGACCGCCCACGACGCCGTCGTCGCCGAGTTCAGCGAACGCACGGCCCTCATCGTGATGGACCAGATCACCTCGCCGACCGCCCGACTCCTGCCGGTCCAGCAGATCGCCGCCACCGCCCGCGCCGCCGGCATCCCCACGCTCGTCGACGCCGCCCACGTGCCCGGCCTCTACGCCGATCCCATGCGCGACCTCGACTGCGACTTCTGGGTCGGCAACCTGCACAAGTTCGGGTGCGCCCCGCGCGGTGCCGCCGTCCTCGTCGCCCGCAGCCCGCTCGCGCAGGAGCTCTACCCGCTCATCGACTCCTGGGGCTCCCCGTACCCGTTCCCGCAGCGCTTCGACACCCAGGGTACGGTCGACGTCACGAGCTACCTCGCCGCGGCGACCTCGCTCGGGTTCATCGAGGACGTCTGGGGCTGGTCGGCCGCCAGGGACTACATGACCGAGCTGGCCGACTACGCCGTCGAGGTGGTCGCGGACGCCGTGACCGCCATCACCGGCGAGGACAGCCACGTCGACGTGGGCATGCCCGTCAACGCCCTCCGGCTCGTCAAGCTCCCGACCGGCCTCGCGACGACCCACGCGACCGCGGACGGGCTCCGCGACCGCGTCTCCGCCGAGCTCGGTGTCGAGGGCGCGTTCACGAGCCTCGACGGGATCGGCTACGTCCGACTCTCCACCCACGTCTACAACACCCCCGAGGACTTCGAACACTTCGCCGAGCACGCCGTCCCGGTGCTCGCGCGATGGACCGAGGAGGAGCGCGCTGCCACGAGCTGAGCGCGGACCCGCCCGACCCGACATCACCACACCCGCACCACCGCACCGGCACCACAGCATCCACCCCCGCAGCACCCCCACCAGCACCACTCAAAGGAGAAGCGAGCATGAGGAAGTCACGCGCAACGGCCGCCATCGGCCTGTCCGTCGTCACCGGCCTCGCCCTGTCGGCCTGTGCCGGCGGCGCGAGCGACGGCACCGTCACCCTGCAGATGGTCGAGAGCCTGACCAACCCCGCCCGGACCGAGGTCCTGAAGTCGCTCATCGCGGACTTCGAGGCCGACAACCCGAAGATCAAGGTCGAGCTCATCTCGCCGCCGACCGATCAGGCCGACCAGAAGATCACCCAGATGCTGCAGTCCGGCTCCGGCGTCGACGTGCTCGAGGTCCGCGACATCACCGTCGGCCCGTTCTCCACCAACGGCTGGCTCGACGACATGAGCGGCGAGCTCGAGGACTGGAAGGGCTGGGACGACCTCACCGACAACGCGACGAAGTACGCGAAGGGCGAGGACGGCAAGGTCTACTACGTGCCCTACGGCTTCTACGGTCTGAGCCTGTTCTACCGCACCGACCTCATCAAGGAGGCCGGCTTCGACGGACCCCCGACGAGCTGGGACGACCTCCTCGAGCAGGCCTCGGCGATCCAGGACCCCTCGAAGAACCAGTTCGGCTACGCCTTCCGTGGCGGCACCAATGCGAACAGCAACGTCGTCGCGGCCATCGAGGCCTACGTCGCCGACGACCTCGACACCGAGAACGCGTTCAAGCTGACCAACGGCGACACGATCTTCTCCGCACCGGAGGCGCTCGACGCCGTCAACACCTACTTCGACCTCTTCAAGGAGGCCTCGCCGCCGTCGTCCGTCGCGTGGGGCTACCCCGAGATGGTCGAAGGCTTCTCGAACGGTTCGACCGCGTTCCTCCTGCAGGACCCGGAGGTCATCGCGACCGTCGAGCAGTCCGAAGCGATCACGGCCGAGCAGTGGAGCACCGCTCCGCTGTTGACCGGCCCGACCGGCAAGGCCGCACAGCCCATGGCGACCGCGGGCTGGGGCACGGCGGCGTCGAGCGAGCACAAGGCCGAGGCCGCGAAGCTCATCGAGTTCCTCTCCGAGGACAAGCAGGCCACCACCTTCGCCCAGGAGAACAGCCTCGTCCCGATCGTCAAGAGCGCGGCGGACAGTGACTTCTACAAGACCGGCCCGTGGGCCAGCTACGTCACGATGAACGAGAACCCGGACACCTACCTGAGCGTCACGCAGCCGCGCGGCTCCTCCTGGTGGACCGAGTGGATCCAGAAGTCCGACTCGGAGATCCAGCAGGTCCTCATCGGCCAGCTGACGCCGGAGAAGCTCCTCGCGGGCTGGGACGAGTACTGGACCGAGAAGTGGAAGAGCGAGTAACCGTCCATGACGACCACCACTGACGAAGCGGGTCGCACGCAGCAGCGTGCGACCCCGACACCCCCGGCCGGTCCCTCGCGGACCGCCGGTGGGCGTCGGCGGCGCACCTTCACGGTGCGCCGCGGCTTCGGCCTCCTCGCCTTCCTCGCCCCCGCGTTCATCTTCGTGGCGATCTTCATCTACTACCCGATGATCGCCGGCTCGCAGATGGCGTTCCGCAACTGGAACCTCGCCAACCTCACCGACACCTCGTGGGTGGGCTTCGCCAACTTCCTGGCCGTCTTCGCCGACCCGGCCTTCGGCAGGGTCGTCGCGAACACCGTGCTCTGGGTGGTGGCCTCGATCGTCCCGCAGTTCGTCATCGGCTTCGGCATCGCCCTGTGGCTGCGACGGAGGTTCCGTTTCCGCGGCCTCTACCAGGCGATGATCTTCTTCCCGTGGGCCATCTCGGGCTTCCTCATCGGCATCCTGTTCCGCTGGATGTTCAACAGCGAGTTCGGCGTGATCAACGACCTGCTCCAGAAGGTCGGGTTGATCGACACCCCGATCCCGTGGTTGGCCGACCCGAACACCGCGATGTTCGCCGTCATCGTCGCGAACGTCTGGTACGGCGTCACCTTCTTCGCGATCATGATCCTCGCCGCGCTGCAGTCGGTGCCGGAGGACCTCTTCGAGGCCGCAGCGCTCGACGGCGCGGGCAAGGCGCGCATGCTCTTCCAGATCACGATCCCGTACATCCGTACGACGCTCGCCCTCACGGTGCTGCTCCGGGTCATCTGGATCTTCAACTTCCCCGACATCATCTACGGCATGACGGGCGGTGGTCCGGCGAATCAGACCCACATCCTGACCACCTGGATGATCGCGACCACCCAGCGTGGCGACTACGGCCGGGCCTCCGCGATCGGCCTCATCGTCGTCGCGATCCTGCTGGTGTTCACCGCGTTCTACCTGTTGTCCATGCGTGAGAAGAAGGTGAAGGCATGATCGACCAGGAGACCCGGACGGCGAAGGTCGTCAAGTTCCTCTTCCTCGGGCTCTGGCTCGTCATCACGGTGTTCCCGCTGTACTGGATCGTCGTCACCTCGTTCAAGAAGCCGGGCGCGATCTTCTCCTACCCGCTGACGTACTGGCCGGAGGTGTTCTCGATCGAGAACTACCTCGGCCTGTTCAGCAAGGCGCAGTTCGGCACCTACGTCGTCAACAGCCTCATCGTGGCGACGATCGCAGCCCTCGTGGCGACCTTCATCTCGATGCTGTCGGCGTATGTGTTGGCGCGGTTCGAGTTCCGGAGCAAGGGGGCGATCCTGCTGGCGTTCCTCGCCACGCAGATGATCCCGTCGTTCATCGCACTCGGCCCGCTCTACCTGCTGATGACGCAGCTCAAGCTCGTCGACAACCGGTTCGGGCTCATCCTCATCTACATCGCGGTGTGCATCCCGTTCTGCACCGTCATGCTCCGAGGGTTCTTCGAGAACATCCCCGACGCCCTCGAGGAGGCGGCCATGATCGACGGCTGCTCGCGGTTCGGCGCGCTCTTCCGGGTACTCGTCCCGGTGCTGAAGCCCGGGATCGTCGCGGCGTTCATCTTCAACTTCGTGAACTGTTGGAACGAGCTGTTCCTCTCGGTGACGCTCATCAACAGCGATGCGAACAAGACGATCCCGACGGCGCTCAACGGCTTCATCACGAGCTACAACATCGACTGGGGCTCCATGTCGGCGGCCGCCGTGCTGACGATCATCCCGACGATGGTGCTGTTCGCGTTCGCGAGCCGGTACATCGTGCAGGGCCTGACCGCGGGAGCGGTGAAGGGCTGACCTCGCTCATTCGCCCGAAGATGGGCGAACCGACGCCCGTTCGCCCATTCCTGGGCGAGCGGGCGTCGTCACGGGCGGTCCTCGGTGAATCTGGAAGCCCGCTGATAGTTTGACGCTCTAGCGACCTGCAGGTGGAAGATGAACCATGTTCGGTTCGAAGCAGACGACGAGGTCACTCCGCTACGCCCGCTACGGCGGGCCCGACGTACTCGAGTTCATCGAGTCCGAGATGCCGCATCCCAGATGGGGCGAGGTCGTGGTCGACGTCCTCGCGAGCGGCATCAACCACATCGAGGCGTTCGTCCGCGAGGGGCACCTCGCCGAGACGGTGCCGATCGAGCTGCCGACGGGGCAGGGGAGCGACTTCGCCGGGTTGGTCCGCGAGGTCGGGACCGGGGTCGAGGGCTGGAAGCGGGGCGACGAGGTGATCGGTCACGCCGTCCGTGGCGCGCACGCCACCCAGGTCGTCGTCCCGGCGTCATCCCTGGTCCGCAAGCCGAAGCGCGTGAGCTGGGAGGAGGCCGGCGGGCTCTACCTCGCCGGACTGACGGCGCTCGACACGCTCGACGGGCTGCACCTCAAGCAGGGCGACACGCTCGTCATCTCGGCGGCGGCCGGTGGCGTCGGCAACATCGAGGCGCAACTGGCGAAGTTCGCGGGCGTGCGGGTCATCGGCACCTGCGGTGAGCGCAATCACGACTTCCTCCGTGAACAGGGCGTCAAACCGGTCGTCTACGGCGAGGGCATGGCTGATCGGATCCGCAAGCTCGCGCCAGAGGGTGTGACGGCGTTCATCGACAACTTCGGTCAGGACGGTCAGGAGCTCGCGTTCGAACTCGGTGTCCCGCCGGAGAAGTACCGGTCGAGCGAGGATCGGAAGGCCATCGAGCTCGCCGCACTCGAGCCGGACGAGGAGTTCTCGGCGCACGCCACGAAGCAGCTGCAACGCCTCGCGGACTACGCCGCCGACCACGCGTTGAAGGTCGTCGTCTCGGCGTTCTACCCGTTCGACCTGATCATCGACGCGTTCGAGGATCTCGAGCGGTTGCACGCGCGGGGCAAGATCATCGTCGGCATGCGTCCGGCGAACCCGGAGCGCATCGTCAAACAGCGAGACCTGCACGACGCCAGGCCCTGACGACGGTCAGCGCGGTGCGCTGGCCCGAGACGTCGGGTTCCGGCGCCAGCGCGGTGCGCTGAACCGAGGTGCACGGTTCCGGTCTGGGCGCGGGTCTCGCGCATGAGCGCGACCCTCCGGAGACCCGCGCTCGCGCGTGTGGGGCGCGCTCGCGTCAGCGCACCGCGCTGGCAACCGGAAGGGGAGGGCGGTCGGCTAGTTGAAGATGAAGCCGAGGACGGTCGCGCCCCCTCCACCGAGGACGAGCGCGATGACGAGGACCCAGGCGATGAGTCGCTGACGACGCTTGCGCTGCTCGCCCCACTCGGCCAGTTCCCGGTCTTCGCTGCTGCTCATCACCCCAGCCTACCGGCGGGGTGCTCGCCCGGCATCAGGCGACGGCCGGGACGAGGGCCTTCACCGACGTGGTCCTCGCCCGGGCGATCGCGAACGTCGTGGCGGCGAGCGATCCGATGAGCCAGAGGACGAGGCCGACGACGCCGGCCGCTGCTCCCGCGTCACCGATCGCGATCGCCTGCAGACCACCGAGAGCCGGAGCGATCGGCAGGAACGCGAGGATCTGGTCCAGCACCTGCGGAGCGGTCGCGATGATCCCGGTCGCCAGACCGACGAGCGCGACGATCATCGAGATGAACCGACCTGCACCGCCGAACAGGGCGTTCAGTGCCTGGTTGGCGGCGGCGAAGACGAGCCCTGCGAGGATGGCGACCCCGGCGAAGCCGAGCCAGCCGCCTGCGTCGAGGTCCAGCAGCGGTGCGGTGATGACGGCGACGAGCAGGCCCTGCAGCATCCCGATCGCTCCGGCCGGGACGAAGGCCCCGAGCGCGAGCCGCAGCGATGAGCGGGTGGATCCGAACGCCCGCACGGGCACCGGCCGCAGCACGAGGAAGCTCGCGAGCGCACCCAGCCAGAGGGCGAGGACGGCGTAGAAGGGAGCGCTGTTCGTGCCGAAGGACACCGTCGCCGAATCGCCGGCCGAGACCGGGTCGGCGACGACGTCCGCGAGCGTCTGTCGGTCGGAGCTCGTGTAGGTCGGCAGGCTGTCGACCGCGCTCTGCAGACCGGACGCGAGCGAGGTGATCCCGCCGGACAGGGTGCCGGTGCCCGAAGCGAGCTGGTTCGATGCGTCGGCGAGCTGGGTCGTACCGGTCGCCGACTGCGCCGCGCCGTCGGCGAGTGCGGACGCCCCCGTCTGCAATTGCGTCGTCCCGGAGGCGGCTTTGGACGCGCCGTCGGCGAGGCCTGCCGCTCCGGCCGCGATCTGTGCTGCCGCCGTGTTGATCTTGGCGATGCCGTCGACGAGTGCGGGCATGCCGGAGGACAAGTTCGTGGCACCGGTCGCAAGGGCGGCGGCGCCGGCCGCCGCCTGTACGGTCCCGTCGGCCAAGGTCGCGGCGCCCGGATATTCCGTGTTCGCATCGATCGGTCCGCCGGTGGCGACCGTAGTGGCGAGTCTGCTCGCCGTCGCGACGTCCGCGCAGTACGTCGCGGAAGCTCCGGACGCAGCGCAGTCGGCGGTGAGCGACGCGAGTTGCGCGGCCACCGCGGCCGTGAGCTGCTTGGTGCCCTGGGCGCCGTCCGACAGGTCGGCTAGCCCTGCGGACACGTCGTTCGCGCCGCTGGCTATCCTCGCTGCCCCGCCGACCAGCCCCGGGTTGTCCGCGGTCCCGTCACCCTGCGTCCCGGCGTACAGCGTCGCCGCTCCGCTGGCGAGCTGGCTTGCGCCGCCGCTCAGTTGCGACGCACCGGACGACAGCTGCGTGGCGCCGTCGGCCAGCGCATCCACCCCGTCGCTCAGCTGCGTCGCACCCGACGACAACTGCGTCGCGCCCGTGGCCAGCTGCGTGGTGCCGTTCGCGAGTTGCTGCGCACCCTGCGCGAGCGAGAGTCCGCCTGTCGAGAGTTGCTTCGCACCGTCGGCGGCCTCACCGAGCTGGTCGTGGAGGGTGTTGAACCCGACGTAGACGTTCTCGAGGTAGGTGGTGGTGAGCTGCCGACCGAGGAGCGAAGCCGCGGTCTGCGTGATCGTCTGGGAGATGGCGTCGTCGACGAGCTTGCTGCGGTCGCTCGTCGTGACGTCGAGGCGGGCGCGCTCGGCGTCGGCTGCGTCGCCGGAGAACGAGGTCGCCGCCTTCGAGAAGTTCTCCGGGATCGTCACGACCGCCGTGTACGAACCGTCGGCGAGGCCGGCCTTCGCGTCGGACGCGTCGGTGATGACCCAGGTGTAGTTGGTCTTCTGGTCGCCGTCGACGAGGCCCGCGGAGAGCTGGCGTCCGAGCGGCACGGTCTGGCCGTCGACGGTGACCGGCTTGTCGTCGTTCACGATGGCGGCGGTCACCTGGCCGAGTCGTTCCGCCGGGTTCCACAGCGCCCAGACGAGTCCGCCCGCGATGACGAGCGGCACGAGGATGAGGCCGATGATCGAGACGACCGTGATGCCCTTGCCGGAGCGGGCCCGTTCGAGGCGGTTCAGGATGGTGCTCATGCGTCGACCTTCGATTCAGCGATGGCGGTGGGAGTGGACGTGGTGGTGGAGGCGGTGCGGTCGAGGTCGAACACCTCGGCCGTCGTGGTCGGCAGGACGTCGGCGAGCGAGGACGCGTCAGCGGTGCCGACGACGATCGTGAGCGGCCGGCGCGTGCGTTCTGCGGCCCTGGTCGCCGTCAGGAGGCGCTCGTACAGTCCGCGTCTCGTGTCGTCGTCCGGCACGGTGTCGACCCCGTCGAGGACGATGACGGCGGGGCGTTCGGCCAGCGCCGTGGCGAGTGTCCCGACGGGTTCGCCGTGGTCGAGACGGACGTACGCGACGCGGGACCGCACCGCCCCGGCGCGGACCGGCAGGACCAGACCGGCGACCTTGAGGCGGCCGTGGTCGGGTTTGAGGCGACCGGCCAGTGTCAGCAGGAGGGCGGTGACCGAGACCGGGCGCGTGCCCTGCACCGCGAGCACGCCGCCGACGGCGACGGTCGTGTCGACGTCCTCGTACAGCGGTCCGTCCGCACCGGCCAGGGTGACTCCCGCAGCGGCGATGGCGACCTCGTCACCGTTGCGCCACTCGCGCAGCTCGAGTTCGCGCTGCAGCCCCTCGCCCTCGACGTCGAAGGACGGCAGGATGCGGTCGAGCCACTTCGGCAGGTACCAGGCGTGGTCGCCGAGGAGCGCGAGCACCGCCGGCACGAGGGTCATGCGCACGATGAACGCGTCGACGAAGACGCCGACCGCGAGCCCGAGGGCGATGGGCTTGATGTTCGTGTCGCCCTCGGGCACGAAGGCGGCGAAGACCGCGAACATGATGACGGCCGCGGCGGTGACGACCTTCGCCGAGCCGAGGAAGCCGGTCTCGACGGATCGCTTCGCGAGTCCTGAATGGACGAAGTCCTCGCGCATCCGGGAGACGAGGAAGACCTCGTAGTCCATCGCGAGCCCGAACAGGACACCCATGAGGATGATCGGCATGAAGCTGATCACCGGACCGGTCCTCGCGACGTGGAGGGCCTCGGCGAACACGCCGTGCTCGAAGACGAGGGCCACGACGCCGAACGACGCGGCGACCGACAGCAGGTAGCCGAGGGTCGCCTTGATCGGGACCCAGATGGAGCGGAAGACCATCGTCAGGAGCACGAGCGAGAGGCCGACGACGATGAGGCCGAAGGGGAGGAGGGCGCCGCCGAGGCGGTCGGAGATGTCGATGCCGATGGCCGTGAACCCGGTGACCTGGAGGTCGACGCCGTACTCGTCCTGGAAGTACTGGTGCAGTCCCCGGATCTCGGCGACGAGGTCCTTCGTCGCCTGGGAGTCGGGACTGCCGCTCGGGATGACCTGGATGATGCCGGTGTCGGCCGTCGCGTTCGGGGTGGCGAGCGGGACGGCGGCGACGCCGTCGAGTCCCTCGATCTCCTGCTTGAGGTCGGCCATGAGTCCGAGCGGGTCGGTACTGCCGATGATGCCGCCGGTGACGATGAGCGGCCCGTTGAAGCCCTCACCGAAGTGCTCGGAGACGAGGTCGTACGTCGTGCGGGCTCCGTCGCCCTCCGGCAGCGAACCGGCGTCGGGGAGCGCGAGTCGGAGCGACAGGGCAGGGATGGCGAGGGCGCCCAGGACGGCGACGACGGCGACGATCGTGACGATGGGGAGTCGCGTGACGCCTCGCACCCAGCCGAGGAAGAAGCGGTTGGGGTGCCCTTCGACAGGCTCAGGGACCGCGTTGTGGTGCTCAGGGACCGCGTTGTGGTGCTCAGGGACCGAGGCCTGTGGGACGTCGACCGGCTCGGCGGCGCCCCGGGCCGCCGCGCGCTTGGCGGCCCGCCTGGCCTTCGGCCGGAGGCGCTCGCCGGCGAAGCCGAGCATGGCCGGGATGAGGCTGAGCGAGATGACGACCGCGATCGCGACGCCGACCGCCGCGGCGACACCCATCGTCGTGAGGAACGGGATGTTCGCGACCGCGAGCCCGAGGAGCGCGATGATGACCGTGAGGCCCGCGAAGATGACGGCGGAACCGGCCGTCGCGGTCGCGCGGGCGGCCGACTCGGCAGGGTCGAGCCCGCTGCGCAGGCCGTCCTGGTGTCTCGAGATGATGAACAGCGCGTAGTCGATGCCGACGGCCAGGCCGAGCATGAGCGCGAGCATCGGCGTCGTGGAGGAGATCGGCCCGAAGACCGTCGCCACGAAGATGAGCGCCATCGAGATGCCGACCCCGAGCAGGGCGGTGATGAGCGGCATGCCCGCGGCGAGGAAGGAGCCGAAGGTGAGGATGAGGACGACGAGCGCGACGACCACGCCGACGAGCTCGATGACACTCAACGTCGGGAGGCTGTTGCTGAAGAGCTGCCCGCCGAGGGAGGCCTCCGCTCCGGCCGGGAGCGCCTTCGCGAGGCTCGCCTCCGCGTCCTCGACGTCACTGATGGTGGCGGCGGTGATATCGGTCTGCGCCCCGTCGAACTGGATCGAGATGAGCGCCGCCCGCTGATCCTCCGAGACCGCCCCCGTCACGTTCTCGTCGAAGGGGGAGACCGCCTGCTCCACCTGCCCGATGTCGCCCAGGGCGGTGACCGCGTCGTCGATCGCCGTTCGGACCCCGGCGTCCTCGACGGTGTCGCCTTCCGGTGCGACGACGATGATCTGCGCCGAGGCACCGGCCACCTGCGGGAAGGTGTGGTCGAGCGAGTCGAGCGCCTCCTGCGACTCCGTGCCGGGGATGGAGAAGGCGTTGTCGGTGCCCTGGTTGAAGAGCAGCGCGCCGCCACCCGCGAGGGCGAGCACGGCGATCCAGAGGATCAGCACGAGCTTGCGGGCGCGGAACGCCCAGCGGCCGAGGGTGTAGAGCAGTGAGGACACGCGTCGCTCCTAGGGAGGTCGGCGCTGCTTGCAGGCGAGCCGACGGAGAGGTTCGGACAGGATCGATACAGCGGTGTATCCGATACACGACTGTATTGGATACAGTGGTGTATCGGCAAGAAGTCGGTCGAGCTGTCAGTAAGGTGTCAGGATGCGCGTGCACGAAGCGGTCGAGTCCCCGGGCGACGAAGCGCCGGTCGAGTCCGCGCGTCGGCAGCGGACGCGCGAGCGGCTCGTCGACGCCGCCTACGAGGTCTTCGCCGAGTTCGGCGTGCACGCCGCCTCCGTCGAGCAGATCAGCGAGCGCGCAGGCTTCACCCGCGGCGCCTTCTACTCCAACTTCGACTCGAAGGAGGAGCTGTTCTTCGCCCTCGAGTCACGCGAGAACCAGCTCCGACTCGACCGCCTGGAGGCTGGACTGCAGGCGGTCAGCCCGTCGCTCCTCGACGCAGCGGGCCGCTACACCGAGGGCTCGCTCGAGGCCCTGATCCGTGCCTTCCTCGAGCTCCAGCCCGATGACCGCCGCTGGTGCCTCGTCCAGTCGGAGTTCCGGATGCTGGCGATGCGCGACGCCGACGTCGCCGCTCGCTACCTCCAGCACCAGGAGAGCGCGGGCCGGCAGCTCGCCGCGTGGCTCGACCAGGCGGCCGGACTCGCGCACGTCCGGTTCACGATCCCGACGCCCGACATCGCGAACATCGTCGTCGCCCTCTACGAGTCGGCCATCCAGACGGCCGTGCTCATGGACCCGGACGGCGACGAGGGCTCACCGCGCGAGCTCGCAATGCGCACGCTCCCGGCCATCGTCCGCGCCCTCACCGAGTCGATCGCCGACTGACCTCAGGCCGACTCACCGGGCCGATCCGGCTGCAGCGCCTGGGCCAGCATGACGATGATGCCGCTCGGCCCGCGCACATAGCTGAGCTTGTAGACGCCCTGATAGTCCGCCACGCCGCGGAGCGGGTGGCAGCCGTGTTTCGCG
The DNA here is from genome assembly GCF_013349365.1 of Plantibacter sp. MCCC 1A11337. Classification (NCBI taxonomy): domain Bacteria; kingdom Bacillati; phylum Actinomycetota; class Actinomycetes; order Micrococcales; family Microbacteriaceae; genus Plantibacter; species Plantibacter sp. MCCC 1A11337. The sequence goes on along the minus strand of NZ_JABJWX010000001.1, from coordinate 1,487,217 downwards.
GCGATCGCGAGCGCCTCGTCGATGTCGTCGACGGCGAATGCGACGCGGTGCATGCCGATCTCGTTCGGCAGAGTCGGCTCGGTCTCGATCGCGTCCGGGTGGAGGTACTCGAAGAGTTCGAGGCGACCGTGACCGTCCGGGGTCTGGAGCATGGCGATCCTGGCGTGGTTGCCGTCGAGGCCCACGGCCGTGTCGGCCCACTCGCCGCTCACCGTGTCCCGGCCGACCACGGTGAGGCCGAGGTCCGTGAAGAATGCGATCGTCGCCTCGAGGTCGCGGACCGCGATCCCGACGTTCTCGAGTCTGATGTCCATGGGCTGCACGCTACCCGGCCGCGCGGGCCCGATCCAGGGTCTCCAGGAACGGGCCCGCGTCGGAGCGGTTCGTCCTCCGGCCCGACTCAGCCGCTGAGGGCCGAGGTCGGTGGCGTCCTGGCCGCGCGGATCGCCGGGTAGAGGCCGGCGATCGCGCCGATCACCAGGGTCGCGCCGACGCCCGCGAGCAGCACTCCCGGCGGTACGGCGGTCGGCCAGTCGTTCACCGCGGCGACGACGCTCGTCACGCCCGTACCGATGAGCGCACCCGCGACCCCGCCGAGGGCCGAGAGAAGGAGTGCCTCGGTCAGGAACTGGGACCGGATGTGCCCGCGGGTGGCGCCGAGTGCCCGGCGCAGGCCGATCTCCCGGCGGCGCTCCAGCACGGAGATCACCATCGTGTTCGCGACCCCGATGCCACCGACGAGCAGAGCGACCGAGCCGAGGCCGAGCAGGAGTCCGGTGAACGCCTGATCGGCGGCGTGCTTGGCGGCGAGGGCGTCGGAGGGTCGGGACACCTCGACCTCCTCGGGTGCCGCCGGGTTGACGGTGCGGGGGAGGAGCGCCCGCACGTCGCCGACGCGCTCGTCCGTCGACCGTTCGTACACCATCGTGGGTTTGCCGTCGTAGCCGAAGCGTTCGGCGGCGACGGCCTCGCCGATCATCGCGCTCGTGTCGAGCTCGGGCGCGAGGTCGATCGGTTCCAGGATGCCGACGACGGTGAACGGCTGCTCGCCCACCTGGATGACCGAGCCGACGGTGGCGACACCGAGTCGCTCGGCGGCCTTCGACCCCAGCACGACGGTGGGATAGCCACTCGTCGCCCGGTTCAGCCAGTCGCCGGCCGCCAGGGTGCCGCCGACGACGTCGAGCAGTCCCTCCGTCACGGCCGTCACGGCGAGGCCGCCGCTCTGGGCCCGGTCGATGAAGCTGCTCCGGTACACGAACGCGCCGTCGATGGTCGCAGCGCCGCCGACCTGTTCCACGCCCTCGATGAGCCCGACCTTGCCGACGGTGCTCTCCGGGAGGGCCGCGTCCTGGCCGAAGAGGCTCTTGCCCGCCTGCACGGTCAGGAGGTTCGTCCCGAGCTCCGAGAGCTGCGACTGGAGTTTCGCCTGGCTGGAGGAGGAGATGCCGACGACGGCGATCATCGCGGCGATCCCGATCGCGATCCCTAGAGCGGACAGCACCGCGCGCGTCGGGCGGGCGCGGAGCCCGGTGGTCCCGAGCCGCAGGATGTCGCGACCGAGCAGGCGTGATCGACGGTCGTCCTCGATGCCGCCGGTGCGGTCTCTCATGCCGCCCTCCCTGAGTCGTCGACGATGCGGCCGTCGCGGATCGCCACCTGACGGGGCAGTCGGGCTGCGAGTTCGGCGTCGTGGGTGATCACGACGATGGTCGTCCCACCGCGGTGGAGCTCGTGCAGCAACTCCACGATGCTCGCGCCGGAGACGGAGTCGAGGTTGCCCGTCGGCTCGTCGGCGAGCAGCAGGGGCGGGTCTCCGACGACCGCGCGTGCGATGGCGACGCGTTGCCGCTCACCACCCGAGAGCTGCGAGGGCCGGTGGTCGAGCCGGTGGCCGAGTCCGACGCGTTCGAGCGCGAGGTGCGCCCGTCGTCGGCGTTCTGTCCGCGGTACTCCGGCGTAGATGAGGCCGTCGGCGACGTTGTCCACCGTGGTCACGCCGTCGGCGAGGTGGAACTGCTGGAAGACGAAGCCGATGCGGTAGGCGCGCAGGGCCGACAACTTCGCGTCCGAGAGGCGTCCGACGTCCGAGCCCGCGATGCGGGCGGTCCCACTGGTGGGTCGGTCGAGCGTTCCGATGAGGTTGAGCATCGTCGACTTCCCGGAGCCACTCGGCCCCACGATGGCGACGAACTCGCCCTCCTCGACCGTGAGGTCGACACCCGCGAGCGCGAGCGTGGGTGGCTCGCCGTACTCCCGGGTGACCCCGTCGAGGTGGATGATCGGTGGTCCGGCCGGCTGCGTGAGTGCGGCTGCCGATGCCGTCGTGGTGTCCGTCATGAGACCGGCACCACGACGTCGAGACCTTCGCGGATGCCGTCGCCCGAGACCTCGACGCGACCGTCGGCGAACAGGCCCGTCGTGACGGGGACCTGCCGGTGCTTCCCCTTCCCGTCGAGGACCTCGACGCCGAAGTGCTCGTCGTCGATCGCGATGAGCGCTTGGACCGGGACGGAGAGGACGTTCTCGCGTCGTTCCGTCGGGAAGCCGACCGTCACGGTCGCGCGCTGCAGCTCGGCTGCCGCCGCCGGGTCGTCCAGGGTGATCCCGACCGGGATCGTGACCTTCTTCTGGCCGTCCGCATCCGATTCGGTCGGGACACCGACGTCGGTGACCGTGCCGGTCGTGCGCTGCCCGCCCGGGAGGTTGACGTCCACCTTCGTCCCGACGACGCCGAGCCGCTGATCGGCGAGCTTCAGCGGGACGTCGATGCGCTTCACGAGGGACGAGACGGTGACGATCTTGTCCGAGGCGGTGGTGCCGACCGCGGCGTCGACCGATGCGATCCGCACGTCGCCCGGCAGGAAGACGACCGATCCGAGCTCGAGGCGTCCGGTCTCCTCGACGCCGAGGGCTTTCTGCCACCGCTCGATGGCACGCGCGGTGGACGCGGCGAACTCGCCGTCCGGTTCGCGGTCGAAGTACCCGAGCGCGGCGAGGCTCTGTTCGAGCTGCTGGACGTCCGGTCCGTCGCTCATCCCGGATTCGAACGTGCGCCAGGCGGGCAGCGGTCCGTGGAGCAGGGTCACCGGGACGTTGGCGACCGCGTACAGGGTGCCACCGAGCGACACCGTGCTTCCCGGGGCCGGGGTGCTCGTCACGATGCCGGTCCCACCGCCGATGGTGCGCTGGTCCGCGTAGTCGAGGGTGCCGCTCGCCTGCGTCGTGCCCGCGAGGTCGCCGGCGGTGATCGGAGCGGTGCCGGTGCGGATGCTGCTGACCGGCTCCTCCTGGTTCGTCCCCTGCGTCGGTGCCAGCGTGACCGCCGCGACGGCGCCGCCTGCAAGCAGGACGGCGCCGACGCAGACGGCCACGACGACCCCGCGTCGTCGGTTGCTCATCGGCCGGTGGAGCCGAGCGGCGCGCTCGAGTCGGACGAGAGACCGCAGGCTTCCATCACCTCTTCCGTGACGTCGGAGGGGATCTGCATGGCCTGCCCCTTCACCGGGTCGGCCATCTCGTATCCGTGTTCGCGGAAGCACTCGGCCATCTCGAGCTGTTGCTCGAAGGCGTCGGCGACCGCGGGGTTTCCTCCGGCGGGTGCCGGAGGCGTCCCGAGACGGTCGATACAGGTCGCGGAGGCGTCCTGGAAGGCATCCTGGTCTCCGTCGCCGAGGGTCACGGACGTACCGCCGGAGCCGTTCTGCTCGGGGTCGGGCATGTCGACCCCCTCATCGCGCATGCATGAGGCGAAGGCGACCTGCCAGTCGTCGAACGACTGCACAGCCTTCGGGGTCTTGCTGCTCGGGTCGGGCGAGCCCGAGCTGCAGGCCGCCAACGATCCGATGAGGAACGGGATCGCGATGAGGGCGGCGAGTCTGCCGGCCGGACGGCGGACGGAACGGGTGATGGTGATGTCGGACATCTGCACTCCTCAGTGGGTGGGGCTGACTGGTGACGACCAGTCCACTCGGCGGCGCGTTGTCCGGGCGTCAAGGAAAACGTTGACGTTCTCTGAACGTCCCGAACGGCACGATAGATAACCGACACTCGGGGGTTGCTCGATCGGCGTCCGTACGATCCCGGAGTCACCACACCCCATCGAGAGGAACATCATGCGCGTCCTGGTTGCCGAGGACGAGGTCTACCTGGCCGAGGCGGTCCGAGCCGGCCTCCGGCAGGAGGCGATCGCCGCGGACGTCGTCCACGACGGCGACGCAGCGCTCGAGGCGCTCACGATCAACGATTACGACGTCCTGCTCCTCGATCGGGACCTGCCGGGCACCCACGGCGATGACGTGTGCCGAACGGTGGTCGCCGAGCATCCCGGTGTCCGCGTCATGATGCTGACGGCGGCACGTCGACTCGACGACACCGTGTCCGGCCTCGGCCTCGGCGCCGACGACTACCTGGTGAAACCGTTCGAGTTCCCGGAGCTCGTGGCCAGGCTCCGCGCGCTCGCCCGGCGCACGGCGGAGTCGCGCCCTCCGGTCCTCGAGCGCGCGGGGGTGCGACTCGACCCGTTCCGGCGGGAGGTCTTCCGTGACGGCGTGTACGTGAAGCTGTCGCGGAAGGAGTTCGCGGTCCTCGAGCAGCTGCTGCTCGCCGACGGCGGCGTCGTGAGCGCCGAGACCCTCCTCGAGAAGGCCTGGGACGAGAACGTCGACCCGTTCACGAACACCATCCGCGTGACCATCTCGAACCTCCGCCGACGCCTCGGCTCGCCGTGGGTGATCACGACCGTCCCGGGCGCTGGCTATCGGATCGAGGGCGACTGATGCCCCGTTCCGACGCCGCGGGGTTGCTCAGCCGCCCGAACCGCTTGACGGTGCGCATGCGCTTGACGCTGACGTACGCGCTGCTGTTCGCCGTCGCCGGCTCGATCATGCTCGCCCTCATCTACGCCTTCATGCGGTACGTCCCGACGTACGCGATCACCGCGGTGCGGGCCGATGCGGCCATGGACGGCGCGACCCGGCTGCAGGCGACCGTGCCGACCGAGGTCGCCGGGGCGGCCACCTACCAGCCGGCCGAGGGGCTGACTTCGACGAACGGTACCGCGGCCCTCGTCGTCTCGGACCAGAGCGACATCCTGAACACGCTTCTCGTCTGGTCGCTCATCGTGCTCGTCGTCCTCGCGGCGGCGAGCGCGTGGGGCGGATGGATCCTGTCGGGCCGGCTGCTGCGTCCGCTGCACGAGATCAACGTGGCCGCGCAGCGGGCGGCGACCGGATCCTTCGACCATCGGGTCGCCCTCGCCGGCCCACGGGACGAGATCACCGACCTCTCCGACACCTTCGACCACATGCTCGAGCGGCTCGACCGCTCGTTCAGAGCCCACCAACGGTTCGCCGCGAACGCCTCTCACGAGCTGCGGACCCCGCTCGCGACGACTCAGGCGATGCTCGACGTCGCGGCGACCAGCGACGACCTCGACGAACAGACCGTCCGGGGACTCATCGCCCGACTCCGTGAGACGAACACGCGCAGCATCCAGACCGTCGAGGCCGTGCTCGACCTCGCCGACCTCGAGCACTCGGAGCTGCGGGGTGAGACCGTGGCACTCGGAGAGCTGGCCTCCGACGCCTGCGTCGCCGCGGCCTCAGCGGCTCGAGCGCTGGGGATCGACTGCACGGCCGAGGTACAGGACCTCGCGGTCTGGGGCGACGAGGCCATGCTGCATCAGCTGTGCGGGAACCTCCTGCAGAACGCCGTCCGGCACAACGTCGACGGCGGCTTCGTGCACGTCTCGGTGCGTCGGTCGGGCGGGCCGTCGGGCGGCGCGGTGGTCCTGCGGATCGAGAACTCCGGGGAGCCGATCCCGGCGGACGTGGTCGCGAGGCTCACCGAACCGTTCTACCGCGCCGGCGGCCGGGTCGCGCGCGGTCCGGAGCGGTCACGCGGGCTCGGACTCGCCATCGTGGAGAGCATCGCCGAGGTGCACGGGGCGTCGCTCGAGCTCACCGCACGGTCGGAGGGTGGGCTGGTGGTGACGGTCACGTTTCCGCCGCACCGCCCGGACATGGATGCAGCGTCGTCGACTCAGCGCGCCGTGACGCCGCGCTCGCCGCGGGCCCACACGAAGAAGCCGGCGAGGGTGAACGCCCCGTAGAACAGGTACATCGACGCCGAGACCCAGTACCCGGCGCCGAACAGGAGTGGCACGCCGACCAGGTCGACCGCGACCCAGATGAGCCAGAACTCCACCCAACGTTTCGCCATCCCCCAGGTGGCGAGGAGGGATCCCATGAAGATCCAGGCGTCGGCCCAGACCGGCTCGTAGGAACCGAGTGCCCGGAACACGGGGATCAGGAGCAGCGTGCCGCCGAGCAGGAGGCCGACGAGGACGAGCCGCACCCGCCAGCCGGCCCAGCGGGGTCGGATCACGGCGACCGGACCGGTCGTCGCCTCGACCCGTTCGACCCGTCGCCACTGCACCCAGCCGTAGATCGACACGACGATGAACATGAGCTGGCGGCCCGCCTGTCCCAGCAGGTTGGTCGGGTTCGGCGTGTGGAAGACCGCGCCGAGGAAGACGGTCAGGAGGAGCGCGTTGCCGATGATGCCGACGGGCCAGGCCCAGGCACGGCGACGCATGCCTCCGAGGGCGCTCGCCAGGCCGAACAGGTTACCGACGACCTCCCGCCAGAGGACCACCTGGTCGCCGACTCGGAACGTCGCATCGAAGAGCCAGAGCAGGATCCCCACTGCAGTGCTCCGATCAGGTCCATGGCCAGATGATGCGCGGTCACGCGACCGACGGTCCACCGTACAACGTGCAAAGCCGCCTCCCGATCGGGAGGCGGCTCTGTGACGGTCCGCTGTTCGACAGCGTTCGCCGGCTAGCTCTCGGCGGGCAATGCTCCGCCGGCGGCGATGACCTGCTCGAGGAAGGCGTCGGTGGCCTCGGCCTGCTTGCGCATGACGCGCTCGGCGTCCTCGGCGCTGCGTGCCTCGGCGGCCGCGACCAGTCCGGTGACGTACGCGGCGAAGATGTCCCACTGGAAGAAGTCGATCGTCGGCAGCGAGGTGTAGGTCACCCGGGTGTTCATCTGACGGGCCACCTGCTGCAGCAGCGAGTTGCCCGAGCGCTCGACCATGAAGTCGGCGAAGGCGGAGGACGACCGGAGGACGTGCTTGTCACGCGCTTCGATGTCCGCGAGCACCGCGTCGCCGAGCTCGCGGAACGCCGCGACGTCCTCGTCGGTGAACTGCGGGATGCTCCACCTCGCGCTGAGCTCGTGGAATCCGTTCAGGAGGCGCAGTGCTTCCGCGTACTGCTCGGCGGTGGGCTTCGCGACGCGGGTGTACCGCTGCGGGGCGGTCTCGACCAGTCCGATGTCGGCGAGCTTGCTGATCGCTTCGCGGATCGGGGTCCTCGAGACACCGAGCCACTTCTCGAGCTCCTCGTCATTGAGGCGTTCCCCGGGCTCGAGGGTGCCGTCCTCGATGGCGGTCAGGAGCTGCTCGAAGACGATGTCGCGCAAGAGCTTCCGAGGGCTCGTCTCGACGGTCTTGGGAACAGGCATGGGACTCCGATCGTCGAGCTGGGATATGACCAGTTCAGAATACCGATATCCAAGGTGTGTTGGATAGTTTTGTGCCTCATGTGTTGTAGAACATGCCGGATGCACAGGGTGTCGTCGGGCGCGCTGAGCCTTGCTATCCTGACGCGCACGGGTTGACCTGGAACGGCAGGAAGGTGGGACGCATGTCGACGGATTCGGCGGCGAGCAGACCCCGCCATCGGCGGATCCATCTCTTCCAGACGCTCGGGGCGCTGCTGGGCGGTGTGACGCGCGTGACCGTGCCCGTCCTCGAGGACGCCGACCGAGCGGCGCTCGTCGCCGAGTTGGACGAGGTGTCGCGAGTGATCGGCTCGCAGGACCCGGTCGCCTACGCCGAGCTCTCGTGGCCGCTCATGGACCATCTCGTCGCTCTCTGCCCGAATCGCATCCTGGTCACGACCGCTCGCGACGCACTCGCGCTACTGTCGCCGCAACTCGAGGTCACCGCCGACACCGACTGGCTCGATTGGCCGTCACTCGCGGTGGACTTCCCGCTCCTCCGGGACGCGGTCGCGGAGGGCGACGCGATCGCCGCGGAACTGGCCGTGGAACGACTGTGGGGGATGGCCGCGACGCTTCCGTGAAGCATTCCAAATGCTGATATGCTGAAGTAGTCGCTTGCGACACCACTGCCGGAGACGCCGGTCAGGACATTCGGGTTCCTGGCCTGAGCGCCCGGTGGTGAGTCGGGTGGGTGGGTTTCGGGTATCCGCCCACCCGGCGTATCGAGCCCCATCCGATAACGACACAGCCCCGACAACGACACAGCCCCACGCCGTCGGGCGCAGGGGCTGTGTGGAGTCGGGTCGCTCAGCCGATGACCGGGCCGAACCGCTCGGGGAGCACGCTCTTCGACACCCGACGCAGTTCGGAGACCGGGATGGTCAGGACGTCCTGGATCTCGAGGGCGGGCTCGGTCGCGTCGCCGACGGCAGAGGCGTCGGTCACGCCGATGCGGAGCACCGGGTAGCCGCGGCCCTCGCACAGGCCCTGGAACTTGACGTCGTCCTCGCGCGGCACCGAGACGATGACGCGTCCGGTGGACTCGGAGAAGAGCGCCGTCGTGAGGTCGACGCCGTCGCGCGCGAGCAGCTCACCGAGGAAGACCCGGGCACCGACACCGAAGCGCATGACGCTCTCCGCGAGCGCCTGAGCGAGACCGCCGTCGGAGAGGTCGTGGGCGGAGGACACGAGGCCCTCCTTGGCCGCGGCGTGCAGCAGCTCGGCCAGCGTCTTCTCGCCGGCGAGGTCGACCTTCGGCGGCAGACCACCCAGGTGGTCGTGGATCGTCCCGGCCCAGGCGGATCCGTCGAGCTCGAGTGACGTGGTGCCGAGGAGGTAGAGGTTGTCGCCCTCGTCCTGCCATCCGCTCGGGATGCGGCGCGCGACGTCGTCGATCACGCCGAGGACGCCGACGACGGGCGTCGGGAAGATCGGGACGTCGCCCGTCTGGTTGTAGAACGACACGTTGCCGCCGGTGACGGGCACGCCGAGCTCGAGGCAGGCGTCCGACAGGCCGGCGACGGCCTCGGAGAACTGCCACATGACCTCGGGGTTCTCCGGCGAGCCGAAGTTCAGGCAGTCGGTGACGGCGGCCGGGACGGCACCGGTGACGGCGACGTTGCGGTAGGCCTCCGCGAGCGCGAGCTGTGCACCCTGGCGCGGGTCGAGCTGGCAGTAGCGGCCGTTCGCGTCGGTCGCGATGGCGAAGCCGAGGCCGGACTCCTCGTCGACGCGGATCATGCCGCCGTCGTCGGGGAAGGACAGCGCGGTGTTGCCCATGACGTAGTAGTCGTACTGGTTGGTGATCCAGCTCTTGTCCGCGAGGTTCGCCGATCCGAGGAGGGAGCGGAACTGCTGCTCCAGCTCGGCAGGGGCGTCGGTGCGGGGGAGGGCCGAGGCGGAGTCGGCCTGCAGTGCGTCGATCCAGGTGGGGTAGGCGACCGGGCGCTCGTAGACCGGGCCGTCGACCGCGACGGTCGAGGGGTCGACGTTGACGATCTCCTCGCCGTGCCAGTTGATGACGAGGCGGCCGGTGTCGGTGACCTCACCGAGCACGGAGGTCTCGACGTCCCACTTGTCGGTGACGGCGAGGAACGCGTCGAGCTTGCCCGGCTCGACGACGGCCATCATGCGCTCCTGCGACTCCGACATGAGGATCTCCTCGGGCGTCAGCGAGGGGTCGCGCAGCAGCACGTGCGACAGCTCGACGAACATGCCGCCGTCGCCGTTGGCCGCGAGCTCGCTCGTGGCGCAGGAGATGCCGGCGGCACCGAGGTCCTGGATGCCCTCGACGAGGCTGTCGCGGTAGAGCTCCAGGCAGCACTCGATGAGCACCTTCTCGGCGAACGGGTCGCCGACCTGGACGGCCGGACGCTTCGTCGGGCCGTTCGCGTCGAAGGAATCGGACGCGAGGATGGAGGCGCCGCCGATGCCGTCGCCACCGGTGCGGGCACCGAAGAGGACGATCTTGTTGCCGACACCCGAGGCGTTGGCGAGGCGGAGGTCCTCGTGACGCAGGACGCCGACCGACAGGGCGTTGACCAGCGGGTTGCCCTGGTACACCTTGTCGAAGTAGGTCTCGCCACCGATGTTCGGCAGGCCCAGGCAGTTGCCGTAGGAGGAGATGCCGGCGGTGACGCCGTGCACGACGCGTGCGGTGTCGGGGTGGTCGATGTCGCCGAAACGGAGCTGGTCCATAACGGCGACCGGTCGGGCACCCATCGAGATGATGTCGCGGACGATGCCGCCGACGCCCGTGGCCGCACCCTGGAAGGGCTCGATGTAGGAGGGGTGGTTGTGGCTCTCGACCTTGAAGGTCACGGCCCAGCCCTCACCGACGTCGATGACACCGGCGTTCTCGCCCATGCCGACCATGAGGTTCTTCTTCATCTCGTCGGTGACCTTCTGGCCGAACTGGCGCAGGTAGATCTTGCTGGACTTGTAGGAGCAGTGCTCGCTCCACATGACCGAGTACATGGCGAGCTCGCCGCTCGTGGGACGACGGCCGAGGATCTCGCGGATCTTCGCGTACTCGTCGGCCTTCAGGCCGAGGGCGCCGTAGGGCTGCTCGCGGTCCGGTGTCGCGACGGCGTTCTCGACGGTGTCGGCGACGGCGGAGCTGGTGGGGGTGGTGGTCGTCACGAGGGCAGGACTCCAAAGGAAGTGGTGGGATGCCGGACCCACCAATCTTAGCGGCGTGCAGCGACGAACAGATGCTCGGATGGGCGTCGGAGGTCGACGCCCATTCGTCACGGTGCGGTGCAGGATTCGAGGTCTCTTCACGAGCTTCGAGATCGACCGTGACGATCGGTGCGATGGTTGCGTCCTATCACCAACGAAGCGATCAACCGCTCGCTCGAGACGAACCAGGAAGGGCAACACCATGTCGAACACCACCAACTCCCCGAAGCCCACCGTCACGAAGGGTGTCGTCGGCGAGAACAACGCCGCCACGCAGACGAACACCCACGGCAAGACGGTCATCGACAACGGCGTGGTCGCGAAGATCGCCGGCATCGCAGCCCGCGAGGTCCGCGGCGTGCACGCCCTCGGTGGTGGCGCAGCCCGTGCCTTCGGTGCCATCCGCGACGCCATCGGCTCCTCCGACCTGTCGCAGGGCATCCGTGTCGAGGTCGGCGAGACCCAGGTCGCCGTCGACGTCGTGATCGTCGCCGACTACCCGGTGGACCTGCAGGCCGTCGCGAGCGAGGTCCGCGCCTCCATCATCCGCGCGATCGAGCAGTTCGTCGGCATGGAGGTCACCGAGGTCAACGTGACCGTCAGCGACGTCTTCATCCCGTCCGACGACGAGGACCAGAACGCCGAGGCGCGAGTCCAGTGACCGCCACCAACACCGGCATCCTGATCGGAGCCGTCCTCGCACTCAGCTGGGTCGCCTTCGGGTTCTGGGCGTTCGTGTTCGTCGCGGTCGCGATGGGGATCGGCGCCCTCGTGGCCCGCATCGTCACCGGCCAGACCGACCTGAACGCGATCGTCGACGCCGTCCGCGGGAAGCGCGTCTCGTCATGACCACCGCCGTCCTCGACCGGGGAGTCCCCTCGGTCGCCGAAGCGCCCGTCGTGCACCCGCACGGCGGGCCGGGCCGGACGCGGATCACCGCGAAGGCCCTCGAGCACGTCGCCGTGAACATCGCGGCCGAGTCGCTCGGGGTCCCGGCGGGACGTGTGAAGGTCGAGCTCGCCGACGACCAGGGCGCGCTCGCGCTCATCGTCACCTCGCCGATGCGTGCGATCCCACTGTCGCGCGTCTCGGCCACCCCCGACGCGCTCCAGCGCTCAGGGGGCTCCATCGTCGAGCGCGTCTCGGCCGCCACCGGTGCCATCGCCGCTCGCGTCGAGCAGCTGTCCGGTTCGAGCGTCTCGCGCGTCTCCATCCGCGTGAGCGGACTCGAGATCGACCAGGAAGGACGCGTCTCATGACCGCCACCGCAGCCACGACCCCGGCCGCCGGCCCGACGAGGGTGCTCCGGCGCCTGGCTCGCCGCGAACTGCACTCGCCGCGCTCGACCGCCGCGATCCTCCTCGCGGTCCTGCTCGTGCTCGTCGCGCTCTGGATCGCCGTGGAGACGGTGCTCGCCCTCATCGGCGTCCGCCCGCTCCTCGTCGCCCCGGGTGAGATCCCGGGAGCCGCGGCGAGCCTGCCGTCGACGCAACCGGTCATCCTCGGTGTCGCGGGGGCACTCGTGCTCCTGCTCGGAGTGGTCCTCATCGGGATCGCGCTCGGACCGGGACGTCGTCACCGCCATCTGTTGTCGACCGGGCGCGTACTCGCGGTCGTCGATGACGAGGTCATCGCGTCGGCCCTCGCGCAGCGCGCTTCGACGACGGCTGCCACGCATCCCGACGGCACCTCCGTGGCCGTCGGGCGGCGGACCGCAGCGATCCGGATCACCCCGGCCAGCGGCATGCGCGTCGACCGGTCCGAAGTCGACCGCGCCGTCGCCGCAGACCTCGATGCGTTCGGCCTGCAGCCGTCGCTCCGGGCGACCACCTCCATCTCGTCGAACGGGAAGGTCGGACAGTGAACTCCACCAACCGCGGACTGAACCGTCTGCTCATCCTCCTCATCGGACTCGTGTTCGTCGTGATCGGGGCGGCGGCGCTCGCCGTCGTCACCGTGCCCGTCGTCGCCGACTGGTGGCGCGACAATCGGGCCGCCGTGCTCGACACGATCGACGGCTGGTTCGCCTGGAACCCGTTCGCAGCGGTGTCCAGCGCGGACGCCGGTCAGACGGCCTCGGTCCTCGTCCCGATCGCCGGCATCGTGCTGCTCGTGGTCGTCGCCGCCCTGCTCATCTCGTTCGTCCTTCGCCAGGGGCGCGGCCGTTCCGGCGTCGTGCATCGCGCGACCGTCGAGCACGGCGACATCGTGCTCGAGACGGACGTCGCGGCCAATGCCCTCGGCGATGCCCTCGACGACACCGAGGCGTTCTCGTCCGTCCGCGTCTCCGCCTGGGACGTGAACCGGGCGCAGGCGCTCAAGGTCGCCGTCACCTGCCGGCGTGGCGTCTCACCCCGCACGGCGGTGGAGACCGTCAGCACGGCGGTGGAGTCGCTTGACCGCCTGCTCGGCGTCGAGCTCCCCGTCCTCGTCGAGGTCGGCGGCGGCTTCCGCGCCGCCAAGCCGAAGCGCGTCCTCCAGTGACCGTCACTGATCCGGACGTGCCGGTGCAATTGCAAGCCCCCGTCCGAATCGGCTGATCCGCAGCCGCGCGTCGCAGAATGCCAGTGTCGCGGGATGAACCATCGGGACACATCAACGCCCCACGGCGATCCGTGGGAGAGGGAGCAACATCATGGGTAAGAAGATCCTCCTCATCATCGTCGGCCTCATCGCCTTCGGTGCCTACACGCTCGGCGCGAAGGCCGGACGCACCCGGTACCGCGAGATCAAGCACGCCGCAGAAGAGTTCTGGAACGACCCTCGCGTCGAGAAGGCGCGCAAGAAGGCCGTGAAGAACGCGAAGAAGGCCACGGCGAAGGCCCAGAAGGAAGTCCAGAAGAAGCTCCACTGAGTTCTTCGATCGCCCGTCCGCGGACGAAACGCCGCCCGCTCGCCCCAGTCTGGGAGAGCGGGCGGCGTTCGTGCTCACAACACTTTCGACAGGAACGCGCGTGTCCTGGCGTGCTGCGGATTGGCGAGCACCTCGCGGGGCGCTCCCGTCTCCACGACCACGCCGCCGTCCATGAACACGAGCGAGTCGGCCACCTCTCGGGCGAACCCCATCTCGTGCGTCACGACGATCATCGTCATGCCGTCCTTCGCGAGCCCCTTCATGACGTCGAGGACCTCGCCGACCAGCTCCGGATCGAGTGCCGAGGTCGGCTCGTCGAACAGCATGAGCTTCGGATCCATCGCGAGGGCCCGCGCGATCGCGACCCGCTGCTGCTGACCGCCCGACAGGTGACCGGGGTATGCAGCCGCCTTGTCGCTCAGACCGACCCGGTCCAGGAGTTCCCGGCCGCGCTGCTCGGCGACCGCTCGCCGTTGACCCTTCACCTGCATGGGCGCCTCGATGATGTTCTCGAGCGCCGTCATATGCGGGAACAGGTTGAACCGCTGGAACACCATACCGATGTCGCGCCGCTGCTTCGCCGCCTCCTTGGGCTTCAACTCGTAGAGCTTGTCGCCTCGCTCGCGGTAGCCGATGAGGTCCCCCTCGACGAGCAACCGTCCGCCGTCGACCCGCTCCAGGTGGTTGATGCAGCGCAGGAAGGTCGACTTGCCGGAGCCCGACGGCCCGACCAGGCACATGACCTCGCCGCGTCGTACCGTCAGGGAGATGTCCTTGAGGACCGTGTTCGAGCCGAAGGACTTCACCACGCCCTCCGCGTGGACCATGTCGATCGTGTCCGTGTCCGTGATCGTCATCGTCGTTCTCCGCTCTCGCCGTCGGTTGGGCTCTGCTTGGCGCGCGCCTCCGCCTCCTGGACCTGGATGGCCTCGGTCGTGACGGGTGCCCCCGCGTCGATCCGGGTAAGGCCGCGCGCGAATCGCTTCTCCAGGAAGTACTGCCCCACCATCAGGATCGAGGTGAACAGCAGGTACCAGAGCGACGCGACGATGAGCAACGGGATCGGGTTGAACGTCTCGGACGAGATGTCCCGCGACCTCGTGTAGAGCTCCTGCGTGAACGGGACGGCCGTCACGAGCGACGTGGTCTTGAGCATCGAGATCACCTCGTTGCCGGTCGGCGGGATGATGATCCGCATCGACTGCGGCAGGATGACCCGCCGCATCGTCTGCGCCCAGCTCATCCCGAGCGCCGTCGACGCCTCCTCCTGTCCGCGGTCCACCGACAGCAGACCGGCGCGCACGATCTCCGACATGTAGGCGGCCTCGTTGAGTGCCAGCCCGATGACGGCGATCCAGAACGTGTTCAGCGCGGCATCGGTCGGCAGCTGCGCGATCGGCGGGAGGAAGGGCAGTCCGATGTTGAGCGTCGGATAGATCGTCGCGAGCAGGCCCCAGAAGACCAGCTGCACGTAGACCGGCGTCCCGCGGAACAGCCAGACGAAGCCCCACGCGATGGCCTTGAGCACCGGGTTCGGCGACAGCCGCATGATCGCGAGCACGACGCCGAGGACGATGGCGCCGATCATGGAGTACACCGTCAGCTGCAGCGTGATGAGCGCTGCCATGGTGATCCGCCGGTCGAAGACGTACTTGCCGACGGCCGGCCAGTCGTACGCCGGTCGCGTCGCCGCGTCGACCACGAACGCGACGAGCAACAGCACGATGATGACGGCGAACACGTTCCGCCAGGGATGGCGGAGCTTGACGACCTTCAACGGCACCGGGGGCGCGGACGCCGTCCCGGTGGTTCTGGAGTCGCTCACGGTCAGCTCGTCGCGCCGTTGATGTCGATCTTGTCGATGGCGCCGGACTCGACGCCCCACTTGCTCAGGATCGAGCCGTAGGTGCCGTCGTCCATGAGGGACTGCAGGGCGGCCTGGAGGGCCTTGCCGAGGTCGCCACGGTCCTTCGCGATCGGCATGCCGTAGAGGAACGTCGAGTAGACGTCACCGGAGAGTTCGAGCTTGCCGTCGCTCTGCTGGACGGCGTACTGCACGACCGGGGAGTCGGCGGTCATCGCGTCGGCGCGGCCGAGTGTGACTGCAGCCGTGGCCTCGTCCTGCGTGTCGTAGCCGAGGGCCTCGATCGCCGGCTTACCGGCGTCGGTGCAGGCCTGCGACTTGGCGGGGACGTCGTCGAGGGCCTCCGTCGTGCCGTTCTGGACGGCGACCTTCAGCCCGCAGGCGTTGTCGGGGTCGACGGACTTGCCCGCCAGGGTCGCCCACTGGATCCCGGCCGTGAAGTAGTCGATCATGTCGACCTGCTGCTGACGCTCCTTGGTGTCGAAGAACGACGACAGCCCGACGTCGTACTTGCCACCGGTGATGCTCGGGATGATGTTGTCGAACTTCGCCACCTGGTAGTCGGTGGTGAGGCCGAGCTTGCCGGCCATCGCGTCGGCGAGCTCGATCTCCCAACCGATCGGGTCGCCGTTCGCGTCCTTGAACTCATTGGGCGCGTAGGTCGCGTCGGTGCCGAGGATGAGCTTGCCGACCTGACGGATGTCGTCGGGGAGGAGCGCCTCGGCGGCCTTGTCGACGGTCACCGCGGCGGTAGAGCCGGTGGCGTCGGGCGTGGCGACCTCGTTGTTGACGCAGCCGGTGAGCAGCAGCGCGGCGGCGGCCGTGAGTGCGGCCGGGAGCAGGTATCGGTTCTTCATGTCAGGTTCCTTGCTCGGTTGATGTGGTGGTGGAGGTGAAGACGCGGCGTCCGGCGATCCAGGTCCCGACGGTCCTGGTGTGCGCGATCTCGGTGGTGGGGCCGGCGAACGGGTCACGGTCGACGAGGACGAGGTCTGCGACGGCGCCGACCTCGATCACGCCGGTGTCGTCGCGGTGGTCGATCCGGTTGGACCCGTGCGTGTACGCGGCGATCGCCGCTCCGAGCGTCAGCGACTGTCCTGGGTTGAGCGGTTCGGGGTGGTGGTCGGGATCGTCGGCCGGCAGCGTGCGGTTGACCGCCACATGCAGGGCCTGCCACGGGTCGGGGGTCGTGACGGGCCAGTCCGATCCGGCACAGAGCAGGGTGCCGAGTCGTGCCGCATCGCCGAACGGATACTGCCAGGAGGCGCGTTCGTCGCCGAGCAGCGGCAGGTTCAGCTCGACCATCTGGGGCTCCCACGTGGCCCAGAGCGCCTGCATGTTCATCGTGACGCCGAGTCGGGCGAACCGCGGCAGGTCGTCGGGATGGACGATCTGCACGTGCGCGATGTGGTGCCGGTTGTCGCTCTCGCCGTTGCGCGCCCGCGCGGCCTCGAGGGCGTCGAGGCACTCGCGGACCGCCCGGTCGCCGATCGCGTGGAAGTGGACCTGGAACCCCGCGGCGTCCAGCCTCGTGACCGCCTCGACGAGGATCGCGGGCTCCAGGAAGGAGATGCCGCGTTCGGGCGTGGTGTCTCCGCAGTGACAGGTGCGCAGGTAGGGGTCGATCATCGCGGCGGTCCGGTTCTCGGGGATGCCGTCCTGCATGATCTTGACGGTGCCCGCGGTGAAGCGCCCGGTTGTCGTCCCGAGGGCCGCGGCGCGGCGTGCGATCGCGTCGCGGCGAGCGATGAGTTCGTCGATCTGCTCGAGTCCACGATCCCGGTCCCACCAGAGCGCCCCCACGACGTCGCTCATGAGCAACCCGTCCGCCATCGCTTGCAGGTAGGCGTCGCTCGTATCGGTGTGGCTGCCGTAGTCGCCGACGATCGCGTCCTGCCAGCCGGTGACGCCGAAGCCGTGGAGGGTCTGCTGGGCTGCGACGAGGGCGGCCGCGACGTCCTCGTCGGTGTCGACGGGGACGAACCGGGACACGAGCGAGCGGGCACCCTCGTGGAGCATGCCGTTCGGGGTGCCGTCCGCGTCCCGTTCGATTCGGCCGTCGGCGGGGTCCGGTGTGGTGTGGTCGACGCCGGCGAGGCGGAGCGCCTCGGTGTTCACCCAGGCTCCGTGGTGATCGCGGTTCTGGAGGAAGACGGGCCGGTCCGGCACCACTCGGTCGAGCTCCGCGGCGGGCGGGGTGCCGCCGGGGAAGGCGGCCTGTTGCCAGCCGCCGCCGACGATCCACGGGCGCTCGGGGTGTGCCTCGGCGTAGGCGGCGATCGTGGCGAGGTATCCCTCGGGGGTGCGCTCGCCCGACAGATCGCACGCGAGCTGTTCGAGTCCGGCCTCGATCGGGTGGACGTGCGCGTCCACGAAGCCGGGGAGCAGGAGACCGCCTCGGAGGTCGACGATCTCGGTGTCGGGACCAATCGCCGCGTGTGCGTCGGCGTCGAGGGCGACGATCCGGCCGTCGGAGACGGCGACGGCACCGTTCTGCGGCGTGAGCAGGGCGTTCCGGAAGACGGTGCCTCCGGTGAAGACCGTGTCCGCGTTGCTCGTCATATCACCTGCTCGAAGCGTCGGTGGTGCCGTCTGGCCGGCGCGTCATCCTCGGCGCGCTAGCGGTATCGAGAGCATAACCCGGATCGAGGTGACGGATTCGTGCGTCGGATCGCGTTTCTGCAACGGAATCCTTCAGCCGGAGTGTCAGTGCACGCGAACGGGCCCGGAGCGTACGCTCCGGGCCCGGCTGATTGCAGGAGATGTCGACGCGGCTCAGGCGACGAGCGTGCGCAGCCCCTCGACCAGCGGCGTCGTGGGGTGGCCGATCAACCGGCTGAGGTCGCCGCTCGTCTCGGCGAGCAGGCCGTCGCGGGTGTTGCCGTCGAGCGCGACGACGAAGCCCGCGGTGCCCTCGTCGAGACCGGCCGCCAGCAAGGCCTTCATGTGGTCCTCTGGGGAGAGGTCCTGGTAGACGACCTCTCGGCCGACGACCTCGCCGATCGCCTGCGCCAGCTCGGGGTGCGACCATGCGACGTCGCCGGCGAGCTCGTAGGCCTTGCCCTCGTGGCCGTCGGTGGTGAGGACGACGGCGGCCGCCTCCGCGTAGTCGGTGCGAGACGCGCTCGACACGAGGCCGTCGCCGACGCTCCCGACGAACGATCCGGTCGCCTTGGCCTGGTCGACGGACTGGCCGTAGTTCTCGGTGTACCAGCCGTTGCGGAGGATGGTGAAGGGGAGGCCGGACGCGCGGATGAGCTCCTCGGTCGCCTTGTGCTCGGGGGCGAGGATCAGCGGGGAGGTGTCGGCCCGGAGCGCGCTCGTGTAGACGAGGCGGGCGACGCCGGCACGCTTTGCGGCGTCGATGACGGCGGCGTGCTGGGCGACGCGCTGGCCGACCTCGCTCCCGGAGACGAGCAGCAGGGTGTCGCCGGCCTCGAGCGCGGCGTCGAGGGTGGCCGGGTCGGTGAAGTCGACCTTCGCGGTGCGGACGCCCTGTGCGGCGAGATCGGCCAGTGCCTCGGTCCGGCGGCCGGTGGCGACGATGGTGGCGGGGTCGGTGCCGCGGGCGAGCAGGTGCTCGACGACGAGGTGGCCGAGGTGGCCGGTGGCTCCGGTGACGACGAGAGACATGTGAGGGTCCTTTCGATGGGGTTCGCTGAGGAGGAACCCGCTTCCGATCACATTACTTCCCGATCTGCAGTACCCACTTTGAGGTAAGCTACTGTCCGACGAGTAAGGAATGAGCCATGACGAGCGTGGACACGCAGCTGGGAAGACGCCCTGGATTCACCGACGGCATCCTGCCTGCCGCATGCCCCTCGCGCACGGTGCTCGACCACGTCACCAGCAAGTGGGGCGTCCTCGTCCTCCTGGCGCTGTCCGACGGCACCCATCGCTGGGGTGAGCTGCGACGGGTGGTCCAGGGCATCAGCGAGAAGATGCTGGCCCAGACGCTCCGAACGCTCGAGGAGGACGGCCTCGTCATCCGCGTCGCGCACCCCGAGATCCCGCCCCGTGTCGAGTACAGCCTGAGTGACCGCGGTCGCGACCTCAACGAGCACCTGATGCCCTTGATGGCGTGGATCGACCACAACGCGTCGGAGATCCTCGGGCGCTAGGCGGTCCGGCCGAGCGCGGTGAGGACGTCGACGAGTGTCGACGGGTCGCCGACGTTGCCCGGGACGACCACGTAGAGCTTCTCCTCGTGCTCGGGTGTCACCACACTCCACACCGAGACCCCGGGCAGCACCTGTCCGAGGACGCGAGCGCGCCGTGCACCGAGTCCGACCCGGGCGACCTCGGCGGAGGTGATGCCGCCCTTCGACACGACGACCTCAACCGATCGTCGGAGCGCAGCGGTCGCCGACGTCAGGGCGATCATCACCCGCTCACCGTGGTCGAGCGTGTTGTGCGAGGCGTCCCGTTCCCGCTCGGACGAGATCGCGGCGAACCCCGTCGCGGTGAGTCTCGCTCGAGCGGCCTCCGCCACGGCCCGCCCGGTGGCGACGGCATCCTGGAGGGCGTCGCTCGTGGGGACGATCTCGGCGGGGCCGAACGCCGCCTCGACGGGCGCGAGCTGTCGCGTCGCACCGATGGTGTGGGAGCCGCAGACGAGGAGCGCGGCGACCGGCTCCGCGACGAGCGGCGAGGGCAGGAGGCCGTCGCTCTCGACGCCCGCGATGGCTGCAGCGAGGGGTGACGCGGACCGGACGACCACGTCGGCTCCGTCGGCCCACGCCGCCGTGATGGCCTGCGCGATGATCCGCACGTCGTCTCCGGTCTCCGCGTCCGGAAGGAGCACCGTTCCGGGAACGGCATCGCGGAGAGCTGCACGGAACCCGGCGGCGCCGTCGCGGAGACCCGCCAGGCCGAAGTGGGCGGCCTCCCGACCGGACTGCTCGCGCACGTAGTCCGGCAGGTGTCCCGAGCGGAACGGGAACACGGGGTCCTGGGCGTACTCCGTCTCGTGGGCCGGCAGCGTCTCGTCGCCGATGCGGACGTAGTGGGTGCCGTCGATCGTCGTGCGCCCGCCCTCCGGGAAGGCCGGGACGAAGACGATGACGCTGCGGTCTCCGGTGAAGACGGCGGTCTCGGGGAACACGTGCCCGCGCAGGGTCGAGTCGCCTCGGAGGACGACGTGCACCCGTTCTCCGAGACGGCGTCCCGCCTCCTCCGCTTCGGCTCGAGTGCGTTCGAGGAGCGCCACTGCCTCCCCCTCGGGGACGGCGCGGGTGTTCGTGAGCAGGTAGACCGCATCGGCTCCGCCGAGCATCTGCTCGATGAGATCGGCGTCCCATTCGAGGAGGACGTCGACGCCGGACGCCGACTGCGTGCCGGTGGGGTCGTCGTCGAGGATGATCGTCTTCATATCGTCCTAGGCGGTGTCGTCGCGACGAAGTTCGGTGAGCACGCGCTCGACGATACCGCTCGTCGCGAGACCGTAGCGTTCGTGGAGGGTCGGGAGCGCGCCGGCGTCGAGGAACGCGTCGGGCAGGGCGATCGGAACGACGCGCTTCCCGAGCCCGCGGCGCACGACCGCGCTCGCGACCGTCTCGAACAGCCCACCGACGACGGTGTGATTCTCGAGGGTCACGGCGAGGCGCGGGGTGTCGATCTCGGCGAGGACGGTCGCCTCGTCGAACGGCTTGATGGTCGGCGTGTGGACGACGGAGACGTCCACACGGTGCGCGGCCAACGCCTCCGCAGCCTGGAGCGCGCGCATCGTCATGAGCCCGCTGGAGATGAACACGACGTCGTTCCCGGGACGGAGGACCGCGGCCTTGCCGAGTTCGAAGCGGTAGTCGTACTCGTCGAGGACGAGCGGCACGTTCCCGCGCAGGAGGCGGAGGTAGGTCGGACCCTCGTGCGCGGCGAGTTGTGGCACGGCCTGCTCGATGTCGAGGGCGTCGCAGGGGTCGACGATGGTGAGGTTGGGCATCCCCCGGAAGATCGCCATGTCCTCGGTCGCCTGATGGCTCGGTCCGTATCCCGTCGTGAGGCCGGGTAGGCCACCGACGACGTTGACGTTGAGGTTGGGCTCGGCGATGTCGAGGCAGATGAAGTCGTAGGCGCGACGCGCGGCGAACACGGAGTACGTCGAGGCGAACGGGATAAAGCCCGTCTCCGCCAGGCCGGCAGCGGTGCCGTACAGCAACTGCTCGGCCATGCCCATCTGGAAGAACCGCTCCGGGTGTGCCTTCGCGAAGACGTGCATGTCGGTGTACTTGCTGAGGTCTGCTGACAGACCGACGATGCGTGGGTCCGTCTCGGCGAGGGCGGTGAGAGCTCGACCGAAGGGAGCCGGGGAGGTCCGCTGACCGGGGTCGGCGAACGACGCGATCATCGCCGACGTCTTGAGCCTGGGGCTCGTGGTGGTGGTGCTCATGCCTGGTCCGTCCCGTCGAATCCTGCGGTCAGTTGGTCGCGGCACAGCTGCCACTCGTGCTCGTCGATCTTCATGAAGTGCGCCTTCTCCCGCTGCTCGAGCAGTGGCACGCCGCGTCCGACGAGGGTGTCGCACAGGATCACCGCCGGAACCCCCTGGGCCTCCGCTGCGGTGGTCGCGCGGTCGACCGCGTCGAGGAGCGCGTCGACGTCGTTGCCGTCCACGCGCTGCGTGAACCAGCCGAACGACGCCCATTTCTCGTGGGCGGGCTCGATCCCGAGGACGCCGGCCGTCGGTCCGTCGGCCTGCAGGGCGTTCATGTCGACGAACGCCAGGAGGTTGCCGAGACGGTGGTGGTGCGCGCCCATCGCGGCCTCCCAGGTCGAACCCTCGTCGAGCTCACCGTCGGAGAGGAAGTTCACGACGCGGGCGTCGTTGCCCTGCAGACGGAGGCCGAGGGCCATGCCCACGGCGACGCCCAGCCCGTGGCCGAGGGAACCGCCGGAGATCTCCATCCCGGGGGTGTAGCTCGCCATACCGGACATCGGCAGGCGCGAGTCGTCGGAGCCGTAGCTCTCCAATTCCTCGACCGGGATCACCCCGGCCTCCGCGAGTGCGGCGTACAGGCCGATCGCGTAGTGCCCCGTCGACAGCAGGAAGCGGTCGCGACCCTCCCAGTGCGGATCGGACGGGCGGAGACGCAGGAGGTCCGCGTAGGCGACGGCGAGGATGTCGGCGGCCCCGAGGCCCTGGCCGACGTACCCCTGGCCCTGCACCTCGCCCATGTCGAGGATGTGGTGGCGGATGCGATGTGCGGCCGCCCTGACCGCGGTGCTGCGTGACGACCGGGTCGTCGGCTGACCGGCGGTGCCGGTGATGGTGGAGGTCATGCTGGATTCCTTCCGGATCGGATGGTGCCGACGTCGGTCGCCGTCGGCCGACACCACCCGGTGGATCGTGGGGCGGTCGGTCAGCGGCGGACGAGTTCGGCCGGGCTGGTGTCCGCAGCGGTCAGTTGCCCTGTCTTGATCGGCGCGGTCTCGCGGGCGGTGAGCGCGCAGAGCGTGGAGACGACGCCCAGCGCGCTGAGGAGTACCGCCGGACCGACCCAACCGATCCAGCCGTACAGTGCCGTCGCGATGAAGGGCAGCAGTCCGGCGACGACGCTCGCGCCGTTGTAGCCGAGCGAGATGCCCGAGGAGCGGACGTTCCGGTCGAACTGCTCGGAGAACCACGACCCCTCGACCGCGAAGATCGGGTCGTGACTGAGGATGAGGCTCAGGGTGACGGCGACGATGATCATGATGATCGCGCCCGTGTTGATCAACAGGAACATCGGGACACCGAAGAGGATCGTGAAGATCGAGCCGATCAGGAAGACGTTCCGACGACCGATGCGGTCACTGAGCGCGCCGTAGGCCAGATGGGTTCCGAGGCCGAGCGCCGAGCCGACGAGCGTGCCGTACAGGACGTACTGCTTGTCGGAGATGCCGGCGAGCACCACGTACGACAGGGCGAAGCTCGTCGTGATGTAGTACCCGCCGGTCTCGGCGAGCCGCAGACCCATGATGCGGAGGATGATCCGCCAGTCCTGCTTGATGACCTGGATCGCCGGGCGCTTGTGGATCTCTCCGGCCGCCTTCATCTGCTCGAAGTCCGGCGACTCGTGGATGCCGAGACGGATCCAGAGGCCGATGGCGACCATGACGATGGAGAACAGGAACGGTACCCGCCACACCCAGTCGCCTTCGAAGAGTGCGGCGCTGAGGAGGAATGAACCGTTCGCCAGGAGGAGCCCGGCGGGAATGCCGATCTGCGGGACCGCGCCGAAAAAGCCCCGGCGCTTGAGCGGTGCGTGTTCGACCGCCATCAGGACGGCGCCACCCCACTCGGCCCCGTACCCGATGCCCTGGATCGCGCGGAGCAGGATCAGCAGGATCGGTGCCAGCACACCCACCGTCCCATAGGTCGGGAGGAGGCCGATGAGGAAGGTCGCGACCCCCATGATCGACAGCGCCCAGATGAGGATCGTCTTGCGGCCGATGCGGTCGCCGAAATGCCCCGCGAGGTACCCGCCCAATGGACGGAAGAGGAAGCCGATCGCCAGGGTGGCGAAGCTGGCCAGGACGCCGACGAAGGCGTTCTCGGCGTGGAAGAACGCCGTCCCGAAATACGCCGCTGCCGCGGTGCCGTAGATGAAGAAGTCGTAGCTCTCGACGGCCGTCCCGATCATCGAGGCCGTCGAGACCTTGATCGGGTTGTCCTTCACCGGAGCCGGTGCGGGGGTGGGGTGTGCCATGGGTTCCTCCTTGAACGAATGGTGCGGGGTCGTGCGGTCGAGGTCGCTCAGACGCTCGGGCGATAGGTCTCGATCACGCGGGAGTCGTCGCGGGTGCCGAGGCCGGCCTCGGCCGCGGCCAGGTACCGCTCGCGGGCGGCGTCGAGGACGGGCGTCGACGCCCCCGCAGCGCTCGCCGCATCGGCCACGAGCCCCGCGTCCTTGACGAAGATGTTGATCTGGCTCGTGACCTCGACGTCGGTGCCCTGCAGCATCCGCGGCCCGCGGTCGGAGAGCATCCAGGACGCGGCGGCACCCGACTCGACGAGGGGGAGCACCGTGGCCGGGTCGAGGCCGAGCGACTCGGCGAGGGCGAGCGCCTCGGCTGCGGCGACGATGTGCACGGCGCAGAGGTGCTGGTTGACCACCTTGATGCCCTGGCCGTCGCCGACGGCGTCGCCGACGATGCGGACGGTCCCGAGTGCCGCGAGCACACTCGACACGGCGTCGGTCGCCGCGCTGGGGCCGGACACGAAGAGGGTCAGTTCGCCGGTGCGTGCCCGGGCGACGCCGCCGGTGACGGGTGCATCGACCACGGCCGCCCCGGCATCGGTGAGGCGGGCGCCCTGCTCGGCGACGGATGCGGGGCCGACGGTGCTCATGACCACCCAGGTCTGCCCGGCGACGTCCGTGGCCTCGAGCGCCTGGTCGACGAGGGTCGACAGCTGGTCCGGCGTCGCGACCATCACGATGACGACCTCGGCCCGGGGTGCTTCAGCGATCGAGGACACGGCGTCGACGCCGACGGCGGAGGCGCGCTCGTGCGCTGAGGGGAACGGGTCGACGCCCGTGACGCGGTGGCCGGCCGCCGCGAGCTGGGCGGCCATCGGGAGCCCGATCGCGCCGATACCGACGAAGGTGAGCGTGGTTGCGGGCTGTGGCGTCGTCGCCATGGCGTCCTCCATCGGTGCGCGGGGTGAGCGGATGATTGGTTGAACCAATCTGCTGGGGACGATCGTATGGCGACCCTCTCGCGCTTGTCAAGTATTGGTTGGACCAATGGGAGACCGCAGCGGCATCCAGGCGTGGGCCGCGAGGGTCAGTGCGCGTCGACGCCGAGCCGCAGCCAATCGACGAAGTGCTGGTGCATGGCTCGGCGCGCGGCTTCGGGGTCGCGGGAGACGAGGGCGTCGACGACGGCGTAGTGGACGCTGTCGGTGTTGCGGACGCCGTGTTCGTCGGGCTCCTCGACGGCGATGGCCTGCAGTCGCCTGGTGCGGATCGCCTCGCGGAGGACGTGGCTGAAGCCCTCGTGCATGAGCCGGAAGATCGGATCGTCGACGATCGCGTTCAAGCGGCTGTGGAACGTCACGTCCGCTTCGAGGGCGGCCTCGTGGTCACCAGCTCGCGTTGCCTCGATCATCCGGTCGACGTCGGAGCGGAGGAGGGCGATCTGTTCATCGGTCACCAGACCGGCCGCGGCCTCCGCGACGGTCTCCTCGAGGAGCATCCGCGAGCGGGCGAACTGCTGGTCCGTCAGATGGCCGAGCTGGCGGGAGATCGTGAACCAGCTCCGGACGAAGTCGTCGCCGGGGGCGTCCAGGTAGGTGCCGCGTCCCTGCGTCCGGTACAGAAAGCCCAGTCGCTCCAGCACGGCGAGCTGTTCGCGGAGCGCGCCGCGGCTCATCTCCAGTGCCTCGCCGAGTTCGCGCTCCGGGGGGAGCCGTCTCGCCGTCGTGTCCGGCTCCGGGGTGGAGAGCTCGATGAGGCGACTCACGAGCGCTTCGAGCGGTTCAGCCACATCCGCCCCCTCGATTGCTCCGACCAGCTTCGATCGTAGCCGGTGCGTTCGTTCGCCCGAAGATGGGCGAACGAACGCTCCCTCGCCCGAAGATGGGCGAACGAACGGGCTAGACGGCCTGGAGGGCCTGGACCGCGCTCGTGAAGAAGGCGAGACCGTCGACACCGGAGCGCATGGCGACCGGGGTGTCGGGGCCGAAGCCGGGCTCGATCGCGTGCTCGGGGTGCGGCATGAGTCCGACGACGTTCCCGGCCGGGTTCGTGAGGCCGGCGATGTCGTCGAGCGAACCGTTCGGGTTCACGCCCGCGTAGCGGAACGTGACGAGACCCTCGCCCTCGACGCGTGCCAGGGTCTCGGCGTCGGCGATGTAGCCGCCGTCGGCGTTCTTGAGCGGGATGGTGATCTCCTGCCCCTTCGAGAACTGGTGCGTCCACGCGGTGTCGGCGTTCTCGACCGTGAGCAGCTGGTCGCGACGGATGAACTGCTGGTGGGCGTTCCGGATGAGGCCGCCGGGCAGCAAGTGGGCTTCGACCAGCATCTGGAAGCCGTTGCAGATCCCGAGGATCGGCATGCCCTTGCCGGCGGCGTCCTTCAGCTCGGTCATGATCGGCGAGACCGCGGCGATCGCTCCGGCGCGGAGGTAGTCGCCGTAGCTGAAGCCACCGGGCAGGATCACGGCGTCGACACCCTGGAGGTCGTGGTCGCCGTGCCAGAGCGCGACGGGCTCGGCGCCCGCCATGCGGACCGCGCGCTGGGCGTCGCGGTCGTCCAGCGAACCGGGGAAGGTGATGACACCGATACGGGTCGTCATGCCTCGGAGCCCTCGGGGTAGTGGATGGCCACGACGTCCTCGATCACGGCGTTCGAGAGGATGTCGTCGGCGATCTGCTGCACCGTGGCGCGCGTGGCGTCGGTGATGGGGCCGTCGACCGTGAGCTCGAACCGCTTGCCGATGCGGACATCGGTGAACTCGCTCTCGCCGAGACGCGCGAGGGCGCCGGCGACGGCCTTGCCCTGGGGGTCCAGCAGTTCGGCTTTCGGCATGACTTCTACGACGATGGTCGGCACGGAGGTCTCTTTCGTTGCGACGCGGCGGGGATGCGAACAGTCTAGCGCCGAGCACACGACGACCGTCCGACGGCGGGGCGTCGGACGGTCGTCGTGGTCAGCGGATCATTCCGGGAGGGCGGCGTCCGCTTCGTTCGCGTCGCCGGCGATGCCGCGGGCGAGCGTCTTGTTGCGGAAGAAATCCGGTCGGAGCTTCGCCTGGATGAGCATGATGACGATGCCCGCCACGATGATGATCATGCCGAGGATGAACACGAGCCCGACACCGCCGATGTTCGACCCGCTGCCGTAGTCGGGGTCCGCGCTCTCGATGATCGTGGTGAAGAAGAGCACGCCCAGGATGAGACCGCCGACGAGCGGGGAGAAGAACTGGAAGAAGAAGTTCCGTGCGCTCGAGAACCACTGCTTCCGGAAGTACCAGACGCACGCGAACGCCGTCAGGCCGTAGTAGAAGCAGATCATCATGCCGAGGGTCGTGATCGTGTCCCAGAGCACGTCCTCGGAGATGAAGCGCATGACCGCGTAGAACACCGACGCGACGACACTCGAGACGATCGTCGCGTAACCGGGCGTGAAGAACTTCGGGTGCACCTTCGAGAACTTCGGCGACAGCGCGCCGTAGTGTCCCATCGCGAGCAGGGTCCGCGCAGGGGAGACGAACGTCGACTGCAGCGAGGCGGCCGAGGACGACAGCACCGCGATCGACACGAGGATCGCGAGCGGGCCGAGGATGGGCCCCGCGAGCGAGAAGAACACGTTGCCCTGGATGTCCTCGTTGCCGAGCCCGAACTCGCCGTCGCCGACGCCCGCGTAGTTGATGAGCGCGACCGACAGGAACAGGTAGAGGACGACGATGATGATGACGGTCGCCGTGGCGGCCTTGCCCGGCGTCGAGCTCGACCCCTTCGTCTCCTCGCTCATCGTCAGCGTGACGTCCCACCCCCAGAAGATGAAGATGGAGAGCGAGAGGCCTGCGGCGAAGGCGCTGAACGACCCGACGGCGAACGGGTTGAACCAGTCGAGCGAGATCGGGAGGGCGTCGAACGCGTCACCGCCCGCCACGTGCGCGAAGGCGACGATGCCGAACAGCACCATCACGAGCAACTGGAAGCCCACGAGCACGTACTGCAGCTTCTGCGTCGTCTGCATGTCGCGGTAGGAGATGAGCGTCGCCCCGAGCATGAACGCCAGACAGGTGATGACGTTGATGAACGGGTTCGACGTGAGGCCGGCGATGTCGGGGTTCTGGAAGATCTGCGACAGCATCAGGTAGAAGAAGTCGACCGCGATGCCCGCGAGGTTCGAGAGCACGACGATGGTCGCGGCGATGAGGCCCCAACCGGCCATCCAACCGACCCACGGGCCGAACGCGCGCGTCGCCCAGGTGAACGAGGTGCCGGAGTCCGGCATGCGGCTGTTGAGTTCCCGGTAGCCGAAGGCGACGAGCAGCATCGGGATGAAGCCGACGAGGAAGATGGCAGGCACGTGGGTGCCGACCTCCGCGACCGTCGGACCGAGAGCGCCGGTCAGGGTGTACGCCGGGGCGATGCACGAGATGCCGATGACGATCGCACCGATGAGGCCGACGGTGCCGGCGCCGAGGCCCTTCTTGGAGAGGGCGCCCGTCGCGGTCGTCTCGGGGTGGGCGACGTCGCGAGGCGGGGTGGTTTCGGGAGGGGTCATGTCGGGTCTCCGAGGGTCAGCACGGAGTCGCGGGGCACGACCACCATGGGTACGGGGAGCTCGCGCAGCATCTTCGCTGCCGTGGAGCCGAGGAAGAGATGCTTCGGGGTGGCGAGTCGGCTGGAACCGACGAGCACGATCTCCGCGGGCTTCCACTCGAGGTTCGAGACGGCGTCCTCGATACGGGTGCCAGAGGCGATCTCGGTGGTCACGTCGATGTCCTTCGGCAGGTGCTCGGTCGCGTAGGCGAGGACCTCCGCCGCGTGCGACTCGGCCCTGGCGGTCGCCTCGGGGTGCTCGGCGCCCTCTGGCTGGTCGA
This sequence comes from Plantibacter sp. MCCC 1A11337, assembly GCF_013349365.1. Classification (NCBI taxonomy): domain Bacteria; kingdom Bacillati; phylum Actinomycetota; class Actinomycetes; order Micrococcales; family Microbacteriaceae; genus Plantibacter; species Plantibacter sp. MCCC 1A11337. Next base: position 1,458,211 of record NZ_JABJWX010000001.1, on the reverse strand, counting down.
GCGCGACGAGCGAGACCAGCCGGAGCGGGATGACCGCGTTCTTGGCGACGACGATGGCCGCGTCGAGCAGCTGGTGCGCGCCGGCACGGGTGCCGATCGCGCAGGTGATCCGGCTGACCGTGCCGCCGGTGGGCTGGGCCTCGAGGAGGTCCCGGCTGCCGACCGGAGCGAGGGCGACCGGGACGACCGCCGAGTGCAGGAGCGTGTTCGCGACGCTGCCGAGCGTGAACCGCCCGAGGAGTCCGCCGCGCGCCGCACCGATGATGATGAGCCCGCCCTCGAGGATGCGGGAGGCCTCCAAGAGGCCCTCGGCGAACGACTCGTCGTACACGAGGTGCGTCTTGGCCGTGATGTCGGCTGGGACCGCGTCGAGCGCCTCGGCGAGCCAGCGTTCGGCCGTCTCACGGAGGAACCGTTCGTACCCGGGATCGGCCGGGGTGATCGTCGGGCGTTCCTCGTTGGCGAGCACGAGGACGATGTCGAGCCGGGCTCCGGTGGTCCGAGCGATCCGGATGCCGAGCGCGAGCGCGTCGCGTCCCGCCGGCGTATCGGTGTAGCCAACGATGTATCTCATCTGGTGTTCGCTTTCGATCGGGTGCGAGCGTGTGATGGCGGTTCCTGAGCCTGTCGAAGGGCGGGACCGGGACCAGGATGCACGGCGGTGTGCGGGTGTTTCGTTGGTGCAGGGTATCGACGGGGGTGGCCCTTCGACAAGCTCAGGGACCGGAAGTGGTGCTCAGGGACCGGAGGCGGTGGGCGGGGAGTGGAGCGCCCTTCGACACGCGGTTCCTGAGCTTGTCGAAGGGCAGGGACCGAGGAGGTCGGAGACGTTACGCCTGGTGGCGGGCGATGATCGCCTCAGCGGTGTCGGTGCCCTTGCGGATCGCGCCGTCCACGTGCTGGTAGCCCTCGGCGGCGAGGTCGCTCGTCGACCAGAAGATCGGACCGACCGGCGTCGACTGCATGGCGCCGTAACGCGAGAGGCCGCCGAGGTCGAAGCTCGCCGCGTACGCGCCTCGCGTCCACTCCTCGCTGCCCCAGTCGCTCTCGTAGTAGACGACGGGGGAGAGGGCCTGCTCGCCGTAGTAGTGGGAGAGCGAGGTGAGGATCCGCTCGCGACGCTCCTCGGCGCTCAGCTTGAAGACCTCGTCGGCGCGCTCGTCCGAGACGAACCCGACGAGCGTGCCGCGCGGGTCCTCGTGGTTCGTGTTGTCGTAGGCCTCGTGGACGAGCTCGTACGGGCTGAACGCGGTGGCCGACAGGCCGTCCTCGCGCCAGAACGGCGTCTCGTACACGGCGTGGACCTTGATGACGAGCCCGAGCGACATGTGCTGGTGCATCTGGTGGCTGAGGCGCGGCAGCGGCGGCTGGAAGTCGATGCGGGAGTAGAGGTTCGGCGGAACGGCGACGATCGCGTACCGCGCGTTGACCGTCACACTGTCCGCCTCTGCCGAGACGCCGGTGTCGGACCACTCGAGGCGACGCACGGGCGAGGACAGGTGGACGTCGTCGCCGAGGGCCTCGGCGAGCTTGATCGGGACCTGCTGCAGGCCGCCGACGACGCGCTTGTCGAGGATGAAGTCGGCCTCGACGAGGTGGGTGAAGCTGCCCGCGGACGCCGCCATGAGGAGCGCCTGCAGGAGCGAGAAGGAGTGGGAGGGCTTCGTGAGCATCGCAGCGGCGATGAAGAGGGCGATGTTGTCGCGCGCCTCGACGTCGTCCGTCTGCTCGGCGAGCCAGGCGCTCCACGAGATGCGGTCGTACTCCTTCGCCCGGGCGTGCGCCCACGGCTCGGTGACGCCGACCTCCTCCACGAGCTCGTCGAGCAGGGCGATGAGCCGCTCCATCTCCGCTGCGGTCGACTCGGCGACGGGGAAGATGTCGCCCGTGAAGCGGGTGCGCACGCCCTCGGCATCGACGTAGACGCTGTCGCCCTCGCGGTAGCGGGAGTAGGTGTCGAGCCCGAGTTCTTCGAGCGTGGCGAGCAGCGCGGTCTGGTCGGGGGAGACCCACTGACCGCCCAGCTCGAGCATGGCTCCGTCGATGTGGTTCGTCCAGAGGCGACCACCGACGCGGTCGCGCGCCTCGAGGACGGCGACGGACAGGCCCGCCGCGCGGAGCTTGGTGGCGGCCGTGAGCCCGGAGGCCCCGGCGCCGATGATGACGACGTCGCGTTCGATAGCGCTCATGAGGTGTCTTCCTGTTCGTGGCCCTTCGACAAGCTCGGGGACCGGGGTGGTGCTCGGGACCGGGGTGGTGCTCGGGTGGTGCTCGGACCCGGCGCCGATAGTCGAGTATGGCGGATCCGGCGGTCGGATGGAACCGAGGATGGCGAGGTCGCCGGTCGGATCGGTGATCGACGACGGTTTCCGTTGTGCCGACCGAGGTGGATCAGCCGATGGGTGTCATGGTGTACTTCGTGTACAGGTACTCGTGGATGCCCTCGAGCCCGCCCTCGCGTCCGATGCCCGACTGCTTGACACCACCGAACGGTGCGGCGGCGTTCGAGATGACGCCGACGTTGAGGCCCATCATGCCGGTCTGCAGGCGGCCGATCATGCGCTGTCCGCGGGCGAGGTCGGTGGTGAACACGTAGGAGACGAGCCCGTACTCGGTGTCGTTCGCGAGCCGCACGGCCTCATCCTCGTCGTCGAACGGCACGATCGCGAGGACCGGGCCGAAGATCTCCTCGCGGAGGATGTCGGACCCCGGTACGACCCCGGTGACGACCGTCGGCTGGAAGAAGGTGCCCGGTCCGTCGACGGCCTCGCCGCCGGTGAGGACCTCGGCGCCGCGCTCGACGGCGTCGCCCACGAGGGTCTTCGCCTTCGTGACCGCGCGGTCGTCGATGAGCGGACCGATCGTCACGCCGTCCTCGGTGCCACGACCGATGCGGAACGCGTTCACCTTGTCGGTGACGCGCTTCGCGAACTCCTCCGCGACGTCGCGGTGGACGATGAAGCGGTTCGCCGCGGTGCACGCCTGTCCGATGTTGCGGAACTTGGCGGCCATCGCGCCCTCCACGGCCTTGTCGAGGTCGGCGTCCTCGAACACGACGAACGGGGCGTTGCCGCCGAGCTCCATCGAGGTGCGGAGGACGTTCTTCGCGGACTGCTCGATGAGCTTCTGACCGACGGCCGTCGATCCCGTGAAGCTCAGTTTGCGGAGCCGCGGGTCGGCGATGATCGGGCCGGAAACCGCGGAGGAGCTGGAGGTGGTGATGACGTTCACGACGCCTGCGGGGAGCCCGGCGTCCTCGAGCAGCTTCACGAAGTACAGGGTCGTGAGCGGGGTGAGCTCGGCGGGCTTGACGACGACCGTGCAGCCGGCTGCGAGCGCCGGGGCGATCTTGCGGGTCGCCATCGCGAGGGGGAAGTTCCACGGGGTGATGAGGAAGCACGGGCCGACGGGGTGCTGCGAGACGGTCATCATGCCGGTGCCCTCGGGGTTCGACCCGTAGCGTCCGGAGATGCGGACGGCCTCCTCGGAGAACCAGCGGAGGAACTCACCACCGTAGGTGACCTCGCCGTTCGCCTCGGCGAGCGGCTTGCCCATCTCGAGCGTCATGAGGAGGGCGAACTCCTCGCGACGCTCCTGGAGGAGGTCGAAGGCCTTCCGGAGGATGTTGGAGCGCGTGCGGGGAGCGGTCGCCGCCCACTCGTCCTGGGCTGCGACCGCGGCGTCGAGGGCCGCCGTGCCGTCGGCGACCGAGGCGTCCGCGATCGTCTTGATGACGTCGCCGGTGGACGGGTCGCTCACGTCGAGCGTCGCGCCCTCCGTCGCGTCGCGCCAGACGCCTCCGATGAACAGGCCGTTCGGGACCTTGGCGAGCAGATCGGTTTCACGTGCGTCGGTCATGGGTGGAGCTCCTTGGTGGTGTCGGTGCCGTCGGTCACAGTGTTTCAGCGTGCATGCCCCTCGACAAGCTCAGGGTCCGGGGTTGTGCTGCGGGGGCCGCCTCGGTCCCTGCCCTTCGACAGGCGGTTCCTGAGCTTGTCGAAGGGCGGGACCGGCGGGTGTGGTGTCAGTTCGCGGCGAGCGCCTCGAGGACGACGTCGAGTCCTTCGTCGAGCAGTTCGAGGGGGATGGTCAGTGGTGGGAGGAAGCGGACCACGTTGCCGTAGGTGCCGCAGGTCAGGACGATGACGCCGGCCTGGTGAGAGGCCTTCGCGACGCGTGCCGTGAGGGCGGCGTCGGGCTCGCCGGTGGCCGGGTCGACGAACTCGACCGCCATCATGGCGCCGCGCCCGCGGATGTCGCCGATGCGGGGGTCGGAGGTCTGCGCCGCGGTGAAGCGGTCGACGATGCGGGTTTCGATCGCCCGGGCCGAGGCGGCGAGGTCCTCCTCCTCGTACGCTTCGATCGCCGCCAGGGCGGCGACACAGGCGAGTGGATTGCCACCGTAGGTGCCGCCGAGCCCGCCGACGTGCGGGGCGTCCATGATCTCCGCGCGTCCGGTGACGGCGGAGAGGGGCAGGCCGCCCGCGATGCCCTTGGCGGTGATGATGAGGTCGGGCACGATGTCGAAGCGCTCGGACGCGAACATCGCACCCGTGCGGGCGAAGCCGGTCTGCACCTCGTCGGCGATGAAGACGACGTCGTTCGCGCGGGCCCAGTCGAGCAGGGCCGGCAGGAAGCCGTCCGCCGGGACGATGAAGCCGCCCTCGCCCTGGATGGGTTCGACGATGATCGCCGCGAGGTTGTCTGCGCCGATCTGCTTCTCGATCTGGGTGATCGCGCGCTGCGCCGCTTCGGGGCCGGTGAGCCCGCCGTCGCGGAAGGGGTAGGACAGCGGTGCGCGGTACACCTCGGAGGCGAAGGGACCGAAACCGCTCTTGTAGGGCATGGACTTCGCCGTCAGGGCCATCGTCAGGTTCGTGCGGCCGTGGTACGCGTGGTCGAAAGCGACGACCGCCTGCTTCTTCGTGTGGCTGCGGGCGATCTTCACCGCGTTCTCGACCGCTTCGGCGCCCGAGTTGAACAGTGCCGTCCGCTTGGCGTGGTCGCCGGGGATGAGGCGGTTGAGCGCCTCGGCGACCTCGACGTAGGAGTCGTAGGGGGTGATGGTGAAGCAGGTGTGGGTGAACTCCTGCAGCTGTCGCGTGACGGCCTCGACGACGCGCGGGTTGCTGTTGCCCACGCCGGTCACGGCGATGCCGGATCCGAGGTCGATCAGGGAGTTGCCGTCGACGTCGACGAGGACACCACCGCCCGCGCCGGCCGCGAACACCGGCATCGTCGTGCCGACGCCGGACGCGACCGCAGCGTGTTTCCGGGCCATGAGTTCCTCGGAGATCGGTCCGGGGATGGTGGTGACGAGGCGACGTTCCTGGGGGAGCGAGGGTCCGCCGAGGATGGAGGGTGCGGGGGCTGCGGTGCTGCTCGTCATCGGTACTCCTTCGGCTGCCGCGTCCGGCGGGGGCGCCGAGGTCGTCCGCGAGCAGTGCCACCAGGCTAGGCAGCGGTCCGCATCGGTACATTCGACAGTCTGTCCATACCAGCGGCTTCAGTTGGACGATCCGGCATCCCTGCGTAGACTCGCGCCATGGCACCGACGCTGCAGGACCTCCTCGACCACCGTGCGCTCGGCCTGAAGCTCGTGGTGGCAGGAACCGAGGGCGCCCTCGACCGCCAGGTCGCCTGGGTCTCCGGGTCGGACCTGCCGGACCCCACGCCCTTCCTCCTCGCCGACCAGGTGCTGCTCACGACGGGCACGCAGTTCGGGACCGCCGTGTCGACGACGCAGGTCGAGGCGTACGTCGCCCGCCTCGCCGACGCCGGTGTCGCCGGACTGGGGTTCGGTACCGAGGTGATCACGGCCGGGACACCGCCGGAACTCGCCGAGGCCTGCGCGGCGCACGGGATGCCGCTCGTCGAGGTCCCGTACCGCACGCCGTTCATCGCCGTCATCCGGTACGCGGCCGACCTCCTCACCGAGGCGGCTCGGGCGAGGGACGCCTGGGCACTGGGCGCCCAGCGCGCGATCGCGTTCGCCGCGCTCCGCCCCGACGCGACGGTCGCCGTCGTGACCGAACTCGCGCGGTCCCTCGGCGCCTGGGTCGTGCTCTTCGACGCGCACGCGACCCCGGTGGCGATCGCGGGCGACGGGCCCACCGCCGCTCCCGAGGCCGAGCGCCTCCTGGAGCGGGTGGCCGGCGAGGCCACCATGCTCCTGAGCCGCGGACAGCGTTCGGGGGCGACGCTCGCGAGCCGCACGCGGACGGTGTCGCTGCAGACCCTCGGCCGACGCGGCGACCTCCGGGGCGTGCTCGCCATCGCCGGGACCGACGGCCCGTTGGACGCCGCGGCCCAGAGCGTCGTGACCTCGGTCGTCGCCATCGCCGGGCTCACCCTCGAGCAGGGCGGCGCACTCGGACGGGCGGGGCGCTCGCTGCGCACCGGTGTCTGGCAGCTGCTCCGCGCCGGACAGACCACCGCGGCGCGCGAGGTCGCCGAACAGCTCGGCACGCCGTTGCCGAGCGGAGCGGTTCGTGTCGGCGTCTGCTCCGGGCCGACCGACGGGCGCGAGGCGCTCCTCACCGAGCTGGAACGGGCCGAGACGCTCGGTCCGGGTTCGCTCTTCGTCGCCGAGCAGGACGGACGGCCCGTCCTGCTTCTCGCAGCGGCTGAAGGGGACACCGAGACGGACGTCGATCGGGCGGTCGAGGCGGTGATCGCAGCGGCCCCCGCACGGCGGCTCGGACTCTCCCGATCCCTCGCGCTCGCCGATCTGCCGACGGGGATCGAGCAGGCGGTCTCCGCGCACGAGCACGCCGTCTCCGCAGGCGAGGCCGTCGTGCGGTTCGGGGCGCTCGCCGCGGCAGGGATGGCAGGGTTGCTCGACCCCGTCCGCGCCGCCGCCGTGGCCGAGGAACTGCTCGAGCCCGCGCTCCGCGTCGACCGCGAGGAGGGCTCCGACCTCGTGCCGAGCCTCCGCGGCTGGCTCGAGGCGAACGGCCAATGGGAGCCCGCCGCGCGGCGACTCGGGATCCATCGACACACGCTCCGCAACCGCATCACCCGGGTGGAACAGGTGCTCGGGCGACCGCTCGACACCTTCGCCGCTCGGGCCGAACTCTGGCTCGCGCTGGCCAGCCTGCCGGACGGGGATGCGTTGCGGTCCCGCGAGGCCGTTCTGTAGCCTCGACCGCACGGCGCGCGTGTGCTCCGTGGAACCACGAAGGGGGCGGCGCGCATGAGGATCCGAACGGTGGTCGCCCGGGTGCCGGTCACGATCGCCCTGGTGCTGGTCGTCCTCGTCGTGGGTGTCGTCGGGCGTGGCCTCTGGGAGTCGACGACGGCGCAACCGTGGTGGGACGCGGTCGCCTACGGCCTGCCAGCCTTCGAGGCCGGGCGCTGGTGGACTCCCGTCACCGGGACGTTCCTCGTCGTGGAGCCGTGGGCCTACGTGTTCGCGGTGATCGGGTTCGCCTGGGTCGGCCTGCTGGAGTGGTGGCGGGGATCGAAGGCCGCGCTCATCACCTTCGCCGCCGGTCAGCTCGTCGCCGTCCTCGCCACCGCCGGGTTCCTCTGGGCCGCGAGTCAACTGCCCTGGCCGTGGGCGACGAGCCTCGCCGGGATGCTCGACGTCGGTCCCTCCGGCGGGACGATGGCCTGCTTCGCCGCGTGCGTGTCGCTCTTCGCCTCTCCGTGGCGGCAGCGGGGCTGGATCATCGTCGCGTCCTACGCCGCGATCGGGGTCCTCTTCATCGGGTCGCTCGCGGACCTCGAGCACGCCTTCGCGGTGCTCTTCGTCCTCGCGGTGAACCGTTCCTTCCGCATCCAGCGGGCCAGTGTGCGCGAGCGCCGACTGCTCGCGTTCACGACGAGCGTGGCTCTCGGCGTCGTCCAGATCGTCGCCCTGCTCGTGCCGACCAACGGCCCGTTCGGCCCGACCGCTCCGGCGGAGGGCCCGTGGCTCGACGTCGCGATCGACACGGTCGTGATCATCCTGGTCGCCAACGGCCTGCGGCTCGGTCGTCGCTGGGCGTGGGTGCTGAGCGTCGTCTGGGCGATCCTCAACGTTCTGGTCGCGGTCCTGTACCTGGCGCTGTCGCCGCTCGATCCCGCCGACCTCCCGATCGACTGGGGCGACACCGACGTGTTCCTGGCGACGTCGGTGCTCTGGCTCGCCTTCCTCGTCTACCTCGTCGCGACCCGCAGCGCGTTCTCATCCCACCGACGCCGACAGCTCGGCGTCGGGCGCAAGCAGCAGCAGGACCTGCCGTCGGCGGACGACGCCCGCGCGCTCATCCGGACCGAAGGCGGCGGCTCGCTCTCCTGGATGGCCACGTGGGACGGCATGGAGTACTTCCGCACCTCGGTGGGCCTCGTGCCCTACCAGAAGCACGCCGGTGTCGCGATCGTGCTGGCCGACCCGCTCGGCCCACCGGATCACCTGCAGGCGAGCGTCGCGGAGTTCGTCCAGGCGGCCGAGCGCGACTCCCTCATCCCGTGCTTCTTCAGTTCCAGCCAGGGGACGAAGGACGCGCTGCCCGAGGGATGGCGCGACCTCATCATCGCGGACGACACGATCGTCGACCTTCCCGGTCTCGCGTTCACCGGCAAGGCCTGGTCGAACATCCGCACGGCGCTCAACAAGGCCGAGCGCGAGGGGATGGTCTTCCGGATGGGCACCTATGGCGCCGAGACGTGGGGCGTCCGACAGCAGATCCGTGCCATCTCCGAGGGCTGGGTCGGCGACAAGGGGCTGCCGGAGATGCGGTTCACCCTCGGGACCCTGCAGGAGGCCGACGACCCCGAGGTCCGTCTGGCACTCGCGATCTCGCCGGACGGCGACGTCGACGGCTTCCTCAGCTGGCTCCCGGTCTTCGGCCCCGACGGCGAGCACCGCGGATGGACGCTCGACCTCATGCGGCGCCGCGAGGAGGGCTTCGGTTCGGTCATGGAGTTCCTCATCGCCTCCTCGGCCAAGGTCTTCGCTGAGGAGGGAGCGCAGATCCTCTCGCTCTCGGGTGCGCCGCTCGCGCACCGGGTGGAGGACGACGAGGGCCGCATCGCGCACCTGCTGGGTCAGCTCAGCGGCATCCTGGAGCCCGTGTACGGCTTCTCGTCCCTCCACCGGTTCAAGCAGAAGTTCAACCCGCGATCGGAGCCGATCTACCTCCTGTACCGCGACGAGGGCGACCTCACGCGGATCGCGGCGGCGCTGACCCGTGCGTTCCTGCCGGACGCGACCCTCCGGCAGTTCGCCGGCGCCGGCATCGACATGCTCAAGCGCGACTGAGCGAGGCCTACCCCTCAGGCGGTGTCGCCGCCCGGGAGTCCCGCGGCGCCGAGGTGCGTCGCCCCGCGGGACCGCGCACGCTGCTCGGCGAGGGCGGCGGCGAACTCCGTCTCCCAGTCGGAAGCGACCTCGATGCCGAGGCGCCCGGCCTCCTCGATGGTCAGCTCCTTCGGGAAGCCGTTCGTGTCGGACAACCGGAACACGTCGTGTCCCGTCATGACCCGCCCGGCGTACCCCTGGACCATCTGGAGCCCTGCGCCCAGCGTGCGCCGGAACGACTGCTCCTCCTTGACGAGGACGGCGACGACCTCGTCGCGGGCGGCGGCCACCTCCGGGTAGTCGTCGGCGTACAACCCGGCGATGACGGGCACGATCTCGCCGAAGAAGTTCTCGTGCAGATCGAGCGAGAGCGCCAGCCTGATCGCCCGTCGGAGCAGTCGTCGCATGACGTAGCCCTGCTCCTTGTTCGACGGACGCACACCGTCGACCGCGAGAAAGGTCGCCCCGCGGAGGTGGTCGGCGATGATGCGCATGGCGGTGGTCTCGTCCTCGTAGCGTCTCCCGGTGAGCTCCTCGAGGCGCGCGACGATGGGCCAGAGCAGCGAGATGCGGAAGACGTCGTCGGAGTCGATCGACGCGGCGGCGATGCGTTCGAGGCCGCCGCCGAAGTCGACGTTGCGTCTGGCGAGTTCCTCGAACGAGCCGTCCTCGCGCCGTCGGTACTGCATGAACACCTGGTTGCCGATCTCCATGAACCGTCCGCCGTCGCTCGCGGGATGCGCGAGGCCGTACGACGGGTCCTGGTACTCGGGGCCGAAGTCGTAGAACACCTCGCTGTCGGGGCCGCACGGGTCGCCGATCGGGGTGCCCTCGAGTGACCCGCCGCGGGACCACCAGTTCTCGCCGCCGTCGTAGAAGAAGATCCGCTCACCGGGCCGCACCCCGCGGGCGTCGCCGTCGGCCTGGGAGCCGATCTCCGCGATCCCGTTGGAGACCCCGCGCTCGGCGAACACCGACGCCCAGATCGAGGCGGCCTCGTCGTCGCGCGGGATGCCGTTCGCGGGATCGCCGATGAAGCAGGTGACGGAGATCCGCTCCGGATCCAGTCCGACGATGTCGACCAGGAAGGTGAAGAACTGCCGGATCTGCGTCTCCTTGAAGTAGTCGCCGAGCGACCAGTTGCCGAGCATCTCGAAGAAGGTGGTGTGCCGGTTGTCGCCGACGTCCTCGATGTCCTGGGCCCGGACGCACGGCTGGCTGTCGGTCAACCGCCGTCCGTCGGGGTGATCCTCACCGAGGAGGTACGGCAGGAGCGCCTGCATCCCGCTGCCGTTGAAGAGGGTGCTCGTGTCGCCGCGCGGGACGAGCGGAGCCCGCTTGATCAACGCGTGGCCGTTCCGTTCGAGGAAGTCGAGGTAGGCGTTCCGGATGTCGTGGGCGTCCATGCCGACACGATTCCAGCTTTCCGGTCCGAGGGGAAGCCGCTGGGCGCGGCGACCCGACTCAGTCCGCGTCGTGGAGTGACCGCAGGGCGGTCACGACGTCGTCGTGCCAGCGGCGGGCCGCCGGGAGCACGCCGCCGAAGATCGGGGTGTCGTGCGTCGCGCCCAGGTACATCGTCCCGCTCGCGTCGACGCCGTCGGCCCGGAGCGCGGCGAGGTAGGACGCACCGTCACCGCGGAGGGGGTCGTACTCGGCCGTGAGGATCACGGCGCGGGGGAGGTCCGCGTGCGACCGGGCGAGGAGGGGCGACGCGTGCGGCTCCTTCGCCTGACGTCGGTCCAGGAGGTAGGTCTTCGCCACGGAGCGCAGTTCCTTGATCGCGAAGATCCTCGGGATGCCCATCTCCCGCACGGGACGGAGGTCGATGTGGCCGCCGGTGAGGTCCGTGACCGGCACCTCGAGCAGCTGGAGTCGGATGGGCAGCCGGCCGCGTTCACGGTTCGCGAGCGTGAGCGCCGCCGCGATGCTGCCGCCGGCGGACACCCCGGCGACGGCGATCCGCCCCGTGTCGATCCCGAGCGTCGTGGCCTGGGCGAACAGCCACTCGAGCGCCGCGTGGGCCTGTTCCAGCTGGGTCGGGTACCGGTGCTCGGGAGCGAGCGCGTAGTCGACGGCGGCGATGACCACGCCGGCGTCGGCCGCCCGACGACGGAACCCCGCGTCGGTCGTCGGGTAGTCGATCCCGCCGATGCGGAACGCCCCACCGAAGAAGGACAGGACCGCGGGCACCGCCTGGTCTCCGTTGGCCGTGGGCGGGTGATAGAGCCGGATCCGGACGTCGGGGAAGCCGGCGACCGGGATCGTGTGCTCCTCGATGCGCAGCTCCGGGCCCGGGACACCGACGGTCGCGAGCTCCTTCTTGTCCCAGTTCCGCGCGGCCTTGCGGTGCTGTGCGCGTGTCTTCTTGCGGCGGGGTGCGGCGGTGGTGGCCTTCGCCGTCGGGCTCGAGGGCTTCGCCTTCGGTCCGGTGGCCTTCGGGGAGGTCGCCTTCGGGTCCGCGGCGGGAGCGGGCTTCGGGCGCGCGACGGTGGTCGTCTTCGGCCGCAGGAAGAAGGCCTTCGCCTGCTCGAGTGCGGTCGAGATGAGGTAGGCGCGGTGCGTCCGCGCTCGTTCGACGAAGATCGGGTCGAGAGGCAAACGACTCACCTGCCTTGCTGCTCGGATGGGCGGATCCCAGCAGTCTAGGCGGGCTCGGCAGACGACGACCGTGGCTTGCCCGATCGATCCTTCCGCGCGGCTTCACCTCCTGTTCACCGGGAGGCCCGGCCCTGTTCGGGTGCCGCTCGTAGCGTGATCACACGTACGGCACACAGCAGTGCCCGCGTCGGTCACTCGCGGTTCCGCTCCACCGGAGCCACGCGCGGAGCGGGCGGGTGCATCGGTCCTTCTGAAAGGTACGTCCCAGCACATGAAGCTCTCCCTCACCCGCGTCGCTGCGCTCGGCGCCGCCGCCCTCCTCTCGATCGGCCTGGCCGCCTGCTCGAGCGCCAGCGCCACCGACACCGGTTCAGCCGCGGCCGGGACCTTCGCGGTCGACGACCAGACCCTCGTCTTCGGCGTCGTCCCCGACTCGGTCGACACGCAGACCAATTACCAGCCGCTCATGGACTACATCGCCCAGGAGACCGGCAAGAATGTCGAGTACCACGAGTCGACCGACTACGCGGCCCTCATCGAGGCGGCCGTCGCCGGCAAGATCGACGTCGCGTCCTTCTCCGGGTTCACCTACGTGACCGCGCTCAACAACGGGGCCAAGATCACGCCGATCTCGTCGATCATCACCGCCGAGGGGCAGGAGCCGGGCTACTACTCCGAGGCGATCGTCCCGAAGGACTCGTCGATCACCAAGATCGAGGAATTTAAGGGCAAGAAGGTCTGCTTCGTCGACCCGTCCTCGACGTCCGGGTACCTCTTCCCGAGCTACAACCTGCTCGAGGCCGGCATCGACCCCGAGAAGGACATCACCCCGGTCTTCGCCGGCAAGCACGACGTCTCGGTGACGAAGACCGCCGAGGGCGTCGAGTGCGAGGCGGGCTTCGCCGAGGACTCCGAGGTCGAGAAGAACGACGGCGTGAAGGTCATCGACCGCACGATGGTCCCCGGTGCGCCGATCGTCGAGTCCGACTCCCTGCCCGCCGACGTGAAGGAGAAGCTCGAGAAGGCCCTCTCCGAGGTCACGATCGACCAGATCATCGACTCCGGCGTGAAGAGCGCCGACAGCGACGCCTTCCGCGCGACCTTCTACGGCACCTCGCCGGTCGACGACGCGTACTACGACACCATCCGCGACATCTGCAAGAAGACCAACGCCAAGCAGTGCCAGGCCTGATCTGAGCACCGGCACCGCCCTTCGACAAGCGGTTCCTGAGCTTGTCGAAGGGCAGTGACCGGTGTTCCGGTTCCCGGTCACCGAGCCCGTCGCGGTGCGACGTCCGCATCACCACCAACCTCACGAGAGGCAGCAGTCATGAGCGTCACCGAGCAGCAGGCGCGTCACACCGCACCCGACGGAGCGGAACCGCTCGTGCGTCTCCGCGGGGTCACGAAGCGCTTCGACAGGACGGTCGCCCTGGAGCGCGTCGACCTCGACATCCGTCGCGGTGAGATCGTCGTCCTCCTCGGTCTGTCGGGATCCGGCAAGTCGACGCTCCTCCGTCACCTGGACGGTCTCGAGCGGCCCACCGCCGGGTCCGTCTCGGTCCTCGGCGACGAGGTGCCGGCCCTCGGGCAGCGCGCCCTGCGCCGGCTCCGCGCCCGCGTCGGGTTCGTCTTCCAGCAGTTCGAGCTGGTCCCGTCGCTCACCGTCCTCGAGAACGTCCTGACCGGTTCGCTGGCGGGCGTCCGCGGACCACGTCTCGGCATCCTCGGCTACGGCCGCAACCTGAAGATGAAGGCGCTCGGCCACCTCGACCGCGTCGGCCTCCTGGAGCGCGCCTACCAGCGCGCCGACACCCTCTCCGGTGGTCAGCAGCAGCGCGTGGCCATCGCCAGAGCGCTCATGCAGGACCCCGAGATCCTGCTCGCCGACGAGCCCGTCGCCTCCCTCGACCCGGAGTCGAGCGAGCAGGTGATGGCCCTCATCCGCGAGATCGCGATCGACCGTGGACTCACCGTCGTGTGCAGCCTGCACCAGGTCGACCTCGCGCTCTCCTGGGGCGACCGTATCGTCGGTCTCCGGCACGGCGAGGTGGTCCTCGACACCACGACCGACGGCCTGTCGAAGACCGAGGTGATGGAGATCTACGGCCGGGTCGCGACGAGCACCCGTGAGCTGCAGGCGATCGCCGTGGAGTTGGAGACCGACGAGCTGCTCGGCGACCCCGACGACGACCTCCGCGGCCTGCTCGGCGTCGAGGAGCGCGTGGGCGAGGACGAACTCCCCGACGAACCGGAGTGGGAGTTCGACGCCGATATCGACGGCCGCGAGCCCGACGAGCTCCGTCGACCTGGCAGGACCCGCTGATGGTCGTCACCGCGCCCGCGAAGACGGCACCGCCCGCCGACCGCCCGCCCGGACTCTCCGGACCCGTCCCGGTCGGTCGGCTCCGCCCGCAGACGATCGCCGCCGTGCTCACGCTCGTCGCGCTGCTCGCGTTCTCGGTCTACTCGCTCCTCGAGGTCGGGATCTCGATCCCGAACATGGTGGCGAGCTGGGGCAACGCGGTCAACTTCTTCAACCGGGTGGGGACGATCACGTTCCCGCCGGCCGGGGAACTGCTGTCGCTCACCGCCCTGACCCTGGGGATCGTGATCTCCGGCACCGTCCTCGCTGCGGTGCTCTCGATCCCGGTCGCGTACCTCGCAGCCGCCAACACGACCCCGGGACCGGCCTGGCGCGCAGTCGGTCGGTTCATCGGCGTGCTCAGCCGTGCCGTGCCGGACGTCGTCATCGCGATGATCCTCGTGCTCATGTTCTCGCTCGGCTCACTGCCCGGCATCATCGCGATCGGGCTGCACTCCGTCGGCATGATCTCGAAGCTCTTCGCGGACGCGATCGAGCAGGTCGACGAAGGGCCGCGACTCGCGATCCGGGCGGCCGGCGGCTCGAAGCTGCAGGAGTTCACCTCGGGCGTCCTGCCGCAGGTCCTCCCGTCCTGGGTGGCCACGGTCCTCCACCGCGGCGACATCAACCTGCGCGGTTCGGTCCTGCTCGGCTACGTCGGCGTCCTCGGCCTCGGCCGTGAACTGTCGCTCGCGTTCAAGTCACTCGACTACTCGCTCGGCATCGGACTCGCGATCGTCATCTTCGCGCTGTGCGTCGTCATGGAGATCGTTTCGAGCACCGTGCGCACCGTGATGCTCGGGGTGCAGCCGACCGGACGCGGACTCGGTGACCGCGTCGTGCGTCGGGTGGCCGCGGGTCGGGACGCGCGTCGCGCGGTGAATGGGAGCAGTCGGACGACCGCTGCTCCGAGCGCCGAGTCCCGGATCGCCGCTGCAGCGAGGCGACCCTGGACGCCGGCCCGCGTCCGTGACACCGTCGGTGCCTGGCTCGCCGTGGCGGTCGTGGTCTGGGGCGTCGTCGTGTCCGACATCCAGTGGGGCGACCTCGTGACGTTCTGGGCGAAGGCGCCCGACGTCCTCGCCCGTCTCTGGCCGCCGTCGTTCGGCATGCGCACGACGGAGCAGATGGTCGAGGCGATGTTCGAGACCGTCGCGATCGCCTTCGCGGCGACCCTCATCGCCCTCGTCTGCTCGATCGTCATCGGGTCCCTCGCCGCACGGAACGTCGCCCCGAACCGTGGTGTCCGCACCGGCGCCCGGTTCGCGCTCGTCGGCATCCGCGGCATCCCGGAGCTCATCCTCGCGATCCTGCTCATCGTCGTCACCGGGCTCGGTGCCCAGGCGGGGACGCTCGCGCTCGGCATCTGCGGGATCGGCCTCCTCGGCAAGCTCATCGCCGACTCCTTCGAGGAGGTCGCGCCCGGACCGGAACGGGCGCTGATCGCCGTCGGTGCGACCCGACCGCAGGTCTACGCCGCCGCGACCCTCCCGCAGGGGGCCCGCGCACTGGTCGGGCACACCTTCTACACGCTCGACACGAACATCCGCGCCGCGACCATGCTCGGCATCGTCGGCGGAGGCGGCATCGGCTACTACCTGATCCAGGCGGACCAGGGCGGGAACTACGACCAGGTCACGGCCATCGTGCTGATGATCCTCGCGGTGGTCCTCGTCGTCGAGGGCATCGCCATGTGGATGCGGAGGGTGTTCTCGTGAACGGACGACGGATGAGCGGCGGGGTGTCGGCGGCGCGGGTCGGCCTCGGCGTCGGCTCGCTGGGTGCTTCGGCCGATCGCGCCGACGTCGTGATCGTCGGAGCCGGCATCGTCGGGCTGTCGGCGGCGCTCGCCGCCGTTGACGCCGGTGCCGAGGTCGTGGTCGTCGAACGCTCGGCCGAAGCCCAGGGCGCGTCGGTCCGCAACTTCGGCCACCTGGCGGCGACGCCGCAGGCCGGGCTCGCCTCGCGCCTCGCCGCGCGTTCGGCCGAGATCTGGCAACGACTCGAGCAGGACGCGGGGCTGTGGGTCCGGCGTTCGGGCACGCACGTGGTCGCCCGGCACCTCGACGAGCTGCGCGTCCTCGAGGACTTCGCGGCGTCCCGTGCCCAGGCGGGTGCCGCAGCCGACGTCCGCCTGTACGACGCGGCCGAGTTCCTGCAGCAGGTGCCGATCAGCGCCGACGACGTGGTGGGCGGCGCCTGGCTGCCGCGCGACCTCCAAGTGAACCCGCGCCAGGCGCTGGGCGCCGTCACGGCGTACCTGGAACGCCGCGGTGTCGAGTTCCGACGCCGGACGACCGTGACCGGACTGCGCTCCGGCTTCGTCGACACCAGCCGCGGCGTCATCGCCGCAGGCCTCACCGTGGTCGCGGTGAACCACGACATCGACACGCTCCTCCGCGAGCTGGCCGAGCGGGCGGTCGTCCGTCGATGCGCGCTCGACATGGTCCGGGTGCGCGCCGAGCTCCCGATGCCGATACCGGCGCCGCTCCTGACCGGGTGGTCGCTCCTGCGCTACGCGGGATTCGCCGACTCGCCCGCCATCCCGGCACTCCGCGAGCGACTGCAGCAGGACCACCCCGGGCTCGCTTCGCTCGACGTCAACCTCATGGCGACCCAGCTGCCGGACGGGTCGATCATCCTCGGCGACACCCACAGCCGCGGCGAGGCGGTCTCCCCGTTCCAGTCCGAGCACGCCTTCGACGAACTCCTCCGGGCAGGAAGCGCGCTGTTCGGGACGAGGCTCGACGTCCTCGAACGCTGGCAGGGCGTCTACGCCACCGCCCCGGAGGAGCTGCTCATCGACGAACCGACCCCGGGCGTCCGCGTGGTCGCCGCGACGACGGGCATCGGGATGACGACCGGACCCGCGCTCGGCGAGCTGGCCGTCGCCGAGCACCTCGGCCCGACCTTCTCGCCCGCGCAGCCGACCAGCATCCGTGCCGCATCAGCCCACCTTCAGAAAGGCCTCTCGTGACCAGCATCGATCGACCCCAGCAGGACAGCACCGCGGCGCCCGACCTCGACGACGTGGAGACCGACCTCGACGACCTCGACGAGCTGGAGGACGGGTTCGACGACGCACACGAGGACGACCTCCTGCTCGAACTGGTGGTCCTGGACCTCGCCGGGACGACGGTCTCGGACGACGGCGTCGTCGAGGACGCCTTCCGCGTCGCCGCCGAGACGATCGGCATCGACACCGAGGACGCGCTCGACGCGGCCATCGAGCTCATCCGCGACACGATGGGCCAGTCGAAGCTCGACGTGTTCCTCATGCTGACCGACGGCGACGAGGCTCGAGCCGCTTCCGGCAACGCCACCTTCGAAGCGGCCTACGAGCGCCTCGTCGGCGAGGGTCGCGTCGAGGCGATCCCCGGAGCCGAGGACACGGTGCGGCGGCTCCGTGAGCTCGGCGTGGGGGTCGTGTTCACCACCGGGTTCGCCCCGGCGACGCGCGACGCACTCCTCGCGAGCCTCGGGTGGTCCGAGCTCGCCGACGACGCCCTGTCACCCGCCGACGCCGGCCGAGGGCGTCCAGCGCCCGACCTGC
This sequence comes from Plantibacter sp. MCCC 1A11337, assembly GCF_013349365.1. Classification (NCBI taxonomy): domain Bacteria; kingdom Bacillati; phylum Actinomycetota; class Actinomycetes; order Micrococcales; family Microbacteriaceae; genus Plantibacter; species Plantibacter sp. MCCC 1A11337. Next base: position 1,440,406 of record NZ_JABJWX010000001.1, on the reverse strand, counting down.
CGCTGACGGCGCTCCTCCGGTTCGGAGCGAGCGCCGTCGACACCGTCGTCGTCGTCGGCGACACGGCAAGCGACATGCTGTCCGGGGTGAACGCCGGCGCGGGGCTCGTCGTCGGGGTGCTCACCGGAGCGCACGACGAGGAGACGCTGCTCGCGGCGGGCGCCGACGAGACCATCACGAGCATCGCCGAGCTGCCCGCGCTCCTCGGTCTCGACTGAACGACCGACCGACCGGGGGAACCATGCACACGACGCTCACCGCGCACGCGGGCAACGACGTCTTCATCAGACCGTCGCCGATCGCGATGGTCTGGCAGGGGCCCGGGCACCCGCACCAGGCGATGGCGGTGCCCGGGGTGACGCTCGGGCCGGGGGACGTCCTCGTCGAGGTGGAACTGGCGACCGTGTGCGGCTCCGACGTGCACACCGTCCTCGGGCACCGTGACGCCGCCACACCGCTCGTCCTCGGGCACGAACAGGTGGGACGCGTCGTCGCGGTCGGGGGACCGGTCACGGCGGTGGACGGCACCGTCCTCGTCGCTGGGATGCGGGTCGTGTGGTCGGTCGTCGTGAGCTGCGGCGTCTGCGACCGCTGCTCCGCCGGCCTGGAGCAGAAGTGCCGCCGGCTCGCGAAGTACGGGCACGACCGGGTGCACCGCGGGTGGGAGTTGAGCGGTGGGTTCGCGACCCACGTCGAACTCCTCGAGGGCACGGCCATCGTCGTCGTGGGGGAGACGCCGCCCGCCGCCGTCTTCGCGCCCGCGTCCTGCGCGACGGCCACCGCGATCGCCGCACTGGATGCGGCCGGGCACGACCTGCCCGGCACGGCGGTGCTCGTGACCGGCGCCGGAATGCTCGGGCTGACCGTCGCGGCCATGGCGGCCGATGCTGGGGCACGCGTCGTCGTGAGCGATCCGGACCCCGCCCGCCGGCTGCTCGCCGGCCGTTTCGGGGCCATCGCGACGGTCGACCCCACCATCGGCGCCGCCGAGCACCTCGACGCCGCACACCTCGCGGCGGGTGTGGAGGGCTTCCCCGTCGCCATCGAGATGTCCGGCGACGCCCGTGCAGTGGACGCCGCCATCGCGTCGCTGTCGATCGGTGGAACAGCTGTCCTCGTCGGCAGCGTGTCGCCCGGTGCGCCGCTCGGCATCGACGCCGAACGCATCGTCCGACGCCTCCTCACGGTGCGCGGGGCACACAACTACCGACCGCGGGATCTGGCCCGCGCGGTCGACTTCCTCACCGGTGCGTGGCGTCGGTATCCGTTCGCCGAACTCGTCGGCCCGGAGTTCCCCTTGCAGGACGTCGACGACGCGCTCGCCGCAGCCGCGTCGGGCGCCTTCCCGCGCGTCGGGGTACGACCCTGAACGGACCACGGGGTGCGCTTCGACCTGGCGCGGATCGTCCGATGAGCCAGGCGGGGTCCCGACGACGGCTCGGCGACGTCCCGCCAAGGCGGCGTGACCCCTTCGGGCGCCCCCATTCCGGGGGCCACCGCGGTCGATCCGCCGCGGATTTCCGCCGATCTCGGCTCGTGAATCCCGCCGCATGACCCACCTTGTGGGGTATCCTCGGGCCATGACGGTCACGACTCGCCACCCCGGGGTGGTCCGTGTCGGTGGTCGCCTCATGGTCGTGGATCCCTTCGCGGAACGAGGCGAGCTCACCGAGGGTCAGCAGCGCGGTCACCAGCTGCGGCGGAGGATCACCCTCCTGCTCGGTGCCTTCCTCCTCCTCACGGGCTTCGTCCTCGGTGCGACGGCGGGCGTGCTGGTCGAGTGGTGGCTCGTGCACGACGAACGCTCGTCCGTGTCACTCCCCGGCTTCGACCCGGATTGGGCGCCCGGGCTCGACGTCGTCGGCGCCTTGCTCGGTGCGATCCTCGTCGCCGTCCTCCTGCTCGCGTCGGCCGAGCGACGCAACCGCCGCCGCCGACTGGACGGCGGACACCAGCCGTCGCGGTGGATCGATCCGCTCAACGATCACCTCATCGGGCTGAGTGACGACCTTCCGTGGACCTCGCTCTGGACGCTGACGCGCATGTACGCCACTGCGGAGCGGCTGCAGCGGGAGCTCGTGGAGCGCAGCGGCACACGCAGCGAGGTGGGCAGTGACGATTCATGCGATCTCGTCGAGGCACGGCTCGCGGCCGACGATGCACGCGACGCGCTCGAGAAGACGGCCACGCTCATGGGTGTCATCGTGCCGGAGGGGCCGCTGCCCGATGCGCAGGCCATCCTGGCCGACAGCGCTCGGCTCCGTGCCCGTCGGAAGACGAGCTGACCGGTACCTTCGATCAGCGACCGGTGCCGGTGAGGCGCTCGAGGAGTTCGCGGTAGCGGGCGGCCGTCTGCGTGACGATCTCGGCAGGCAGGGTCGGTGGTGTGGGCGTCGAGGCGTCGTCCTGGTCCCAGTTGTGGGCCAACCAGTTGCGGACGATCTGCTTGTCGAAACTCGCCATCCGTGCGGTGGGGTCGTCGCTCGTCAGGTAGACGTCGCGGTCCCAGTATCGGCTGGAGTCGGAGGTGAGCACTTCGTCGCCGAGCGTGATGACGCCGGTCGCCGGGTTGCGGCCGAACTCGAACTTCGTGTCGGCGAGGATGACGCCGTGACGCTCCGCCGTGAGCGCTGCCGTCTCGTAGATGCCGAGTGACAGGTCCTTCAGTGCGACCGCGTCGTCCTCGCCGATGAGTTCGACCATGCGGCTGAACGAGATGTTCTCGTCGTGCTCGCCGAGCGGCGCCTTGTACGCGGGGGTGAACAGCGGCTCGGGCAGGCGATCGCCGTCGCGCAGACCGTCGGGCAGCGGGATGCCGCAGACGGTGCGGTTCGCGACGTACTCCTTCCAGCCGGAGCCGGTGAGGTAGCCGCGGACGACGCACTCGACGGGGAACATGTCGAGCTTGCGGACGAGCATCGCGCGCCCGGCGAACTCCACCGGGATGCTGGACACCGCGACGCCCGCGGCGTCGAGCTCATGATCGGGCACGAGGTGGTTCGGCACCTCGCGGAGCTGGTCGAACCACCAGAGGCTCAGGCTGGTGAGCAGATCGCCCTTGCCGGGGATGCCCGGCTCGAGGACATGGTCGAAGGCGCTCACCCGGTCGCTCGCGACGACGAGCAGGAGGTCGTCGGGGCCGGCGGCCGGCTCGTACAGGTCGCGGACCTTGCCCGAGTAGACGTGGTTCCAGGCGTTGGTCTCCGAGGGTGCGCTCACTCGTTCATTATCGCGCATGGCCTCCTCTCTGGCCGATCGTCGGCCTTGCGTCAGCGTCGACGGCAGCGTATATTCCATGTGGAATAGTTCGAGCGGAACGATGGTGGGGGTCATGGGCAAGGTCAAGCCGCTCGGTCCGCTCGCCGTCGCCGCGCTCGGGTATCTGGCCGAGCGACCCATGCACCCCTACGAGATGTACCAACTCGCGCTCCACCGCCAGGAGGACCGCGTCGTCAAGGTGAGTCCCGGCTCGCTCTACCGCGCCGTCTACGGACTCGAGGCCGACGGCCTCGTGCTCGCTTCCGGGACCGACCGCGAGGGAGCCCGTCCCGAGCGCACCACGTTCGAGATCACCGATCTCGGTCGGCACCTGCTGGGGGAGCGGCTGCGCGAGCTGCTCAGCACCCCCACGAACGAGTACCCGGAGCTCGGGCTCGCGCTGTCCGAGGCCCACGAACTGGGCGCCGAGGAGGTGCGGATGCTGCTCGAGACCCGTATCCTCCGGCAGCAGGCCGAGCTCGCCGACCTCGATCGCCGCATGACGTGGGCGCTCGAACGCGGGATCCCGCGCGTGTACTGGATCAACGTCCCCTACTCGGCCGCCATGGTGCGCGCCGAGATCGCCCACCTCGAATCGCTCCTCGCCGAGATCGCCGACGGTGCACTCGCCTGGCACGTGCCGGGGACCCGTGCGCCACTCCACGAGCAGGCGGCGACCCCGCCCGTGTCAGCTCAGCCGACACCCTCCACCTGAACCTCCGGGACGACCGACCAGTCCGGCCGGCGGTCCCGCTCATCCTCGCGTCCCGAACGCGAACCCGTCCTCCATGCAGAAAGGGACATCATGTCCGCATCCTCCACGCCGCCGCCCGCCGGCGTCCCGTCTCCTGCGAAGGGGGCGGTGCGCCCCTGGCCGGCGCTCTGGTCGCTCGTCATCGGCTTCTTCATGATCCTCATCGACACGACCATCGTGTCCGTGGCGAACCCCGCGATCATGCGCGGCCTCGACACCGACATCAACAACGTCATCTGGGTCACGAGCGCCTACCTGCTCGCCTACGCCGTGCCGCTCCTCATCACCGGTCGTCTCGGCGACCGCTTCGGCCCGAAGAACCTCTACCTCACCGGTCTCGTCGTCTTCACCCTCGCCTCGCTCTGGTGCGGCCTGTCGGGCTCCATCGAGATGCTCATCGTCGCCCGCGTCGTGCAAGGTCTCGGTGCGGCGCTCATGACCCCGCAGACGATGGCCGTCATCACGCGCATCTTCCCGCCGGATCGCCGTGGCGCGGCCATGGGTCTCTGGGGAGCGACCGCCGGTGTCGCGACGCTCGTCGGCCCGATCCTCGGCGGCGTGCTCGTCGACGGCTTCGGGTGGGAGTGGATCTTCTTCATCAACGTGCCCGTCGGTGTCATCGGCTTCATCATGGTCTGGCGCAACGTCCCCGCGCTCGCCACGCACCCGCACAAGTTCGACGTGCTCGGGGTCGTCCTCAGCGGGCTCGGGATGTTCCTCCTCGTGTTCGGCATCCAGGAGGGCCAGAGCTACGACTGGGGCACGATCACCGGTCCGATCACCGTGTGGAGTCTCATCATCGCCGGTGTCGTCGTCCTCGGCCTGTTCGTCGTGTGGCAGGCCGTCATGAAGGGTGAGCCGCTGCTCCCGCTGGCGTTGTTCCGCGATCGCAACTTCTCGGTCGGCAACCTCGCGATCTCGACGATCGGGTTCACGATCACGAGCATGTCGCTGCCGCTCGTCTTCTTCTACCAGACCGTCCGCGGCCTGACCCCGACGCAGTCCGCGCTCATGCTCGTCCCGATGGCCGTGCTCTCCGCCGGCCTCGCGCCCGTGGTCGGGCGGGCGATCGACCGCGTGAACCCGAAGTGGTTCGCGCTCGCGGGGCTCCTCCTGCTCGCCCTCGCGCTCGGCTGGTACTCGATCCTGCTCACGCCGGAGCAGCCGATCCTCATGCTGCTCCTCCCGAGCGCCGTCCTCGGTCTCGCCAACGGCTTCATGTGGGGCCCGGTCTCCAATCTCACCACCCGGGGGCTCCCGCAGCACCAGGCCGGCGCCGGCTCAGGTGTGTTCAACACGACCCGTCAGATCGGAGCCGTCCTCGGCAGCGCCGCGATCGCAGCGCTCATCCAGGGACGCCTCGCGGCCGAGCTGCCCGCCGCTCCCGGTGGGGCGACCGGGGGCGTGAGCGAGGTGACGGGCGGCGAGCTGCCCGAGTTCCTGCACGCCGGCTTCACCACCGCGATGGCCCAGTCGCTGCTCCTGCCCGCAGCGTTGGCGCTCGTGGGCGCCGTCGTGGTGCTGTTCTTCCAGAAGCCGAAGGCGGCGTCCTGGTCGACCCCGGAGACGCAGCACGGTCAAGCGACCGCAGCGGCCGAGGCGGCGAGTCGCGCAGTCGCCGAGTGACGCGTTCGGAGCGACGACACCGGGTCGGCTCAGGGATCGACGAGGTCGCTGACCGTCCTGGTGCCGCCGTTCCAGAATCGGAGGCCGAGGACCCGTCCGTCCGGGAGCGGGCCGATCGCAGCCAAGGTGTCGAGCGCTGTGGCCGTCTGCTCCCGGGTCAGCCGACGGGAGAGCGTGACGTGCGGCGTCCAGAACCCCGGCCGAGTGTGGTCGAAGGCGCCCTGGACCAGCGCGGCGATCCGGTCGTGCAGCTCGAGCAGCGCCACCCCTGGGACGACACCGAGCGCGAGGACCGCGCCCGACCGACGAGGGAAGGACAGCGGGGCGCCGAGGCGGACGGGGAACGGTCGGAAGTCGGGTCGTCCCTGCAGCTCCAGCGTCGCCCCGGCGGCCAGGGTGACGTGCGGACGGTTGCTGGCACCCTGGTGGGTGGACAGGCTCGGTAAGCCGGCCTCGGTCAGGGCGCGCCATCGAGCCCGGACGGCCGCGTCGAGCTCGTCGTCGAAGGTCACGTCGACACTGTCCGTCATCAGTCGGTCGGCACCGGCCAGACGTAGTCGAGCGTCGCCGGGTCGTCGGGGAAGATCCCGCTGTAGAGCTCCGGCGCTTTGGCGAGGAGCTTGGACCGGTGGGAGCGATGGACGTCGGCCCGCCCGAGCCACGGCGGCAGCTCGAAGTCGTCCGCCTCGTAGGCTTCGCGGTCGTCCGGAGCGTCGGCGAGTGCCAGCAGGGTCTTCTCGAGGCAGGTGTCGGCGTGACCTCGGCCGACCCAGACCGCGCAGGTGGCGACCTGGTAGTCCATGAGCGCGGGCCGATACCCTCGCCACATCGCCGTCACCGGATGATGCTGCCAGCCGTACCCCGGGACGATGAGCGCCTTCATCACCTGCAGCGTCTCCACCCGCTGCTTGCCCAACCGCTTGTCGTCGAGGACCGCGGCACTCGCCAGGAAGTCGGGGTAGGGGAGGAACGTCTGCACCCTCCCAGTCAACACGGTGGCAGCGCCCGTCGACAGGGCTTGCGGTCCTGGACCGCCTCAGTCGACGGGGAAGAACGGGGAGACGGCCGCGGCGAAGGATCGCGGCTGCTCCACCCAGGGGTAGTGTCCGCACCCGTCGAGCACGATCGCCTGGCCGAGGGGGAACCGCTGCGCGAGGGCGACGACGGGCGCGAGTCCCGTCAGGCCGTCCTCGGAACCCGCGACCACGAGCACGGGTGCCGTGACGGTTCGGAGGGCGTCGCGGATGTCCTCGACCTCGTCGATCGTGGGGGTGTGCACGAACGCGTCCTGCGCGGCCGGGTGCCAGGCGCCCAGACGCTCGTGTTCGCGGGCGGTGTCGTCCCACTCGCCCCAGGCGATGGGCGCCACCGCCGGAAACAAGCGGTTCCCCGACGCGGAGTCCGGCGCCGCGAGCAGCGCGGGCAGCGCCTCGAGGAAGCCGGGGTACCAGTCCTCCGCCGCGTGCCGGGCGATGATCTCCGCGCTGTCGTCGTCCGTGTCGACGAGCCAGGTGGCGGGTGGCGTGATGAGGCACAGGCGGTCGAGCCGGTGCGGGTAGCGCGCGGCGTAGCTCACGGCGACGCGGGTACCGGCGGAGTGCCCGAGGAGTTCGAGGCGGTCGACGTCCAGCCAGCGACGCACGGCCTCGACGTCCTCGGCGAGTTCCGGCCAGCTGGCCGCAGCGGTCGACGATCCGCTCTCGGAGCGTCCGACCCCGCGCTGGTGCAGCAGGATGAGGCGACGCCTGGTGCTCAGGCCCGCGAGATCGCCGAGGTAGACCGGGTGACGCGCCGGACCGCCGGCGAGGACGACGAGGGGCGGCAAGGCGTCGTCGCCGATCACGTCCACGTGCAGCCTGGTGCCGTCGTGACTCTCGACGACGGCCGACGACCCGGTTCCCGCTGCTGCGCTCATCCGGGCCGCGATCAGGAGACGCGTGCGGCGATGTCGGTGCGGTACTGACCGCCCTCGAGTTCGATGCGCGACAGCGCCTCGTACGCACGTCCGCGTGCCTCCGGGAACGTGGATCCGAGGGCCACGACGTTGAGGACGCGGCCGCCGGTGGCGACCAGGCCACCGTCGACGTCGGCCGTGGCCGCGTGGACGAGGTGGACCCCCTCGACGGCGACGGCGGCGTCGAGGCCGGTGATGCTCCGGCCGGTGACAGGCGTCTCGGGGTAGTTCTGGCTCGCGAGCACCACGGTCACCGCGCTCGCCTCGGCGAACGCGGGCCGTGGCTGCTGGTCGAGCGTGCCGGTGGCCGAGCCGAGCAGGAGCGCCGACAGCGGGGTGACGAGCCGGGGGAGGACGACCTGCGTCTCCGGGTCGCCGAAGCGTGCGTTGAACTCGATCACGCGGATTCCGCGTTCCGTGAGGATGAGCCCGGCGTAGAGGAGCCCCTGGAACGGGTTGCCCTCCGACGCCAGCTGCCGTACGACGGGGACGGCGACGGTCTCCAGGACCTCGTCGACGAAGGCCGTCTCGCTCCCGAAGCGGTTGTCGAGCCAGGGCAGCGGGGAGTAGGCGCCCATCCCGCCGGTGTTCGGGCCGGCGTCGCCGTCGAGCAGTCGCTTGTAGTCCTGCGCGGGGGAGAGCGGGAGCACCGTCTCGCCGTCGGTGATGAAGAAGAGGGAGACCTCCTGGCCGTCGAGGAACTCCTCGACGAGGACGCCGCCGTAGCCCAGCCAGTTGGTGGCGTGCTGGATGGCCGCGTCGCGGTCGTGGGTGACGAGGACGCCCTTGCCCGCCGCGAGGCCGTCGGCCTTGACGACGTACGGGGCACCGAAGTCGTCGAGCGCGGCGATCGCTGCGTCGAGGTCCTCGGCGCGGACCGCGCGACCGGTGGGCACGCCGGCTTCGTCCATGATCCGCTTCGCGAAGGACTTCGAGCCCTCGAGCGCGGCCGCCGAGCGGTTGGGGCCGAAGACCGGGATGCCGGCGGCGCGCAGCTTGTCGGCCACGCCGGCGACGAGCGGGGCCTCGGGCCCGATGACGACGAGGTCGACCGCTTCGTCGCGGGCGAAGTCACGCACGATCGAGGGGTTCTCCTGGTCGATGCCGACCACGGTCACGTCGCCCGCGATGCCCGCGTTGCCGGGGGCGGCGATGATGTGGTGCCCGGCCTCTTCGGAGAGGAGAGCCTTGATGATGGCGTGCTCGCGAGCACCGGAACCGAGGACGAGGATCTTCACCCGTCTAGCTTAAGGCGCAATGGCCTAGCCTCGAATGCATGGCCAGACCCAGGATCACGGACGCCGTCGGTCGCGCTGCCCTGGAGCAGGCGCTCGGGGACGCACCGGCGTCGCGCACGGACACGGCGACAGCGGTCCGCTACCTGTTGGAGCTCCTCGTCGAACGGGCACCCGGCAACACCGTCGAGGTGCGGGTGCCGCCGTTCGGCGCAGTGCAGTGCATCGAGGGCCCCCGCCACACCCGAGGCACGCCGCCGAACGTCATCGAGATGGATGCGCCGACCTGGCTCGCCCTCGCCTCAGGCCGCATCGACTGGACCACGGCGATGGCCGGCGGCACGGTGCACGCGTCCGGCCAACGCGCGGACCTCACGGGCCTCGTGCCACTGCTGCTGCCGCGCTGACGTTCCGGGTACATTGGTGCGGTGACCTCCGACATCGAAGCCCCTGCCGAGACGACGCTCGACGCGACGATCGTCATCCCCACGTACAACGGCGAGATGTACCTCGAACAGATCCTCTCCGCCATCGAGGCCCAGGAGTACGACGGCACCTTCGAGACGCTCGTCATCGACTCGGGTTCCACGGACCGCACGCTCGACATCGTCGCCGCCCACCCGGACGTCCGGCTGCATGTCATCCCGAACAGTGAGTTCGGCCACGGCCGGACCCGCCAGCTCGCCGCTCGCCTCGCCCGCGGGAAGTATGTCGCGTACCTCACGCACGACGCCATCCCCGGCGACTCGCGATGGCTCCATGAGCTCACCGCGCCGCTCGACCCCGACGGCATGGACGTCGTCGCCGTCATGGGCAAGCAGATCGCCCGCCCGACCTGCTTCCCGCTGTTGAAGTACGAGATCCACGACGTCTTCCACAACTTCGGGCCCGACTTCGGTACGACCGTCTTCGCGAACGACGGCTTCGCCGACGGCAACGGCGGACTGCTCGACGCCCTCGCGTTCTACTCCGACGTCAATTCGGCGACCCGCCGCGAACTCCTGCTCGGCGACATCCCGTACCGCGACCTCCCGTACTCCGAGGACATGGCGTTCGGCGCCGACATCATCGCGGCCGGCCTGCGGAAGGCGTACGCGCCCCGGGGCTGGGTCATCCACTCGAACGACCTCACCCTCGACGAGTACCGCAAGCGCATCTTCGACGAGACGACGGCGCTGCGTCGGATCGGCAAGCCCGTGGCGCGGCTCCGGCGGTCCCGGCAGATCGGCTACACCGTCGTCGGCGCCATCCGTGATGCGAAGCGGATCGTCCGCGACAAGGAGTACGGCTGGAAGCGCCGGGCGTACTGGTTCGTCATGAACCCCGCGTACCACGCGGCCAAGTGGAGCAGCTACTACACGGCCTCACGCGTCGACCTGAACGACGAGGCCGCCATGCGGGCCGGGTCGCTGGAGCACAGTCGCAAGTAGCCCGCACGCGACGCTCGACTCGGGCCCGCTGCTCCCAGCGAACCGGGGTGGTGCATCACCGCCTCGTGCGCTGTGATGGAGGCATGAGCACGAAACGGCTGTTGGTCCTGGGCGGTACCGAGTTCGTCGGGCGAGCGGTCGTCGACGAGGCCGTCGCCGCCGGCTGGGAGGTCACCGTCTTCCATCGCGGCACGAACCGGTCCTCCTCGTCGGACGCCGTCAGCGTGCTGCACGGCGACCGGACGCTGCCCGGCGGACTCGACGCGCTCCGGGTCGGGTCGTGGGACCTCGCCGTCGACACCTGGTCATGGGCTCCGGTCGCCGTCCGCGACGCGGCCGCGCTGCTGGCCGACCGGGTCGGGAGCTACGTCTACGTCTCGAGCCGTTCCGTCTACGCCGACCCGCTTCCCGCCGGAGCTTCGGAGGACGCGCCGGTCGTCGAGGGATCGGCGCACGACGAGGGCTTCGCGGACTACGCCCGTGCCAAGCGCGGCGGTGAGCTGGCCGCCGTGCAGGCGTTCGGTGACCGAGCGGTTTTGGCGCGAGCGGGCCTCATCCTCGGCCCGCACGAGAACATCGGGCGGCTTCCCTGGTGGCTGGCGCGGATCGCCGAGGGCGGTGCGGTGCTCGCCCCCGGCGCCGCCTCCGACCCCATCCAGTACATCGATGCGCGGGATCTCGCGGCCTTCCTCCTCACGGCCGGTTCGACGGGCGCGAGTGGTGCGTTCAACGTCGTGAGCGAGCCGCGGGCGGCCACGCTGGGCGATCTGCTCGACGCCTGTATCGCCGCAACCGGGTCAGGTGCGACCCTGCGCTGGGTGGATCAGGAGCGGGTGCTCGCGGCCGGGATCCAACCCTGGACCCAGCTCCCCGTCTGGCTTCCGACTGGACCCCACGCGGACGCGATGCATCACGGTGACGTCTCGCGTGCGATCGCGGCGGGTCTCCGTCGTCGTCCGCTCGCCGAGACCGTCGCCGACACCTGGGGTTGGCTGCAGGCCCTCGGCGGTGTGGCGCCGCAGCGTCCGGACCGCCCCGTCGTCGGACTGGACCGTGCCCTCGAGCGGGCCGTGCTCGCCGGAAGCTGAGCGCCTGTCAGCGGACCTCGCGGAGGAGGGCGAGCCGACTGCGCGTCCTGACCGCGTCGCGGGCGAAGCCGCCCGGCCCGAGGGCGGGGTCGGTCACGAAGGTCTCCCGGTCGGTGGCGGCCACGACGTGGAGTTCGACGCCGAGATCGCACAGGGCGTCGATGAGCAGGACGAACCGGGCGCGCGCCTCCCTGGTGAGGGCATGGGATTCGGGCAGGGCGTCGAGCACCCACCGGTCGTAGTCCGCCGCCCAGGCGAGGTAGTCGCCCACGGAGGTCGGACGTTCGATGAGTTCGGCGCTGGCGAACCACACCCTGCCGTCGCGCGCGGCGGCCGCGTGGAAGGTGTGGCCACTGATCGTCAACGTCGTCGCATCGCCCGGCCCCGGTCGGTGGAGGCCGAGGGTCGCGAGGCGGGCGTCCGCGGCCTCGCCGGCGAGGGACCAGCTGCCACGGGCGAAGCCGTCGCGGTGACTGACCGGCGAACTGCGACGGTGGTCGGTCGAGCCGGCGAGTTCGAGCACCTGCATGTTCGCCTCGATCAGGGCGATGCCGGGCTCGAAGACGTGATGGTACGCCGGGTCCGGCAGGAGGTCCTGCGGCCGGAAGTTCGAGCTCGTCAACAGGGTCACCTGTCGGGCGAAGAGCGCGTCGAGCAGCCGGATCATGAGGGTGCCGTCGCCGGGATCGTGCACGTGGAACTCGTCGAAGAGCACGACGTCCACGTCGGCGAGCAGCTCGTCGACGGCTTGCTCGACCGCGTTCGTCACCGCTCCCGCCGCCGCCCGGGACGCGGCGCCCGGCTCGCCCGTCGCGCGGGCCGCGTCGGCGGCCTCCGCGCGGACCCGGTGGATCGCGGCGTGCAGCCCGCGGAAGAAGGAGTGGAAGTGGACGCGACGCCTCCGCTGCGTCGGGAGCGCTGCGAGGAACGCGTCGAGGAGCCAGGTCTTGCCCCGCCCGGCCGCACCCCACAGGTACAGGTGTGCGGGTCGATCGTCGGCGATCCGGAGCGATGCCAGGCGCCTCGCCACCTCCAGCTGCTCCGGTTCGAGCGTGAACCCGGCGTCGGCGGCGGCGGACTCGACCGCCGCGAGCAGGGCGTCGTCGGGCGGGATGGGAGCGGGATCGGTCGTCTCGGTCCCCGTCGTGTCCACCGCTCGATCGTACCCGTCGGCTCGTCGACCGCGGCCGTTCACCATCGGTTCACGATGCCCAGGATCGTGGGGGAGAATGGAGGCATGACAGACGCCACCGGGCAGCCAGCACCGGAAGCTCAGCACCCATCCGAACCGACCGGTCCGACGCCCTCGACCGAGCCCGACACCGAGGTCGCGACCGTGTACTCCTCCGGTTCGGTCTCGGTGCGCCGGTCACCCCGCTACTGGCGGTTCCTCGTCATCGGTGCCTTCGTCGGTGTCATCGCCGCACTCATCCTCACCTTCGCGTTCCCGGGGAGCGCCGACTACTCGCTCACCCAGGTGTTCGGCTTCCTCCTGCTCGTGTGCGTCGTGGTCTTCGGCGCGATCGCCCTCGTCGTCGGTCTCCTCATCGACCGCTCCATGGCGCGACGGACGCGGATCGTCGCAGCGGATAGAGTTGACGTGCATCCAGCCGGGACCCCCGCGGCCGACGCGGAACCGACCGGTTCCGTCAGTGCCGAGCCAGGTGAGTCCGGCCCCCCGAATCCACCCATCGCAGAAGGTTCAGGACGGTCATGACCTCATCCACCAGCTACCGGGAGGCCGGTGTCGACACGGCGGCCGGTGACCGCGCCGTCGAGCTCATGAAGGCCGCCGTCGCGAAGACGCACGGCCCGGAGGTCTTCGGCGGCTTCGGCGGGTTCGCCGGCCTGTTCGACGCCTCGGCCCTCACGGCCTTCCGTCGGCCCCTGCTCGCGACGTCGACCGACGGCGTCGGCACGAAGGTCGCCATCGCCCAGGCCATCGACAAGCACGACACCATCGGCCAGGACCTCGTCGGCATGGTCGTCGACGACATCGTCGTGGTCGGTGCGAAGCCGCTCTTCATGACCGACTACATCGCCTGCGGCAAGGTCCACCCGGAGCGCATCGCCTCCATCGTCGCGGGCATCGCCCGGGCCTGCTCCGACACCGGGACGGCGCTCATCGGCGGCGAGACCGCGGAGCACCCCGGACTCCTCGGGGTCGACGACTACGACGTCGCCGGCGCCTGCACCGGTGCGGTCGAGGCCGACGCCATCCTCGGTGAGCACCGCGTCGAGGACGGCGACGTCGTCCTGGCGCTCGCCTCCTCGGGCCTGCACTCGAACGGCTTCTCCCTTGTGCGGCACATCCTCGCCCAGGCAGGCGTCGGCTACACCGACCACAGCGACGAGCTCGGCACGACGTTCGGCGAGGCCCTCCTCGAGCCGACGCGGCTCTACACCCTGCCCCTCCTGCGGCTGCTCGACGCCCCGGCCTTCGCGGGTGGCGTCCACTCGCTCAGCCACGTCACCGGCGGCGGGATCGCCGCCAACCTCGCGCGCGTCCTGCCCAAGGGGTCCTGGGCCGAGGTCGACCGCTCCACCTGGAGCCCGTCACCGGTGTTCCACGCCCTGAGCGAGCTGGCCGGATCCTCGCTCGAGTCGAGCGAGGGCACCTGGAACCTGGGCGTCGGGTTCTTCGCCGTCGTCTCGCCGGCGGTCGCCGACGGCGTCACGGCCGCCCTCGAGGCCGACGGGATCGCGACCTGGCAGGTCGGCACCGTGCACCTCGGCGACGACGCCGCAGACCTCAGCGCGTTCGAACAGGGTGCCAAGGGGGTCGACGGCGGCGCCGTCCGCCTCGTCGGCGCCTACCGCGACTAGTCCCGCCGCTCTCCGGCCCACCTTCCTCCGTTTCGCCACTCGCCCAGCACGAACCCCAAGGAGTCCCCACGCATGTGCGGCATCGTCGGCATCGTCTCAACCGAGCCTGCCAACCAGCAGGTCTACGACAGCCTCCTGCTCCTCCAGCACCGCGGTCAGGACTCCACCGGCATCGCCACCGCCGACGGCAGCACCTTCCACATGGTCAAGGCCAAGGGCCAGGTGCGTGAAGCCTTCCGCACCCGCGACATGCGCTCGCTCCTCGGCAACATGGGCCTCGGCCACGTGCGCTATGCGACGAAGGGCGACGCCGCCAACGAGAGCGAGGCGCAGCCGTTCTACGTGAACGCGCCCTACGGCATCACGCTCATCCACAACGGCAACCTCACGAACACGCGCGAGCTCAGCAAGGACCTGTTCCACGTCGACCGTCGTCACGTGAACTCCACGAGCGACACCGAGCTGCTGCTCAACGTCCTCGCGACGGAGCTGCAGGGTCAGATCAGCGGCCTCGACCTCGATCCCGACCAGGTGTTCAACGCCGTCGAGAACGTGCACGAGCGGGTCGAGGGCTCCTACGCGACGATCGCCCTCATCGCCGGTCACGGCCTGCTCGCCTTCCGCGACCCGTTCGGTATCCGCCCGCTCATCCTCGGCAAGCGCCAGACGGGCATGGTCGGCAACGACTGGGTGGTCGCCTCGGAGTCGCTCGTCCTCGAAGCCGGCGGCTACGAGATCGTCCGTGAGATCGCCCCGGGAGAGGCCGTCTTCATCACCGCGTCGGGCGAGCTGTACTCGCGGCAGTGCGCGAAGAACCCGCGTCTCGTGCCGTGCTCCTTCGAGTACGTCTACCTCGCGCGCCCCGACTCCGTCATGAACGGCATCTCGGTCTACGAGGCCCGGCTGCGTCTCGGCAACCGGCTCGCCGACACCATCGCCGAGTACACGCCGATGGGCGACATCGACGTCGTCATGCCGATTCCGGACTCCTCCCGTCCAGCGGCCATGCAGGTCGCGCAGAAGCTCGGCATCGAATACCGCGAGGGCTTCTACAAGAACCGGTACGTGGGGCGCACCTTCATCATGCCGGGCCAGGCGCAGCGCAAGAAGAGCGTCCGTCAGAAGCTCAACGCGATGGGCTCCGAGTTCAAGGGCAAGAACATCCTCATCGTCGACGACTCGATCGTCCGCGGGACGACGTCGAAGGAGATCGTCGACATGGCGCGTCTCGCCGGTGCCAACAAGGTGACCTTCACCTCCGCCGCACCGCCGGTCCGCTACCCCCACGTGTACGGCATCAACATGCCGTCCCGCCAGGAGCTCGTCGCACACGGTAAGAAGATCCCCGACATCGCGCGTGAGTTGGGCGCTGACAACCTCATCTACCAGGAGGTCGCCGACATGAAGGCCGCCATCCTCGAGGGCTCCGGCATCAGCGACCTCGAGATGAGCTGCTTCACCGGCGAGTACGTCACCGGTACGGTCTCCGAGGAGTACCTCGAGTGGGTGGAGCGCTCACAGCTCTCCTGAGCCCTGCCTGAACGACGAAGCGCGCGAGCCCCGAGGGGATCGCGCGCTTCGTCGTTCAAGAACCGACTGCTACTCCGGCGTACCGGGCTGCTCGAGCGGTGCCGGCGTGGCCGCGGGGGCCGCCTTCGGCTTCGTCGTGCGCGGCTTCGCCGGTGCCTTCGCGTTGGCCGGCTTCGCTGCGGCGCCCGTCGTCTTCGTCGTCGGTGCCTTCGCGGCTGCGGTCTTCGGCGTCGTGGTCTTGGCCGCTGCCGCCTTGGGCGTCGTCGAACCGGTGGTGGCGCGCGTCGAACTCGTCTTGCGGACGGTGGTCCCCGCGGCCGTCGCCGTGGTCGTCTTCGCGGCGGGCTTCCGAGCCGTCGTCGAACGCGTCGTCGTCGACCGGCTGGTCGAGGTGCGTGGCGCGCTCACGGCCGCGGCCGGTGCGGTGGCCGACACGGTCTCGTCGCGTCCGGTCGTGTCGGCGGCTCCGGTCTCGTCGCTCGCGAGGCGCGCCTCGGTCTCGTCGGCGGCGGCTGCGACGGTCTCCGCGTCGCCGGTGGACGTCGACTCCAGGACGATCGACTCGGCCGGTTCGGCGGAGGTGTTCGCTGCGGCGGCGGCCTCGGGCGCGCGGTCGGTGCCGGAGAAGACCGCGGCGAACTGCTCGGTCGGGGTGGGCCCGGCGGCGCGCACCCAGTCCGAGGTGGGCTCCGCGGCCGGAGCCTCAGCGGTCGGAGCCTCGGTCGACGGTGCCTGGTAGGCGCCGTACTGCTGCGTCGCCTGGGAGCCCTGCTGGGTCTGCGTCGTGCCGTATCCGCCGGTCTGGCCACCGGCATACTGCGAGGTGTCGTAAGCGGTGGTCTGTCCGTACTGTGCGGGGTCGTACACCGGCGCCTGGCCGGTCTGGCCCGCCTGGTAGGGGTGCTGCTCGTAACCGTTCTGACCGGCGTACGGTGCCTGCGTGGAGTTCGGCTGCGAGGCGGCCTCGCGAGCGGCAGCGCGCTGCTGCTGCTGGTTCACGAGGCGCGCGACCTCGGCGTCGATGGCGTCCTCGGTGATGTGCTTGGACGGACCGTAGGCGTCGAGTCCGACGAAGACCAGGGCGATGCCCATCACGAAGATCGGCCAGATCGGCCAGAAGTACCCCCAGGCGCCGGTGAGGAGCCAGATGACGATCAGGAGGACGGAGACCGCACCCCAGACGGCGAGAAACTGCTTGAAATCGTGCTGCGCCTTCAGGCGCTTCTTGGCGGCAACGCGGAGTTCGTCGGTGTTCATCCGTCCAGGCTAGTCTCCGCCCAGCGAGAACTCCATTTGCCGACATTCGTCT
Source organism: Plantibacter sp. MCCC 1A11337 (assembly GCF_013349365.1). Lineage (NCBI taxonomy): Bacteria > Bacillati > Actinomycetota > Actinomycetes > Micrococcales > Microbacteriaceae > Plantibacter > Plantibacter sp. MCCC 1A11337. Next base: position 1,423,396 of record NZ_JABJWX010000001.1, on the reverse strand, counting down.
GGGAGATCACCCGGCCGAGACGTGCCGGAGCGATGGCGAACCGCTGATGCAGACGCGCCGGAACGGTGAGAAGGACGCGCCTACGCGCCCTTCGCCTCACCGTCGGCGTACTTCTCGGCGTACTCAGCCCACTTGGCGATCTCGTCGTCGTAGCTCTCGTCGACGCCCGTGCCCGGGTGGTCGACGGAGTGCCCCGTGAGCTCGCGCTCGAGCGCGTTGTAGTTCACGTCCGGGCTGAACGACTTGAGCTCACGAGCGATCTTCGTGTGCTTTGCCTTTTGACGGCCACGACCCATGCGAGACCCCCTCATGATTTTCTGACCGGCCGCGCTTGCGGGGCGTCCGGGGCTTTCGCCTACCAGGGAACGATAAAGACTAGCGTTGAGCTTACCATGCCGCCCGTGGACGGGGCGCTCGTACGGGGACGGTCCGGCGCTCACCGCTGCCGACACCGCGACGGAACGGGGCTGGGCCAGCACGCCGAGTGGTGGGACGATGGACCCATGACCGGAACCCTGCACATCACCGGAGATGCGGACGCCGACCGCCTGTTGTCGACCGACCCGCTCGCCCTCCTCGTCGGCATGCTGCTCGATCAGCAGGTGCCGATGGAGACCGCGTTCGCCGGCCCGCTGAAGATCAGCGACCGCCTCGGTTCCTTCGACGCGGCCACCATCGCGCGGGAAGAACCCGAGGCGTTCGCCTCGCTCTTCAAGACGAGTCCCGCCGTGCACCGGTTCCCGGGTTCCATGGCCGGCCGGGTGCAGGGGCTCTGCGCCGCGATCGTCGACGATTGGGACGGCGACGCTGAGGCGATCTGGACGCGCGACGCGCCCGACGGCCCGGAGATCCTGAAGCGCCTGCTCGCCCTGCCGGGGTTCGGTGAGCAGAAGGCGAAGATCTTCCTCGCACTGCTCGGCAAGCAGTACGGGCTCGACGCCGCCGACTGGCGGGAAGCGTCGGCGCCCTACGGCGAGGACGGCAGCCTCCGGTCCGTCGCCGACATCGTCGACGCGGAGTCGCTCGCGCAGGTGCGGGCGGCGAAGCAGGCGGCCAAGGCCGCCGCGAAGCACGCGAAAGGGGAGTGAGGACATGAGCGAAGCGCAACGGTCGGCCGCGATCGTGGTCGGTGTCACGCCGGGGCAACCCGACACCGTGCTCGTCGAGGCGGCGTCGTTCGCGCAGGCCTTCGCCTGCCGGCTCGTCCTCGCCCACGTCGACGCGAGCCGGTTCGTCGTGGTCGAGAACGTCGACGGCACCGTCACGTCACTCCCGTTCGACGCCGATCTGCACGACTTCGATCCGGAGCCCGTCGATCCCGGCCTGGAGGCGACGGCGCATCGCCTCCTCGACGACACCGGCGTCGCCTGGGAACTGACCCAGCTCGCCGGTGATCCGGCACGTGCCCTCGGTCGGCTCGCCGATTCGGTGTCCGCCCGGGCGATCATCGTCGGGACCCGGGAGCGGGGCCTCCGGAAGGGCATCCTCGAGTTCTTCAACGGTTCCGTCGCCGCGACGCTGGCCCACCGGCAGGCGCGTCCGGTGGTCGTGGTCCCGCTCGCGCCGAGCGCCACCGACGAACCGCTCTGGGACGCCCCCGCCGGCGACCTGCGGTGACGGCCGCTCCGACGGGGACGCGGGCTCCGCACCTCCGGCCCGCCACGATCGCGATGGTCGCGCTCGGAGGCGCGATCGGGACGGGCGCCCGCGAGGCGATCTCCCTCGCGGTCCCGCCCATCGGCGGTGTCCCCGTGGCCATCCTCGGCATCAACGTCGTCGGCGCCTTCCTGCTCGGCCTCCTCCTCGAGTCGCTCCTCCGACGCGGACCCGACGACGGCCGTCGACGCGATCTCCGCCTGTTCCTCGGCACCGGCGTCCTCGGCGGCTTCACGACGTACAGCGCGCTCGCGGCCGACAGCAGCGTCCTCCTCATCGAGGGGAACGCTCTGGTGGGGGTGCTGTACGCGGTGGGGAGCGTCGTGCTGGGCTTCCTCGCGAGCTGGGGCGGCATCGTCCTCGCCCGACGGATCGGCGATGGCCGCTCATGACGCCCTGGCTCTTCCTCGCGATCGCGGCGGCCGGCGGTGTCGGCGCCGCTGCTCGCTTCGTCGTCGACGGCCTCATCCGGTCCCGCGTGGGCGGCGCGTACCCCTGGGGCACGACCGTCATCAACGTCAGCGGGTCGCTTCTGCTCGGCCTCGTCACAGCGCTGGCCCTCGGCGGGGTCGTCGACGAGGCGTGGCGGCTCGTCCTCGGGGGCGGGCTGCTCGGTGGGTACACGACGTTCAGCACCGCGAGCATCGAGACCGTCCGGCTGCTCCACGACGGACGTTCCCGGGCCGGACTGACGAACGCGTTGGGCATGCTCGTGGCGTCGGTCGTCGCAGCCCTGGTCGGCTACGGGCTCGGTTCGTTGCTCGCCTGACCGCCCATTCGCCCAAAGATGGGCGAATGAGTATTCGTTCGCCCGAAAATGGGCGAACGAATACGGCGGCTACGCCTCGAAGCGGCGGTTGTGCCGGAGGTTCAGCACGATCGGGATCCCGAGGGCGACGACGAGCAGGAGGATGCTCCAGAAGCCGATCTCCGACCACAGCAGGAAGACCCCGAAGACCCCGAGCCCACCCGACAGGCCGCGCAGGATGATGGTGAACTGCGGGAGTCGCTGCGGGCGGCCCTGCCACATCGGCAGCGGCGAGTCGGGGTTCGCGGCGATGAGGCGGACCATCGACAGCGTCCCGAAGACGGCCGCGAGGAACAGCAGCGAGAGACCCCAGGTGAACATGTCCCCAGTCTGTCAGCCGGCGGCCGACCCCTCACGCCGTCGCCGGAGTGCGAGGCCGATCAGGAGCGCGGCTGCCCCGTGTTGCGGTCGATGTGCGGCTTCCGCTCGATCGGCTTCTTGACGCGGACGATCTCGCCCCGTCGCTCCTGGCCGGGCAGCGGCCGTGACCGACGCCCGTAGATGAGCTCCGAGGAGTCGAGCAGCCAGGGCACGAGGGCGACGGTCACGCCGTGGACGAGCATGATCTGGTTGCGGATCCGCGACGCCCGCCGGTTGTGGAGGAGGCTCTCCCACCAGTGCCCGACGATGTACTGCGGCATGTAGACGGTCACGACCTCGGCGCCGTGCTCAGCACGGTGCGCCTTGATGTACTTCGCGAGCGGCATCGCGAACTCGCGGTACGGCGACTCGAGGATGACGAGCGGAACGTGGATGTTCTGTTCGATCCACTGCTGTTCGAGGAGCTTCGTGGCCTCGGGGTCGACCGACATGTGGACCGCTTCGAGACTGTCGTGCTTCGCGGCGATCGCGTAGTCCAGGGCCTTGAGGATCGGCTTCTGCATCTTGCCGACGAGGACGATCGCGTGGTCGCCGGTCGCACCGAAGGTCGTGGTCGGGTCGACCTCGACCTCCTTCTCCACGTCGCGGTAGTAGCGGTTCACGCCGAGCATGAGGATGAAGAGGATCGGCATGAGCACGAAGACGAGCCAGGCGCCGTGGGTGAACTTCGTGATCGTGACGACGATGAGGACGCTCGCGGTGAGCAGGGCGCCGAACGCGTTGATCGCGAGTCCGCGGTAGACGGAGCCGCGGTTGTCGCAGCCCTCCCGGAGCATCCGCAGCCAGTGCTTCACCATGCCCGTCTGGCCGAGCGTGAACGACACGAACACCCCGATGATGTACAGCTGGATGAGCTGGGTGAGGTTCGCCTGGTAGACCACGAGGATCGCGCATGCGGCGAGACCCAGGATGATCATGCCGTTCGAGAACACGAGGCGGTCGCCGCGGGTGTTGAGCGACTTGGGGGCGTAGGAGTCGCGCGCGAGGACCGCACCGAGCAGCGGGAAGCCGTTGAAGGCCGTGTTGGCTGCGAGGAGGAGGACGCACGCGGTCGCCGCCTGGATGAGGAAGAACGGGATGCTGTTCGCGCCGAAGACCGCGGTCGCGACCTGCGCCATGAGGCTCGGCTGCGGCGTCGTCGCGCAGTCCGCGAACCCCTCGAGGTGACAGGCGTTCTCGGCGTAGTGCACGCGTGAGATGAGGGCGAGTGCGGTGAGGCCGACGAACAGCACGATCGCGGTGCCGCCCATGAGGACCAGCGTCTTCTGGGCGTTCTTGATCTGTGGGCGGCGGAACGCGGGCACACCGTTCGAGACCGCTTCGACACCGGTGAGTGCGGAGCAACCGGAGGAGAAGGCGCGCAGGAGGAGCAGGATGAACGCCGCCTGGGTGAGGCTCTCGCCCTGCACGGTGAACTCGGCGCTCGAAGCGACCGGGGCGTCGCCCATGAAGGTGCGGGCGAGTCCTGCGACGATCATGACGAGCACGCTCGCGATGAAGAAGTAGGTGGGGATCGCGAAGGCCTTGCTCGACTCCCGGACACCGCGCAGGTTGACGGCCATGAGGACGAGGACGAATCCGACGGCCAGCTCGACGCGCCACGGGTTGAGCCCGGGGATCGCGGAGATGATGTTGTCGACGCCCGAGGCCACCGAGACGGCGACCGTCAGGACGTAGTCGACGAGGAGAGCGGAGGCGACCACGAGGCCGGCCTTCTCGCCGAGGTTCCGGTGGGCGACCTCGTAGTCGCCACCGCCCGACGGGTACGCCTTGATGAGCTGCCGGTAGCTCGCGACGACCACGACGAGGAGGATCACGACGCACGCGGCGACCCACGGCGCGAAGCTCAGGAAGGCGAGCCCGCCGAGCGTCAGGATCATGAGGAGTTCCTGCGGTGCGTACGCCACACTCGACAGTGCGTCGCTCGCGAAGATCGGCAGCGCGAGCCGTTTGGGGAGGAGCTGGCCCTCCAGGTTCTCGGTCGGCAGCGGGTCCCCGATCAACCAGCGTTTTGCCGATCGTGGTTCTGTCCCGGGCTCTCGACCCTCAGTTGTCACGAGCGGCGATATTACTCCTTCGGGAACCGGAGTCAAGCGGGGATGAGCTGGATGGACAGGCATCGTCACCCGACCGTGACGCAGCGTTCATCGACCGGGGGAGTGGCGGACCGGAATGGTCGACCAATATCCTGATCGACGGCTGTTGCCTGGCTGTGAGCCCGGACAGTCGCTCGTGATCGACCACCCACCTCAAGGACCCTCATCGTGACCGCTCGCCGTCGTCTCCTCCCGCTCGCCCTCGCCGCCCTCGCCGCGACCCTGACGCTCTCCGGGTGCAGTGTCGTGGAGGGCATCCTCCCGAAGCCCGCCGAGACCCGGGACGCGCAGTCCGGCGAGATCGTCGGTGGAGGTACGACGGACGTCTTCACCCTTTCGGTCGGCGACTGCCTGAACGACGAGTCGTCGTCCGACGAGGTCACGGAGGTGCCGACCGTGCCCTGTTCCGAGCCCCACCAGTACGAGGTGTACGGCGAGGTCACGCTGACCGGCGACGAGTGGCCCGGCGAGGAGGCCGTCACGCAGCAGGCCGACGACGGTTGTTACGCGCAGTTCCAGGCGTTCGTCGGGATCGTCTACGAGGACTCCAACCTCGAGTTCAACTACTACACGCCGACCGAGGCCAGCTGGAACGGGGTGGACGACCGTCTCGTCACCTGCGTGATCTACGACTCCGAGGCGACCACGGGCTCGCTGGCCGGGGCCGCACGGTAGCTCGACCGCGCGCGCCGCGCCGACGGAACCGCCCGACTCCAGCAAGGGGTCGGGCGGTTCCGTGTCTCGGCTCGCATGGCGGGGCGATCAGCCCTGCAAGCGCTCCCGCAGGCGGTCGCGGACGGCGACGAGGTCGGCACGCAGGGCTGACACGGTGTCATCGTCCAGCGCGCCCCCACGGGCGACGTGCTCGCGGAGTTCGGCTCGGACCGCCTGTCGGAACTCGTTGATCGACACATCGGTCTCGTGGAGCGCCAAGCGACCCTGCACCTTCTGATCGGCGCTCTCCTCGGCGGTCGACGTCCAGCTCGGACCGGGCTTCGCGGACTGCTTCGCCTCGCGCGCGGCGGAGGCGAGATCGGCCCGGAGGCTCTTCATGGCCGCCGTGACCCCGCTGCGGACCTCGTCGGCGATACGGCGGACGGAATCGGTGAGCTGGTCCTCGATGCCGTCGAGCTCACCCGCCCGTGCCGCGAGCTCGGCCCGGCCCGCCTCGGTGATCTCGTAGACGGTCTTCCGGCCGTCACTCGTCTTCGTGACGAGTCCCTCCTCCTCGAGCTTCGCGAGGCGCGGGTAGATGGTGCCGGCGCTCGGGCTGTAGGTGCCACCGCTCCGGTCGGTGAGCGCCTGGATGAGTTCGTAGCCGTGCTTCGGCGACTCGTCGAGCAGGCTCAGGAGGTACAGGCGCAGGCTGCCGTGGGCGAAGACGGGGCTCATGCGCCTGCCTCGCTCCCTGCGGTGGTGGCCGCGCCCGCCGGCTCGGCAGCCGGGCGGCGGAGGACGGTCACCGCGCCGCCGACGGTGTTCATGCGCACCTCGGCGAACTGTCCGGAGAGGGCGCCCGTGTGCGAGTTGTACCCGCCACCGCGCAGTCCCTTGAGGACGACGCCGTCGATCGCCAGGCGGCCGCCGACCGAGTTCGCCGTGTAGCGTGCGGCGAGTTCCTCGTCGAGACGGACCGTGATCGCGCCGCTCACGGTGTTCAGGTCGAGCTGCTCGCACGCACCGTGGATGTCGAGGAGCAGGTCGGAGGAGACGCCGTCGATCGAGGCGCGCGTGATGTCGCCGGAGACGGTGACGTCGCCCGAGACCGTGTGCGCCTGGATGCGACCCGTGTGGTTCTGGACCGTGAGCTCGCCGCTCACGGAGTTGAGGTCGAGTCGTCCGGTCATCCGGTCGGCCACGAGGTCGCCGGACACCGTGTTGAGTTTGGCGTCCGCGGTGAGGCCTGCGACCAGTCCGCTGGCGCTCACGACGCCGAGCGTCAGGGCGATGTCGCGGGGGACGAGGACGCTGGCCTGGGCCGTGGCGCGGTTGGCGCCGAAGTTCGAGAACACTTCGAGGAAGTTGTCCCACCGCAGCTGCGGGTGGTCGATCTCGGCGACGTCGCCGTCGATGGTGATCTTGAGGTCCTTGCCGGTGACGGCCCCGACCTCGATGCGGGCGCCGGGCTCGTCGTGTCCGATGATGTCGACCTGGCCGCCGATGAGGCCGACCTTGAGCCGTCTCACGAGTTCGAGGTCGATGATGCGGCTCTCGCCGGGAGCGATGATCCACTTCTCCTGTGCCATGGTGCGGTTCCTTCCGAGTGATCGCGATATATCGCGTTGAACTGAAGTTCACGATATATCGCGTTTTGGTGCATGGCAACCCCCGGAACCTGCGGGATCACCCTGAGTCGACCCTGGGATCGGCGGCCGCTCGGTCGCGGCCCCACACGTCCGGCCGGACCGGCCGTCGCTCAGTACCAGGGAGCGATGGCCAGGTCGTCGGGGACGGACCCCTCGTCGGCCGGCGGCCCACTGCCGTCGAGGCAACTCGATCCGGCGGGGACCTCCGAGTGGGCCGACCACGGGTCGTCGGCCTCGGCATGGAAGGGCACGTAGCCGACGAGCTTCGAGGACGGGGGCCTCACCACGGCCTCGAGCGCAGCGGTGAAGTCGCCGAACTCCTTCGTGGCGAACACCGTCGCTCCCTCCAAGCCCGACGACCGATCCAGCTCGCACGAGACGGCCACCGGCCGCCAACCGGCTTCCCGCAGCTGGACCAACATGGCGGTGGCGGCAGGCCAAGCGGGCCCGCTCGGTCCCGGTTCCGCGGTCACGTCCGACGGCCAGAGGCCATCGACCGTGATCGCCCCGCGTTGCACGCTGACATTGGCGGAGGTGTCCGGAACCTGCGGCCCGCTGACGCTGCCGTCCGTGAAGAGCGGATCATCGGCAAGCGCTGCGAGCCGGGCGTCGTCGGTCCCGTCAGCGACGACAGGTTTCGCCGACAGGCCGCATCCCGTGCAACAGAGCGCGGCGACGAGGATGCTCAGCGACACGGTCGCGAGGCGGCGATGGATCTGCTGCATGACGGCCCCTTCCGCGGCGCCCGGGCGGACGCGTCACCCTCACCGTAACCGACGCCCCGGCGTGTGCCACGTCCGACGCCCGACGGGTGATGGGTAGTGCTGCCCATCGTCTTCCGGTGCTGGCGGGGACAGGGTGGAACCATCGGATCAGGCGCATCACCGGGATCGACCGGCAAGCGCGAACAGCATCGGAGAGCGGGGACCCATGAGTGGCACGATGCAGGTGGACGACGCGGGCCTGACGGCGGTCGTCCAAACGGTGGGTGGGGCGGCCACGAGCGCGACGGGGATGTTCTCCACGTGCCTCGACACGTCGTTCCTCGACGAGCAGGTGGCCGCGAACGCCGCCGCCTTCGAACTGACGTGGCGGACCGAGATGACGGAGGCGGGCAAGACGCTCGACGACTTCGCACGGTGGATGCAGCACGTCGCGGACACCATGGCCGGCACGGACGTGGCCCTCGCCGAGGACGCCTCATGACCGCGCCGTCGCCGCAGGCTCCGCCATCCACGGTGGTCCCGTCCGATCGGCGTGACGCGTCCGAGCGGGCCGCGACCGGCGCACGGGTCGCGTCGCTCGCCGCGGAACTCCGCGGGGCCGGTGTCCCCGCCAGCGTCACCGGACAGGTCGCGAGCGTGGTCCGCACGGCCGGTCTCGACGCCGTGATCGACCTCGGTGCCGGCATGCTGACGGACGAGCAGGCGGGGGTCGTCCTGCTCGACGCCCTCCTCGACGCGCGTCGTCGAGGTGCCGGCAGCGCTGAGACCGCCGCCGAACTGCGCGCGGTCGCCCGATTGCAGACCGTCGTCCGGCAGCTCCTCTCCGGACTCGCCATGACCACGCGCACCGCCGGGATCGGAGACCGCTCGTGAACCTCTCCGAACTGCGCACCAAGAGTTCAGCCGAGATCGATGTGCTCGCCACCTTCATCGGTTCGCTGAGCGGCGACCCGATGAGCTTCATCACCTCGATCGGATCGTTCGTCGATCGTGCGGTCGGGCTCATCCCCAGATCCTCCACGTTCGCGGACACCCCACCGCCGGGTGATCCGGCCACCATCGACGGGCTTGCGGAGCAGTACGAGCACGCGGCGCTCGCCGCCGAGACCATCCAGACCACGCTCTCCACCGTCACGGCGTCGAGCCTGCCGGACGCCTTGGTCGGGGTGACCGGCGCGAGCGCGGCACACGTCCTGGCGTCCGTCGACACCCTCGTCGGCAGTGAGATCGAGGGGCTCCGGACCGGGGCCACCGGTCTGCGCGACTACGCGGACGCCATCACCGCGGCCCGCAGCGCTCACCATCCGGGTGCGGACACCATCCGCGACGGTCAGCGGACCATCGGGAACATCTCCGTGAACCCATGGGCGATGACCAACCCGATCACCGGAGCCGGAGAGGTCGCCGGGGTGATCTCGGACCTCATCCGCGGGGCCGGCCAGATCCTCGACGGCGTGTCCGTCTGCCACGACGCCTACGACGACGCATGGGCGGCCGGTGAGGCGCTGCAGCGGGCACTGTCGGACTCCGAGGGCCACGCCGTGCTCGCGGGCGTCGAGGTGCCCGTGGGTCAGACACGGCTGGACGTCCTCGTCTCGCGGACGCAGTTCCCGAACGGCGACCCGGACGGTTCGGTCCTCTCCGAGACGGAATGGGCGAACTACGTCCAGAACTGGAACGCGATGAGCGACGACGAACGCGAACGCATCCTCGCGGCGATGGAGGAGTCCGGCGATCCCGCCGTCAGCGCCCTCCTCATGAGCGCGATCGCCACCGGCGCCGGCAGTTCCTCCGTGCTCGCCCTCGCCGACGCGATCAAGAACGCTCCGCCCGGCGAACGTCAGCGCATGATCGACGAACTCACGAACCTCGGCGTCGGCGACAACGGGGACGCCACGGTGAACGGCGAGACCTTCGACCAGTACAACAACAAGACGTGCGGATCGACGACGCTCATCACCCTGGCCGCCCAGTCCGATCCGTTCCTCGCGTACTGGCTGCGGACCGGCGAGCTCCTCGACGGACATGTGCCCGACTACCTCCGGGGACTCGACCTGGCCGACGCAGCCGGTCTGGACACCGAGGATCGGATGACGTTCCTGCAGCAGGCCGTCCAGGACCGCGCGAACGACCTGTTCCCCGGCCCGGTCGACTACCCGAACGTCGCGGGTACGGCACCCGGCGGCGCGGTCGACGAAGCCGACCGCACCGGCACCGACTACCACATCGACTGGACCAACCTCCTGGGTGGCGACTCCGGCAGAGGGGCTGCGCTCACCGAGGCGGCGGTCGCCGCGAACGACGGGACCCCCGTCCCGCTGCTCGTCGGCCCCGGCGACAACACCATCCCGCAGCACTATGTGCTCATCATCGGCTTCCACGACGGCGACTACGAGATCTACGACCCGTCGACCGGCGAGACGAACTCGGTGGACGAGGACATCATGCTGAACGGCTCGGATGAGCCGGTCACGGGCTTCGCGAACTGGAACCAGATCTACGCCGTCGTGAACCCGAGCTGACCCTTCGACAAGCTCAGGGACCGGGGGGTGCTCAGGGACCGGGGGGTGCTCAGGGACCGGGGGGTCGGGGAGCGGGTTGGGTGGTTCAGGGAGCGGGTGGGGTGGCTCGGGGACCGGGTGCGGCTCCGGGGCCGGGGTGCGCGACCGGGTGGAGACCGACGTCCGCTCACCGCCAGCGGTACTCGAGCTCCGGGCGCCCAGGCGTGCCGTAGCGCGGCGAGCGCTCGACGGCGCCCGTCTCGGCGAGGTACTCGAGGTAGCGCCTCGCCGTCACCCGCGACAGGGACCCGGCGGCCGCCGCCTCGCTCGCCGAGAGCGGTCCGGCCGCCTGCCGGAGGAGGTCCGAGACCAGACGCAGGGTGTCCTCCGAGAGGCCCTTCGCCAACTGCGGACGGGAGGACGGCGCTCGCAGCGTGGCGAGGGTGAGGTCCACCTCGTGTTGGCTTGCGACCGAGCCCTCCGCCGACATCGTGTGCCGGAAGGAGCGGTACGCCTCCAGCTTGTCGGCGAACGCGGGGAACGCGAACGGCTTGATGAGGTATTGGACGATGCCCGCCGAGACCGCCGCCCGGACGATCCGGAGATCACGGGCCGCGGTGATGGCGATGACGTCGACGTCGATACCCGCCGTCCGGATGCGTCGGCACAGCTCGAGACCGTGCGCGTCCGGCAGGTTGAGGTCGAGCAGGACGAGGTCGATCCGGTCGTCGGGGGAGCGACCGGCCGCAGTGGCCCGAAGCGCCTGCATCGCGGTGGCCGCATCGCCCGCCACACCGGCGAGCTCGAAGCCCTCCACGCGGCGCAGGTAGGACGCGTGGGCCTGCTGGGCGATCGGTTCGTCCTCGACGACCAGGACCCGGATGTGCCCGCTCATGTGCCTGCCTCGTCCCGGACCCCGACCGCGGCCGGCAGCGTCACGACGAACGCCGAGGACGGCTCGCGGACGACCTCGATCGTGCCATCGAGCCGTGTCACGGCCTGCTGGACCAGCGCGAGACCGAACCCCCGACCGTATCGGCCGGGCTCCTTCGTCGACCAGCCGCGCGCGAACGCGACGTCGAGCGCCTCCGGGGGCAGGCCCGGCCCGCTGTCGGTCACCTGGATCACGAGCTCCGTCGTCTCGGCGTCGGCGGACCGCCCGGCGCCGAGCTCGTCCGGCAGCCCCTGTCCGAGGTAGACCTCCACCCAGGGGCGATCGCCGGCCGCCGCGTCGATCGCATTGTCGATGAGGTTGCCGAGGATGGTGACGATCACGGCCGGGTCGACGCGCACGCGTCCGAGCGCCGGGTCGCTCTCGAGGTGCAGCTCGACCCCCTGCTCGGCCGCCTGCGCCGTCTTGCCGAGCAGCAGGGCCGAGATCACCGGCTCGTGCTCCGCCGCGAGCACGCGGTCGGTCAACCGCTGACTGGCCCCGAGTCCCTGCGCCGCGAGGTCGAGCGCCTCCTCCCGCCGGTCGAGCTCGATGAGCGAGACGATCGTGTGCAGCCGGTTCGCGAACTCGTGGGTCTGCGAGCGCAGGGCGTCGCTCATCGTCCGCATGGACGCCAGTTCGCCGCTCAGGTGTTCGATCTCGGTGTGGTCGCGCAGCGTCATCACCCAGCCACGCGGGTGCGGGCCCGCCGTCTCGCCCGGACCGACCGCCGACTCCTGGTTCACGACGAGCACGTGCTCGCGTGTGAGGTGGATCTCGTCGACGGCCTGACGCCCGCTCGCGAGGAGCTCCCGCAGGCCGGCGTCGATCGGCAGCTCGTCGACCGGCACCGCGCCCGGGGAACGCTCACCGAGCGGCAGCCCGAGCAGTTCGGCCGCCTGGTCGTTGACGAGCACGAGACGCCGGTGTCGGTCCACGAGGACGAGCCCCTCGCGCACCGAGTGGAGCACCGATTCGTAGTAGTCGAACATCCTGGCGAGGTCCTCAGGTCCGCGCGACCCGGTGACCCGCGCGAGGTAGCGGCGGAGCGTCCAGGAGCCGATCGCGCCGACGACGAGCACGAGCAGGGCCGTCCCGAGCAACCACGGCACCCGGGTCTCGAAGGTCTCCGACACGTTGCTGACCGTGACCCCCGCGGCGACGAGGGCGACGACCTCGCCGGCGCCGTCACGGATCGGTGCGACGGCGCGGACCGAGGGGCCGAGCGTGCCCGTGTACGTCTCGGTGAAGGTCCCTCCCTCGAGCGCCGGTCCGATCGTGCCGATGAACGGCTTGCCGATCTGGTCGCGCTCACGGTGCGTGTACCGGGTGCGGTCCGGAGCCATGATCGTCACGAAGTCGACGCCGGTGTCGCGCATGAGCGCCTCGGCGTACGGCTGGAGCGCGTCCGACGGGCGTTCCGAGCCGAGCTGCGCGACGACGTAGGGGTTGTCCGCGACGCCGTTCGCGACGTCGAGGCACTTCGCGACCGCGCGGTCCTCGGTCTCGGTACGGGCCTGGAACCAGAGCAGGACACCGGCGACGAGTGTCATCGCGACGACCGCGACGAGCTGCACGAGGAAGAGCCGCGAGGCGATGCTCCTGGACCGACCGGCCATCGCGTCACCTCCGTCTGCTCCGTCGCGTCGACCCCTCAAGTATCGGGGGTGACGAGGGCCTCAGGCGTCGCCGACCGCGACCAGTACGACCACAAGCGGCCACTACGACCACAACCCGGCCGATCCGCCGACGTGGTCGCAGCATGGGTCGATCGACCACCCGCTGCCGCACTGACGCGGCCGACGAAACGGATCCGGAATGGCAATGACGCTCTCCTCCCTGAAACGGCTGGACAAGACCCACTACCTCTACCTCGCGGTGATCGTCGCGGTGCTCGCCGGCATCGTCGTCGGCCTCGCCGCCCCGGAGTTCGCGAAGGGACTCAAACCCATCGGCGACGCCTTCGTGGCGCTGATCAAGATGATGATCGCCCCGGTCATCTTCTGCACCATCGTGATCGGTGTCGGGTCGATCGCGAAGGCCGCGACCGTCGGCAAGGTCGGCGGGCTCGCGCTGCTGTACTTCATCGTGATGTCGACCTTCGCGCTCGCGATCGGCCTCGTCGTCGGCAACCTCATCCAGCCGGGCGCCGGCTTGAACCTCGCCGAGACGAGCTATCCGGTGGAGGGGGAGGCCAAGAGCACGACCGAGTTCATCCTCGGCATCATCCCCACGACGCTCGTGTCATCGCTGACCGGCGGCAACATCCTGCAGGTCCTCTTCGTCGCCCTGCTCGTCGGCTTCGGCCTGCAGAAGATGGGCGCGACGGGTGAACCGATCCTGCGCGGTGTCAAGCTCATCCAGGCGCTCGTGTTCCGGGTGCTCGCGATGATCATGTGGATCGCCCCCGTCGGCGCCTTCGGAGCGATCGCCGCGGTGACCGGGTCCGCCGGTGCGAGCGCGCTCGTCGGGCTCGCCACGCTCATGATCGCGTTCTACATCACCTGTGCGTTGTTCATCGTCATCGTGCTCGGCGGGGTCCTGCGCCTCGCCACGGGCTTCAACATCTTCAAGCTCATGAAGTACCTCGGCCGTGAGTACCTCCTGATCGTCGGCACCTCCTCCTCCGAGGCTGCGCTGCCGCGACTCATCGCGAAGATGGAGCACCTCGGTGTCTCCAAGCCGGTCGTCGGCATCACCGTCCCGACGGGCTACTCCTTCAACCTCGACGGCACCGCGATCTACCTCACCATGGCGTCGATCTTCATCGCCGACGTCATGGGTGTCCCGATGAACCTCGGGGAGCAGATCTCGCTCCTCGTGTTCATGATCATCGCGTCGAAGGGCGCCGCGGGCGTCACCGGCGCCGGTCTCGCGACCCTCGCCGGCGGGCTGCAGGCCAACCGACCCGACCTCGTCGACGGGGTCGGCCTCATCGTCGGCATCGACCGCTTCATGTCGGAGGCGCGTGCGCTCACGAACTTCACCGGCAACGCGGTCGCCACGATCATCATCGGCACGTGGGTGAAGGAGGTCGACCGGGTGCAGGTCGGCGAGGTCCTCTCCGGTCGCTCGCGGTTCGACGAGGCGACGATGAGCGTCGACGATCACACAGGCGCAGTCGCGGTGGCGAAGCGCTGAGGCTCCGGCACGTCGACAGGCTCAGGGGCCGGACATCCGGTCCCTGAGCCTGTCGCTCCCGGTCCCTGAGTCTGTCGCTCCCGGTCCCTGAGCCTGTCGAAGGGTGCTCAGTTCGCAGGGGAGTCGACGATCGGCTTCGTCGGCGGGGTGTCGCCCTCGAGCACCGCCTCGTCCACGGCGGTGGTCGACCGTTCCGTCCGCGGAGCGATCCGGAACAGCGGGATCGTGTAGCCGCAGATCGGGCCGATGAGCACGGCGAAGACCACCGTTCCGATGCCGACGTTCCCGCCGAGCAGCCACCCGACACCGAGGACGACGAGCTCCACGCCCGTGCGCCCGACCCAGATCGGCCACCCGGTGACGCGGTGGATGCCGGTCATGAGGCCGTCCCGCGGGCCGGGGCCGAAGTTGCCGCCGATGTAGAGGCCCGAGGCGACGCCGAGGAGGAGCAGTCCACCGGCGAACAGCAGGATGCGCGCCCACAGGTCGAGGTCCGCAGGGATGAACGCCAGCCCGATGTCGGCCGAGGGCCCCACGAGGAGGACGTTGAGGACGGTGCCGACACCCGGCCGCTGCTTGAGGGGGATCCAGGCGAGGAGCACGAGCCCGCCGACGATGATCGTGATGAGTCCGAAGCTCAGGCCCGTCCGCAGATTGAGTCCCTGGGTGAGGACGTCCCACGGGGCGACCCCGACCGCACCGCGCACGATCATCGCGATGGCGATGCCGTACAGGAAGAGGCCGATGAGGAGTTGGAGCACACGACGGGTCATGGTGGACAATCCAATTGCACGATTGGCTTTGGCGCTAGAGGCCAATCCGGGTATCGTGGTTCAATGGCTTCCATCACCCTGAGTGCCCGATCGCTCGCCGCCCTGCTCGGGCAGTGGAAGACCGCTGCGCCCGCCTACCGCGGTCTCGCCGACCGCATCCGACTCCTCGTCCTCGACGGACGCATCCCGGTCGGCACCCGTCTGCCGGCCGAGCGGGAACTGGCGGATCGGCTCGCGCTGAGCCGCACCACGGTCACCGCGGCGTACCGCGAACTCCGGGAGGCGGGCTACCTCCGCAGCATCCGCGGTTCGGGCAGCGTCACCCTGCTGCCGTCGGCGCCCACTGCGCTGGCGCCCGTGCCACAGGGCGGGTTCCTCGACTTCAGCAAGGCGGCCGTCCCGCCGTGCCCTGAGATCATCGACGCCGTGGCCACCGCCGCCGCAGAGCTGCCGCGGTACATGCACGACTTCGACTACGACCTCGTCGGCATGCCCGAGCTCCGGCAGGCCATCGCCGACCGCTACACCGCGCGCGGTCTGCCCACCGACCCCGACGAGATCATGGTGACCGTCGGGGCCCAACACGCGATCGCCCTCATCGCCCGCACCCTGCTCAGCCGAGGTGACCGCGTCCTCGTCGAGATGCCGAGCTATCCCCACGCCTACGAGGCACTCCGGGCGGCCGGGGCCAGACTCGGCGCGGCGACCGTGTCCTCGGAGACCGGTTGGGACGTCCGCGAGCTCGAGCAGTGGTTCGAACGCACGAGCCCCGCGATGGCCTACCTCATGCCGGACTTCCACAACCCGACCGGGGCGTCGATGCCGCTCGAGACCCGCCGACGGGTCGCCGCAGCCGCCGAGCGGCACGGGACGGTGCTCGTGATCGACGAGACCACGGCCGAACTCGACATCGACCGGCCGACGGACCAGGGGCTCGACGGCACCCCGTTCGCCGCACTCGAGGGCGCGCCGGCGTCGATCATCACGATCGGCTCGGTGGGCAAGACGATCTGGGGCGGCCTCCGCATCGGGTGGATCCGGGCCGAGCGCGGCACGATCAGGAAGCTCGTCTCGGCGCGCTCGCTGGGCGATCTCGGCACGCCGATCCTCGACCAGCTGACCGTCCAGCAGTTGATGCCGGCGATGGACGGCATCGTCGCCCGGCGCGGTGTCGCGCTCGGCGAGACCCGCGACCGGCTCGTCGACCTCCTGGCCGATCGCCTCCCCGAGTGGACCGTGCCGCGGGTCGACGGCGGGATCGCCACCTGGGTGAACCTCGGCGAGGCGGCGTCATCGCAGCTCTCGCTTGCGGCTCGGAGTCACGGGCTCGTGATCGTCGCCGGGCCGCGGTTCGGGATCGACGGTGCGTTCGAGCGCTACCTGCGCATCCCGATCAGCTATCCGTGGGCCCAGACGGAGCAGGCGGTCGAGCTGCTGACGCAGACGTGGCACTCCGCGATGTTCGGGCACGTGCCGGCCCTGGACTACCTCGAAGACGTCGTCTGACCTCGTCGCCGACGAGCGTGACGCCGCTCCACACGCAGTGCTCGTGCGAGCCGTGTCCAGCCTCCGCGCGAGACCGCCGTCGGACGGGTGCGCGGTGACATACTTGCAGAGTCGGCACCTCTCGCAACAACCGAAAGCGGCTCCGTGCACCTGCTCTCCGTCCTCAGCATGAAGAACCGCGCGTTGATCGCGCTCGTCACCATCGTGGCAGCCGTGTTCGGCGTCCTGGCGGTGGGCGGCCTCAAGCAGGAGCTCATCCCGTCGGTCCAGTTCCCGCAGCTCGCGATCATCACGAGCTACCCGGGTGCGGCACCCGAGGTCGTCAACGACGACGTCTCGACCCCGATCGAGACCGCGATCCAGGGCGTGCCCGGTATCGAGTCCACCTCGGCGACGTCGAGCACGAACTCGAGCCTCGTCAGCGCGACCTTCACCTACGGCACGGACCTCGCCACCGCCGAACAGAAGATCACCCAGGCGATCAACCGCATCAAGTCGACCCTGCCCGACACCGTCGACCCGCAGGTGGTCAGCGGCAGCATCGACGACCTCCCGGTCATCCAGATCGCCGTGTCCGGTGCGGCCGACCAGGACTCCCTCGCCGAGGTGCTCTCGAGCTCCGTGGTCCCCGACATCAAGGACGTCGACGGCGTCCGCGACGCGGCGATCGTCGGCGAGGTGGGCAAGCGGGTCACGATCACCCCCGACGACGCCAAACTGGCCCTCGCGGGGCAGACCAGCCGGGTCATCGGGACGACGCTGCAGCAGAACGGCTCCCTGCAGCCCGCGGGCGACATCACCGAGGGCGACAAGACGTTCTCCGTCCAGACGGGCACGAAGCTCACCTCGGTCGACGACATCGCCGCCCTGCCGATCACGGGCGCCTTCGCCGCCGACGGCTCCGTCCTGACCATCGGCGACGTCGCGACGGTCGCCCTGAGCGACGACCCGATCACCTCGATCTCCCGCGTCGACGGCGAGCCGGCGCTCACCATCGCCGTCACGAAACTGCCCGCGGCGAACACCGTCGAGGTCTCCCAGGGCGTGCGCGACATCCTCCCCGAGCTCGAGCGCACCATCGGGTCCGACGCCAAACTCACCGTCGTCTTCGATCAGGCGCCCTACATCGAGCAGTCCATCGAGGCCCTGACGACCGAGGGCCTGCTCGGTCTCGTCTTCGCGGTCCTCATCATCCTCGTCTTCCTCCTCGATGTCCGGGCCACGCTCGTGACGGCGATCTCCATCCCGACGTCCGTGCTCATCACCTTCATCGGTCTCCAGGTCGCCGAGTACTCGCTCAACATCCTCACGCTGGGTGCGCTGACGATCGCCATCGGGCGGGTGGTGGACGACTCCATCGTCGTCATCGAGAACATCAAGCGGCACCTCTCGTTCGGCGACAACCGCACCGGCGCGCAGCGCGCCGGGTCCATCCTCAGCGCCGTCCAGGAGGTCGCGGGCGCGATCACCGCCTCGACCATCACCACCGTGGCCGTGTTCCTGCCCATCGCGTTCGTCGGCGACGTCACCGGCGAACTCTTCCGACCCTTCGCCCTCACCGTCACGATCGCCCTGCTCGCCTCGCTCCTCGTCGCGCTCACCATCGTGCCCGTGCTCGCCTACTGGTTCCTCCGCGCCCCGAAGGCCCAGCGGCTCGCAGCCGCAGCCGCAGCGGAGGAAGCGCCGTCCGACGCGACGACCGGACCGGTCCGGAGCCGACGCGAGCGTCGCGTCAGCGTGCAGGACGAGGACGACCTCGAGAAGCCGTCACGGCTCCAGAAGGCGTACCTCCCGATCATCCACTGGACCCTCAAGCACTCGGTCACCACGCTGCTACTGTCGGTGCTCGTGCTCGTCGGCACCTTCGCGCTCACGCCGTTCATGAAGACCAACTTCCTGGGTGACTCCGGCCAGAACACGCTGACGGTCACGCAGACCCTGCCGGTCGGCACGAGCCTCGACGCCCAGGACGCGGCGGCGAAGCAGGTCGAAACGAAGCTGCGCGACATCGACGGCATCGACACCGTCCAGCTCTCGATCGGATCGAGCGGAAGCTCCCTGCGCGACGCGTTCTCGGGCGGCGGCGGTGGAGCCATCACCTACTCGATCACGACCAGCGAAGACGCCGACCAGACGGCACTCCAGAAGACGGTCCGCAAGGACCTGTCCGGCCTCGACGACGTCGGCGAGATCGAGGTCGCCGCGTCCGCGGGCTTCGGTGGGTCGAGCGACATCGAGATCGACATCACCTCCGCACGGCAGAGCGACCTCGCGGAGGCCGCCGACGCGATCCAGCAGGCCGTCACCGGCCTCGACGGCATCGACCAGGTCACGAGCAACCTCAGCGAATCGCGACCCTACGTCCAGGTGGCCGTCGACCGCGACGCCGCTGCCGCTGCGGGGTTCAGCGAGGTCGCGCTCGGCGCGTACGTGTCGCAGCTCATGCAGCCGACGACGGTGGGCTCGATCGTCATCGACGACACCACGCTCACCATCTACGTCGACGCCCAGGACCCACCGACCACCATCGACGCCCTCGCGGCGACGGAGGTCCCGACCGCCACCGGCCCGAAACGTCTCGACGCCCTCGCGACGGTCTCGCAGGTCGACGGACCCGCGACGATCTCGACCGTCAAGGGGCTTCGCTCGGCCACGATCAGCGCGACTCCGGGCAGCGACAACCTCGGCACCGCCAGCGCCGAGGTGCAGACGGCGATCGACGACGTCAAGCTGCCCGCCGGCACCACGGCGACCCTCGGGGGTGTCACGGCATCGCAGAGCGACGCGTTCGGACAGCTGGGCCTCGCGCTCCTCGCAGCGATCCTCATCGTGTACGTCATCATGGTCGCGACGTTCCGTTCGCTGCGGCAGCCGCTCGAACTCCTGGTGTCGGTACCGTTCGCCGCAACCGGCGCGATCGGGCTCCAGATCATCACCGGCGTGCCGCTGGGCGTCCCGTCCCTCATCGGCGTGCTGATGCTCATCGGTATCGTCGTGACGAACGCGATCGTGCTGGTCGACCTCGTGAACCAGTACCGGCGACGCGGCATGACGGTCGTCGAGGCCGTCGAGCACGGTGCTGCACGCCGGCTCCGCCCGATCCTCATGACGGCGCTCGCGACGATCTTCGCCCTCACCCCGATGGCACTCGGCATCACCGGACACGGCGGCTTCATCTCGCAGCCGCTCGCGATCGTCGTCATCGGCGGGCTCGTCTCCTCGACCATCCTGACGCTCGTCGTGCTCCCCACCCTCTACAACCTCGTCGAGGGGTTCCGGGAACGTCGCGAGCAGCGGCGGGCTGCAGCCGAGCCGAAGCCGACAGCGCGCACGGTCGCCGCGATCGAGGGGCCGCGGGCCGCGACGGTCCCTGCTGAGGAACCGGCTCTCGTCGGCGCCGATGGTGGAAGCGCTGCGACCACGGCGACCGCGCCTGACGCGGCCGTTCCGTCGGATGCTGTGGACGTGACTCCGGTCGACGCGGCTCCAGATGCCGCCGCTCCCGCTGGCGCGGAATCGACGGAGGAGGCCCCGATCGATTCGGTTCCCGCGGACGCCGGACCGGCCGATGCGGTTCCCACGGACTCGGGTGCGGCACCCGAGACGCAGGTCGCTGCGCCGAGTGAGCCGGCGGTGGATCGACCGATGACGCGCCCGGCTGCGCACGAAGCTCACGAAGCCCACGAGGTGCACGGGGCGCATGTGGCGACGGGTGACGAGCTGCCGCGCACCGAGGCGATCACCCTCCCCGACGCGGTCTCCGACGCCCCTGCGGACGAGGTCGCGCATTCCGGCGAGCACGCCGCCCCAGCGGCGGAGCCTGAGCCAGACGCGCAGGCTGATGCTGATGCGGTCGCTGAGCCGGTCGCTGAGCCTGAGCCGGCCCTGGAGCCGGGGCCAGCGGCGGAGTCCGAGCTCCCTGCTGAGTCTGAGCGAGCTACCGAGTCCATGCCGACGACCGACGCCGAATCGACGCCAGCCGCTGAGTCGACGCCCGGTGCCGATACGGCACCCGGTACGGAAGCGTCATCGGGCACCGAACGGCCGAAGCGCCGCCGCGCGCAGTGGCCGTGATCGACCACCTGCCGCTCGGTCGCTGAGCTGCGGCTCACGCGGATCGACACGAAGCCCTCGGAAACGCCGACACCGGCGCCCGAGGGCTTCGTCGTGTGACGCCCGACTCAGCGGAGATCGCCGACCGCGCCGGTGACCGCCCGCACGACCTCACCCGACTGCACCAGCGCGGTGACCGCCTCGATCTCGGGGGAGAGGAACCGGTCGGGACCGGGACCCGTGACCTGCTCACGCACCCGGCGGAGCACCGCTCCCGTGCCGACGGCCGGCTCGAGCGGGCCGCGCAGGTCGAGGCCCCGGGCTGCCGTCATGACCTCGATCGCCAGCACCCGGCTGAGACCGTCGATCGCCCTCCGGAGCTTCCGCGCCGCCGCCCAACCCATCGAGACGTGGTCCTCCTGCATCGCGGAGGACGGGATCGAGTCGACGGACGCCGGGTGCGCCAGGCGTTTCAGCTCGCTCACGATGCCGGCCGCCGTGTACTGGGCGATCATGAGGCCCGAGTCGACACCGACCTCGTGTGCGAGGAACGGCGGGAGGCCGTTGCTCCGGCTCCGGTCCAGGAAACGGTCGGTGCGGCGCTCCGACATGGACGCGACATCCGCGACGGCGATCGCGAGGAAGTCGAGCACGTAGGCGACCGGGGCACCGTGGAAGTTCCCGTTCGACTCGACGCGTCCGTCCGGCGTGAGCACCGGATTGTCGACGGCACTCGCGAGCTCACGCTCGGCGACCATCGCGGCGTGGTCGACCGTGTCCCTGGCGGCACCGTGCACCTGCGGGGCACAGCGCAGCGAGTAGGCGTCCTGCACCCGGGTGCACTCGGGACCCCGGTGGCTCGCGACGATCGGGGAGCCGTCGAGCAGCAACCGCAGGTTCGCGGCGCTCTCGGCTTGACCCGCCTGCGGGCGCAGGGCCTGCAGGTCCGCGGCGAACACGGCGTCCGTGCCGAGCAGGCCCTCGACGCTCATCGCCGCGGCGACATCGGCGGTGCGCAGGAGCATCCGCAGGTCGTCCACGGCGAGCGCGAGCATCCCCAGCATGCCGTCGGTGCCGTTGATGAGCGCGAGCCCCTCCTTCTCGGCGAGCTGTACCGGGACGAGGCCGGCGTCGGCGAGGGCGTCGGCTGTAGGACGACGGCGTCCGTGCGAATCGGTCACCTCGCCTTCACCCATCACCGCCAGCGCGCAGTGCGCGAGGGGCGCGAGGTCGCCGGAGCAGCCGAGCGACCCGTACTCGCGCACGACCGGGGTGATGCCGGCGTTGAGCATCGCCGCGTAGGCGCGGACCGTCTCGACCCGCACCCCGGTGCGGCCCGTCATGAGCGTCGAGAGCCGCAGCGTCATCAGGGAACGCACGACCTCCCGCTCGACGACGTCACCGCTGCCGGCGGCGTGCGAGCGGACGAGACTCGCCTGCAACTGCGAGCGGCGTGCCGGCTCGATGAACGTGGTCGCGAGCGCACCGAACCCGGTCGAGATCCCGTAGTGGGGCTCGGGGTCGGAGGCGAGCGCTTCGATGATCCGACGGGATGCGGCGACGTCGTCGAGGGCCTCGCCGTCGAGGTCGATCCGAGCGCCGTGCCGGGCGACGGCGACGACCTCGGCGATCGACAGCGGTCCGGTGCCGAGGGAGACCGAGGTCGGATCGACGGGCTCGGGATGCGGGCGACCGGAGGTCGTCGGGTCGCTGGTGGTCGGGGTCGCGCCGGGCTGGATGTCCATGTTCCGATCGAACACCCGGACGCCGACCGCGGCGGTGCGCGTAGAGTCGTCCGTGTCTGGGATGACAGACGTGGACGACCAGGCGGCCGCGTCCGAGCCGCGGAGACGAGGTCAACGGTGAGTCAGGTCCCGGCAGCCGACGCCACTCTGCGCGTGCTGAGCCATCTCGCCGGAGCCCGCGGCCCGCTTCCGGCCGCGGCCATCGCCTCGGCACTCGACCTCCCGCGATCGACGGTCTACCACCTCCTCAGCGTGCTGCAGGAGCACGGCTTCGTGGTCCACCTGCCCGAAGCCCGTCGCTACGGGCTCGGGGTCGCCGCCTTCGAGCTCTCCGGCGGATACGCCCGGCAGGAGCCGCTCAGCATGCTCGGGCGCCCGTTGCTCGCCGAGCTGGTCGACCGGGTGGGTGAGAGCGCGCACCTCGCCGTGCTGCACGGCCGGGACGTGCTCTACATCGTGGACGAGCGTGCCCCGCGTCGGCCGCACCTCGTCACCGATGTCGGTGTGCGCCTCCCGGCTCACCTGACCGCCAGCGGCTGCGCGATCCTCGCCTCGCTCCCGGCCGGCCAGCTGCGCGCCCTGTTCCCCGACCAGGCGGCGTTCGTCGACCGCACCGGCCACGGGCCGAAGCGGTACCGGGAGCTCCGACAGGTCCTGACCCAGACGACCCAGGACGGGTATGCGCGCGAGGCGGGCGGGGTGACGCTCGGTCTCGCGAGTGTCGGGGTGGTCGTCCGCGACCACACGGGGTGGCCGGCGGCGGCGATCGCGGTCACCTACGACGCCGACGCGGGACTCGATCCGGCGTGGCTGGCCCGCGAGATCCAGCCGGCGGCCGCCGAGCTGTCGCGGCGGATCCGAGGTCGCTGAGCGCTCGGCGGAGCGGGCGGGCGGTGCGGCGGCTCAGGAACCGTGGTCAGGCGACCGAGCGCAGGATGAGCTCGAGCAGTGCGGTCGCATACGCGTCGGGCGCCGTCGCGGCGCTGAACCGTCGCAGTTCGCCGCCGAGCTCGACCACGACGGTGTACGCCTCGGCGTCGCCCAACGACAGGAGGACGTCGAGTTCGTCGTCGAGCGTCGGCTCGCCGTCGGTCGGCGCAGCCGGGGACACCGCGCGTTCGAGCGACCGGAACGAGCCGCGCAGCAGAGCGCGCAGCTGGTGCTCCGACGGCAGCCAGAGCGTCTCCTCCTGGTCGACGGAGTCCAACGCCCACTCGGTCGTCCCGTTGAAGCCGAAACTGCGGCCACCCGGGTGCTCGTGCACCTCGACGGTCATCTCGCTGACCGTGAACACGTCGCCGGCGAGCTCGCCGCCGTCGATGGTGAAGCGGTCGCCGGGTTCGGGGGTCCAGCGCAGGCCGGCGGTGCGGAGCGCTCGGGCGAGGTCAGCGGAGATCATCAGTCCAGTATCGCCGACCACCGTGCGATGCGGCTGGCAACCCCTCGTTTCGGACGGAACCCTGTGCGAGGGTGGATGGACTCTTCGAAGGGTCCGATGATGCCCGCACCTGATGATGGCCTATCCGGTCGCTTCCCTGCGCGCGGCCGCGTGACCACACGACGGTTCGAGGGGACGACCGGGATGCAGGAGGCGTCTGGCGCGCTGCGATTCGTGGACGTGGACCCCGATCGGTTCTCGATGACCGTCGACTCGGTCATGCTCGGCGAGTACGTCCTCCATCGCAACACGGTCGGGCCCGGGACGTTCGACGTCCTCGCCGACGCCTACGGGCTCGATGAGCCGGTCGCCACGATCGTGATGCTCATCGAGGGTGCGGCCAGCCTGGTCCACGGCCGACAGCAACTCGAGCTGCTCCCCGGGACCGGAACGCTCACGGAGGGCGCCGAGACGTATCGGACGACGATCCACGACCACGCGACCTATCTGTACGTGTTCGTGCCGATGCGTGCGCTTCGCCGCCTCGGCATCGCCCCGACGAGCGCCCTCGGCCCGTTGGCGCCGTCGCCGCTGCTGCGGGGGAGCGCCGCGTTCCTCGTGGAGGTCATCTCCGCGTTCGAGCCGATCGGCGGCGCCGCGCAGCTCAGACTCTGCCGGGTGATCGACACGATGCTCGCGACGCTCTACGCGGAGAACGACCTCTTCCGGGCCGAGGGGGAGGCCGGACGGGTTCCGCTCCGGCTCCGGATCATCGAGCACATCGCCGCGTCCTTCGCCGAGCGGGAGCTGCGACCGGAGACGCTGGCGCGTCGCTTCAACATGTCGACCAGGTCCCTGCAACGGGTGTTCGAGGGCTCGGGAACGAGCGCCGCGGGCGAGATCGCCGAGCGGCGGGTGCAGCTCGCGCTCGCCCTCCTCTCGGACCCCGATCACCGAGGCCTGTCGATCGCCGAGGTCGCGGCCCGCTGCGGCTACCACTCGCAGGCGCACCTCCGTCGAGCGGTCGTCGCGCACACCGGGCTCAGCCCGAGCCAGTTCCGGGAGCAGACGAAGGCGGAGGACGCCTGACGTCGCAGCGTCGTCAGGCCGCCGGATCAGCCTGCGGTACGCCTGCTTCGACGCGGGGCCGTCAACCATGGACGCAGCAGCCTCGTGACGAGCGGCAGGAGCCAGTAGGTCATGATCGGCGTCAGGATGAGCGTCGAGATCAGCACGTGGAGGAACACGCCGAGCGGTTCCCAACCGGGCACGAGTGCCGTGACGAGGAGGGTGAAGACGAGGTTGAGCGGGAAGAAGCCCAACCAGATGCTCACCGCCTGCTTCCAGCGCGGCGGTGCCGGCGGGATCGGGTCCGGGTCGCCGGAGAGCTCGGCCTCCTCGACGCGGAGGATCCCGTCGGGCGCGTCGAACCACCCCTCGATCCCGCTGCGCCGTTCGACGCGGGACGGCTCCATGAACTCGCGGCCGCTCGAGAGCCACCAGGCGCGTTCCTTCGACTCCTCCCAGTCGGTGAGCGTCTGTTCGTCCGCGAAGCGGTACAGCATGTACCAGACGTCGCTCTCGGCACCCGCGCGCACCCAGCCGGAGCCGAGGAAGCCGGGGTACCGGTTCGCCAGGTTGATGCCCGCCTGGACCCAGATGGTGGCCTCGGAGATCGACGCCGGGTTGACGCGTCGCTCGATCGAGACGGTGATGGGATCGTGTTCCATACGCCCAGTAGACCGCACTCGTGTTTCGATCTCGTGTCCCACCGCAGCCCCCGTAGAGTCGAGGCATGGCGACTCCTGACTTCGTACTGGCCCTCCGCGAGCGGATCGGGCACGCGCCGCTCTGGTTGACGGGGGTGACCGCGGTCGTCCTCCGCGGTCTCGGGACACCCGAGGCCGAGGTCCTGCTCGTCCGGCGACAGGACAACGGGGCGTGGACACCCGTCACGGGGATCATCGACCCGGGCGAGGAACCCGCGGTGGCGGCGGAGCGCGAGGTCCTCGAGGAGGCGGCCGTGGTCGCGGTCGCCGAGCGTCTCGCCCAGGTGCAGGTGCTCCCGCAGAACGTCTACGACAACGGCGACATCACGCAGTACATCGACCTCGTGTTCCGATGCCGCTATGAGTCGGGCGAGCCGTATCCGGCCGACGGCGAGAACTCCGAGGCGCGGTGGTTCCCGCTCGACGCCCTGCCCGAGCAGGTCTCACAGAACTTCCGCACCCGGATCGCGCTCGCCGCCTCCGACGAGCGCGAGGCCCGCTTCACCCGCTGACGTCGCCCCACCTGCCCGCGAACTGTCACGTGAGGCTCGTTCCGGGGCCTGTGACTAGCGTTCGGTGACAGTTCGCGGGCTGGAGGGGGTGGCTGCGGCTGCGGCGATGGCATCGGCGGCTCGGACGAGGGTGAGGTGCGAGAGCGCCTGCGGGGTGTTGCCGACCTGCCGCGCCTGCTGCACGTCGTACTCCTCGGACAGCAGGCCCAGGTCGTTGCGGAAGGACAGCAGCCGGTCCATCAGCTCGCGGGCGTCGTCGAGTCGGCCCGAGGCCGCGTACTGCTGCACGAGCCAGAACGAGCACGCGAGGAACGGGTGCTCGTCGCCCGGCAGACCGTCGACCCCGCTCGTGGTGCGGTAGCGCAGGAGCAGACCGTCCTGGAGGAGGTCCTCCTCGATGGCCGCCACCGTCGCGAGCATGCGCGGGTCGTCGGGCGCCACGTAGCCGATCTGCGCGAGGACGAGCAGGGACGCGTCGACCTCGGTCGTCCCGGCGTGCTGGACGTAGCACCCGCGTGCGTGGTCGACGTTCTCGCGCTCGATCGTCTCGCGGAGGGTCTCGCGCAGGGCCTCCCAACGCTCGACGGGCCCGTCCAGGCCGTGCTCGCGGACCGCGCGGACGCCGCGGTCGAGCGCCGCCCAGATCATGGCGCGCGAGTGGGTGAAGTGCTGCTCGTCGCCCCGTACCTCCCAGATGCCGCGGTCGGGGCGGTTCCAGTGCTCCTCGAGGACGCCGAGCAGGGCGCGCTGGAGGCTCCACGAGAAGTCGTCGTCCGCGAGACCGACGGAGCGCGCCTCGTCGAGGGCGATCATCACGGACCCGAAGACGTCGCCCTGGTACTGCGTGTAGGCGCCGTTGCCGACGCGCACGGGGGCGGCACCGAGGTAGCCGGGGAGGCTGTCGAGCTCCTCCTCCACGAGGTGGCGTTCGCCCGCGAGGCCGTACATGATCTGCAGGTCGTTCGGATCACCGGCGATCGCCCGGAGGAGCCACCTGCGCCAGTCGTGCGCCTCCTCGGTGAAGCCGTGCTGCATGAGGGCTTCGAGGGTCAGCGAGGCGTCGCGCAGCCAGACGTAGCGGTAGTCCCAGTTGCGGACGCCCCCGAACGACTCCGGCAGGCTCGTGGTCGCGGCGGCGACGATGCCCCCGGTGTCCTCGTGTGTGAGCGCGCGGAGGACGAGCAGCGACCGCACGACCGCGTCCTCGTACTCGTCGGCGGGATCGCAGCGGGACGCCCAGTCGCGCCACCAGGCGATCGTGTGGTCGATCCGCGGACCGACGTCGACCGGGTCCGGCACCTCGCGGTGCGAGGGGTACCAGGTGAGGGTGAGGTCGACGGTGTCGCCCGCGGAGACCTCGACGGTCGCCGAGTGGGCGTGATCGGAGGCCGTCAGGTGCACGCCGCGGACCACGACGGCGTCGGGGCCGGCGACCGCGACGATCCCGGATCCGTCCGGGAGCTGCCGCACCCAGGGGATCGCGTCGGCGTACCCGAAGCGGAGGCGCACCTCGACGTCGACCGCGACGGTGCCGCTGAGTCCTTCGACCCGGCGGACCACATCCGCCCGGCGGTCGCCGTGGGGCATGAGGTCCGTCACGCGCACCTGACCGTCGGGGGTCGTCCAGACGGTTTCGAGGACGAAGGTGTCGTCGAGGTAGGCGCGGCTCGCCGTCGCCCGAGCGTCGGCGGGCCGGACGGTCCAGCAGCCGTGGTCCTCGGTGCCGAGCAGCGCGCCGAACATCGACGGCGAGTCGAAGCGGGGGAGGCACAGCCAGTCGATGCTGCCTTCCGACGAGACGAGCGCGGCGGTGTGGCAATCACCGATGAGGGCGTAATCCTCGATGGGGCTGGGCATGCACCCATGCTGCCACGCCACCGTGCGCGTGCCTGGGAGCGATGCTCCGTGACTTCTCAGGGGGGATCGGGTAACGTAGGTGAGTCGGCTCGAGACACCGCGTTTGTACCGCGGAGGGTTATGTCAGTCTGGTGGGCCGGTTTCGTCGGAGAGAACTCCGCGAACACACACATGATGTGGACGGCCCCGGCCAGTGATCGCCCGGGTATGAGCATGCCGCAGCGCAG
Organism: Plantibacter sp. MCCC 1A11337; assembly: GCF_013349365.1. Classification (NCBI taxonomy): domain Bacteria; kingdom Bacillati; phylum Actinomycetota; class Actinomycetes; order Micrococcales; family Microbacteriaceae; genus Plantibacter; species Plantibacter sp. MCCC 1A11337. The sequence goes on along the minus strand of NZ_JABJWX010000001.1, from coordinate 1,395,031 downwards.
CCGAGGTTTCGGATGGCGCTGTGTGAGTCATGCAGGTTGTTCATGCGAACGAGTTATAACCCGGAAAGCATTTCTCCATGCCCAAGAACAACACCCCCGCCGGCAAACGCCCGGCCAAGAACTTCGACCCCAAGTCCAAGTACGGTGAGAACAAGCGGCCCTTCGGCTCACGCCCCGGCGCGAAGTCCGGCAGCAAGAGCGAAGGCCACCGCGGCTACCGTCCCGACGCCGGTGGAGCGCCGCAGAAGTCCCGCTGGAACGCAGACGAGCGTGCCGAGCGCGCCGCCCGCTTCGAGTCTGAGGAGCGCGGCGACCGCGCACCCCGCGGCGACCGCAACGAGCGCCCCGCGTACAACCGTGGTGGCGACCGCAATGAGCGTCCTGCGTACAACCGTGGTGGCGACCGCAATGAGCGTCCTGCGTACAACCGTGGTGGCGACCGGAACGAGCGTCCTGCGTACAACCGTGGTGAGCGGACTGAACGTCCGTCCTACGGCGACCGGAACGACCGTCCCGCGTACAACCGTGGTGGCGACCGGAACGACCGTCCTGCGTACAACCGTGGTGGCGACCGGAACGACCGTCCTGCGTACAACCGTGGTGGCGACCGGAACGAGCGCCCGTCGTACAACCGCGGCGAGCGGTCCGAGCGTCCCTCCTACGGCGATCGGAACGAGCGCCCGTCGTACAACCGCGGCGAGCGGACCGAGCGTCCGTCCTACGGTGACCGGAACGAGCGCCCGTCGTACAACCGCGGCGAGCGGACCGAGCGTCCCTCGTACGGCGACCGGAACGAGCGTCCTGCGTACAACCGTGGTGGTGACCGGAACGAGCGACCTGCGTACAACCGTGGTGAGCGGTCCGAGCGTCCCTCGTACGGTGACCGGAACGACCGTCCCGCGTACAACCGTGGTGGCGACCGCAACGAGCGCCCGGCCTACAACCGGGGTGAGCGCACGGAGCGTCCCTCCTACGGCGACCGCACCGAGCGTCCGTCCTACGGGGAGCGCCCGGCTCGCCAGGGTGACCCGCGTCAGGCGAACCGCACCGACCGCCCCGCGCGTTCGTACGACGACCGCCCCAAGCGGTCCTTCGAGGAGCGTCCGGCGCGTTCGTACGACGACCGCCCGAAGCGCTCGTTCGACGACCGCGGCGCGTCCGACGCCGGCCGTGGCAGCGACTACTATCCGAAGCGCGACGCCGGCTCCTACACGCCCCAGGACGACGTGGTGCTCGAGCGCCTCGAGGCCGACGCGATCCAGGCCGGCGACGTCGAGGGTGTGACCTTCGAGAGCCTCGGCCTCGGCGGCAACATCGTCCGTGCGCTCGCCGAGCTCGGCGCCGACAGCCCGTTCCCGATCCAGGCGGCGACCATCCCGGATGTCATCGCGGGCCGCGACGTGCTCGGACGTGGCCGCACCGGCTCCGGCAAGACCATCGCCTTCGGTGCCCCGCTCGTCGAGAAGCTCATGGAGAACGGCGGCGGCAAGAACCGCAAGCCGGGTCGCAAGCCCCGCGCCCTCATCCTCGCCCCGACGCGTGAGCTCGCCCTGCAGATCGACCGCACCGTGCAGCCCATCGCGCGCGCCGTCGGCCTCTTCACCACGCAGATCTACGGCGGTGTCCCGCAGGGTCGCCAGGTCGGCGCACTGCAGCGCGGCGTCGACATCATCGTCGGTACGCCCGGTCGCATCGAGGACCTCATCGAGCAGGGTCGCCTCGACCTCTCGCAGGTCACCGTGACCGTCCTCGACGAGGCCGACCACATGTGCGACCTCGGCTTCCTCGAGCCCGTGCAGCGCATCCTGCGTCGCACCGCGCCCGACGGCCAGAAGCTCCTCTTCTCCGCCACCCTTGACAAGGGTGTCGCAGCCCTCGTCAACGAGTTCCTCCCGAACCCGTCGGTGCACGAGGTCGCCGGTGAGGACCAGGCGTCCTCCACGATCGACCACCGCGTGCTGGTGGTGGAGCACAAGGGCAAGGACCGCCTCATCGAGGAGCTCGTCAACCGCACCGAGAAGACCCTCGTGTTCGCCCGCACCCGGGCGTACGCCGAGCGTCTCGCGGAGCAGCTCGGCATGGCGGGCATCCCCGCCGTCTCGCTCCACGGCGACCTCAACCAGGCGCGCCGCACGCGCAACCTGGAGAAGCTCACCTCGGGTCGGGTCAACGTGCTCGTCGCCACCGACGTCGCCGCCCGCGGCATCCACGTCGACGACATCACGCTCGTCGTGCAGGCCGACGCCCCGGACGAGTACAAGACGTACCTGCACCGTGCCGGCCGCACCGGTCGTGCCGGCAAGATCGGTCGCGTCGTCACGATCATCCCCAAGGCCCGTCGCCGCCGGATGACCGAACTGCTCGACCGCGCTGAGATCGAGGCCGCATTCGACGACGCCGCCCCCGGTGACCAGCTCGTCGAGGACATCGCCACCGCGTAGTCCGTACCGCAGCAGGAACGCCCGCCGAGCTCACGCTCGGCGGGCGTTCTCGCGTTCCGGTCGGCGTTCTGCGGCATCGCTTGAAGCGGCCGATGGTGACGAGTAGGCTCAAAATATATGAGTGAATCCTGCGAAGCCATCGTCGAAGCAGCAACCGAACGCGTCGTCGATGCCGCGCGGAGACCGCTGGGCCGCCGACCGGTCGACGTGAGCCATGGCGCAAGGCTCTACACCGATGCAGTTGCGGCGATCGGGACCGTGGCGCTGGTCGGCGAGTGCCGAGCCGCCCAGACATCGGCCGACCGGCGCACGGCCTGGTTCGACCTCGCAGATCCGCGAGGCGAGTGGACCTCCATGCTGGTGCTGCCGCATGAGCGGAAGCGGATCGAGGGTTTCCTCCGCATGGACCTCCTCGAATTCCTGACCGAGGGCAAGGTCCTCGCGGTCAGCGGTCGCTTCGTGCCGGGGAGACGAAGCGGCGAGCGACAACTTCGCGTGGAGAAGATCAGTACGACTGCTGTCGCGGACGCAGGAGCCGCCTTCTTGGCTCGAGCGGAGGCTCAATCCTTCCTCGAGTCGGCCTTCGCGCAGGATCCTGAACGGTACGGCGCGAGGGATGCCACTCGTCCGTACCGAGGCCGTGCCAAGGATCTCGCACCGCTGCTCTCCGCTCGAGGGGTGCGGGTGAAGCGGGTCATCACCTTGCGGCCGGCCAGCTCCCAGACGCAGGACGAGTTCGCTCGAGGGTTCGCTCGAGCAGGGCTCCTCGAGGAGCAGCGGTCCGTGCCGTTCGACCCGACAGGTCTCTCCGCGGCGCTCGACTCGATCGAGCCGGCCGACGACGTCGTTGTGGCGATCCATCGGGGAGGTGGCCATTGGAGTGACCGCTCGGCGCTGGACGACGTCCAGGTCGTCCGATCAATCCTCGAATGTGCGGCCCCCGTGTTCACCGGGGTGGGTCACTGGGCAGATGAGACCGTCGCGGATCGAGCGGCCTTCGCTTCAGCGGCCACGCCGACCATGCTCGGAAGTCTGATCACCTCGCTGGCGCGTGAACAGGCTCAGGAGCGTTCGCCGCGCTCAGCGCGGAGCGCTGCTCAACCATCCACCTCAGCGCCGGTTGCGAGGCCGAGGCCAGACGAGGCCGTTCGTACCGCGCAGCAGTCCGCGGATTGGCAATTCCGCCGACGTATCGACGAGGCGAAGGCCGCGGCGCTCTATCGCGTGCGGATGCGGGGAACGATTCTGGCGATGCTCTGGGCGGCGCTCACGTTCATCCTCGCCGGTTCAGCGCTGGCGGTGCTCGAGAACGGCCTGGCCGCAGCAGCGACCTGGGGCTGGATGGCACTGGCGAGCCTCATGCTGACGGTGTGGAACATGTCAGCCCAGCGGCGCGCGACCCGGGTGACCGCTAGGCAACGGAAGCGAGGCTGGCCGCCGGTCGATGACGAGTCGTGGTTCGTCACCGCGGCTGGGGTGCGAACTCCAGGGCAATTCCGCCGCCATTTCGCCGCTTGAGTCGTCTCGTGGACCTGCCGCCCGGCAGGTGACCGCTAGGGGGTGAGGGCCGCCCGCTCGTCGTCGCGCGGGGCGAGGACGACGGCGTCGTCGACCCCGTCGAAGGTCCGGACCGGGCGGGTGGCGTCCCAGCGCTGCCAGCCCGGGTCGCCTGCCTTCGCGAACGCGACCCAGGCGTCGTGCATCGCGGTCGCGAGCGACTGCGGGGCCGAGCGGCCAGCCATCCGGACGGCCTCCGGGGAGTCGAGGTGGTCGAAGACGAAGCCGATCTCCATCGCGTGGGCCGCACCGAGCTCACCTTCGCCGTCCCCGCCGACCGGGCTCCGCCAGGCGAACTCGTACACCCAGGTGTCCGAGCCGTTGTCGGCGCGTGCGTCCGCGAGTTGATTGAGCGGTACGCGGAGCAGGATGTCGGTCGCGATCGCCCCGAGGATCTCCCCGGACTTCGCCTTCGGACGGTTGCGGCGGAAGGTGCGCACGGCCGAGGCACTCACCCCGAAGCGCAGTCGCGCCGCGAACAGCTGGAGACGCGTGATCCGCCGGGAGATACCGGTCGGGACGAGGAACAGGCGGTGCTCCTCCGTCGTCGTCCCGATGAGCACGGGGATGTCGGCGGAGCCGCCCGACACCAGGGCATCCAGCGGACTCAGCGGCGCGAGTGGTGACGACGTCGTGATCGAGAACCCCGGACCGCCGGTCAGGGGGTTACCGCCACCCATGACCCGTTCCTGGGCCCCGACGAGTCCCTCGGGCGGCACACGGCGGAAGCCGGCCCTGGTGGTCGGCACGCCGAGGTCCTTGGCCATGAGCTTCGAGATCCGGCCGGAGCGCTCTCGGGGTTCCGAGCGCAGCGGGCCGCTCTGGATGATCGCCCGTCGCATCACGGACGAGGCGTCCGGGTGCGCGAGGAGCGCCGCGACCGAGGCTCCGCCCGCGGACTCTCCGAAGACGGTGACGTTGTCGGGGTCACCGCCGAAGCGGGCGATCTCGTCCTGCACCCACGTCAACGCGGCGAGTTGGTCGGCGAGACCGAGGTTCAGCGGGACGTCGTCGAGCACCGAGAACCCCTCGGACCCGAGGCGGTAGTTGACGGAGACGAGGACCACGCCGTCGCGCGCGAACGCGGTGCCGTCGTACGAGTCGAGTGCGTTGGAGCCGTGCACGAGCGAGCCGCCGTGGATCCACACCATGACCGGGAGCGGGGTGTCGGACCGCTCGGCCGGGGTCCAGATGTTGAGGTTGAGGATCTCGTTGCCCGGCACCGTCACGGTGGCGAGCAGCTCGCCGACCGCGCCGGCGTAGGGCGGCTGCGGGGCGGTCGCACCGGGACGGGTCGCATCGCGGGGGTCCTCCCAGGGGACGACCGGCTGGGGGAGTCGGAAGCGGTCGTCACCGAACGGAGCTGCCGCGTACGGAATACCGAGGAATCGGGAGACACCGGCTTCGGTGAGCCCGGTGATCGGGCCGCTGCCGGTGGCGATGGTGACCGGTGTCGATCCGTCAGGCGCCGGGATCGGTTCGCCGGTCGGTTCCAGGCCAGGGTCGATGCTCATACGGGTCCGTTCGTCGATGCTCGGGTGACCAACTGTATCGACGCCGCGCGTGCGGAAGACTGGGCTGATGCAGATCCGTCCCTTCACGCCGTCCGACACCGAGGCCGTCATCGCCCTCTGGCACGCTGTCGGGCTCACCCGACCGTGGAACGACCCGGCGAAGGACATCGAGCGCAAGTCGACGACGCAGCCCGAGCTGTTCCTCGTCGCGGCGGATGCCGACGGCGCCCTCGTCGGCACCGCGATGGTGGGGTACGACGGCCACCGCGGTTGGGTGCACTACCTGGCGGTGTCGCCGGCCCAGCAGGGCGGCGGGCTCGGACGGCAGCTCATGACCGAGGCCGAACGCCTGCTCACCGAACTCGGGTGCCCGAAGATCAACCTCATGGTCAGGACGGGTAACGACCGGGTGATCGGCTTCTACGAGGCGCTCGGCTACGGCACCGACGAGGTCGCGCTCCTCAGCAAGCGCCTCATCCCCGACGCCTGACGCCGGTTCGTTCGCCCATTCTTGGGCGAGGGAGTTCTCGTTCGCCCGAGAATGGGCGAACGAACGGGGTCAGAAGAGGGTCGGCTGGACCTGCAGGCCGGTCGTGACGAACTCCGGGGCGCGCTTGCGCAGCTCGGCCCGCTCGCCGTACCCGTCGCGCAACATGCCGAGCGCCGACGAGCGGACACCTCCGGTGGCGGGGTCTTCGATGCCGCGCTCGAGCCCGTGCTCGCGGATCATCGGGCGGATGCGCGCGGCGAGCCACTTCCGGTACTCCTTCGGGGCGTAGGTGCCGTCGGCGTACATCGAGGTGTAGCGGTCGACGAGCTCGGGGTGCTCCCGCGACAGCCACTGCATGAACCAGGGTTTGACGCCGGCCTTCAGGTACAGGGTCGAGAAGAGGACGGTGCTCGCGCCGGCCTCGCGGATGCGCGACAGGGCGAGGTCGAGGTGGTCGACGGTGTCGGTCAGGTAGGGGAGGATCGGCATCATGAAGACCCCGACGTCGAAGCCGAGGTCGGCAGCAGCGCGGACCGTCGCGAGTCTGGCCGCCGCCGTCGGGGTTCCGGGTTCGATCGACTGCTGGAGCTCGTCGTCGTAGATGGCGATCGACATGGCGAGGTCGACGGGTACGCGCTGAGCGACCTCGGCCAGAAGGGGCAGGTCTCGCCGGAGCAGCGTGCCCTTCGTCAGGATCGAGAACGGCGTCCCCGAGTCGGCGAGGGCATTGATGATCCCCGGCATGAGCCGGTACTTGCCCTCGGCGCGCTGATACGGGTCGGTGTTCGTGCCGAGCGCCACCGGGTGCCTGCCCCAGCTCGCCTTCGCGAGCTCCTTCTCGAGGACCTCGGCGACGTTCACCTTGACGATGAGCTGCGAGTCGAAGTCCTTCCCGGCGTCGAGGTCCAGATACGAATGCGTCGGTCGGGCGAAGCAGTACACGCAGGCATGCGAGCAGCCCCGATAGGGGTTGATGGTCCACCCGAACGGCATCACGGACTGGCCGGGTACGCGGTTGAGCGCGGACTTCGCGAGCACCTCGTGGAAGGTGATCCCGGCGAACTCCGGCGTCTGGACGCTGCGCACGAGGTTGTTCAGCTTCGCGAGGCCAGGCAGCGCCGACGTCGTCTCAACCCCGAGTTCCTGTCCGCTCCACCGCATGCCTCCATTAGAACATATGTTCGAGTCATCAGGGTGACTCCGGACGGTCAGTTCCGGGCGACGGGACCCGGACCGGCGGCGAGGCTCCACCAGAGGAGGGCGGCGCTCACGAGCCAGAAGGCGACCATGAAGCACCAGTCGCGGGTGCGGAAGGGGGTGCGGGTCCGCTCCGTGCGCTGCGGATGGGCTCCGAAGGCGCGGGAGTCCATGGCGAGCGCGACCCGCTCCGCGTGACGGATGGCGCCGGCCAGCAGCGGCACGACGGTGCCGGCGGCGCGGCGGACGGCGGCGATCGGTCCGCGACCCTCGGCCATACCGCGGACCCGGTGGGCGGAACGGATGACCTCCAGCTCGTGCCCGAACCGCGGCACGAACCGGTAGGCGGCGAGCGCCGTGTACCCGATCCGGTAGGGCACGTGCAGCTGCTGGATCATCGCGCGGACGAACTCCGGACCGGTCGAGGTGAGGCCGCCGATGCAGGCGAGGACGAGGAGGGCCGCGAGCCGCAGGGCCGTCGCGAGGCCGACGAGCAGCGCCCCGAGGAAGAACCGGTAGTCGCCGACCTGGAACAGCAGGACGGATCGGTCGACGCGGCTCGGGTCGGTCCACAGGCCGAAGCTGAACGACATGATCGCGACGAGGAGCGGCAGCGCAACGAAGAGCAGGAGGGCGACCGTCCGCGTCAGGCTGGCTCCCACGAGGATGACGACGACCGCGAGGGCGATGAACAGCGCCGGCGTGACCGGGTCCCTCGTGAACGCCAACAGGATCATCGCCGGGAGCGGAGCACCGAGCTTCGCCAACGGGTTCAACCGGTACAGGAATCGACCGGCCGGTGCCGCGCCCGAGGCGTACGGGTCGATCGTCGTGGCGCTCATCGGGCGGCCGCCCCGGGCAGGTCGTCGAGTCTCGACAGGTGCCGCCAGTCGGGGTGGTTCGCCAGCGAGCGCATCGCCTGGGCGAGCGGCGGTGGCCGGAGCCCCGCGTGGCGCAGGAGCTCGTCGTCGCCGAGGACCGCGGCGGTCGTGTCGTGGGCGAGCAGGCGACCGCCGGCCATGACCGCGACGTGACTCGCGTGATCGGCGACGAGCTGGAGGTCGTGGGTCACGACGAGGACCGTGGTGCCCTGCGCGTTGAGGCCGGCGAGGAGGTCCAGGAGCTCGTTCGCCCGCGCCCGGTCCTGACCGAAGGTCGGTTCGTCGAGCGCGAGCACCGGAGCTCCGGCGATGAGGGCGCTCCCGACGGACAGCCGGCGCTTCTGGCCGCCGGACAGGAGGAACGGGTGCACGTCGCGAGCGGATTCCAGGCCGAACCGCCGCAGCAGGTCGTCGACGCGCCGCTCGATCCCGGTGTCGTCGACGCCCCGGATCCGCAGGCCGTGCGCGAGTTCCTCGTGGACGGTGTGGGCGATGAACTGGTGCTCGGGGTTCTGGAAGACGAAGCCGATGTGTGCCGCGATCGTCCGGACCTCGCTGCGCCCCGGGTCGATCCCGCCGACGTCGATGCGCCCGCGGGGAGGTCGGACCACCCCGGCGATCGCCTGGAGCAGCGTCGTCTTGCCGGCGCCGTTCGTCCCGATCACGGCCAGGAAGTCGCCCGCAGCGACCTCGAGGCTCACCTCGTGGAGGATCGGGGTGCGCCGGCGGCCCCGACCGCGTTCGACGCCGAGCCGGTCGACACGGACCGCGACCGACCGTTCGGCGGTGATCGGGGCGACGGGTGCCGTCGGCGGCGCCGGCAGTGCGGTCGCATCGAGTGCGGCGGTCAGCTCGGCGGGTGTCAGGGGGAGGTCCGGCAACGTGACACCGGCCGACCGCAGGCGCAGCGCGGCGAGCGTCGCGACGGGGAGCCAGACGCCCATGGCGAGGAGCTCGTCGAGGTGGCCGAGCAGGACCTCGCGGGTCGGACCGTCGAAGGCGAGCCGCCCGTCGCGATCGAGGACGACGACCCGGTCGACGAGGTCGATGGCGGCGTCGAGGTTGTGCTCGACGAGCAGGATCGCATGCCGCTTCCCGGCGTCGTCGGGTCCGGAGACGAGCGAGCGGAGGGCGGCGTAGACCTCCTCGATCCCGGCCGGATCGAGGTTCGCCGTCGGCTCGTCGAGGACGAGGAGGTCGCTGCCCATGGCCAGGGCGCAGGCGATCGCGAGTCGCTGTCGGCCTCCGCCCGAGAGGCGGTCGGGGTTCTCAGCCCGGCGCTCCCAGAGCCCGGCCTGCCGGAGCGCCCGTTCGGCGCGGGACAGCACCTCCTCGACGGGGAGCAGGAGGTTCTCCGGACCGAAGCACACCTCGTCGAGGACCGTTCCGGTGACGATCTGCGCGTCGGGGTCCTGGAACACCATCGCCACGTGCTCGCTCAACTGCGCGACCGTCGAGGTGGCCGTGTCGAGCCCGCCGGTGATCACAGCCCCCTCGAACTCGGCCGGGACGGCGTGGGGGACGAGGCCGTTGAGCGCTAGAGCGAGCGTCGACTTCCCCGAGCCGCTCGGCCCGAGCAGCAGGACCACCTCACCGGGCGCGACCTGGAACGACACGTCGTCCGGGGTCCACTCCTCGCGCTCGTCGTGACGGATGCGCACCCGCCGGACGACGGTGGCGGGGTGAGTCGGCGGTACGAGGTCCACTCAGGCCCGCGTGCTGGCCGAGCCGCGGTCGCGCTGCAGCGGTTTCGCGATGGACCGCCCCACACCGGCTCTCGCGAGGGCCGCTGCGACCGCCCGCCCGAGCGCGGTGAAGGCGATCGGGCTCAGGACGAAGAGCGCGATGTAGACCGTCTGGGCGAGGGGCGCGAAGTGCTCGATCCCGAGGACGACGAGCACGGAGCCGCCGAAGACGAGTCCAGCGATGCCCGCAGCCAGGTAGAAGACCCAGGCCTTCCAGACGCGGTAGCGCGACACGGCGAAGGGGATCTCCTGCAGGAGCCCGATCGCGAGGCCGGTGCCGAAGTAGCGGAAGAACCACTGCGGGCTGAACGCCGCCGAGACGAGGCCTGCGGTGAGCCCGGTCATGAGGGCCACTCCACCTCGTCGGAGAAGTGCCTGCGAGACGACGCCCGGCAGGAAGTACACGCCGATGATCAGGCCGTAGAGCACGGGGGCGGTCGCGGAGATCGTGCCGCCGACGTACCCGGAGACGACGAAGACGAGGCCGCCCCCGACGCCGATGGCGGCGCAGGTCAGCAGCAGTCGCGTACTCAGACGTTGCATGAGCCCACCTTCACGAGCAGCCGATCTCCTGAGGACAGCCTATCCTTTATCAGCCCATGGAGACGCCGACGGAAACCGCTCGGAACGGGGTCCCGAGCACCCGATCCGGGCGATCAGATCGAGCGTCGGCGCGGGGTCAGTCGGACGTTCGGCAAGGGCGGCGCCGGGATGCGTTCCGTGCCGTGGCCGGCGACCGACCCGAAGCGCGGCGACCCCGCCTCCCAGTCCTCCCGGGCGGACGCGATGTCCTCGTGAGTGCGACCGACGAAGTTCCACCACATGACCAGTTCCTCCGGGAACGGCGTCCCTCCGATGAGCACGAAGCGGGCACCGGTCGCGCTCCGGAACCCGAGGCGATCGCACCCGGGCGCCAGGTAGAGCAACGGGCCCGAGTCGAGTTCGACGCCGCCGACCTCGAGCACCCCGTCGAGCACGAGGACGCCGTGCTCGAAGGCCGGATCCACCGGCACCTCGACGACGGTGTCGGCCTCGAGCGTCACGTCGGCACCGAGCAGGGGCGAGTGGACGGTCGCGGTCGACGTCGCCCCGCCGAGCGTGCCGACGAGGACGGTCGCCTCCAGTCCCGGAGCGCGGTGGACGGGCAGGTCCGTGTGCTGCTCGAACGCCGCCGGCACCGAGGCGGCTGCCTCCGGGAGCGCCACCCACAGCTGGAGGCCGTGCATGGCGGCCGTCTCCTCGCCCACTGAGAACTCGGAGTGCGACACGCCGCGGCCGCTCGTCATGAGGTTCAGCTCGCCCGGGCGGACGACCACGTCGCTGCCCACGCTGTCGCGGTGGCGGATGTCGCCGACCAGTGGCCACGTCACGGTCTGCAGGCCGGTGTGCGGATGGGGCAGGACGCGCATCAGCGAGCGGTCCTCGTCGAAGCGGTCGAGGAAACACCAGGCGCCGATCATCGGCAGCTCCCGCTGCGGGAGGGTGCGGTGGACGCTCAGGCCGCGGACGCCGCCCAGGGGGACCTCGCGGGCCTCGAGGAGCCTCGTCCCGGATCCGTCAGGTGCGTGGCAGACGCTGGGGACCGGGTCGGCGTCGAGTCTCGTCATGAGCGCCTCCTTATCACGGACAACGCTACTCCCGCTCGGCCTGACCTCGGCCCGCACCGACGTGGTTGACTGGGCGCGGGGCCCGTCCGGCTCCGCCGCTGCCGAGATTGGGGATCCCATGGGCCTGTTCGACAAGCATGAGGACGCACCGGAGCCGCTCGCCCGCGGCCTCTGGCACGACCGCATCGGCACGCTCGCGACCCGGAGTGTCCAGACGCTCGCCATCGTCGCGGTCGCCGCGCTGATCGTCTTCGCGCTGACCCAGCTCTCGCTCGTGATGATCCCCGTCGTCATCGCACTCATCCTCGCCTCGGCGATCTATCCGCTCATGCGGTGGATGCGGTCGAAGGGGCTCCCGTCGATCCTCGCCACCTGGATCGCCCTCGTCTCGATCCTCGTCGTCCTCGGCGGCATCGGGTGGCTCATCGTCTGGGCCGTGCGCAGCCAGTGGGACGACCTCGTCGACTCCGCCTCGAAGGGCTTCGGTCAGCTGCAGGACTGGCTCGGCACCCTGCCGTTCGACATCGACGAGAAGCAGATCGAGGACGCCAAGCAGACCGCGGTCGACTTCCTCACCTCGAGTCAGTTCGGCAGCGGGGCGCTCGCCGGCGTCTCCGCGACGGCGAGCTTCCTCACCGGCCTGGTGCTCATGGTCGTCGTCCTGTTCTTCTTCCTCAAGGACGGGCCGCGGCTGTGGGAGTTCCTGCTCCGCCCCTTCACCGGAACCGCATACGACCGTGCCAAGCGCATCGGCGGTAAGACGGTGGACACCCTCGGCGGGTATGTGCGCGGCACGGCGACCATCGCGGCCGTCGACGCGATCGGTATCGGTATCGGCCTCGCGATCATCGGGGTCCCCCTCGCCCTCCCGCTCAGCGTCATCGTGTTCCTGACCGCCTTCATCCCGATCGTCGGTGCGACCGCCGCGGGCATCCTCGCGGCCCTCGTCGCGCTCGTCGCCAATGGTCCGGTCGCCGCCCTCATCGTCGTCGGCATCGTCGTGCTCGTGAACCAGCTCGAGGGCAACTTCCTCCAGCCCGTCGTCATGGCCCGCTCGCTCAAACTGCACGCTCTCGTCGTCCTCCTCGCCCTGACCGCCGGCACCATCCTCGGCGGCATCGTCGGCGCGGTCCTCGCCGTCCCGATCGCCGCGGTCGCGTGGGGCATCATCGGCGTCTGGAACGGTCCGGACCAGCCGGCCGAGCCCATGCGACAGAAGCGACCCGAGTCCGTCTGAGGGAGGCCGTCCGAGTCGTGGGTCCGCCCGCCGGATAGCATGTGATCGTGGACCCCCACGATCTCCTCGGCCTCGTCCTCGAGGTCTTCACCTGGATCGGCTTCGGCAGCGCCGTCGTCGTGCTGCTCGTCATGCTCATCGCGCGGGCCGCAGACGGCAGCTGGGTGGAGACGCACGGGGTCATCGTGGACCTGCCGGACGACGCGGACGGCGGGCAGGGGCGCGAGGTCCGCTGGATGACCGAGTCGGCCGAGCTGTACTCACGACCCGTCACGGACGCGGAGTTCGACGCCCTCCGCGACCCCGAGGAGCCGAACGTCTTCTACGCCCGCCGGGAACCGTCGCGCGCACGCTTCCGCCGGACGGCCGATCACACGAGAGCGCTCCGGCTGCTCTTCGGCGTGACCTTCGGCATCGGCGTCGTCTGCTCCATCGCTTCAATCGTGCTGCTGTTCGTCGCCGACACCGGGGCCTGACCACCCCTCCCCGGTCCCTGACCACCCTCTCCCCGGTCCCTGACCACCCCTCCCCGGTCCCTGAGCACCCTCTCCCCGGTCCCTGAGCCTGTCGAAGGGCGGCGCTCGGGTAGGCTGTGAGCACGAGCGTCGACACCTGGTCCGCTCGTTCTCCCGGAGGCAGCGCATGACGGAACGGTGGGCCCGTGTCGCCCGCGGCACCGCCGCAGCCGCATTCGCCACCTTCGCCGCCGCCCTCTCGCACACGATCGGTGGGGCCGCCGCGCCGTCCGCGTTCGTGCTCCTGGTCGGTGGAACCTTCGCCGTCCTGGTCTGTGTCCTCCTCGCCGGCCGTCGCATCACCGCACTCGGGGTCGTCGCCTCCGTGCTCGTGAGCCAGCTCGGCTACCACGCGCTCTTCACCCTCGTCCCGAGCACCGTCAGTGCCACGGTCGCCTCCGGCGGCGCGGCGGGCCCCGCCGACTGGCACCGGCACGGGGTCGTCGAACTCGCGACCGGCGGCGTCACCGCGGCACACTCCCACGGCGACACCACGATGTGGGCGGCGCACCTCGTCGCGGCCGTCGCGACCATCGCCGCCATCCTGTTCGCCGAACGCGCGACGCTCGCCGCGCTCGCCGCGCTGACCGTCCGGATCCTCGCCCGCCGTGCAGCACCGACCCACCTCGTCCCCGCGCCCCGTCGGGTGCGCTGGGTCCGGGTCAACCGTCGCCCCCGCAACCTCGGGGTGGTCCTGCTCCACCTGCGACACCGCGGTCCGCCGGCGCTCGCCGCCGCCTGACCGACGCATCACCCTCCGACCGGGACGGGTGCCGTGCGTGGCCGGGTCGGCCCAGCGCAGCAGCACCCTTCGGCGCGCCATCCGGCGCGACCATCCCCATTCCGCACGCTCGACGCCGTGCGGATCAGTCGACAGGACGATCATGAACGCAACCACCCCCCGCCCCACCTTCCGCAAGCCCGCCGTACTCGGTGCCGTCGCCATCGGCGCCGGAGCGCTCCTCGCGGTCGGCGCACCGCTGGCCGCCAGCGCCCACGTCAGCGTCACGCCGACCTCCACGGCCGCCGGCTCCTACACGGTGCTGAGCTTCGCCGTCGGTCACGGCTGCGACGGCTCGCCCACGACGAGTCTCTCCTTCGAGATCCCCGAGGAGATCAACGCCGTGACGCCGACGGTCAACCCGAACTGGACCATCGACAAGCAGATGGCTCCGCTCGCGAAGCCCATCACCGACAGCCACGGTGAGCAGCTCGCCGAGCGTGTCGGCACGGTCGTCTACACGGCCAAGACGCCGCTCTCCGACGGCTACCGCGACACCGTCTCCTTCCAGGTCCAGCTGCCGGCCGACGCCGAGGGCAAGACGCTCGTCTTCCCGGTGACGCAGACCTGCGAGGTCGGCCAGACCGACTGGACCGACGTCGCGAAGGACGGTCAGACCGAGGACGACCTCGAGTCGCCGGCGCCGGTCGTCGTCGTGACCGCTGCCGAGGCCGGCGACCACCACGGTGGTGCCGCCACGGACGACGACGGTGACGGCGACCACACCGAGGCCGCCGCCGCGACCGACGCCGGCAGCACCGACGTGCTGGGCCGCGTGCTCGGCATCGCCGGTCTCGTCGTCGGTGCCGCCGGCATCGTCATCGCTGCCTCCGCACGCCGCGCAGCGTCCGACGCGAAGCGCCAGGCCTGATGACGGTCTCCCGTCGTCGCCGTCTCGTCGGCACCGCTGCGACCGCGTTCCTCGCGGTCGCAGCGGTGCTCGCCGTGGCCCAGCCGGCCTCAGCGCACAACAGCATCATCTCGACGACGCCGGCCGAGGGGTCGACGATCACGGAGCAGCCGGAGCAGCTCGTCATCACGACGAACGACAACCTGCTCGACCTCGGGGAAGCCGGCCAGTCCAACCAGATCCAGGTGACCGGTCCCGGTGACGAGCGGCTGTATTACGGCACCGCCTGCGCAGCCGTGAACGGCCCGGCGCTCGTCATGCCGCTGCAGCTCGGGCAAGCCGGCGAGTACACCGTCGTCTGGCAGCTGGTCTCGACCGACGGCCACCCGCTGTCGGGCAGCTACACCTTCGAGTGGGCGCCGGCCGAGGGCCAGGAACTCGCGGCGGGGAGCGCGAAGCCCGCGTGCGCGACGAGCGGTGCCTCCACGGTCGAGCCCTCGTCGGAGGCGGGCGGTGTCGAGCCGCAGTCGTCATCCGACGGCGGCTTGAGCGGCGATGTGTGGTGGATCGTCGGCGCGATCGGCGTCGTCCTGATCGCCGGCATCGGCGTGCTCCTCGTGACCCGGCGGAAGCCGGAGCCCGTCTCGGACGACCAGGGCACGGACACCTCCGCGCCCTGAGTCGCACCCCGCCCGGACTCTGGGCGCCACCCGCCCGGTCCCTGAGCTTGTCGAAGGGTGGTCCGGTCGGTGGCGCTCTCGGCTGGTGGGGTGTCTCGTGGGCACTTCGACAGGCTCAGTGACCGGGGGTGGTGACACGTTCCGGTCCCTGAGCTTGTCGAAGGGTCCCGACACAACGGAACAGCCCCGCCATCCTCGAGAGGATGACGGGGCTGTCGGTGTTACCGGTGTAGCGTGCGGGTGAACCCGCGGTCGGCTACTTTGCCGGCGGCATCAGCACCGAGTCGATGAGGTACACGGTCGCGTTGGCGGTCTTGACGCCACCGCAGATGACCTTGGCACCGTTGACGGTGATGTTGTCACCCGAGCCCTCGACCTTGACGGTTCCACCCTCGACGGTGGTCTGCTCACCGTCGATGTCGGACGGAGCGATCTGGCCGGGGATCACGTGGTACGTGAGGATCGAGGTCAGCGTCGCGGCACCCTCAGGCGTCTTGAGGCTGTCGATCGTCGCGGCGTCGATCTTCTTGAACGCGTCGTCGACCGGGGCGAAGACGGTGAACTCGGACCCGTTCAGCGTGTCGACGAGGTTGACGTCGGGGTTCAGCTGGCCGGAGACCGCAGCGGTCAGCGTGGTGAGGAGCGGGTTGTTCGAGGCGGCGACGGCGACGGGGTCGGCCGACATGCCGGCGACGGAGCCTGCACCGTCCGGGACAGCCTCGGCGTAGGCGGCGCAGCCCGAGCCGACGAGGTCCGCTGCGGGGTCGGAGGTCATGCTCGACTCGGAGGGAGCGGAGCTCGGCTCCATCGACGAACCGCTGTCGGAGCTGGAGCCGCTGGAACAGGCGGCGAGGCCGAAGGTCGCGACGGCGGCGAGTGCGAGCACTGCCATGTGGTTTCGCTTGATGGTACGCATGTGATTCTCCTTTGATGAGGTTTGGACCGGTTGTCGAGTGCCTCTCAGAACCGGCCCTCGATGACACTTCGGAGCCCCCTCGGGGGTGGTTTGGAAAAAGATCCGATCGCGACTCGGACGGGGTCGCGCATTAAGAGGAGCGAAATTCTTCGGATCCGTTCCTGTGGAGGGTGACCGGGGTGTCAGCCGCTGCGGCTACGATCGACGGATGAGCTGGAGCACCGAACCCGACTGGATCCCGGACGACGCGGACGCTCCCGACGACTTCGACGCCCCGCCGCCCGACGACGCGTATCTCGGCGGTGGCGTCGCCTGGGGGAGCGGTGCTGTCACCTCGGCTCCCGCCGCTCCGCCTGTGGTGGCGGTGCGTGCGGCAGGCCAGAAGTTCGCCACGGCGCAGGAGGCACTCCACACGGTCTTCGGGTACGACGCGTTCCGCGGTGAGCAGCAGCAGATCATCGAGCAGGTCGCCGGCGGCGGCGACGCGGTCGTCCTCATGCCGACGGGTGGGGGCAAGAGCCTCTGCTACCAGATCCCCGCCTTGCTCCGGCCGGGCACCGGCATCGTCGTCTCCCCACTGATCGCCCTCATGCAGGACCAGGTCGACGCCCTCCTCGCCGTCGGTGTCCGCGCCGCGTTCCTCAACTCGACCCAGGATCCGGCTGAGCGCTCCCGGGTCGAACAGGCCTACCTCGCGGGCGAGCTCGACCTCCTCTACGTCGCGCCCGAGCGTTTGAGCTCCGAGGCGACCCGGCGCTTCCTCGGCCAGGGCACCATCGCCCTGCTCGCGATCGACGAGGCGCACTGTGTGTCGCAGTGGGGGCACGACTTCCGTCCCGACTACCTCATGCTCGGCGAGCTCGCCGAACGCTGGCCCGAGGTCCCGCGCATCGCGCTCACGGCGACCGCGACCGAGGCGACGCACCAGGAGATCACGCAGCGCCTCCACCTCGGTGAGGCGAAGCACTTCGTGTCGAGCTTCGACCGCCCGAACATCCAGTACCGGATCGTCGGCAAGAACGAGGTCCGCAAGCAGCTCGTCGCGTTCGTGAAGGAGCAGCCGGCCGGCACCGCGGGGATCGTCTACTGCCTGAGTCGGAAGACGGTGGAGCAGACGGCACAGCTGCTGCGCGACAACGGGGTGGACGCCGTGGCGTACCACGCCGGACTCGACGCCTCCGTGCGTGCCGCGGCGCAATCGCGCTTCCTCCGCGAGGACGGCGTCGTGGTGGTCGCGACCATCGCCTTCGGCATGGGGATCGACAAGCCGGACGTCCGCTTCGTCGCCCACGTCGACCTCCCGAAGAGCGTCGAAGGCTACTACCAGGAGACGGGCCGCGCGGGGCGAGACGGCGAGCCGTCCATCGCCTGGCTCGCGTACGGTCTGCAGGACGTCGTCCAGCAGCGGCGCATGATCGCCGAGTCGCCGGGCGACCTCGCGCACCAGCGCAATCTCAGCGCCCACCTCGACGCGATGCTGGCCCTCTGCGAGACCGTCGACTGCCGCCGGGTCAACCTGCTGCGCTACTTCGGTCAGCCCTCCACGCCGTGCGGCAACTGCGACACCTGTCTCGAACCCCCGGTCACCTGGGACGGCACCGTGCCGGCGCAGAAGCTCCTCTCGACGATCGTGCGCCTGAAGCGCGAGCGCAACCAGTCCTTCGGTGCGGGGCAGATCATCGACATCCTCCGCGGCAAGCGCACCGACCGCGTCGCCCAGCAGCGGCACGACGAACTCGCGACCTTCGGCATCGGCGAGGACCTCAGCGACCAGGAATGGCGCGGCGTCGTCCGTCAGCTGCTCGCACGCGACCTCCTGGCCACGGTCGGTGAGTACGGCACGCTCGGCCTCACCGAGGGGAGCGCCGAGGTGCTCGCGGGGAATCGGCCGGTCGCCATGCGTCGCGAGCCGGAACGTGCCGCACGCTCCTCGTCGAGGTCGTCCTCCCGCTCGTCGAGCGCGAACGCCGAGCTCGAGCCCGCCGCGGCCGAGCTGTTCCAGGCCCTGCGTGCCTGGCGGGCCGGGGTGGCGAAGGAGCAGGGCGTCCCCGCCTACATCGTCTTCGGCGACGCGACTCTGCGGGAGGTCGCGACCGCGAAGCCCGACTCGCTCGGCGCGCTCGACGGCATCAGCGGCATCGGCGCGAAGAAGCTCGACGCCTACGGGCAAGCGCTCATCGAGGTCGTCGCCGCCAACGCCTGACGCCGCTCCTGAGAGCCAGCTGCGACAGCTGTGGGGGAGGACCAAGTCGATCGACGACGATCGGGCGGGCCCTTGTCCACATCCCACAGGCGCTTTCACCCATCGTTATGACAGTCCTACCATTGTGGGAGGTTTTCATGGGTGAAAGGCAGGACACAGCGATGGTCGACACAGCGATCCGGACGAGCGTCAGCGGCAGCACGGCAGCGACGGTCGAGGTGGCGCCGTCCGACGCGCGGATCGATGTCCCGGCGCTGGCGCACCAGCTGCTCGGCACCTGGCCTGAGGCCCGTCTCGCGTCCCGGGCGCTCGCCGCCAAGCCGGAGATGCAGCGCATCGAGGGCCAGTCGATGGACGACCACCGCGACCGCGTCTTCCACCAGCTCAAGCTCCTCGTCGAGAACGGTCAGGTGCACAAGGCGTTCCCGAAGCGCCTCGGCGGCGCCGACGACCACGGCGGCAACATCGCCGGCTTCGAGGAGCTCGTCCTCGCCGACCCGTCCCTCCAGATCAAGTCCGGTGTGCAGTGGGGGCTCTTCGGTGCGGCGATCCTGCACCTGGGCACCGAGCCGCACCACGACGCGTTCCTGCCCGGCGCGATGAACCTCGACGTCCCCGGTGCCTTCGCGATGACGGAGTCCGGTCACGGCTCCGACGTCGCCTCGATCGCGACCACCGCGACGTACGACCCGGAGACCCAGGAGTTCGTCATCGACACCCCGTTCCGCGCGGCGTGGAAGGACTACCTCGGCAACGCGGCGGTCCACGGGAAGGCGGCGACGCTGTTCGCGCAGCTCATCACGAAGGGCGTGAACCACGGTGTGCACTGCTTCTACGTGCCGATCCGCGACGACGAGGGTGCGTTCCTCCCCGGGATCGGCGGCGAGGACGACGGTCTGAAAGGTGGGCTCAACGGCATCGACAACGGCCGGCTCCACTTCACCGGCGTACGCGTGCCGCGCACCAACCTCCTCAATCGCTACGGCGACGTCGCCGAGGACGGCACCTACTCCTCGCCGATCAAGAGCCCAGGGCGTCGTTTCTTCACCATGCTCGGAACGCTCGTCCAGGGCAGGGTGTCCCTCGACGGGGCCGCGACGTCGGCCTCCGCGCTCGCCCTCCAGATCGCGATCACCTACGGCAGTGAGCGTCGGCAGTTCAACGCGGGCAGCGACACCCAGGAGGAGGTCATCCTCGACTACCAGCGCCACCAGCGTCGGCTCCTGCCGCGCCTTGCGACGACGTACGCGCAGATCTTCGCCCACGACCGACTGCTCGTGAAGTTCGACGAGGTGTTCAGCGGCAAGGCCGACTCGGACGACGACCGTCAGGACCTCGAGACGCTCGCGGCGGCCCTCAAGCCGCTGTCGACCTGGCACGCGCTCGACACGCTCCAGGAGGCGCGCGAGGCGTGCGGTGGCAACGGCTTCCTCGCGGAGAACCGCCTCACCGGCCTGCGCGCCGACCTCGACGTCTACGCGACGTTCGAGGGCGACAACAACGTGCTGCTGCAGCTCGTGGCCAAGCGACTCCTCACCGACTACAGCCGGAAGTTCGCGAAGGTCGACGCCGGTGCGCTCGCCCGCTACGTCGTCGAGCAGGCGACCGACCGCGCCGTCCACAGCAGCGGACTCCGGAGCCTCGCGCAGACCGTGAAGGACTTCGGGTCCACCGCACGCTCGGTGAGCCAGCTGCGCGACACGAACGTCCAGCGGGAGCTGCTGACCGAGCGCGTCGAGTCGATGATCGCCGAGGTCGCGACCAAGCTGCGCGGCGCGAACAAGCTTTCGAAGCAGGCCGCGTCCGACCTGTTCAACGCACACCAGAACGAGCTCATCGAGGCGGCGCGCGCCCATGGCGAGCTCCTGCAGTGGGAGGCGTTCACCGAGGGTGTCGAGCAGATCCAGGATCCCGGGACGAAGCAGGTACTGACCTGGGTGCACGACCTCTTCGGGCTCTCGCTCATCGAGAAGCACCTCGCCTGGTACCTCATCCACGGGCGCCTCTCGCCGCAGCGCGGCCAGGCCGTCAGCGCCTACGTCGACCGCCTCATCTCCCGGCTGCGTCCGCACGCCCTCGATCTCGTCGAGGCGTTCGGCTTCGCGCCCGAGCACGTGCGGGCACCCATCGCGACCGGCCAGGAGGCGCAGCGTCAGCAGGAGGCCGCCGACTACTTCGCCGCCCTCCGCGCCTCGGGCGACGCGCCCGTCGACGAGAAGACGCTCACGAAGAAGCAGCGCTGACCGCAGCCGGCTGACGGGAGGCAGATCGTCGTCGGCGCAAGGGTCCGGCGACGATATGCCTCACCTCGCGCTGCGCGGTAGGGTGCCGACATGACGTTCAACGACAACGCCGACATCAGCGGGAACAAGGTCAAGCGACGGGGCCGCACGACCGGCATCGCCGTCGGTGGTGGCGCGGTCGGCGTCATCGTGATCGCCCTCATCTCGCAGTTCCTCGGGGTCGACGTGTCGGGCATCCTCGGAGGCGCGGGTGTCGGCGGGGGCCAGCAGGAGGAGACTCAGCTCTCCGACGAGTGCCAGACGGGCGCCGACGCGAACGCGAGCGTCGACTGCCGCATGGGTGGTGCTTACTCGTCGCTCGACGCCTATTGGGCCGAGGAGCTGCCCGCGCTCGGTGCCGACTACACCTCGCCGGCCGATTTCATCATCTTCGATCAGCAGACGAACACGGGTTGCGGGGCCGCCACGAGCGCCACCGGCCCGTTCTACTGCCCTCCGGATCAGACCATCTACATCGACACCAGCTTCTACGCCGAACTGCGCGACCGCTTCGGCGCGTCGGGCGGACCGCTCGCCGAGATGTACGTCGTCGCCCACGAGTGGGGGCACCACATCCAGGCGCTCACCGGCATCATGGACCGCGCCGATCGCAGCGGTACCGGGCCCGCCTCCGACTCCGTACGGATCGAGGTCCAGGCCGACTGCTTCGCCGGTGCCTGGGTCGCCGCGGCGTCGGACACGGAGGACGCGAAGGGGGTCGCCTTCCTGAAGCCCGTGACCCAGCAGGAGATCGACGACGCGCTGAGCGCCGCGGCGGCCGTCGGTGACGACCGCATCCAGGAGGCCGCGACCGGCCAGGTGAACCCCGAAGCGTGGACCCACGGCTCGGCCGAGCAGCGCCAGCGCTGGTTCATGACCGGGTACCAGTCCGGTCCGTCCGCCTGCGACACCTTCTCGGTGTCGGCCGACCAGCTCTAGCCCGCGAGTGGTCCCGAATGGTGGGTTCCGCCGGTGCCGGGCCGACCATTCGGGACCCCTCGCGAGCTGTGGGGCGATGGGTGCGGCATGCTAGGTGAGACACATGTCGTGAACGCAGGAGGAAGTGGACCGCATGGCTGAGCTGTATCCCGAGATCGAGCCGTACGAGACCGGCATGCTCGACGTCGGCGACGGGCAGTCGCTGTACTGGGAGACCTCCGGCAACCCCGACGGCAAGCCCGTCGTGTTCCTCCACGGTGGCCCTGGCGGCGCGACGAGTCCCGTCCACCGTCGGCTCTTCGACCCGAAGCGCTACCGCATCGTCCTCGTCGACCAGCGCGGCTGCGGCAGGAGCACGCCGCACGCGAGCGACCCGGCGGCCGACCTGTCGACGAACACCACCTGGCACCTCGTCGCCGACCTGGAGACGCTCCGGAAGGCGCTGAAGATCAAGCGCTGGATGGTGTTCGGCGGGTCCTGGGGGTCGACGCTCGCGCTCGCCTACGCCCAGAAGCACACGAAGCGCGTCACCGAGCTCGTGCTCCGCGGCATCTTCACCCTGCGCGACGCCGAGCTCGACTGGTTCTACGAGGGTGGTGCCTCCGCGGTCTTCCCCGACCTGTGGGAGGGCTACCTCGAGCCGATCCCGGTCGGTGAGCGCCGCCACCTCATCGAGGCCTACCACCGGCGGCTGTTCGACGAGGACCCGGCCGTCCACGGGCCGGCGGCCGTCGCCTGGTCGCGGTGGGAGTCGTCGACGATCACGCTGCTCCCGCAGGCGGAGACCGTCGCGCGCTTCACCGACCCGCACTTCGCAGTGGCGTTCGCGCGCATCGAGAACCACTTCTTCACGAACAAGGGCTGGTTCGAACCCGAGCAGCTCATCCGTGACGCCGGCAAGCTCGCCGGAGTCCCCGGTGTGATCGTCCAGGGCCGCTACGACATGTGCACGCCGGTCTTCACCGCGTGGGACCTGCACCGGGCGTGGCCGGAGGCGGACTTCACCATCGTCCCCGACGCGGGGCACGCCTTCGACGAGCCGGGCATCCTGTCGGCGCTCATCGACGCGACGGACCGGTTCGCGAAGGTCTGAGGGGCTGTTCCGGTCGCTGATGACGCCCTTCGACAGGCTCAGGGGCCGGGGGCGGCTCAGAGACCGGGGGCGGCTCAGGGACCGGCGGCGGCTCGGGGGCGCCGGAGCCGCTGGCGGCTATTCCGTGAAGCGGGCCCGGCGGACGGCCTTGCCCTCGCGCAGCGCTTCACCGAGCGATCGGCCGACGAGGCCCTCGCGGGCGAACCCGCTCAGCAGCTCGGCTGCGAGCGCACCGCGGTCGACCTCGGGTTCCGGACCGTCGTCGACGCCGTCGGCCGGGCCGGCGAAGCCGTCGTGGGCGAGCAGGATCGAGCCCTGGTGGCAGTGCCGGACGGCGTGGGCGACGCGCTCGTGCTCGCCGACGTCCTTGACGTCCCACGCGGTCGCGGTCCACAGCACGGTCTGCAGGCCGGCTCGTTTGACGGCCTGCCACGTCTCGATGCTCTGCGCGCCGTAGGGCGGCCGGAACCACTCGATCGGCTGGCCGCTCAGCTGCTCGAGCTCCTGTTTGGCGGCGAGGGTGCGCCGGTAGGCGACCTCTTCGGAGAAGTCGGTGAGGCGAACGTGGTCGTCGCCGTGCAGCGCGAGTTCGTGCCCACCGGCGACGATGCGTTCGAGGAGCTCCGGGTACTTCCGCGCGCGGCCGACGAGGACGAAGAACGTCGCGGTCGCTCCGGCCTCGGCGAGGGCGTCGAGGACCCCCGGCGTCCCGTCGGGGCTCGGGCCGTCGCCGTAGGTGATGACGACCGTCCGCTCCTCGGTCGCGACGCCGACGATCGAACCGTGGACGGGCAGCGAGCCGGTGAGCCGGGCGAGCAACGCCTGCCGAGCCTTCGTCATGTGTCCACCGCCCTGTGAGTCGATCCGTCCAACAGTACCTCGCTGTCGTGGCGAACGGGAGCGTGGCCGCGGCGGCGGAACGGGCGCAGGGAGCGCGGGTGTCAGGCCTGGACGAGCGTCGTGTCGAGCTCGCGCTGCTCCTCGAGCTGGGCGAGGGCACGGCGGAGTGCCGTGCTCGAGGTGCTCATCGTGTATGGGAAGTAGACGACCTCGACGCCGACCTTGGCGAACTCCGCTTCGAGCCGGAGGCCCTCGGCGGTCCCGCGCCAGTCGTCGCCCTTGAAGAAGATGTCGAACCGGAGCGCGTCCCAGGCCTGGAGCTTGTCGTCCCAGGTCTCCTCGACGGCCTCGTCGACGAAGCCGATGTGGCGGACGATCTCGAGACGCTCCGTCAGCGGGACGACGGGCTCGATGCGCTTGCGGGTGCGGAGCAGCTCATCCGAGACGACTCCGGCGATGAGGTAGTCGCACGCGCTCTTGGCGTGGCGCAGGATGTTCAGGTGACCGACGTGGAAGAGGTCGAAGGCCCCTGCGGCGTAGCCGACGCGTCCGACGGTGCTTCGATCGGTCATGCTGTCGCCCCCTGGCAGATTCGTGGTGGTGTGCGCACGACGTCGGCTGATCGACGACGGTGCTCGGCGCGTCCATCGGGCCAGTTGCGAGCCTATGAGGGGCATCAGCGCTTGCCGAGTCCACTTTCGAGTGGCACCCGAGCAGGGGTGCCAGCTCCGATACGAGCCGACCGACCGGTGCGATACAGTTCCCGAGACGATCTGGAGCGTGACATGGCCGAAGCAGAAGACCGCACCGAGGTTCCGACGACCGCCGACGAGCCCGGGGCCCCCGGCCGTCGTCGCGTCGTGCCGATCGTCTTCGGCGTGGTCGTCGCCCTCGTGGTCGTCGGCGTCGTCCTGTGGCTGACCCTTCGCCCGGGCTTGCCGTCGTCGCAGACCACGAGCGACCCGTCCAGCGCCCCCTCCTTCTCGTCGACGGCGCTTCCGACCGCTGAGCCGGGCTCCACGTTGCCCCCCGCCGGATCGGAGGCCGGCGCGATCGGGTTCGACGACTCGGCCGCCGTCGGCGACGCGGTGAGCGTGCGGATCGACTCCTTGGAGGCCGTCGACGGCGAGGCGTCGCAGCCCGGCGAGGTGGCCGGGCCATCGATCCGCGTGACGATCGCCTTCACCAACAGCGGCTCCGAGGCGTACTCGCTCGCGGGCGCCGTCGCGAACGCCTACTACGGCGCCGACCTCACTCCAGCGATCGAATTGGCGGCTCCAGGCGGTGTCGCGTTCCCCGAGCAGGTCGCGGCCGGCGAGACGGTGCGGGGCACCTTCGTCTTCAACATCCCTGAGGACGCGCGCGACACGGTGCGGGTGACGGTGGACTATGCGGCGGCCGAACCGGCCGTCTTGTTCGAGGGCGCCGCTCCGCGCTAGCCCGGCGTCTCGGGGGCTCCCGGCGGACGATTTCGGCCTGTGTCGGTATCAGACATATGTCGATCTGTCAGCCGCCAGTGCTGGTCTCGGAGGAATTCACCCCTGATCTGGGGGTGCAACTGCCCCCAACGGGGTGCATCGTCGTCCCCCATCTTGCGGTTGACTGCGTGAAAGGACCATCCCCGCTGGCCCACGGCTCCCGACCGTGTGCGTCAGAGGTCCGACTCCTTCACCCGAGAAGACTGCGAGATACCCCATGACCACACTGCTGTCGTCCGAGCCCGCGACCCCGCGGCGGACGCGCCGGCCGGCGCACGCGCGCCTCGTCGCCCTCGTCGGCCTGGCCGCCGCCTCAGTGCTGTTCGGCACCCTGACCGCCGTGCAACCGGCCGTGGCCGACACCACCCCGGCCACCGGCCAGCCGGCCACGGTGTCGTCCGACGCGCTCCCCGCGCCGCAGATCAACGGCGTGGTCTGGGATCAGGTCGTCATCGGCAACACGGTGTATGTCGCGGGGTCCTTCACGACCGCGCGCCCGGCCGGTTCCGCGGCCGGCGCCAACACGGTGACCCGGAACAACTTCCTCGCCTACACGTTGTCGACCGGCGCGCTCCTCCCGTGGGCACCGAACTTCAACCAGCAGGTGCGCTCCCTCGCCGCCTCGCCGGACGGCACGAAGCTCTACGCGGGTGGGCAGTTCACCGCGGTCAACGGGACGACGCGCTACCGCCTCGCCGCGTTCGACGTGGCCACGCAGACGCTGGTCGCCGGCTTCGCGCCCTCGATCAACTCGATCGTCAAGTCGGTCACCGCCACCAACACCACCGTGTACGCAGGGGGACAGTTCACGTCCGCGCAGGGCTCGGCCCGTGCCGGCGTCGCCGGTTTCGCCGCCTCGAACGGTGCCCTGACCGGCCTCGCCCCCGACGTCGTCGGTGGAACGGTCCAGGCGCTCGTGCTCAGCCCCGACGCCTCGAAGATCGTCATCGGCGGCAACTTCACCTCGGTGAACGGCTCGAACAGCCCCGGATACGGGCTCGCCGCGCTCAGCACCGCGACCGGTTCCTCCATGCCGTGGGCCATCAACTCCCTCATCCGCAACGGCGGTGAGCAGGCGTCGATCAACTCGCTCACCAGCGACGGCTCGAGCGTCTACGGCACCGGGTACACCTTCGGCGCCGGAGGCAACATCGAGGGCGCCTTCAAGGCCGACTGGAGTGGCGGCGAACTGCAATGGGTCGAGGACTGCCACGGCGACTCCTACTCCGTCGCGGCCGACACCGACGTCGTCTACGTCGCCAGTCACGCCCACTACTGCGGCAACGTCGGCGGATACCCGCAGACCGATCCGTGGGGCTTCCAGCGCGCCACCGCCTTCACCAAGGCCACGACCGGCACGCTGACCGCCGACCCGTACGGTTACTACAACTTCGCGGGAACCCCGTCACCCACGCTCCTGAACTGGTTCCCGACCATCAACACCGGCAGCTACACCGGCACCGGTCAGGGCGCCTGGGACGTCACCGTGGCCGGCGACTACGTGCTCTACGCGGGAGAGTTCACCCAGGTGAACGGCACCGGGATGCAGGGCCTCGTGCGCTTCGCGAAGTCGTCCATCGCCCCGAACAAGGACGGCCCGCGCCTCACCGGCTCCAACTTCGTCCCCACGGTGACCTCGTTCAGCCGTGGCACGGCACGCATCTCCTGGCAGGCGAACTACGACCGCGACAACTCCAACCTGAGCTACCAGGTCATCAGGAACAACGTCACGGCGTCGCCCGTCTACACGACGCAGGCCACCTCGACCTTCTGGAACCGACCGGTCATGTCCTTCCTGGACACGGGGCTCACCCCGGGCCAGACGTACAACTACCGGATCCGGGCGACCGACCCGTACGGCAACTTCCAGCAGGGGCTGAACGTCGCGGTCACGATCTCCGAGGACGGCGCGATCAGCAGCTACCAGCAGTCGGTGCTGAACGACAACCCCACCTCCCTCTGGCCGCTCGGTGAGTCGAGCGGGACCACCGGGTACGACTGGAACTCGGGAGACGACCTGACCCTCACCGACACCGGCGTGACCCGCGGTGCGACCGGCCAGGAAGCCTCGTCGACGAACAAGGCCACCACCTTCTCCGGCGGCTCCAGCTCCTCCACGGTGCAGAAGCCCTCACCGAACACCTTCACGACGGAGGCCTGGTTCAAGACCACCACCACCTCGGGCGGCAAGATCATCGGTTTCGGCGGGTCCGCGACCGGGAACTCCTCCTCCTACGACCGCCACGTCTACATGGGCAACGACGGCCGCCTGAACTTCGGTACCTACACGGGCAACACGAACATCGTGACGAGCCCGAAGGCCTACAACGACGGACAGTGGCACCAGGTCGCGGCGTCGCTCGGCGCGAACGGCATGCAGCTGTTCGTCGACGGCAAGAAGGTCGCATCGCGGGCCGACATCACGAGCGGCCAGGTGTTCAACGGCTACTGGCGGGTCGGCGGGGACAACCTCGGCGGCTGGCCGAACGGCCCGAGCAGCAACACCTTCTCCGGCGACATCGACGACGTGTCGGTGTTCCCGACGGTCCTCACCCGCCAGCAGGTGGACGCCCACTACGTCGCCTCCGGTCGGACCTCGACCGTCCCGGCGGCTCCGGCGGACGCCTACGGCGCCGCGGTGTTCGGCCTCGACCCCGCGCTCTACTGGCGCCTGAACGAGACGAGCGGTTCCACCGCCGTCGACGCAGGCCCCACCGAGTCCGACGGACTGTACTTCGGTCAGGTCACGAAGGGTGCCAGCGGTGCGCTGTCCGGTGTGGACAACACAGCGGCCCAGTTCACCTCCAACGGGTGGGACGAGGGCGGCGTCTCCAGTAAGTCGAGCTACTCCAACCCGACCAGCTACGCGATGGAGGCCTGGTTCCAGACCACCTCGACGCAGGGCGGTAAGGTCATCGGCTTCGGGTCGAACCAGACCGGTGGATCGGGCGGGTACGACCGGCACGTGTTCCTGCGCCCCGACGGCAAGCTCGTCTTCGGCACCTGGACCGGCCAGGAGAACACGATCACCTCGCAGGCCGCGGTCAACGACGGCAGGTGGCACCACGTGGTCGCGCAGCAGTCGGCCGCCGGGATGAACCTCTACATCGACGGGGCCTCCGTCGGGACCAACCCGCAGACCGGCGCGCAGGACTACACCGGCTACTGGCGAGTGGGTGGCGACAACGCCTGGCAGGGTTCGGTGCCGTACTTCAACGGCAAGATCGACGAGGTCGCCGTCTACAACGCGCCCCTCACCGACGCCCAGGTCGCCCAGCACCGTGAGCTCGGCCTCGGCCAGGCTCCGAACGTCCTCCCGACCGCCGCGTTCACCAACGCGGTCGCCAACCTCGACCTCACCACGGACGCGACGACGTCGACCGACACCGACGGCGTCATCAGCTCCTACGCCTGGGACTTCGGGGACGGTCAGACCGGGACCGGCGCCACGGCGGCACACCACTACGCCGCCGGTGGCACCTACACGGTCACCCTCACGGTGACGGACAACCGGGGCGGCACCGCCACCACGCAGCAGACGGTCACCGCGGTGGCTCCGAACCAGCTCCCGACCGCGGCGTTCACGCCGACCGTCGTGAACCTGGACGGGTCGTTCGACGGCTCGGCCTCCGCCGACCCGGACGGGACCATCGCCTCGTACGCCTGGAACTTCGGTGACGGCACCTCGGGGACCGGTGTCACGGCGACCCACAGCTACACCACGGCCGGCACGTTCACCGTCAGTCTCACGGTCACCGACAACGTCGGCGCCACGGCGAGCGTGACGCACGACGTGGTCACGACGCTGCCGCCGAACCAGCTGCCGGTCGCGAGCTTCACGGCGGCCTCCACGGGACTCACGGCGAGCTTCGACGGGTCGGGTGCCTCGGATCCGGACGGCACGATCGCCTCGGTGGCCTGGAACTTCGGTGACGGAGCGACCGGTACCGGGACGACGACGACGCACAGCTACGCGACGGCCGGCACGTACACGGTCACCCAGACCGTGACGGACAACCGCGGCGGCACGGCGGCCACGACCCTGAGTGTCACGGTCGCCGAGATCCCGGTGGCGTCGACCTACGCGGCCGACACCTTCGAGCGCACGACGAGCAACGCGTGGGGCACGGCCGGTACGGGCGGAGCCTGGACCGTCGCGGGCGGCAACACGAGCTTCTCGGTCGGCAACGGCACCGGCAAGATGTCATTGCCCGCCGGCGGGACGCGCACGGCCCGCCTGAACGCGGTGTCCGCCACCGACGTCACGGTGAGCGCGAAGATCACGGCCTCGGCCGTGGCCAACGGAGGCGGCGTCTACGCCTCGGTGATCGGTCGACAGGTCGGCAGTGCGTTCTACTCCACGCGCGTGTGGATCCAATCGAACGGTGCCGTCCGCATCCAGCTGCTCCAGGGGGCGACCGCGCTCCAGGCGGTCACGGTCCCCGGACTGACGTACACCGCCGGTCAGGCCCTGCAGGTCAAGCTCCAGGTGACGGGCGCTTCGCCCACCACCCTCGGTGCGAAGGTCTGGGTCGCCGGAGCGACGGAGCCGACCGCCTGGCAGGTCCAGGCGACCGACGCCACCGCGGGACTGCAGTCCGCCGGTCTCGTCGGGCTCAGCAGCTACCTGTCCGGTTCCACCACGAACGGTCCGGTCACGGTCACCTTCGACGACCTGCTCGCGGCGACACCGGGAGCGGCCCAGCCGACCCCGGTGAATCAGGCCCCGACAGCGTCGTTCACGGCGACCCCCTCGGGCTTGACCGCGGCACTGGACGCCTCCGCATCCACGGACCCCGATGGCACGATCGCATCGGTCGCCTGGGACTACGGAGACGGATCGACGGGGACGGGCACCACCTCGTCCCACGTCTACGCCGCCGGCGGGACGTACACGGTCACCCTGACGGTCACGGACAACGGCGGCCTCACGGCCACGACCTCGCAGACCGTCACGGTCACCGCGCCGGTCGTGCCCCCGGTCGACCCGAGCCCCGTGGTGGTCGCGGCGGACACCTTCGCCCGGACGGCGACGAACAGTTGGGGCGCGGCCCAGACCGGCGGGCCGTGGACGCTCGCTGGGACGGCCTCCTCGTTCTCCGTGAACGGGACCTCGGGCGTGATCTCCGCCAGCGCCGGGCAGTCGCGGACCGCCCGTCTGGCGCAGGTATCGTCCTCCGGCACCGACTCGACCGTGTCGTTCACCATCGCGCAGGCGCCGACCGGCGGCGGGCAGTTCGTCTCGCTCGTCGGCCGCCAGGTCGGTGCCGACAACTACGCGGCCCGGGTCTGGATCCAGGCCAACGGCGTGCTGCGCCTGCAGCTCATGAAGGGTTCGACGGCCCTGACGGCGGTGAACCTCTCCGGGCTCGCCTACACCCCGGGGATGAAGATCACCATCCGCACGCAGGTGTCCGGTGTCGGCACGACGGCGATCAAGGCCAAGGCCTGGGCCGACGGTCAGGTGGAGCCGGACTGGCAGGCGAGCACCACCGACACGACGGCCGCGCTGCAGGCGCCCGGCTCGGTGGGTGTCGACACCTACCTGTCCGGCACGATCACCAACGGCCCGGTCGTGGTCAACTACACCGGCTACCGGGTCACGGCCCTGTGAGCTGATCGAGACCCGGTCGGGAGTGGACGCCGTCGCAGCTGAGACGCCCACTCCCGGCCGCACCAACGGCGACGTCCTCCTGGGTTCGCAGCTCCGGGGCGTCGCCTGAGGTGTCCCGTCGGGATACGAGCACCTCGCAACAGCGCCCCTGGTCCGACCAGGGGCGCTGTTGCGTGGTGCGGGTCAGGCCCGAGGCGAAC
This sequence comes from Plantibacter sp. MCCC 1A11337, assembly GCF_013349365.1. Taxonomy (NCBI): domain Bacteria; kingdom Bacillati; phylum Actinomycetota; class Actinomycetes; order Micrococcales; family Microbacteriaceae; genus Plantibacter; species Plantibacter sp. MCCC 1A11337. The sequence goes on along the minus strand of NZ_JABJWX010000001.1, from coordinate 1,363,971 downwards.
GGCCGGAGCGGATCCGGGCGGCGAGCCGGCGACCGTCGCGGATCGCCCGCATCGCCGTCCACAGGATCGACGGACGGGTCACGAACTGTCGACGCCCGCCCTGCAGCAGCACCTCGCGCGAGACGGCCGCCGTCGCGCGTCGCCAGGCGGCCTCGTCGGTTTCCGAGAGGTGCAGTGCGCCGAAGACGAGTCGGTTCCGGATGTTGTAGTAGTAGTAGAGGTCGGATTTGGCCTGGCCCGACGCAGTCTGTCCGGGCGCCTGCGTTCCGCCCTCCGCGTGCACGGCGGTGACCTCGTCCAGGACGAGGAGGCGACCGCCGACGGACACCACTTTGTGCGAGAGGTCGACGTCCTCCCAGTAGAGGAAGTACTCGTCCGAGAACCCACCGATCCGGCGCCACAAGGTCAGGTCGACGGCGAGGCAGGCTCCGGTGAGCCACGGCTCGATGCGATCAAGCGGGACATCGGCGAGACGGCGACGGCGGGAACGGATGCGTCCGTCGTCGAGGTAGAGGTCGGAGCCGCCGAACCACAGACTGCCGTCGGGGCGCAGGATGCGCGGCGCGACGAGCGCGGCCGGGTCGGCGGAGCAGGCGGCGAAGAGGGCGGCCGCGGCCGGCGGCAGGAGTTCGGCATCCGGGTTGAGGATGACGAACCTGGTCGCGCCGGATGCCACGGCGAGCTCGATGCCGGCGTTCACGCCGGCGCCGAACCCCAGGTTGGTCGGTGGTTCCACGAGGTACCAGCCCTCGGCGGTGGCGAGTGACTGCAGACTCGAGCGCTCGGCGGACGTCGTCGGATTGTCCACGACGACCGTCACGAGTCCCGGCGCGTTCCGGGTCAGCCGCGTCAGGTGCTCGGCGAGCAGGGCGCTCGAACCGTAGTTGACGACCACGACGGCGGCGTCGGCGAACGCCGGGTCCGGTGTGACGTTCATGCGAGACTCCCGTCGTCGGCAGGACCGTCCGGCTCAGGTGAGACGACGGGTGGGGTCTTCGACCGTCGAGCGGCGCGGACGATGTCGAGGACCAACCGGAGGTCCCGGCGGACGGCCGGGACGAGGAGTGCCGCGAGGGCGTACACCGCGAGATCGGCGACGATCGCCGCGAGGATCTGCAGGATCGCCCCGCCGGGGGTCGCGAACACCGTCGCACCGTACGCCGCGGCTCCGGCGGAGAGAGTCAGCAGGGAGAGCCGCACCACCCCGAGGAGGAGCGTGCGGATGGGGATCGGCGCCCAACGGTTCAGCCACCAGAGGGACAGGGGCCACGAGACCACCGGTTCGAGGGCGAATCCGGCGGCGACGCCGACCACGCCCCAGTTCGACCCGATCAGCACGAAGGTGATCTTCAACGCCGCGCTCATCAGGGTGAACTGGAACAGGCGGGCGGTCAGCCCTTTCGACACGTAGACCCAGTAGCCCACGAGGGCGAGCGTCTGGAAGGCGCCGGCGACCGTGAGGAAGCGCAGCACCGGCGCGACCTCGAGCCACCGTTCTCCGAGTCCGAGCGCGACGATCGGCTCGGCGGCACCGGCGACGAGCCCGAGCCCGGCGACGAGGGTGTAGCCGAGGGCGACCTGTCCACGGACGATGTACGAGTCGAAGCGCGCCTGCTGGTCCTGGATCCGCGAGAGGACTGGGATCGCCACGCGCGTGACCGGTGCGCGGAGCTGATTGAGCGGGTTCATGAGCAGCTGGAATCCGCGGCTGTAGATGCCGAGCGGTGCGGGGCCGAGCCGCAGGCCGATGACGAACGAGTCCGTGTTGTTCGCCGCGTACCCGACGAGCTGCGTTGCGACCATGTTCCAGCCGAAGCGGTAGAACCCGCGCATGTCGACGCCGCGCTTCGGCAGCCGGGGCAGCCAACGGGACGCCGCGAGCACGAGCACGAGCGTCGCGAGCGAGAGGGTGACCATCTGCCAGGCGAGCGCCCAGTACCCGGCCCCGAGGACGGCGAACACGATCGCGACCGCGAGGGCGATCACGGAGGCCGCGACGTCGACGACGGCGAGCGTCGTGAAGCGCAGGGCCCGGCTGAGGCTCGCCCGGTGCTGCGTGCAGACGCCGTTCAGGAGGAACGCGAGCCCCATGAACTGCGCGAGCGGCACCAGCTCCGGCCGCCCGTACAGGGCGGCGATGAGGTACGCGAGCCCGAAGATGACGGCGCCGAGGGCGATGCCGATCCCCGAGTTCGCCCAGAACAGGATGTCGCGCTGGCGGTGGCTGAGGGTCTTCGCCTGGATCGCGGCGTTGGACAGCCCGAAGTCGCGGAAGATCTCCGAGACCCCCACCACGGCCATGACCATCGCGAAGAGGCCGTAGTCGTTCGGGGTGAGGAAGCGGGCGAGGACGACGACCGACACCACCTGTACGAGGATCCGGGTGAGCTGGCCGACCATCGTGACGGCCGCGCCCCGTGCGGCATGGCGGCCGAAGTCGCCGCTCGTCGTCCCGGGTGCCGTGCCCGCGGTCATGCGTGCACCGCGGTCGCGACGCCCGAGCTGGGGGCGGTGGGGGCGTGCGGGCACCCAATAGTCTGGTGGTCCATCGACGGCTCAGCCGCGGAGAGGGAGTACATGCGCTCGGACACCCCGGTCGGATCCACGGGAGGCGGACCCGCGACCTCGCTGGTCGTCGCCATGCTCACCTTCCGCCGACCGGACGACCTCCGCGTCGCACTCCCGGCACTACTGGAGCAGGCCGCGAGCGTGACCGACCGCTTCGAGCGGGTCGAGGTGCTCGTCGTCGACAACGACCCGGCTGAGAGCGCCAGGGGGTCCGTGCTGTCGACACCGTCGCCGGACGCGGTGACGCTCACGTACCGTTGCGAACCGGAGAGCGGCATCACGGCGGCCCGCAACCGGGCGCTCGCCGAGGCGGGTGAGAGCGACCTGCTGGTGTTCATCGACGACGACGAGCGGCCGACGGAGCACTGGCTCGTCGAGCTCGTCGCGACGTTCGACCGCGGCGGGGCGGTGGCGGTCGTCGGCCCGGTCGTGTCGCGGTTCGAGGTGGAACCGTCGGCATGGATCGAAGCCGGCGAGTTCTTCACGCGCCGTCGGCTCCCGACGGGCACCGCGGTGTCGGTCGCCGCGACGAACAACCTGCTGATCGACCTGCGGGTCGTCCGGGCGATCGGGCTGGAGTTCGACACCGCCTTCGGGCACGCGGGCGGCGAGGACACCATGTTCACCCGGACCCTGCACGCGACGGGCGGACGCCTCGTCTGGTGCGACGAGGCGGTGGTGTGGGACATCGTCCCGGCGGCCCGCAGCACGCGGGACTGGGTCGTGCGCCGCGCGTTCAGCAGCGGCAACAGCTGGAGCCAGACATCCATCGCACTCGAGTCCTCGACGCGTGGTCGGCTCGTCGCCAGAGCGCGTTGCATCGGCCGCGGCGCGATCCGGGCGGCCGGCGGGGCGGTTCGGGCGCTGCTCGGCGTCGTCACCCGCTCGCTCCGCCACCGGGCCAAGGGGGTCAGGACGCTCGCGCGTGGCACCGGCATGATCACCGGTGCGGTCGGGTACTCGTACGAGGAGTACCGGCGTTCCGACGCCTGAGCGACGGCGGTGCCCTCGGCGGGACGGCGGGGCTCAGATCGCACGGACGCCGACCCTCCGGACGGGGGCACCGGGCGCTTCGGGGCGGCCGTGTCCCAGCGCGGCACGGTAGGCAGCGAGGTGCAGCTGGCCGGCGAGGTCCCAGTCGCGCGCCGACAGGTCCGGGCTCGGCCCGCGGGACGGATCCCGGACCGCGTCGAGCGCCCGCTCGAGGTCGGACGCGTCGAGGTCGCCGTCGTACTGCACGACCCAACCCTGGCCAACCTCGGCGGCGAGCCGCTCGTTGACCGCGTTCGCCGGGACGAGGACGGGTCGGTCGACGGACAGCGCGGCGAGCGCTCCACCCGAGTTGTGCATCTCGCGGTAGGGCAGGACGACCAGTTCGCCCTGCCTGGCCACGTCCACGAGCTCGGCGTCGCTCAGGAACTCGAGACTCAGGTCGATGCGGTCGTCGTCGGCCGCCAGGCTCCGGAGGTCCGCGGCGAGGGCCTCGCTCGAGGGTCGCCCGGCGACACGGAGGCTGCGGTCGCCTCCCGGGAGAGCCGAGAAGGCGCGCAGGAGGCCGTCGACGCCCTTGTAGCGGCGGATGAGGCCGAAGTAGCTCAGTCTCCCCTCGACCGCTTCACGCTGGGGGTGGCGGGCGTACCAATCGCGGTAGTGACCGTGCGGGATCACGGCGCTCCCGACGCCCTCCGGCGGAACCGTCTGCTCGTTGAGCACGATCACGAACGCCGTGCGGCGCTCGAAGAGGCCCAGGAGCGCATGCTCGATCCGTGAGATGCCCGAGGGACGGTGAAGGTTGTGGAGGGTGCGGACGATCGGCGTCCTCGTGACGGCGAGCTTCGCGAGCAGCACCAGGGTGAGCAGCTGCCGGACGGCGCGCTTCGGCTTCGACGCACCCGACACGAGGATCTCCGGCCAGTGCGCGTGGAAGACGTCGTAGTGGCCGAGGATGGCCCGGCGCCACGAGAACGTGCGGACCGCGAGGCCCGGCGTCGTGGCGAGGTGGTCGCGCAGCATCACGATGTACGGGTTCGTGGTCGGACGGGGGTCCGGGAACGACTGCTGGACGGTGACGGTGCTCGGGTGCTGAGTCACGGGAATGGCCTCCGGAGGCGGGGTACTGGCGGGCCGACGGTCGCCGCTAGGCTCGCAATCGGGGAAATCGAGGATCGGACGGATCGATGGGACGACTGCGTGCGGTGCGCAAGCACTTCTGGAGCTATGCGCGCGGCGTGCTGCGTGGCCACCCCGGCGCGAGGATCGAGGCCGGGGTGAAGCTCGGTGGCCCGGGGACCTACCGACTCGACCGCGGCTGCACGGTGTCCAAGGGGGCGCAGATGTGGGTTGGCGAGGGGGCGACGCTGCACCTGTCGAAGGGCTCCAAGATCGGGATGCGCACCATCGTGAACGTCGAGTCCGGGCTCGAGATCGGACCGGACGTCCGCATCTCCTGGGAGGTGCAGATCCTCGACACCGACTTCCACTGGACGACGTCGCCCAGCGGTCGTCGCCGAGCGCACACCGCGCCCATCGTCATCGAACGCAAGGTCCTCATCGGGACGCGAGCGCTCGTCTTGAAGGGCGTCACGCTCGGCGAGGGATCCGTGGTCGGTGCCGGTTCGGTGGTCCGACGCGACGTCGCCGCGCGCACGGTCGTCGCCGGGAACCCGGCCGCGGCGGTCGGCGAGGTCTCCGACTGGGGGAGCGCCGTCGGCTGACCTCGAACGCTCAGGCGACATGGGCGTGCCGTCCGCGCGGCGGAACCGGAGCAGGTCCGCGGATGAGCCGTGGCGCCTCGTAGAGCACGCGTGCCGGCCCACGCATGGCGGCGCCGCTGATCAGGAGCGAACCGGCGATCGCGAGACCGGCGAGCACCGGTGGCAAGCCCGGAGCGACGACGGCGACCGGGGTCACCCTCGCGAGGAGTGCGAGCAGGTAGGCCATCACGATGATGAGCGGGGTGTGTGTGAGGTAGACCGGCAGGGTGTTCGAGCCGATCGCCACGAGCCTGGGGATGCGGGCCAACCACCGGCTGACGGTCACGCCGGTCACGACGCCGAGCACGCAGTTCACGAAGTACAGCCCGGGCACCCAGCGCAGCCCGAGCACGGCCACAACCGCGGAGACGGCGACCCAGGCGACCATGAGCGCCACGAGGAGCCCGCCGATGCGCGCGTGGCTCAGCCGGAAGACGGCGTCCTTCAGGTAGAGCCCGGCGAGGAAGAAGAAGAAGTACTTGATCGAGCCGCTCCACCCGATGTTGGCGGTCTCCCACCCGCTGAGGGCAGCGGCCGAGCACACCCCGGCGACGGCGAGCTGGACACGCCAGTCGATCCGGCGGATGAGCTTCGCGACCACGAAGAAGATCGCGAGCGCCCAGATGAACCACAGCTCGAACCGTGGCGCGATCGGCGAGACGAGGAGGTCGCGGACCGTGCCGACGAGGTTGATCGGTTGTCCTTTCATCGTCAGCCCCACCAGGAACACCGCTGAGCCGATGACCTCCCAGACGAGGAACACCCAGACGAAGAGCGAGAGCTTCGAGCGCCACAGCGACCGCCAGCAGGCGGTCAGCCATTTCGCGGCGAAGAGTCCGGCGAGCATGAAGAACAGCGGCATGCGGAGCGACGAGAGGGCCTCGTTGACCTGGCGCCACCCGTCGATCTCGAATCCGGCTCCGAGGAGCCAGCTCGCGGAGTGGTACATCGCGACGAGGGTGATCGCGAGCCCCTTGCCGGCGTCGACCCAGTCGAGCCGCGGTTTCGCCGGTGCGGTGGCGCTCATCGGTGCACCGCCGTCGGACGGGTCGGCGGGATGCGTCCCCCGGCGGTGGGCGCCTCGGGCCGCGACCGCATCGTGACCGGGACGAAGGCGACGCCGAGGAACAGCATCGTGAGGAGCATCGAGGAGTCGACGGGGCTGAAGCAGAGGTTCCACAGCATGCGGATGGCGAGCCAGATCACCAGGGCGCTCGCGGCACGTCGGGCGAGACCGTCACCGAGCGCTCGGAAGGTCAGGACGAAGAGCAGCACGACGAGCGCGGCGCCGAACAGCCCGAACCGGACCCAGAGGTCGCCGATCATGGAGTGCACTTCGTAACCGTTGCCGAACATGTAGCGCTCGACGTAGCCGTTGTTCGGCTGGTACCCGATGAAGGACATGCCCGTCTTCGCTGACAGGATGTCGGAGAGGGTCGGGATCGCACCCGAGCCGTAACCGAGAGGACGGTTCGCGACGAGCTCCACCGTCGCGGCCGCCTCCGGCCGCCCGCCCACGATGAGGTTGCCGGAGGTGTCGATCTGCGCCTGTGTCCGCTCCTGGGTGCGTTCGCCCAGGAGCCCGCCGAGGATCACCGCCTGGGCGACCGTGTAGACGGCCGCGCCGAGGACGGCGAGCCCGAGGAGCGTCCGCACCGTCGAGCCGCGTCGACCCGGCGTCGTGGGGCGCAGCTGCCAGAGGACCAGGGCCGCCGTCATCACGAGCATCGCACTGCCGGAGCGGGCGTCGTTCAGGGCGCCGATCACGCCGATGGCGCCGATGACCGCGAACTCCATCACGCGTGAGCTCCACCGCCAGGCGAGGGCGAGGAGCAAGACGGTCAGCGGGAGCGAGAGACCGAAGCGCCAGACGTTGACGCTCGAGAGTCCGCTGCCGAGCGGGATCGCCGCGACCATGCCGAGCCCGAACCAGACTGCCACCATCGGTGTGCCGATGATCGTGCGCGCCCAGAGGAGTGCGCCGGTGCCGGCGACGAGCCCCAGCACCATGAACGAGTTGCCGGCGAGGAGCGTCTGGCTGGTCGACTGGCCCGCGCTGCTGAACGCCGTGAGGACGGCGCCCATCGCGATCGCCGCGAGACCGAGAACGGCGAACAGTCTGGCCTCGCGGAACCGGGCGAGCACCGGCAGCCACACCGGCACGAGGAGCAGCGCGAAGACGTACCCGACCTTGAGCCCCTGGGGCAGGTCCAGCGACATCGCGAGGAGGACCGGTGCGGTCGCGGCCGCCGCACGGTCCATCCACGTGTGCGGGCGCAGGGTCGGCGACGGCACCTCGGCGGCGGTGGAGACGTCGGCGCGCGCCGCGACGGCGCGGATGCTCGGTCGTGCCGTCATGATCGCCCCCTCATGGCTCCGGCCAGCTCGTCGGTTCGCCAGGGCCACAGGGTTCGAACGCGCGCGAGCGACGGTCGATTCGGGAGGGCCTGAGGTGGAGGACGCGCCGGGTAGCGTCCGTCCACCGATCACCCGATTCTACCGAAGGGCCTGCCGGAAGACCTTCCCCCGTTCGCGGGGATGTTGCCCCCAAACCGAGGGGTGACGACAGAACGGCGCGTGCCGAGGCACGCGCCGTTCCACAGCCGGTGATGGCCGATCAGGGGGAGAGGAGGCTCCCCGCCCGTGCCGGTGCGACGCCGGCCGATTGTCCCAGCAGACCTGCGATCGAGGTCGGGAGGGCCACCACGACGAGTGCCGACTGCGCGAGTGCCGCGGGCGTCAGCTGATAGCCCGTCGTCGTCACGGCGGTCCCGTCGACGAGGACCGAACGTCGTTCCTGCCCGGTCGCCTTCGTGAACGCGGCGACCGTCGCGAAGCTCTTGGCCGTGCCCGCGCCCTGGCCCCACCGGACGGCGAGCGAGGGGGAGTTCGTCGAGGCCCGCTGGTACACGTTGCCGTTCAGCGTGAGCTTCATCTGCTCGGCCGTGAACTCCTTCGACTGGTCCTCGACGCAGACGAGGCAGCCGCCGCCCGCACCGGAGATGACGTTGTTCGAGACCGTGACGTTCTTGATGATCCACGGGACCGTGAGGTCCGGCAGCGACTGTCGCCGGTCGTGGCCGGCGGAGTTGACGTTCGTCTGCCGCCGCTTGTCCTGGGTCAGCTGCAGGGCGGCCATGCTGTTGCCGGTGATGGTGTTGTTCCAGACCTGCACGTTGCCGGTGTTGCCGATCCAGAGGCCGTACCGACCGTTCGAGGCGATGACGTTGTTCGTCACCGTGAACGTGTCGGAGATCTCGAGGATGATCCCGGTCGCCCCGTTGGCGATCGAGCGGTTCCCGGTGACCGTCCCGTTGTACACCGACTCGTCGAGCCAGAGGCCGACCGTCGTGTTCCGCTGGAAGTCGTTGTTCGTGAAGGCGACCGTCCGGGACCTGGTGATCTTGAACCCGCCGGACACCGGCATGCGGTTGAAGTTCTGCACGTTGTTACCCGAGACGACCGAGTTCTTCAGTGTGAACTTGTCGGCCGCGTTCGCGCCGCCGCCCATCATGCCGTTGCCGGTCGCCGTGATGTTCGCGAAGGTCACCGCGGTGCCCCAGGCGTAGAGCCCGATGGTGGCGTTGTCCTGCACGACGAGGTTCTCGAAGGTGATGGCGTCGTTCTGGGCGGTGATCGCGCCCATCTGGTAGACCGAGTTGCCGTAGTTGCGGACGCCGATGCCGCGCACCACGCTGCCGACGCTCTTCACGGCGAGCGCGGTCTGGAGTGTGCTCGCGGTGACGGTCCGGCCGGACGGGTCGGTGCCGAGGACGAGCCGCTTCCCGCTGCGGTCGACGAAGAACGAGCCGGCGGTGACGGCGCGCTCACTCGCGACCTGTCGCTGGGCGACGCCGTCGATCCAGACCTGGTCGGGGTACGCGGCGAGCGGGTAGTCGGGGTTGATGAACTTGATGGCCTCGGCGCTGCCGTCCGACGCGCCCTTGGTGAAGGTCGGGCTGGTGTCGAAACCGGTGTTCCACCCGGAGACGGCCCAGCCGACCGAGCCCTTTTTCCAACCGGTCACGGTGGAGCTGCCGTCGAGCCACACCGCCTCCTTCGGGTACGACTGGATCGTGAGCTTCTTCGAGCTCGCGACGACGACGCTCTCCCGGTAGGTGCCGGCCCGGAGCACGAGGGTGGAGCCGCTCGGAGCCTTGTCGATGGCGTGGGCCAGCGAGGTGTACGGCGAGGCGAGCGTCCCGGAGCCGCCGTTGCCCGTGCCGGCGGACACGTACAACGCCTTCGTCGGGATCGCGTAGGACGTCGAACCGACCGCCGCGGAGCCGCGACCGGCGGAGGGGACCTGTGCGTCAGGGCCCGTCGGCGTGGTCGGCGTCGTCGGCGTGGTGGGGGTGGTGGGCGTCGTCGGCTCGGCCGGCGTGGTGGGCTCGGGCGCCGGCGTCTCGACGGGGTCGGTGGGTTCCGTCGGCGTGGGGACCGGCGTCGTCGGTTCCGGTTCCGGGTTCGACGTCGTCGAGGTGACGGGGGCGGCGCTCAACGCGCTAATCCCGAGGCCCTGCGGTGCCGCGGCGCTGGAGAGGTAGCCCCAGACCCCGATTCCGCCGGACTGCAGCCGCTGAGCGCTCGCGTCCGTGGCGATCCGCTGCCAGGAGGGCTTCGCACCGCCGACGACCCAGGCGCGACTGGCGATCGTGACGCTGTTGGAGGAGCGGGTGCGGAGGTCCATCTGGAGCGACTGACCGGGCTGGAGGTCTGAGGCGATGAGCGCCTCTTTGGAGAGCCTCGTCTGGTCGGCGGTCGAGCCGTCGACGCGGGCGGTGCCGAGGTAGACCGAGCCGGTGGGTGTGACACGCAGGGTGCTCTGGTAGTACCGCTTGCCGTCGGAGCGCGTCTGCAGCCCGAAGTACAGTCCGCTACCAGCGGTCGGGAGGGTCGGGACGGTGATCGTCGCGGTCGCCTGCACGTCGGCGATCTGGACTCCGGAGAGCACGGCCTGGCGGGCCGTGCCCGGGGTGGCGAAGGAGATGCTGCCACCGCTCGCCACGGCCAGGCCGGTGGTGACCGGGGAGGTGTAGGCGCCCCCGAGGTCTGCGGTGCCGAATCCGCTCGCCACGGTCCTGGCGAAGGTGTCGTTGACGACGGGGGAGCCGACCTTCCAGGTCTCCGTCGCGGCGCTCGCCGGCGTCGCGACCGTGAACGAGCTGAGGATCAGTGCGCCGGCTGCGGCACCGGCGGCCAGCAGTGAGCCGAGACGCCGGGCCCGACCGCGCCGCTCAGGCGTCGCGGGGGTGCTGGTCGTCGTCCGGTTCGGGTGTCGGCGGTCGGCGGGGGGACCGGCTGCGTGCGGAGCGGAAGTCAAAACGGGGTTCCTCACAGGGATCGGGAACGTCCGATCCCTCGACGCGGAGCAGGGGGCGGGGGTGGTGCGGTCGCGTCGTGCGGGGCGGACTCGGCCTTCGGGAGGCCGTTTCGGTCGGGTGGCGCTGGAGTGTTGTTGAGGGATGCTACAGCAGGGATCTGTGACGGGTCCATGTTTCGGAGGCGAAGATCCGAGGTGGTCGTCCACCTCTGGACCGGGACGGAGAAGACGCCGGGTACCGAGCGGAGAAGGCGGTGGATGCCTAGTGATACGAGGATCGACAGCGCGGCGAGGGCAGGGGGGAGAGCCACTCGCTGCCAGGGCGCGACCTCGTCCGCTACTGGATGCAGAGCTCCAGCAACGGCAATCATAGGAAACGTATGTACGAGGTAGATCGGGAGGGTCCTGGTGCCGAGGTAGCCCAGGAAGGCACCCGCGCGCACGCGGGACAACACCACCGCGAGCGCGATGCCGGTGGCGGTGGCCACGAGTCCGGCTCCGAGCAGCACGAAGGGGGCGAATCGCCACTCGGTGCGGAGGACGAAGGCGACGATGCCTCCGTAGATCACGACGAGCACGAACAGATGTCCGAGCCGGAGCCGCGGAGCGAGCCGCCGGATGATCGGTGCCGCGTGCGCGGCGAGGAGGAAGAAGCAGAAATAGCGCCCCGCCTTCTCCCACGGGACACCGAGCGAGGAGAAGATCCCGGTGCCGAACGCACCGGAGACGATCGCGGCGATCGCCAGCTGCAGTAGCCTCGGCCAGCTGCGCATGAGCCAGGCGATCATGAAATAGATCGGCAGAGCGTAGATGAACCAGAGGTTGGGGTGCGGCTGGACGAGGATCGAGGCGAAGGACCACCAACCCACCGGGTCCGGTGCGTCGTCCAAGGGGGGCATCACTGCGCCGTACGCGGTCTGCACGGTGCTCCACACCACGTAGAGGTACAGCAGCAAGACCAGACGCTTGCGGAACAGATCCCCGAAGGATCGGGCGAGCGCCGAGGGCGCCAGCAGCCCGGAGACGAAGAAGAACAGCGGCATCCGGAAGGTGTCGAGCGGAGTGCTCGCGAGCGCCCATGGACCGGCGATCCCGGCGACGCCGAGGTACATGACTGCGTGGAACAGGACCACCAGGATGATCGCGATACCGCGCGCGGAATCGATCCAGGTTTCTCGGGAACCGGTGTCCTCAGCCGAACCCGGCCGCGCGTGTCGGGCGGTCGCGGACATGGGGTTACCGGTCTCCGGCGGTCTCGGGGGTCGGCTCCGAGGCCCCGGTCGCGATCGCTCGCCGGCGCGGGCGGGGCACACGGCCGCTCTGGCGGGGTCGGGCGTTCTCGTCATCGGTGTAGTACGTGGTCCGCTCATGGTGCCGGACGTCGTTCGCCACGACACCGAGCACACGCGCGCCGACGGAGTCGAGGTTGGACAGCGCCTTCTGGAGCTGCTGCCGCTTCGTCCGACGCTCCCGGACGACGACGATCGCACCGTCGGTCTCGTGGACGAGCCAGAGGGGGTCTGTCACCGGGATGACCGGGGACGTGTCGATGACCACGAAGTCGTAGTGCGCCTTCAACGTCTCAAGGGTGCCGCGCATCGTGTCCGAGGCGAGGAGCTGGTTCGGGTTCGGTGGGACGGCGCCCGCGACGAGGATGTCCAGGCCGGGGACACCCCAGGGCTGGACCGCGTCGTCGAGCGACGAGTCGCCCAGGAGGACACTGGTGAGACCGACCGATCCCTCGAGGCCGGTGTAGTCGGCGATCGAAGGGTTCCGGAGGTCGCCGTCGACCAGGATGACGCTCCCGCTTGATTCCGCGAGTGACATCGCGAGCCCGACCGACACGGAGCTCTTCCCCTCGCCAGGCAGCGCGGAGGTGACCACCACGGAGGCGACCGGCTTGTCGACGTCGGCGAAGGCGAGGCTCATGCACAGTGACCGGAACGCCTCGGCCGTGACGCCGTTCGGGCTGGAGCGGACCACCTGGGCGATGCGTCGCTCGCGTGAGGTGCGGCCGATCTCCGCGAGGAGGGGCAGGTCGGTGACGAGGCCGATGTCGGTGTTGCTCCGGATGCGGGTGTCCACGAGCTCGCGGAGGACCGCCCAAGCCAAGCCGAGCAGGACACCGACCGCGGCGCCGAGAGCGGTGATCAGCCGGACATCCGGCGAGACCGGGTTCGCCGGTGCCGACGCCGGCGAGATGATGGTGAGCTGCACCGATGCGGCCTGTGCGGCATCCTTCGGGGAGATGTTCGCGACGGCGTCTGACAATGACTTCGCGATGCCGTCGGCGATCGCCCTGGCCAGCTCCGGGTCGGAGTTCACGACGGAGATGTCGACCACCACGGTGTTGAGGGGGGTGTCCGCCGTGACGGTCCGAGCGAGCTGCGCGACCGTCAGATCGAGACCCAGGTCGTTGATGACCGGCTGCAGCACGTACGGGGACTTCGCGATGAGGGCGTAGGACTGCACGAGGTTCTGCACGTAGGTCGAACCCTGGACGAGTTCGCTCGTCGACTCGCCGTACGCGGCGGAGGCGTAGGCGCTACTCGTCGAGCGGTACATGCTCGGCATGGACTGAGCGTAGACATAACCTCCCGCCGCTCCGAGGAGCGCCAGGAGAAGGATGACGGCCCACTGCTTGCGGATCGCGCCGAGGTAGTCGTGAACGGTCACGTCACTGCCCTTCTGCCGGCACCGGGCCGGTGCTGTGCTGTGGGCGGCGCGGAACGGCCGCCCTGTTGGTCCCACTATCATGTGGGGAGGACGAGGGGAGCGGGGATCTGGACGAGCAACGTGACCAGACACTGCTGGTGGTGTGCGCGGCGAACGTCTGCCGGTCGCCACTTGCGGCGTTCCAGTTGCAACGCCGGTTGAGCGGACTCGCCGAATTCGACCAGGTCGTCGTCGAGAGCGCCGGGGTGACGGCGCGGACCGGCTCGGAGATCTGTGAGCGGGTGAGGCGGCTCGAGCGCGGCACCGGCTTCGCGGCGTTCGCCGATGCCCACCGGTCACGGCCGATCACCGAGGCGATCATCGACCACGCATCGTTGATCCTCACCGCGTCGACGGCCGAGCGATCGGCGATCGCCACGCTCGCACCCGCCGCCCGTTCCCGGACGTTCACCCTGCGGGAGGCGGCGGCTCTGGCCGTCGTGCCCGGATTCGCAGACGAGGACGGGATCGAGCTGGAGGGTGTGCTCGACCGCTTCGCGGCAGTCATCCACGGGCGCCGCGGGTTCGTCGCGCCGAGCCGTCGACCGAAGGGCCTCCGACGGTTCGGACGGACTGCGGCGCCGACGGACCCGTTCGACATCGCCGACGGCCACCTCTCGGGGTCGGCCGCCCATGACCGCACCATCGCGCAGGTCGGTGAGGTCGCCGGGCTGCTCGCCGACGCGTTGCCGAGGACGGCACCGCGCGACGTGGCCTGACCACCCGCCGCTGCCAGGAGGCCCTGCGCTGGAAGCAGGTCGCTACGCATCGACCCGCTCCGCTCCACGAGGCCGGAGCGGAAGCCCGTCCACCGAGTCGATGATGCGGTCCTGATAGGCCCTGACCGAATGGCGGTCGGCCGCGATGCGCTCGTCGTCGAGCGCTGCCGCGGACCGAGCAGCCCAGTCGGACCGGATCTCGGCGAGCGCGTCGGCGATCGCGACGGCGTCTGCGGGGGTCACGAAACTCGCTGCGCGGTAGCCGGCGGCGGCCTCGCGGAGCCCGGAGGTGTCGCTCACCACGACCGGCCGTGCGGCGAGGATGCTCTCGACGGCGGTGTTCCCGAACGGCTCGTCGAGCCGGGAGGGCACGACCAGCACGTCGCTGGCGGCGAGTGCAGGCCACGGGGTCGGCTGGAAGCCGAGGAGCGTGACACGGTCCGCCAGGTCCCGCGCGGCGATCGAGGCGCGCAGCTCGTCCTCGAACCACTCGTAGCCGGGGTAGACCGCGCCGACGATGTCGGCGCGCGCGTCGATCCCACGGCGGTTGAGTTCGTCGACGGCCTCGATGACGAGGTCCGGCCCCTTCCGCGGTGACAGGCGTCCGACGAAGAGCACGCGAAGTTCGTCGAGGACGTCCGTCCGAGGAGCCGTGACCTCGGACGGCCCGGGGACCCCGTTGAGGACGACGGTCGTCCGGTCGACGAGGCGGGCGTAGGAACGCTCGAGTGTCTTGGCGCTGTACGAGCTGTTGGCGATCAGCCGATCGGCGAACAGCAGGGGGAATGCGAGGGCGCGCATCACGATCGGCTTCGCCGATCCTTCCGCCTCGTGCACGTGCACGACGGAGGGGAGACGGCGCAGCCGCGCGAGCGCCGTCCACAAGGGGATCGTGATGGTGTTGGTCCAGACGAGATCGGGCTGCACCTCGCGCATGAGACGACCACCCGCTCGCAGACCTCGGACGGTCTGCGACACGAGCTCGCCGAACCCGCGTGGGGTGAGCAGACGCTTCCGCAGCACGAGGGTCGGCACGATGTGGACCCGCGCACCCCGTTCGACGAGCAGCGGGCTGAGTGGTCCGTCCGCGGGCATGGTGACCACGACGTCGGACCCGTCGCGGACGAACGCCTCCACCGTCTCCAGGAACACGCGATCGGATCCGTACAGGTCTGCACTCGGATGAGCGAGCAGCAGCGTCCTCCGTCTGATCGGCTCGGGCCGTCCAGACCCCCCAAGGTCGTTCATCGTCCGATCAACTCAGCAGCTCGGAGACGGGGTCTGCACCCAGGCGGTCCATGTCGCGGAACCACTTCACGGAGGCGAGGAGCAGGTGGCCGGCGTTCGCGACGAACATCAGCGTGTACACGGCGAAGAAGAGGACGGGCGCGCCGAGCAGCAGGAACACCAGGCAGAGGAAGCCGTAGTCCGTCGGGATCACGAGGAGCGAGCGGAACGGCGAGCTCCTCCGCGCGTCCGCAGCGGGCTTGAACCCGTAGGCGGCCTTCAACTGGTCGTTCAGGATCATCGCGAAGAACGACACCGCCGCGACCACCGTGTACCCCATGGGGATGAGGTAGAGCGCCGGGTCGGTGAACTCGAAGTGGCGGAACACCATGATGAGCACGGCGAGGTGCAGGGTCGAGATCTTCGTGGCGTCGACGACGTGGTCGAGCCACTCACCGCTGGCGGAGCCGCCGCCGCGCAGACGTGCGACTTGACCGTCGGCCGAGTCGAAGGCGTATCCGATCGCCAGCGCGAGCCAGACGGCGACGCCGACCCACCACGTCGGCGGGAGGATGGCCAGCATCGCGATGCCGGAGAAGGTGAACACCGCGCTGATCGCCGTGACGATGTTCGGCGTGAGTCCGACCTTGTAGGCGCCGGCGGCCAGGTATCGGCCGGCCTTGCGGTTCACGTAGATCGAGTAGGCCGGCGCTCCGGCAGCCCGCTTCTTCTGCGCACCGGCCAGGCGGGCGACGATCTCGGTGTAGGACTCGGTGGTCGAACGGGTGTCGGCAGTGATTCGGGTCATGCCAATCCTCCGGTGCTCTCGGTGACGTGTGTCGGGTTGATGCTGCTGACCGGTTTCGGGTTCCAGTCGATGGGCAGGCGGGTGAATCGTCCGGTGCCGTGGATCGTCGCGCCGTCCGCCAGGCGGAGGGCGAGTGCTTCGTAGCCGTCGGCGATGCTGTCCCAGCGGTAGACCTCCGCGGCGCGCACCTGGAGGGCCGCTCCGAGGGCGGCGGTGCCCGCCTCGTCCAGTTCGGCCTGTTCGATGAGGCGGGCGACCTCGTCGCTCGCCGCGAAGAAGGAACCGGAGTCGCCGACCACCTCGTGATTGAACACGGAGTCAAAACCGATCACGGCCGTACCGGCGCCCATGGCGCGGAGGAGCGAGGGGTTGGTGCCGCCGACCGAGTGGCCGTGGACGTAGGTGAGCGCGCCGGCGTACAGCTGGTCGAGGAGCTCCTGGTCCCAGACGCCGCCCAGCAGGTGCACGCGAGGATCGCTCGCGGCGAGGGCGGCGATGCGCTCGCTGTGTTCGGCGCCGTACGGTGCCGAACCGACGACGACCAGCGGGTGCCGCGCGGCGCTGCGGATGAAGCCTTCGACGATCAGGTCGACGTGGTTCTCCGGTTCGAAGCGGGCGACCACGAGGTGGAACGCGCCGGCCTCGACACCGGCGCCGGAGCCGAGCAGATCCGTCCTGGGGTGTTCGAGGATCTTCGCGCCATAGGTGAGGAGTTCGGTCGGCACGCTGAACTGCTGCTCGTAGTAGTCGGCGATCCCGGCCGCGTCGGCGATGAGGGCGTCGGCTGTGCGAACGGAACGTTCCTCGGCCCAGCGGTAGTAGCGCTTGCCTGAACCGCTCCACTTCGCCCGCTTCCATTCGAGGCCGTCGACGTGCACGGCGGTCGGTACGCCCTTGGCGCGGATGACTGGGACGAAAGGTGCGTTCGCCGCGTTGAAGACGAAGGCGACATCGTGGCGTCGGGTGACCGCCATGTGGAGAACGGACAGAGCGGTGTGGCTGAGGGTCTCGAGGACCTTCTTGCGGACGGCAGGCAGGTGCACGAGTCGCATACCGAGATGCTCGGCCGGTTGCTCAGCCGCGGTGCGGCGGCAGTAGACCGTGACCTCGTGGCCGCGCGCGGCGAGCCTGCTGCCGATCTCCTCGACCGCGGTCTCGAACCCGCCGTACGCCGCAGGGACTCCTCGCGTGCCGACCATCGCGATGCGAAGGGTGCCGTCGGGCTGACGTCCGTGGGCGACGCCCCTGCGAGAGTGGCCAGTCATCGGATCGTCGCCGTTTCGCCGGTCGTCGAGCGCTGCTGAATGGAGGTCATGGGTGAGTTCGGGTTTCTCATGGGTTCGCTTCCGCGGCAGTGTGTCCGGGTCTGCGTGGCGGGGCGGGATGTCGACGCTGCAAGCGTCGTTGCTCGGATGGTGGGCGTCGCGTACCGGGTCGGGTGTCCCTGCACGACGACGATGGTGCAGCGCGTGCGCGTTCGCCCGGTACGTCCGCTTTCGGGTGCGGACGGCGTCGAAGGTCGATTCGCTCGGGTAAGCGTCACGGATATCGATGCACGATCGGGTTCGTGCGCGCGAGCGGCGTCATTGACCAGGTGGACCGACTCGACGGATTCGGGTGTTTCGGGTGTCGAGCGGCTCACCGGTTCGCGGTGATGGAGACGACTGTATCGAAGTGTTGTCCCCTCTGGAAGGGGATTTGTCCTCTTTTCGCAGGACACCCCTCGCTTTGGGGGCATCACCGACAGCGGCCCGCGCATCAGTACGCGCCGACCGGTTTGAGTACGACCTTGACGGTCTGCCACATGATCATCAGGTCGCCCGTGATGGACCAGTTCTCCACGTAGTAGAGGTCCAGGCGGACGCTCTCCTCCCAGGTCAGGTCGGAACGCCCGGAGACCTGCCACATGCCGGTGAGGCCAGGCTTGATGTGCAGACGTCGGTGCACGTCCTTCTCATACTCGGCGACCTCGCTCGCCAGTGGCGGCCGGGGCCCGACGAGGCTCATGTCGCCGGTCAGGATGTTCCACAGCTGTGGGAACTCGTCGAGGGAGTACTTGCGCAGGATGCGGCCGACGCGCGTGACCCGCGGGTCGTTCTTCATCTTGAAGAGCACGCCGTTGCCCTCGCTCTGCGCCATGAGGGCTGGGAGGGCGGCTTCGGCGTCGGTGATCATCGACCTGAACTTGAACATGGTGAACCGTTCGCCGTTCCGACCGACGCGTTCCTGCCGGAACAGCACCGGACCCGGGCTGTCGAGCTTGACCGCGAGTGCGATGAGGGCCAACAGCGGCGAGATGAGCAGGATCCCGAAGCCCGTGAGACCGATGTCGAGCGCGCGCTTCATGATGTGGCGACCGCCTTCGAACTGGGGGATCTCGACATGGATCAGCGGCAGCTCTTCGACCGGTCGGAAGTGGATCCGAGGTCCGGCCACGTCCGTCAGCCGCGCGGCGAGCACGAGTTCAGTGGCGGTCCCCTCGAGGTCCCAGCCGAGGCGACGGATGTAGTCGCTGCCGCCGTCGACGGGTCCGGCGATGATGACCGCGTCGGCGGTGAGGTTCGAAGCGGCTTGCGCCACGCCGTCGACGTGGGCGATGACCGGGACGGATCGGCCCCGGCTCGAGAACGGCTCGGCGGTCTCCTCGTCGACGATCGCCGCACCGACGACGGTGTAGCTCATGCTGTGCTGCTTCGCGACCTGTTCGAGGACGTAGTCGACGTCGTCACGCCGACCGACGACCACCGTCCGTGCCGTGTACTCGCCGACTCGGCGGCGGCTGAGCAGCCAGCGGCGCCACATCCAGCGGGAGGCGAGGAGCGCGAGTGTCCCGGCGGGGAGCGCGAGGATGAAGTACCCCCGCGCGATGTCGATCTTCAGGATGAGGAAGACGATGGCGAGGATGCCGAATGCGAACGCGCTGGCGTTGACGACGCGCTTGTACTCGGCGACGCCGGAACCGATGATGCGGCTGTCCCGGGTCCTGGTGAAGCCGAGGAAGGCGAGCCAGACGAACACGATGACGCCCGACAGCAGGACATAGAGCTGCTGGGCCTCGGGGCCGACCGGGTCGTCGCCGAACCGCACGACGAATGCGGCGGAGACGGCGAAGAGTGCGATCGCGCTGTCCGTGAGGACGACTCGACGACGGTATCGCTTCGACCATTCGCGTTGCGTCAGTGAGGCGACCGCGGCGGGGGAGGAGGCCGCGCCGAGCGCGACGGCTCGACGTCGGCGCAACCCGATGGGGCTCGCGATCGGGCCGGTGATCGGGAACGGGTGTTCTTTGACGTCGGTGCTCACGCGGTGGCCCACCGTTCGGTGCGGTGCGGGGGGGTGGCCGCGGTTCGGGTGCACGGACATGGGCGTCGGAGGGTCCGACGGCGGTTCGGGTACGTCGTCATGAGGGCTGCTATCCACTTGTGGGTTCGGGTGTGGTGCTGGTGCGCGGTGCGCACGGGCGGTTCGGGCCGCCCGCGGAGAACGCGACGTCGCTCGTGTACCCACGACCGACCGGTGATACCGGTCGAGATGAGCGTCCCCCTTGGATATCCCTCAACTCTAGGAAGCGGGGGTCATCGGCGGATCCCCCACTCCAGGGGGGTGACGGCCCCCAATTCTGGGGGTGAGCGTGCCCTCGGACGCGTGATTCCGTCGTCATTCGCAGATCCGGCCACGGACTTCGTCGATCGCGTCCGTCGGGGCCCGGTGGGGGACAGCACCGCCCGACCCGGCTGCGCCCATCCCGGATGGCGGCTCGGCCGCACGCTCAGCGACTACATTGGTGCCATGGATGGAGCGCGCGCGACCGATGGCGCGATCGCCGACGCCGCCCGCGATCCCATGGCCGATTGGCCGACCGGCCGCCTCCTCTCCACGGCGTCGCGACTGATCGAGCACACCTGGCAGCAGGCCCTCGACGGCATCGGGGTGACCCACGCCGGGCTCATCGTGCTGCACCTGCTCGACAGCGGGCCCGCCAGTCAGAAGGAGCTCGCCCGTCGGGCCCGCGTGCAGAACCAGACCATGTCGCGCACGCTCGACCGACTGGAGCGGGCCGGCCACATCGAGCGCATCGCCGCGGTCGACGACCGTCGCCGTCACGTGGTGAGCCGGACGACTGCGGGTGATGAGGCCTGGCTCGCCGCGCACCGGCTGGAGGCCGACGTCTTCCCGGAACTCCCCGACGAGTCGGCGTTGCGGTCCCAGCTGCTCGCGATCATCCGTTCGGGCGAGTCCGCCCGTTGGTCGCCCGAGGACGTCGAACCCGCCTGACCCGTGGCCCGACGCGCCCACTCCGGTCACTGAGCTTGTCGAAGTGCCCACGGAGAACCGTCGGGATGCGGAGGTGCCCGGCCGGGGCTGCCCTTCGACAGGCTCAGGGACCGGACCGGTTTCGGGTGCGCCTCTTCCGGTCACTGAGCTTGTCGAAGTGCCCACGGAGAACCGTCGTGATGCGGGTGTCCAGTCGGGGCGGCCCTTCGGGTGTCCGCTCAGAGGCACACCCAGGCATGGCAGTACCCCGTCCGGGGGGATTCGAGCTGGTGCTCCGGGACGAGAGTGGCTAGTGTGATCAAAGTTTCTATTGTGACTGTTGTGACAGGATGACGGCCGCGACCCGCCGAGGTCGCCGTGATCGTGTCGTCGGACTGGAGAATGATGACCCCCGCACGAACGCCCGGTGCGCAGTACGGCCGCCGCCGTCCCTGGCTGGCGATGGCCCTCTCCGTCGGCGTCGTCACGGCGTCACTCACCGTCGGTGCACTGCCGGCCCATGCGGACGACTACCCGAGCTGGGCCGACGTCGAAGCGGCCAAGTCGAGTGAGTCAGCGAAGGCCGCCGAGATCACGAACATCACCGCGCTCATCACCTCGCTGCAGGAGCAGTCCGACGCCGCGTTCCGCACGGCGCAGATCGCCGCCGAGGCCTATCGTCAGGCGCAGGACGCCGTGACCGAGGCGACCGCCCGCGAGTCGGCCCTGCGCGAGCAGGCCGAGGCCGCTGCGGCCGCTGCCAAGGTCTCGAAGCAGCGCGCCGGTGCGCTCATCGCGCAGCTGTCGCGCGGCGGCGGCGGCGACGTCTCGCTCGACCTCGTCCTCGGCGCGGGGGAGTCCGACGACCTGTTGTCCCGTCTGTCCGTCATGGACAAGCTGGGCGAGCGGAACGCCGCGAGCTACGCCGAGGCGGTGACCGACCGCAACGCGGCGAGCGGGCTGACCGACCAGGCGGAGGTCGCGAAGACCGAACGCGAACGCCTCGAGGGCGAAGCGCAGACGAAGTACGACGAGGCGGAGAGCGCCTCGGCGGCGGCATCCGCAGCCGTGGCGGCCCAGGAGCAGCAGGCCGACCAGCTCTACGCGCAGCTCGCCTCGTTGAAGAACACCACCGCCGAGACCGAGCGCGGGTACGCGGCCGGAGAGTCCGCTCGTCAAGCGGCGGAGGCGGCTGCAGCGGCGGCGGCAGCCGCGGCCAACACCCCTCCCGCCTCGGGCGGTGGTTCGTCCGGCGGCGGCGGATCGAGCGGTGGCGGCGGCGGTGCGTCCAGCGGCGGTGGCGGTGGCGGCGGCTCGGTCGCACCTCCGGACTCCGCCGGCGTCGAGTCGGCGATCGCCTTCGCGCTCGCCCAGGTCGGCAAGGGCTACCAGCTCGGCGGTTCCGGCCCGAACGTCTGGGACTGCTCGGGGCTCACCCGCGCGGCCTACGGCAGCGGCATCGGGACGCATTCGGCGACGAACCAGTACTACACGATGCAGTCGCAGGGACGCCTCGTGCCCTACAGCCAGAAGCAGCGTGGCGACCTCATCTTCTGGTCGAGCGGCTACGACTACTACCACGTCGCCATCTACCTGGGGAACGGCCAGATCGTCGAGGCAGCCAACGAGCGGGCCGGTACCCGTGTCGGCGGCATCTGGGGCTCCGGCGACGTCGCACCCTACGTCGGTCGCCCGACGGGTTGATCCCATGAGCTCCGCCGAGGTCGACGCCTACCTCGCGTCCCTCACGCACCAGCTGAAACCGGCGGTCGTCCGTCTGCGCGAGGCGATCATGGCCTCGGACACGGGGTTCTCGGAGCACCTGAAGTGGAAGGCGCCGAGCTTCGTCTACGACGGTGAGGACCGCGTCACCTTCGCGCTGCACCCGGCGAACCGTATCCGGATCATCCTGCACCGGGGCGTGCATCAGCGGGACGACACCGACGCCTTCCGGTTCGACGACCCCTCCGGTCTCGTGGTGTGGGCTGCGCCGGACCGCGGTGTCGTCACCTTCTCGACCATCGATGCGGCGGCCGCCGCCGAACCCGCCCTGCTCGAACTGATCGGGCGCTGGGTGCGGGCCTGACCGAGGTGTCGGGATGCTCCGGGATGCCAGGCGCCGGACCTGGTCATCCGAGGGGCAGCACCCGGAAGTCTCGGAACGACACGGTCGTCGTCGCCGTGGCGGACCCCGAGAGGTACAGGCCCAGACCCACTGCTCCGACACCCTGCAGTCCTGGGGTGTCGTCGACGACGGACAGCTGGAACGTCGTCGGTTCGACGTCTCCGGTCCACGCCTTGGCCTCGATCGTGGTGCCGCTGACGCCGGTCGTCCGCGTCACGAGGTGGACCTCGCTGCCGGCTCCGACCGACGTCCCGGCGAGGTTCAGTGCGCTGATGGTGTTGCCGTTGCGCTGCACCTGCAGCTGGACGACACCGGACGCCTGGATCCAAGCGCGCGTGACGTATCGCTCGGAACCGACCTGCCGCACGATGAGTGAGACGAACTGACCGCCGCCGCTCGGCGCCTGGTCGAGCGAGAACGTCACCGAGGTCTCGGCCGCTCCGACCTGCGTCGCCGCCAGGACGGCGGTGCGAGTCGCGCCCGGAGCAGCGGTGATGGTACCCCGGTTCGACGTGACGGCGAAGCCGGTCCGGCCGCCGGCGAGCGTCCAGGCGCCGCCGAGGAGCGCATCCCCCCAGCCACCGGTCACTTCGCGGGCGAAGTCGTCGGAGACGAGCGGTGCCGGGTCGGCGGGTGCGGTCGGGTCCGTAGGTGTCGTCGGGTCCGTGGGCGTGGTCGGGTCCGTCGGTTCGGCGGGCGGCGTCGGGTCAGTCGGTTCGGCGGGCGGCGTCGGATCCGTCGGGTCGGGGGCGGGCGCTGCGGTTTCACGACCACCGGCGGTGACCGCGTCGAACGTGTCGACCGTGAAGGTCACGGGCCCATTGCTCGCGGAAGCCGACAGATAGCCGGAGAGTCCGACCGCACCCGGCGCCTGGAGAGCGGCGGCGGCGTCGCTCGCCGACACCTGCCAGTCGGCGGGCTCAGCAGAGGACCCGGCCCACACCTTGGCGGTGAGGCTCGTCGCCCCGTCCACGGGGGCGCCGGCGGCGGCTCGGAGGCGCAGCGTCCCACCCGCGGACGCCGACAGCCCGTCGATCTTCTGCGAGACCAGCACCGTCGTGCCGGACAGCAGCTGCAGGCGGACGTCGTTCGCGGCACGGAACCAGAGTCTGGCGCTGTACGCGACGGTGCCGACCTGGCGGGTGATCACCGAGTAGTACCCGCCCCCACCGTTGGCGACGACCGAGGGGGTGACGTCGGTGAGCACGTCCGCCGAGGCCTCGGTGACGCCCATCAGGCGGGCGGCCCGGGTGCCTCCCGCGGGAGCCTGGATCGTCGCGGTCGAGCCGGACACGGCGAAGGCGGTCTTCCCTCCGGCCACGGTCCAGGAGCCGCCGGTCTCGGCGTCTCCCCAGGCGTTCGTCACCGAACGCTCGAAGGTGTCCGAGGCGAACGGCTGGGCGCCCGGCTCCGGCTCGACGACCGGTGCGGTCACCGTCACCACCTGCGTCACGCTCGCCGTCGCCTGATCGTCATCGGTCACGGTGAGCGTGACGGGGTGATCGCCGGCGGCGGCGAAGCTGTGGCTCGCGGTGGCCCCGCTCGCGGTCGTACCGTCGCCGAAGTCCCAGGCGTATCCGATGAGGGTGCCGTCGCCGTCGGTCGAGGTGGTACCGTCCACGGTCACACCCAGCCCGTCGACCGTCGTCGTGAAGGCGGCGGTGGGCGCCTGGTTCTCCGGGTCGGGGGCGACACCGGCGACCCCGACCGAATGGTGCGCTGCGATCTGCGCGCCGGTGAGAGCTCGCGGATAGACGGCCACGTTGTCGAGACGACCGTTCAGGTGGTCGCTCGAGGGGCGGTCCGGCCAGCCGGAGAGCGAGGTGCCGCCGACGGTCCAGTAGCCGCTGTAGTCCTGTGCCCGGACGGTTCCCTGGTCCTCGGCCTCGAGGGCGCCGTCGATGTAGAGCTGCTGGCCCGTGTTGCCGAGGACCGCTACCACGTGATGCCACTCGCCGTCGTTCACCGCGCTGGCCGAGGTGACGGTCCGGACGGTCCCGGGATAGAGACCGAAACGGACGCGGCCGTCGTCGCCGAGGTAGACGAGGCGGTCGCGGTTACCGGAGCCGAGCGCCGTCCCGTTGGATGCGCCGATGATCGGGCCGCCGCTCGTCGACGTCGTCTGGACCCACGCCTCGAGCGAGAAGCGGTTGGTGAACGGTTCGGTCGTCGTTGTCACCCCGCGCGCGTCACCACCGAACGACGTCGACGTGCCGCCGCCGTCGGACTCCGCGCCGGGCTGAGCACGGCCCAGGGTCGTGCCGGACAGCTGCAGCTCGGCCGCCCCCACCCAGTCACCGCCGGTCGTCCCCGTCGCCTCGTTGAGTGACCAGTAGTGCGAGGGACTGTCGGCGAGGACCGAACGGTCCAGGTCGGTGGAGGCGATCGGTGCGCCGCCTGCGGCCGTGAATGTCACATTGTCCCCCCAGGCGACGTTGCCGGTGGCGTCGGTCGTCTTCACCCGGTACCGGTAGTCGCGACCGACCGTGAGGCCCTGGTCGATGAACGTGAGGTCGGGCCTGTCCCAGAAGGACGCCGCTGCATTCACGGTGAACACGGGCGATGCCGTGTCGTTGTCGCGGATGACGTCGTATCGCAGCACCTCGCTGTCGCGGTCCTCGTTCGACGGCCAGGTGACCTTCGCCGCGCCGTCACCGATCGCGGTCACGGTCGGGGCCATCTTGGAGCCCCCGAGCTGCGGGCCCTGCACGTTCGTCGAGACGGCGCGTGTACCGAACCGAGCGAGACCCTGCTGCGGCGCACCGTTCACAGTCGTGAACTCTCCGGCGTACAGCACGTACTCGCCACTTGCGGCGACGTCCCACGGGCCCTGGCTCAGGCCGGTGTAGCTGCCGGCGTTCATGTCGGGGAACCAGTGGAGGAGTTCGGTGGCGGGATTGCCCTCGAAATTGCCGTAGGTCCAGCCTCCGGGCGGGGTGTTGTGTGCGACCCGTCCGACGCTCTCCTTCGAGAAGGCGACCGCGCGGTGGTATCCCTCGGCGTTGGGGAAGCCCCCGGTGTTGTCGCAGGCGTGTGCGTGTCCGGCCGTGTAGACGACGTCGCCGACGACCTGTACCGAGTAGCTGTCCCCGTGGCAGTCCGCCAACCATTGGAGGCTGCCGTCGGCCCAGCTCATGCGGAACGTCCCCTCGGTGGCCTTCCCGCCCTGACTGTGCTGGTAGCCGACGCCGTACACACTGTCGGCGTCCGAGGACAGCGAGAAGACGGAGGACTTCGTGCCGCCGTTCCGGATGATGGAGTTGGCAGCCCACGGTAGGACCACACCCGAGTCACCGGTGACCGCACCCATGCCGAGGCCCGGCTCGGTGGAGCCGCCGATCGAGGTGAATCCGCCGCCGAGTACGATCTTCGACGCATCGGGCGAGACGACGATCGCCTTGACCGAGCCGCCGAGCACCGAGGGGTTCCACGGCTGCAACGCGGCATTCGTCGTGCTGAGCGCGGCCCCACGGAGACGCTCGTTCTTCTGCACGGAGGTGAAGATGCCGCCCAGGTATACGCTCGTCGCGGAGACGGCGATCGATTCGACGGTCGCGTTGACGGTCGGAGCGAAGCTCGACACGAGGGTCATCGACGGAAGGTCGAACGCCGCGACGCGATACCGGGTCGTGCCGTCGACCTTCGTGAAGGAACCGGCGACGTACAGCCGCGACTGGTCGGGGGACACGGCCATCGCCCGGATCTGCCCGTCGAAAGACGTCGAGACGTCCGAGCGCAGCTCGCCGGTCGCGAGATCGTACGCGAGGAAGTTGGACCGCGTGACGGTGGCGACCCCGGCTGCGGCTCCGGCTGGTCGCGCGGTCGTGAACTGTCCACCGACGTAGACCGTACCGCCGGCGACGACCTGGTCCCAGACGACGCCGTCGATCTGCGGGGCGGGCAGCGAATCCGCGGTCACGGTCGTCGGGGTGAGCGGATCGGTAGGATCCACAGGCGCACTATCGGCGACGGCGGCGGAGACCGGGACGAGCGTGCCGAGCAGGATGGTCGCCGTCGTCGCAGCGCCGATGAGGACGCGCTCCCATCCCCTCGGGATCCGCGTTCGAGACTCGTCGGCTCGTTCGGTTCGCAGTCGACCCACGGTGTTCCCCTCTTCCGGTGGTGGTGGCGCACCGGACGAGCGAGGCGGCCAAAGCACCACGCATCTGCTTCGGCACGTCTTCCGATGCTGTCAGTCCACTGCGAGTCTTCCAAGGCGGGTGGCGCCCCCAATTCGGGGCAAGGCGGTCAGGTCGGGCTGCTCGGAACGACCGTGGCCGAGGAACCGGCAGACGTATGATCGACTGCCGAGCGAGCGACAGTGCTCCGACGGACCGGTCGTGAAGGAGGCCTCGTGCGCAGTGCCGTGCTCGGCGTCGTGCTGCTCGTCATCGGGACGATCGCGATCCTCACCGGTGTCCTCCCCGCCCCGGAGGCCCTCGGCATCGCCGACCGTGTCTGGCCGATCCTCCTGTTCGTCGTCGCGATCACCGTCGTCGCCGAACTCGCTGCGGACGCCGGCCTGTTCACCCTCGTCGCCTCGCGGCTCGTGCGCTGGGGTCGGGGGAGCACCTGGTTGCTCTGGCTGCTCGTCGTCGCGCTGGCCACGCTCAGCACCGTCTTCCTCTCGCTCGACACCACGGCCGTCCTCCTGACGCCGGTCGTCATCACGCTCGCGCGGCACGCGGGGCTGTCGCCGGTGCCGTTCGCCCTGACCACCGTCTGGTTGGCGTGCACGGCGTCGTTGCTGTTGCCGGTGTCGAACCTCACCAACCTCCTCGCGGAGCACGCGATCGACGAGGCCGCCACGGCGTCGGGCGGCGGCCCGCTCGGTCCCGGTGGTTTCGCAGCGCTCATGGTCGTCCCCGCGATCATCGCGGTCGTGGTCCCGTGCGTGGTCCTCGCGATCGTGTACCGCCGTCAGCTCGCCGGTGCCTACACGGTGGACGTGGAGGCGCAGGACGACGACCGGGTGCTGCTGTGGACGTCGGGGCTCGTGGTGCTGGTGCTCCTGCCACTGCTGGTGTCGGGTATCCCGGTGTGGATGTCGGCGGTCGGCGCGGCGGTGATCCTCGTCGTCGTGTTCCTCATCCGGCGTCCGGCGGCGTTGCGTCCGGCGCTCGTCCCGTGGCAGCTCGTCCTGCTCGCCTCAGGACTGTTCCTCGTGGTCGAGGCGGCTCACGCCCTCGGGCTCGCGCGGGCGCTCGCGTCCATCGCGGGGACCGGCGACTCCCTCCTGGCGCTCCTGCAGCTGGCGGGGGTCGGCATGGCGAGCGCCAACCTCGTCGACAACCTCCCGGCGTACCTCGCCCTGGAGCCGGTGGCCGGCGACCCGGTGCGGTTCGCCGCCCTGCTCGTCGGCGTGAACGCGGGCGCGCTCATCACCCCGTGGGCCGCGCTCGCGACCCTGCTCTGGCACGCGCGGCTCACCGCGGCGGACGTCGAGTTCGGTTGGGGTCGGTTCATCGCGCTCGGATTCGTGGTCGCCCCGCTGACGGTGGCCCTCGCCACCGTCGGGCTCTGGCTGGCCCAGGGTGCCGGCGCCATACTGCCGTGACGTCCCAGCGCCGCCCTCGTGCTCGTGGCGTGCGTCTGCCGCCCGGCGCCGCTCCAACAGCTCCGTGACGATCCGATCGATGAGGTCGAAGGGGATGGGCCGGCTGAACGGGAACTGCAGCGTGTCCTTCGCCGCCCGGTAGTCGGCGACGGCGTGCTGGAGGGGGCCGTCGAACGGGGGGATCGAGTAGAGGGCGATGTGGTGCTTCCAGGCGCCGAGGTACAGCAGGTAGCGATCGTCGAGCATGAACGTCGGCATGCCGTACCGGATGGCCTCGGTGACTCCAGGCACGATGCGGTGGACGCGGAGTCGGATCTCCTCGATGGCGTCCGCGGCGTCGGCGGGTTGCGCGGCGAGGTAGTCGTCGATCGTGGTGGGTGCACCCGGCATGTCTCTCCTCGTCGGAACGGACACGGCACGGGAGCCGTCGCCCCCGTGCCGTCATCGTCCCATGTCGGCGTCTCGCGCGACAGTGGTGGTTCTACCGCTTCGCGAGGGCGCGCCGCACGTCCTCCTGGACGAGGTCGGCGTTCATGATCGCGCCGGCCATCGATCCGGCCGCCGCCGCCTGGAGGACCTGCGTACGCAGGTTCGTGACGTCGCCGGCCGCCCAGACGCCCGGCACCGAGGTGGCACCCAGCTCGTCGACGCCGATCGCGTCGCCGAACTCGGCTCCGCGGGGGTGCGGTCGCGTGTGGAGCCCGAGACCGGCGAACGCCTCGGCGCGCACCCGGTTGACCGGGGCGACGGCCAGCGCCTCGACGGGGACGGTGCGGCCGTCGTCCAGGCGCACGCCGACGAGCCGGTCGTCGGCGATCTCGAGCCGCTCCACGACGCCGTCGACCACCTCGATGCCCCGCGCCGCGAACGCCGCCTCCTGCTCCGCCGTGAAGGCGCCCGCGGTGTTGCGGAGCACGACGACACGGTCGCTCAGCTGCCGGAACAGCTGCGCCTGGTGGGCTGCGGCCTCGGCGTTCGTGCCGAGGACACCGATCACGCGGTCCTGGACCTCCCAGCCGTGGCAGTAGGGGCAGTGGAGGGCGTCGCGGCCGAACCGCTCCCAGAGGCCGGGGATGGGTGGGAGCTCGTCGGCGGTGCCGGTGGCGATGAGGAGGCGGCGGCCTCGGACGATCGCGCCGTCCGCCGTCGTCAGGGTGAACCCGTCATCGTCGCGCCCGGCATCGACGACCTGACCGTCGACGACGCGGACGCCGTACGACGCCACCTCCACGCGGCCGAGGCGCAGGAGCTCGCGAGGCGGGGTGCCCTCTCGGGTCAGGAAACCGTGGACGCCGTCGGCGGGTGCGTTCCGGGGCTCGCCGCCGTCGACGACGATCACGGACCGTCGTGATCGTCCGAGCATGATGGCTGCGCTGAGCCCGGCGGCGCCCCCGCCGACGATGACGGCGTCGACGAGGTCTGTGGTGGTTGCTGGAGTGGCGGGAGTGCTCATGGGTCGTTCCGTTCGTTCGACGTGCTGGGAGGTGTCCAGGGTGCGCCGACCGGTGCCGAACTGGCAAGAACCCTTGCCGAAGCGGCAATGTGCGAGCGAGAATCGACCCATGGCGCATGCACACGACGAGCAACGGTCCATCGACGGTGTCCTGGATGCCGTCGGGCCGAGGCTGCGAGCCATCCGGCAGCATCGCGGCACCACCCTCGCCGCACTGTCGGCGGAGACGGGCATCTCGGTCTCCACCCTCTCCCGGCTCGAGTCCGGCCAGCGCCGACCGAACCTCGAGCTGCTCCTCCCGCTCGCCAAGGCGCACCAGGTGCCCCTGGACGACCTCGTCGGTGCTCCGCAGACGGGTGATCCCCGCGTCCATCTGAAGCCCGTCCAGCGGCACGGCCAGACGATCGTGCCGCTGACGCGTCGATCGGGCGGCCTCCACGCGTTCAAGAGCATCATCCACGGCGGCGACGGCCCGCAGACGCCTGAGACGCAGAAGGTCCACGAGGGCTACGAGTGGCTCTACGTCCTCAACGGCCGGTTGCGGCTCCTCCTCGGCGACCAGGACATCGTGCTCACCGCGGGTGAGGTCGCCGAGTTCGACACCCGCGTCCCGCACTGGTTCGGCCGGGCCGAGGCCGCAGGGGTGGAGTTCCTCAGCCTGTTCGGCAAGCAGGGTGAACGGATGCACGTCCGCGCGACGTCGACGAGGAGGAGCGCATGATCGGACATGATGACGAGGAGGGCGTCGGACCACCCGAGGACGACCGACCGTTCGCGGAGCAGCTCCTCGAACGCCGCGGGTTCGCGATCACGGCGGCCCTGTTCGTGATGCTCGGCGGGCTCGTCGTGCCGTTCGTCGGCTGGGTGGCCGGCATGGTCATGCTGTGGCGGTCGCGCGCCTGGACGACCAGGCAGAAGGTCTGGGCCACCGGCGGACCAGTCCTCGCGAGCGCCGCGGCACTGCTCGTCCTGGCCCTCCTGAGCGCGAACTGGAAGTCGACGGACGCCGGCGTCGGTGGCTCCCCGGTGATCCCCGTCGTCTACGACCTCGGGTCGACGGCTGTCGTGCTGCTGTTGGTCGGCTACGCCGCTGCCGGCACCTGGTTGCTCTGGCTGGCGCTCCGGCCAGCGGGCCGGTCCGACTGATTCGCGGTCGTCGCTCAGGTGGACCGGGCAGCATGGGGAGATGCCCGACTCCTCGCGATTCCGCCGCCCCCTGCCCGTCCAGCCCGGACCCGGTGAGGAGTCCGTCTGGGAGTACCCGCGTCCGCCGCGGGTCGAGCCGCGCGACGAGCGCGTCGTGATCCGGTTCGGCGGCACGGTCATCGCGGAGTCGACGGCCGCGGTCCGGGTCCTGGAGACGAGCCACCCGCCGGTGTACTACGTGCCGGCGGCGGACTTCTCGCCCGGGGTCCTGGTGCCGGTCGACGGGACGACCATGTGCGAGTTCAAGGGCGAGGCCCACTACCTCGACGTGCGGGTGGGCGACGAGGTCGCCGGTGCCGCCGCGTGGACCTACCCCGATCCACGCCCGGGATACGCGCCGCTGTTCGGCATGATCGCGGTCTATCCGGGACGCATGGACGCCTGCGAGGTCGACGGGGTGCCGGTGCAGGCGCAGGAAGGCGACTTCTACGGCGGATGGATCACGCCGGGGATCGTCGGGCCGTTCAAGGGCGCTCCGGGCACGCGCGGCTGGTAGCGGACGCCGCCGCCCTACACCCGCTCCTCCGTCGCGCGCAACGCCCTGGAGCACCATGCACCCGCATGCCACGCTGAGCGCCAAGCGCTGTCGACGACGAGGCGCGCAGGAGGCGGTCGAAGCCATGGACGTGTTCGATGAAGCAGCGGACCCGGGTTGGTCCCTCCTCCGTGTCGTCCCGCTGTTCGGCCTCGCCGTCAGCGTCGGTGCGGTCGCCGGTGCGGCCCTCGCGGCCGGTGCGGAGCTGTTCGGTGCGGTCGGGACCGTCTCGATGCATCCGGCCGATCTCGGCGGGATCGCCGTCCTCGTCGGCGGACTCGTCGGTGGGATGCTCGCAGCCGTCGGGGCGGTCGGCGCGCTGCTGGCGCTCGGCATCCTCGACCATTGGGGCGAGCGGGGCCCGGTCCACCGGGCCTGGATCGCCGGTGGTGGTGCGGCCTTCCTCGTCCTGATCGTCGGCGGCCTCATCGCCGCACCCATCGGACTCGCCTCGACGATCGGGGTCGTCGTGTTCGCGGTGCTCGCCGCCGGAGTGGCGGCCGGCGGTGGGCTCTACGCCTTCGAACGGGCGCTGGCGCGTCGTCGAGCCGGGTGGGTCGGCCTCAGCCGGTAGCGCGGACGGTCAGCCGGCGAGCTGCTGAAGGCGCGCCCGGTGCCAGTCGGTCTGCGTGAGGGCCGAGACGCGCAGGAGACCGGTCAGTGCGTCCCATCCTGCCGACCAGCCGATGCGGGAGGCGATGGTCCACACGCTCGCGTCGGGGTCGTCAGCCAGGACGGCTCGCACCTCGTCGGCTCGCCGCAGATGGTGCGCGGCCAGCTCGTCGCAGCGGTCCGCGAGTCCCGTGAACCGGAAGCCGTGTCCGGGGACCACCTGATCGCCGTCGTAGCCGCGGACGCGGTCGAGCGACGACAGGTAGGCCGTCACCGGGTTCTCCGAGGTGCGCGCTCCGAGGCCGAGGCCGGAGAAGATCGTCGGCAGCACGTGGTCGCCCGTGAAGAGGTAGCCGCGGTCCTCATCGCGGAGGGTGAGGTGACCCGTCGTGTGGCCGGGTGTGTGCAGGACCCTGATCGAGCGACCGGGGAGCGTCAGCAGCTCGCCGTCCTCGAGCGTCCGGTCCGCGCGGGTGTCGCCGAGGTGCCCGGCGGGTGCCGTCGCACGAGTGGCCCAGGGGCGCACGGTCGTGTCGTCGGCCGGGACGCCCCACTCGTCCAATGCTGCAGCGAGAGCGGCGGGGCCCGGCGGCGTGGAGCCGGCCGCCTCGTCCTCGAGGCGGTGCATGAGGACCGGTGCGGCGAGCTCGTCGCGGAGGGTGCCGGCGAGGCCCAGGTGATCGGGGTGCAGGTGGGTCACGACGACGCCCGTGAGCGTCGTCACCCCGATACCGCGGAGCTCCTGCAGCAGATGTTCGCGGCCCTCGGGGGTGTCGGTTCCGGGGTCGACGACGATCGCGCGACCGTCGGTGCCGAAGAGGACCGAGCAGAGGGTGAACGGATTGCCGGGGTCGCCGGTCGGGACGGCGATGACGACCGTGTCGGCGTCGAGGTGCTCCGTCGCAGGGATCCGGCCGTCGCGGAAGGCGGCAGCCTGGGATTCGCTCGATGAGGTGATCATGGTGCTGCTCCGGGTGGTGTCGGGGGACGGACCAACCCTAGTCGTGGGGCCCGTCGGGTTCAGTACGATGGGTGCATGACCGTCAACGACATCCTCATCGGCGTGATCGCCTTCATCACCGTCTTCGGCGGCATCGGCCTGGTCGGAGCGCTCGTCGCCATGGCCAAGTCCGGTTACCACGGCTGATCCTCCCCGGAGGAGGCTCGGCCGGTTCCGCTGCGGCTCAGCGGGCGACGGCCTCGTCCGTGGCACGCTGTACCGCCGCGAGCGCTGCCGCGACGGCCGAACGCTGCAGTGATCCCTTCCTCGCCGTCGCGACGATCTTCCGTTCGCTCATCCCGGCGATGGGTTTCCGCACCACGTCGGTCCGCGAGCCGATCGCGATGTCCGGAAGGACGGCGATCGACAGCCCGGCCGCCACATGGTCGATGACGACCTCGTAGCTCGTGAACCGTCCCGCCACCTTCGGCTCGAACCCCGCGCGACGACAGATCAGCGGGACGAGTTCGCCGAGGTAGGTGCCCGGGGCGTCGAGGGCCCACGACTCCCTCTGCAGCTCGCTG
The DNA here is from genome assembly GCF_013349365.1 of Plantibacter sp. MCCC 1A11337. Taxonomy (NCBI): domain Bacteria; kingdom Bacillati; phylum Actinomycetota; class Actinomycetes; order Micrococcales; family Microbacteriaceae; genus Plantibacter; species Plantibacter sp. MCCC 1A11337. The sequence continues at coordinate 1,330,592 of NZ_JABJWX010000001.1, read as the reverse complement.
AACGTGACCTGCTCCTGTGCGGCCAGTCGGTGGTCGAGCGGCGCGATGAGCAGGAGGGGGTCGGTGGTGAGCGGCACGCTGTGCACCGAGGGGTCGAGGAGGAACCCGTCCTCCTGATCGACGGTGATCACGACGTCGCAGGTTCCCCGCTGGACCGCCGTGGTGCTCTCGTGCGGTTCGACCTCGATGAGTTCGACCTCGAGGCGCGGGTACTGCCGCGCGAGGGAACGGGCTGCGGGGATGAGGATGGGGGCGATGACGCTTGCGAACCCGGCGATGCGGAACCGACCGGACGGCTCGGACTCGACCTCGGCCAGCTCGACCTCGATGGCGTCCATCTGCGCGAGCAGGGCCCGAGCGCGCTCGACGAGCAGCGCACCGGTCGGCGTCAGGGTGAGCGTCCGGCCGCGTCGTTCCAGGAGCGCGGCGCCGGTCTCGGCCTCGAGGACGGAGAGCTGCTGCGAGACGGTCGAGGGGCTGAGGTCGAGCTCACGGCCGACGGCGCGGATCGTACCGAGGCGGTCGAACGCCTCGAGCAGTCGCAGTCGCACGGGGTTCAGGGCCATGTTGCAACAGTATCGAGCGCGCCAGGGCGCTCTCCACAAGGGTCGCAGTCCGATCCGGGTCCCGTGGCTTCCGGAGGGTGCTGACCGTCACCGTCCGGTTCACTCCCAGACGAGCTCCTCCGGCAGATGGCCGGGCTCGGCGAGTCGGGCGTTCCGGAGCACCGCGCCGTCGGGGCCGAGCGAGAGCGCCGTCACCGAGAGCGAGGCGAGGCGCAGACCGTCGTGGTCGTCGATGCGGACGATCGCCTCGTCGGCGTCGGCGGGGACGCTCGTCGTGGAGCGCAACGTGCGCAACCACGGCTCCCAGGACGCGGCCGTCGCTCCGTCCAGCGGCCCGGTGGGCGACGGGACGTCGAGGAAGGCCGGCCGCCACCGGTGGACCCGGGGCACGTCGAGGTGGTCGGGGCCTTCGTGCGTCACGAGGTGGAGACCGGGTGCGACGTCGACCGACCGGAGCGAGGCGCCGTCCCAGCTCGTCACGGTGACGCGGTCAGGACCCAGCTCCACGAGGTTCCAGGACCGGGCGCTGCGAGCGTCGTCCGCGTCGACGCCGGTCGTGACGGCTTGCAGGGGGAGGACGCCCCGCGAGGTCCACCCGGCGGCGGGCATGTCGAGGTCCTCGCGTCGGTTGAGGACCACCGCCGCCCGGGGGCCGCCTGAGGCGCCGTCGTTCGTCGCCAGCCACGCGCCGCCCGCTTCGCGGTCGTGGATGCCGCGGACGCCGTCACCGAGTCCGGGCCACCACGCGCCGGGTGGATCCCAGGCACGCCCCGGCTGCTCGTCTCGCAGCCCGAGGACGGCGATCGGCCACGCGCGCCCCGGCTCGAAGTCGATGATGACGGTGCACACGCTGGTTCCTCCTCGGGCCGGCCGGACTAGGACAGACTAGACGAGGACCCGGCGCGGGAGCGCCGGAAGCGAGGAGGCGGCATGGGCGTGCAGGATGCATCGCGGGAGGCGGCGGGGCGCACGGTCGTCGTCGGGATCACAGGCGGGATCGCCGCGTACAAGGCGGTCGGCGTCGTCCGCGGGTTCGTGCTCGCGGGCTTCGACGTCCACGTGGTGCCCACCGAGAGCGCCCTCCGGTTCGTCGGCCTGCCGACGCTCGAGGCGATCAGCCGGAACCCCGTCACGACCTCGCTGTACGACGGCGTCGCCGAAGTCCGGCACGTCGCCCTCGGGCAGCGCGCGGAGCTCATCGTCGTCGCACCGACGACGGCCAACACCCTCGCGAAACTCGCGGCGGGACTCTCCGACGACCTCCTCGGCACCACCATCCTGGCCAGCCGGGCGCCGGTCCTGCTGGCGCCGGCGATGCACACCGAGATGTGGCAGCACCCGGCGACGACCGCGAACGTCGCCCTCCTGCGATCGCGCGGGGTGGCCGTCATCGGGCCGGCGCACGGCGCGCTGACGGGCGGCGACACGGGGCCGGGACGCATGAGCGAGCCCGACGACATCGTGGCCGCCGGCTTGGCGCTGCTCGCCGGACGCACACCTGGAGCGGACGCGCACCCGGACGACCTGCGGGGTGAGCGCGTCGTCGTCTCGGCCGGTGGCACCCGTGAGCCGCTCGACCCGGTGCGGTTCCTCGGGAACCGGTCGAGCGGTCGGCAGGGGCTGGCCATCGCGCAGGCCGCCGCCGAGCGCGGGGCGGACGTGGTGCTCGTCGCGGCGCCCCTGGACGCCGACGTCGCGGCCGAAGCGGCTGCGGTCGACGGTCTGCGGGTCGTCCCGGTCGGCACCGCAGCGGAACTCGCGGTCGCCGTGGAGGACGCGGCGGCCGACGCGACGCTCGTGGTCATGGCGGCCGCCGTGGCCGACTACCGCGCCGCCGAGATCGCCGAACGGAAGATCAAGAAGGACGACACCGGCGACCAGCTCACCCTGCGACTCGTCCGCAACCCCGACGTGCTCGCCGGACTCGCCGCGGCCCGGGTGCCGGGACGGATGGTCGTCGGGTTCGCCGCGGAGACCGCCGCCGACCGCGAGGAGCTGCTGGCCCTCGGCCGGGCCAAGGCGGCACGCAAGGGCGCCGACCTCCTCGTGCTCAATCGTGTGGGGTGGACGAACGGCTTCGGCACGCCGGACAACGAGGTCGTCGTGATCGACGGCGCCGGCGAGGTGGTCGGCGAGGCGACCGGGTCGAAACGCGGCATCGCCGACCGGCTGCTCGACCTCGTGCTCGCCCACCGGGCGGAGCCGGTTCGTTCCCAGGCTGGCGAGCCTCCCCCCGAACGGGGCTGACCACTGCCACGATGGCACCATGCCACGCCTCCGTCCCGCGCGCCGTCGCGCCTCCATCGCCGCGGCGCTCGCCGGAGTCATCGTCCTCTCGATGGGTCTCGCGCAGCCGGCCGCCGCTGCGGAGTACCCCAGCTGGGAGGACGTCGAGGCGGCCCGTTCGAGCGAGTCCTCGAAGCAGTCGACCATCGGTCAGATCGAGGGGCTCGTCCAGCAGCTGAAGACCGCTGCGGCGCTCGCCGAAGCCGAGGCCGTCCTCCGTGCCGACGAGTACGAGGCCGCTCAGCTGGCCGTCGACGAGGCGAGCTACCGTGCCGTCTCGCTCCGTGAGCAGGCCGTCGCAGCGACGACCGCGGCGCAGGCCTCCAAACGCCAGGCCGGCGCGCTCGTCGCCGCGTGGTTGCGGTCGGGGAACGTCGACCTCAGTACCGCCGCGTTCCTCGACGGCCAGGAGCCGGAGTCGCTCCTCGGACGTTTGAGCACGATCACGAAGCTCAGCGAGTCCACGGACGGCACCTACGACCGGGCGAGGACCGATGCGAACACGGCGTCGCTCCTCACCGAGCAGGCGACCATCGCCGAGGCCGCCCTCGGCGAGCTCGCCGCGGCAGCCGAGACCGCGCTCGGCGACGCGGTCGCGGCCCGCGCCGATGCCGAGACCGCCGTGTCCGAGCAGCAGGAGTACCTCGCGACGCTCGAGGCCCAGCTCGTGGTCCTCAAGGAGAACCGCGCAGCCACCGAGGCCGACTACCGCAAGGGCGAGGAAGTCAAGGCGGCCGCGGCCGCCGCTGCTGCAGCCGCGGCGGCTGCGGCTGAGGCTGCACGGGCGGCTGCCGAGGCCGCTGCCAACGCCGGCGGTGGCGGAGGAGGCGGCGGAGGTGGCGGTGCCTCGGGTGCCGTCGGGAGCCAGGGATGGGCCCTGCCGATCTCCGGCCGGATCACCGACAACTACGGACCGCGACCCGGTCGCCCCGTGCCCGGCGTCAACCCGTTCCACTCGGGCACCGACATCGGAGCAGGTTGTGGGCGAGCGGTCTACGCCGCGAACGCCGGCACGGTGGTCTACGCCGGCTGGCTCGGCACCTACGGCAACTGGGTCCTCGTCGACCACGGCGGCGGCGTCATGACCGGATACGCGCACAACAGCAGCATCCTCGTCGGCGAGGGGCAGTGGGTGTCCGCCGGTCAGAACATCTCGCTCGTCGGGACGACGGGTGCCTCGACCGGATGCCACGTGCACTTCGAGGTCAGGATCGGCGGTTCGCGCGTCGACGCCGTCCCGTTCATGGCGGACCGGGGCATCCGGCTCGGCTGAGCCGCGTCCCGGATCGAGGCGTCAGAGTCCGAGGCGCTCGAGCTCGGCGTCCATGCGGCGAGCCATCTCCGCGTACCCCTCGTCGTTCGGGTGGAGGCCGTCTGCGGCCATCCACTCCGGGTGTCCCTCGATCCAGTGCGACGCCCCGGGGATGGTGTCGGCGTCGATCTCCTGCGCGGCGTCGGCCACCCAGCCGATGATCGTCTCGATCGACTGCGGTCGCTCGTCGGTGTACCAGAACGGTTCGACGACGATGAAGCGGGCCTCCGGGAGGGCGTCGCGGAGGCGATGCAGGTCCGTCGTGATCTGTTCGTGGATCCGGTCGGCGGCATCGTCGAAACTGAACGCGTCGTTGAGGCCCATCGTGACGAAGACGATGTCGGGCTGCTCGGCGATGATGAGGGAGGGGAGGTCGCCGCTGCCGTCGCCGAAGCGGTCGCGGTGGTTCACGAACCCGAGGCCGTTGACGCTGGGGTTGAACTCCCGCCAGCCGCGTTCCTCGCTGACGACGGTGGACCAGCGGTTGGCCGGGTCGCTCGCTCCGGTGCCGAGGGTGTACGAGTCGCCGTAGAACGCGACGAGCGGTCCGTCGCCCGTGGCGCCGCCGGTCCCCGAGCCGGGGGAAGCGCAGGCGGTGAGGCCGGTGGCGAGGGCGAGCAGGGTGACGGCGGCGAGCAGTCGTGATCTCATACGGATGCTTCGGAGCGGTGGGCGTCGCGGAGGGCCCAAGCGCCGGTCGACTGCCGACGGCCCGGAACGCGGATGCGGTTACGGTTACGTCGTATCAACGCGAATGCGTGCACTAGCCTGTCTCCATGCCGCAGATCCGTATCCGAGACGCCGCCCTGTTCCTCGGGGTCAGTGACGACACCGTCCGTCGCTGGATCGACCAGGGCGCACTCGTCAGCGCGAAGGACGAGGCGGGCCGAGCGGTCGTCGACGGCCTGTCGCTCGCTCGGCTGGCCAGGGAGAACGCCGTCCTCCCCGTCGACCCCTCGGAGATCGGACGCTCGGCACGCAACCGCTTCGTCGGCATCGTCACCGACATCACGATGGACACGGTCATGGCGCAGGTCGAACTGCAGTGCGGCCCGCATCGGGTGGTGTCGCTCATGAGCAGTGAGGCCGTACGTGAACTCGGTCTCGAACTCGGGTCCACGGCCATCGCCGTCGTGAAGGCCACGACGGTCCTCATCGAGACCCCGAAGGCGAGCTCATGAACCGCATCGCACCCCGTCGATCCTTCCGACTGCTCAGTGCACTGGCCCTCGGCACCGGCGTCCTGCTCGCGGCGTCCGCCTGCGCCGCCCCCACCGCGACGCCGACACCCGCCGCCTCGGCCACGGCGGACGATCTCAGCGGCTCCGTCACGGTCTACGCGGCGGCGTCGCTCAAGACGACCTTCACTGCGCTCGCGGAGGACTTCGAGGAGGCGCATCCCGGTACGACCGTCGAGCTGACCTTCGCCGGCTCCTCCGACCTCGTCACGCAGCTCACGAACGGTGCTCCCGGCGACGTGTTCGCCTCCGCAGACGAGAAGAACATGGCGAAGCTGACCGATGCCGACCTCGTCGAGGGCGACCCGGTCGACTTCGCGACCAACGTCCTGCAGATCGCCGTGCCCCCGTCGAACCCTGCCGGCGTGAAGACGTTCGCCGACCTCGCCCGTCCGGGCGTCAAGACGGTCGTGTGTGCGCCGCAGGTCCCCTGTGGAGCGGCCACGGTCACCGTCGAGGACGCCACGGGTGTCGCGCTGAGCCCGATCAGCGAGGAGTCCTCCGTCACCGACGTCCTCGGCAAGGTGACCTCGGGCGAGGCCGATGCCGGGCTCGTCTACGTGACCGACGTCATCGCGGCCGGCGACGCCGTGCGGGGCATCGCCTTCCCCGAGTCGTCAAAGGCCGTCAACACCTACCCGATCGCGCCGCTGGCAGGAAGCGCGAACCCCGCCGTCGCTGCGGCGTTCGCGGCCTACGTCGTGAGCGCCGAGGGACAGCGGGTGCTCGCCGACGCCGGCTTCGGCGCACCGTGACCCCGTGAGGGAACTCGGCTCGGGGGTGCCCCGCTGGATCGTCGTCGTCGCCGCGGTCGGCGCGGCGTTCGTCCTGCTGCCGCTCGTCGCGATCGTCCTGCGCGTGGACTGGGCGGACTTCGGTGCACTCGTCACCTCCGAGTCGTCGGTCGCGGCGCTCGGGCTGAGTCTGCGGACGTCGTCACTCGCGACGGCCCTCTGCATCGTGTTCGGCGTGCCCCTCGCCCTCGTCCTCGCTCGCACCCGGTTCCCGGGGCAGCGTCTGCTGCGGTCGCTCGTCCTCCTCCCGCTCGTGCTCCCACCCGTCGTCGGCGGGATCGCCCTGCTCTACACCTTCGGTCGGCTCGGCCTGCTCGGACCGGCGCTCGCGGACGCCGGGATCGACATCGCGTTCTCCACGACCGCCGTCGTCCTCGCCCAGACCTTCGTCGCCCTGCCGTTCCTCGTGTTGAGCCTGGAGGGGGCGATCCGCACGACCGGCTCGCGGTACGAGGCCGTCGCCGCGACGCTCGGTGCACGTCCCACCACGGTCTTCCGCACCGTCACGCTGCCGCTCCTCGCACCCGCCGTCGTGTCGGGCGCGATCCTGTCGTTCGCGCGGGCCCTCGGCGAGTTCGGTGCGACCCTCACGTTCGCGGGCAGCCTGCAGGGGGTCACGCGGACGCTGCCGCTCGAGATCTACCTGCAGCGCGAGACCGATCCCGACGCCGCGGTCGCGCTGTCGCTCGTCCTCGTCGTCGTGGCCGTGCTCGTCGTCGGCGTCGCTGGGGCGCAGGGGGCGATCCGCCGTGGACGGACCGTCGCCGGAGTAGTGCGATGACCGGGGCGGCCCTGGAGTTCCGAGCGACGTTGCGTGAACGCGACTGGGAGCTCGCCGTCGACCTCGCCGCCGGGGAGACCGTCGCCGTGCTCGGACCGAACGGCGCCGGCAAGTCGACGCTGCTCGCCGTCCTCGCCGGGCTCCTGCGTCCGGACACGGGTCACGCGACCCTCGCCGGTCGCGAGCTGTTCGCGGTCGGTGGATCGGGTCGGGACCGGTGGTCACCGCCGCATCGGCGGGGGATCTCGCTCCTGGCGCAGGAGGCGCTGCTCTTCCCGCACCGCTCCGTGCTCGACAACGTCGCCTACGGCCCGCTGGTCGCCGGAGCGTCGCGCGGCGAGGCTCGGGACATCGCCCGACGACGACTCGCGGACGTCGAGGCGTCCGAGCTCGAAGGGCGCCGTCCTGCCGAGTTGTCCGGCGGTCAGGCGCAGCGGGTGGCGCTCGCCCGCGCGCTGGCCCCGGACCCGGCCCTCCTGCTCCTCGACGAACCGATGGCCGCACTCGATGCGACGGTCGCGCCCCACCTGCGCCGCATGCTCCGTGAGCAGTTGCACGGACGGACGACCGTGCTCGTGACGCATGAGGTGCTCGACGCGTACACGCTCGCGGACCGGGTGATCGTCCTGGACGCCGGGCGCATCGTCGAGCAGGGGCCGACGGCGGAGGTGCTCGAGCGGCCGCGGACGGCGTTCACCGCGGACCTCGCGGGACTCGAACTGTTGTCGGGCGTTCGCACAGCACGCGGGATCCGTCTGCGGGACGGGGCGGAGGTCGAGGTCGACACCTCCGCGGAGATAGACCCGATCCCGGTCGGGGTCGCCGCCGCCTGCGCGTTCCGACCGTCCCGCGTCGAGGTCCGAGAGGCTGACGGGTCTGGCAGCCCGAGTGCGTCAGGCGCCCTCCGCGCGATGATCACCGACCTCGAACCCCGCGGTGACGTCGTCCGGGTCCGCTCGGCGGTCATCACCGCCGACGTCGCCGTGCAGCAGCTCGCGGCCGCGGGGTGGTCGACGGGGGACGTCGTCGACTTCGTGGTCGACCCGCGGGCCGCGGTCCTCTACCCGCGCTGAGGCGTCCTGCTCCGGGACACGTCCGAGACGTGACAGAGTGAGTCGATGAACCGATTCTGGAGGCGCTGGTGGCCGATCGTCGTCGGGGCGGCCGGCACGCTCGCCATCGGCGGGATCTGCGCGGCGCTCGTCGCCATGGGGCTCGTGCGGCCGAACGCGATCCTGGCCGCCTCGTACGCGGTGCGCGGTGTCGACGTCTCGTCGTACCAGGGCGAGATCGACTGGGACGTCCTCGCGGCTCAGCCCATCGACTTCGCGATCATGAAGGCGACCGAGGGATCAGGTGATCAGGACGAACGGTTCGCCGCGAACTGGGCGGGCGCGCAGCGTGCGGCCGACGAGAGCGGCTTACTCATCGGGGCGTACCACTTCCTGAGTTTCGACAGCCCGGCCGAGACGCAGGCGCAGAACATCTTCGACACCGTGCCGGTCACTGCGGGCGCTCTCCCGATCACCATCGATCTCGAGTGCTACGCCGACTACTGCCGGACGCCACCGAGTGCTGAGCGGGTCGCCGCCGTGCTCGATCCGCTCCTCGCCGCACTCGAGGAGCACTACGGTCGGCCGCCGATCATCTACGCAACCATGCGGTATTACGACGCGTTCCTCGCGGGTGCGTACGAGCGGAACCCTCTCTGGATCCGCTCGGTCGTCACGCCGCCGGTCCTGTCGGACGGGCGGGCGTGGGACCTCTGGCAGTACACCAGCCGGGAACGGATGCCCGGGTACGTCGGCAAGGAGGAGTTCATCGACGTGAACGTCTTCGACGGTTCACGGGATGACCTCCAAGCGCTCGTCGGACCCTGAGCCGCGGCGTCCAGAGGCGCCTCGGGTTACGGCGCGGGAGCGGGACCGGTGGTCGGCTCGGCGACGGGGAGGAACGTGTCCTCGCCGTCGACCTCCTGCTCGATGGAGTCCTCGGTGGTCTCGTGGTCCTCGGGGAGGTTGTCGTCGTTCGCTGCGTGCTTGCTCATACGACCACGATACGACGGGTGTCGCGCCGGGCAATGGGGTTGCGCGTCGCAGGCGTCCTCAGGAGGCGAAGGCGAGTGAGCGGGCCATGAGTTCTGCGGTCAGGAGGTCGACGGCCTTCGGGCCGACGCCGTGGATGCGGAGCAGGGCGGCGGGGGAGACCCTCGTGAGCTGCTCGAACCGGGTGAAGCCGTGCGCGCTGAGTGCGTCGTGGGCGACCGAGCCCATGGTGGCCGGGAACTCGGATGCCTCGGCGGGCACGAGTTCGACGAACAGTGCGGCGATCCGCTCCTCGATGTCGTCGCGGATGCGGCGGACTGCCTCGATGCCTTGCCCGGCCGGATCCTCGAGTTCCCAGTCCTCGTAGCGCTTGCCGGGGAAGATCGGGCAGGCGTCGCCGCAGCCCATCGTGATGACCGCGTCGGACGCCCGGACGGCGTCGGTCGTGAGGATGCGGGGCACGGCCGCGGTGATGTCGATGCCGTGTTCGGCCATCGCCTCCACCGCCACGGTGTTGATCCGGTCCTTCGGCTCGCTCCCGGCCGACAGCACCTCGACCCGGTCACCGGCGAGGGCACCGAGGAAGCCGGCTGCGATCTGGGAGCGACCGGCGTTGTGCACGCAGACGAAGAGGACGGTGGGGGTGGTGGTCGTGATGGTCATGGCGTCTCCTGGGGGTGGCGTGAGCCGAGTGCGGACGAATGGTCGAGCAGCTCCACGAGGGCAGCGTAGCTGCTGGCGGGGTCGGCGCCGCGGGTGAAGCCGCCGACGAGCTCGAGTGACACGAAGCCGTGGAGGGCCGCCCGGACGATGCGTCCGGCGTCCGTCATCGCCACGCTGTCGAGACCGCGCCCCGCGAGTGCGCGTTCGACGAGCATCACGAGCTCGCGGTCGGCCGGCTCGCCGGTGTCGGCACGGACGTCCTCGATCGAGAACGCGAGGGTGTACCGACCGGGATAGGCGAGGGCGAAGCGGCGGTACCCGTCGGCCAGTGCGGTGAGGGCGGGGGTCCCGCTCAGGCTGGTCGTCGCGATGTCGAGCCCGCTGGCCAGTTGGGCGAGGGCGAGCTGGGCGACGGCGGCGCGGAGGTCCTCGGTGCTGCGGACGTGTTTGAGGAGGGCCGGTGCCGAGGTGTCGAGCTCGCGGGCCAGGGCGGCGAGTGTGAGGGCGTCGGCTCCGTGCGTGTCGGCGAACTCGGCGGCTCCGACGATCACCCGTTGGCGGGAGAACTTCGTCCGGGAAACGGGTGCATCGGTCATCGGATCGAGCCTAACGGCACGCTGCCCTGATGCCGTGCTGCCTCAGACCGTCGGCGGTGTGGCTTCGTGGTGGGGCGCGCCGTGCGTGCGGCGGTCCTCCTTCATCGCGGCTTCCGCGAGGTGGCGTCGGCCGCCCGCCAACTCGTTGCGGACCTCCGCCTCGAGCGTGCGGAACGGCTCCCAGTAGTTGCCGTCGTAGTCTTCGACGATCTGGAACGTCCAGCGTCCGTCGATGACGTTGCGTCCGACCAGCTCGGTGTCGATCCGGTCGGCGAGGGCGTCGTGTCCGGCTTCGCGCAGAGCGTCCGCGGCTTCGCCGAGCGCGAGGTCCGCTTTACCGGTCAGGCGATGGAAGCCGTAGAGCATGCCGCGCGCCTGCTCGACGACTTCGAGCGCCTCGGTCACTTTGCCGACCGCTTCCACGGTGGCGTCGTCGACCCCTTCGGGGACTCGGTGGGCGTCGTCGGGGCCGTCGGTGGTGCGATCGTCTGCAGAACTCATGTCATCAGTCTGTCCCGATCGGCCCCGGATGTCTGGGGCTTGCGGACGGAGGTGCACGATGCGATCCGGCGGACGTCCTCACGTGCATCGAGCTGGCTCGACCGGACTGCCCTTCGACAGGCTCAGGGACCGGGTCGTCTCCGGTGGACTTTTCCCGCTCACTGAGCGTGTCCACCCCGGTTACTGAGCCTGTCGAAGTGCCCACGAGGACACCCCATGGTTCCGGGCACACCTCTTCCGGTCACTGAGTGCGTCCTCCCGGTCACTGAGCCTGTCGAAGTGCCCACGAGGACGCCTCCTCGTTTCGGACGCGCCTCTTCCTGTCACTGAGTGCGTCCTCCCGGTCACTGAGCCTGTCGAAGTGCCTACGAGGACACCCCTGGTTCCGGGCACACCTCTCCCGGTCACTGAGCCTGTCGAAGTGCCTACGAGGACACCCATGGTTCCGGGCACACCTCTCCCGGTCACTGAGCCTGTCGAAGTGCCCACGAGGACGCCTTGTCGTTCGGAGGTCAGAACGGCGCCGGGTCCGGTTCCGTTCGATGGCGTTTCCCGTCTGGCGTTGTCCAGTCGAGGACCCCGCCGGGACCGTGCTCGAGGTTCCATCCGGGCAGGTGCTTCATCCGGTGATGATGTCGACACAGGCAGGCGAGATTCCCGACATCCGTGGTGCCGCCGTCTTCCCACGCGACCGAATGGTCGAGGTCGCAAGCCCGGGCACGCCTGCCGCAGCCCGGCGCCCGACAGGTGCCGTCCCGCAACCGCACAGCGCGTTGGAGGTCGGCGGGAACGCGGTACTGGTTCCGCTCGACGGACAGCACGGATCCCGTTTCCGGCTGGACCAGGATGCGGGTGAAGCTCGGTGCGTTCACCGCGATGCGTGCGGCGGTCTCGGGGTCGATGGGACCGTAGCCGTCGAGGGTTGCCGGGGCGTCGGAGACACCGGCCATGCTCAGTGCCGGGACCGTGATCTGCACGGTCGGCGTGATGTGCTCCTGCACCTCGATCGGGTGCGGGAGGACCGGGCTCGACATGACGTCGTCCGGTGTGACGCCGGTGAGCGCGAGGGCGGCGAGAGCGTCGGCCTGCAGTTGTCCGCAGGTGCGGGTGTCGCCGGCGGCGCGCGACTCAGCCGCCGCGGCCTCAACCCGCTCGATGACGCCCTGGGCGATCGGGGCCGTGGTGAACAGATGCACCCACGCCATCCCGTCCGCTGCGGGTTCGAACTCGACCCGGCGGTCGGCCTCGGAGCGGATCGCTCGGGCGGTGATCGACTCGGGGTGCAGACGCTCGCGCAGGACGCGGGCGCGCCTGCGGAGGTTCGCGTTCGTGGACTCCTCTGCGAGTTGGTCGATGATCGTCTGCGCGTGCCGCGCCGAGATGCGGCCCGCTTCAAGGGAGGCGAGCACGGCCGGTGCGTCGTTGACGAGCCTTTCCGCGTCGTTCGTCGCACGCTGCACGGTCCGCTCAGGGGTGCGGGTCGCCATCGCGAGCGCCGCACACGTCGAGCGACGGGAGAGGGCCTGCCGTTCCGCCGGCGGGAAGATCGCCGGGACCGTGGCGTCGGCGAAGGCGTCTGCGTAGGCGGCAGAATGGGCGAGGAGCCGGGCCTCCTCGGCGTCCAGAGCAGCACGCCGACGCTGGATCTCCGCGTAGTGGTCCGAGAACTCCGCGAGCTGCGCGGCGTAGTGGTCGCCAGCTCGAACTGCGGAAGTGGTGGTCTCGGTCATGGGACAAGTCCACCATGGACCACTGACATTCCAGATGCTGAGTCGCACCGGTTGTGGAAGTCTCCTCGTGTGCCCTTCGACAGGCTCAGGGGCCGGGAAAGGGTTGCTCGAGGAGGGGAGGGGATTCGGGTGGACCTCCTCCGGTCACTGAGCTTGTCGAAGTGCCTACGCGGGCCCTTCGACGGGCCCAGGGAACGTGACAGGGTGCGCCGGATTCGCGAGGTGGCCCGTCGCCCTTCGGCAGGCTCAGGGGTCGAACTTCGCCGAGTGTGCTTTCCGGTCACTGAGCTCGTCGACGTGCGGAGGTTCCTTGTCGCTCAGGGACCGGGAGCGGGTGCTCAGGGAGCAGAGGAGGCTGGTCCATCCCGGGTGCGTTAGTAGTTCAGGCAGCGATCCGGATCCTCGGTCTCCGGAGGATCACCCTGATACAGGGTGAAGAAGTTCTCGGCCGGACCGGACAAGGACCCGCGGGCGTGGACGCAGAGACGTGCGAGATCGTCGTCGCTCCGCACATCGGAGGTGATCCTGGAGCGATCGCATGCACCGCCACCGGGCTCCAGGATCAGGTCGCGATGGGTTCCCTCGTTGTCCACCATCCAGGTCCCGGAGAAGTCGATCGGCTCGTCCGCACGGGGGTCGTCGTCACGGCTGCACTGAACCTGCGAGGGCCAGGCGGTGGCCTCGAACGTTCCGTCGTCGGCGAGCTCGAGCCGGGTGTCCCCGCTGCGCCAGGTGCCGACGGCTTCATCGCGCGGCAGTCCGTACCTCGTGTCCGAGCAGGCGACGAGTGACGTGCCGAGCATGACTGCGAGCACGGAGGCTGCTATCCAGAACGCGCTTCGAGACGTCACCCGCGGTACCTGGTCGGTCGCTCGGTGTGCCGGTCTCGATTCCACGCTGCGAGTCTGACCGTCATGGCAGGGGAGTGGCAACTCGTCGGGGCATGCGGTCCGGCGGCAGGGCAAAAAAAGAACCCCCACCATGTAGAAGCTAGGTGGGGGTTCCGTGGCTCCGACGGGCGTCGATCCCGTGACCTCACGATTTTCAGTCGTGCGCTCTACCAACTGAGCTACAGAGCCGAGTACATCAGCTGCACGAACGGCGACGATGTCTCAAAAGCAGAAGCCCTCCCTTGCGAGAGGGCTTCCGACCTTTTGCGACCCTGACGGGACTTGAACCCGCGACCTCCGCCGTGACAGGGCGGCACGCTAACCAACTGCGCTACAGGGCCATACATGTTGAATTGCTGGTGATACGAACTGCGGTGATGCTGGTGTTCCTCGGTGCTTCTCGCAGTCGCGCAGACTCACTATACCTGAATCCGAGCGGCTGTTTTTCCAGTAGTCGGTGGTGACCCCAACGGGATTCGAACCCGTGCTGCCGCCGTGAAAGGGCGGTGTCCTAGGCCGCTAAACGATAGGGCCGCGAAGCCCTGAAGCTTCATGACTACCGAGCGACAAGCATACGGATGAAACCGCCGAATCCAAAATCGGGTTCGCGGAGCTGCGGTCGGCACTCCATGCCGGATGTGGCGACAGGCGCCGAATGACCACTGCACGGCCCCCGGCCGGGGTTAGCCTCTGGCGTGGAACACTCCCGGATGCCACGGCCGACGGGAGTGTCCGCAGCCGGTCCCGACCCCCGTCGGGCTAGCGTGGACAGTGGTACCGATGTGACCGATGTGACTGCAGCGAACCGAGATGGGCCCCTACTTCATGAGCAAGAAGCTTGCCGGCGCTTGGCGCCGAAGCCGGACGACCAACGCCGGATCGGCGTCATCCGTGCGGTGGCGAGGACGCCTCACCGCCGCCATCGTCATGTCGCTCGCGATCGTCGGCTCGTTCGGCGTCGCCGGTCCGGCGTCGGCAGCCGACTACCCCTCGTGGGACGACGTCCAGGCGGCGAAGGGCAACGAGGCCGCCAAGGCCGCCGAAGTCACGAACATCAAGAACTTCATCGTCCAGCTGCAGGACGAACTGCAGGTCGCCCAGGACGAGGCCGAGAAACGCGGCACGGAGTTCCAGGCCGCTGAGGAGGCCTTCTTCGAGGCGGACGCCCGGGCCACCGCGATCCAGTCGCAGGCCGACGCCAAGACGACCGAGGCCGACACCGCCACGAAGCAGGCCGGTCGGGTCGCCTCGCAGCTCTACCGGTCGGGCGGCGCCGACCTCAGTCTGAGCCTCTTCCTCGACGGCGAGAGCAAGGGCGCGACCGACCTGTTGTCGAAGCTCGGCAACATGAACCAGGTCGCCGAGCACAGCAACGGCGTCTACGAGCAGGCGGTCGCCGCACGCAACACCGCGGCTGCGCTCGGCGAGCAGGCCGGTGTCGCCCGCGACGAGCGCGAATCGCTCCGACAGGCGGCTCAGACGGCCATGGAGGCCGCCCAGGCGGCGGCGTCCGCGGCGGCGGAGAAGCTCGAGAAGAACCAGGAGTTGATCGTCACGCTCAACGCGCAGCTGACCGCGTTGCAGGACACGACGGCGAAGACGGTTCAGGACTATGAGGCCGGAGTCGCAGCGGCGAAGGCGAAGGCCGCGGCCGAAGCCGCTGCACGGGGGCAGAGCGCCGACGGCGGTCAGCTCAGCAGCCAGGGTTGGGCGATCCCGGCCTCCGGCAGCATCTCGGGCACCTACGGCTACCGCGATCCGATCTCCACCGGCGGCGGCAGCTCGGGCAGCTTCCACCGCGGCACCGACATCGCGGGCGGCTGCGGGATCCCGATCTACGCGGCTACCTCCGGCACCGTGACCTACGCCGGTTGGTACGGCACCTACGGCAACTTCATCCTCATCGACCACGGCTCCGGCGTCTCGACCGGCTACGCGCACATCGTGAACGGCGGCATCCAGGTCGGCGTCGGCTACCAGGTCTCCGCCGGACAGGTCATCGCCTACGTCGGCACGACCGGCGCTTCGACCGGCTGCCACCTGCACTTCGAGGTCCGCATCAACGGCAGCGCGATCGACGCGCAGCCGTTCATGGCCGACCGCGGGGCGCCGCTCGGCTGATCGAGCGCAGCGACCCGCACGACGAAGCGGCCGGCACCCTCGGGTGCCGGCCGCTTCGTCATGCGGTGAGCGGAGGTCCGCAGGGGGTCAGTGCCCCTCAGCCTTGAGCTTGTCGAAGCCCGCGAGGATGATCTTCTCGGCCGCTGCGGCGTCGCCCCAGCCGTCGATCCGCGCCCACTTGCCGGGCTCGGTGTCCTTGTAGTGGACGAAGAAGTGCTCGATCTCGTCGCGCGTCGCCTGCGGTATGTCGTTCAGGTCCTGGATGTGCGACCAGCGCGGGTCCTTGTACTGCACGGCGATGACCTTGTCGTCGCCGCCGCCGTCGTCCGTCATGTGCAGCACACCGACGGGGCGGACCTTGATGCCGACGCCCGGGAAGGTCGGGAAGTCGAGCAGGACCAGGACGTCGACCGGGTCGCCGTCCTCGCCGAGGGTGTTCTCGAAGAAGCCGTAGTCGGCGGGGTAGACGAAGCTCGTGAACAGGACGCGGTCCAGGAAGACCCGACCGGTCTCGTGGTCGATCTCGTACTTGTTGCGGCTGCCCCGCGGGATCTCGATGACGGCGTCGTACTCGGCCATAAGCCTGCTCCTTGCGCGGTTGGATGACGTGGAGTCGGCGCGGTCGCCGACGAGGACCAACCATAACCGATGCGTCCCGGAGCGAACGGTGTGGGGAGGCGCTCGGCGCGGTGCAATAGCGTGGTCCGCGTGAACGACGTCCGACCCCCGCTCCACCCGTCCGTCGCCGCCCTGCGGAAGGCGGTGCGCGATGCGCTCGCGGGCACGGCGCCAGCGGCGACGCGTGACGTCGCCGGTGCCGACCTGCTCGTCGCGCTGAGCGGTGGCGCCGACTCGCTCGCGCTCGCCGCCGCGACCGCGTTCGAAGCCGGAAAGGTCGGTCTGCGGGCCGGCGCCGTGATCGTCGACCACGGACTGCAAGCGGGCTCGGCCGACGTCGCGGCGCGCGCCGCGGACCAGGCGCGTGCCCTCGGGCTCGACCCCGTCCTCGTCCGCGTCGTCGAGGTGGGCTCCGAGGGCGGACCGGAGGCCGCGGCACGGGCGGCCCGGTACACCGCACTCGACGCCGCCCGGGTCGAGGTCGGTGCGTCCCTGGTGCTGCTCGCGCACACCCTCGACGACCAGGCGGAGACCGTGCTCCTCGGCCTCGCTCGCGGGTCGGGCACGGGTAGCCTCCAGGGCATGGCGCCCGTCTCCGGTGCACTCCTCCGACCGCTGCTCGGGATCCGACGCTCCCAGACCCGCGAGGCGTGCGCGGCCGAAGGACTCGAACCGTGGCACGACCCGCACAACACCGACGACGCCTACGCGCGGGTCCGGGTCCGGGAACGGGTCCTGCCGGTGCTCGAGGCGGAGCTCGGGCCGGGGATCGCCGAGGCCCTCGCCCGCACCGCCGACGCCGCCCGAGAGGATGCGGACGCGTTCGAGGAGATGATCGAGGAGACCATCGAGGAGCTCGTGGAGCACGCCGAGGCCGGGATCTCCGTCAGCGCCGGGGCACTCGCCGCCAATCCGGCGGCGCTCCGCCAGCGCATCATCCGGTACATCGTGCAGAGCGAGTTCGGCGTCTCGCTCACCAGGTCGCAGACGATCGAGGTCGCGCGGCTCGTCACCGATTGGGCGGGCCAGGGGCCGATCGACCTGCCAGGCCTGACGGCGTCCCGGCACGCGGGACGCATCGTCTTCGCGGCCCGCTGACCGACGGGCTCTCCGAGCAGGAGGCGCACGGGCGTCCCGGTCATCTCGCATACACTCGACGCATGGAGCAGAGCGACATTTCCGACGACCTCACGACCATCCTCGTCACCGAGCAGGAGATCCGCGACAAGCTCGCCGAACTCGCCCGGCAGATCGAGACCGACTACGCCGGGAAGGACGTCCTGCTCGTCGGCGTCCTGAAGGGTGCGGTCATGGTCATGGCCGACCTCGCGCGCGAACTCCGCATCCCGCTCTCGATGGACTGGATGGCCGTCAGCTCGTACGGCGCCGGCACGAAGTCGAGCGGTGTCGTCCAGATCCGCAAAGACCTCGACGCCGACCTCACCGGCCGTCACGTCCTGATCGTCGAGGACATCATCGACTCCGGCCTCACCCTCTCCTGGCTGCTCGAGAACTTCGCCTCGCGCGGAGCCGCGTCCATCGAGGTCTGCGCGCTCCTCCGCAAGCCCGAGGCCGCCAAGGTGCACGTCGAGTGCAAGTACGTCGGTTTCGACATCCCGAACGACTTCGTCGTCGGGTACGGCCTCGACTTCGACGAGAAGTACCGCAACCTCCGCGACGTCGGCGTCCTCGCCCCGCACGTCTACGCCTGAACCACTCCACCGTCCTCACACCGCACCCCTGTTAAGCCCACGGCAAACACAGGGGAGGCATCCAGCGGCGAGGGGGTAGCCTGATTCGCGACGCGGCTCCGCCCGTCGACCCCTCCTGCAGAAAGGGAACGGGCCAGCCCCGGCCTCTCAACTTATGAACGTCAAGCGTCTCTTCAAGGGTCCCATCCCGTACCTCATCATCGCCGCCCTGGTCTTCTGGATCGGCATCAGCCTGATGAGCATGAACGGCTTCCGTGAGGTCTCCACGCAAGAGGGTCTCGCCTTCCTCGAGAAGGGGCAGGTCAAGGAGGCCGTCATCACCGACGGCGACCAGCGCGTCGACCTCACGCTGACGAAGGCCGACGACGAGTTCGGCAAGCAGGTGCAGTTCTACTACGTCGGCGCCCGTGCGGCCGACGTGGTCGAGGCCGTCGACGCCGCAGACCCGTCCGGTGGCTACAACGACAAGGTGCCCCAGCCGAGCTGGCTCCTGTCGATGCTCGGACTCCTCCTCCCGCTGCTGCTCATCGGTGTCTTCTTCTGGCTGATGCTCTCCGGCATGCAGGGCGGCGGCAACAAGGTCATGCAGTTCGGCAAGTCCAAGGCGAAGCTCGTCTCGAAGGAGTCGCCGAAGGTGACCTTCGACGACGTCGCCGGTGCCGACGAGGCGATCGAGGAGCTCGAAGAGATCAAGGACTTCCTCAAGGAGCCCGCGAAGTTCCAGGCCGTCGGCGCGCGCATCCCGAAAGGCGTCCTGCTGTACGGCCCTCCTGGAACGGGCAAGACGCTCCTCGCCCGCGCCGTCGCCGGTGAAGCCGGTGTGCCGTTCTACTCGATCTCCGGTTCCGACTTCGTCGAGATGTTCGTCGGTGTCGGTGCGAGCCGCGTCCGCGACCTCTTCCAGCAGGCCAAGGAGAACTCGCCCGCGATCATCTTCGTCGACGAGATCGACGCCGTCGGTCGCCACCGCGGCGCCGGTATGGGCGGCGGTCACGACGAGCGCGAGCAGACCCTCAACCAGCTCCTCGTCGAGATGGACGGCTTCGACGTCAAGACGAACGTCATCCTGATCGCCGCGACCAACCGTCCCGACATCCTCGACCCCGCGCTGCTGCGCCCGGGCCGCTTCGACCGCCAGATCGGCGTCGACGCCCCCGACCTCGCCGGCCGCAAGAAGATCCTCGAGGTGCACGGCAAGGGCAAGCCGCTCGCCGCGAGCGTCGACCTCGAGGTCGTCGCCCGCAAGTCGCCCGGCTTCACCGGTGCCGACCTCGCCAACGTCCTCAACGAGGCCGCACTGCTCACGGCGCGCTCCAACGCGCAGCTGATCGACAACCGCGCACTCGACGAGGCCATCGACCGCGTCATCGCCGGCCCGCAGCGCCGCACGCGCGTCATGCGCGAGCAGGAGAAGCTCATCACCGCGTACCACGAGGGCGGTCACGCGCTCGCTGCAGCGGCGATGAACAACACCGACCCCGTCACGAAGGTCACGATCCTTCCGCGCGGCCGCGCCCTCGGCTACACGATGGTCCTGCCCCTCGAGGACAAGTACTCCGTCACGCGCAACGAGCTGCTCGACCAGCTCGCCTACGCGATGGGCGGCCGCGTCGCCGAGGAGCTCGTGTTCCACGACCCGACCACGGGTGCGTCGAACGACATCGAGAAAGCCACGGGCATCGCTCGCAAGATGGTCACCGAGTACGGTATGACCACCGACGTCGGCGCCGTCAAGCTCGGGCAGTCCTCGGGCGAGATGTTCCTCGGCCGCGACATGGGCCACCAGCGCGACTACTCGGAGGAGATCGCGCAGCGCGTCGACGCCCAGGTCCGCGAGCTCATCGAGGCCGCACACGACGAAGCCTGGCAGGTCATCACGACCAACCGGGCCGTGCTCGACCGCCTCGCCGCCGAGCTGATGGAGAAGGAGACCCTCGACCACGTCCAGCTGGCCGAGATCTTCAAGGACGTCAAGAAGCTCCCGCCGCGCCCCGTCTGGCTGTCCAGCGAGAAGCGTCCCGTCGGGTCGGGTTCGGCCGTCGGTTCCGCATCGTTCACCGCACCCATCGACTCCGGTGCGGCCGACGGCGGCGTGAGCTCGGAGCCCGAGCCCGAGGCTCCCGCGAAGCCCAAGCGCGCCCGCGCGACGAAGCCGCGACCGGCGACCGCCTAGCCCGCATGACCCACGGCGAGCACACCGCGGACGACGCGGTCGCAGCCGCGCAGGCCGAGCCCGATCAGGGCTCGGCCTCGCGGTCGTCGGTGGACCGCGAACGGATCGCCGCAGCGGTCCTCGAGATCCTCGAGGCGATCGGCGAGGACCCCTCCCGCGACGGCCTCGCCGACACCCCGACGCGTGTCGCCGACGCGTACGCGGAGTTCTTCGGTGGCGTCGGCCAGGACGCCGGCGTGCACCTGGCCCGCCCCATCCCGATCGAGGAGGGCGCGACCAGTGACGTCGTGCTCGTCCGGGACATCGCCTTCCGTTCCGTGTGCGAGCACCATCTGCTCCCGTTCCTCGGCACGGCGCACATCGCCTACCTGCCTGACGAACTCGTCATCGGCCTCGGTGCCCTGCCGAAGCTCGTCGACACACTCGCATCGCGCCCGCAGGTCCAGGAGCGCCTGAGCGAGCAGATCGCCGACACCCTCGTCGAGCGGCTCGCGCCCCGCGGCGTCCTCGTCGTGCTCCAGGCCGCGCACGGCTGCGTCTCGATGCGCGGATCGCGCCAGGCGACGAGCACCACCGTCACCATCGCCAGCCGTGGAGCCCTGGCCGATCCGGCCGCGCGGGCCGAGCTGATGGTCCTGATCGGCGCGTCCGCCGACCAGGCGGGGTGATCGCATGTTCCAGATCATGGGCGTCGTCAACGTCACCCCCGACTCGTTCAGCGACGGCGGCCGGTACCTCGACGTCGACGACGCCGTCGCCCACGGGCTCGAGCTCATCGCGGCCGGCGCCACCGTCATCGACGTCGGCGGCGAATCGACGCGGCCCGGTGCCGCCCGGGTCGACACCCGCGAGGAGCAGCACCGGGTCGCACCCGTCATCGCGGCGTTGGCCGCCGCTGGTGCGCGAGTGAGTATCGACACGATGAACGCGGACACCGCCAGTGCCGCGGCCGACGCCGGTGCCTCGATCATCAACGACGTCTCCGGTGGCCTCGCCGACGACCGGATGCCGGGCGTGATGGCGGCGTCCGGTCTCGACTGCGTCATCAGCCACTGGCGCGGGCACTCGGCCGACATGGCGAGCCGCGCCACCTACACCGATGCGGCGGTCGATGTCGCTCGGGAACTCGACGACCGGGTGACGACCCTCCGCGCTCAGGGCGTCGACCCCGGCCGGATCGTCGTCGATCCGGGCCTCGGGTTCTCCAAGCACGCCGAGCACAACTGGCGCATCCTCGCCCGACTCGACCTGCTGCGCGAGCTCGGGTACCCGGTGCTGGTGGGCGCGTCCCGCAAACGGTTCATCGGAGCGCTCCTCCCCGAGGACGCCCCGATGGAGGCGCGCGATCTGCCGAGCGCGGTGGTGAGCGTGCTGGCCGCGCAGGCCGGAGCCTGGGGTGTGCGCGTCCACGACGTCGCCGCCACCAGACTCGCTCTCGATACCCTCGATGCATGGCAAGGTGGAGCCGATGACTGATTCGATCACCCTCACGGGCCTGCGGGCGTTCGCGCACCACGGCGTCTTCGACTTCGAGCGCGAGGCCGGACAGGAGTTCGTCATCGACGTCACCGTGTCGCTGGACCTCCGCCCGGCCGCCGGCGGCGACGAGCTCGGCGCGACCATGCACTACGGAGAGCTCGCCGAAGCGGTCGTGGCGGCCGTCGAGCGCGACCCGGTCGACCTCATCGAGACCGTGGCCGAGCGCATCGCCGACGTGGTGCTCGCGAACGAGCGCGCGGAAGCGGTCCGGGTCACGGTGCACAAACCGAGCGCCCCCATCACGGTGCCCTTCGCGGACGTGGCGGTGACGATCGAGCGAACCCAGGCCGACCGTACTGCGACCGGGCGGGTCGTCTGATGGTCTCGCGCACACCGATCCACGACCCCGCCCGTCGGCCCGGACCGCCGAAGCCTCGCGCCGTCTGGGCCGTCGTGGCCATCGGGGCCAACCTGGGGGACCGCCGCGCGACGATCGCACAGGCGGTGGAAGACCTCGCCGCCGTCGACGGGGTGCTCGAGGTGCGCCCGTCGCCGCTCGTCTCGAGCGCGGCCGTCAAGCCTGCCGGCGTCGACGAGTCGGCTCCCGCCTACCTCAACGGTGTCGCGGCCGTCCGCACCCGCCTCCAGCCGCACGCGCTCCTCGACGAACTCCAGCGGATCGAACTCGCGCACGGCCGCGTCCGCGAGGAGCGCTGGGGCGACCGGACGCTCGACCTCGACCTCATCGCCTATGACGACGAGACGATCGACGACGATCGCCTGACGGTCCCGCACCCGCGAGCCGCCGA
This sequence comes from Plantibacter sp. MCCC 1A11337, assembly GCF_013349365.1. Classification (NCBI taxonomy): domain Bacteria; kingdom Bacillati; phylum Actinomycetota; class Actinomycetes; order Micrococcales; family Microbacteriaceae; genus Plantibacter; species Plantibacter sp. MCCC 1A11337. Next base: position 1,308,278 of record NZ_JABJWX010000001.1, on the reverse strand, counting down.
GCGCGGGTTCGTCGTCGTGCCCTGGCTGCTCCTCGACCCCGACGCGACGCTGCCCGGCGTCGGCCGACTCGACACCCTCGCGGCCGCCAAGGACGGCTCCGTGGTCCCCGACGACGGCTCCGTGGTCCCCGACGACGGCAGGCACCCGTGACCCGCACCACCGCGACACCGCTCATCGTCCTGGCCGGGGTGGGCGTCGTCGTCGGCTTCCTCGTCGAGGTCGCGATGGTCTCCGGCGGACGCGCGTCGATCATCCCGCCCGTCACCCTCGCGGTCTCGCTCGTGGCGGTCGCGATCATCCTCATCGCCCTGTCCTGGCCGATCCGCCGCAGCACGACCGGTCGCGCCACCCGGCGGATCGACCCGTTCCGCGCCATGCGGGTCGCCGCCCTCGCGAAGGCCTCGAGTCATGCCGGCTCCCTGGTGGCGGGGGCGACCGTCGGGATCCTGCTCTTCGTCCTGACCCGCCCGATCCTGCCCGCGATAGGCTCGTTGTGGCTGGTGATCGCGTCCATCGTGGGATCGGTCGCACTCGTCGTCGCCGCCTTGGTGGCCGAGTGGTTCTGCACCGTTCCGAAGGATGATGATGACGACGCCGCACCCGGGGGAGCCCCGTCCCACACCTGATCAGCCCGCTGAACGGCCGCTGATCGAGACGCCGCTGGAGGAGCTGTCGTCGCCGGAGACGGTCCAGGTCGGCCCCGCGGAGCAGAGCGGCAAGCGGCTGGAACTGCCCGATGCCGAGTGGCGCCGCGTGAGTCGCAAGCTCATCGCCGTCGAGTTCATCTCCGAGGGTGCCGGCCTCGTGCTCGTCACGGCGGCCGTGGTCTTCGTCGCGCTCGTCTGGGACTGGACCTGGATCTGGTGGCCGTTCGCCGCCTTCGCCGTGATCTCCCTGATCGCCGCGGCGTTCATCCCGCGCCGCATCCGATCGATCGGGTATCAACTGCGCGCGGACGACCTGTTGTTCCGCCGAGGGATCATGTGGCAGCGCTTCGTCGCCGTGCCGTACGGGCGCATGCAGCTCGTCGACATCAACCGCGGGCCCCTCTCGCGGGCGTTCGGCCTCGCCGACCTCAAGTTCGTGACCGCCTCCGCCTCGACCGGAGTGGTGATCAACGGGCTGCCGGAAGCCGAGGCCGAGGGGCTGCGCGACCATCTGGTCGCCGTGGCGGAGAGCCGGCGGACCGGACTGTGAGCGAGCACCAGGCAGCAGGACCGCCGGAGCGGTTCGAGGCTCCGGCCACGGGTCCTCGGGTGAAGCCGACGGCCGAGGCGATCGTCCCACGGGTGGCCGGACAGAGTCTCGTCGACGGGCAGTGGCACCGGTTGCACCCGGCGACGCCGTTGCTGCGCGGCGGGATCGCGTTCGTCGCCATCCTCGGCATCGTCATCGCGAACCTCCGCGAGCGCCTCATCGAGTTCTTCATCCCCGCTCCGGGGATGGAGCAGCCGACCGACCCGATCGACTACATCCTCAACCACGGCTTCGTCGGGTGGGTGCTCCTCGCGATCGCCGTCGGGCTCATCGTGGTGATCGCCGTGTTCTGGTTCTCCTGGCGCATGCACACCTTCCGGGTCACCGACGAGGCGGTGGAGGTGCGCAGCGGCATCCTGTTCCGCACGAACCGCAAAGCCAAGCTCGACCGCATCCAGGGCGTCTCCATCGAGAAGCCGCTCCTCGCCAGGCTCATCGGGGCCTCCCGCATCAACGTGAGCGTCGCGGGCCAGGACGCGAACGTCAAACTCGAGTACCTGTACGGTGCCGACGCCGACGGCCTCCGCCGGGACGTACTCACGCTCGCGAGCGGGGTGAAGCTCGCCGAACGCCGGCAGGCCACAGCAGCCGTCGACCCGGCCGACCCGACCCTGCCGCCGCAATCGGTGCCCGACGGCGCCGGCGGGGTGTCCCGGTTCGTCACCGAGCGCGTCGACGACTTCATCTCGCCCGAACTCGACCCGGAGGAGGCGGTGCCGGACTCCGTCGTCCGCCTGACGCTCGGGCGCCTGGTCGGGTCCACGCTGCTCAGCCCGTTCACCGTGATCGTCCTGATCTCGGTCGTGGTCGGTGTCGTGCTCCTCGTCAACGGCCTGGACTGGGCCTGGTTCTGGCTCGTCCCCATGGTGCTGAGTCTCGGGGCCTTCGTCTGGTCGAGCGTGACGAAGTCGCTGCGCTACAGCATCGCCGCGACCCCCTCGGGCGTCCGCATCGGCTTCGGGCTCTTCTCGACGACCAACGACACCGTCCCGCCCGGCCGGATCCACGCGATCGAGGTGTCGCAGCCCATCATCTGGCGGCCGTTCGGCTGGTGGCGGGTGCGGATCAACAAGGCCGGCCTGTCGCTGGAGCAGGCCGCTCGCGGTGCGACGAGCAACACGGTGTTGCCGGTCGGGTCGCTCGTGGACGCCGCGCAGGTCGTGGAGTTGATGCTCGCGGGCCGCATCGACGGCAGCGCCTGGGCGCCCCTGCAATCGGCCCTCGCCACACGCGACGGCGTCGGTTTCGTGGGCTCGCCCCGTCGCTCGCGATGGATCAACTGGTTCTCCTGGCGTCGTACCGGCTACGCCCTGCGGGACGGGATGCTGCTGTTCCGGCAGGGGGTGGTCTGGCGCAGACTCCACATCCTTCCGCTTGCACGCCTGCAGAGCATCCGGATCGACCAGGGGCCGCTCCTGCGCGCGCTCGACCTCGCCTCCGCGACCGCGCACACGGTCCCCGGCCCGGTGATCGCCAAGCTTCCGGCCATGGCCCGCGACGAGGCGGTGCGGATGTTCGACGCGGCGTCGGCGGCGATCGTGGTCGCACAGTCGAACGATCGCAGCCACCGGTGGGCGAGCTTCGACCCTGAGCACCAGCCGTCCGAGGCGCAGGCGACGGCCCCCTACCTCGATGAGCCGACGGCGCAGTCCGCGTCGGCGACGCGGCCGGACGCCGAGCCGTGGCAGGAGCAGGGGCCGACTCCGTCCGTCCCGCTCCCGACGACCGACCACGACCGGAGGACCACGTGAGCGCGGAACGACGGAGCGCCAGACTCGGCATCGGGATCATCGGGAGTGGTCGCGTCGGCCCGGTCATCGGAGCGGCGCTCGGGGGAGCCGGACACGCGATCGTCGGCATCACCGCGGTGTCGGAGGAGAGCCTCGAACGGGCGAACGCCCTGTTGCCGGACGTCCCGGTGCTCGATCCGACCGAGGTGGTCGAGCGGAGTGAACTCGTCGTCATCGCCGTACCGGATGCGCAACTCGCGTCGTTGGTCGAAGGGCTCGCGGCGGTCGGTGCGTGGCAGCCGGGTCAGCTCGTCGCCCACACCTCGGCTCGGTTCGGGACCGCAGTCCTCGCTCCCGCCGCGAAGGCCGGCGCCATCCCGTTGGCATTGCACCCCGCGATGGTGTTCACCGGGACGAGCCTCGACCTCGCCCGGCTCCACGAGACGTCGTTCGCCGTGACCGCACCGGCCCCGGTCCAACCGATCGGGCAGGCGCTCGTGGTCGAGATGGGCGCGGAGCCCGTGATCATCGCCGAGGCCGATCGAGCGGCCTACGCCGAAGCGGTGGAGACGGCCGCGAGCTTCTCCCGCGCGGTCGTGCAGCAGGCGACGGGTCTGCTCCAGGACATCGGCGTGGAGAACGCCGGCGGCTTCCTGTCCTCGCTCGTGCGGTCGTCGGTCGACGAGGCTCTGCGCGGTGCGACCACGCCCGACGTCGACGAGCTGCTCTAGCCGGGTGGACGGACCACCGCCCGCCCACCCGAGTCGGGGCGGGCGGGCGGGTCCGAGTCAGCCGACCCGTGTCAGCGGCTGCGGCGGCGACGGATCAACGCGTCGACGGCGAGTCGGCCCGGGCCCGCGAGGGTGAGCGCGAGCGACGCGAGTGCGAGCAGCATGACGTACTCGAAGCCACCGTCGGCGGCGTAGAACCCCGCCGGCAGGTGCACGAGCACCATCGCCACGGCCATCGTCACCGCGAGCAGGGCTCCTACGATGCGCGTGCCGAGGCCGACGATGAGCAGCAGGCCACCGACCACCTCGAGACCGGCGACGACGACCGCCGCGACCTCGGGAGCCGGGATGCCCATGCCGCCGAACCCGGAGGCGACGCCCGGAATGGAGTCGACGAGGAACTTCTGGAGCCCGTGCGCGATGAAGACCACGCCGAGCGCCAGGCGCAGCAGGAGGAGACCGGCGTCGATCCCCGCCTGTCCGCGCGTCACGGCGGGGGAGGCCGGGACGGGTGGGACGGTGGTGGCGTCGCGGTGGTCGGTGTGCTGGTGGTCGGAGAGCGTCGTCATGACGAGCCTTTCGAGTTCGTTTCCGGCGTCGGTGCCCCCGATCGGGACTCCTGTCCTTCGAGCCAAGCACGGCCCGGGTACCCGGCGATGTCCTCCGAATGGTTGTTCGCAGACCCTTGTCAGGCCGTCGATAGCCGGTTCATAGGAAGCCGGCCGTGCGCGCGGCCCGCACGGTCCCCGGTAAACTCCAGTGACCGCACGAGGAGAATCCCACCGCATGACTGACACGACGCCAGAGCCGATCGACGACGCAGCAGAGCAGGCAGAGCTCTCCGAGCAGAAGGCCGTCCGGCTCGCGAAGCGCCAGCGCCTCATCGACGAGGCGACGTCGGGTGCCGGTGGCGCCTACCCCGTCACCCTCCCCATCACCGACACGATCCCGGCGGTGCGCGCCCGCTTCGGTGAGCTCCAGCTCGACGAGGCGACCGGCGTCACGGTCGGCGTCGCGGGTCGCGTCGTGCACCTGCGCAACACCGGCAAGCTCTGCTTCGCCAGCCTCCAGTCGGGCGACGGCAGCCGCATCCAGGCGATGGTGAGCCTCGCCAGCGTCGGCGACGAACAGCTCGCGGCCTGGAAGGAGCTCGTCGACCTCGGCGACCACGTCTTCGTCTCCGGCGAGGTCATCTCCAGCCGCCGCGGCGAACTGTCGATCATGGTGGCCGAGTGGACCATCGCGGCGAAGGCGATCCTGCCCCTGCCGAACCTCCACAACGAGCTCAACGAGGAGACGAGGGTCCGGAGCCGGTACCTCGACCTCATCGCCCGCGACCAGGCGCGCAAGAACGTGCTCGACCGGGCCAAGACGGTCGCGAGCCTCCGCCAGACCTTCACGAAGCGCGACTTCGTCGAGGTCGAGACGCCGATGCTCCAGGTCATGCACGGTGGAGCCTCGGCCCGCCCGTTCGTCACCCACTCGAACGCGTTCGACACCGAGCTTTACCTGCGCATCGCGCCCGAACTGTACTTGAAGCGCGCCGTCGTCGGCGGCATCGACCACGTCTACGAGATCAACCGCAACTTCCGCAACGAGGGCGCCGACTCCACGCACAGCCCCGAGTTCGCCATGCTCGAGGCGTACGAGGCCTACGGCGACTACGGCACCATGGCCGACCTCACGCAGACCCTCATCCAGAACGCCGCGCTCGCGACGAGCGGGAGCCACGTCGTCACCTGGGCCGACGGCACGCAGTTCGACCTCGGTGGCGAGTGGGACCGCATCTCGATGTTCGAGAGCCTGTCGGCCGCGGCGGGTGTCGAGATCACTCCGCAGACGCCGATCGAGGAACTCAAGGCGCTCGCCGAGCGTGAAGGCGTCGAGGTCCCGCACCCCATCCACGGCAAGTACGTCGAGGAGCTGTGGGAGCACTTCGTCAAGGGTGGCCTCGAGCGCCCGACCTTCGTCATGGACTTCCCCGTCGACACGAGCCCGCTCGTGCGCGCCCACCGCTCGATCGAGGGCGCCGTCGAGAAGTGGGACCTCTACGTCCGCGGCTTCGAGCTCGCCACCGGCTACTCCGAACTCGTCGACCCGGTCGTGCAGCGCGAACGCTTCATCGAGCAGGCGAAGCTCGCGGCGCAGGGCGACGTCGAGGCCATGCGTCTCGACGAGGAGTTCCTGCGGGCGCTCGAGTTCGGGATGCCGCCGTCCGGCGGCATGGGGATGGGCATCGACCGTCTCCTCATGGCGCTCACCGGCCTCGGCATCCGCGAGACGATCCTCTTCCCCCTGGTCAAGTAGCTGCCACCCGGCAGCACGACCACCGACAGTCAGGCGCGACGATGAGCATGATGGACCCCGGCGACCACCAGGACCCGAAGAAGCAGGGGCCGACGACGGCGCGCATCACGATCTGGATCGTGGTCGGCGGCATCGGCCTGTACCTCGTCGTCAGCGGTCTGTGGGGCGCTCTCGCCGGAGGCTCCTGAGCCGGCTGCGCGCCCGTTCGGGATCGCGCCACCACGTCGTTCCGGTCTCTGAGCCGGCTCTCCGGTCTCTGAGCCGGCTCTCCGGTCTCTGAGCCTGTCGAAGGGCGGTACGATTGACGGGTGATCGAAGACTACTGGCTCAACGCGCTCTGGTCGCTGCTGCCCACCGTGGTCGTCGGCATCATCTTCTGGGTCGTCATGCGCGCCATCCTGCGGTCCGACCGCAACGAGCGCAAGGCGTACGCGCAGGTCGAGGCGGAGCAGCGCGCGAAGCTCGGTCTCCCACCGGTCGAGCCCTCCGGCCCCCGCGAGGTCTGACCCGCACGTATCACGTGGCGAGGTCGCTCCACAGCTGTCCGGCATGGTCAGTAGGCTGGAGCCTCGGCAGCTGAGCGGATGGGCGACATGACGATCGAGTTCTCTTGGAACTGGCTGGGCATCACGGCCCTCGTCCTGGACTTCATCATCCGTGTCATCGCGGTGATCGTCGTCCCGCGCAACCGGCGCCCCACCGCGGGGATGGCCTGGCTGCTCGCGATCTTCCTCATCCCGTACGTCGGTGTCATCGCCTTCCTCCTCATCGGGAACCCGAAACTGCCGCGGGCGCGTCGGCGGAAGCAGTACGACATCAACGTCTACATCCGCCAGACGACGCGCGACCTCGTCAAGGCGAACCTGACGTCGAACGCGCCGGCCTGGTTCCGCTCGGTCGTGACGCTCAACCGCAATCTCGGATCGATGCCGCTGCAGGGCGGGAACACCGCGAGTCTCATCGGTGACTACGAGGCATCACTCCACGCCATGGCCGAGGAGGTCGACCGCGCCGAGCAGTTCGTGCACGTCGAGTTCTACATCCTCACCTGCGACCGCACCACGAAGCCGTTCTTCGACGCCCTCGAGCGTGCGGTGGACCGCGGCGTCACGGTCCGAGTGCTGCTCGACCACTTCGCGAGCTGGCGGACCCCCGACTACAAGCACACGCTGAAGCGCCTCACCACGATGGGTGCCCAGTGGGCGCTCATGCTGCCGCTCCAGCCGTTCAAGGGCAAGTTCCAGCGTCCCGACCTCCGGAACCACCGCAAGATGGTGATCGTCGACGGCGCGGTCGCGTTCATGGGCTCGCAGAACATGATCGACCGGAGTTACAACAAGCCGGGCAACATCAAGCGGGGCCTCCAGTGGCAGGAGCTCATGACGCGGGTGGAGGGCCCCGGTGTCGCGGGGATCAACACGATCTTCCTGAGCGACTGGTACAGCGAGACGGGCGACGTCCTGTCGCACGAGGTCGGCCTGCTCGATGCGCGACCGGTTGGGGACCTCGAACTGCAGGTCGTACCGAGCGGGCCGGGGTTCGACGGCGACAACAACCTCAAGTTGTTCCTCACCCTCATCTACGCGGCGCAGCGGCGCATCGTCATCACGAGTCCGTACTTCGTACCCGACGAGTCGTTGCTCGCAGCGGTCACGACCGCCGTCCAGCGCGGTGTGCCGGTCGACTTGTTCGTGTCGGAGATCGGCGACCAGGCGATGGTGTGGCACGCGCAGCGCTCCTATTACGAGGCGCTCCTGCGGGCCGGCGTGCGGATTTTCCAGTACCCGGCGCCGTACATCCTGCATGCGAAGCACTTTACGATCGACGACGACGTCGCCGTGATCGGATCGAGCAACATGGACATGCGTTCCTTCGGTCTCAACCTGGAGGTCTCGCTCATGGTCCGCGGTCGCGAGTTCGTCCAGGAGATGCGGGGCGTCGAAGACGGATACCGGGAGATCAGTAAGGAACTGACGCTCGCGGAATGGTTGAAGCAGCCGCTGCGGTCGACGGTGCTCGACAACCTCGCGCGGCTCACCTCCGCGCTCCAGTAGGCGTCACCCGTCGCCGCACCGACGCCCCGATCATCCGACAGCTGCCCTTCCTCGTCCGGAGCTGTGGATATCCCAGATATCAGTCGACCACATTGTGTAACGTGTGACCGCCCCCTCTCGTCAAGAAGGTCGGACCCACGTGAACACCATCCTCTTCCGCAGGGCGCTCGGCGCCCTGTCCGTCGCCGCCGTGACCGGGAGCGCGCTGCTCCCGGCCGCGACGCCTGAACCCGCAGCCGCGGCCGCGCCGGCGCCCGACATCGTCTCGGCCGCCACCGACGTCTCGGACCGGGCGCTCGGGCTCACCACCGTGCTCCAGCGGACCGCCACCGGCAGCGTCCCGTTCGACGCCGAGCCGGGGCCCGGGCTCGACGTCTCTCCGGACGACCCCGTGCTGCGTTCCCACGACGCGGTCACCTACACGATCGAGGTGCAGCTGCGCGGTGCCGCCGAGGACGACCGGGTGGTCGTCCGTCAGCGCCTACCCGAGGGACTCCGATGGCCGCCCGTCGCCCAGCTCCCGGGGTACTGTGCCGCGGGCTCGACCGTCAGCGACGATCGCTCGGTCGTCGACTGCGTGCGGACCGACGTCCTGCCGAACTCGGTGAGCGCGATCGACCTCACGGCCGTGCTCGCATCCTCCCCGCCGAACGGCACGGTCATCACCGCGCCGCAGAGCGGGATCGAGACCATCGCGATCGACGCGGCCGACGGATCGGAGATCCGTGCCAGCACGACCGCACCCGATCTCGTCGTCAGCAGCGCTCCCCGCGTCAACGTGGGTGTGAAGCGCGGTCCGATCGTCGCCGACGTCACTGAGCGTGACGGCACGCGAGGCTGGTACCTCGCGCACGACACCGCCCTCTCGGTCACCGGGTTCGGCACCGACGAGGGCCGTGGCGCCCGCGGGTCCGGCAACGTGGTCGAAGACGTGACCTTCCGGATCGACCTCGGCGGGTACCCGGCCGGCACCCGCCTGGCCACGGTGAACCCCGAGGGGCGACCGGTCTCGAACAGCTGCCTCGTCGGCGCCTTCGACACCGCGGTCTTCCCGAAGGCCGGCGGCGGGGGCACCGACGCGGTCACGGACTCCGGGACCTGGTCCTGCGAAGTCGAACCCGATGGTCGTTCCGCGCTCGTCACCATCAGCGGCGCCGATCTGAGCGGCGACCACATCCCGACCCGGTCCGCCTCGGGCGCCGCGATCACCGCGCAGGGTTTCCTCGCGATCGGCCGGTTCGGCGTGTTCGTGCCGGAGTCCGCGGTGCCGTCGAACGGCTCCCTCCCGGTGCGGCTCGACCTCACCGACCTCGACGTCCGGGGTGTCACCGCCGACGGGACACCCCTCCCGAACGCCCCCGAACCGCTCGCCGACAACACGGCCAACGCGACGATCGCCCAGCGCACCGGTGGCGGCGAGCACACGACGCGCTACGTCGACCGCCGGACGGAGAACCGTCTGGTACCGGGGCAGAGCACGGCCGGCTCCGGAGACGGGCCCGTCGCCGGCGGACAACGCTTCGAACAGACGGTCGCCTGGAACAACACCACGACGAGCCCCCTCACGGGAGCGGTGCTCTGCGCGGTCTTCGACCCGGCCACGCAGCGCGTCGGTGAGCGTCCCGGAGGCGGTGCCCCGGCCGAGTCCCGGACCACCGGTGGGCCCGTGATCGTCGAGTACGGCACGACGCCGAGCGTCGACACGACGGCCGACACGGAGACCCGCCAGGCGCAGATGGACGCGACCACCTGTGAGGACGCCGACGACACCTGGGTCTCGGACCCGTCGCTCGTCGACACCGAGGACATCACCAGGGTCCGTCTCCGCCCGGTCGACGGTGTGCTCCCGCCCCGGACGGGCGTCACCCTGTGGGTACAGCTCCAGGCGGTGCAGGGCCTCGAGGTGGGCACCCGTCTCACCGAGACCTACAGTGTGAAGTCCTCCGGCAATGGGGAGGACCGTGAGTCGGCGAGCTCCTGGGTCGAGGACGGCTGGTGGCACGGACGGTATCGCGCCACCGACGACAACGCCCAGTACCCGCGAGGCGATCAGCTGGTCGCCGCGAACGCGGCGGTCGCTCTGAACAAGCGCGCGACCTCGCCCCAGGTCGCTCCCGGCGCACCGGCCCCCATCGCCGCCGGCTCCCCGATCACCTTCGAGGTACGGCCGGAGATCGTCACGCCGGACGGCGTGGCCGACCGGGCTGCGGGTGTCACCGTCTCGGACTCCCTACCGGCCGGCTTCGTCTTCGACGCCGGATCGGCGACGCCGCCCGCGACGACCGCTGTGGCGCAGCCCGATGGGAGCACGCTCCTCACCTGGGACCTCGGTCGGATCAGGCAGGGCGCGGAGCCGGTGATCACCTACACCGCGATCTCGGATCGCTTCGTGGTGGGCCAGTTCCTCAATCGCGCGATCGTCGCGAGTCCCGACGACCCCGGATCGCTGTCGGACTTCCCGGCGGACGCCGGCAGACTCGACGCCCACTACTCCTGGCAGTCGATGGTGGTCAGCACCCCCTCGGGGCTGCAGATCGACAAGCACGTCGCCCGGTCCGTCGTCGAGTTCGGCGACGCGGTCGAGGTCGACGTCGTCTTCGGGAACATGAGCGCCGGGGCCGTGCAGCGCGAGGTCCGGATGATCGACGTCCTCCCGTACCCGGGCGACGGACGCGGCTCGACCGGGCAGGGCGTCCTGGCTGGTCCGGCCACGTCGGACGGAGCGGACCTCCGCTATACGGCGGCCCCCGGTGACGCGGTCGCGAGCCACGTCGACCCCGTCGTCGACGACGGCTTCGGCACCCTGCCGGACGGAGCACGGTGGTGCGCGGCGGACGAGTTCGGCATGACCGGGTGCCCGGCGTCCATCGCAGCGGCGACCGCGATCGAGGCCACCGTCGCCGAGCTCGCGCCGTTCGCGCCGGTGGTCGTCGACTACGAGCTGACGACCACCAGGGCCGCGGCCGACGCCCGGTTCGTGAACGACGCCGTCGTGCACTCCGCGACGCAATCGCTCGGCGCACAATCGCCGCAGGTCGCGGCCCGGTTGGTGAGCTCGGCGCTCGGTGAACGCATCTGGTGGGATCTCGATGCGAACGGGCTCGACGACGACGGGCTCGACGGGACGCCGGGGCCTGGTGTCGCGGACGTCGAGCTCGAACTGACCGGCACGGACAAGCACGGTGAGCCCGTCACCCGGACCGCCACGACCGACGCCGACGGCCGGTACCGGTTCGATTCGCTCCGCACCGGCGCCTACCGGATCGACGTGCGACTCCCAGACGACCTGGTGGCCGATGCCACGTCGCCACGGGTCGGCGACGACGATCTCCGGAACTCCGCGATCGACCCGGCTGAGTGGGTCATGCCGGACATCGTGATCGCGGACCCGTCGCCGAGTGGAGCCGACGGCGAGGATCTCCGTTGGAACGGCGGGCTCATCGCGACCGAGCCCGGGACCGGCCCGGATCCTGAGGGGCCGGGCGTGACGCCGGGGGGATCGGAGGGCTCGACCGCCCCGGACACCGCGAGTCCGCTCGCCGTCACCGGCGCCGGGCTCACGACCGGGGCACTGCTCGCGGCCGGCCTGCTCGTCGTCGCCGGTCTGCTCGTCCTGGCACTGCGGCGGACGCGACGGCTCGTCGCATCGGAGCAGCCGACGGACGACCCGGCCACGATCGGGTGACGAGGCCGTGAGTCGGGCCGCGGGATCGATGTCCCGCGGCCCGACCCGGCTCCGAATGTCCGCAGAATCGACCCCGGGTCAGCGGGTGGGCGCTCCCTATACTGGGGTCAAGTCAGGCCCACGACGGCGTCGCCTGCTCCCGGTCGACCCTTCGCCTGACGCGATCGAAGGAGGCATCAGTGCACCACACCGATATTCCGACCCGCTCCGACATCGTCGAGCTCGCCACCGCTCGAGAGCCCGGCAGCGTGTCGATCATCCTCGCGACGAGCACCAACCCCTCGGATACGAGCCATATCCGCCTGGACCTCAAGAACCAGGTGAAGGTGGCGGTCGAGCAGCTGACGGCCGCGGGAGCAGACCGGGCGGCGATCGCGGCGTTCACGCAGACAGTCGACGACCTCCAGGAGGATCCGGACTTCCTCCGCTACCTGTCCTCGAGCCTCGCGCTCTACATCAGCCCGAGTCTCACGCGCTACTTCCGCGTCCCGAACATCCTCCAGTCCTGCACGGAGGTCTCGGACCGCTTCTTCATCAAGCCGTTGATGCGTGCGCTCACCTTCCCGCAGTCGGCCTACGTCCTGGCGCTCGCGCAGAGCGGTGTGCGACTCGTGGCCGTCTCGCGTGATCTCCCGGCCACGAGCATCGAACTCGAGGGTGTCCCCGCCGACGTGGCCGCGGCCGCTGGTGTCGACTCGATCCGGGGTCGCGGTTCCGACGGACGCAGCCCCCAGGGACGCATCCAGGGCTCCGAGGGACAGAAGGTCCGGATGCAGGAGTACGCGCAGGCGATCAACAAGGCGTTGTCGCCCGTGCTCGCCGGTTCGAAGGAGCCGCTCATCCTCGCGGGCGCCGAACCGATGACGGGGATCTTCCGGTCCGTCTCGAGCTACAAGCACCTCGTGAAGCCCGAGATCGAGGGCAACCAGCAGGAGCGCTCCGACGAGCAGCTCGCCGCAGCAGCCCGGCCGATCCTCGACGAGCTGTACGCCGCCGAACTGCGCGCGCTGTGCGAGGAGTTCGGCACCCGCGCGTCGAACGGTCGTGCCGTGACCGACCTCGGCGACGTCGCACGTGCCGCGACGGCGAACGCGGTCGACACCCTGTTCGTCGACATCGACAGCAACCTGCCTGGCACGGTCGACGAGACCACCGGTGTCGTGACGCTCGCCGATGACGCCGACGCGACGAACTACGGCGTGATCGACGAGATCCTCCGCCGGGCGCTGCTCTCCGACGCCCGGATCCTCGCCGTCCGTGCCGACGACGTCCCCGGTGGGGGCGCCCTCGCGGCGACCGTCCGGTTCTCGGTCTGACCGAGCCGCGATCAGCCGACACCCGCAGCGCACGTGCCCGGTGCACGTGCGCTGCGGCGTTCCCGGTGGCCGCGCATCACGCCCACGGCGAACAGGGGCGAAGAGAGCTGCGGCGGTCGTTACGCTCCTACTAACGGCATCACCACCCTGCCCGGTGCCGGAGGAGAGTGATCATGTTCGAGAGATTCACCGACCGTGCGCGTCGTGTCGTCGTCCTGGCCCAGGAAGAGGCCAAGATGCTCAACCACAACTACATCGGGACCGAGCACATCCTGCTCGGCCTCATCCACGAGGGAGAAGGAGTCGCCGCCAAGGCGCTCGAGTCCCTCGGGATCTCCCTCGATGCCGTGCGCGAGCAGGTCACCGACATCATCGGCACCGGTCAGCAGCAGCCGACGGGACACATCCCGTTCACGCCGCGCGCCAAGAAGGTGCTGGAGCTGAGCCTGCGCGAAGCGCTGCAGCTCGGCCACAACTACATCGGCACGGAGCACATCCTGCTCGGCCTCATCCGCGAGGGTGAGGGCGTCGCAGCCCAGGTCCTCGTGAAGCTGGGCGCCGACCTCAACCGTGTGCGCCAGCAGGTCATCCAGCTGCTGTCCGGCTACCAGGGCAAGGAAGCAGCCCCGGTCGGCGGCAACCAGAGTGAGCAGCAGGCGCAGGGCGGGTCGCAGATCCTCGACCAGTTCGGCCGCAACCTCACGCAGGCCGCGCGCGACAACAAGCTCGACCCGGTCATCGGTCGTGACAAGGAGATGGAGCGGGTCATGCAGATCCTCTCCCGTCGCTCGAAGAACAACCCGGTCCTCATCGGTGAGCCCGGCGTCGGCAAGACCGCCGTCGTCGAGGGTCTCGCCCAGGCGATCGTCAAGGGCGATGTCCCGGAGACGCTGAAGGACAAGCAGCTGTACTCGCTCGACCTCGGCTCGCTCATCGCCGGTAGCCGCTACCGCGGTGACTTCGAGGAGCGCCTGAAGAAGGTCACCAAGGAGATCCGCACCCGCGGCGACATCATCGTCTTCATCGACGAGATCCACACCCTCGTGGGTGCCGGTGCCGCCGAAGGCGCGATCGACGCGGCCTCCATCCTCAAGCCGCTGCTCGCCCGCGGTGAGCTCCAGACCATCGGTGCCACCACGCTCGACGAGTACCGCAAGCACTTCGAGAAGGACGCCGCACTCGAGCGTCGCTTCCAGCCGATCCAGGTCATGGAGCCGTCGCTGCCCCACACGATCAACATCCTCAAGGGGCTGCGCGACCGGTACGAGGCACACCACAAGGTGTCCATCACCGACGGCGCGCTCGTCTCGGCGGCGAACCTCGCCGACCGCTACATCTCCGACCGCTTCCTGCCTGACAAGGCCATCGACCTGATCGACGAGGCCGGCGCGCGCCTGCGTCTGTCGATCCTCTCGAGCCCCCCGGAGCTGCGCGAGTTCGACGACAAGATCGCCGGCGTCCGCGAGGCCAAGGAGACGGCCATCGAGGAGCAGGACTTCGAGAAGGCGGCGTCCCTCCGCGACGAGGAGAAGAACCTGCTCGGCGAGCGTCTGCGCCTCGAGAAGCAGTGGCGCTCGGGCGACGTCAAGACGACCGCCGAGGTCGACGAGGGCCTGATCGCCGAGGTGCTCGCCCAGGCGACCGGCATCCCCGTCTTCAAGCTCACGGAAGAAGAGTCCTCACGACTCGTCTTCATGGAGAAGGCGCTGCACCAGCGGGTCATCGGTCAGGAGGAGGCCATCTCGGCGCTCTCCAAGACCATCCGCCGCACGCGTGCCGGCCTCAAGGACCCGAAGCGTCCCTCGGGCTCGTTCATCTTCGCCGGCCCCACGGGTGTCGGTAAGACCGAGCTCGCGAAGGCGCTCGCCGAGTTCCTGTTCGACGACGAAGGCGCGTTGATCTCCCTCGACATGTCGGAGTACGGCGAGAAGCACACGGTCTCGCGACTGTTCGGTGCTCCTCCCGGGTTCGTCGGCTTCGAAGAGGGTGGCCAGCTCACCGAGAAGGTGCGTCGCAAGCCGTTCAGCGTCGTGCTCTTCGACGAGATCGAGAAGGCACACCCCGACATCTTCAACTCGCTCCTCCAGATCCTGGAAGAGGGCCGGTTGACGGATGGTCAGGGTCGCGTCGTCGACTTCAAGAACACCGTCATCATCATGACCACCAACCTCGGTGCTCGCGACATCGCCGGTGGTCCGGTCGGCTTCCAGATCGAGGGCAACGCCTCGACCGGGTACGACATCATGCGCGGCAAGGTGAACGAGGAGCTGAAGAAGCACTTCAAGCCCGAGTTCCTGAACCGTGTCGACGACATCATCGTGTTCCCGCAGCTGTCGAAGCCGGAGCTCCTGCAGATCGTGGACCTGTTCACGAAGCGTCTCTCGGAGCGTCTGCTCGACCGCGACATGACGATCGAGCTCACGTTGCCGGCGAAGGAGCGCCTCATCGAGGTCGGCTTCGACCCGACCCTCGGTGCTCGTCCGCTGCGTCGTGCGATGCAGCGCGAGGTGGAAGACCAGCTCAGCGAGCAGATCCTCCACGGCGAACTCAACGCCGGCGACCACGTGCACGTCGACTTCGTGAACGGTGCGTTCGCCTTCACGACCTCGGCTCGTGGTGAGTCGGTCGGTGCCGGCGTCAACGCGCAGGCGTCGCTCGGTACGGGTTCGGCCACGCCGGACCTCGCGATCACGGGCGAATAGCCCCGAGTCACCGAAGGCCCCCACTCCGCGGAGTGGGGGCCTTCGTCGTGTCGGGACG
This sequence comes from Plantibacter sp. MCCC 1A11337, assembly GCF_013349365.1. Taxonomy (NCBI): domain Bacteria; kingdom Bacillati; phylum Actinomycetota; class Actinomycetes; order Micrococcales; family Microbacteriaceae; genus Plantibacter; species Plantibacter sp. MCCC 1A11337. The sequence continues at coordinate 1,292,437 of NZ_JABJWX010000001.1, read as the reverse complement.
TGTTCGTTCGCCCATCTTCGGGCGATCCGGGTCTCGCGCGCCCGAACCTGTGCGGGCGAACGGTGGCGGTCAGCCGAGGCGGTCGAGGTACCGGAGGATGATGCCCTCGCGGAGCGCCCAGGGGGAGACGTCGAGCTCGCGGACGCGGAAGGCGGCCATCGCCTCGGACAGGACGATCCCGCCGGCGACGATCTGGAAGGTGCGGTCGGCGGTGATCCCGGGGAGCGCGGGGCGGGCCTCGGCCGGGATGCGGGCGAGCCGGGGGATCCAGTCGTCGAGCTGGCTGCGCCGGAGCAGCGACCGTTCGGTGCCTCCGATGCCGTCGGCCTCCGAGCCGGCGAGGCGTGCGAGGGAGCGGATGGTCTTGGACGACCCGACGACGTGATGGGCGTCGGGCTCCTCGGCGAACGCGGGGAGCGCTGCGGTGAGCACCTCGCGGGCGTGTAGGCGGAGTGCCTCCTGCTGTGCGGCGGTCGGCGGGTCGTCGTGGAGGAAGCCCACGGTGGAGCGGCCGGCGCCGAGCGGGAGGGAGATCGCGACGTCGGGGTATTCGTCGCCGCCGGCTGCGATCTCGAGTGAGCCGCCGCCGATGTCGAGGAGGAGCATCTCGCCGGCCGACCAGCCGTACCAGCGGCGGACGGCGAGGAAGGTGAGCTTCGCCTCGTCGTCTCCGGACAGGACCTGCAGGGCGATGCCGGTCCGCTCCTCGACGAGGGCGAGGACCTCCGGCCCGTTCGTCGCCTCACGGATGGCCGAGGTCGCCATCGAGAGCAGTTCGTCGAGGCCGCTCTCGCGGGCGATCGCTGCCGCCGCACCGATCGACTCGAGGATGACCGCGACGCCCTCATCGCTGATCGACCCGTCCGGGGTGAGGTATCGCATGAGCCGCAGCACCGACTTGTGCGACGACTGGGGGATCGGCCGCGCTCCTGGGTGTGCATCGACGATGAGCAGGTGGACGGTGTTCGATCCCACGTCGAGGACTCCGAGTCGCATGCGCTCACAGTACTGCCTGCCCGCCCGCGTCCGCTGTGGTCGGTCGCCAGCGCGGTGCGCTGACGTGACCGCGGGTCCAGCGCGTGAGCGCGGGTCTCCGGAGGGGTGCGCTCACGCGCTGGACCCGCGGTGAGGCCGATCCCGCGCCACTCGCGTCGGCGCACCGCGCTGACGCCCACAACCCTGCGCTCGCGTCAGCGCACCGCGCTGGCCTGGGTCGGGTGGGGTGGACCTCGGGAGGACGCAAGGCAGCGCGACCTGGTCGGCGCACCGCGTAGGATCGCCGCATGACCGCCGCCACCTCGGAATCCTCCGCCCCTCGAACCCTCGTGATCCTCGGCGCCGGGGGCGATCTCACGGCCCGACTCCTGCTGCCCGGACTCGCGTCGCTCCTCGCCTCCCCGCGTGGCGAGGCGGTGCGCCTCATCGGAGTCGACCGCTCCGAGTCGAGTGATGAGGCCTGGCGGAAGCGCGTCGAGACCGCGTTCGCCGACGCCCCGTCGAAGCTCGCCGAGACGATCGTCGCCGAGACCACCTACGTGCAGGCCGACGTCTCCGACCGGGCGTCACTGGAACGCGTCCTCGCGGCCGCCGGACCGAACGTCGCCCTCTACTTCGCCCTGCCGCCCGCCATCACCCTGCTCGCGTGCAAGGCGCTGCGGAAGCTGGAGCTCCCCAAGGGCATCATGCTCGCCCTCGAAAAGCCGTTCGGGACCGACTACGCCTCCGCCCGCTCGCTCAACCGCCTGCTCCAGCACCTGGTGCCGGAGGAGCAGGTGTTCCGCGTCGACCACTTCCTCGGCAAGTCGACGGTCCTCAACCTGCTGGGCCTCCGCTTCGCGAACCGCATCTTCGAACCGCTCCTCTCCGCCGACAACGTCGAACGTGTCGACATCGTCTTCGACGAGCAACTGGCGCTTGAGGGTCGCGCCGGGTACTACGACCGCGCGGGCGCCCTGATCGACATGATCCAGAGTCACCTGCTCCTCGTCCTCGCGTTCGCGGCCATGGAGCCACCGGCGAGCGTCGATGCCGAGGATCTGCGTGGCGGCATGGCCCAGGTGCTGCGGGCGACCCGACCGTGGAAGACGAACGGCACGGAGAGCCGGCGTGCACGCTACGGCGCCGGGACGATCGGCGATCGCGAGCTGCCCGCTTACGTCGACGAGCAGGGTGTGGACCCGTCGCACCACACGGAGACGCTCGCCGAGATGACGCTCGCGATCGACAACTGGCGTTGGGCTGGTGTCCCGTTCGTGCTGCGGTCCGGGAAGGCGCTGGCGGACACCCGTCAGGAGATCGTCTTCACCTTCAAGCCGGTGCCGCACCTCCCGTCCGGCCTGCACGGGATGAAGACCCCGGCGCGGCTCCGGATCGGCCTGAAGCCGGCGTCGCTCGACCTCGACCTGATGATCAACGGTGAGGACGACCCCTTCGAACTGGACCCGGTCGCCCTCCACGCAGAACTCCAGGCCGGGCAGCTCAGTGCCTACGGCGAAGTCCTGTCGAGCATCCTCGAGGGAGACCCGACCCTGTCGGTGCGCGGTGACGTCGCCGAGCAGTGCTGGCGGATCGTCGCGCCGGTCCTCAAGGCGTGGCGCAAGGACGAGGTGTCGATCGACACCTACCCGGCCGGCACCGCGGGTCCGAGGTCCTGGCACTGATCCGGACCTCGTGATCCGATGTCGTCACTCCGGTGTCCGGCGTCCGGCGCCAGCGCGGTGCGCTGACGTGAGCGCGCCCCACTGGACCGAGCGCGCCCCTCTGGAGGCCTGCGCTCGCGCGGCTGGGTAGCGCTCACGCCGCTTCGGCAGCGCTCGCGCGAGCGCACCGCGCTGGCGCCCACCAACCCGCGCTCGGTCGGGAGCGTCGCGCTGGCGTCAGTAGACTGCTCGGAGGTTCTGACAGGAGGAGGCGGGATGGTCGAGCAGGCTCAGCAGGGGTATGTCGTCCGTCGCGCCCGCACGAGCGACGTCCGCCGCATCCAGGCGCTCGTCGAACCACTCGTGCAGCAGCGCATCCTCCTTGGCAAGGACGACGTCGTGTTCTACGAAGCCGTCCAGGAGTTCCGCGTCGCCGAGACGCCCGACGGCGAACTCATCGGCTGCGGCGCACTGCACGTCATCTGGGAGGACCTCGGTGAGGTCCGCACCCTCGCCGTCTCCGCCGACCACCTCGGTACCGGGGTCGGCCACGCGCTCGTCGAGCGCCTCGAGCACGACGCGATCGAGCTCGGCCTGCGTCGCCTGTTCTGCCTGACCTTCGAAACCGGCTTCTTCACGAGACACGGCTATCAGGAAATCGGCGAGGAGATCGTCCCACCCGAGGTCTACGCACAGCTCGTACGCTCGTCCGACGAAGGTGTCGCGGAGTTCCTCGACCTCGCGCGGGTCAAGCCGAATACGCTCGGTAACACCCGGATGCTCAAGCTGCTCTGAACCACAGCTTGAAGGTTGGCGCTCGTCGGAGCGACCCGTGAGACCGTTCACATCGCCAGACTGATCAGCACTTTTTCCGATTTTCGACGCGAATCCGCTGCTCACATGAGCACGCCCGGATTTACGTGCCGTTCACATTCGCGGTGGTCTTCCGTCACGCATGTCGGTTAGCTTGTGAGGCACTACCCATCGTCTGTGCCTCGAATGGGGGGTGCGTCGTCGCGCGCTCCGAACGGGGACGGCCCTCGATTCGGAGCCACATGTCGTTCAAACACCCGTGGAGGCTGTCCGCCTTCGCCGCCCTTGCCGGGCTCGTCGCCGCACCCCTCGTGGCGACACCAGCCGTCGCCTCGACCGACGGCCTCGGCGTCGTCATCAACGAGGCATACCTCTCGGGCGGGAGCGCGAACGCGCCCTACCTGAACAAGTTCGTCGAGCTCTACAACCCGAGCGACGCGGCAGTCGACGTCAGCGGCTGGTCGATCCAGTACCGCTCGGCGACCGGTGCCGCGGCGTCGTCGACGACGGTTCCGCTCACCGGGAAGATCGCGGCCGGCGGCTACTACCTCGTCTCGGGCAGCAGCAACGGCGCGGTCGGCGCGGCTCTGCCGCCACCCGACGTAGCCAGCGAGCTGAACGCGTCGGGCTCCAAGGGCACTATCGCCCTCGTCGCCTCGACCGCGGCGGTCACGCTCCCGACCGGTTCCGTCGTCAGTAACCCGGCGATCGTCGACCTCCTCGGCTACGGCACGTCGAACACCTTCGAGACGGCCGCCTCGCCGTCGCCGTCGGGCAACAGCGTGCCGCAGTCGATCGTGCGTACCACCTTCACCGACACCGACAGCAACGCCGCCGACTTCACGCTCAGCGACACGGTCACGCCGCAGAACAGCGCCGGCGACACCCCGGTCGACCCCGAGCCCACACCGGAGCCGACCCCTGAACCCACCGACCCGACCACCCCGGTCGAGCCCGGCACGGCGACGATCGCCCAGATCCAGGGCACCGGCGCCGCGAGCACGATGGTCGGCCAGACGGTCACCACCACTGGCTTCGTCACCGCGAGCTTCCCGACCGGTGGCTTCAACGGCTACTACCTGCAGACCGCGGGCACCGGTGGAGCGATCGACCCCGCGACGCACCTCGCGTCCGATGGTGTCTTCGTCTACTCGCCGGCCACCGTCGGTTCCGTCACCGTCGGCCAGTACCTGCAGGTCACCGGCGTCGTGGACGAGTACTACGGCCTGACGCAGCTGAAGGTCACGGACGCGGCCGCGATCACGGCGCTCGACGCCACCGGCGTCACCGCGCCGACCGCCGCGAGTGTCGCCTTCCCGGCGACCGACGAGGAGCGCGAGCGCCTCGAGGGCATGCTGCTCGCCCCCGCCGGCGACTACACGGTCACCGACAACTACAGCACGAACCGCTACGGCGAGATCGCGCTCGCGGCGTCGACGACGCCGTTCGTCACGCCGACGGTCCTCGGTAAGCCCGGTTCCGCTGAGGCGCTCGCCGCCGCGGCACGGGTCACGGCGGAGAAGGTCGTCCTCGACGACGGCGCGACCGTCGACTTCTCGAAGGCGGAGAACACCGGCACCCCGCTGCCGTACCTCTCGACCACCGCGCCCGTCCGGGTCGGTGCCGCCGTCGACTTCACCGCTCCGGTCGTCTTCGACTTCCGCAACAGCAACTGGAAGTTCCAGCCCACGCAGCAGCTGACCGGTGCCAACGCGGCGACCGTGCAGCCGGCCACGTTCGAGAACACCCGCTCCACCTCGCCTCGCGGTGTGGGTGGCGACGTGTCCCTCGCGACCTTCAACGTCCTCAACTACTTCGCCACCACCGGCGACTCCCGCACCGGGTGCACCTTCTACACCGACCGTCAGGGCGGCAAGACCACGGTGAACAACTCCGACGCCGCCGGTTGTGGCGTCCGGGGGGCGGCGACGGCCGAGAGCCTCGCCCGTCAGCAGGCGAAGATCGTCTCCGCGATCAACGCCCTGGACGCCGACGTCGTCTCGCTCGAGGAGATCCAGAACTCCGCCTCGATCGGGCTCGACCGCGACGACGCCCTCAAGACGCTGACCGCGGCGCTCAACGCCGATGCCGGCGCAGGCACCTGGACGTTCGTCCCCTCGCCCGCGAAGGTCCCCACGGACGAGGACGTCATCCGCACGGCCTTCATCTACAAGTCCGCCACCGTCGAGACCGTCGGTGAATCGCGCATCCTGCTCGACTCGCCCGCGTTCGACAACGCCCGTGAGCCCGACGCGCAGGCGTTCAAGCCCAAGGGTGCGGACGACGCCGCGACGTTCCTCGTGATCGCCAACCACTTCAAGTCGAAGAGCACCTCGGCAGCGGCCACCGGTGACAACGCCAACACCGGGCAGGGCGCCTTCACCGGCGACCGCACGCGTCAGGCCAAGGCCCTCGTGACCTTCGCGGACACGGTCTCCAAGGACGTCGGCACGAAGAAGGTCTTCCTCGTCGGAGACTTCAACTCCTACGACGCCGAGGACCCGCTGGACGTGCTCCGCGACGCCGGCTACATCAGCCAGGAGGCCAAGACCGGCGAGTACACCTACGCGTACGAAGGCGCGGTCGGGTCCCTCGACCACATCTTCGCGTCGCCGGAAGCCGACCAGAGCGTCACCGGTGCCGACGTGTGGAACATCAACTCCGTCGAGTCGATCGCCCTCGAGTACTCCCGCTACAACGCGAACGTGACCGACTTCAACGTGCCGGACATGTTCCGCTCGAGCGACCACGACCCCGTGATCGTCGGCATCAGCGCCGACGCGAGCGAGTCCGCGACCGTCAACCTGCTCAACATCAACGACTTCCACGGTCGGATCGACGCCAACACGACGAAGTTCGCGGGCACGATCGAGCAGCTCAAGGCGATGTTCGCGCCCGACCAGACGGCGTTCATCTCCGCCGGTGACAACATCGGGGCCTCGCTCTTCGCCTCGTCGGCGCAGCAGGACCAGCCGACGATCGACGTGCTGAACGCGCTCGGTCTGAAGGCCTCCGCGGTGGGCAACCACGAGTTCGACCAGGGCTACGGCGACCTCGTCGACCGCGTCATGGCCGACGGGAAGAACGCGGCCTGGCCGTACCTCGGTGCCAACGTCTACGAGAAGGGCACGAAGAAGCCCGCGCTCCAGGAGTACTCGATCCTCGACATCGACGGGGTGAAGGTCGCCGTCGTCGGCGCCATCACGCAGGAGACGCCGACGCTCGTGTCGCCCGCCGGCATCGCCGACCTCGACTTCGGTGACCCGGTCGAGGCCGTGAACCGCGTCGCGGCTCAGCTGACCGACGGCGACGAGTCCAACGGTGAGGCGGACGTCATCGTCGCGGAGTACCACGAGGGTGCTGGAGCCGGCACGCCGGACGGCGCGACCCTCGAGCAGGAGCTCGCCGAACAGAGCGCCTTCACCGAGATCGTCACCACGACGAGCGCGGACGTCGACGCCATCTTCACCGGCCACACGCACAAGCAGTACGCGTGGGACGCTCCGATCCCCGGCGTGACCGGCAAGACCCGCCCGGTGCTCCAGACCGGCAGCTACGGCGAGTTCATCGGCCAGATCACGCTGACGGTCGACCGCGCGTCGGGTGACGTGACCGCCTACACGGCGAAGAACGTCGCACGCACCACGGTGGCCGAGGCCGACCTGGTCAAGCAGTTCCCCGCGGTCGCAACGGTCAAGACGATCACCGACAAGGCCCTCGCGGTCGCGGCGGAGATCGGCAACCAGAAGATCGGTGAGGCGACGGCCGACATCACCCGCGCGTTCAACAACGGGGTGAAGGACGACCGCGGCGCCGAGTCGACGCTCGGTGCGCTCGTCGCCGACTCCCTCCGCGCCTCGCTCTCGAGTGCCGACCGTGGCGGAGCCGACATCGGCATCGTCAACCCGGGCGGCATGCGTGAGGAGATCCTCGCGGGCGACATCACGTACGCCGAGGCGAACGCGGTGCTGCCGTTCCTCAACAACCTGTGGACGACCTCGCTCACGGGTGCGCAGTTCAAGACCGTGCTCGAGCAGCAGTGGCAGCTCGACGCGGCCGGGAACGTGCCGTCCCGTCCGTACCTGCAGCTCGGACTGTCGTCGAACGTGCAGTACACGTTCGACCCCACGAAGGCCCAGGGACAGCGCATCACGAGCATCACGGTGAACGGCGCTCCGATCGACCCGAACAAGAGCTACCGGATCGGCTCCTTCAGCTTCCTGCTGCAGGGTGGCGACAACTTCCGAGAGTTCGCGAACGGCACGGACACACGTGACTCCGGTCTCGTCGACCGCGACGCGTGGATCGCCTACCTGACGGCGAACAGCCCGGTGTCCCCGGACTTCGCCCGCCAGAGCGTGCAGGTCACGAACGCGCCGACCGCAGCGGTCGCCGCAGGGAAGACGGTCTCGTTCGACGTCGCGAAGCTCGACCTCACCTCGACCGGCAGCCCGGTGAACACCTCGCTGACGATCGAGCTGAACGGCTCGCCGATCGGGACGGCCCCCGTCACCGCGGGGGCCGCGACGGTGTCCTTCACCGTCCCGGCGGGTACCGCTGACGGCGCGGCGACGGTGCGCCTCACGGCACTCGAGTCGGGGACGACGCTGACGGTGCCGCTCACGGTCGCGACGCCGCCGGTGGTCACGCCGCCGACGCCCGCACCGGAGTCCGCGCTCATCCAGGCGCTCAAGGACCTCATCAAGGCGATCACCGATTTCATCATCGGCAAGCTCGCCACGATCCACGTCGGCAAGGAGTACGCCGGCACCTGGGTGAGCGTCTGGCTGCACTCCGACCCGATCCTCGTCAGCGACGGCCTCGTGCAGGTCGACGCGGACGGCAACGTGCAGGTCACGGTTCCTGAGGACGCGCCGGTCGGTGCCCACCGACTCGTCGTCCAGGACGCCGACGGCAACGTCATCGGTTGGCAGGACATCGTCGTGCAGGCCGCGGCGGTCGATCCCGGCACCGACCCGGGCACCCAGCCCGGTGCAGGCGGCGGGACCGGTTCGGGAACGGCCGGCGGAAGCCAGGACGGCAGCCTGAGCAAGACCGGTGCCGAGCCGTGGGGGAACGCGGCGCTCGCCGCGCTGCTCCTCGTCGGTGGTCTCGCGCTCGTGATCGCCCGTCGTCGCTCGGCGCAGCAGCTCTAGGCGCTCGCACCACCCAGCACCATCCCGATGCCCCGTCATCGGTCGGACCACGGTCCGTACCGACGGCGGGGCATCGGGCGTTTCCGCGCCACTGCACTTAATCTGTGAGCATGTCGAGCCTCACGAATCCCCGCGGACCGGAGCGGCCCGCCGTCTACTGGCGACGCAGGCTGATCGTGTTCGGTGTCCTGCTCGCCGTCATCGTCCTGGTCATCGTGCTCATCGTCCGTCTCGCGTCGGGTCCGGGCACCGAGAACACGGCCGCGACGTCGACCCCGACGCCCACCGCGACCTCCGCGCCGACGCCGGCTCCTGAGGCGTCGACGGCCGCGCCGATCGATGAGGCCGCGACCACCGACCCCGGTTCGGCGGCCGCATGCACCGCCGACCAGATCCGCGTCGAGGCCGTCGTGAACGGCACGAGCTTCGCGGCGGACGAACTCCCGCAGCTCTCGCTCAGCGTGACGAACACCGGCTCGGCCGCGTGCACGATGAACGCCGGCACGAGCCAGCAGGTGTTCACGGTCTCGAGCGGCGAGGAACCGTACTGGACGTCGACCGACTGCCAGACGGCACCGAGCGATCAGCAGGTGCTCCTCGAGCCGGGGAAGACGGTCTCGTCGAACCCGCCGATCACCTGGGACCGCACGCGGTCGGCGCCCGACACCTGTGACCAGCCGCGGGACCCGGTGCCCGCGGGCGGCGCCTCGTACCACCTGAACACCTCGATCGGCGGCTTCGCCTCCGCCGACAGTGCGCAGTTCCTGCTCAACTGACCGAACCTGCTCGCCGAGCCGTCCCGCTCCCTGGGCTGCCCTCCCGGTCACGGAGCCGCCCTCCCAGTCACGAGTCGTCCGCCCGGTCACTGAGCCTGTCGAAGTGCTCGACCCGCAGCCCCGCACCGGCCTGCGACAATGGACGCATGGCGAAGCAGAAGCGACCCGAGTTCCGTTCCGAGCCCCTGGCCGCGGCCCTCGCCGCCGGCGACATGGTGGCCGTGGCACTCGCGTTGCGGAACGGCCGGTTCGTCGTCCCGCTCATGAAGCCGGGCAACCCCGACAAGCCGACGGAGACCGGCGAGGTCTGGATGTTCCGTCAGCCTGAGACCGCGAGGCTCGCGCTGCTCCTCTTCTCCGATGCGAAGAACAAGCCCGCCGCCCTGCCGCCCTACGTCGGTCTGCACGACGGCGTCTGGCTCGCGAGCTTCCTCCGCACCTACGGCGACGACATCGAGACGGTGCTCTTCGACGTCGCCGGCCCGCACTCGCTGCAGGCGTCGCCGGAGGAACTGCTGCGGGTGCTCGAGCTCGAGGCGCCGGCCGAGTAGTGCTCAGAAGGCGGCGTCGAGCTCGCGTTCGCGTCGGGCGGGCCGTGCGGCCTCGGCTGCGGTCTTCGCGATGCCCAGCACCGACTTGAGGTCGTTGCTGACGTCGGAGTTGAGCAGCAGCTTGTAGCCGAGGCGGTTGCCCTCCGAGCCGCGTTGCTTCGCGACGCTCACCGGGCGCACTTCGCCGCTGAGGCTGATCTCGCCGTAGGCCGCGAGGTCGCGGGGGAGGGCGAGGTCGCGGATGACGGAGACGAGGGCGAGGGCGATCGCGAGGTCGGCCGCCGGTTCGCTGATCTTCACGCCGCCGACGGTCGAGATGTAGACGTCGTGGTCGGTGAGGTCGTAGGAGTAGCGGCCGTGCAGCACGGCGAGGATCATCGCGACACGTGATGGGTCGACGCCGTTGGTGACGCGACGGGGGTTCGGTGCCTGCGTCTTGTTGATGAGCGCCTGGACTTCGACGGGGAGTGCACGGCGTCCCTCCATGACGATGGTGACGCAGGTGCCTGCCACGGGTTCGTTCTGGCTGAGGAACAGGGCGCTGGGGTCGGGGACCTCGGCGATGCCGTCGCCGGCCATCTCGAAGCAGCCGACCTCGTCGGTGGCGCCGAAGCGGTTCTTCTGTGCGCGGAGGAAGCGGAGCGCGGTGTGGCGGTCGCCTTCGAACTGGCAGACGACGTCGACGAGGTGTTCGAGGAGCCGGGGGCCGGCGATGGACCCGTCTTTCGTGACGTGGCCGACGAGCAGGATCGGGAGGTCGCGTTCCTTGGCGATGCGGGTGAGGACGGCCGAGACCTCGCGGACCTGGCCGGGTTGTCCGGCGAGGCCGTCGGACTGCGAGGAGGAGACGGTCTGGACGGAGTCGACGATGAGGAGCTTGGGCTGCACCTGGTCGATGTGGCCGAGGATGGTGGCGAGGTCGGTCTCGGAGGCGAGGTAGAGGTCGTCGTGAAGCGCGCCGGTGCGTTCGGCACGGAGGCGGACCTGGCTGACCGACTCCTCGGCGCTGACGTAGAGGACGCGGGCGCCGGTCTTCGCCGCGCGGGACGCGACCTCGAGCAGCAGGGTCGACTTGCCGACGCCCGGCTCACCGGAGAGGAGGATCGCGGCGCCGGGGACGATGCCTCCGCCGAGCACCCGGTCGAACTCGGCGATGCCGCTCGACCAGCGCGGTGCCTCGTCGGCGCTGGCCTGGGTGATGGGGCGTGCGGCGCGCTCGTCGGTGGCGCGGATGGGCGTCAGCTTGCCGAGGACACCGGTGGGAGCCGAGGCCTCGACGACCGTGCCCCACTGCTGGCATTCGCCGCATCGACCGGCCCACTTGGCGGTGGTCCAGCCGCATTCGGTGCAGCGGAATGCGGGGGAGGGTGCCTTGGCCATGCGGCCAGCCTAAGCGCGGCTACCGACACCGCCGGCCCTCCGCGCCGCCTGTGGATGACCGGCATCGCTCAATTCGCGTCGGCGCTCGTCTTCTATTACACTCGACCCCGGTACCGTGTCCGAGCGGCCGAAGGTGCAACTCTCGAAAAGTTGTGTGCTTGAAAGAGCACCGTGGGTTCAAATCCCACCGGTACCGCCAGGAAGAAGCCCCCTCCATCCCTGCGCAACACCGGGACGGAGGGGGTTTTCGTCGTCATGCCCGTCCGTCGGTGGGCACGGGCGGCATAGCATCGAACCGTGCAAACGGGGACTGGGGCGGAGTTCGAGGTCGAGCCTCGCTGGAAGGAAGAGGTCGTCTACTGGGAGGGGGCCGAGGGCTTCGTCTTCGACGCCGGGTGGGGCGTGGATCCGCCCGTGCTCTACATCCCGTTCCCAGAGGAGTGGGACGCCGCCACTGCGCCATGGATGCATGGCCGACGCGATGAGATCGTGGAACGGCTACGTCGTCACTCCCGGCATCGGATCGAGGCTGGGCCTTATCCCGGCTCTGGGCGCCGGGTTACACGCTGAACGGCCGCGATGGCGGATAGGGCGGCCCGGTCGGCAGGACGACCCCCAGGCACCGACCCCAGAACTGAAAGACACGGATTCCCAGCGAAGCCCAGAAACACCTCACCTGAGGTTCAGAACGCCGTCGCACCCTGATGTCATGACCAGATCGCGTGCCCTCGTCGTCCCCCTCGTCCGCACTGCCGCCGTCCTCGTCGGCGTCTCACTGCTCGCGGGCTGCCAGGCCACCTCGGCAGCCGTGCCCGATCCGTCGTCCTCGGCCTCGCCGGCACGGAAGGGAAGTGCCGACGGCGGCTCGACGGGCGACCGCAGCGACTCGAAGACCGAGCAGAAGAACCTCGCCGCCGTGCTCGAGCTCTACACCGACGCCTTCCCGGACCCCGCCTCCTCGAAGGCGGTGGCCACGACCGACAAGCTGGTCGCGGCCGACGCCATCGCGCACGGTTCTGGCCAGAAGTCCGGTCCGAGCGGCGTCCTGGCCGAGTTCACCGCCGACCGGACGCGGGTCCCGGGCGCGCAGGCGGTCGTGAAGCACACCGCGGCCGACGGCGACCTCGTGGCCGTGCACTACCAGGTCGCCTCCGACCCGTCCGACGAGCGGACGGGCGAGGCGGCCGTCGATCTGTTCCGGGTGCGGGACGGCGCCGTGGTGGAGCGCTGGGCGTTCGATCAGCCGATCGCGACCGGGACACCGGCGAGTGGGAACACCAACACGATGTTCAGCGACCTCTACAGCCCCGCGAAGCCCGCGGTCGCGCCGTCGGAGTCGCAGGAGGAGCAGAACCGGACGTTCGCGGTGAGCGCGTACAACACGCTGTTCCGCGACCAGGACGTCTCGATCCTCGACAAGGCCTTCGACCCCGCCTATCTTCAGCACAACCCGGTCGCACCCAACGGCACGGCGGCGCTCAAGTCGTTCTTCTCCGGGTCTGCCACCTTCCCGCCGCAGGAGTCGGTCATCTCGCTGAGCGACGGCGACCTCGTCTGGACCTTCTCGCAGAGCGTCGGCGCGAAGGCCGACGACCCCGTTCTGGGGGCGGACATCTTCCGCGTCGACGACAAGCTCATCCGCGAACACTGGGACGTGGTGCCGACCGCCGGGTGAGTCACTGCAGTGGCGTATCCGGGGTGCGGTCCTCGGGTCGCAACGCGACGTCCCGATGCGGTCGCCCGCTCGACGTCTGCGCCGATTACCGCACGCTCGGCCTTCCGCTCCACCCCTGGCGGTCTCCGGCGGCACACCGCTAGGGTCGGGGACGGTCCCGATCCGGGACCGTCGAACGACGAACGAGAGGTCTGCAGGATGGCGAAACGACCAGGGGGAGTGACCATCGTCGCGGTGATCGTCTGGATCCAGGGCTTCTTGAGTGCCCTCGGCGGCGCGCTCCTGATGATCGGAGCGAACACGCCGAACGGCAACCTCCAGGGGATGCAGGTCGCCGGCCTCGTCTCGCTGATCCTCGGGATCATCACCATCATCGTCGGCGTCGGCCTCCTGCGGGGGAGCAGCGTGGCGAGGGTGCTCACGACAATCGTCCTCGTGCTGTCGATCGCCAGCGCCGTCTACGCGATGGTCACCACCGGCAACGTCGCGACGCAGATCATCAGCCTGCTGCTCGCGGTCATCGGCCTGATCCTCCTCTACACGAAGGCCGCTTCCGACTACTTCCGCTCGGCCTGAGCCTCTCCCTCCGAGCGAGGAGGGCGTCGACGGCGGTGGTTAGGCTCTGGGGATGACTCAGGACTTCGCAGCGCTGAACGCCCACGCCATGGAGGTCGCCGCCGCCTACGACGATCTCAGCACGAAGCGGATCGGACGTCCTTGGACGAACCAGGAGGTCGCCCTCGGATTCGTCGGCGACGTCGGTGACCTCGCCAAGATCGTGATGACGCTCGAGGGGACGCGCCGCATCGACGGCATCGGAATCGAACAGCTCGAGCACGAGCTGTGTGATGCCATCTGGTCGTGTCTCGTCCTCGCCGACCGGTTCGGGATCGACATCGGCGAGGCGTTTCCCCGCCAGATGCAGGACTTGGTGCGGCACGTCTCCGAGCTCCGCGCCGACGAAGCGAGCACAGATTCCGCGACGCCCGCTGGCTAGAATCGCGACATGAGCGACGACAGTACGGCCAGCACCGACGACGTCGGTTCCTTCGGCGTCGAGCCCGGCACCTACCGGCACTTCAAGGGTGCGCGGTACGAGGTCATCGGCGTCGGACGCCACAGCGAGACCGAGCAGCCGTACGTCTTCTATCGGACGACCACGACGCCGCCGACGTCGTGGGTGCGACCGCTCGCGATGTTCGTTGAGCCCGTCTCACGCGACGGCTACGAGGGACCGCGCTTCGCCCGCGTCGAGGACGCAGCCGACTGACCCCGTCATCGTCGGATGTCAGCCCTCCCGCTCATCCCACGATGCGTCGGGTTCGGACGTCAGGATCATGCCGCTCGGCGTATAGGAGGAGTCGAGCAGGGCGCGCACCCACGCCTGGTTGACCGGCGGCTCCGCCTGCGCGAACCGGAACTGCAGCGGTACGTCGCTCGTGATCCAGAGACTCACGCGCCCACCGCCGTCCACAGCGCCCTTCGTCCATTCGACGAAGAAGGACTCCCGACGACGCAGCTTGCTCCCGATCGCCGCCCTGAGATGGGCGAGCACGCGGTCGTCGAAGTCGTAGTGACTTCCGGCACCGTAGATGAGAACGCCCATGCAGTGATTGTGCCGCATCGGCCCCGCCGCACCGCTCGGCGACGCCCCGCCGCTCCACGTAAACTCGTGGGATGCCGAGTCCGACCCCCGCTCCCGCACCCTTCGCCCTTCGCCCGGCGCTCATCCCGGGCATCATGGGTGCGGTCGCGCTCATGTTGGGCCTCGCGCTGCTCGAGCTCGACGCCTTCACGATCGTGCTGTTCGTGGTGAGCATCCTCGCGCTCATCATGGCCGTGTTCGCCTGGCAGGCCAAGCAGCCGCTCTGGATGATCCCGACCCTGCTCGTCGCGATCGTGTGGAACCCGGTCCTCCCGCTCCCGTTCGGCGGCATCCCCTGGATCATCGCGCAGTTCCTCGGCGCGGTCGTGCTCGTCGCCGTCGGTGTCCTGCTCGAGAACAAGCACGCCGCTCCGCCAGCCTGACTGGAAATGTTTCGGGAACGCCTGCGGGTCGTCCCGGCTCTGGCAAGCTTGCGCTCATGACGCTTGAACGCAACTGGGCCGGCACGCACACCTTCGCAGCGCCGCGGATCGTGAACGCCACGTCGATCGATGAGGTCCGCGCACTCGTCGCCGAGGCCGCCAGGACGGGCACGCGTGTCCGCGCCCTCGGCACCCGACACTCGTTTACCGACCTCGCCGACTCCGAAGGCACGCTCATCACGGTGCTCGACATCCCCGCCGACCCGGTGTTCGACGAGGCTGCCGGCTCGGTGACGATCGGAGCCGGGACGCGCTACGGGATCGCCGCCGCCTGGCTCGCCGAACATGGCCTCGCCTTCCACAACATGGGCTCGCTCCCGCACATCTCCATCGGCGGCGCGATCGCGACCGGCACCCACGGATCCGGCAACGACAACGGCATCCTGTCCTCAGCGGTGAGCGGCTTCGAGTACGTCGACGCCACCGGCGAACTCGTCCACGTGCGTCGCGGGGACCCCGGCTTCGACGGCCTCGTCGTCGGGCTCGGCGCGTACGGCATCGTGGTGCGCGTGACGGTCGACGTGCAGCCCGCCTACCGCGTGCGTCAGGACGTTTACCGCGACGTCCCGTGGGATGCCGTGCTCGCCGACTTCGAGGGCGTCACCGGCGGTGCCTACAGCGTCAGCATCTTCACCAACTGGCTCGGCGACACCGTCGAGCAGATCTGGTGGAAGACCCGCCTTGTCGCCGGTGACGACGAGCTGCCCGTGGTCCCGGAGTCGTGGCTCGGTGTGCAGCGGGACTCCCTGACCGCCGGCAACCTCGTCGAGACGGACCCCGACAACCTCACCCTGCAGGGCGGTGTCCCCGGCGACTGGTGGGAGCGGCTGCCGCACTTCCGGCTCGAGTCCACGCCGAGCAACGGTGACGAGATCCAGACCGAGTACTTCATCGACCGCGCTGACGGACCCGCCGCAATCACGGCCCTGCGTGCGCTCGGCGACCGCATCGCCCCGCTGCTGCTCGTGACCGAACTGCGCACGGCCGCGCCGGACAAGCTCTGGCTGAGCGGCGCATACCACCGGGAGATGCTCGCCGTGCACTTCACCTGGCGCAACCTGCCCGAAGAGGTCCGGGCGGTGCTGCCCGCGATCGAGGAGGCGCTCGCACCCTTCCACGCCCGCCCGCACTGGGGCAAGCTTAACCTCCTGACCGCCGAGCGCATCGCCGAGGTCGTGCCGCGGCTCGCCGACGCGCGGGACCTCTTCGAGGAGCTGGACCCGGCCGGCACCTTCTCGAACGCGCACTTGGAGCGCATCGGGGTCCGTCTGCCCCGGTAGCGGGTGTCGGTGGAGCGGGTGCCAGCGCGGTGCGCCGGCGCGAGCGCGGGTCATCGGGCGTCAGCGCGGTGCGCTGACGCGAGTGCCGGGGAACCGGCGTGGGCGCGGGGTACACGCGTGAGCGCGGGCCTCCGGAGACCCGCGCCCACGCGCCAGACCCGCGGTCACGTCAGCGCACCGCGCTGGCGCGACCCGAGAGGTCAGTCCTCGACTCGGATGCCGAACTGCTCGGCGAACATCGCTGCGAGCTCTCCGACCTGGAACGGCGTCATCGTCGCGCCCCGCAGGTGCTCGATGCCGGCGATTCGACGGAGCTCGAGCGTCCGGAGGTCGACGTCGGTGAGCCTCGCCCGCGTGACGTCGAGACTGTTGAGCGTGCAGTCGACGAACCGGACCCTGGTGGCCGTCGCATCGGCGAGGTCGAGTTCGTCGATCGTGCAGTCCTCGAACAGGACGTCCTGCAGCACGGCCCCGCGCAGGTTCACGAACCCGAGCTTGCATCCGGTGACCCGCACCGACTGCCAGTTCGCGTCGTAGCAGTCGGCGGAACCGACCCGGGACCCCTCCAGCTCGACGTCGCGCAGGCGACTTCGAGGGGCGAGGAGGATAGGCGCGTCCCACCGCTCGAGTCGGGAGTCGAGGAACGACGCCGCCCGGAAGTCGGTCTGGTCGGCTCGAATGCCGGCAAGCAGGGACTCGGAGATCGTGATGCCCGAGAGGTCACGGTGCGACAGGTCGAGGTCGGCGAACCGCAGGCCTTCGACACTGTCGTGCGCGTCGAGGGCGCCCTCGTCGCCGTCGGTCAATCCGATGAGACGGACGGGGTCGAGCCGTGGTGCCGTCGTTCCGGTGCGTTTCGCCATGCCGTGTTCTCCCGATGCCCGTGCGTGAAGGGGTGATCCGGCCAGCCTAGGGGCGGCCGCCGACGGGCTTCCGAGCCACCGCTCAGCTCGCTGTGAACCGACCTGGGAGGAACGGCAGGAGCGGCGCGCGGTAGACGAGCGACGTGTCGACGCCGGCGGTCAAGGTGGTCCTGGCCGCGCCGTACCGCCAGAGCCGGTTGAAGAGGAAGACCTCGAAGGAGACCTCCGTCCCGCCGAGCCGCCAGCTGCCCGTACCCCACTGCGCCGGCTGGCCTCGCCCGTCGAACACCACCGTCGGACGCTGGAACGCGCCGTACCAGGGACGTCGGAGCGTCACTTCGACGCGATGCTGCGTCGGCGACGGGTCCTGGGTGACTGCGCTGCTCATCGGCCCAGCCTAGGGCGAGCGGCGGCGTTCCCGTGGTGCCGGCGCAGGCGGGACGGGCTTCGCCGCGATGACGTCGGCGTCGGCGATCACGACCGGTCCGCGCTTGGTCTCGACCGTGCAGCCCGTGTCCGACCGCTCGACGAGCTCGCCGAGGGCGTCGGTCGCACCCGCCTCGGCGCCCTCGGGTAGTGCGAAGCGCACGACGACCCGCGAACCGAGCGGTGCCTCCCGGAGGAAGCGGACGGCCGCCGGACCGATCATCGCCGGGTCCTCGACCACGACCGCGAGTCGACGCTCACCAGGAGCTCGGGCGGTAGTCCTTGAGGAAGACGCCGAACAGGTTCTCGCCGGCCTCGCCGCGGACGATCGGGTCGTACACCCGCGCCGCGCCGTCGACGAGGTCGAGCGGGGCGTGGAAGCCCTCCTCCGCCAGTCGCACCTTGGTCGGGTGCGGGCGCTCATCGGTGATCCAGCCGGTGTCGACACTCGTCATGAGGATGCCGTCGGTCTCGAACATCTCCCGCGCGCTCGTCCGGGTGAGCATGTTCAGCGCGGCCTTCGCCATGTTGGTGTGCGGGTGTCCTGGGCCCTTGTAGCCGCGACCGAAGACGCCCTCCATCGCGGAGACGTTGACCACGTAGGTGCGCGGGAAGTCGGACGCCGCCATCGACGCACGCAGGCGGCTGATGAGGATGAACGGGGCGGTCGCGTTCGCCAGCTGGACCTCGAGCATCTCGATGGGCTCGACCTGGTCGACGTTCTGCACCCAGCTGTTGCTGTGGTCGACGTCGGGGACGAGTCCGCCGGCGTCGATCGCGGTGCCGGCGGCGAGCCGTTCGAGCGAGGATGACCCGGCTGTCATGGCCGCTTCGGTGAGCGCATCGGCTTTGGCCGCCGCTGCGGCGAGGATCGGGTGGGCGGACACCGACGCCGCGAGCGACAGCGGGTGTGCGTCGTTCGTGTGGCCGAAGGTGACGAGTTCGGGCAGTGGGCCGTCCGGCAGCGGGGCGAGCTCCGCGTCGACGAGCGGCTGGTAGGCGCCCTTCGTGCGGCGGACCGTCTGCGCGGCGTTGTTGATGAGGATGTCGAGCGGACCCTGCTCGGCCACGGAATCCGCGAGGGCGATGACCTGGGCCGGGTCGCGGAGGTCGATGCCGACGACGCGAAGCCGGTGCAGCCAATCGGCGCTGTCGGGGAGCGCGCTGAAGCGGCGGACGGCGTCGCGCGGGAACCGCGTCGTGATGGTGGTGTGTGCTCCGTCGCGCAGGAGTCGCAACGCGATGTACATGCCGATCTTCGCGCGGCCGCCGGTGAGGAGGGCGCGCTTGCCGGTGAGGTCGGTGCGGGCGTCTCGCTTCGCGTGGCTCATCGCCGCGCACTGCGGGCAGAGCTGGTGGTAGAAGGCGTCGACCGTCGTGTAGGGCTGCTTGCAGATGTAGCAGTTGCGCGGCACCAGCAGCTCGCCGGCGGTCGGAGCCGTCGTGGTGGTGGCGAGCGGGATGCCCCGGGTCTCGTCGTCGATGCGGTCGGGTGCGCCCGTAGCGGTGGCGGCGATCACGGCGCGGTCGGCGTCGGCGATCCGGGCCCGACGGTCGAGCCGGCGCTCCTTCTTGACCGCCTTGAACATCTTGGCGGTGGCGCGGCGCACCTGGAGGTAGTCGGGATGCTCCTCGTCCATCGTCGCCATGGTCTGGAGGACACGCAGCGTGACCTCGAGATCGGTGGGATCGATGCCCGCGTCGTCGCCGGGAGCGTGGTTCGCAGGCTCGTCGTGGGGGAGAGAGGTCATTACTTCATTCTACGAGCCGCCGGACGTGCCCCGGTCGGTGCTGAGGTCAGCGCGGGGCGCTGGACCGACCGCGACCCACAGACGTGAGCGCGACCCTCCGGAGGGGCGCGCTCACGTCGCAGACCCGCGCTCGGGTCAGCGCACCGCGCTGGCCCGAGGCAGGGGTGTCCGTCGTGCGTGAGACCATGGGGCGATGACTCCCGAGCCCGCACCACTGGTCGACGTGGCCGACCTCGTCCGGCTCGTCGGGCGGGTGGCGTTCGACCGCGGCCGGGTCTACGCGAGAGACGGTCGGGTCACCGCCGCCGACTGGGACCCCGACAAGCGTCGGCTCCACGGGATCGTCGAAGGCTCCACCGACGTCCCGTACGCCTGCATCATCGACCTCGGCGACGACACCGGTGGGTTCGCTCGCATCGAAGGCAGCGCGTGCTCCTGCCCGCTCCGCGGTGACTGCAAGCACATCGTCGCCACCCTGCTGCACAGCAACGCGGCCCATCTCCGTGCCGAGGGTCGCTCCGACCGGTGGGTGGCACCACAGCGGCCGCCTTCCGGGAAGGAGGCGTCCTGGCGCTCCGACCGGCGTTGGACCGCGCCCATCAACGACCCCGTGCTCGACGAGCCGGCCGAGCACCGGCCGATGTACGCCCTGGACGAGCTCGACGACCTCCCTGCCTCCTGGCGTCCGGAGGCGGAACGGCGAGCAGCGCGATGGACCCCGAGTCCGCAGACGCCGCCGGCACCGCCCAGTTGGCGGAACCGACTCGACTCCCTCGCCGGCGATGCCGGTCGTGCCACGGCGCCGACGGCCATGGGCCTGCAGTTCGAGGTCCGCGAGAGCATCCCGCGCACCGCCGAACGCTGGCGCGGACCGACCTCCCGCACGGCCGACGGTCCGCCCGAACCCCGGCACCCCCGCCGCATCGCCGTCCGACCCGTCGTCAAGAAGGCCGGCGGCGGCTTCGTGAAGTCGACGATCTCGTGGACCTCGTTCACGCACCAGGGCCACCGGCTGTCGCTCGATCCGGCGCACCAGCAGTGGTTCACGCAGTTCCAGGCGCTCCTGCGTGCCACCCGTCCGCCGGCCGGTGCCTACGCCGGCGCCGGCGACTCGGACTGGCTCGTCCTCGACGACTTCGGCAGCCCCGTCCTCTGGCATCTGTTCGAGGAGGCGGCCCAACTCGGGATCGAACTCGTCGGCACGCGCAAGGGCACGGTCGCCCTCGGCACCACCGCCGCCATCCGGCTGGACGCCGCGCACGACGACGAGGGCGTGGTCCTCCGATCCGTCGTGACGATCGACGGCACCGACGTCGACGCGGCCACCAGCGGAGCCCTCGGCGACCACGGGCTCTACCACTACACGCTCGAACCCCAGCAGGCGATCGTGCTCGCCCCGCTCGCCGAACCGCTGACGGACGAAGCCCGCGGACTGCTCGGGCCTGGCGAGCCGGTCGTCGTCCCCGAGGCCGAGGTGCCGGAGTTCCTCGAGCACTACGTCCCACGACTCCGCCGCAGCATCTCGCTGAGTTCGACGGACGGCACCGTGGCCCTGCCCGAGATCGTGCCGCCGGTCCTCGTCCTCACGGCTTCCTTCGAACCGAAGCAGACCCTGCGCCTCGCCTGGTTCTGGCAGTACGCCCCGGCGCAGCGCGTCCCGATCAGTGGCGGCACCCCGGCGCTCGCCGCAGGACGACCACTCGTGTCGACGGTGCCGCACGGCGGTCCCACCGACGCCGCCGAAGCGGAGGTCCTCCGCGACGAACGCGCGGAGCGGGCCATCCTCGACCGGGTCGGCGCCGCCATCGCCGCCGCGGCGGAACCGGAACGCCGAGCGCTCGCCGCCGGTGCGTTCGACGAGCTCACGACCCCGGGCGTCTGGCCGCCCCGGCCGCAGGTCCTGACGGAGTTCGACGCGGCACTCGTCACCGAGCGCACCCTCCCCGTCCTCGAGTCGCTCGACGACGTCCTCGTCGAGGTGTCCGGCGACCGCCCCGAGTACCGGGAGCTCACGGGCACGCCCCACATCTCGGTCACCACGGTGGAGACGGAGCAACGCGACTGGTTCGACCTCGGGATCGTCGTCAACATCGGCGAGTACAGCGTCCCCTTCGAGCCCCTCTTCAAGGCCCTCTCGAAGGGGCGTACCAAGCTGCTCATGGTCGACCACACCTACCTGTCGCTCGAGCACCCCGCCTTCGACCGCCTGCGCGAGCTGCTCACTGAGGCGGCCGCGCTCAAGGAGTGGGAGACGAAGCCGAGCATCAGTCGCTATCAGGCGAGCCTCTGGGCCGACTTCGAAGACCTCGCCGACGAGACCGAGCAGGCCGTCTCCTGGCGCGAGGCTGCAGCCGGACTCAACGCGATCGAAGCGGTCCCCGACACCGCCTTGCCGTCGGGACTCCACGCAGACCTCCGGCCTTACCAGGTCGAGGGCTTCCGCTGGCTCGCATTCCTCTGGCAGCACGGACTCGGAGGCATCCTGGCCGACGACATGGGCCTCGGCAAGACGCTGCAGACCCTCGCCCTCGTCGCCCACGCGCGCGAGACCACCGGGACCACGGCACCACCGTTCCTCGTGGTCGCCCCGACGTCGGTCGTCTCCAACTGGGTCGCCGAGGCCACGCGCTTCGTGCCCGACCTCGTCGTCCGCAGCATCACAGCCACGCAGGCGAAGGGGAGCGCGTCGATCGCGGACCTCGCGGCGGGCGCCGACATCGTGGTCACGAGCTATGCGCTCTTCCGGCTCGACGCGCCGGCGTACCAGGCGGTCGAGTGGTCGGGGCTCATCCTCGACGAGGCGCAGTTCGTGAAGAACCACCGCGCCAAGCTGCACGAGTGCGCGGTCGACCTCAGAGCACCGTTCAAGCTCGCGATCACCGGCACGCCCATCGAGAACACGCTCATGGAGCTGTGGTCGCTGCTGGCGATCGTCGCGCCGGGCCTGTTCGCGTCGGCGCCGCGCTTCACCGAGCACTACGTCAAGCCGATCGGTAAGGGTCTCGACTCGAGTCGGCTGCAGACCCTGCGCCGACGCATCCGTCCGCTGCTCATGCGACGGACGAAGGAGATGGTCGCGCCCGAACTGCCGCCGAAGCAGGAGCAGGTGCTGCGGATCGAACTCGCGCCGGCACACCGCAAGCTCTACGATCTCGTCCTCCAACGCGAACGGCAGAAACTCCTCGGACTCGTCGACGACCTCGACCGCAACCGGTTCATCGTGTTCCGCTCGCTCACCCTCCTCCGCATGCTCAGCCTCGACGCGAGTCTCATCGACGCCGAGGAGCACGCGGGCATCCCCTCGAGCAAGCTCGACGCACTCCTCGAGCAGCTCGACGACGTCGTCGCCGAGGGCCACCGGGCGCTCATCTTCAGCCAGTTCACGAGCTTCCTCGGCACCGCTGCGCGTCGGCTCGAGGAGCAGGGCATCGCGTACGAGTACCTCGACGGGTCGACCCGTCGTCGGGGTGAGGTCATCGACCGCTTCCGCACCGGCGACGCCCCCGTGTTCCTCATCAGCTTGAAGGCCGGCGGGTTCGGCCTCAACCTGACCGAAGCGGACTACGTCTTCCTGCTCGACCCGTGGTGGAACCCGGCCGCAGAGGCGCAGGCCATCGACCGCACGCACCGCATCGGCCAGACCGAGAACGTCATGGTCTACCGGCTGGTCGCCGCCGACACGATCGAGGAGAAGGTGATGGCGCTGCAGGCGAAGAAGTCCGAGCTCTTCGCCGCGGTCCTCGACGACGACGCGGTGTTCAGTCAGGCCCTCACCGCGGAGGACATCCGGGGCCTGCTCGAATAGTCTCCCGGCACCCACGACAGCCGTCGGGGTGTTGCCGGCCGAGCGACCGATAGCCTGATCGCTATGGAACTCGGGGTGTATGCGGTCGTCGGCATCGCGGTGATCGTGGCCGTCGCGGCCTTCTCCCGCAAGCTCGGTGTCGCCGCGCCGATCATCCTCGTGATCGTCGGTGTCGGGCTCTCGTACCTCCCGGGCGTCCCGGAGATCGAGGTCGAACCGGAACTCGTGCTCGACGTCGTCCTGCCGCCGATCCTCTACGCCGCGGCGATCAGCGTCCCGATCATGGACTTCCGCCGCAACCTCGCCACCATCACGAGTCTGTCCGTCGTGCTCGTCATCGTCACCGCCTTCGGCGCCGGCTTCCTCCTCTTCAGCCTCCTGCCGGACCTCAACCTGGCCGCCGCCATCGCCCTCGGCGCGATCATCAGCCCGCCCGACGCGGTCGCGGCGACGTCCATCGGACGCCGTCTCGGCCTCCCGCCCCGCCTCTTGACGGTGCTCGAGGGTGAGGGGCTCGTGAACGACGCGACCGCGCTCGTGCTCCTCCGATCGGCGAGCGCTGCGGCGGCCGGCGGCATGCTCACGCCGTGGGCGACGGTCGGCGACTTCGTCTACGCGGTCGTCCTGGCGATCGTCGTCGGCTTCATCGCCGGGTACGTCACCGTCTGGCTGCGGTCGAAGCTCAACGACTCCGTCCTCGACACCGCGATCTCCATCGCCGTCCCGTTCGTCGCGTTCATGCCGACCGAGGCGCTCGGCGGGTCCGGCGTGCTGGCCGTCGTCATCGCCGGCCTGTACACGGGACACGCGAGTTCGGCCGCGTTCTCGGCGCAGGCGCGGATCAGCGACCGCATCAACTGGCGGACCATCCAGTTCCTGCTCGAGAACGCCGTGTTCCTCCTCATCGGCCTCGAGATCCGCACCCTCATCGGCGCCGTCGACGCCGAGATCCTGTCCGTCGAGGAGTCCATCGGGATCGGTCTCGTCGCGACGGCCGCGCTCATCGCACTGCGGTTCCTGTGGGTGGGGCCGCTGGTGCTCGGGCTCCGTGCACGAGAACGTTGGGCGGAACGCCAGACCCTGCAACGGTGGCTGTCGATGGGGTACTCGGAACGGTTCCCGAGACAGAACCGGCGATGGCACCGGCGGCGGCGGCGGGAGCGCGCCTACGAGCGGCAGCGCGCCGACCTCGAGCAGTTGCGGTTGGAGCAGATCGACTGGCGAGGTGGCGTCATCCTCAGCTGGTCGGGCATGCGCGGCGTCGTGACGCTCGCCGCCGCACAGTCACTGCCGCAGAGCACCCCGTACCGCGAGCAGCTCGTCCTCATCGCCTTCACGGTGGCCGTCGTGACGCTCGTCGTCCAGGGCGGCACGTTGCCGTGGCTCATCCGGCTGCTCAAGGTGCAGGGGATCGACGAGTCCGAGGACCGCCGCCAGCTGGCGACCCTCCTCGACGAGATCAGCTACGCGGGCATCAGCGTGCTGGAGGATCCGGCCTCGGCGGTCGGCATCGAGGAGGAGATCGACCCCGATCTGCTCGAACGCGTCAGACAGTCCACGTTCCTGCGGGCGGAAGCCGCCTGGGAACGCTCGCGCGAGTCGGTCTCGCCGAGTGAGACGCATGCCGAGACGCCGCACCGGCTCTACCGCCAGCTGCGCCTCGCCGTCGTGCAGGCCGAGCGCGAGCGGCTCCTCGACGCACGGGCGCGCGGTGCGTACCCGTCGCGCATCCTCGCCGAGGCGCAGACGATGCTCGACATCGAGGAGACGCGCCTGCGTCCGCCTCGCGCCGACCACTAGAGCTGCTTGACCGTTCTCAGGAGTCCTCCGGTGCGCCGCCCGGGAAACGGATCGACGCGCCGACGAACTCCTGAGAACGGGTCGGTGGGGTCAGGGACTCGGGCCGGGGTTGGTGATGTTCGCGACGCGCTCCGCCGCGCGTCGACCGTTGAGGCCGCTTGACCGTTTTCAGGAGTCCTCCGGTGCGCCGCCCGGGAAACGGACCGACGCGCCGGCGAACTCCTGAGAACGGGTCGGTGGGGTCAGGAACTCGGGCCGGGGTTGGTGATGTTCGCGACGCGCTCCGCCTCGCGCTCGGCCGCGGCGTCGCGTTCGGTCTCCGAACCGGGGTTCGTGATGTCGGCCTCGCCGCTCGCCGCCGGGTCGTCCTCGGTGACGTGCGGGCCGGGGTTCGTCGTGGACGCCACGCGCTCGGCTGCCGCGTCGTCGACGACCTCGTCGTGCGGGCCCGGGTTGTTGATGTCGGCGTTCTGGTCACTCATGGGGTGCTCCTTCCGAGATCCGCCTGGGCGGTCTCCGTCTCGCGCATCGTCGCGCTGATCCGCTCTCACGGTAGGTCCGTGGGCGGGTGGCTGCAAGGGGTGGCGCCGGCCGATCAGTCGCGAGCGGCGAAGGCGTCGACCCCGGTGAGTTCGGCGGAGAGCTCCCAGAGTCGGGCCGCCTCCTCCGGATCGGTCGCGTGGTCGGCGACGCCGGAGGCCGGGGAGACCGCGGTCTCCGCCGGGCCGGCGATGTCGCAGTCCTCGCAGAACACCCCGCCGAGGCCGTCGAGCGACGGCGAGGTCGCGGCCCACACCTCGGTTGCGGCACCCTGCTCGGGCGACTTGAACCCCGAGACGAGGAGGTTGCCGTCGGCGTCGACCCAGCCGAGCGCCATCATCTCCTCGCGCGGCAGGTGCCGCTGCAGCGGCGTGAGGATGCCGCCGGGGTGGACGGAGAACGCGCGGACACCTTCCTCGGCGCCGAGCGTGTCGAGCTGGAGGGCGAAGAGCGCGTTGGCGGTCTTCGCCTGCCCGTACGCCTCCCACTTGTCGTAGCCGTGCTCGAACTGGACGTCGTCCCAGCGGATCCCGGAGCGCTTGTGGCCGCTGGAGGACAACGCGACGACCCGCGATGACCCGCCCTTGACGATGGCGGGCCAGAGGCGGTTGACGAGGGCGAAGTGGCCGAGGTGGTTGGTCGCGAACTGGAGTTCCCAGCCGGGACCGACGCGCGTCTCGGGAGCCGCCATGACGCCGGCGTTCGTGATGACGAGGTCGAGGCTCCGGCCCGTGGCGAGGAAGCGGTCGGCGAACGCCTCGACGCTCGCGAGGTCGGCCAGGTCGAGTTCATCGACCTCCACACCGTCGATGCCGGCGAGCTCCTCGCGAGCGGTCTCCGGGCGCCGCGCGGGGACGATGACGCGGGCACCCGCGCCGACCAGGGCACGGACGGCCTCGCGGCCGATACCGGAGTAGCCGCCGGTGACGATGGCGAGCTTACCGGTGAGGTCGATGCCCTCGAGCACCTCCGCCGCGGTGCTCGAGTGGCCGAAGCCGGAACCGATGGGGTGCTGCGGGGTGCGCGTGCGATTGGTCATGCCCTCACGCTACGACTCCGGGGAGGGCGGCGGAACCGGAAGGACCTGGGAAGATGTGCAGCCGTCGTCGGTCCGTGGTCGTGGCCGCCCGCACCACCTGGTCTCAGCGGGTGGACAGCACGCGCACGGATGGGAGCGGGTGGCCGTGCAGCAGCGCGCGGACCTCCTGGAGGCGACGACGCACGCCCCACATCGTGACCTTCTTGAGCGACTCGGAGACGATGCCGCCGCTCATCTTCGACTCGCCAGACACCCGCTCGGTGAAGACGATGGGCGTCTCCACGACCCGGAGCCCGCGCTGCAGCGCCCGCCAGAGGAGGTCGACCTGGAAGCAGTACCCCTGTGACGCGACGTCGGCGAGGTCGATGCGGCGCAGTGCCTCGCTGCGGAACGCGCGGAACCCGCCGGTCGCGTCGGCGACACCGATCCCGAGGGCCAGTCGCGTGTAGAGGTTGCCGCCGCGACTCAGCGCGAGCCGGTGGGCGGGCCAGTTCTCGACGACGCCACCCGGGACCCAGCGTGAGCCGAGCGCGAGGTCGTGATCGTCGAGGAGCGCGATCAGGCGGGGCAGGTCCTCGGGGTGGTGGGATCCGTCCGCGTCCATCTCGACGACGACCTCGTACCCCCGGGCGAGCGCCCAGGCGAAGCCCGCGAGGTACGCGCCGCCGAGCCCGTCCTTCACGGCCCGGTGGAACACGTGCACCTCCGGGTGCTGCGCGGCGAGCTGCTCGGCGAGGAACCCGGTGCCGTCGGGCGAGGAGTCGTCCACGACGAGGATGTCGACCCCCGGGACGGCGAGCGTGCGGTTCACGATCGGCTGCAGATTGTCGAGTTCGTTGTAGGTGGGGATGACGACGAGTGAGCGGTTCACGTCGGTTCCTTTCGGGTCGGTGGGAATGGTTCGGAGCGGGGCCGCGCCGCGACGGGCGCGCGGAGCAGGGAGCGGCGCTACGGGGTCGTGCCGACGAGCGACGCGAAGACGACGTAGTTGTTCGCGTAGGTGTTCGCGGCGTCGTCGAAGGGGCCGTTGCAGGTGATGAGCCGGAGCTGCGCGTCGGGCGTCGGCCCGTAGACCTCCTCGGTGGGGAAGGTCTTCTTCTCGACGTCGATGGCGCGGTCCACGGCGTACGTGGCGGTCGAGCCGTCGGACATCGTGACCGTCACCTGGTCGCCCGCCACGAGCTGCTTGAGGTGGACGAACACCGCCTCGCGGAGGGTCGTGTCGAGGTGGCCGGCGATGACCGCCGGCCCCACCTGGCCGGGCAGGACGCCGGCGCGGTACCACCCGGCGTCCTCCCACTCGACGGGTGGCAGGAGGACACCGGACGCATCGCGCTCGAGCGGTTCGACCGCCGCGTCGACCCCAATGGACGGGATCTGCACCCGGCTCACGCTCAATGCGCTGACATCGGCGGCCGGCGCCTGGGCGACCGGGTCCTGCTTCGCACCGGCGGCGCCACGGTCGGACGCCTCCGAGGAGGTGATGGGACCGTCGGCGGCGTTCGGCGAGGTCGGCGTCTGCCCGGCGTGCGTCGTGGCGCAGCCCGAGAGGGCGAGCGCCGTGAGGAGCGCTCCGGCGGCGGCGAGCATGCCGATCCGACGGCGCTGTGCACGGATCATGAGGTGGCTCCTTCGGTGAGTGGTGGACACCCGTCCAGCTCACCGGTCGTGAGCATCATCGGTGCGAGGGCTGCCCAGGCGGCGCCGAAGTAGCTCGGCACCTCCTGCGCGAGTTCATCGGCGGCCCGGAGGTCGTCCGCCGACTCCGGCAGGTTGCCCACGGCGGCGCGCGCGGCCGCTCGGGCCTGGAGGGCGAGCGGGTGCACATCCGAGGTCAGGGGTGATCCGCCGAGATCGGTCTCCGCCCGCAGCTCCTTCGACCGCGCGAGGGTCGAGGCGAGGCGGGCGGCCGTCGCCCGGTCGGCGGTGTCGCACGACTCGGCATAGCGGATCGGGAGTCGGGCCGCGTCGTAGCCGTAGCGGACACTCTGCCCGGTCCCTGCCGCACCCGGCATGGCGTCGACGGTGCCGTCGGCGTGCACCTGGGCCCAGTCGGGCGGGAGCGGACTCTCGTCGAGCAGGGTGGTCGTGACCGCTGCGGAACCCGCCTGCAGTTCGGCCCACCGCGGGTCACCCGTCGCCGCACCCAGTACCGAGAAGGCGACGGGGGAGGCGTAGGACGGGTTGTACGCGTAGGGCTCGGTCGCTGCGGCCCAGACGCCGGGGAGGAGGATCCGGCCCGCGGCGGTCTCGGCGGTCATGCGGTCCGCGATCACACCGGCGAGCGTGACGCCGGCCTCGGTGAACCGCGGCTCGTCGAACCGGGTGCCGGCGACGACGAGCGCGCGGGCGGCGTCGAGGTCCGCATCGCTGGCGGGTTCGTCGTCGACGACCTCGCCATCGCGCCACTGCCAGGCAAGCAGCCCGTCGGGCCGCTGCAGGTGCTGCTCGGTCCAATCCCAGATCTCGGTGAAGGACTGCTCGTCCCCGACCCCGGCCGCGACGAGCAGTCCGTAGGCCTGCCCTTCGCTGACCGTGTCGTCACCCTGGTCCCGGCGCACGACCCGGCCGTCGTCGACCCAGTCGGCGAGGAACGCGTCGGCGGCCTCCGTGGTGGTCCGGTCCGTGACCGTCGAGGTCGGGCCAGGCTGACCGTCGGCGTCGGTCGCGCCGGGTGACGCCGCGGTCGGGCCCTGGAGGAGGTTCGCCGGGAACCCGGTAGCCAGGGAGGCGATCACGGCGGTCGCGGTGACCGCGGCGACCGCGGTCGCGGCGATACCGATCGTCTTCTTGGCACTCATGGTCAGCTCACCGCCGTCCCGAGGTCGCGCACGAGCCGGGCGAGCTTCGCGTCGAGGTCGTCGAGGACGCCCCGCAGCGTCGACGACTGCTCGGCGAGTCCACCGCCACCGGTCTCCACCGGGCCCTCGGGGGCGTCGCCGGCGGCTGAGCTGTCGAGGACGGGCATGAGGGTGACGCCACCTGCGGCGTTGTCGAGCACGAAGAGCGTGCTCACGGTGCCGGGGGCGAGGTTCACGGAGGCTTCCGCCGCCTGCTTGCCGCCGGTCAGCTCGAGATCCCACGGGCCTGCTGGGACGCTCGCGTAGTCGGTCGCCGTCCCGGTGGTGGCGCCCTTCGCGATCGGCATGCCGGTCGAGGTGCTGACGTCGACGCTCTTGACGTCGGTCGACGCCTGGATCAGCCGGATGCGCGCCGCACCCTCGGTCGGACCGGTGAGGTCGTCCTCGAACACCTTCGTCTGCAGGTCCTTGTTGGGACCGTAGGCGGCTACGGTGGCCGCCTCCCCGGCGGTGATGGTCACGTTGGTGCTGATGACCGGCTTCGTGCTGTCGGGCGACCCGGCGGGCACCATCGACACCACGTAGGTGCCGGCGGCCAGATCGGTGTAGGGGGAGACCTGGCCGTAGGCGACGTCGTCGAGTTCGAACACGGTCGCGCCGCCGGAGAGTGCCGACAGCTTCACGTCGACGGTCTTGGTGTCGGCCGAGAGGTGGCCGACGCGGATCCAGCCGGAGCCTGAGGCCTCGGTGGTGGCGGCGCTCGCGGCGGTGGTGCCGAAGCCGATGAGCGCTGCCGTCGCGACGGCGGCGAGGCCGCTGAGGGCGAGTCGCCTGGTGGTGGTGGTTCGCATGGTGGAACTCCTGTTCTTCGGGTGGGTCGGGGTTTCGGGTGGCCCGGGCGTCCGGCTCGAGCCGGTGCTCGGGAAGGTGGTCAGCGCACGACGTCGGGTTCGACGACCGAGTAGGTGACCCGCACGCCGGCCGCCGTCTGCTCGACGCGGTCGGCCGCGTAGTCGCCCTGGATCGAGCGGATGGAGTCGGCCAGACGGCCGTCGCCCACCTCGGTGCCGGTGCGGAGCACCATCGTCCGACGCACGTCGCCCGTCTCGCCGTCGAGCACCGGAGTGCTCTCCAGCCGGACCGGCGTCGTGGCGAGTACCTGGCCGAGCGCCAGGAGGGCGCGGGAGTCGAGCTGGCCGTCGCTGAGGGTCTGCGCGGCCTCCGCCGAGACGCTGAGCGAGGGGTTCAGCAGGAGCTGCGCACCGAGCGCCGCCCGAGCCGCCGTGCGCCCGGCAGCCTGTTCGGCCGCCGCGTCGAGACCGTCGGCGTCGATGCGGCGGACCTCGACGGCCTGCGTCCCGGAGCCGAAGGTCGCGACGAGCTCGGAGTTGTCGATCGCACCCTTCACCTCGGGGAAGGTGGTCGGGAAGGTCCGCATCGAATCGGTCGTGACGATGTAGTCGGCGTCGCGCCAGCCGTTGGGCGACTGGGCCTGGACGGCGGAGTCGGTGTCCATCTTGTAGTACCAGATGACGTTGTCACGATCGAAACCGCTCTCGACGAGGTCGACCCACATCGCGTCGTCGACGATCACGCGGGACTCCTTCGGCACATTGGTCTGGACCCACTGCTGGGCCTGCCGGACCGGCTTGTCGAGGTCGGCGAGGAGGAAGCCGCGGAGCTGGGTCGCCGTGTTGGGGACGGCGACGACGGCTGCAGCGAGCACCGCGGCGACCCAGACGGCTCCGGCAGCACGTCCGCCGAGGAGACGACGGCGCTGCGCTCCGGCCTCGACGGTCGAGCGGCGACGGAACCGGCGGATGGCGGCGCCGGTCACGCCCATGATGAGGATCGCCATGAACGGCAGCAGCATGATGACGTACGGCACCGGCAGGTAGCCGCCCGGGCGCAGCATGAACAGGCCGAGGAAGGCGGTCATCGCGGCGATGACACGCAGTCGCGAGATGAAGAGCCCGGCGACGGCGGCCACCGCTCCGGCGACGAGGAGTGCCGCGTCCAACTGCCACCACATGCCGAGGGTCCTCGCCGACAGGCTCTCCGGGTCGAACAGCGACCCGCTCGTGACGCGGGATCCGAGCTGGAAGAAGACGCCACCGAGGAGGCTCACCCGGTCAGGGCCGGGGATGAGTTCGCCCTTGATGGCGGCGAAGAGCACGTAGGTGAAGCCGATGACGACGACGATGGTCGCGGCGACCGGCAGCGTGTACCGGCGGGTCTCCTTCCGAGCCGCGCGCCACATGGTCCAGGCGAGGAAGGGCAGGGCGAGCAGGAAGGTCTCCTTGCTCAGCACGGCGATGCCGAACGCGGCGGCGGAACCCGCGAAGCCGACGAGCTGGTGCTTGCGGCTCGTCGCGAGGATGAAGGCGCCGAGGAGCCAGGGCACCGCGACGTTGTCGAGGTAGACGGTGCGGTGGAACTGCACGGCGAGCGGTGAGATGGCGAACACGAGTGCGGCGACGGCGGCCATGGCCCGGCTGAGGTGCAGTCGGCGGGCGAGGACCCACACGAGCACGACGGCGATGAGCGTCGCGACGACCATGGCCTCACGTGCCGCGATCACGGCGATGTCGTAGCGGTCGAACGCACCGGTCAACCCCGTGTAGGCCGCGATCTGCAGCCAGCCGAGCGGCGGGTGGTCGTACCAGTAGGTGTAGTGGGCGAGTTCGCCGAGCTTCAGGACACTCCACGCCTGGGCGGTGTAGGTGCCCTCGTCGTCGATGCGCTGCGGGGAACCGCCCAGGTTCATTGCCTGCACGACGGCGGCGATGGCGAGCACGGGCAGGAGGAAGGCCAGGGTGCGACCGTGGCGTGAGAGCCAGCGGCGCACGACGCCGGGGCCTCGCTTCGTCGGTGGCCCTGAGGCGAGCCAGCCGAGGCGGTCGCTCTCCAGGCGGAGCTCTGGTCGGCCGGGGGCGGCCGGGCGTTCGAGGATGCCGGTCATCGGGTTGCTCCGTTCTGGAGGACGAGCTCGGGTGCGCGGTCGGGCAGGTCGACGGAGACGGGAGCGGCCTCGGTGGCCTCGGCGACCTCCTCGCTGCGGTGGGCACCGGTGTGTTCCGTCTTCTCCCAGGAGTGGTCGCCCTTCCACTCGCGGAAGACGGAACGGACGGCGGCCAGGCCGAGGAAGATCTGGTACGGGAAGGTGCCGAGGATCAGCCGGGCGTAGTCGCGGAGGCGGACCTTCTGGCCGTAGAGGCGGCCGAACTCACCGAGCCCGGAGGCTTCCACCGCGAGGGTGACGATCGTCGGCGCGAGCGGGATGAAGGTGAGGAGGGCGATCGGTGCGGGCACCTTCGCGAACAGCACCAGCAGGACCGAGACGGGGATGAGGAGGCCGGTCGCCGCCTGAAGGAACGGCATCGACAGCAGGTATCGCGCGAACATGCGCTGACGGAACGTCGGCAGCTTGCGCCACTCGCCCTTCTTCAGGACCTGCAGGAAGCCCTGGTTCCAGCGCGTGCGCTGCTTGTAGAGCGACTGCAGGGTGCCGGGCGTCTCCTCGCGGGTGACGACCTCGGGGCTGTAGGCCACGACGACCGTCGCGCCGGCGCTCGAGAGTCGGACGCCGAGCTCGCAGTCCTCGGCGAGGCAGCCGTCGTCCCAGCCCTCCGACCAGTCCAGCCAGGTCTTCTTCACGAACACGGTGTTGCCGCCGAGCGGGATGAAGCGGGAGTTCGCGTGGAAGTGCAGGCGCGACCGGAACCAGAAGTAGTACTCGAGCACGTTCCGCAGCGACCACCAGCTGGACTGGAAGTTCATGAGCTGCACGCCGCCCTGGACGACGTCGGCGCCGCTCTCCGTGAAGCGCGAGTCCACGAGGGTGAGTAGGCGCGGATGCACCTCGTCCTCGGCGTCGAACACGCCCACGACGTCGCCACGGGCGATCTGCAGCGCCCGGTTGAGGGCCTTGGGCTTGTTCTTCGGCACGCTGTCGTCGACGACCACTGTGATGAGGTCGGGGTGCCGTGCGGCGGCCTCGCGGACGACGCGCTCGGTCCCCGGGTCGTCGTGGCCCACGATCGCGATGATCTCGAAGTCGGGGTGGTCCTGTTCGGCGAGGCGGTCGAGGGTCTGACCCATGACCTCCTCCTCATGCCGACCGGGGACGAGCAGGGTGAAGGAGTGCTTGGCGGGCAGTGGGACCGCGGCGAACCCGGTGTTCTTCAGGTGGCCGGTCGACCGCCAGGCGTGGAGCATCCAGTAGAGCGTGGTGACGGCGATGATCGTCAGCGCGGCGGCGAACAGCAGCATGGTGCCGTAGCCGAGCCATTCGCCGATGCTCCAGGAGCCGGGGTCGGCCGCCGTCATCGGGTCCACCAGGGTGCCGCGGTTCGGCAGCGGTTCCGTGGGTGCCGCGGGTTGGGGGGTCAGCAGGGGAGCGGGCTCGTCCGCGGATGCGAACGGTCGGGAGGGGATGAGCGCGAGCGCTTCGAGCAGCGGTGCGAGTGCGGGTGCCATCAGGACAGGCCTCCAGAGGTCGGCAGTGCGTGGGTCGGTGCGGATCGACGAGTGGTCGTGGTGCGCGGTGCGGCGGCGGGTGCCGGCGCGGCCGGGCTCGAAACGGAGGTTTCCTGCGACGTCGTGCTTCGACGGCGACTGGTCGCCGAATCGGCGGGTCGGAAGACGACGAACCGATAGGCGAGGAAGCGGAACACCATGCCGAGGACGAGTCCGACGCCGTTGCCCGCGATGTTGTCGGCGAGCGGGGTGGTGTAGCCGAGGACGTAGTGCGAGACGAACAGACAGCCCGCGGCGATCCCGAGGCCGAGGACGTTCATGAGCGCGAAGAGGGCGCCCTCCTTCCACACCGCGCGGCGGTGCTCGGTCCGGAAGGTCAGCGCCCGGTTGCCGAGCCAAGCGACGACCGTGGCGACGGCGACGGAGATCACCTTCGCTCCGATCGGCTTGTCGTCGAGCACGGTGAACCGCAGGAGGTTGTACACACCGACGTCCACGACGAACGCGGTGCCGCCGACGAGGCCGAAGGTGACCAGCTGGGAGACGAGCTTGGGCAGTCGCAACGGCTGGCGTGCACGGCGTGGACGTGTTCCCGGAGCGACGGATCGTTCGGGAAGGGACGGCTGGCTCGGGTGCACGACGGAAGATTCGGGCTTCACGGTCATGCACGCCGTTCGGGGGCAATGGGAAGCCCGGTTTGGTCGAGGCGACCGCAGCTCAGGGCTTTGCCAGGTTCATGAAACAGGGCCGAAACACCTTGATTTTCCGCGGAAGTTGACGTATTCGCGAGGCCGTGGGGGACAACACCGCGGACCCCTGAACTGGGCTGCCGCCCGCCCGTCAACCGGCACGACGGCGATCCCTCGGTCGCCTACGATGGGGGCAACGCCCGGTGTGCTCGGGCGTCGCGTCGCCCTGATTCCCGGGTGCGCGAGGACGACCGGCACAGAGGGAGACATCTGGTGGGAAAGCTGATCTACGGGAGTTCATCGCGTGAGCTCGAACTCGACGACCGGATGCTCGCGCATGTGAAGTCGATCGCGGTCATGAAACTGCGGCGCAACGAGTCCTTCACGATCTCCTGGCCGCGCTCGCTCGAGACCGGTGGCGGACGCGTGACGATCTGGGTGCACCCGTCGATCTCGCTGCAGTTCGAGTTCGACCAGGAGCAGCGTCCCGAGCTCAACCGCAGCTGGCTCGAGTCGATGATGCAGGACGCCAACAAGACCGGCGACCTCGCGATCGGCCGTGAGGTCCCCGACATCGACGAGCGGGCGCGCCCGACCAACGTCAGCGAGCCCCGCCCCCGGAAGTCGTCCGCGTGAGCGATCGGGTGATCGTCCTCACCGGTGCGAGCGACGGCATCGGCGCTGCGGCTGCGAAGGCGTTGACGGACGCGGGCGAGCAGGTCGTGGTGGTCGGGCGGTCACCGGAGAAGACGGCAGCCGTCGCGCGACAGATCGGGGCTGCATCGTTCATCTGCGACTTCGCCGAGCTGGCACAGGTTCGCCTCCTCGCCGAGCATCTCCTCGAGCAGTACCCGCGGATCGACGTCCTCGCCAACAACGCCGGCGGCATTTTCGGTGCCGACCGCCGGGTCACGACGGACGGCCATGAGCAGACGTTCCAGATCAACTACCTGGCACCCGCGCTCCTCACCCATCTCCTGCTCGACCGCCTCGTCGAGTCCGAGGCGACGGTCATCAACACCTCGAGCGTCGCCAACCGCCTGTTCGGGAAGCTCGACCTCGACGACCTCGACGCCGAACGCTCCTATTCGCCCACGCGCGCCTACGGCAACGCGAAGCTGGCGCAGATCCTCTTCACGAAGGAGCTCGACCGCCGGTACGGCCCGCGCGGCCTGTCCGCGGCGGCGTTCCACCCGGGGGTCATCTCGACGAACTTCTCCAGCTCGCCCGACGGCGCGATGCGGTTCCTCTATGCGAACCCGCTCGGGCGTCGCCTGCTGAACACCCCCGAGGAGGGCGCCGACACGCTCTTCTGGCTGGCCGAGAGTCAGCCGGGACTCGACTGGACCTCGGGCGGCTACTTCGCGAAGCGGAAGCCCGCACGCACGAACAAGCTCGCCGCCGACGTCGCCCTCGCCCGCGGGCTCTGGGAACGGACCGAGGAGATGCTCGCCGAGCACCGCTGAGCGGTCCCGCCGGTTCACCGCAGCGGCTCCCGCGTCCCCGGGTCGTGGTGACGGGAGCCTAGGCTGGTGGGATGCGATGGAACGAATGGACGACGGCGCTCGTCGTCGCCGGGGTCCTCGCCCTCGCCGCGGTGCTGATGCTCCTGATCCTCGGACCCGAGGCGCCTGTCGTGTGGGGACTCGTCTCCGGGGTGCTGCTCGCCCTCGTCGTCGGTGCCATGGCGTTCGTCAAGCGCGAGCGCTGACTGGGGCGATCCTGAGAAGGCCTGGGCGAGTCGGGCGACGGTGCGCGAGGATGGACCAATGACGACGAAGCGCATCCTGTTCATCGGCGGCAGTGGCATCATCTCCTCGGCGTCGGTCGCCAGAGCGGTGTCGCTCGGCCATGACGTCACCGTCCTGAACCGCGGCCTGTCCCACGTCCGCCCCCTCCCCGAGGAGGTCGAGCTCCTCCGCGCGGACGTGCGCGACACCGACGCGGTGACCGAGACGCTCGGCTCGCGCGAGTTCGACGTCGTGGCGCAGTTCACCGCGTTCACGCCACCGCAGGTGCAGGCGGACATCGACCGCTTCGCCGGTCGGATCGGCCAGTACGTGTTCATCAGCTCCGCATCCGCATACCAGAAGCCGCCACAGCGCCTGCCCGTGGTCGAGTCGACGCCGCTCCGGAACCCGTTCTCCCAGTACGCGCGCGACAAGATCTCCTGCGAGGACGTCCTCGTCCACGCTTACCGCGAGGAGGGGTTCCCGGCGACGATCGTGCGCCCGTCGCACACCTACGACCGCACGCTCATCCCGACGATGGGCCGACGCACCGACCTCGACCGCATGCGCGCGGGCAAGCCGGTGGTCGTGCACGGCGACGGGACGACCCTCTGGACCATCACCCACACCGAGGACTTCGCGGTCGGGTTCGTCGGCCTGCTGGGTCGCCGCGACGTGCTCGGAGAGGCCTTCCACATCACGGGCGACCACGCACCGAGCTGGAACGACATCACTCGGTGGATCGCTGAGGCCGCCGGCGTGGAAGCCGACATCGTGCACGTGCCGTCCGACGTCATCGCGGAGGTCCACCCTCCACTCGGGCCGACGCTCCTCGGCGACAAGGCGTTCCCGATGGTCTTCGACAACACGCGCATCCGCAGTCTCGTCCCGGAGTTCCGGCCCACCATCCCGTTCTGGGACGGCGCGGCGGAGATGGTCGCGTTCCACGACGCGAACCCGCACTGGCAGCCGGCCGAACCGGAGCTCGACGCGGCCTTCGACCGGATGGTCGCCGCCGTCGGGCGCTGAGCGATCCTCGGTCCCTGAGCTTGTCGAAGGGCGGCCCTCGGTCAAGCACAGGGACCGGGACACCGGTCACGCCCTTCGACAGGCTCAGAGACCGGCGGGGGTGGCCTCCGCGGCCCGGAGGTCCTTCCGGAGGATCTTCCCCGACGCCGACTTCGGGATGGCGTCGACGAACGCCACGCGCCGGATCTTCTTGTGCGGGGCGACCCGCTCGGTGACCCACGCCATGAGCGCCTCGGCCGTGACGTCCTGGCCCGGTTGCAGGACCACGAAGGCCTTCGGCACCTCCTGGCCCTCGTCGTCGGGCACTCCGATGACGGCCGCGTCGGCGATCGCCGGGTGGCCGAGCAGCAGCGCCTCGAGCTCCGCCGGGGCCACCTGGTAGCCGTGGTACTTGATGAGCTCCTTCAACCGTTCGATGATGCGCACGGTGCCGTCACCGCGGACCGTCGCGATGTCGCCGGTGTGGAGGAATCCGTCGGCCTCGAGGGTCTCGCGAGTGGCCTCCTCGTTGCCGAGGTACCCGAGCATGACGTTCGGCCCCGCGCAGAGCAGCTCGCCCGCCGCGCTCTCCTCGTCCGAGCCCTCGGCCGGGTAGTCCACCTCGGCGCCGGTCTCGGGATCGACGATCCGGCACTGCATGTTCGGCAGCGTCGTGCCGACGCTGTCGAGCGACGCCCCCTCGGCCTGGAACGCGATCGCGTGGCTGACCGGGCTGAGTTCCGTCATGCCGTAGCCCTGCCGCATCCGACAGCCGAGGCGCTCCTCGACCGCCCGCCCGAGCGTCGCGTCCAGGGGCGCTGCACCGGAGAAGATCGTGTGGACGCTCGAGAGGTCGAACTCG
This sequence comes from Plantibacter sp. MCCC 1A11337, assembly GCF_013349365.1. Lineage (NCBI taxonomy): Bacteria > Bacillati > Actinomycetota > Actinomycetes > Micrococcales > Microbacteriaceae > Plantibacter > Plantibacter sp. MCCC 1A11337. The sequence continues at coordinate 1,254,286 of NZ_JABJWX010000001.1, read as the reverse complement.
TCGACGAGCGGGTGCTTCGCGAGCGCCACCGCGATCGGCGGGGCGATGAACACGTAGCTGCAGCGGAAGTCCTGGATGATCCGGAGGAACTCAGCCAGGTCGAACCGTGGCATGGTCACGAGGGAGGCCCGCCGCGACAGCGCGAGGTTGAGCAGCACCGTCATGCCGTAGATGTGGAAGAACGGCAGGACCGCGAGGATCCGGTCGTCGGCGACCATACCGAGCTGGGGGATCGACTGCTGCACGTTCGCGACGAGGTTCCGATGCGAGAGCATCACGCCCTTCGGCCGACCCGTCGTGCCGGAGGAGTAGGGCAGCACCGCCACGTGCGTGGCCGGGTCGAACGAGACGTCCGGTGCGGGGAGGCGGCGCATGAGGAGGTCGCTCAGCGACGCGTGCCCCTCCGCGCCGTCGAGGACGACGACGCGGTCGGAGGGGATGCCGCAGGCGCTCGCCGCAGCCCAGGCCTGGGGGAGCAGCGGCGAGACGGTGAAGAGCATCGTCGCGCCGGCGTCGCGCAGCTGCGCCTCGATCTCCTCGGCGTTGTAGAGGCCGTTCACCGTCGTCGCCGTCGCGCCCGCGCGCAGGATGCCGTGGAACACGGTCGCGAAGGCGGGGACGTTCGGCGCGTGGAGGGCGACGACGTCGCCGACCCCGATGCCGGCCGCCGCGAGGGCGCCGGCCAGGGCGTTGATCTGGCCGATGAGCTGTCGATAGCTCGTCTCGGCGCCGGTCGTGCCGTCGCGGAGGGCGATGCGGTCGAGGTCGCTCGGGGCGATGCCGCCGAACAGGGCGTCGTAGACGCTCACGTCGGGGATCTCGACGTCGGGATGCGGGCTGGTGAACACGAGTGATCTCCTTCGAACACCGGTGATGGTGGAGTGAGTCTATCCACGCCGGGTGCTCGTTAGGCTGAACCCGTGAACGCGTCCCGCCCCATCCTCGGTCTCCTGCTCGACGTCGACGGCCCCATCGCCAGTCCGATCACCCGGACGATCAACCTCCCGAGCATCGCGCAGGACCTCGCGACGCTCGCGAACGCCGGGGTCCCGATCGCCTTCAACACCGGGCGGAGCGACGCGTTCCTCCGCGAGGTGGTCGTCCCACCGCTCCTGGCCGCCGGGCTCGCGGACGACGTCCGGCTCTACGGCATCTGCGAGAAGGGTGCCGTGTGGTTCGGCTTCTCGGCGGCCGGGGTCGACGAGCTGAGCCTCGATCAGGACGTCGCGATGCCGGAGGGCTACGGCGATGCCATCGAACGCCTCGTCGACGAACGGTACGCCGAGACGGTGTTCTTCGACCACACCAAGCGAGCGATGGTCTCGGTCGAGCAGCACGTCGAGGTGCCGGCAGCGGACTACGCCCTCGTGCGGAAGCACTTCGACGACGACGCCCGAGCCGAGCTCGCCCGACGCGGGTTCGGCGTCGATCACGCCCCCGGCCGCTACCCGGACGACGCCGGCCTCGTGCAGTACCGCATCGATCCCACGATCATCTCCACCGACATCGAGTCGGTCCGGCTCGGCAAGGACCTCGGCGCCGAGCGCGCGCTCGAGCTCCTCGAGGCCGACGGTGGTGCGCTCCCACTCGCCTGGCGCACGGTCGGCGACTCCCGGAGCGACTACGCGATGGCCGACTGGTTGTTCGAGCACGGATACGAGGTCGCGCACGTGGACGTCCGCCCCGCCGACGGCGTCCCCGAGAAGCCCTACCCGGTGCTGACCCACCCGACGCTCATCCACGACGAGGCCGGCGCCGCCTTCCTGGCCCGCTGGGTCGCCATGGTCCAGGGGACCGCGACCGACGACGCCGACGTGAGTTGACGATGGCCGGCGACGAGGGACGTCCGACGGGCCGCCGTCGACCCGGTCCGACGACGGAGCGCGGGCTCGACCGCGTCGTCAACTTCAGCGATGCCGTCGTCGCGATCGCGATCACGCTGATCATCCTCCCGCTCGTCGACCTCGCCCAGGAACACGACGACGGCTCCGTGGTCGCGTTCTTCGGCCACAACTGGACCGGCCTCGCCGCGGCCGCGCTGAGCTTCGTCGTCATCGCCAACTTCTGGCGCGACCACCACCGCCTGTTCGAGCGCACCGTCGGATACTCGACGCGGCTCGTGACCCTGAACTTCGTCTGGCTCGCCGGGATCGTGTTCCTGCCGCTGCCGACGGTGCTCCTCTTCGACGGCACGGGAGACGACCGCGGCGCCCCCACGCTCTACATCGCGACGATGCTCGTCTCGATGGTCGCGGTACGACTCCAGCAGGTGGTCGTCGAGCGCGATGGGCTGCTCAGCGAGGAAGCGGCGGCCGCGCCGCGCCGACCGTGGCCGCTCGTGTGGTTCCCGACCGGCCTGATGCTGCTCGCCGGCGTCCTGGCCGCGACGGTGCCGGGGCTCGGCGCCCAGGCGCTGTACCTCCTGCTGCTGTCGATCCCGATCGGGTGGATCGGCAGTCGGCGGCACCGGGCCGACCCCGGTTCCTGAGTCCGTTCCGGTCCCTGAGCCCGTTCCGGTCCCTGAGTCCGTTCCGGTCCCTGAGCTTGTCGAAGGGCGGGGTGGGTCCGTCGGGGGGCTGCACTTCGACAGGCTCAGTGACCGGTGGTGGTGGTGGCTCGGTGACCGGCGGGGCGCCGTCGGTTCAGGTCTGGCAGTGGGGACACCAGTAGGTGTCGCGGAGAGCGGTCGGGTCGGCGCCGAGCTTGCCCCGCTGGATCCGGGTGCCGCACCGCAGGCAGCGCTGGCCGTCGCGCCCGTACACCCAGGTCTTCCGGCCGGGCCTCGTGTCGCCCGTCGTGACCCGGTTGCGGCGGTCGCGATTGGCGTTGATGAGCCGGTAGCCGAGTCGGACGGCGCCCGGCAGGTCGACCTCGGCGGTGGGCCTCGTCGGGAGGACGCCACGGATGTAGCACAGCTCGTTGACGTACTCGTTGCCGAGTCCGGCGAGGTTGCGCTGGTCGAGCAGCGCGACGTGGATCTCGCGGCCGTCGGCCTCCAGGTTGTGGATGGCACGCTCCTCGTCCCAATCCGGACCGAGGAGGTCGGGACCGAGCCAGCCGAAGCGCTCCTCGTCCTCGCGGGAGGGGAACACCTCGACGAGGCCGAGTTCGAACCCGACCGTCACCCAGTGCTGCGTCGACACGATCGCGCGCGCCTTCCAGGCCGGCCGCCGCCAGTGCTCGCCCGGCTGATAGACGTGCCACAGCCCCTCCATCTTGAGGTGCGTGTGGAGGGTGTGGTCGCCGATGTGGTGCAGGAGGTGCTTGCCGCGGGGGATGACGTCGTGGACGACGTCGCCCCGGAGGTCGACGGTCGCGAAGGCGGGCACCCGCAGGTCGAAGCCGGTCACGACCTCGCCGGCGAGCGCCTGCCGCAACCGGTGCGCGGCTTGGAAGACCGTGTCACCCTCTGGCATGAACCGCTCCGTCCGTTCCGGCTACGGTGCCACCGGCAGGGTGTCCGGCGCAACCCGTGGCGGAACGGCCGCGCGTCGGTTCACCCACGCCGGAGCCGCAATCCACGTGGCGTCTCGACGAACCCGGCGTCGCGGAGGGCGTGGCCCGTCGGGGTGCCGAGCACGAAGGCGCCGTTGACCTGTTCGATGCCGAGCTTCTCGATGCGACCCGCTCGCACCGTCGCCGCCAGGGAACGCGCCCCGGCACGGAGCTGGTCGTCGTCCTCCGAGAACACGAGCGCCGTCTTGCCGCCGCGTTCGAGGTAGTAGACCGGTGCTCCGTCGACGAGGACGACGAGCGCACCCGCCTTCCGACCCGGACGGTGTTTCACCCCGGTGACCTCCTGCCCCGGCCACCCGAGGGCGGCGCCGTACGGGTTCGCAGGGTCGGTCGCGGCGAGGGTGACGGCGTCGAGCGGCGGTTCGTCGTCGGTCCGGATGAATCCGCGCAGGCGGTCGACGGTGCCCGAGGAGGCGAACTGGGCCCCACCGAGGCGCTCCACGAAGTACCCGCGTCGGCAGCGGCCGTTCTCCTCGAACTGCTTGAGCACGCGGTAGGCGAGGGCGAAACCGCCCGTCACCCCCTCCGCGACGACGGAGCCGCGCGTCACGACGCCGTAGCGCTCGAGCAGGGTCTCGCCCGTGGCGACGGCACGGATGGTGGCGTCCTGCTCGGCCAACGGCAGGATCGACCACCGTCCGCCGAGCGTCTGACTCGCCCGCGTCGACATCGAGGGACGTTGCAGGTTGCGCCCGCGGTACAGCTTCGATCGCGGGGTCTGCCGTTGCACCCGGTGCGCCGAGTTCCCCGAACCGGAGCCGACGAGCGTGCGGAGTGGGGAGAAGGTGTCGTTGGTGACGAGCCCGGCCCACACGAGCTCCCAGAGGGCGTCGACGAGAGGTTTGTCGTCCGTCGAGCCGACCGACTCCGCGAGCTGCCGGAAGAAGTACGCACCGCCCCCACCGAGCGTCGCGAGCAACTCGGTCTGCAGGGCGTCGGGGGTGTGCGGCGTCGGAGCGAGCGGCAGCGTGAGTGGTGCCGTATCGGCGAGGTGGAGCGCGACCCAGCCGTCGTTGCCGGGGATCGAACCGCTGCCCGACCACACGACCTCGCCCGTCGCGGTGAGCTCGTCGAGCATCGCGGGACTGTAGTCGGCGACGCGCGAAGGCAGGATCAGCGACTCCCAGGCCGACGCCGGGATGGGCGCACCGGCGAGCTGGTCGATGACCGTCGCGACGCCGTCGACGCCGCGGAGCGTCCCGCCGAGGTGCTGCCACACCGGCAGGAACCGGGCGAACGCCTGCTGCTCGACCGGCTCGACCTCGTGCCGCAGAGCGGCCAGCGATCGGATGCGGAGCTTACGCAGCACGCCGGCGTCGCACCACTCCGTCGCGTCGGTGGGGCCGCGGTCGGCGTCGTCGCCCTCGCCCGCCTGCTGCCGGCCGGCGGGGAGGAACTCGCCCTTGACCACGCGTCCGGCGTCGGCCAACCGGGCGAGCGTGTGCTGGACCACCGCCGTCCCGAGACCGAAGCGCCTGGCCGTCTGTCCGGTCGTGAACGGCCCGTGCGTGCGCGCGTGGCGCGCGAGGAGGTCGCCCAGCGGGTCGGCGACCGGCTCGGTGAACGCGACCGGTACGCCGATGGGTAGCGGAGTGCCGAGGGCGTCGCGGAGTCGTCCGGCGTCCTCGATCGCGGCGACGCGCTCCTCGCCGGCGATCGGGACGCGGATGACGCGCTTCGAACGTTCGAGTTCGGCGACGGCGGCCGCCGAGCGAGCCGGATCCGGGAACCAGGCTTGCGGGTCGTCGCCGCGACTCGCCTCGCCGTCGGCGGAGACGGCGACGCCATCGAAGGTCGTCCGGGCCGCGATCTCGTCGATGGTCAGCGGGCCGAGCATCCGCAGCGCGTCGGCGACGCCCTCGACCCCCTTGAGTCGCCGCTCGGGGTCGAGACGCTGCAGCTCGAGCGCGGTCTGCTCGATGACGCCCGGGTCGAGGAGCTCGCGGAGTTCGACACGGCCGAGGAGCTCGCCCAGCATGGTGCTGTCGACCGCGAGCGCGGCGGCCCGGCGCTCGGCCAACGGGCTGTCGCCCTCGTACATGAACGCGCCGACGTAGCCGAACAGGAGTGAACGGGCGTAGGGCGAGGGCTGATCCGTCGTGGTCTCGACGATGCGGATCGCGCGCGACTGCAGCTCGCGCGCGAGGTGGTCGAGGGCCGGGAGGTCGTAGACGTCCTGCAGACACTCGCGGAGCGTCTCGAGGATGATCGGGAACGTCGGGTACTGCTTCGCGACCTCGAGGAGCTGGGCCGAGCGCTGGCGCTGCTGCCAGAGCGGCGAGCGTTTCTGCGGCGAGTAGTTCGGGAGCAGCAGCGCACGGGCGGCGCACTCGCGGAACCGTGAGGCGAACAGCGCCGAGCCACCGACCTCCTGCGTGACGAGGGCGTCGAGCTCCTCCGGTTCGAAGACGAAGAGCTCGGCTCCCGGCGGCTCGCTCTCGGTGTCGGGCAGGCGGACGATGATGCCGTCGTCGCTCGCCACCGCCGAGCCGTCGACCCCCAGACGCTCCTGCACCCGGGCTCCGACCGCGAGCGCCCAGGGCGCGTGCACACGGAGTCCGTAGGGGGAGTGGAGGATGACCCGCCAGTCGCCGAGTTCGTCGCGCGAGCGTTCGACGACGAGGGTCGTGTCGTTGGGGACGACGCCCGTCGCCTCGCGTTGCTCGCGGACGTAGGCGACGAGGTTGCTGATGGCCCGCTCGTCGAGGCCCGCTGCTTCGAGACGTGGGGTGGACCCTGCGCCGGTGGTGTCGAGCTCGCGCACGAAGGCGCCGATGGCGCGACCGAGCTCGGCCGGGCGACCGATGCCGTCGCCCTTCCAGAACGGCAGTCGCCCCGGCTGGCCGAACGCCGGGGTCACGAGCACGCGGTCGTGGGTGATCTCCTGGATGCGCCAGCTCGTGGCGCCGAGGGCGAAGACGTCGCCGACGCGGGACTCGTAGACCATCTCCTCGTCGAGCTCGCCGACGCGCGCACCGGCGCCGGACTCGCCGACCATGAACACGCCGAAGAGCCCGCGGTCGGGGATGGTGCCGCCGCTCGTGACGGCGAGGCGCTGGGCTCCCGGCCGACCGGTCAGCACCCCGGCGTCGCGATCCCAGACGATCCGCGGGCGCAGTTCCGCGAAGGCGTCGGAGGGGTAGCGTCCGGCCAGGAGGTCGAGTGTGGCCTCGAAGGCCGAGCGGGGCAGGGAGGCGAACGGGGCACTGCGCTTGACCGTCTCGAACCAGTCCTCCACGCCGAGTTCGTCGAGCGCGACCGCAGCGACCGTCTGCTGCGCGAGGATGTCGAGCGGGTTCGAGGGGACCTCGATCGCCTCGATGAGCCCGGCCTCCATCCGCTCGGTCGCGACCGTGGTGCTGATGAGATCGGCGCGGTGCTTCGGGAACAGGACGCCTCGGGAGACCTCGCCCACCTGGTGGCCGGCGCGTCCGACCCGCTGCAGGCCGCTCGCGACGCTCGGCGGTGACTCGACCTGGATGACGAGGTCGACCTCGCCCATGTCGATGCCGAGCTCGAGGCTCGAGGTCGCGACCACGCAGCGCAGGCGTCCGGACTTGAGGTCCTCCTCGATGCCCGCGCGCTGCTCCTTGGAGACGGAACCGTGGTGGGCGCGTGCGAGGAGGGGGATGTCGTCGTCGCTCTCCTCGGTGGCAGGCCGGGCCGCTGCGGCCGCGACGCTCGTCGATCCGCGGGTCTGTCCGCTCTGGGCCATGAGCTGCGCCGGTGGACGCCCCGCACCGGGGGTCGTGAGCGTGGCGTCGCTGAGTCGGGCCTCGTTGATCTCGTTGAGCCGGGCCGTGAGCCGCTCCGCCAGACGACGGGAGTTGGCGAACACGATGGTGGAGCGGTGCGCGAGCACGCGGTCGACGATCGCCTCCTCGACGTGCGGCCAGATGCTGCCGACGCGGTCTTCGCCGCCGCCGTCGCTGTTCGGGGTGTAGCCGGTGAACCCGCCACCGCTGCCGTCGTCGTCGGCCTCGCCGGGCGTCCGCATGCCGGCGTCGGGGTCGGTCATGTCGTCGACCGGGACGACCACGTGCAGGTCGAAGGTCTTCGCGGCCGGCGGGGCCACGATCTCGACCGGTGCGCGGCCCCCGAGGAACCGTGCGACCTCCTCGGCGGGGCGCACCGTGGCGGAGAGCCCGATGCGCTGCACCGGCTTCTCGAGCATGGCGTCGAGCCGCTCGAGCGACACCGCGAGGTGCGCGCCTCGCTTGGTCGAGGCGACGGCGTGGATCTCGTCGATGATGACGGTGTCGACCGTGCGGAGGGTTTCCCGCGCCGCACTCGTGAGCATGAGGAAGAGCGACTCGGGGGTGGTGATGAGGATGTCCGGTGGCTCCTTGGCCATCGCCCGGCGGTCGGCGGAGGGGGTGTCGCCGGAGCGGACGCCGACACTGATGGTGGGTGGTTCGGTACCGAGGCGGCGCGCCGCCTGGGCGATGCCGACGAGCGGCGTGCGGAGGTTGCGCTCGACGTCGACGCCGAGGGCCTTCAGTGGCGAGATGTAGAGGACGCGAGTTCCCCGGGAGCGCTCGCGCTGGGCGGCGGCGGCCTCCGCCTCGTCGGCCTCGAGCCCCGTGAGCGGGACGCCGCTGCGTGGTCGGCCGGTGTGCTCGGCGATGGCCTCGGAGAGCAGGCGGTCGATCGACCAGAGGAACGCGGACAGGGTCTTACCCGAACCGGTCGGCGCGACGACGAGGGCGTTGGCGCCACGGGAGATCGCGTCCCAAGCACCCGCCTGCGCCGGCGTGGGCGCGACGAACGCCCCCTCGAACCAGTCGCGCGTCGCGGGGGAGAAGCGCTCGAGCACCTCGGTCATGGGTTCCATCATCCTGCACCCCACCGACACCGCGACCAGCGTCGCGCGCGGTCGCGTGGCCCCGTATGATCCCGCCACGCGTCGGGCGCGGTGTCCGGTCAAACCGCCGCCCACCTGGATCGCCGCTCGGCTCCATACGGTATGAAGGAGCTATGAGCGTTCGCACCCCTGACCCCGACCCGGAACCCGATCTCCCCGGCAATTCCAATCCGGGCTGGCTGTCGGACGTCGAACTCGAGGAGATCCGCCGCCGGCTCCCGCTGCTGTACGTGGAGGCTGTGCCGGTACGCGTCGACGGCTTCGGCGTCGTCACCGAGGTGGGCGTCCTGCTCCGGGCCACGGCGCTCGGCGAGATGACGCGCACGCTCGTCTCCGGTCGCGTCATGTACGGCGAGACGATCCGCGACGCGCTCTTCCGTCACCTGGAGAAGGACCTCGGTCCGATGGCGTTCCCGTTGCTCCCCGCGTCGCCCGTGCCGTTCCAGGTGGCCGAGTACTTCCCGTTGCCGGGCTTGTCGCCGTACTCCGACGACCGGCAGCACGCCGTCGCGTTGGCGTATGTCGTCCCGGTGACCGGTACCTGCGAACCCCGCCAGGACGCGCTCGAACTCACGTGGATGACGCCCGAGGCGGCGTCCTCCGACGCGATCGCCGCCGAGATGGAGGGCGGCCGCGGCACGCTCCTCCGCGCGGCCCTCGCCTCCGTCGGCCGGCTGCGCTAGCCCTTCGACAAGCTCAGGGACCGGGGGAGCGGCTCAGGGACCGGCGGAGCGGCTGAGGGACCGGGGGAGCGGCTCAGGGAACGCGGGGGCGGCTCAGGGACCGGGGGAGCGGCTGAGGGACCGGGGACCGGGGTGCGTCAGCGGGTGTAACGGACCTCGTCGATCATCTCGCCGAGGAACGGCTCGGTCTTGGCTCCACCGTCGAGGACGAACCCGTTGCGCTGGTAGAAGCGGTGCGCACGCGGGTTGTCCGCGGCGACCCACAGGAACGACGGCTGACCGTCGGGGATCGCGGCGTCGAACAGCTGCTGACCGATCCCGGTGCCGTGCCACGCGTCCAGCAGGTAGATGAAGTACAGCTCGCGCTCGCGGGGTGCGTCCTCGTCGCGGGCCGGACCCGAACCGGAGAACCCGACGATCTCGCCGTCGACGAGGGCGGCGAAGTGCGTGTACTCGGGGCCCTGTGCGGCCCAGTGTGTCCAGAGCTCGGCCATGCGACGCGGCGACAGCTTCGCGAGCGTCGCAGCGCTGATGAGGTGGTCGTAGGTCTCGTGCCAGGACGTGGCGTGGACGCGTCCCAGCGACTCGGCATCGACGTCGCGGACGGGGCGGACGACTGCGTTGACGTTCATGGTGGAACCGTATCCCGAGCGCCCCCGTCTCGCGAAATCGAGCGGGTCCGCGCACGGCGAAGCGCCGCCCACCCTGCGGTGGACGGCGCTTCGTTCGAGCGGTTCGCTGCTAGTTGCCGCTGGACGCGCGACGGTTGGTCCGGGGACGCGAGGACTCGGCGGGAGCGCCTGAGTTCGCGGCGTAACCGGTGCTGTAGTGCGTGCGGCTGCCACCGGTGGCGGCACCCGCACGGGTACCGCCCGAGCGACCGGCGCCGGAGCGCTGTCCGCCCTGACCGCCGTTGCCGCCAGCGGGACGACCGCCACGGCGACCGCCGCCGCCCTGGCCTCCCTCGCGAGGAGCGCTGTCGCGGCTCGCGCCGGCACGGGCGCCGTCGCGGTCGCGGTGACCGTTGCCGAGGCCGTTGCCGTCGCGGGCTGCGCGCTTGCGCTGCGCGTTGGCACCCTGCGAGCGACCGCCGCCGCCACCCTGCTGCTGCACGGCCGCGCGCGGCGCCGGCTTCACATAGGGGGCGACGTCGCCGATGAGCTCGAGGACCGCCGGGGAGGTCGCGGTGACCGCCTGCGGGGTGACGGTGATCTCGGCCTTGCGGAGGAGCTTCTTGAGGTCGTCCATCTGGCCGGGGATCGCGAGGGTCACGACGTCACCGGCGCTGCCCGCGCGAGCCGTTCGGCCCGAGCGGTGCAGGTACGCCTTGTGCTCGGTCGGCGGGTCGACGTGGATGACGAGCTCGACGTCGTCGACGTGCACACCGCGTGCGGCGACGTCGGTGGCGACGAGGACCTTGGCGGTGCCGGCGCTGAAGGCCGCGAGGTTGCGGTCGCGGGCCACCTGCGAGAGGTTGCCGTGCAGGTCGACCGCGGGGATGCCGGAGTCGGTGAGCTGCTTCGCGAGCTTCTTGGCGTGGTGCTTCGTGCGCATGAAGAGGATGCGACGGCCGCTACCCGAGGCGAGGGCCTGGATGAGGTCCTTCTTCGACTCGACCGAGGGGGTCGTGAAGACGTGGTGGGTCATCGCGGCGACGGGCGAGTTCGCCTCGTCGACGGAGTGGAGCACCTCGTTCTGCAGGAACTTGCGGACGAGCTTGTCCACGCCGTTGTCGAGCGTCGCGGAGAACAGCAGACGCTGCCCGCCGCGAGGCGTCTTGTCGAGGATGCGCGTGACGACGGGCAGGAAGCCGAGGTCGGCCATGTGGTCGGCCTCGTCGAGGACGGTGATCTCCACGGCGTCGAGGTTCACGAAGCCCTGCTTCATGAGGTCCTCGAGGCGGCCGGGGCAGGCGATGACGATGTCGACGCCGGCGCGGAGCGCCTCTTCCTGACGCTTCTGCGAGACGCCGCCGAAGATCGTGGTGGTCTTCAGCGAGTAGGCGTCGGCCAGCGGCTGCATGACCGCGGCGATCTGGGTGGCGAGCTCGCGGGTCGGGGCGAGGACGAGTCCGAGCGGGCGACCCGGACGGCGCTTGCCGCCGGCGAGGGCGCCGCCGAGACGGGCGACCATCGGGATGCTGAAGGCGAGGGTCTTGCCGGAGCCGGTCTTGCCGCGGCCGAGGACGTCGCGTCCGCCGAGGGTGTCGGGGAGCGTGTCGATCTGGATGGGGAACGCGCTCGTCTTGCCGTCCTTCGCGAGGGAGGCGACGAGTGGTGCCGGGACGCCGAGGGCGTCGAAGGTGATGGTTGCTTCGGTCATGGGTGTGTGTCTCTTTCAGGCACGGCCACGAGCTTCGATGACGGCTGCCGGCGCACTCGTGTGCGGTAGCGGGCACTGCCGGGACGACCACGCACGTGATGACTCACGTGGATGGTACGGCGTGCTTCCGTCGGCGTCGTCGCTGGTGGGAGGTGGCGAAGGCGCAGGTCGCGCATCCGTTCGCCGTATGAAGTGTCATCGACCCTGGCATGCACCGCTGGGTGCCGTGCAGGGGAGAGAGGGAGCGTTCTACGACGCAAGCGAGTACCGCACCGGATGGCGCGATCGCACGCAAGTTCCTCCAGCGTAGCGCATCCGGCGAGGAGTCTGCTGGGAGTGGCGCGTTACGGCTGTGTTTCCATCTCCTGGAATCGGTCGTCGGCGCTTGACAGTGCGCCGGAGCGGGTGAGTAATGTGTCACCCACCACAATCCCGGATCCGTGTACTGTGTCACACGGTACAGAAAGGCCTGTCGCCCATGAGCTTCGACGAAGACGCCCGAGCAGCGAGCACCGCGGTGCACGCGGGAGGCCGTTACGCCGCCGTCGCACCGATCACCGGAGTCCGCATCCCGCTGGGTGCCGGACAGGTCGCGCTGGGCGACGGCGAACTCGGTGCGTGGCAGCGTCGGAACCGGGGCGCCACCGTCCCGCACTCGATCGAGCAGCTCCGCCTCGCCGGCAACCTCGACAACCTCGCCCGGATCGCCGACCCCGGCGACGGCACGTCACGCTTCCGCGGGCGCTACCCGTTCCTCGACACGGACGTCTTCAAGACCCTGGAAGGCCTCGCCTACCTGCTCGCCGAGGACGAGGTCGTCGGCGCGGCACCCGGCGACGTCCGCGACTTCTACGAGGAGGCCGTCGGTGTCATCGAAGCCGCGCAGCGGGAGGACGGGTACCTCAACTCCTATTTCCAGGCTCCGGAGATCGAGAAGGAACCCTGGGAGGACCTCGCCTGGGGCCACGAGTTGTACAACCTCGGGCACCTCATCCAGGCGGCGATCGCCGCGAAGCGCCGTCTCGGCGACGACCGTCTGCTGAACGTCGCCCGGGCCTTCGCCGACCTCGCCGTCGATCGGTTCGGACCGGACGGCGACCCGCAGGTGTGCGGGCACCCCGAGGTCGAGATGGCCCTGGTGGAGCTCTTCCGTGAGACCGGCGTGCGGTCCTACCTCGAGCTCGCGACCGCGTTCGTCGACCGCCGCGGCCACGGCACGGTCGAGCTCCGGGTCTTCCCCGCCGAGTACTTCCAGGACTCGGCCCCGCTGCGCGACCTCGACTCCGTGACCGGACACGCCGTCCGCATGGCGTACCTGGCCGCCGGGGCGACCGACGTCGCCCTCGAACGCGGCGACCAGGAACTGCTCGCGTCGCTGCAGCGGCTCTGGGACGACATGGTGGAGACGAAGCTCTACCTCACGGGCGGCCTCGGGAGCCGACACTCCGACGAGGCGATCGGCGACCGCTACGAGCTGCCGTCCGAACGCTCCTACAGCGAGACGTGCGCCGCGATCGCCGTGATGCAGTGGGGCTGGCGCCTGTACCTCGCGACCGGGTCGGCGGCCGTCCTCGACACCGTCGAGACCGTCCTCTACAACGCCTACGCCGCCGGCCTCTCCGCGGACGGCACGGCCTTCTTCTACGACAACCCGCTGCAGCGTCGCCCCGACCACCTGCAGCGGTCGGGGGCGGAAGCGGACGGCGAACTCCTCAGGCGGAGCTGGTTCGGGTGCCCGTGCTGCCCGCCGAACATCGTGCGCTGGACCGCGGAGCTGCAGGACCACCTCGCGACGTCGACTCCCGCCGGTGTCGAAGTCGCGCACCTCACCGCGGCGTCGATCACGACCGAGCGGCTCTCCGTCACCGTCGACACCGCGTACCCGTGGGACGGAGCGGTCACCGTGACGGTGGACACCGCCGCCGACGACGAGGTCGAGCTCGCGATCCGCATCCCCGGGTGGGTCGTCGGTGGTTCCATCCGCGTGGGTGGATCGGCCGCGCCGCTCGAACCCGTCGACGGATGGATCCGGGTCCGGCGCTGGTGGCGTGCGGGCGACACCCTGGAACTCGACCTCCCGATGCCCGTCCGGGCGCACGGCGCGCACCCCTCCGTCGACGCCCTCCGCGGCTCGATCGCCTTCGCCCGCGGACCGATCGTCTCCTGCGCCGAGCAGCAGGACACGACGGCGGACCTCGACCTCCTGCGGTTCTCCGGAGCCGACGCGGATCTCGCGGTCGTCGAGCACCGTCGGATCCTGGCCCGGGAGGGAATCGACGCCGTCGCACTCCTCGTCCCGGCGGCCGTCGACGCTCCCGCTCCGGCCGTGCTCTACCCGGTCCTCTCCGGTGCGCCCGACGCCGAGCCCGCCGCGGCACCGCTCGTCGATGTCGCGACGACAGCCGCGGCGACGCAGACCACCGCGACCCTCATCCCCTACGCCCTCTGGGGCAACCGCGAACCGGGCGCCATGCGCGTCTGGTTCCGCGCCCGCTGACCTCCTCCCGTCCCCGACCCCGCTCCACCCTCTCCACCCGCGGGCGACCCGCCCGATCGACACGAAAGCAGAGCGTCATGAAGCAACGATTCTCCATCCCCGCCCTCGCGGCGGCGGCCGTCCTCCTCCTCGCGGGGTGTACCTCCGCGGGTTCGGGCTCGGGAGGTGACGGACCGTCCAGCACCCCGGTGAAGGGCGGCACCGTCGACGTCCTCTTGAACGCGGACTTCTCGCACCTCGACCCGGTCCAGGGCTTCGACGGCGGCGTGAACAACTTCTACCGTCTGATCTACCGCACGTTGACGACGCAGTCCACGGGCGAGGGCGCCAAGGGCACCGAGATGGTCCCCGACCTCGCGACCGACCTCGGCACGGTGAGCGATGACGGCCTCCAGTGGACGTTCACGCTCAAGGACGACCTGAAGTTCGAGGACGGCACACCGATCACGAGCAAGGACGTGAAGTTCGGCGTCGAGCGCTCCTTCGACCCGGCCATCGCCGTCGGATCGCCCTACGCCCGCCTCACGATCGCCGGCGCGGACTCGTATGAGGGCCCGTACATCACGGGTGACCTGCCGTCCATCCAGACGCCGGACGACCAGACCATCGTCTTCACGCTCAAGGAGCCGTTCGCCGACTTCGCGAGCGTCGTCGGGCAGAACAGCTTCACACCCTTCCCCGCCGACACCGAGCGGGTGACGACGACGAGCCTCGACAAGATGCCGATCGCCTCCGGACCCTACAAGGTCGACAGCTACGAGCGCGGTTCGCAGCTGAAGCTCGTCCGCAACGACTCGTGGGACCCGAAGACGGACGACGTCCGCAAGGCCTACCCGGACGGCTTCGACTTCACCTTCGGTCTCGACGCCTCGACCATCGACGAGCGCATGATCGCCGGCCAGGGTGACGACGCGAACGCGATCGCCGGGTCCGTCCAGGCGGCCTCCATCTCCCGGATCCAGACGCCGGCCCTCAAGGCACGCACCATCGCCGGTCTCCAGGGCTGCACCACGTACATGGGTCTGAACACGACCAAGCCGAACATGGACAACCCGCTGGTCCGCCAGGCCATCGCGTACGCCATCGACCGCGAGTCGGTGAAGGACGCCTCGGGCGGGTCGCAGCTCGCGGACATCGCGACCACCATGCTGCCGCCCACCGTCGCCGGTCACACCGAGTTCGACCTCTACCCGAGCAAGGACAACGCCGGCGACCCGGAGAAGGCCAAGGAACTCCTCGCCGAGGCGGGCCTGCCCGACGGCTTCTCCTTCACGCTCGACATCCGCAGCCAGCCCAAGATGCAGGCGCAGGCCGAGGCGGTGCAGCAGGCGCTCGCGAAGGCCGGCATCACGGTGAACTTCAACCTCATCGACACCTCGACCTACTACGAGGTCATCGGCACGACGTCACAGCAGAACGACGCCGCCATCACCGGCTGGTGCCCGGACTGGGCCTCAGGCTCGACCTTCCTGCCGCCGCTCTTCGACGGTTCGCAGATCTTCCCGAAGGGCAACTCGAACATCGCGCAGCTGAACGACCCCGCCGTCAACGAGCGCATCGCCGAGATCCGCGCGATGACCGACACCGACGAGGCCAACGCCGCCTGGGGCGCGCTCGACGAGCAGATCCAGAAGCTCGTACCGACGGTGCCGCTGCTGTTCGAGAAGACGGTCATGGTCGTCGGAGCCAACGTCGCGGGTGCGTACTCGCACGCCGGGTACTCCGGTGGCATCGACTACGTGTCCGTCGGCCTGTCCTCGGCCGGCAAGTAGTCGGAAAGCCGGTAGCCGCAGATGTCGTCGTCCGTTCCCAGTGAGCTGACCACCGTCGCCGAGGAGGTGGGTGCGCCGGTCGGTGCGCCCACCCCCGCGCGGCGGGTGATCGCCACCCTCCGTTCCAGCCCACCGGTGCTGCTCAGCGTCGCGTTCATCGTGCTCGTCGTGCTGCTCGCGATCCTCGCCCCACTGATCACCGCGATCAGCGGCTGGGGTCCGTACACCTTCGACAAGTCGGCGGTGGACTCCGACCTCGGCGGCGTGCCGATCGGCAACCTCGGCGGGATCTCCGCCGAGCACTGGTTCGGGGTCGAACCCGGGAACGGGCGCGACATCTTCGCGCGCATCGCCTTCGGTGCGCAGGTGTCGCTGTCGATCGCCGTCTCGGCGACCATCGTCACCACCGTGCTCGGCGTCGTGCTCGGCATGCTCGCCGGCTTCTACGGCGGGTGGGTCGACCAGGTCGTCTCCCGCGTCATGGACTTCCTCATGGCGTTCCCGTCGCTCATCTTCATGATCGCGCTCCTGTCGGCCCTGCCCGCCGGCAACCGACCGGTCCTGCTCGTCGTGGTGCTGAGCCTCTTCGGCTGGCCGTACACCGCGCGGGTGGTGCGCGGTCAGGCGATGTCGCTGCGGACGAGCGAGTTCGTCGAATCGGCGCGTGCGTCGGGCGCCGGGGGCATCCGCATCGTCTTCCGCGAGATCCTGCCGAACCTCCGCGGCACCATCATCGTCCTGGCCACCCTCGCCGTTCCCGGTTACATCGGCACGGAGGCTGGCCTCTCCTTCCTCGGCGTCGGCGTCACCCCGCCCACGCCGAGCTGGGGCCAGATGATCGCGACCGCGGTCGGCTGGTACGCGGTCGACCCGATGTACTTCCTGATCCCCGGCACCTTCCTGTTCCTCACGGTGCTGTCCTTCACCGTGCTCGGCGACCGCCTGCGCAAGGCCCTCGACTCGGGAGACGCCGCCTCATGACCCTCTACCTCCTGCGCCGCATCGCGTCGGCGATCGGCATCCTGCTGCTCATCAGCCTCTTCACCTACGCCATCTTCTTCCTGCTGTCGCCCGACCCGGCGGTGCAGATCTGCGGCAAGACCTGCACCCCCGACCGCATCGACCAGATCCGGGCGCAGCTCGGGCTCGACCAGCCGTTCTGGCAGCAGTACCTCGAGTTCATCCGGGGGATCGTCATGGGCCGGAGCTACGGGGAGGGTGCCTCGGCGGTCTCCTGCGCGGCGCCGTGCCTCGGCTTCAGCTTCCAGACGAACGAGTCCGTCGTGGACATGATCACCGCGCGCTTCCCCGTGACCGCGACGGTCGCGATCGGTGCGGCGGTCCTCTGGCTGCTCGTCGGCGTCAGCGGTGGCCTGCTCAGCGCCGTCAAGCAGGGGACCGGCTGGGACCGTGGGGCGATGATGGTCGCGCTCGCCGGCATCAGCCTGCCGAACTACTTCCTCGCGCTCCTCCTGCAGTACGTCCTCGTGGTGCAACTGCAGATCCTGCCGTTCCCGCAGGCCGTACCGTTCGCCGAGGACCCGGTGCGCTGGTTCCAGAACTACCTCATGCCGTGGATCGTGCTCGCCCTCGGCTACGCGTCGATGTACGCGAGGCTCGTCCGGTCGAACGTCATCGACACCCTCGGTGAGAACTTCATGCGGACCGCCCGGGCGAAGGGCCTGCCCGCGCCCCTCATCCTGCGCCGCCACGCGCTGCGCCCGGCGCTCACCCCCGTCGTCACGCTCTTCGGCATGGACTTCGCGGGCCTCCTCGGTGGCGCCCTCATCACCGAGACGGTGTTCGGACTGAACGGCGTCGGCAAGCTCGCCGCCGACTCGATCGCGAAGAACGACCAGCCGGTCATCATGGGCGTCACCCTCCTGGCCGCGTTCTTCGTGGTCATCGGCAACGTCGTGGTCGACGTCGCGTACACGTTCCTCGACCCGAGAGTGAGAGTGAAGAGCGCATGAGCCCCACCGTCACCAGGACCATCTCCCTGCCCGTCCCCGGGGCGGCGCTGCTCGAGGTCGACGACCTCACGGTCACCTTCCCGACCACCTCCGGTGACGTCGACGTGGTGCGGAAGGCGTCGTTCGCGGTCCAGCACGGCCAGACCCTCGGCATCGTGGGCGAGTCCGGCTCCGGCAAGTCCATGACCTCGCTCGCGATCATGGGACTGCTCCCGAACGGCGGGCGCACGACCGGCAGCGTCCGACTGAGCGGACACGAGCTCGTCGGGCGCAGCGACCGCGAGATGCGCCGCGTGCGCGGCGACCGGATCGCGATGGTCTTCCAGGATCCGCTCTCCTCGCTCAACCCGTACTACACCGTCGGACTGCAGATCGAGGAGGCGTACCGCGCCCATCGCGGCGGTTCCCGGAAGGCCGCGAGGGCCGTCACGATCGAAGCCCTCGAACGGGTCCGCATCGCTGACGCCTCCCGGCGCGTCGACCACTACCCGCACCAGTTCTCGGGCGGCATGCGGCAGCGCATCATGATCGCCATGGCGCTCTGCCTGGAACCCGACCTGCTCATCGCGGACGAACCGACGACAGCACTCGACGTCACCGTCCAGGCGCAGATCCTCGACCTCCTCTCCGAACTGCAACGGGAGACCGGCACCGGCATGATCTTCATCACCCACGATCTCGCCGTGGTCAGTCAGGTCGCCGACGACGTGCTCGTCATGCGTGGCGGCGACCCCGTCGAGATGGGCACCGCCGAGCAGATCTTCTCCCGGCCGCAGGCGCCGTACACCCGCGCACTGCTCGACGCCCTGCCGCGGATCGACGACCCGTTCTCCGAGCGGCCGACGGCACCCGCCACGACCGGAGAGGGACGGGCATGAACGACGCACCAGTGCTCCTGCAAGCCACCGGGCTCACGAAGGACTTCACGACCAGGGGTGACGGGGCGTTCCGCGCACGCACCACCCGGTTCCGCGCCGTCGACGAGGTCGGATTCGCCGTCCGCGCCGGCGAGACGCTCGGCATCGTCGGGGAGTCGGGCAGCGGCAAGTCGACGACCGCGCGGATGATCGCGAAGCTCATCGAACCGACCGCCGGCACGAT
The DNA here is from genome assembly GCF_013349365.1 of Plantibacter sp. MCCC 1A11337. NCBI lineage: Bacteria > Bacillati > Actinomycetota > Actinomycetes > Micrococcales > Microbacteriaceae > Plantibacter > Plantibacter sp. MCCC 1A11337. The sequence goes on along the minus strand of NZ_JABJWX010000001.1, from coordinate 1,235,558 downwards.
CACCTTCGACGGCGAGGACGTCACCACCGCGCGTGGCCCGGCGCTCGCCGCGTTCCGGACGAAGGTGCAGGTCGTCTTCCAGGACCCGTTCTCGTCCCTGAACCCTCGGCACACCGTCGAGCGCATCGTGTCGGCACCGCTCGACTACCAGGGCATCACCCCGAAGCAGGGCAAGCGCGCCCTCGTGCGCGACCTGCTCGACCGCGTCGGCCTGAACCCCGACCACCTCCAGCGCTATCCGCGGCAGTTCTCGGGCGGCCAGGCCCAGCGCATCGGGATCGCCCGGGCGCTCGCCGTCTCCCCGAAGCTCGTCATCTGCGACGAGGCGGTGTCGGCGCTCGACGTGTCGGTGCAGGCACGCATCATCGACCTGTTGCGGGACCTGCAGGCCGAGCGCGGCCTGAGCTACCTGTTCATCGCGCACGACCTCGCCGTCGTGCGGCAGATCGCCCACGACGTCGCCGTCATGCACCGGGGCAAGGTGGTCGAGCAGGGTGACCGCGAGGCGATCTTCGACCACCCGCAGGAGGAGTACACGAAGACCCTGCTCGCCGCCGTGCCCACGATCGACCCGAGCTGGGAGGCCGCGCGTGCCACCATGCTCGAACAGGAGCGGACGCACGGATCGACCGCCGGAAGGACAGAGGCATGACCCACCGCACCACCACCTACCTACTGCCGGGGATCCACGTGACCGACCACACGGTCGACGTCCCGCTCGACTGGCGGCGCCCCGACGACGGCCGCACGATCAGCCTGTTCGCCCGGGAACTCGTCGACCCTCTGCGTCGCGACGAGCAGCTCCCGATCCTCGTGTTCCTCCAGGGCGGACCAGGCGGCAAAGGCCCGCGTCCGGTGTCCAGAGACGGCTGGGTCGCCGAGGCCCTCCGCACCTTCCGGCTCGTGCTGCTCGACCAGCGCGGCACCGGCCGGAGCACCAGGATCGACGGCCGGTCCATCGCGGCCGTCGGTGACGCTGCCGCACAGGCCGAGTACCTGGAACGCTTCCGGGCCGACTCGATCGTCGACGACGCCGAGTACCTGCGCCGCACCGTCTTCGGTGGCCGTCGCTGGTCGACGCTCGGTCAGAGCTACGGCGGGTTCCTCACCCTCACCTACCTCTCGCGAGCGCCGGAGGGACTGGCCGCCTGTTACGTCACGGGCGGTCTGGCAGGCATCCACCCGTCGGCGGCTGAGGTCTACCGCCGCACCTATCCGCGCACGGAGCGCAAGAACCGGGCCTTCGCCGAGCGGTACCCCCAGGACGTCGACACCGTCGCGCGGATCGCCGACCGACTCGCCGCCGACGAGGTGCTCCTGCCGGACGGCGACCGACTCACCGTGCGGCGCTTCCAGAACCTCGGGATCGACTTCGGGATGAAGCCCGGTTACGAGCGTCTCCACTGGCTGCTCGACGAGGCGTTCGACAGCGGCGACCGCTTGAGCGACACCTTCTTGGCGCAGGTCTGGGGGAGGACGTCCTACGTCGACAACCCCCTCTTCATCGCCCTGCAGGAGAGCATCTACGGTGCCACCGGCTCGGGGGCGACCGCGTGGGCGGCGCAGGCCGAACGCGATGCACGGCCGGCGTTCGCCGAGACGGCCAGGCCGCTGCTGTTCACGGGCGAGATGGTCTACCCCTGGATGTTCGAGGAGATCCGCTCGCTCCGACCCTTCCAGGGCGCGGTGGAGCGACTGGCGGCCAAGACCGACTGGGACCCGCTGTACGACCCCGCTGTCCTGGAGGCGAGCACGGTGCCGCTCGCCGCGGCCGTGTACCACGACGACATGTACGTGGACGCGCAGCTGCAGTTGGAGACGGTCGACGCGGTCGGCGGGGCGACCGCCTGGGTCACGAACGAGTACGAGCACGACGGGATCCAGGACGCCGCCGTGGTGCGCCGCCTGTTCTCGATGGTGGACGAGCGCGGCGGCCGTCGCGCGGATGAGGAGCAGGCATGACCGACACACAGCAGCAGGCACCCGAGCAGACGGCGGGCCTCGCGCCGGCGACCACGGAGGCACCCGCCACGTCCATGCCGCGCCCGGCGAACCCGGACCCGAAGCTGCCCCGTCTGGCCGAGGTGCCGGCGTTCCGCGAGTTCCTCAGCACCGGCTGGGGCACCCCCGACCGCACGCCGCCGGTCGAGCCCGGGATCGCCGCAGCCGCAGCCGAGCACCGTCGTCGGTTGAGCGAGGCGTTCGTCGGGCGGACGCTCGTCGTCGCCGCCGGTCGCGCGCCCGTCCGGGCCAACGACTCGAACTACGACTTCCGCCCAGACAGCGACTTCTTCTGGCTCACCGGCTGCTCCGCCGAGGACGCGGTCATCGTGCTGCGTCCGAGTGGCACCGGTCACGACGCGACGTTGTACATCCCGGCACCGGCGCACCCGGGCGAGACCGGGTTCTTCGCCGACGCCAACCACGGCGAGCTCTGGGTCGGTTCGGCGCCGGGGCCGGCCGACTGGTCCGCGGTCCTCGACCTCCGGGTCGAGGTGCTCGCCGCGCTGCCCGACGCGCTCCGGGGCGTCGAACGACCACTCCTCGCGGGGACCCTGACCTCGCGGCATCGTGCGCTCGAGCCGCTGACGGTCGCGCCGGAACTCGGCCGCGTGCTCTCGGAACTGCGCATGATCAAGGACGACTGGGAGATCGCGGAGCTGCGGCGGGCGGTCGACGCGACCGTCGGCGGGTTCTCCGCCGTGATCCGGGAGCTGCCGACGGCCCTCGCCGGCGGCGGTGAACGTTGGCTCCAGGGGACCTTCGACCGGCACGCCCGCACCACGGGGAACGGCCCCGGCTACTCGACCATCGTCGGCAGCGGTGCGCACGCACCCACGCTCCACTGGGTGCGCTGCGACGGCCCGGTCCGCCCCGAGGACGCGATCCTGCTCGACATGGGCGTGGAGACGCGTGCCTTCTACACGGCGGACGTCACCCGCACCTTCCCCGTCTCGGGCACCTTCAGTCCGGAGCAGCGTCGCGTCCACGACCTCGTCGAGGCGTCCCACCGCGCCGGGATGGCCGCCGTCCGCCCGGGCCGCGACTTCACCGACTTCCACCACGCGGCCATGGAGGTCATCGCGCAGGGACTCCACGACTGGGATCTCCTGCCGGTGTCCGTCGACGAGGCTCTGAGCCCGGTCGGGCAACAGCACCGGCGGTACCTCGTGTGCGGCATCGGTCACCACCTCGGCCTCGACGTGCACGACTGCGCGAATTCCTCCTACGAGGCCTACCAGGGTGGCTCGATGGCCCAAGGCATGGTCCTCACGGTCGAGCCGGGGCTGTACTTCCACGCCTTCGACGAGACGGTTCCACCGGAACTGCGCGGCATCGGCGTCCGGCTCGAGGACGACCTCCTCGTGACGGCCGACGGCGCCGAGGTGCTGTCGGATGCGCTGCCCATCGACGCGTCGGGCATCGAAGCGTGGATGCGCGCCCAGTAACCTGAGCGGACCGTGGTGGGAGACGAAGGATGGGAGTCGCGATGAGCATGTCGGCGATCCGACCGGCCGAGGAACGGCTGAGCCTGCGGGCGCAGGTGGAGCGGGCGGTGTCCGCGGCGATCATCTCGGGCGAGCTCGCGCCGGGGACGATGATCTCGGTACCGACGCTGGCGGTGCAGTTCAACGTCTCGGCGACGCCCGTCCGTGAAGCGATGCTCGATCTCGAGAAGCGCGACTTCGTGGAGGCGGTCCGGAACAAGGGGTTCCGTGTCACGGTCGTCAGCGAGGCCTCGCTCCGCAACACGGCGCAGATCCGCCAGCTCCTCGAGCCGCCCGCGATGGCGGACCTGGCGGAGGTCTTCGACCACGGGTCGCTGCCCGAGCTCCGGCAGCAGGCTGACGACATCGTGGCCGGTGCCCGCGACGGCGACCTGACCCGGTACCTCGAAGCCGACCAGGCGTTCCACCTCGCGCTCACCGCGAAACTCGGCAACCCGCTGCTCGTCGAGCTCGTCGCGGACCTCCGCGGACGTACGCGCCTCGTGGGGTTGGCCGCCATGCTCGATTCGCAGCAGCTCGACCGCTCGGCCGTGGAGCACCACGAGCTCCTCGACGCCCTCGAGCGGGGTGACGGGGCCGCCGCTCGTGAGCTCATGCACCGACACATCGGGCACACCACCGGCTGGTGGGCCGGCAAGCCGGAATCCGACGCCGAGTAGCCCCTGGCGTTCGTGCGCGGACCTCGACCGGGATCCGCGATCGCGCACGCTTGCCTGTTCACTGAATGTGTGACACATTACTGAAAGCCCTTCCTTGCACCGACCGAAAGGACCGCCCATGACCCGCATCGTCATCGTCGGCGCCGGCATCGTCGGTGCGGCCTGCGCGCGGATCCTCGCCCGCCGCGGCGCCGAGGTCGTCGTATTGGACCGTTCGGCGGCCGCCGGCGGCACGAGCGGCTCGGGGGAGGGGAACCTCCTCGTCTCCGACAAGGGGCCCGGCCCCGAACTCGACCTCGCCCGGTACGCTTCACGCCTCTGGCCCGTCGTCACCGCCGAACTCAGTGCCGAACTCGGACCGACCTTCCCGAGCATCGAGTTCGAGCGCAAGGGCGGCATCGTGGTCGCCACCACCGAGGCCGGCGCGCAGCCGCTGCTCGACTTCGCCGCCGCCCAGCGCGCGGCCGGTGTCGACGCCCGGCCCCTCACCGAGGACGAGCTGCTCGCGGCGGAGCCGTCGATCACCCGCTCCTCCACGGCGGCCGTCCACTATCCCGAGGACGCACAGGTCCAGCCCGTCATCGCCACGGAGGCCCTGCTCGCCTCAGCCCGGCGGGCGGGCGCGACCGTGCGCACCGGCGTCACCGTGACGGGCGGCGTCCGGAGCGCGACCGGTCGCCTCACGGGTGTCCGGACCTCCGTGGGCGACATCTCGGGCGATGCGGTCCTCGTCTGCGCCGGACCGTGGTCGGCCGAGCTCGGCGAGGTGCTCGGGGCACCCGTCCCGGTCCGTCCCCGTCGCGGCATGGTGCTCGTCACCACCCGCATGCCGCACCGCGTGCACCACAAGGTCTACGACGGCGACTACTTCGGGGCCACGCAGTCGAGCGACGCCTCGCTCCAGACCTCGAGCGTCGTCGAGTCGACGGCTGCGGGCACCGTCCTCATCGGATCGAGCCGGCAGCAGATCGGGTTCGACGCGCGCCTCGACGTCGACGTGCTCCGCGAGGTCGCGGCGAAGTCGCTGCGCCTCTTCCCGTTCCTCCGCGACGCCTCGGTCATGCGCAGTTACGGTGGCTTCCGGCCGTACATGCCCGACCATCTCCCGGTCATCGGCCCCGACCACCGCCTGGACGGCCTGTGGCACGCGACGGGCCACGAGGGCGCCGGCATCGGACTGGCCCTCGCGACGGCCGAGCTCATCGCCGCCCGCCTGCTGGGCGGATCGGCCGACCTCGACGACGCCCCGTTCCAACTCGACCGCCCGGGGCTCGCCCCGCACCTGCGCGTCGACCGGCCGGCGGAGGTGGCCTGATGGTCTCGAGACGACTGCCCGCGACGAGCGATCGGATCCTGCCCGGCACGGAGGACGCGCTGCGCATCGACCTCGACGGGACGCCCGTCGACGGACTCCGCGGCCAGACGATCGCCGGTGTCCTGTTGGGTTCCGGCGTCCTCGCCTGGCGCCGCACCAGCGGGGCCGGGAAGCCGCGCGGCGTCTTCTGCGGCATCGGGGTCTGCTTCGACTGCATCGTCACGGTGAACGGCCAGCGGGACGTCCGTGCCTGCCAGCGTCGCGCCGCGGACGGCGACCGCATCGAGACGCAGCACGACGCCCTCCCGGAACCCACGACGGAGAACGACCCGTTCGGGGACCGGACATGAGCGCCCGGCAGCGGGAGGTCGTCGTCGTCGGTGCAGGTCCCGCCGGCCTCCAGGCCGCGCTCGCCGCCCGGGCCCTCGGTGCGTCCGTCACCCTGCTCGACGCCTCGGACGAGCTCGGCGGTCAGTACTGGCGGCACCTGCCGGCCAGCCGGCCGTCCGCGGCCGAGGCCTCGCTGCATCACGGGTTCGAGCGCTTCGTCGCCATGCGCGCGGCGCTCGACGCCGACGACGGCTGCACGGTGATCACCGAGGCGCAGGTGTGGGCGATCGACGTCGACCGCGCCGCCGCCGACCACGGCTCCGACGACGTCTCCGGGGCGACCGGCCTGCGTCTGCACGTCCTGGTCGGACCGCCGGACGGCACCGACCGCACGGCGCTCACCCTGCGGCCGGACGCGCTCGTCCTCGCGACCGGCGCGCACGACCGCACGCTGCCGTTCCCCGGCTGGGACCTCCCCGGCGTCTTCTCGGCCGGTGCCGCCCAGGCCCTCGCGAAGGGCGAGCGGGTCACCGTCGGTCAGCGGGTGGTCGTGGCCGGTGCCGGACCGTTCCTGCTGCCGGTGGCCGCGTCCTTGACCGCGACCGGATCACGCGTCCTCGGCGTCTACGAGGCCACGACCGTCGGCGGACTCGCCAGGGGCTGGCTCCCCAAGCCCTGGCAGCTGCTCGGCGTGACCGGGAAGGCCGGTGAGCTGCTCGGCTACGTCGGCGGCCACCTCCGTCACCGGATCCCGTACCGCGTCGGCCACGCGGTGGTCGCTGCGCACGGCACGGACCGGGTCGAGCGCGTGACCATCGCCGCCGTCGACGCCGACTGGTCGCCGATCCCCGGGACCGAGCGCACGGTCGAAGCGGACGCCGTCTGCGTCAGCCACGGGTTCACCCCACGGCTCGAGCTGCCCGTCGCCGTCGGCTGCGCGCTCACCGAAGCCCGGTTCGTCCAGGTCGACGACGAGCAGCGCACGAGCGTCCCGGCCGTCTTCGCGGCGGGGGAGATCACCGGCATCGGGGGCGTCGACGCCGCGCTCGCCGAGGGCGCGATCGCGGGGCACGCTGCCGCCGGCGGACTCCCCGGCGCCTCCGGGATCCGTGCCGCCGTGAGCCGACGCGACACGTTCCTCGCCTTCGCCGACCGGCTCGAACGCGCGCACGGCATCCGCGCCGGCTGGAGCGACTGGCTCGACGACGACACCACCATCTGCCGCTGCGAGGAGGTCGACTACGGCTCGTTGCGCACGACGGCGACCGCCACCTGCGCGACCGGCCTGCGCTCCCTGAAACTCAGCACGCGCGCCGGGCTCGGGATCTGCCAGGGGCGCATGTGCGGTCGCACCGTCGAGGAGCTCCTCCACCGCGTCGGAGCCGAATCCGGCGGCAGCGGCCTCATCGACGGCGTCTCGAGCGACCGCCGGCCCATCGCCTCCCCGCTGCGCATCGGCGAACTCGCCGCGCAGGCACCGGGACACCCTCCTCACGAACCGCCGTCGACCCCGACGGCCGAACACCCAGGATGACCGACCGGTCTCCGCACCACTCCCTCGGAAAGGAACCACCCATGGCCAAGCAGTTCGACCTCGGCGGCGTCATCGTCGCGACCACCCTCGCGTTCAAGGAGGACGCCTCGGCGCCCGCAGGCCTCGCCGTCGATTACGACCGCTTCGCCGAGCACTGCAACTGGCTCATCGAGAACGGTTGCCGCGGCGTCGGCCCGAACGGCTCGCTCGGTGAGTACTCGTCACTCACGGACGCCGAGCGTCGCAAGGTCATCCAGGTCGCGGTCGACACCGTCGGCGACCGCGGCCTCGTCGTCGCCGGGGTGCACGGCGTCGGCTGGCACCAGGCCCAGCAGTGGGCCGAGTACGCGAAGGAGGACGGCGCGGACGGCGTCCTGCTCCTGCCGCCCACCATCTACCGGGCGAACGACGACGAGGTCATCGAGCACTACAGCCGCGTGGACGAGGTCGGCCTGCCGATCATGGCCTACAACAACCCCATCGACACCAAGGTCGACCTCACGCCCGACCTGCTCGTCGAACTCGCCAAGCTCGAGCACGTCGTCGCCGTGAAGGAGTTCTCGGCCGACATCCGTCGGGTGCTCGAGATCCAGGACAAGACCGACCTCGACGTCATCGCGGGAGCGGACGACCTCCTCTTCGAGTCCCTCGTCGCCGGTGCGGTCGGCTGGTTCGCCGGCTACCCGAACGCCTTCCCGCGTGAGGCCGTCGAGCTGTACACGCTCGTCACCTCCGGTCGCGTCGACGAGGCCCGCACCCTCTACCGCGAGCTCGTGCCCGTCTTCGGGTGGGACTCGAAGACGGAGTTCGTCCAGGCCATCAAGCTGTCGATCGACATCGCCGGCGAGAGCTACGGTGGTCCGACGCGTCCGCCGCGCGGTCCGCTGAACGCGCTCCAGACGGAGCAGGTCACGACGCAGACGCGTCGCGCGCTCGACTACCTCGCGGCACGCTGAGCCTGGTGGCCGACGCGACACCCCGACCACGACCACCAGTCCTGAGAGGCACACCATGAAGTCCTCCCGCATGATCAGTGCGGTCGACTCGCACACCGAGGGCATGCCGACCCGCGTCGTCACCGGCGGGGTCGGCGTGATCCCCGGCGCGACCATGAACGAGAAGCGCCTCCACTTCATGGAGCACCTCGACGACCTGCGGCTCTTCCTCATGAACGAGCCCCGCGGTCACGCGGCGATGAGCGGGGCGATCCTGCAGCCGTCCACGCGTGCGGACTGCGACTGGGGCGTCGTGTACATCGAGGTGTCCGGCTGCCTGCCGATGTGCGGGCACGGCACCATCGGGGTCGCGACGGTCCTCGTGGAGACCGGCATGGTGGAGGTGGTCGAGCCGGTCACGACGATCCGGCTCGACACCCCCGCCGGACTCGTGATCGCGCGGGTCGACGTCAGCGACGGGCATGCCGACCGCGTGACGATCGAGAACGTCCCGAGCTACGTCGACCGCCTCGACGCCACGATCGAGGTGCCGGGCCTCGGCACCGTGCCGTACAGCCTCGCGTTCGGCGGCAACTTCTACGCGATGGTCGACCTCGACGACGTGGGCCTGCCCTTCGACCGCGATCGTCAGCAGGACATCCTCGACGCGGGACTGCGCATCATGGCGGCGATCAACGAGCAGACGCCGCCCGTGCACCCCGAGATCGCCGGGCTCGACCACTGCCACCACGTCGAGTTCATCGCGCCGGGATCCGACGCCGTGCTCTCCCGGCATGCGATGGCCATCTTCCCGGGGTGGTTCGACCGCTCGCCATGCGGCACCGGAACCTCGGCGCGCATGGCCGAGCTCTGGGCCCGCGGTGAGCTGCCGCTCGACCAGGACTTCGTCAACGAGTCTTTCATCGGCAGCCGGTTCACCGGCCGGCTGATCGCCGAGACGTCGGTGGCGGGCCGGCCGGCCGTCATCCCGACCATCTCCGGTCGGGCCTGGGTCACCGGTATCGGCTCCTACCTCCTCGACCCCGCCGATCCGTTCCCGACCGGCTTCCAGTTCTGAACCACACCACGATCCCGGAGGATCACATGACGACCACGCCAGCCCCCGACGCCCCCATCGCGGAGACCACCCACGAGCAGCTCGAGGAGGTCCTCCGGGGAGCCGCCGCGGCTGCACCCGCGTGGGCCGCGACGCCGGCGGACGCCCGTGCGCGTGCGCTCGTCGCCGTCGCCGACGCCCTGCAGGCCCACGCGGACGAGCTCGTCCCGGTCGGCATGGTCGAGACGGGGCTCGCCGAGGCCCGGCTCCGCGGCGAGCTCCTCCGGACCGCCGTGCAGCTGCGGTTGTTCGCTGAGACGATCGTCGACGGCTCCTACCTCGACGTCCGGATCGACGAGGCCGACCCGGACTTCGCGCTCGGCGCGCGCCCGGAACTCCGCCGCGTCCTCGTGCCGCTCGGCCCTGTCGTGAACTTCGCGGCGAGCAACTTCCCCTTCGCCTTCTCGGTCGCCGGTGGTGACACCGCGTCGATCCTCGCGGCCGGATGCCCGGTGATCCTCAAGGTGCACGACGGGCACCCGCGGCTCTCGCTCGCGACGGCGGCCGTCGTCGAGGCCGCGCTCCGGGCGTCCGGGGCTCCTGACGGCGTCTTCCAGACGATCATCGGCCAGGAGGCCGGCGTCGTCGCGCTGCAGGACGAGCGCGTCCGGGCCGGCTCCTTCACGGGCTCCCTCCGGGCGGGTCGGATCCTCGCCGACCTCGCGGCGGCACGCCCCGTCCCGATCCCGTTCTTCGGCGAGCTCGGCAGCGTCAACCCCGTGTTCGTGACGCAGACCGCCCTCGACGAGTCCGCAACGGCCATCGCGACGGGATTCGTCACGAGTGTCGCGGGCTCGGCGGGTCAGCTGTGCACGAAGCCCGGCTTCGTCTACCTGCCGGACGGCGCGGGGCTCGACGAGTCGATCCGTGAGGCTGCTGCCGCGGTCCCCGAGCACCGACTCTTGAACGACCGCATCACGGCCGGGTACCAGGCGAGGCGCGACACGATCCTCGGCACCGACGGCGTGCGGGTCATCGCCGAGGGTTCGCTCCGGGTCGACGAGGACGGCGACGGCTGGGCGACCCCCACGATCGTCGCGGTCCCACTCGACGCGCTGCGGGCCGGTCGGGACGCCCTGCTCGACGAGGCCTTCGGACCGTTGTCGATCCTCGTCGAGGTCCCGGCCGGTACGGCGCTCGCACCGCTCGTGTCGGAGTTCTGCGAGGGCAACCTGACGGCCACCCTGCACGCCGGTGCCGACGAGACGAGCGACGACCTCGTGGAACTCGTCCAGCAGCTCTCGGCGCACGCCGGACGGGTGCTGTTCGGCGGTTGGCCCACCGGCGTCGCCGTCACGCCCGCCATGCAGCACGGCGGACCATGGCCGGCGACGACGAACGACTCCAGCACCTCGGTGGGGACGGCCGCGATCACCCGTTTCCTGCGACCGGTCGCGTTCCAGAACATGCCGGACCGGTTCCTGCCCGAGGTGCTGCGGTCGTCGGCCACCGGCGTCCCGCGGACGATCGCACCCGCGGGCGAGTCGACGCACTGGGGCGAGGCGGCTCAGCGCTGACGCGCGGCCGGCCGGGCCTCCGGACGGCGAGGCGTCAGATGGCGCCCTCGACCGTGGCGCCGACCTCGTCGTCCTCCTCGTCGCCGGGGAGCGGCGGGTCGTAGGCCCAGCTCGGCGCGAGCGCCTTGATCCGCGCACCGCGCCACTGCCATGTCGCCCACAGCGGGTACCAGTAGAGCGGGGCGATCGCGCCGGTGATCACGAGTCGGTCGCGGTACAGGGTCTTCGTCGGATCCTGCTTGTCGCGGGCCACCGCCATCTGGTGGTCCCACCCGGCGAGCTTGCTGAGCGGCCCGCTGACCGGGTCGCCCTGGTCGTGGAGGATGCGGGTGCCGTCACGGCGCTCGATGAACTCGAGGTCGATGATCTGGTCGCCGACCGGGATCGCGCCGGCGGCCTTCACGCGCACGCGGTGCGCTCCCGGCTCCCAGATGGTGGGGAACCCGTCGGCGTCGAGCGCCTCGAGGCCCATGACGGGGCTGTAGAGCTCCCGCAGGACCGCCGGGGAGCGGAGTGCCCGCCAGGCGACGTCGACATCACAGTCCAGGACGAGTTTCAGCATCACGCGCATGCCTCAGTGTCGCATGTGCGGCTCGGCGGCTGCAGGGGGTGCGCCGGTAGGGAAGACTGTGCCTATGGCGATCCGGTACTGGCTGGGCGTGATCCAGCGGGATCACGTCGTCCTCGGTGTCCGGCAGGGCTTCGTGCAGATCAACCACGGGCAGCGCGGCGGTCTCGACCAGATGCGCGAGTCCGACGGCTTCGTGTACTACTCGCCGAGGGTCAGCACCCCGGACGGCGCGCCGCTCAAGGCGTTCACCGCGATCGGGCGGGTCTCCGACGACACCGTCTACCAGGCGGCCGTGCCGCGACCGGACGGAGCCGATTGGCGGCCCTGGCGGCGGAGTGTCGACTGGTACCCGGATGCGGTCGAGGCGCCCATCCGTCCGATGCTCGCGCTCCTCGACTTCACGAGCTTCACCCGGAACTGGGGTGTCCAGCTCCGTCGGGGGTTCCTCGAGCTGAGTCGTCACGACTTCGAGCTCATCCGTAACGAGATGCGTCCGCCCCACCCCGACGACCGTCGCTTCCCCACCGCCTCCCGCTGACCCCCTCCTGCCCTTGCGCCAGCGCGGTGCGCTGACGTCACCGCGGGTCTGGCGCGTGAGCGCGCCCCTCCGGAGGCCCGCGCTCACGTCCGATGACCCGCGCTCGCGTCAGCGCACCGCGCTGGCCACCACCCCCACGGAGGTCTTCGGACGCAACAGTCGTGGGGCGGGTGGGTGCGCCTGGATACGATGAACGGGTGAGTACCGCAGCCGTCACCCCGCCGCCCGTCCACCCGCCGCTCGCCCAGACCAAGTACCAGGTCAGGTTCGACTGGGGCGTGGCAGGAGCCGGCCGGGTCGAGGCGGCGGACGTCGCGGTCGTCGTGGACGTGCTCCACGCGACGACCTCCGTCGAGCGACGCGTGAGCGGCGGGGAGACCGTCGCCGTCGCCGAACTGGACGACCGCGGGGAGACGGCTCAGATCGCGACCCTGCTCGCCGACGCGGGTGCGACGGTCGTCGCCGGGTGCCTGCGCAACCGGTCGGCGGTCGCGGACTGGATCATCGCGAAGCAGGCCGAGCTCGGTCGGCGCACGAGCATCGTCGTCATCGCGGTCGGCGAACTCGACGACACGGCCGAGACCCGGTTCGCCGTCGAGGACCTCTTCGGGGCGGGCGCCGTGATCGAGGCGCTGGGGCTCCGCGGCATCGACTTCACCTCACCGGAGGCCGCTGCCGCCGCCGCCGCGTACGAGGGCCTGCGCAACGGCGTCGGGCACCTGCTGTCCGCGTCCGCCACCGCCCAGCAGCTCGCGCAGGCGGGTGTCACCCAGCACGTCCAGGCGGCACGCGAGGTCGACGTGTCAAGCGTCGTCCCGGTCCTGGACGGAGCCGTGTTCCGGGCGTAGTCTCGGCGCATGCGCGCACTCCTCGGAACCACCGTCCTCGCCGAAGCCCCCGAATCGGAGCTCATCAAGATCGAGGGCAACTGGTACTTCCCGCCGTCGAGCCTCAACCGTGAGCGCTTCGTCGAGACCGACACCCAGTACCACTGCCCGTGGAAGGGCGACGCCCAGTACTGGGGCGTCACCGACGGCGGTGAGGTCAAGCCCGATGTTGCCTGGTCGTACCCGACCCCGTATCCGACCGCGTTCGACCGCGTCGGCAAGGACTTCTCCGGCTACGTCGCCTTCGGGAACGAGGTCCAGGTCGTCGACTGATGGCCGACTGGGGCGACCGCCCGCAGCCGCCTGAGCGCGGTGGCGAGCGCGAGACGATCGAGGGTTTCCTCGATCTGCAGCGCGCCAGCATCGTCTGGAAGGCACGCGGCCTCACCGACGAGCTCGCGGCCAAGCGGCTGCTGCCGAGCATCACGACGGTCTCGGGCGTCATCCGACACCTCGCCGATGTCGAGCGCAGCTGGTTCCGCGAGGACATGGACGGGCAGTCGGACGTCCCAGCGCGGTGGACCGACGACGATCCCGACGGCGAATGGCGCGTCACGGCCGAGGACAGCCTGGCCGAGATCATCGCCGACTACGAGGCGGCCTGTGAGGAGTCCCGCGAGGTGGCGTCGCGGTATCGGCTCGACGACGTCTGCCTCGGCAACGACCGGCGGTTCACACTGCGGTGGATCGAGCTCCACATGATCGAGGAGACTGCCCGGCATCTCGGGCACGTCGACGTCCTCCGCGAACAGCTCGACGGCCGCACGGGCGAGTAGCGCCGCGGCCGTCGGGCGAGCCGAGCGTCAGGCGACCACGAGCGCTGTTCGGTCGCGTCCCCGTGAGACGCGGACGACCACGGTGACGACGGCTACCACGACCGCGACGATCAGCGCCGTGACCCCCGCTTCGGTCGACAGCAGTTCACCGGTGAAGCGGCCCACGGCCACCCACGCCAGCCCCCAGCAGAGCGACAGCATGGGGGCGATGCGCCCACGTCCGACGACCGCGAGCAGGATCCCGACCGCGCCGGCGACCGCGAGGACGATGATCGCCCAGACACCGGCGGCCGGGCCGTCCGCGCTCCCGATCCCGGATCCGACGAGCGCCGCGGTGATGTTCGCCGCCGTCGCGACGCACACCCACCCGAGGTAGAGGCCCATCGTGCCGTCCGTGATGATGGCGTCGACCATCCCGGCCGGCCTGGTGCGGAGCACGATGACGAAGATGCGGGCCAGGACACCCAGGAGGGCGACGATCACGAACACGCTGAGGATCAGGAAGCCCGCCTGCACCACGAGGATCCACGCCGCGTTCAGCAACAGGCTCGCCACGACCCAGTAGCCGAGACGACGGTGCCGCTCGCGAGTCGTCTGCGAGGGCAGGAACTGCCAGACCGCATAGGCGACGAGCCCGAGGTAGATGACGCTCCAGATGGAGAACGCGGGTCCGTCCGGTGCGATCGGCGTCGACGAGGCACTCAACGCGCCGTTCGCCGCGTTCTGGACCTGCGTGCCCCCGGCGGCTCCCGACCCGATGTAGGAGCCGATGATCGCGAGGACCGCGCTGACGGCGACGGCGATCTGCCGGACGCGGTCCGCGGTGGTGGGTGAATCGATGCCGGTCATGAAGCGTGCCTCCAGAATTGTGCAGCTAGCTGATCAATTCAGCGTACGCCACCGTCGGGCACCTCGCGGGGGCTTGCGCCGACGCCGCGGATCCGCCTGTTCAGAGGAGCTTCCGCAGCGTCCGCAGGTTGCGCGTGGTGACGTGCGGCTTGAACCGGGCCTTCGAGGACTCCTTCGCGAAGGCGGTGTCGGTGCTCGACCCCTTCGGGACCTCCCAGTAGAGGACGCCGTCGCCGGGTGCGACGCGGTCGGGCTGCTCCCCGGCTGCCGCCGAGAACGCGAGCAGTGCGTCGAGCGAGCTCTGTTCTGAGGAGAACATGACGTACGGCTGCACCTCGTCGGCCTCCGGCCAGGGGTAGGCGTCGACGACCTCGGCGAGTGCGTGCTGATGCGTGAGCACGATCCACGCCTCGTAGCTGAAGGCATCCGCGAGCGCCCGCTCGATTCGCCGTTTCAGCGCGCCGCGTGCATCGTGCGCCGTCTCGCCGGGCTCGTGCTCCGGGTCGTCGAAGACGACGTTGCCGCTTGCCAGCACGGTACGGACTCCCGTGAACCCGGCCGATCGGAACACCTCGGCGAGGTCCGCGGAGCGGATCGTGACGCCGCCGACGTTGACCCCGCGCAGGAGTGCGATCCAGCTGTCGACGGGAACCGCGTTGCTGGTCATGGCCCGATGCCCGGCTCGGGCTGGGTGGAGCCGTCGAACGCCGCCGCCCGACGCCGCATGGCCGGCGTGACCTCCCGGTGCACCCAGCTGAGGAGGAAACGTTCGTCCCAGGAACGCGAGCACTTGCCACACGAGGTGGCCCGGCTCGGGCGCCGATGCCGGTAGAGGACGTGGCCCGAGGGGCAGGTGCCGACCCACGGGGCGAGTTCGTCGGCCGTCTGGCCCTCGTGGAGACGCGAGCCCTCGTAGCCGATCTCCTCGGCGACCTTGCGCCACTTGGGTCCGTGCCCGGCGCGCGCCCCGGCGAGGGCGTGCGCGACCTCGTGGAGGAGGATCTGGTGGATCTCGTCGTCGTCGTAGCGTGCAGCGAGATAGCGCGAGACGGTGATGCGCTTCGTCGTGAAGTTGCACAGGCCGGCGCGTCGCTTGGCGTTGTCGAAGCCGAAGGTCCAGACCGTCGGGTCGAGGTGCAGCACGATGAGCGCCTGTGCCCACGCCGTGACCCGACTGAGTTCTGCCATGCCTGGATGGTACTCCCGGCGACCGACACCGGACCGCAGGAGCGGGACGACCCACCGGTGTGGCGGTCGCTCTCAGCGGGCCGCGAGCGGGGCGAGGGGGAGTTCGACGATCCGGTCGTCCTGGGACCCGGGCGAACCGCGGCCGTCGGTGTTGTTCGTGAGGATCCAGGCGGTCCCCGGCGGGCCGGCCACGACGTCGCGGATCCGTCCGAACTCACCGACGAGGTAGGGCACCGCGTCGATCACACCCACGAGCGCGCTGCTCCCCGCCGGGACGTGCACGCCGTCGGTGATGCCGTACAGGCGCTCGCCGCGGAGCGAGGCCATGAAGATCGTGTCGTCGATGATCGCGAGACCGCTCGGGCTCGCGTCCTCCGTGGCCCACTGCGCGACCGGGTCGATCATGCCCTGGGCTCCGGCGATGCCCTCGGCGACCGGCCAGCCGTAGTTCCCACCGGGGGTGATCCGGTTGAGCTCGTCCCAGGTGTTCTGGCCGAACTCGCTCGCCCACAGGCCACCGTCGCGATCCCACGAGATGCCCTGCGGGTTGCGATGGCCGAGGGAGTAGACGGGCGACCCCGGGAACGGGTTGTCGCCCGGTACCGCGCCGTCGGGAGTGAGCCGCAGGATCTTCCCGCCGAGGCTGTCCACGTCCTGAGCCAGGCTGCGGTCACCGGCGTCGCCCGTGGTGGCGTAGAGCATGCCGTCCGGTCCGAACGCGATGCGTCCGCCGTTGTGGTTCCCGGCCCGGGGGATGCCGACGAGGACCTCCTCGACGCCGCCGAGCGCGTACGACCCTGCCGCTCCTGTGAGCGGGAACCGCACGATGCGGTTGTCGGACGACGTCGTCAGGTAGGCGTAGAGCCAGGTTCCCGCGGTCTCCGATCCCGCCGGCGTGAGGACGGCGAGTCCGAGCAGCCCGCCCTCGCCGCCCGCGGCCACCCCGGGGACCACGCCGACCTGCCGCACCGCGCCGCCGCTGACGACCTCGAGGACGTCGCCCGCGTCGCGCTGGCTCACCAGCGTGCTGCCCGAGGCGAGTCGGACCATCGACCAGGGCGCGTCGAGGCCGCCGACGACCGTGGTGGCCTCACCGGTCGGGGCGACCGGCCCTGTGGGAACCGCGGATGTGGGCGTCGATGCGGACGCACTCGGCGTGGGGGACGGAGAGAGGGAGGCTGTACCCGGTGATCGTGGCTCCCCGTCGGTGCAGGCCACGAGCGCCAGGGCGGTGGCGGCGAGCAGGGTGGTGAGCGAGGCGGGCGCACGCAGGCCCCGTCGTCGCGGCGTCTGCGTGGTGGCCATGATCAGCCCTTCGTCTGGAAGATGCCCTGGGCGGGGTTCGGGGAGGGGACGGCGGTCGTGTCCGTCACGACCTGAGCCCCCGCGATGAAGGCGCGCAGCTCGGCGCCAGCCACCGCCTTGGCGGGGTGGGGTCCGGCCGCGAGGAGCCTCGGCAGGAAGTCGAGTGGGAGCGCGGTGTTCGAACCGACGAGGACGACGTTCCCGAAGCGGCGGCCTTTGAGGATCTGCGTCTCCGCGAGGGCGGCGACGTGCGACACGGAGTCGGCGAGCGTCGCGGCCTGTCCGCGGGCGAACGCCAGTCCGCGGCCGTCGGCGACGTTCACGACGATGACGCCGGTCGGCGACAGCAGCTCGACCGCCGAGGCGTAGAACTCCGTGCTCGTGACGTGGGCCGGCGTGTTGGCGCCGCTGAAGATG
Source organism: Plantibacter sp. MCCC 1A11337 (assembly GCF_013349365.1). Lineage (NCBI taxonomy): Bacteria > Bacillati > Actinomycetota > Actinomycetes > Micrococcales > Microbacteriaceae > Plantibacter > Plantibacter sp. MCCC 1A11337. The sequence goes on along the minus strand of NZ_JABJWX010000001.1, from coordinate 1,218,111 downwards.
TCGACGACGACGAGGTCGACGGTACCCCGGAGGCCCGGCGGCAGCTTCGCGACGATCTCGCGGGCGTCGCCGTAGCGGACGCGGATCTGGGCGCGCTTCGACCAGGGGAGGTGCTCGCGCACGAGATCGATGAGTTCGCGCTCGAGTTCGACGACCTGTTGCCGCGAGCCCGGCCTCGTCGCCTCCACGTAGCGGGGGAGGGTGAGCGCGCCGGCGCCGAGGTGCACCGCCGTGATCGGCTGGCCGGGATCGGCGATCTCGTCGATGATGTGACCGATGCGCTGGATGTACTCGAAGAAGAGTTCCTCGGGCTGATCGAGGTTGACGTGCGACTGCGGCGTGCCGTCGACCACCAGCTGATAGGTGCCCGGCACGAAGCGGTCGGCCTCGATCCTGGCCAGGTATCCGCTGACGCCGAGTCGTACCTGTGCCTCGTCCATACCCCCACCCTAGACTTTCCCGCAGGAGTGGGAGGCGGAGCGGAAGGGGTGCGGCCGTGGCGCAGGTGGACCTCAACAGCGACCTCGGCGAGGTCTGGCGCGGCGTGCCGACCGCCGACGACGACGCCATGTTCGCCCTCATCACGAGCGCGAACATCGCCTGCGGCTTCCACGCCGGGGACGACGCGTCCATGCGCGACGCCGTCCGCCGCTCGACGGCCCACGGGGTGTCGTTGGGAGCCCACCCCTCCTACCGGGACGAGGCGGGCTTCGGGCGCCGTGACCAGGACGTACCCGCCGAGGTGCTCGAAGCGGAGGTCCTGGAGCAGCTCCGCGCCCTGCAGCGAGCGGTCGACGAGGTCGGCGAGGCCGACGGGACCGCCCTGGGGCTCGCCTACGTGAAGCCGCACGGCGCCCTCTACAACCGGATCGCGCACGACCGGGTCCAGGCGCGCGCGGTCGTCCGGGCGGTGGTCACGGCCTCCGAGGAGCTCGGGCGACCACTTCCCGTGCTCGGGATGCCCTGCTCCGTGATCGAACGCGAGACCCTCGCCGCCGGGCTCCGCTTCGTCGCTGAGGCCTTCGTCGACCGCGGCTACCGCTCCGACGGTTCACTCGTCCCGCGTGATACCCCCGGGGCACTGGTGACCGATGAGACGGCCGCCGGCCGCCGCGCCGTCTCCCTCGTCCTCGACCGACGCATCACCAGTGTCGACGGTGCCGACGTCGAACTCGAAGCGGTCTCGCTCTGCGTGCACGGCGACACCCCGGGAGCCGTGTCGCTCGCCACGGCGGTCAGGACCGCCCTGCTGGACGCCGGCGTCGCACTGGTCGCGCCGTGGTGAACGCGGACACCTCCACGGGACCCGTGCTCCGAGCGATGGGGGAGGAAGCCGTACTCCTCGAACTCGGATCGCTCGAGGACGTGCTGCTCGTGCACCGGGCGCTCGCCGCGTCGCGCCCGGCGGGGCTGGTCGACCTCGTCCCGGCCGCCCGGACCGTGCTCGCCGTGACGGACGCGCGGGGTCCGGCGCTCGCCGCGGTGGGTACCTGGTTGCTCGCGACCGCTGACCGGGCGCTCGCACCCGGCGCGGGAGGCTCGACGGTCGCTGTCGAGGAGGAGCTGGCGCGGCCGGACGTCGTCATCCACGTCCGCTACGACGGACCGGACCTCCGCGAGACCGCGGAGCTGCTCGGCATGGAGCTAGCGGATCTCATCGCCTGGCACACCGCTCGCGCATGGACCGTCGCCTTCAGCGGCTTCGCGCCGGGATTCGCCTACCTCGTCCCGGAGCGGGAGGACGAGACGATCGGCCGGCCACTCGAGATCCCGCGCCTGAGTGTGCCGCGGACGACCGTCCCCGCGGGTTCGGTGGCGCTCGCCGGAACGTTCAGCGGCGTCTATCCGCGTGCCTCCCCGGGCGGGTGGCGCATCATCGGGACGACCGACGCCGTCCTGTGGGACGATGCAGCGGACCCGCCCGCCCTCCTCGTCCCCGGCGGCCGGGTGCGCTTCGTGCAGGTCGCCGCATGACGGGCGGGACGCTGCTCGTGGAGGCGGCGGGACCGGCGACCACCGTGCAGGACCTGGGTCGACCTGGGGCTGCGGCCCTCGGGGTCAGCCCGTCCGGCGCGCTCGACCGCGGCGCCCTGCGCCTCGCCAACCGTCTCGTCGGCAACCCGGAGGGCCGTGCGGCGCTCGAGGTCGTCCTGGGCCCGTTCGTGGCCGTCGCCGAGGTCGACCTCTGGATCGCCGCGACCGGTGCGTGGGGTCCGATCACCGTCGACGGCAGGCCGTCCGACGGGCACCGCGCCGTCCGCGTCCAGGCCGGCTCCCGGCTCGAACTCGGCGCGGCGACCCACGGGCTCCGGTACGTCCTCGCCGTCCGTGGCGGCTTGGACGGCCCGCAGGTCCTCGGCTCGCGGTCGACGGACACCCTGGCCGGTCTCGGTCCGGCACCGGTCGTCGCCGGCGATCGACTCCCCGTCCTCCCCACCCCGCGCCGCCGCGTCCCTCCGCTCGACATCGCCCCGTGGACGCGGCCCGACGCCGGGGAGCGTCTCGTGCGGATCTCGCCGGGGCCCCGCCGGGACTGGTTCGACGACGCCTCCCTGCGGCGCCTGGTCGAGCAGCCGTGGACCATGACGGCCGACGCCGATCGCATCGGGATGCGCCTCGACGGGCCGCCGCTCGAGCGACTCGATCCCGGTCGGGAACTGCCGAGCGAGGGCATGGTCGCCGGGGCGGTCCAGGTGCCGCCGAGCGGTCTGCCGACGATCCTGTCGGCCGACCACCCGGTCACCGGCGGGTATCCGGTCATCGCGGTCGTGCGTGCCGCGGACCGAGACCTCCTGGCGCAACTCCGGCCCGGTCAGCGTCTGCGGTTCAGCACGGGTTGACGGGAACACCGGGGGCGACGCGGCGGTTATACCGGAAAGTCGAAAACTCGTCAAGGAAAGAGTAGACACGCCGAAGATTCCGGCATATAGTTGTTCTTTGCGCTCCCAGAATCTCTATGCCTTCATATTGCGGTCGGCTGGTGTGCGGGTCCAACCCGCCACATGTTCTCTTTCTGGTGAGTAACTCCACTGACGACCAGTAACTCGGCCCCCAACAGGCCTCCGGAGGTTATCCCCTTGGCTGCTGCGCGCAACGCAACCACCAACTCACCCAAGAACGGCCGCGGAGCATCCCGCCTCTCGTTCGCGAAGATCACCGACACGCTCACGGTTCCAGACCTCCTGGCTCTGCAGACCGAGAGCTTCGACTGGCTGGTCGGCAACGACGTGTGGAAGGCACGCGTCGCAGAAGCCACCCAGGCCGGCCGGCAGGACCTGCCCACGAAGAGCGGCCTCGACGAGATCTTCGAGGAGATCTCGCCCATCGAGGACCTCGGCGAGACGATGCAGCTCTCCTTCGCCAACCCGTACCTCGAGCCCGAGAAGTACTCCATCGACGAGTGCAAGGAGCGCGGCAAGACGTACGCGGCCCCGCTCTACGTCGAGGCCGAGTTCATGAACCACCTCACCGGTGAGATCAAGACGCAGACGGTCTTCATGGGCGACTTCCCGCTCATGACCGAGCGCGGTACCTTCATCATCAACGGCACCGAGCGTGTCGTCGTCTCGCAGCTCGTCCGCAGCCCGGGCGTGTACTTCGAGTCGGCTCAGGAGAAGACCTCCGACAAGGACATCTTCTCCGCTCGGGTCATCCCGAGCCGCGGTGCCTGGCTCGAGTTCGAGATCGACAAGCGCGACCAGGTCGGCGTCCGCATCGACCGCAAGCGCAAGCAGTCCGTCACCGTGTTCCTCAAGGCGCTCGGCATGACGAGCGAGGAGATCCTCGAGGAGTTCAAGGGCTACGAGTCGATCGAGCTCACCCTCGAGAAGGACACGATCCTCACCAAGGAGGACGCGCTCCGCGACATCTACCGCAAGCTCCGTCCGGGCGAGCAGGTCGCAGCCGAGGCCGCGCGTGCGCTCCTCGACAACTTCTACTTCAACTCGAAGCGCTACGACCTCGCGAAGGTCGGCCGGTACAAGATCAACAACAAGCTCGGTCTCGACAAGCCGCTCAGCGACTCCGTCCTGACGACCGACGACATCGTCGCCACGATCAAGTACCTCGTCGCCCTGCACCGCGGAACGGCCACCCTCCCGGGTGTCCGCAACGGCAAGCCCGTCGACCTCCGTCTCGACACGGACGACATCGACAACTTCGGCAACCGTCGCATCCGCGCCGTCGGCGAGCTCATCCAGAACCAGGTCCGCACCGGACTGTCCCGCATGGAGCGCGTCGTCCGCGAGCGCATGACCACGCAGGACATCGAGGCCATCACGCCGCAGACCCTGATCAACGTGCGCCCCGTCGTCGCCGCGATCAAGGAGTTCTTCGGGACCTCGCAGCTGTCGCAGTTCATGGATCAGAACAACCCGCTCGCGGGTCTGACCCACAAGCGTCGCCTCTCGGCGCTCGGCCCCGGTGGTCTGTCGCGTGAGCGTGCAGGCGTCGAGGTGCGAGACGTCCACCCGTCGCACTACGGCCGCATGTGCCCGATCGAGACCCCGGAAGGCCCGAACATCGGCCTCATCGGTTCGCTCGCATCGTTCGCGCGGATCAACTCGTTCGGTTTCATCGAGACCCCGTACCGTCGCGTCGTCGACGGCCGGGTCACCGAGGACATCGACTACCTGACCGCGATGGAAGAGGACAACTACATCGTCGCGCAGGCCAACGCTCCGCTGAAGAGCGACGGCCACTTCCAGGAGGACCGCGTCCTCGCCCGGAAGAAGGGCGGCGAGGTCGACCTCATCCCGTCCGAGGAGATCGGCTACATGGACGTCTCCCCGCGCCAGATGGTGTCGGTCGCGACCTCCCTCATCCCGTTCCTCGAGCACGACGACGCGAACCGCGCACTCATGGGTGCCAACATGCAGCGTCAGGCCGTCCCGCTCCTCATGTCGGACTCGCCGCTCGTCGGCACCGGTATGGAGGGCTACGCAGCCATCGACGCGGGTGACGTCGTCACCGCCGACAAGGCCGGCGTCGTCCAGGAGGTGTCGGCCGAGTCCGTCACCATCCAGCTCGACGAGGGTGGCACGCAGACCTACTACCTGCGCAAGTTCGACCGCTCCAACCAGGGCACGAGCTACAACAACCGCGTCATCGTCTCCGAGGGTGCACGCATCGAGGCCGGCGAGGTCATCGCCGACGGCCCCGCCACGGAGAACGGCGAGCTCGCGCTCGGCAAGAACCTCCTCGTCGCCTTCATGACGTGGGAGGGTCACAACTTCGAGGACGCGATCATCCTCAGCCAGAACCTGGTGAAGGACGACGTCCTCTCCTCGATCCACATCGAGGAGTACGAGGTCGACGCCCGCGACACCAAGCTCGGCAAGGAGGAGATCACCCGTGATCTCCCGAACGTCAGCCCGGAGCTGCTGAAGGACCTCGACGAGCGCGGCATCATCCGCATCGGTGCCGAGGTCCGCCCCGGCGACATCCTCGTCGGCAAGGTCACGCCGAAGGGTGAGACCGAGCTCTCCGCCGAGGAGCGCCTGCTCCGCGCCATCTTCAACGAGAAGAGCCGCGAAGTCCGCGACACCTCGCTGAAGGTCCCCCACGGTGAAGCCGGCACGATCATCGCCGTCAAGGTGTTCGACGCACAGGACGGCGACGACGAGCTCGGCTCGGGCGTCAACCAGCGTGTGGTCGTCTACATCGCCCAGAAGCGCAAGATCACCGAGGGCGACAAGCTCGCCGGCCGTCACGGCAACAAGGGTGTCATCGCGAAGATCCTGCCCGTCGAGGACATGCCGTTCCTCGAGGACGGCACGCCGGTCGACGTCATCCTCAACCCGCTCGGCATCCCCGGTCGAATGAACTTCGGTCAGGTCCTCGAGATCCACCTGGGGTGGATCGCAAAGCAGGGCTGGAACGTCGAGGGCAAGCCCAGCTGGGCCAAGAAGCTCCCGGCTGCCGCGCACTCGGCCGAGCCGAACACCAAGGTCGCGACCCCGGTGTTCGACGGCGCCTCCGAGGAGGAGATCGCCGGTCTGCTCGACTCGACCAACGTCACTCGCGACGGCGACCGCCTCATCGGTTCCTCCGGAAAGGCCCGTCTGTTCGACGGCCGCTCCGGCGAGCCGTTCCCGGCACCGGTCTCGGTCGGCTACATGTACATCCTCAAGCTGCACCACCTCGTGGACGACAAGATCCACGCGCGTTCGACGGGTCCGTACTCGATGATCACGCAGCAGCCGCTCGGTGGTAAGGCTCAGTTCGGTGGACAGCGCTTCGGTGAGATGGAGGTCTGGGCCCTCGAGGCCTATGGAGCCGCGTACGCGCTCCAGGAGCTCCTGACCATCAAGTCCGACGACATCCTCGGCCGCGTCAAGGTGTACGAGGCCATCGTCAAGGGCGAGAACATCCAGGAGCCGGGTATCCCCGAGAGCTTCAAGGTGCTCATCAAGGAGATGCAGTCGCTGTGCTTGAACGTCGAGGTCCTCTCGGCCGACGGCACCGCGGTGAGCCTGCGCGACACCGACGACGACGCGTTCCGCGCCGCCGAGGAGCTCGGGATCAACATTTCCTCCAGGTTCGAGTCGTCGTCCATCGACGAGATCTAAGCCTGACCACTGTAGAGACTGACGAAACCTTTCATAGGAGATACATTGCTCGACGTCACAACTTTTGACGAGCTTCGCATTGGTCTGGCCACCGCAGACGACATCCGTGCCTGGTCGCACGGAGAGGTCAAGAAGCCCGAGACCATCAACTACCGCACCCTCAAGCCCGAGAAGGACGGTCTGTTCGGTGAGCAGATCTTCGGTCCTTCCCGCGACTGGGAGTGCGCCTGCGGCAAGTACAAGCGCGTCCGCTTCAAGGGCATCGTGTGCGAGCGCTGCGGTGTCGAGGTCACGAAGTCGTCGGTGCGCCGTGAGCGCATGGGCCACATCGAACTCGCCGCCCCGGTCACGCACATCTGGTACTTCAAGGGTGTCCCCTCGCGCCTCGGCTACCTGCTGGACATGGCGCCCAAGGACCTCGAGAAGGTCATCTACTTCGCGGCCTACATGGTCATCGATGTGGACGAGGACGCACGTCACCAGGACATGCCCGGCCTTGAGAACGAGCTCCGTCTCGAGATCAAGACCCTCGGCGACCAGCGCGACTCGCGCATCGCAGACCGCCTGAAGAAGCTCGAGGACGACCTCGTCGCCCTCGAGGAGGAAGGCGCCAAGAGCGAGCAGAAGCGTCGCACCAAGGACGCCGCCGAGAAGGAGATGAGCCAGACCCGCAAGTCCTACGACGAGCAGATCGCTCACCTCGAGCGCGTCTGGGAGGACTTCCGCAACCTCAAGGTCGGCGACCTCAAGCCCGAGGACTCCGTGTTCCACGAGCTGCAGGACCGCTTCGGCCTGTACTTCGAGGCCTACATGGGTGCCGAGGCGGTCAAGAAGCGCCTGCTGTCCTTCGACCTCGCGGCCGAGTCCGAGCTGCTCCACCACCAGATCGCGGAGGGCAAGGGTCAGAAGAAGATCCGCGCCATCAAGCGTCTGCGCGTGGTCAACTCGTTCCTCATCACCGGCAACTCGCCGGCGGCGATGGTCCTCGACGTGGTCCCGGTCATCCCGCCGGAGCTCCGCCCGATGGTGCAGCTCGACGGTGGCCGCTTCGCGACCTCCGACCTCAACGACCTCTACCGTCGTGTGATCAACCGCAACAACCGTCTGCGTCGTCTGCTCGACCTCGGGGCTCCCGAGATCATCGTCAACAACGAGAAGCGGATGCTGCAGGAGGCCGTCGACGCACTGTTCGACAACGGTCGTCGTGGTCGCCCCGTCACCGGTACCGGCAACCGTGCCCTGAAGTCCCTCAGCGACATGCTGAAGGGGAAGCAGGGTCGATTCCGCCAGAACCTGCTCGGCAAGCGCGTCGACTACTCGGGCCGTTCGGTCATCATCGTCGGCCCGCAGCTGAAGCTGCACCAGTGTGGTCTGCCCAAGCAGATGGCGCTGGAGCTCTTCAAGCCGTTCGTCATCAAGCGCCTGATCGACCTGAGCCACGCTCAGAACATCAAGGCCGCGAAGCGCATGGTCGAGCGCAGCCGTCCCGAGGTCTGGGACGTGCTGGAGGAGATCATCCGCGAGCGTCCCGTGCTGCTGAACCGTGCGCCAACGCTGCACCGTCTCGGCATCCAGGCGTTCGAGCCTCAGCTCGTCGAGGGCAAGGCCATCCAGCTGCACCCGCTCGTCTGCGCCGCGTTCAACGCGGACTTCGACGGCGACCAGATGGCTGTCCACCTCCCGCTCTCCGTCGAGGCCCAGGCCGAGGCGCGCATCCTGATGCTCGCGTCGAACAACATCCTGAAGCCGTCCGACGGCCGTCCGGTCACCCTGCCCACGCAGGACATGATCATCGGTCTCCACCACCTGACCACCCTCAAGGAGGGTGTCGAGGGTGAGGGCCGTGCCTTCTCGTCCGTCGCCGAGGCCATCCTCGCGAAGGACCAGGGCTCGCTCGACCTCAACGCCAAGGTGCGCATCCGTCTGACCGACGTGACGTTCGCCGAGGGCACGGGTCCCGAGGGCTACGAGGGCTCGGGTGTCGCACTCGTCGAGACGACCCTCGGTCGCGCACTCTTCAACGAGGCGCTGCCGGCGGACTACCCCTACGTGGAAGACGTGGCGGACAAGGGCAAGCTGTCCTCGATCGTCAACGACCTCGCGGAGCGGTACCCGAAGACGGTCGTCGCGGCCACGCTCGACAACATCAAGGACGCCGGTTTCCACTGGGCGACGCGTTCCGGTGTGACCGTTGCGCTCAGCGACGTCCTGACCCCGCCGAACAAGCGCGAGATCGTGCAGGGCTACGAGAAGCAGGCCGCCAAGGTCCAGAGCCAGTTCGACAAGGGTCTGACCACGGATGCCGAGCGTCGTCAGGAGCTCATCAAGATCTGGACGGAGGCCACCGAGAAGGTCGCCGAGGCCATGCGCGCGAACTTCCCGGCGGACAACACCATCAACCGCATGGTGTCGTCGGGTGCTCGTGGTAACTGGCTGCAGATCCGCAACATCGCGGGTATGCGAGGCCTGGTGAACAACCCGAAGGGTGAGATCATCCCTCGCCCGATCATCTCCTCCTACCGTGAGGGCCTGTCGGTCGCGGAGTACTTCATCGCGACCCACGGTGCTCGTAAGGGTCTGGCCGACACGGCGCTCCGTACCGCCGACTCGGGATACCTCACGCGTCGTCTCGTCGACGTCTCGCAGGATGTCATCATCCGCGAAGACGACTGCGGCACGACCAAGGGTCTCGAGCTCGCGATCGCGAACGTCGACAGCTCCGGTGAGCTCGTGCGCGACCCGAACGTGGAGAACTCCGTGTTCGCCCGTTCGCTGGCCGCTGCTGCGGTGGGCCCGAAGGGTGAGGTCGTCGCCGAGGCCGGCGAGGACGTCGGTGACGTGCTCATCGACAAGCTCGTCTCCGCGGGTGTCGAGAACATCAAGGTGCGCTCGGTCCTGACCTGCGAGTCGACCGTCGGTGTGTGTGCAGCCTGCTACGGCCGCTCGCTCGCCACGGGCAAGCTCGTCGACATCGGCGAGGCCGTCGGCATCATCGCGGCCCAGTCGATCGGTGAGCCCGGTACCCAGCTGACGATGCGTACCTTCCACACGGGTGGTTCGGCATCGGCGGACGACATCACGCAGGGTCTGCCCCGCGTGCAGGAGCTGTTCGAGGCTCGTACCCCCAAGGGTGCGACCCCGATCGCCGAGGCCGCCGGTCGCATCACGATCGACGAGAACGACAAGGCTCGTAAGGTCATCCTGACGCCCGACAACGGCGACGAGCCAGTCGTCTACCCGGTGCTGAAGCGCGCGGTCCTCCTCGTCGAGGACGGACAGCACGTCGAGCTCGGTCAGAAGATCCACGTCGGTGCGGTCGACCCCAAGGAGGTGCTGCGCGTGCAGGGCGTCCGCGAGGTCCAGAAGCACCTCGTCGGTGGCGTCCAGGGCGTGTACCGCTCGCAGGGTGTCCCGATCCACGACAAGCACATCGAGGTCATCGTGCGCCAGATGCTGCGGAAGGTGACCGTGGTCGACCACGGCGACACCGACCTGCTGCCCGGCGAGCTCGTCGACCGCCTGCGCTACGCCGAGCTCAACCGCTCGGCCGTGTCGGAGGGTCGTCGCACCGCATCGGCTCGCCAGGAGGTCATGGGTATCACCAAGGCGTCCCTCGCGACCGAGTCGTGGCTGTCGGCCGCTTCCTTCCAGGAGACCACGCGTGTCCTCACGCAGGCCGCCATGGAAGGCAAGAGCGACCCGCTGGTCGGCCTCAAGGAGAACGTCATCATCGGTAAGCTCATCCCGGCCGGTACCGGCCTGGCGCGCTACCGCAACGTGACGGTCGAGGCCACCGAGGAGGCGAAGGCGGAGCGTTACCCGAACCGCATCTTCGGTGAGGACGGCGCGTTCAACGAGTCCGACCTGAGCTTCGTCGACTTCGACAGCTTCAGCTCCGACGACTTCACCCCCGGTAACTACAACTAGGGCTGAACGACTCACCCGGAGGGCCCGTCCCGATCGTTTCTCGATCGGGACGGGCCCTCCGTCGTTCGTTCGCCCATTCCTGGGCGAACAAGCGCTCGTTCGCCCAGGAATGGGCGAACGAATCGAGTACCGGTGAGTTGTGTGGCGGGTCTCCGCACGACATGCTGGTCCGATGAGTGATCAGCCCGAGCAGCCCACCGGCCAGTTCCAGCCGCTGGAGCCGGACGCGACTCCGGCGCAGCCAGACGTCCGCTACGGTGCTCCGGCACCCCGGCGGAAGCGCAATCGCGTGGTCATCGGTTTGAGCGTGCTCGCCGGTGTGCTGGCGATCGCGCTCGTCGTGGTCATCGGGCTCCTGGTCGTCGGCCCGGGCGGTACCCCTGCCGCCGACTCGACCCGTACACCGAGTGCGACGGCGACCGCCGGCTCCTCTCCTGCTCCGACCGCGACGGACGCCGCCGAGACGCCCGCGGCGCCGGTGCGTCCGACCGAGTGCACGCAACTCTTCCCCGCCGGCTACATCGAGTCGCTGACGGCGGACGGCTTCCTCGAGTTGAATCCCGCCTGGTCGCAGCCGCTGTTGTCCGAGAGTTTCGGGTCGAACGACGAGGCCTTGGTGGCCTTGCTCACCCCGACGGACCGACTCACGTGTGACCTCACGAAGGCGAGCGGTGCCGGTGAAGTCTTCATTCTCACGAACGTGGCCCAGGTGGAGGGGGACGTCCAAGCGGCGGCGGAGGCCAGGATGTCCGAAGCCGGGTTCACCTGTTCCGAGGAGACCGGCGGGACGATGTGCTTCACGGAACGCGCGGACCCCTCAGGGAACACCGTCGGTGAGCGCCATTTCCTGCGTGACGGTACCTGGGTGGCCACCCGCTGGGCGAATGTCGCCATCACGGGGTGGACGCAGACCATCGTCTCGACGCTGTTCCCCGCCTGACAGGTCCTCCCGTTCGCAACTCAGGACGCGCGCGGTGTGTCCCGCTCACGAGGCGGTGAGTCGGGTCGGCGCGCCGGCGCTGCCCTGAGTTGTGAACCGGGCGGGACCAGCTAGGCGATGCTCCAGTAGTACACGGAGGCGCCGGGGTGGATGACGGTGATCGCCTCGTCCACGGTGCGGTAGTCGGTGTCGTCGGTGTGTCCCGCGTAGTACACCTGGGTGCCGGCGTCGGTGGTCTCGACCTTCGATACGATGCCCGTGTGGTCGCGGTCCCCGCTGTTGTCCCAGTCGAACTGCACGATGTCGCCGACCTTCACCTGGTCGCGCTGCGTGTCGTCCAAGGCGGTGGCGAGCTCGGGGTGCTCTTCGACGTAGTTCTTGAAGAACGTCGAGCTGACCCAGGCCTTCGAGAAGTCGAAGTCGTCGCCGGTCCCCTCGGCCCACCAGTCCTCGTCCATCGTCCACCCGCGTTCCAGCAGACTCTGGCTGGCGAAGTTCGCGCAGTCGGTGTCGACCAGGGAGCCGTATTCAGCCAGGTTGTAGTCGTTCCAGTGCGTGAACACGTAGGCCATCTGCGCGTCGACGGGGCTCGTGATGTCGTAGCTGTAGCTCAGTGCATCACCGTCGACCCGGAGATCGTCCGCGTAGACGGCGATGCCGACGTCGGCGGGGGAGAAGCGGGTGGCTGCCGGCACGGCGACGGTCACCTCGGTGCTCGTCGCCGACAGGATCCGGGCTTCCTCCTCGCCGAACACGACGCGGGTCACGCCGTCCACGTCGACACCGCTCACGGTCAGGGTGCTCCCGCCTGCGACGGATCCGGTCGTGGCGGAGATCGCGGTGACCGCCGTGGCGTTGACCGTGGAGGCCGGGACCGTGGACGTCGTCCCGCCCAGAGCTTGCGCGGCCGGCTCGGATCCGGTCGCGTCGGAGTGCTGCAGCGCGATCGGGGTGATCACCGCGGTGGCGAGGAGGAGGGCGGCTCCGGCAGCGGCGCCGGCGACCACGCGTCGCCCGCGCAGGGGGAGGGCGCGGTAGCGCGCGGAGAGCCGGCCGAACGGGGAACGGGCGTCGGCGTGACGGGCATGGGGGAGGTGCTCGGGCATGGGGCCTTTCCTGGGGATGCGCCGTGGGGGATCGGCGTCGCGGGATCGGCTGTGATCCGACAGCTGGCTGTTCGAGCTCCCACTCAACCGCACGGAGCTGAGGGGACCGTTTCCTCCGGATATGAATCGGACCTGAATCGGGTCGACGGGAGTGAGCGAGTCCCGGCGAGGTTGCCGGGCATCCGCGTCCCGGCTTGCTACCGTGGCGAGCGGAGCGCCGTGAGGGCGCTCCTGAACTGGCTTCCGCCGAAGGAGTACGCGATGAGCACCCAGAACCCCGAGCCCGGATCGCCCACCGACCCGAGCACTCCGGCGGCTGCCCAGACCGCGTCTGGCTCCGCGCGTCCCACGGCCGCGGCCGAACAGCCCGTGGCCGAGCGGGACATCCTCTCCGAGGACACCGTGCAGCAGGACACCATCACCACGGCGGACGGCGTCGGGGCGGACCCGGTCGTCGACGACCGCCGGGTCGCAGACCGCGCCGACACGGCCTCGGACGCCGGGGTGCGCGAGACGCGTCCCTACCAGCCGCACACGCCGCAGCGTGCGTACTCGAACATCGACTTCGACGACGACGACACCGCCGGTACCCCGACCTCGACCACCCGACAGGCCGACACCGGTGCCCACCCGTACCCCGCGGCAGCCTACGAGCCGGTCGCCCGCTCCGGCGCGACCGCCACCGCCGCGGAGACCGAGCAGCAGCAGGCCTTCCCGCTGTACGTCCAGGCACCGTCCGAGCCGGAGGTCCGCGGCAACCGCGGCTTCGGCATCCTCATCGGTCTCCTCGGCACCATCATCTTCGCCGGCCTCTACGCGGCGGCTGTCGCGGGCCTCCAGCTGGTGCTGGAAGGCGACGGCACGTTCGTCGAGAACCTCATCCAGATCGCCACCAGCTGGCCGTTCCTCATGGCCGCCGCAGGCTTCTTCCTGGCCTGGGTCGTCACCGCGACCATCGTGAACCGTTCCGGCTGGGTGCACTGGGTGCTCGGCGGCTTCATCATCGGCCTGGTCGTCTTCCTCGCGTGGGTCGGCGGGTTCCTGATCCAGGAGCGCGCGTGGACGCTCAGCATCGACGAGATCCTCGCCGAGGTCACCGGTGTCGCCTTCACCTTCGGGCCGGTCCTCGCCTTCGTCGTCGCCCGTGAGATCCCCGTCTGGCTCGGTGGTTGGATCGCGGCACGCGGACGCAAGGTGCGCGAGGCGAACATCGAGGCCCGCGCCGAGTACGAGCGCGTCCTCGAAGCCGGACCGACGACCGCCCGCTGAGCATGACCGGTGACGCGGACGGAGCACGTGGCCCCTGGTGGGTCGCCCCGTTCGCAGCGGTCACCTACGTGGCGCTCGTCGTCTGCGTCTTCGGGTTCATCAGCCTGCTGGCGGACCTCGACGTCGTGGCCGACCGGGACGCCGGCCCGCTGACCGGTCCGCTCATGGTCGTGGTCGCCACGATCGTGGTCCTCTGGGCGATCATCCGTGAGACGCGCCGCACACCGCTGCGCGTCTCGGTCGGCTCCGCGGTCCTCGCGGGGCTCCTCGCCTGGCTCGCCTACGGGGTGAGCGGCGGCGTGTTCGACGCGATCGCCAGCCGGGACGGAGCGGACGCCGCCGCCTTCGCGGTGACGACGCTGACCGGACCGTTCTCGGTCACCGTGGGTGTGCTCGCGCTCGTCATCGTCCTCGCGGCCGCCGCTGTCGCGACGTCGTCGACCGGGCGGCGCCCGACCCCGCGCTGGCCCTGGGAGCACGACGCGCGGTGAGCCGATGCGACGTCCACCCGGGGCCGCTCGCGAGGTGCGCCGCCCGTCCCTCCCCACGAGGGCGACGGCGTAGGCGATAATCGATCCGTTGCCGTCGTCGGCCGACGGCGCTTGGGGAGGAACCACCGATGAGATCACCCGACCTGACCGACACCGGTCTGGATCTCGACCTCGCGGGGACCGCCGACGACGTCGTCGCCCTCGTCCAACGTGCGGTCGCCGCCTCCGGTGAGGATGCTCAGCAGACCAGGCACTACGTCGCGATCGACGGTGGGACGAGCGCGGACATCCGGTTGCGGGTCGTCTCGGTCGACGACCCCGCGCCACTGCTCGCGTTCGCGATCACGACCGCCCCGTCCGCGCGCGGTACGGCGGCGGCGACCTTCATCATGCAGCACGGCGTCCAGAAGCGCCGGCGTCAGCGCTCGTTGCTCGGACAGGAGCCGTTCCTGAGCTTCCTGCGCGCGCTCGCCGAGCTGGTCTCGGAGTCCGATCCCGGCGCGTCAGCCACCCTGCGCGTGCACGGCACGCGCACCGAGCTCGCTCCGCGTCCGGCGGAAGCACCGACCAGCGCCGACGCTGGGCCTGCGGCGACACTCGCGAACATGCCCGTCATGGGCGGAGCGGTCTCCGCGGGTTGGTCTCAGACGGTGACCGACGCGTCGACCCCGTCCCCTGCCACGGCTCCCGACGTCGCGATCCCGAGGGATGCCGATCCGGCGCCGGCCTCCGACACACCGGCAGCCGAGCCTCCGGCCCCCGAACCCGCCGTTCCCGAGGCACCGGTGATCGGGGTCCCGACTCCCGCCACAGGGGCTCCCGAACCACAGTCGACCCCGTCGAGTTCCGCGCCGGTGCCGTCGCCGGTCGTCGTCGAGCCACCGACTCCTGCAGCACCGCTCCGTGAGCCGCAGGCAGCGCCCGCCCAGACGCGCGCTCCGGCCGCGTCGACGTCCTCCGTCCCGCCCGAGCTGCAGATCACCGTTCCCCCGGGTCTGATCGCCGGCGCTCCGATCGCACCGGAAGCGCCCGACGCGCCCGCCGGTGCCTCAACGCGCGCCACCGAGCAGGCGCCGGTCCATGCCGACCTCGGCGCGACGGTCGTCTCCGCATCGCTGCGAGCGGGGGACTTCGCGCTCGAGCTGCCCGACGGCGAGCGCATCCCGCTCCGCGGGCCGATCCTGCTCGGACGCAACCCTGCGGCGCGGCCCGAACAGCCCGACGCCGAGCTGCGCTCGCTCGTCGACCCGCGCATGTCCGTCTCGAAGACGCACACGGTCGTCGTACCCGGACGACGGTCGCTCCGCGTGACGGACCTGCACTCCACGAACGGCACGACGATCACGGACGCGTCCGGCGCGGTCACCGTCTGCCAGCCGGGCGAGGCCTACGTCGCGGAAGCCGGGTCGACCATCGGGATCGGCGAGTTCCCGATCCGCGTCGTCGTCGGCTGACGGGCCTCCGGGGCATGGGGAGTGCTCCCCATCGTCGTCACCCGCGCTCTCGGTTACGCTGAACGACGTACCCGCTGAGGAGCCATCGGCGGGCGGCGCAGGTCCACTGCGCCGGTGTCACGAAGGGGAATGATGAGCGAGCAACCACTCGTCGTCGACGGGGACCAGATCCTGGCCGTCGCCGCACCACTGACACCCAGCGGGTCCGGCCTGCCGCAGAACGTCCCGCTCGACTTCTCCGGCAGCTGCAGCAGCACGGTGACCGCCGCGGCGGAGAGCTTCGCGATGTACATCTCCGTGCACGTGGCCCTCGCCGGCGGAGCGATGGTCGAGGCCGGTCGCGCGGCGAGCGACATCGTGACCGCCTGGGAGCAGACCGACGCACAACTGAACCCGGGAGGAGAGGGCTGATGGCCAACTGGACTGCTGACGATCCGGGGCGGATCGACTCTGGCGCGCTCGGCACCACTGCGACGACCATCCAGACGACCGAGACGAGTCTGACCGAGGCACGCACGGTCGCGGTCACCGCTCAGGGTGGCATCTCAGACGCCATCTGGAGCGGCGACGCCGCGACCGCCTGGGTGTCCTCCCTCTCGACCCCCATCGGCAAGATCGACGCGATCACCCCGGCGATGGCTGCGGTGCGCGACGCGATCGCCACGTACACGACCACGGTCGACGACATCAAGACCCGTGCGACGAGCTACACCGAGATGATCTTCCAGGCCAACATCTCCGCCAACCAGACCTATCTCGACCCGATGGGTGGGCCGACGCCCGAGCAGCAGATGCAGCGCGACCAGGTCCACCAGGCGGCCGTCGCCGATCGGCAGAGCGCGCAGCGCCTCCTCGACGCCCTGTCGGAAGAGCGCCAGGCCGCCGACGATGCGCTCGCGTCGGCGCTGTCTTCACCGGGTGGTGACAACTGGGACCGGCAGCAGGCCGCCCTCGCGGCCATCGGCATCACCTCCGCATCCGACCTCACCCCGTCCGCCGTCGCCCGCGGCATGGCGGAGATGGCGGCCGAACTCGGGAACGGCACGTTCGAGACCGATCTCGCGGCACAGCTGCAGTCGCTGTACGCGCTCTACGGCAACGACCCGTCCGTCATGGCGCAGATGAATCTGGCGCTCGGCGGCGAGGACCTCATCTCGCTCATCAGCCGGATCGATGACGCCGGTGCGAACGGATGGATGACCCCGGCAGCGGCGCTGCTCCTTGCCCAGTCCGTCCGCGGTGGTCTGTCCGTCGGATCCCAGCGTTGGACTGACGCGGTCGGCCAGAACTTCGCGCAGGAGCTCTACGACGGTTCCGCGTCCGTTCATGGCACGGAGAGCTGGACGAGCCTGGCGTTCCTGTTCGGCGACGAACAGGACAACCCGATCGGAGAGACGACGACGGTCGGTCTCGCGAACATCGCCGACGAGATGGAGCGCGGTCTGCCCGGCGCGCACGAGGGCATGTACGGACCCGCACAGGGCGTCATGGGCCCCGGCGGCTTCCTCAGCCTCGCCGAGGCGGAGCAGGCCGGCTACGACGTCAACCGCCTGGGCGACTGGACCTCGCGGGTCTTCAGCACGCTGGGTGAGTACCCCGAGGCCGCCATGGACTGGCTGACCTCGACGGAGCAGGACCCGTACCGCGACGCGCCGCTGTACCCGGACGAGCCCTACGAGAGCAATGAGCTCGGCGCGAACCGTCTCGAGTACTGGTTCGGTCGCCGGGACTCTGGACTCGACGGATTCGAAGGCGTCCTCGCCCTGTGGGCTGGAGCCGAGTCGATCCCCGGAGGCCCCGCCGACCCTGCTGGTGCGGACCCGGATGCGTACACGCGTGTCGCCACGCTCTCACACGATGTCATCGAGCGCCTCGTCGGCAACCCCCGTGACGCGGAGGTCGGTGAGTACGTGCCCGGGAACGACGCGTTCGACGGCAATTCCATCTCCGACCTCGGTGCGGTCAAGCTCGTCGAAGCGTTGTCCTATCAGTTCCCCGGTCTGATCGAGCGTCCCATCGCGGGCGAGCCCATCGGGATCGAGGGCGAGGACATGCCGAGCACGAACCCCTCCTCGATGTTCGGCATCGACGGACTCGACGAGTTCGACTACGCGAACCTGTCGAAGGAGGCGCTGGCGAAGGTGTTCGGTGTCGCAGGCCAGAACGACGCCGGAGCCGCAGCCCTCGACACCGTCGTCGCCCACTATCAGGAGACGTTGAGCGCGACCGTGCAGACGGGGCTGTCCGACCCGGGTGAGGCGTCGAAGCGCATCATGGCGCTGCAGGGCCTCCTCGACGGGTCGACGGACGGTGTGGCCCTGGATGCAGCGGCGGATCGTGATGCCGCAGTCGAGAGTGCGCTCGGGCTGGTCGAGACGGGCGTCGGCTTCCTCCCCATCCCCGGACTGGACAAGCTCGTCGGCGTGACCGGCGATGCTGTCATCGATCACCTGGTAAGCAGCGGATCAGGGTACGTGACCGGTCAGCTCGTCGGGGCGGCCAAGGACGTCGGGCTGTCGACATGGGGCGCGGCCGAACAACAACTCCTCAACCAGCAGGGCGAGCTCGAGATCCCTCGAGAACGCGCGGCGGCGGTCACGCTCGGTCTGTTCCTCTATGACACGTTGCAGCCGGCCGGCATGCCGGATCCCTCCACCATGGATCCTGAGGAGCAGTTCGCTTGGGCCTCGGATCCCGACACCATGGACGCGTTCGACGAGCTGCTGTCTCATCGGGACATCGAAGAACTGCAGGGCGACTACTCGAATGCTTATGCAGCGTTCAACGCACATGGCCAGCGGTAGTCGTCTTGGCGGTGTCGCCCTGCTCGCGGCGCTCCTCATGTCCTTGACCGCCTGTACGCCTCCGCCACAGCAGCCACAGCCGTATCCCGACGTGCGGTGGGACGGTGGAGCCCCGACTGAATTCGCAGACTCGGAATGGGTGATGGCCGTCCGTGCTTCGCTCGAGGCACAGGCGGTCGCCCGAAATCGCAACGACTTCACGATCAAGCAGCTCGTGGACACGACCGGGCCGGATCTTCGTGATCGACTGTCAGCATCAGCGGTCCGTACCGTGAGCGCCGGCGAGGTGACTCGTCTCCTGCCAGGTCCCTGGCCATTCACCCCGGTGGTCGTCGATGCGGACGGATCCGGGAAGGCGGAGGTCACGGGCTGCCTGGCGACAAAGTGGGCGAACGACGCTGGAACACCGCCACCGTCGTTCGGAGCGGTCGGGATCACCTACCGCCTCGAACAAGCAAGCGGATCGATCCGTGTCATGTCGACCGCCGGCGCCGATCTGGACTGCTCGCAGACCGAGTTGCCGGTCGGGGTGTTCGATCCGGCGCCGACGCCGAGCGGCGTCACCTCGATCGACGACATCGTCAGGGCAGAACCGGACGCTCGCTAGGCTGATCGGGGTCGCGCCGAGCGACCCGCACTTCCAAGGGGATCCTGCATGCGCATCAAGCTGACGTTGACCAGGCCGTCGGGCTCGTCCGCCGACATCGTCGTGACGACGGACGCGGCGGCGAGCATCGCGGAGGTCGCGTCGACCATCGCGCGCGTCGACCCGCAGGGGCCCGACTCCGCGAACGCCGACTTCACGCTGCACGCCCGCCTTCCCGGCTCGACCGAGACCCTCCCGCTCCCGCCGGAGGCCCCGATCGGCGAGGCGTGGGTCGGTTCGGGTGCCGTCATCGAGCTCGCCGACGCGGGCGTCTACTACTCCGCGGCGCGCACCGGTCAGGCGCCGGCCGTCGCGGTGGTGCGGGTCCTCTCCGGCGATGACGCCGGCCGTGAGTTCACCCTGCCGGCCGGCAGCTGGACCATCGGTCGCGAGGCGAGCTGCGACATCGTCCTCGACGACCCGCTCGTCTCGAAGCGGCACGCGCGGCTCGAGGTCGGTGGCGAGATCGAACTCGTCGACCTCGGCGCGGCCAACGGTATCGTCGTCGACGGCGGCATCGTGCCCCGACTCAAGGTCATCGAACCCGAGCGCGTGCTCATCGGCGACACCGAGGTCGAGATCGGGTTCGCCGGGACCGTCGGCCGTGCGGGCGTCGTCCCGAAGGCCGGGCCCGTGTACTTCAACCGCTCGCCGCGCGTCGAACAGCGCTACGCGGGGGAGACCTTCCCCGCCCCCGAGCCGCCGACCGAGCGCGAGAACCAGCCGTTCCCGCTCCTCGGCATGCTGACGCCGATGCTCCTCGGCGGCGCGATGTACTTCTTCACGAAGAACCCGCTGTCGCTCATCTTCATCGCCATGACGCCGCTCATGCTCATCGGCAACTACTTCACCGGTCGCGGGCGCAACAAGCGCAAGCTCAAGCAGCAGATCAAGATCTTCGACGAGCGGCTCGAGTCCCTCGGCAAGCAGCTCGCGGCCGAGCGGGAGATCGAGCACGACGTCCGCATGCGCGAGGCACCGTCCACCTCGGAGGCGCTCAAGCACGCGCTCACGCGTGGGCCACTGCTGTGGACCAGGCGCCCCGAGCACTGGTCCTTCCTGAACCTCCGGCTCGGTGTCGGCACGATGCCGTCGAGGAACGAGGTCTCGGCGAAGGCTCGTGACAGCTTCCTGCCGGAGTTCCAGGAACGGCTCGAGAAGCTCAAAGACCAGTACGCGACCGTCGCCGACGTCCCCATCATCGACAACCTCTACGACGCGGGCGCGCTCGGCATCGCCGGTTCACCGCAGACCGCCGGGGGAGCGGTGAACGGCATCCTCGTGCAGCTCACCGCCCTCCACTCGCCGGCCGAGGTCGTCGTCTCGGCGATCGTCTCGCCCGCGTGGTCGAACGCCCTCTCCTGGGTCAAGTGGCTCCCGCACGCGTCGTCCCCGAACAGCCCGCTCGACGTCGGCCACCTCGCCGACAGCGTGTCGAGCGGCAACCTGCTGCTGGCCGCGATCGAGGAACTCGTCCAGACCCGCCTGCAGGCGGCCAGGGCCGGTGACGCCCGACGCGGAGCCATCTCCGAGAAGCAGGCCGCCCAGGAGCGCGGCGCGGAGATCGGGACCAAGAGCTCCAACGACACCGGCACGAAGTCCCCGATCCCCGCGATCGTCCTGCTCATCTCCGACGACGTCGGCGTCGACCGCGCACGCCTCGTCCAGCTCGCCGAGATCGCGGCGGACGCGGGCGTCTTCCCGATCTGGATCGCCGACGACGTCGTCTCGCTGCCGGCCGCCTGCCGCACCTTCCTGCAGGTCCCGGAGGCCGGTGCCGGCGTCGACGCACCGGCGACGGTCGGCATGGTCCGCCTCGGCTACTCCGTCGACGACGCCCGCCCGGAGTTCGTCGACCCCGTGACGGCCCTCGACTACGCCAGGCGCATGGCGTCCGTGATCGACGCCGGTGCCCTCGTCGAGGACTCGAGCGACCTCCCGCGGTCGGTGTCGATGGTGACGCTGCTCGGGCCGGAGCTCACGACCTCGAGCGACGCCGTGGTCGACCGCTGGCGGCAGAACTCCTCGATCCACGACCGCACGCCCGGGCTCCCGCCGAAGCCCCGCCGGGCGGGCCAGCTGCGCGCGACCGTCGGATCGGGCGGTGTCGACGCCATGCACCTCGACCTCCGATCCCAGGGCCCGCACGCCCTCGTCGGCGGGACGACGGGTGCCGGTAAGAGCGAGTTCCTGCAGGCCTGGGTGCTCGGGATGGCGGCCGAGTACAGCCCCGACCGCGTCTCGTTCCTCTTCGTCGATTACAAGGGCGGCTCGGCCTTCGCGGACTGCGTGACGCTCCCGCACTGCGTCGGACTCGTCACCGACCTCAGCCCGCACCTCGTCCGGCGGGCGCTCACGAGCCTCCGCGCCGAGTTGCACTTCCGCGAGCACCTGCTCAACCGGAAGAAGGCCAAGGACCTCCTCGAGCTCGAGAAGCGCGGCGACCCGGATTCGCCGCCCGCCCTCGTCCTCGTCATCGACGAGTTCGCGGCGCTCGTCGGCGAGGTCCCGGAGTTCGTCGACGGCGTCGTCGACATCGCCCAGCGCGGTCGCTCCCTCGGGATCCACCTCATCATGGCGACCCAGCGGCCCGCCGGTGTCATCAAGGACAACCTGCGCGCCAACACCAACCTCCGTGTTGCACTGCGCATGGCCGACGAGTCCGACAGCCAGGACGTGGTCGGCGTCAAGGACGCGGCGCACTTCGACCCGGGCGTGCCTGGGCGTGGCATCGCGAAGACCGGCCCCGGCCGCCTGAGCATCTTCCAGTCGGGCTACGCGGGCGGTTGGACGAGCGACGAGCCCAAGCGCTCCGACATCGAGGTCCGAGAGCTCCGGTTCGGCGGCGAGACGCGTTGGGAGGAGCCCCGCGCGGCCGACGCCGAGGAGGAGCGCGACCTCGGCCCCACCGACCAGCAGCGGCTCGTCGCGAGCATCATCGCCGCAGCCGACCGTGCGTCCATCCCGGCGCCGCGACGACCCTGGCTCGACGAGCTCGCGCCCGTCTACGACCTCAGCAAGCTCCGTCAGCGGTCCGACGCCGAACTCCTCATCGGTGTCGCCGACCTCCCGGACTCGCAGGAGCAGCGTCCGGTCTACTTCCGGCCGGACGTCGACGGCCACATCGCCGTGTTCGGCACCGGTGGCTCGGGCAAGAGCACCGTCCTGCGGACCCTCGCGACGGCGGCCGGCATCACGCCGCGTGGCGGTCCGGTCGAGGTGTACGGCCTCGACTTCGGCGCGGGCAGCCTCCGCATGCTCGAGGCCTTGCCGCACGTCGGCTCGATCATCCCCGGCGACGACCAGGAGCGCGTCATCCGACTGCTCCGCCGGATCAAGGAGATCGTCGACGAGCGCAGCGTCCGGTACGCCGAAGCGAACGCGTCCTCGATCACCGACTACCGCCGCGTCTCGGGTCGCAACGACGAGCGCCGCATCCTCCTGCTCGTCGACGGCTTCCAGTCCTTCCGGCAGGAGTACGAGACGACGCTCGGCCTGTCCTCCTGGTACACGCTGTTCCAGCAGCTCATCACCGACGGCCGGCAGCTCGGTGTGAACATCGCGTTCTCGGCCGACCGCCCGGGCTCCGTCCCGACGAACATCAGCTCCGGTGTGCAGCGACGCGTGGTGCTGCGCCTCGCCGACGAGACCGGCTACCAGCTCCTCGGGGTGCCGAAGGACATCCTCGGCCCCGAGTCGCCCGCCGGCCGGGCGATCGTCGACGGACTCGAGGTCCAGGTCGCGATCCTCGGTGGTTCGCCGGTGCTGTCGGACCAGTCGGTCGCGACGGTCCGGCTCGCGGAGGCCATGTCCCGCGCGGGAGCCACGATCACGGCCCCGCCGATCGGCGCACTGCCGAAGGAGATCGAGGCGCGCGAACTGCCCGAGCGGGTCGGCGACCGCCCCGTACTCGGCATCGGCGACGCCGACCTCGCACCGATCGGCTTCGACCCGACCGGCGCGTTCCTCGTCGGCGGCCCTCCCGGCAGCGGTCGGACGAACGCCGTCGCATCCCTGGTCGGCGCCATGCGACGCTTCGATCCGGCGACGCGCTTCGTCTACTTCGGCTCCAAGCGCTCGGAACTGCTGCGGGAGCTGCGCTTCGACGAGTCGGCCGTCACCCCCGAGACGATCGCCGAGCAGGCGAAGGCGCTGTCCGCGGCGATCGCGGCCGAGACGGTGACCGGCCGGACGGTCGTCGTCATCGAGACGCTGTCGGACTACCTCAACGGCATCGCCGACCCGCCGCTCGTGGAGCTCATCAAGGCCATCAAGCGCAGCGACCACCTCGTGATCGCCGAGAACGAGGTGTCGGGCTGGTCGTCGTCCTGGCCGCTCATGGGTGAGATCAAGAGCGCCAGGCGGGGCATCCTGCTGCAGCCGGAGCAGATGGAGGGCGATCTCGTCCTCCGGACGACCTTCCCCCGGCTCGCACGCAAGGACTTCCCGCAGGGGCGCGGAATGTACGCGAACCGCGGTGCGCTGTCGCGCGTGCAGCTGCCGATCGCGCCCGAGTTCCCCGTCGCCTGAGCGGCGTCGTCCCCGGATGGGGACTGTATGGGGAGTGCTCCCCATGTGCTCCCGCGAGGCGTTGTGGTTACATGATGAAGGCACCGACGGTGCCGGTGACCACAACGAAGGAGCAAGACTCATGGCCAACATCAACGTCAACTACAGCGAGATCAAGCAGGCCGCCGTCAACCTGACGACGGGTAAGGGCGAGGTCGAGACCACGCTCAACCGCCTCCAGACCCTCATCAACAACCTCGTGTCCTCCGGGTTCCAGACCGACACCGCGTCCGGCACCTTCAACGAGACCTACACGGCCTTCACGCAGAGCGCGACGGTCACGATCCAGCACCTCGACAAGCTGTCGGGCTACCTCAACAACGCTGTGACCACGCTCGAGCAGACCGACGCAGCGCTCGCTGCCGGCGCCGGCCAGTAGTCACCACCGTCGGCTTCGCTCTGCGCGCCCTCCCGACCACGTGTCGGTGAGGGCGCGCGGTTTTTCCGGCGAAGGCGACCCACGGCGACAGCGAGGCAGCATCACCCGACGAGGAGCGAGCAGTGTACGGCGACACCCAACAGATCCGCCTCCGCGCGACGGAGCTCCGAACCCTCGCGACCGAGGTCCGTGGCCGTGCCGGAGACCTCCGCTCGGCGGCCGAGCTCGCGTGGACCTCCACCGCGGCGGAGACCTTCATCGAGCAGCTCGGCACCCGGGCGGTCTCGCTCGAGAACTCGGCGACGCAGCTCGACGACGCCGCCGACAAACTCGACGCGCACGCGACCGCCGTCGAACACGTGAAGCAGCTCATCGAGGACGCCGCGCGCTGGGTGGGCGACCGCTGGAACGACGCGGTGAACCTCGTCTCCGGTGCGGTCGAGACCGTGAAGGACGGTGCCGCGAAGGTGTTCGAGTTCTTCGGCCAGGAGGTTCCGGACTTCCTCGTGCACCAGGCCGAGGACATCGTCGCCTCCACGCCATCGCTGCCGACACCCGGTGACCGCAGCTGGTTGGACCTTGCAGACCTCTACCGCAGCCGAGGATGGACCCCCTGATGCCCATGACCCGTACCCGCCCGGCTCCGGCCGCGGCAGCCTTCCTGCTGACCGCCGACGAACTCCACGTCCTGGAGCACCGCACCCCGCACATCGTGCTGCCACCCGCCTTCCACACCGAATGGGGTTCGGAGGTGTCACCCGCCGACGTCCGTGAGCGCGAGCAGCGAGCCGTCGCGCGGCTCCGGGAGCGGCGACTCCTCGCCCGCGGCGACGACAGCCTCCCGGACGACCTCACCGCCGACGTCGATCCCGATTTCGCCGCCTTCCTGTCGATGCCGCAGTTCGCGACGGCGGCCGTCGACGCCTCCTGCTGGACCCTCGACCGGACGGCGATCCAGTCCGTCTCCGTGATCGGCGCGCACGCCCTGGCGCTGTTGCGGACGCAGCGGGTCGACCACTCGGACGCGTCCGTCGCCGAGCACGGCACGGCCGCGCGCGACGAGGACGCCGTCGAGATCCGCGCCTTCGACACCGCCGGGCTGGCCCAGCAACTCCTGCGGCCCCTCTCCGCGCTCCACGACGTCCCCGACGCGCGGGGTCGTTCGACCGACGTGGTCGTCCTCCCGCTCGCGGACGCCGAGGCACTCGTCCTCGCGCTCCGCCAGGACCGACCGGACGTCGTCGGCGCGGTCGTCGAACAGCTCCACAGCCCGCAGGCCGCGGTGCTCCTCGGCGGTGTCGCGCGGCGGATCGACGGCGGCTTCCGGCTCGACGCACTCTCCCGGAGCGGGGAGCCCATGAGACGGTGGACGGACACGTGGCTCCGTGGTGCCGACGGCTGGGTCGCCGTGTCGGTCGACACCCCGGACATCGATTCGGTAGGCATGGACCCGTCCGCCGTCGCCGAGGGGACCCGGGTCTCGATCCGGGCGGTCCGTCGCGCGGACATCGTCGCCGAGGTGTTGGCGATCGCCGCGACCATCCAGGGAGCACGGGCATGAGCGGCATCACGGTCTCCGGTGGAGCCGGCGGCGTCGGCGCGAGGCTCGACGACATGCGACTGCAGGCGCAGCAACTCGCCGCGTTGTCGACCGAGCTGATCGGGCGTTCGGGCACGGCCGCTGCGAAGGCGGTCGACGGCGACCTGCTCGAGTCCATGATCCTGTCCCCGTTGACGGGGGCGGCCGCGGAAGGCGCCATCGTCCTCGCCTCCGGTTCCCTGCTCCTCGTGGCGACCGAGACCGGCGTCTCCGCCGTCTTCCTCGAGGGCGCCGTGGTCGCCTACGAGACCGCCGACCAGCTGATCGCCGCGGCGACCGTAGCCCTCCACAACGGGGTTGCCTTCGTCATCGGCGTCCTCGCGGTGCCGGTCGGCCTCGTCGCAGCGGCGGGCGTGGCGGTGGTGGGCGGGGCGTGGATGCTCACCGTGGCAGGCGTCAACATCGTCGTCGAGGGTGTCGACTCGCTCGTCGAGGGCGCCCAGCAGACGCTGGACCAGATCGGCGACAACCCCTGGCTGCTGCTGTCGCCGGCCGGCGTCGCGGGACTGTTCACCGCCAACTCGATCGCCGCCTACTCACCGCAGGAGGTCATCGATCGGACCGCCGCGACGTATGCGGACGCACTCGCGAGACTGCAGGAACTCGCTCCGATCGCAGCTCAGGCGGCCAACGAATGGTTGGGCGACAACGCGTGGATCGAGGACATCCTCACGGACGGCGCCCCAGGCCTGCTGGCCGGCCTCACCTTCCTCCCCGGGCTGTTGCCCGGCTTCAACGGACTCATGTCGGTCGTCACCGGCCAGGGCTGGCCGCCGCTCACCTATGAGCAGGCGATCGACGCCATCGCCACCGGTGGCGGCCGGTTCGGCCTCTTCGACGACGGCCAGGGCGGCCTCGCCATGGATCCCGACGACCCCTCACAGCCACTCGCCGTGCCTCGGGACCGAACCGTCACCGACCTCGGCGACCTCCTGCAGGGTTCGGCGGACATCGACAAGGGTGAGGAGGAGCTCAGCAACATCCGCGTGATCCAGTCGGCCGGACCGCCGCCGAGCTGGATCGTGCAGATCCCGAGCACGCAGGTCTGGGATCCGCACGGTGGCGCGATCTCGAACGACCTCACCTCGGACATCGCCGCCATGCAGGGTGAACAGACGGCGCTCGGCCAGGCGGTGAGGGACGCGATGGCCGCCGCCGGCATTTCGCCGACAGACCCGGTGATGCTCGAGGGCTTCAGCCTCGGCGGGATCACGGCCGGGTCGCTGGCTTCGGACCCGGACTTCGGATACAACGTCACGCACGTCGTCACGGCGGGCTCGCCGATCGCACGCTTCGACATCCCCGATGACGTGCAGGTCCTCTCGATGGAGTTCAACGAGGATCCGGTCGCCCGGCTCGACGGACAGGGGAACCCGGACTCGGCCAACTGGACGACGGTCCAGGGTGACGCCCCGAGACTGGGCGGCGTCAACCCGGAACAGCAGGATCCGGGGATCGCGAGTGCCCACAACGCGCAGCGGTACGAGATGATGGCCGACCAGACGTCGTCGTCGGGAGACCCGAGCGTCGACGCCTACCTGGACTCGGCGAGCGGCTTCTTCAGCGGTGATCAACAGGTGACCGACTACAGTCCTACGCGGAGATGATCGAGCGCGGCCCGACACCGGGTCGCCCGTCCGCAGCCCGTTCCCGACCGTGAGGCCTTCCATGCGCATCAGCACCATCGTCCGATCCGGCGCCGTGTCGGTCGTCCTGTTGGGGCTCCTCACCGCCTGCGGGACCGCAGCACCGACGGCGCAACGCACCCCGGCCCGCAGCCCGGACCGGACACTGGCCGCGGTCGAGGAAGCGGTCGCCGAGATCCCCGGGGCAGGCTTCAAGGCCGCCCGCGCCTGGGACGGCACGACGGCGTACGTCACCGCGACGCTCTCGGCGACCGACGCCTTCACCGGCGACCCCGGTGCCCTCGTCGACTACTCCCTCGCGCAGCTCGCTTCTCAGGACGAGGTCGACCGCGGGCGCTTCGTGCGATTCGCCTTCGACGCCCCCGGGCAGACCGTCGAGTCGACGATCGCCATCCTCGCGACGCTGGACATCTCCTCCGAGCAGTACGCCGGTGGCGATTCGGTGGAGCTCTCGAGCTCCGATCTCGACGCGAGGTACGGGAGCTGGCCGGGTGAGGTACCGACCCTCCCCGCCGAGTTGGGCGGTGCGGGATGACGACGATCGAGACCGCGCGGTCCACGCACACCCTGCGCAGCGAGGGGCGGACCGACACCGGGCTGGTCCGACGCCTGAACGAGGACGCGTTCTACGCCGGCGCGCCCGCCTTCGTCGTCGCGGACGGCATGGGCGGGCACGAACGCGGCGAGGTCGCGAGCCGTGAGGTCGCGGCGGCGCTCGAACGTGGCATCCCGATCGGCATCCCGACGACGACCGAGGCGGTCGTGACCACGATCGTCGCCGCCAACGCGGTCATCCGCGGCATCCCCACGCCGAACGGGGTCATCGGCACGACCGTCGCGGGCCTCGCGCTCGTGGCGCTGTCGCCGCAGACCGACCTCCATTGGATGGTGTTCAACGTGGGGGACTCCCGGGTGTACACCTGGGCCGACGGCGCACTCCGTCGGATCACCGTCGACCACTCGGCCGTGCAGGAACTCGTCGACGCCGGCTCCATCACGGAGGCGGAGGCGCGCGAACACCCCGATCGCAACATCGTGACGAAGGCGATCGGCGTCGAGGCCGGCATCGACCCGGACGTCTGGCTCCTTCCCGTCGTCGGGCGGCAGCGGTTCCTGCTCTGCTCCGACGGGCTCACCGGCGAGCTGTCCGACGAGCGGATCGCCGAGGTCCTGTCGCAGGGCTTCGAGGGAGCGGCAGACCGCCTCGTGGAGCTCGCGCTGGCCGCCGGTGGGCGGGACAACGTGACCGCACTGGTCGTCGACGTCGTGTCGACCTCGCTGATGTCCAGCGGCCCCGGCTACGATGACGCGGGTGGTCTCGGGTATCTTGAAGAGACGATGCCGCGAGGCTAGAGGAGTGGCCGTGTACTCGTACGAAATGGAACCGGCCGAGGTCCGCCGTTGGCTCGCTGTGGCGGGGCCCGGCAGGCTGGTGCTGGTCGACGCCCAGGGCGACGACACCGCCGCTGCAGCATTCGCCGCAGACCTCCCGGGCGACGCGTCGCTGTCGTTGATCGTCGACCGCCTCGCCGCCGGTGGTCTCTCGAACACGCCCGCGTTCGCCGCGGCCGTCTGGGACGGATCGGGAGCGACGGTCATCGTGCGCGGGCTCGCCGCGGCCGTCGTGACGAGCGCCGCCGGGACCGAGACGGTCCTGGGCGCCCGCGCCACCACCTGGGTCGAGGAACACCACGCGGACGCGGTGAGCGTCACGCTCCGGAGCGACCAGCCGAACCCGTCCGGCGTGCGACTCCCGCTCGGGTCGGGAGCCGTCTGGACGACGTCCATCACGGCGACCCTCGACGAGGAGTCCACGGCTTCCGTCGCCGCTCCGACCAGCGACGAGCGCCGGTCGACCGAATCGTCCACCGATGCGCCGACGGCGGCGGAGCAGCTCGCGCCCCCGCCCGTCCCGGCTCCCGCCGAGCCCGCTGCGTCCGCGGCGACCTCGGACGACGCGTACGACGGGACGGACGGCGACGAGGCGACCCCGGTGGCGCACATCGAGCCGGCGCAGTCGCTCCACGTCGTGCCGTCCGTCTCCGACACCCAGTTCTTCCACGACGAGGACGACCCGGACGAGACCCCCTCCACCCCGGAGGAGCCCGTCGACGAGGGCTACGACTTCCTGTTCGGCCAGACCGTGCTCCGACCGGTCGGTGCGGCGGCGGTCGACGAGGCCGGCGACGCGGAACGCGCGGCGGCCGAGGAGTCGGCGCACCAGCAGGCGGCAGCCACCGCGGTCGCCGCGCCGGAACCCGCGGCAGCCGGACCATCGGACCTCGGCGACCACGACGGCCACACGATCCTCGCCGAGGACCTCGCCGCGCTGCGTGCGCGTCGAGCGGCCGAGACCCCGCCTGCCCGGTCGTCCACGCCGTCGGCGACCCCGCTCACGTATCTCGAACTCCCCGGCGGCACTCGCCAATCGCTCGCCTCGCCCGTCGTCCTCGGCCGGGCGCCGAGCGTCTCGCAGGTCCCGGCGTCCGTCGTCCCGACACTCGTCACGCTCACGGGCGACGACATCTCGCGGAGCCACGTGCGCGTCGCGGTCGAGGGCGGCACGGTCGTCGTCACCGACCTCCACTCGCGGAACGGCACGCAGGTCGTCCTGCCCGGTCAGGCACCGCAGTCCCTCCGACCAGGGGAGCCGACACCGGTGATCGTCGGGACCGTCATCGACCTCGGCGGCGGCGTCGCGCTGCGCGTCCGAGAGGGCTGACGTGCGCCGTTCACCCTCGCAACCGCCGGCCATCCCCGGGCTGCGGTTCGAACGACAGCTCGGAGCAGGTGGGTTCTCCGACGTCTTCCTGTACGAGCAGCAGTTGCCGAGGCGTCAGGTCGCCGTCAAGGTGCTCCTCGCCGAGCACCTCAGCGAGCAGACCCGTGAGGCCTTCGTCGCCGAGGCGAACCTCATGGCGCAGCTCTCCGCGCACCCCTACATCGTCACGATCTACACGGCGGACGTCGCCCCGGACGGACGACCATACCTCGCGATGGAGTACTGCGCGGGGCCGAGCCTCGCCGAGCAGGCGAAGCTGCGGCGGTTCGCCGTCGCCGATGCGCTGCGCACCGGCGTCCGCCTGGCCAGTGCGGTGGCGACCGCCCACGCGGCCGGCATCCTCCACCGCGACATCAAACCGGCCAACGTGCTCACCAACGCGTACGGCTGGCCGGCGCTGACCGACTTCGGCATCTCGCAGGCCGTCGAACTCGAGGTTCCGACGAACGCCGGCCCCGGGCGCCCTGGCGACGTCGGTTCCACCGGTGCCTCGGGCACGCAGACGGTCGGTCTCTCCATCCCCTGGTCGCCGCCCGAGATGTTCGAGGACGAGCCGCATCCGGACGTGCGGTCCGACGTGTTCTCCCTGGCAGCGACGGTCTACACGCTCCTCGCCGGACGGACGCCGTTCGAGATCCCCGGGCAGTCGAACGGAGCGGCCGACCTCATCAGCCGGATCGAGCGCGGGACCGTCACGCCGCTCGGGCGCGACGACGCACCGGCTTCCCTCGTCGCGACGCTGCAGAAGGGCCTCGCGAAGGACCGCGCCAACCGTTTCGAGAGCGCCGTCGACTTCGCGCGGGCGTTGCAGCGCGTCGAGATGGAGCTGGCGTACGCGCCGACACCCATCGACATCCCGAACCTCGTGCAGCCGCAGTCGCAGACCCCCCGACCGGACACGTCCAGCAGTGCGTCGGACGAGACGCGGGTCCGACAGGTCCCGACGGTCGAGGCCCAGCCACGTCCCGGCGTGCCGAGTGTGCAGCCGTCGATCGGCGACGAGACGGTGGTCCGCTCGGCGGGACCGCTCGTGCAGCCGATCCAACCGTCGGCGCCGATCACCGCCGGAGCGGCCTCGGCGCCTTCCGAGACGATCCGCCGCGACCGCCTCGAGACCGCCGCCGCAGGTCCGACGGAGGACCCCGATGCCGGTACGGACGGACGAGGCGGGCGTCGCCGACTGACCCGCCTCCTCGTCGTGGGCGGCATCGCGGTGCTCGCGGTCGGTGGGATCGCCGCCGGGATCATCTGGCAGGGCGCGGCCGCCGACCCAAAGCCGACCGCCGCCGCGACCGGGGCGCCGATCCAACTGAGCGACGTCCCCTCGCCGAAGCCGTTCGGGGTGAACATCAGCGAGGACGGCAGCGTCGTCACGTTCATCTGGGACAACCCGGATCCGCAGGACGGCGACTCGTACATCTACCAGGTGACGAGCAGCGGCAAGAACTCGCCGAAGGTACCGACCTCGACGTACGCGGTCGATCTGAAGCCGAGTGCTCCGGGCGCGCAATTGTGCATCGAGGTGGTGATCGTCCGGGGCGGCGTCACCTCGCCCGATCCACTCGAGATGTGCTCGCAGCAGTAGCGGGACGGACGCACGGTGAGCGACACGATGACAGATATCAGGGGGACTGGGCGATGAGCATGGACGAGGCGACGGACACGACGACGAAGACGGCGGTGCGCGTCGAGTTCTGCGGCGAGGAGTACGCCGTGGACGCACGCAAGCCGTTCCTGATCGGGCGCGAGGGCGACCTCGTCGTCGACGAGAACCCCTTCCTGCACCGCACCTTCCTCAGTGTCACCTTCGACGCCGGGCTCTGGTGGCTCACGAACATCGGGAACACCCTCTCCGCGACGGTGACGGACACCACCGGCAACGTGCAGGCGTGGCTCGCGCCCGGCGCGCGGCTCCCGATCGTGTTCCCCGAGCTGCAGGTGCTGTTCAGTGCGGGGACGACGACCTACGACTTCACGATCACCTCGGATCTCGAGTACTTCAGTCCGTCGCAGCTCTCGACGACCACCGCCGGGACCACGACCGTCGGTCCGATCCACCTGACGAGCAGCCAGCGCCTCCTCATCGTCGCCCTGGCCGAGGACGTCCTGCGTCAGGCGTCGCCCGGCCGCGGTGAGATCCCGGCGTCTGCGGCCGCGGCCGCCCGCCTCGGATGGAGCCAGACCACCTTCAACCGCAAGCTCGACAACGTCTGCGACAAGCTCGACAAGTTCGGGGTGCAGGGGCTGCGCGGCGGACCAGGCAAGCTCGCGACCGGACGTCGCGCACGACTGGTCGAGTACGCCGTCTCGACCAGGCTCGTCGACGCCAGCGACCTGCCGCTCCTCGACCATGCCGACCAGGCGGCCGTCGACGGGGGACGACCAGCCTGAGGTTGACCCCCGCAACCGTTTTCCAGACGGCACTTGTTTGTTAGAGTGACTCCGCGTTTGCAGCGCGGTGCGTGGACCGTGCCTTGACCGAACATCACCTGGGGGATCGTGAGCAACTGGAGCGCCTGGCTGCGCAAGCGCAAGACCGCGGCCTCCATCACGGCACTGTCGGTCCTCGTCGCCGTACCGGTGACCGCTGCACTCATCCACCAGGGCTTCCCCGTCACCGAGGTCGACCTCGAGTCCCGCGACGTCTGGGTCACCAACGGTGAATCCCTGCTCGCCGGGCGCCTCAACGACCAGATCTCCGAACTCGACGGAGCGGTCTCGACGGCCTCCAACAACGCCGACGTGCTGCAGGACGGCGACGACGTCTTCCTCCAGGACAAGGCGCTCTCCTCGCTCGAGCGCATCGACCCGGCGTTCACGAGCCTCATCCAGCGTGTCTCGCTGCCGACCGGCGCGACGGTGCACTACGGCGGCGACCGACTCTCGGTCGTGGCGGGGGAGATCGGCAAGCTCTGGTCCGTCGACGCCGCCGGAGAACTCCGGTTCGACCCCACGGAGACGAAACCGATCGTCTCCATCGGCAAGGCCGGTCAGGCGGTCGTCACCTCGACGGGCACCATCCTCGCGGTGGCACCGGCGAAGGGGATCCTCTACCGCATCCTGCCCGACGGCACGAAGACCGAGTCGAAGCTCCCGAAGCTCGACGAGTACCAGCTCAGTGCGGCCGGTGAGCAGGCGGTCATCCTCGACCTGAAGTCCGGTGACCTCGTGAAGCAGGACGGCTCCATGGTCGAGCTGCCCGGCAAGCCCTTGAAGATCCAGGAGCCGTCGGCCTCCGACGACGCGGCCGTCATCGCGACCGGCGACTCCCTCGTGCGCATCCCGCTCGGTGGCGGCGACCCGGAGGTGCTCGACGCGGACGTCGTCACCGAGGCGACGAGTGCGGCCGAGGTCACGGCCCCGGTCAACCTCGACGGCTGCATGCACGGTGCGTGGGCCTCCTCCAGCCGGTATGCCGCCGAGTGCGCCGACAAGAAGCCGGTCATCGCCGACATCAACCCGGAGACCGTCGGGCAGCAGCTCGTCTTCCGGGTGAACCGCTCGGTGATCGCGCTCAACAACGTCCAGACCGGCAACTCCTGGCTCGTGCAGGCGAACATGCGCCTCGTCGACAACTGGGACGAGGTGACGCCCCCGCAGGAGGAGGACGGCGAGGACGGCGACGAGAAGGCGTCAGAGCAGTCCTTCGAGGACACCCTGGCCGAGCGGACCGAGGAGAACCGGCCGCCGATCGCCCGCGACGACGCGTTCGGCGTCCGCCCGGGCCGCGCGACGGTCCTCCCGCTCCTCGACAACGACTCCGACGCGGACGGCGACGTCCTGACCATTCAGAACTTCGGCGACATCGGTCCCGAGACCGGCAAGCTGGAGTACATCGACGGCAAGCGGGCATTGCAGTTCACGCCCGCCGAGGGCTTCGTGGCCGGGACGACGTCGTTCCGGTACTCGGTCAACGATGGACGGCCGGGTGGCGTGGCCGAGGCGAACGTGAGCATCGCCATCAAACCGCCCGAGGTCAACGAGCCGCCGACCTCGCACCGCGAGGCCGCCGTGTCGGTCGAGGCCGGCCAGACGGTCACCTACAACGTGCTCGCCGACTGGCGCGATCCCGACGGTGACGACATCTTCCTCCAGTCGGCCTCGCCGGCGTCCGGCGACCTCGTCCGCTTCACCCCGGACGGCTTCGTGACGTTCACGCACGCCTCGCCCGAGATGGGCCCGCGCGACGTCAAATTCGTCGTGTCCGACGGCGTCACCTCGGCGGAGGGGACGCTCAAGGTCGACGTGCAACCCGCCGGAGCCCTCAGCCCCATCGGTACACCGGACTTCGTCTCGACCTTCGTCGGCGAGTCCGCACAGGTCCTGCCACTCGCGAACGACCAGTCACCGAGCGGTGCGCCCCTCGGTCTCATCGGTGTCGAAGCCCTGCAGGGCGGACTCGTGTCGTCGCCGAGTCTCGAGAAGCAGTCGGTCACCGTCTCGTCGAACGAGCCGGGCACCTACTACCTGAAGTACACGCTCGGTGCTGGCATCGCCTCGAGCATCGGGCTCATCCGCGTCGACGTGCTGGAGAAGCCCACCGACGTGCAGCCTCCGGTCGCCGTGAAGGACGAGGGCTACCTGCGACCGAACGAGACGATCACGATCCCGGTCCTCGCGAACGACGAGTCGCCGGGCGGTCAGGTGTTGGCGCTCCAGTCCGTCGACGTGCCGGACGAGTCCGCCTCCCTCTCCGTCGAGGTCCTCGACAGTGCCGTGGTGCGCGTCTCCTCCTCGGCACCGCTCGAGGGACAACTGCAGTTCACCTACACGGTCTCCGACGGGACCTCCTCGGCGACGGCGGCGGTCACCATCGTCCCGGTGCCGCCGCTCCCGAAGCACCAGGCCCCGGTCGCGAGCGACGACGCCGTCGTGGTGCGCGCCGGCGACATCGCGAACGTCGCCGTGCTCGACAACGACTACCACCCCGACGCGGCCGTGATGTTGGTCGACCGCGAGCTGGTCGACGTGCCGACCGCCGGCCTGGCCTTCGTCGACGACGACGAGGTGCGGTTCCAGGCGCCGACCGAGCCCGGCACCTACACCGCCACGTACCGCGTGTACGACACCTTCGGCGAGGCCGACACGGCCACGGTGACCTTTAACGTGGTCGGCGAGGACAAGAAGAACAACCAACCGCCCGTCCCGCAGCTGCTCACCTCCCGGGTGTTCGCCGGTGCGACGGTTCGCGTGGACGTCCCGCTCGACGGTCTGGATCCGAACGGCGACTCGGTGGTCCTCGACGACATCGCCTCCGCGCCCCTCCTCGGTCGCGTCATCGAACAGGGGAGCACCTGGTTCGTCTACGAGGCGGCCCCGGACTCCTCCGGCACCGACACCTTCCAGTACCGGGTCAAGGACACCTACGGCGCGGTCGCAGTGGGCACGATCAAGATCGGCGTCATCGGGCGTCCCGAGGTCGACGGGCAACCGAACGCGGTCGACGACTACATCGAGGTCCTCCCGGGCAAGGTCGCCTCCGTGCCGGTGCTCTCCAACGACTCCGATCCGAACGGCTACAAGCTCAAGCTCGAACCGAAGCTGCTCTCGGTGGATGACGGCCTCACCGCCGAGGTCAGCAAGAGCCGCGTCGTGATCGAGGTGCCGGACGAGGAGGCCTTCTTCACCGTCCGATACCAGATCACCAACGGCAAGGGCGGGATCGACAGCGCCTACATCCAGGTCAAGGTCACGAAGGACGCGAAGCCCCAGTTCCCCGAGGCCGACGACCACGTCCTCGAGGACGCCGACATCGTCGGGAAGAAGACCGTCGACATCGACGTGCTCGACGGTGCGCAGAACCCCGGGGGGCTCGTGGACGACCTGCAGCCGAGCCTCGAGGGTGCGAACGCCCCGTCCGGCGAGGTGCGCGACGGTGGCACCATCCGGGTCACCCTCACCGACCGACGCCAGGCGATCGCCTATCGGTTGACGGATCCCGTCACCCAGCTGAGCGGCGCGGCGTTCATCATCGTGCCGGCGGCGACCGACGGTGAGCCGCCGCGGATCAAGAGTCCTCTGCCCGAGCAGATCGTCAAGGTCAACGAGACGCGGACCTGGAAGCTCTCGGAGATCACCGAGGCGCCGTCCGGGAAGCCCGTCACCATCGCCTCCGAGGGCAGTGTCGTGAACTTCCGGAGCAACGGCACGTCGAGCTACGTCGACGACGCCACGATCACCTTCACCCCGGCCAAGGACTACCGCGGACCGGCGTCGGTGAGTTTCGAGGCGACCGACGGCCGGGACAGCAAACTGCTCACCCTGCCGATCACGGTGGGTGACCCCGACCTCGAGGACGTCCCGCCGACGTTCACGCCGCCGACGGTGACGATCGAGGCCGGAGAGGCACCCATCACGGTCGACCTGCGGGCGTCGAGCGACCACCCGAACCCGAAGATCCTCGCAGCCCTCACCTACCAGGGCTTCGGCGGGACCACAGCGGGCGTCCAGGGGAACCTGTCGGGCTCGCAGGTGACGATCTCCGCCCCGCAGGGCACCCAGCCCGGCACCTCGGCGACGCTCACCTTCACCGTGAACTACAAGGAGTATTCCGTCCCGGGGTCCGTCAACGTCCGCGTCGTGTCGTCGACGAGGCCGCTCCCGCGCGCCATCGACGACCGCGTGGAAGAGGGCCGCAAGAACAAGGCCGAGTCGATCAACGTGCTCGCCAACGACTACAACCCGTTCCCCGACACGCCGCTCAAGATCCTCGACGCCACGGTCGAGAGCGCCCCGGCTGGTGGAGCGACGGCCACGGTGTCCGGGAGCTCGGTCACCGTCACGCCCGGTTCGTCCAAGAGCGGGACCGTGAGCGTCATCTACACGATCCAGGACGCGACGAACGACCCCAACCGACGAGTGCAGGGCCGCATCACCGTCATCGTGAAGGACGTCCCCGATCCGCCGTCGCTCAGTCTGAAGAGCGCGAAGAGCGGCAAGATCACCATCGTCGTCGGCGGTTCGCCCGCGAGCAACGGCGCGCCCATCGAGTACCACGCGGTGAAGTGGAGCGGCGGCGGGGAGAAGCAGTGCGCCCCGGGGAACGACTGCACCTTCGACGTCACGAACGGGCAGAGCTACACCTTCTCCGCCTACGCGCACAATGCCGTCGGCAACAGCGCGGACTCCGAGACGGTCACGGCCACCGCCTACGGCGTCCCGACCGCGCCGCAGAACGTGTCGCTGCGGGCATCCGGAGATGCCCCGGCGACCCTCACCATGCAGTGGGCGAGGCCAGCGGATGACGGTGGACAGGTCACGAGCTACAGCTGGCGGATCATGAGCGGTTCGAGCACCGTGAAGACGGGGACGACGGGGAGCACCAGCGATTCCGTCGGCGGCATCGGCGCGGGCACCTATCAGGTGTACGTGTCCGCGACCGGGCCCGGCGGAACCGGCCCGGAGGGCGGACCGGCGGAGGCCACGGTCAAGGATCCGCCGCCGCCGAAGCCCAGCGGCTCCCTGTTCAAGTCCGGGGGCGCGCATGCCTGTCAGAGTGGCGGCACCGGCTGCTACGACGTCGGTGTGAACTACCAGAACGTGCCCCAGGGCAACTACACCGTGGACATCACCCGCGATGGACGCGCGATCGGCACGTCCATGAACGTGACCGTCGGTGGTAACGGGAGCTTCACGCACCACAACCATCTCGGCGTCATGACCGGCGGCGAGACCATCGCCGCGACGTTCCGGAACAACGCCACCGGTGAGACGTTCACCATCGGCTCGATGTCCGGCTCGGCCTGGAACAACCTCTAGAACCACAACGACCTTCACTTCACGGAGAGCACACCCATGACTGTCACGCAGGAACAGGCCACCTGGTTCGCCGATGCCTTCGGCAAGCTCGTCGGCAACGTCGAGCAGGCCATCCTCGGCAAGGAGCACGTCATCAAGCTCGTCGTCACGGCCATGCTCTCGGAGGGCCACGTGCTCCTCGAGGACTACCCGGGCACCGGCAAGACCGTGCTGGCGAAGGCCCTCGCGAACACGCTCGACGGCACGAGCTCGCGCATCCAGTTCACGCCGGACCTCCTGCCGTCCGACGTCACCGGTGTGACCATCTACGACCAGGGCAAGGGCGTCTTCGAGTTCCACAAGGGACCGATCTTCGCCTCGATCGTGCTCGCGGACGAGATCAACCGCGCCTCGCCGAAGACGCAGTCGGCGCTCCTCGAGGTGATGGAGGAGGGCATCGTCACGATCGACGGCACGAGCTACGAGGCCGGCAAACCGTTCATGGTCATCGCGACGCAGAACCCGATCGAGCAGGCCGGCACCTACAAGCTGCCCGAGGCGCAGCTCGACCGGTTCCTCATCAAGACGACGCTCGGCTACCCCGACCGCCAGACCTCGGTGAACCTGCTGCTCGACGCCTCCAACCGGGCCCGCGCGACGAAGGTGCAGCCGATCATCGGCTCCGACGCCGTCATCACGATGGCGCAGCTCGCCACCGAGGTGCACGTCGACGGCAGCATCCTCGAGTACGTCGCAGACGTCGTGGCGGCCACGCGGGACGACCAGGACGTCGCCCTCGGCGTCAGCATGCGCGGTGCCCTCGCGCTCGTGCGCGCCGTCAAGACGTGGGCCATCTCGCAGGGACGCACCTACGTCACCCCCGACGACGTCAACGACCTCGCGCAGGCCGTCCTCGCGCACCGCATCATCATCGACCCGGAGTCC
Source organism: Plantibacter sp. MCCC 1A11337 (assembly GCF_013349365.1). Classification (NCBI taxonomy): domain Bacteria; kingdom Bacillati; phylum Actinomycetota; class Actinomycetes; order Micrococcales; family Microbacteriaceae; genus Plantibacter; species Plantibacter sp. MCCC 1A11337. The sequence continues at coordinate 1,179,247 of NZ_JABJWX010000001.1, read as the reverse complement.
GACTTCGCGGGCGTCACAGCGCAGGACGTCGTGGCCCGGGTCCTCGTCAGCATCGCTCCGCCGGCGTACCGCGCAGCATGAGCGAGACCCTCGAGCAGCGCGCCGCCGCCGCGCCGGACGGATCCGACCCGGTCCGCACGGCGACGGTCGGCGCGCCTGCCGAGACGAGCCCGGACGGCCCCGATGCGCACGTCGACGAGGCGCCGGTCCCGGCCCGACGGCCGAACCCGTTCCGCGGCGCGCTCGACGGTGTCGGTGCCGTCGTCGTGCCCTGGGCCCGGGTCGCCTGGACGGCAGCGCAGCCCGTCCTCGCTGTGGTCAGCGGCCTCGGCTGGGTCGTGCTCGCGATCGGCGTCATCGCGACCGTCGCCGGCTTCATCCTGGGCTGGGCGGAGCTCGTCTTCCTCGGCTTCGTGCCGCTGGCCGCGTTGCTCGCCTCCGTCGCCTACCTTTTCGGACGGTCGACCTTCCGCATCTCCATCCACTTGAACCCCAGCCGGGTCACCGTCGGCGAGCGCGCGATCGGGCAGGTCCTCATCGCCAACCCCGGCAACCGCGCCACGACGCCCACGCGCCTCGAGGTCCCCGTGGGCTACGGCCTGGCGGAGTTCGCGATCCCGGCCATCCCGAAGGACGGAGAGCACGAGGAATTGTTCGCCGTACCGACGAACCGGCGAGCCGTGATCCCCGCCGGGCCCGCCCTCTCGGTCCGCGGCGACCAGCTCGGTCTGCTGCGTCGCGAGGTGCGTTGGACGGAGCCGGTCGAGCTCTTCGTGCATCCCGAGACCACGCGCCTCCACCCGACGGCCGCCGGTCTCATCCGCGACCTCGAGGGCCTCGTCACGAAGACCATCACCAACAACGACATCTCCTTCCACGCCCTCCGTGGATACGTCGCCGGCGACGACCGCCGTTACATCCACTGGAAGTCGTCCGCGAAGACCGGCCAGCTCATGGTCCGGCAGTTCGAGGAGACGCGGCGGTCGCAGCTCACCATGGTGATGACGACCGACTCCCGCTACTACGCCGAGGACGAGGACGAGTTCGAGTTGGCGGTGTCGCTCACCGCGTCCATCGCCACCCAGGTGATCCTCGACCAGGTGCCGATCAGCGTCGTGACCGACCGGCTCGCGCTGCGGACCCACACCGTGACCTCCTTCCTCGACGACAGCTGCCGGCTGCAGCTCGCCGAGGGCACCTTCGACACCCCGCGCACCTTCGCCCGGGAGACCACGAAGCGCCTGCCGGCACCGAGCGTCGTCATCATCGTCGCCGGTTCGCGACTCGAGGCACAGGAGTACCGGGGGATCCAGCGTCTCTTCGGTCCCGACGTCAACGTGTTCGGCATCCGCGTCGAGCGCGGCGCTCGGGCCAGCATCAAGGACGTCGCCGGGATGAACGTCATGACGGTCGGGGCGCTGAGCGACCTCGCCAAGGTCATGTCGAGGGCCCTGTGAGCGGGGTCGACGAGCGCACGACGGTGCGCCCCGGGCGCGTTCCCGGCTCGGCGGCGGACGTCGACGTCCAGGGCATCGTCCCGACCTTCACCGCGCCCTGGCCGCTGCCCGGCCGTTCCTGGATCGACCTCGCGGTCGTCTTCGTCCTCGCGGCCCTCGGCCTGCTCGGCTTCGGAGCGGCGCTCAGCGGCACCGGGTTCCTCCTCGCGGGCCTCGGAGGCCTCGCGCTCGGCATGGCGGTGGGCGTCGCCTCCCACGCCCTCCGGCTGAACGCCCTCCTGACCGGCCTCTCGACCGTCCTCGTCTTCTACGTCTTCGGCAGTGCCCTGGCGATGCCGTCCGTGGCGACGTTCGCGGTCCTCCCGAACCTGCGGACCCTGGGCGGGATCAGCATCGGCGCGGTGTTCGGGTGGAAGGACTTCGTCACCCTGCAGACCCCGCTGAGCGCGCCCGCGTACATCATGACCCTGCCCTACGTCGCAGGGCTGCTCGTCGGCGTCGTCTCCGCCGTGCTCGCCGTCCGCTGGCTGCCGCGCCGTCCGCAGGTCGCCGTGCGCTGCGCGATCGTGCTCGTCGGCCCGACCGTGCTCTACGCCCTCGGCGTCCTCCTCGGCACGCAGACGCCCTTCCTGGCGGCCGTCCGCGGGATCGCGTTCGCGCTCATCGCCCTCCTCTGGCTCGGCTGGCGGCCGGGTGCCGGTCGTGGCGAGAACGCGGCGGCGTCGACCACCGCCGTCCTCCGGCGCAAGAAGATCATCGGCACGGCCGTTCTCGTCGCGGTCGCGGTCGTCGTCGGCGGCGGTGCGGCCGTCGTCGCCTCGCCTCCCACGGACTCACGGTTCGTCCTCCGCGAGGTCGTCACCCCGCCGTTCGACCCCCTGGAGTACCCGAGCCCGCTCGCCGGGTTCCGCGAGTACACGAAGGACCTCGCCGAGACGAAGCTGTTCACCGCGACCGGCCTCGAGCCGGGGGATCGGATCCGTCTGGCGGCCATGGACAGCTACGACGGCCGTCTGTGGACCGTCTCCGGGCCCTCCACGGCGACCGACGGTTCCGGTGCCTTCGAGCTCGTCGGCGACCACCTTCCCGCACCCCAGCTCATGACACCGGGGAGCGACCGGCGGGTGTCCATCGACGTCACCGGCTACGACGACATCTGGGTGCCCAGCGTCGGGTACCCGAGCGCGCTCACCCTCGACGGCAAGGCGGCGGAGCGATCCGAGGACATCCGCTACAACGCCGAGAGTGGTGCGGCCGTCGTCACCTCGGGCATCGGCACGGGCGACGACTACGAGGAGCGGACCACGACGCAGGCGGTCCCGAGCGACACGGCCCTCGCGACGACGCCGACCGCAGCGGTCGAGCTGCCGCCCGTCACGAACATCCCGGACATCGTGGTCGCGAAGGCCTCGGAGTTCGTCGGCGCCGAGACGACCCCCATGGCCCAGCTGCGGCGGATCGAGCAGACGCTCCGCACCACCGGGTTCCTCAGCCACGGGCTCGCCTCGGACAGCTCTCCGTCGCGCGCCGGCCACGGTGCCGACCGGATGTCGGAGCTGTTCACCCGCACACCGATGGTCGGTGACGAGGAGCAGTACGCCTCGGCGTTCGCCCTCATGGCCCGATCGCTCGGCTACCCCGCGCGGGTCGTCATGGGCTTCGCGCCGGAGGTGACGGAGGGCCAGGGTTCTGTGCAGGTCGTCGGGGACGACGTGACGGCGTGGGTCGAGGTGCCTTTCGAGGGCTACGGCTGGGTCGCGTTCTCGCCGACCCCCGATGAGACCGAGATCCCGCAGGACCAGGACCCGAAGCCGAAGACCGAGCCGCAGCCGCAGGTGCGTCAGCCGCCGCGCAGCGACAACCTCGACGACAGCCTCCTCACCGAGGCCTCGATCGACGACGGCGACGACAAGGACAAGAACGACGGACTCGTGATCCCGGAATGGGTGTGGTGGCTCGCGCTGATCGTGGGTGTCCCGGTGTCGCTGTATTTCATCCCGCTCCTCGCCATCTCGGGTGCGAAGCGTCGGCGGACGAAGCGTCGCCGCGCGGGCGGTGGTGACCGCAGTGCGGCCGGTGCGTGGGACGAGCTGATCGACCGCTACGCCGAGCTCGGGTACACGGTGCCTGCGGCCGCGACGCGGTCGACCACGGCGTCCGTGCTCGGAGCCCAGGAACCGGAGGGCGCGACGACGCTCACCGCGCTCGCGGGGACGACCGACGACGTGGTCTTCTCCGGTCGTGACGTGGACGACACGACGGCCGACGAGCTGTGGCAGCGGTCGGAGGCCGAGGCGTCACGGGCGCAGGGAGCGCTCGGCTGGTTCGCCCGCCAGCGGAGCCGGTTCCGCTACCGGGCGAAACGCGGTCTCGTGAGCCGACTGCAGCCGTCCGGTTCGCTCGCACGGCGAGCAGCACGCGACCAGCGCGCCACCGGAGGTCGCTGAGGTCGATGCGGCCAACGAGGCACTACCCTCGGTGAGTATGGAGCGCTCGCTCGAGACCAGTGTGAGCCAGGCCGTCGACGCCTGGCTCCGGTGGTTGCCGCGCTGGCACCCCGCCGCACACCGTGGACGCACCCGGATCTGCCGCCGGTGCATCGGATCCCCGATCCTCCGCGCAGCAGGCCTCGTCGACGACGTGCCGCACCAGGTGCAGCACGGCCTCGCCACCCGGATGAAGGCCCTCGTCGACCACGCGGTGGCGGAGTACACCGAGCGGAACCTCCCGGTCCTCCGTGCCGAACTGCGTGCTGCCGACCTGCGCGAGGCGCAGCGTTCCTACCGTCCGGGGGAGGGGCTCGACCCGGAGTTCGACGGGCTGCAGCTTGACCCCGATCCGGATCCCGAGCAGCCCTACCTCTTCACCCTCGCGGAGCTCGGCGAGTCCCAGGCGAGGACCGTTCCACCACCCCCGCCGTTGTCCGACGACGCGAAGGAGGCGCTGCGCACCGAGATCGCCCTCGCCGACCAGTGCGCGAACGAGACCGGGCGCCGCATCTGCGAACTCCTCGTCGGGCACCGGCTCGCCATCCACGACGCCGTCGAGCGGTACGTCGAACCGCAGGTCGCCGCACTCCTCGACGACCTCGCGCTCGAGCTCGATTCCCCCACCTCGCCCTGGTAGTCGTCGGGGCTCACCCGGACGCAGGAGGGGAGATCTCCCCATCGTGCTGTCCGACACCCGTCACTATACTTTCGAGCACTTGTCATCAGCACGATCCATGCTCATTGGGGGCGCAACACCATGACCGATCCCGGAGATCAGAACCCGCAGCAGCCCCAGTGGCAGCGACCGCCCGCCCAGCCCGACCCGCAGCAGGGATGGCAGGGCAACGGCCCGCAGCAGTCGGGTTCGGGCCAGCAGCAGACGGGCCAGTACGGACAGCAGTCGCCGTACGGGCAGTCGCCGACCCAGCCGTCCGGGCAGTACGGGCAGCAGTCCGGCCAGTATGGTGAGCAGTCGTCCGGCCAGCACAGCCAGCAGACGGGCCAGTACGGCCAGCAGTCCGACCAGTACAGCCAGCAGACCGGTCAGTACGGTCAGACGGCGCAGTACGGCCAGCAGCCGACCGAGCAGTTCGGTCAGCAGGGCACCGGCCAGTACGGCCAGCAGCCCACGGGACAGTACGGTCAGCAGCCCACCGAGCAGTACGGCCAGGCGCCCTACGCGCAGGGCGCCGGCGGGTATGGCGGCGGCCAGCAGCCGCCGAAGAAGAAGCTCTCGAAGAAGGGGCTCACCGGCATCATCGCCGGCGGCAGCGCCCTCCTCCTCATCATCGTGGGTGGCGTCGTCGGTGTCACCGTCGGCAATGCGCTCCACGCCCCGCAGGTGACGGTCGAGAGCTACCTCGACGCCCTCAAGTCGGGTGACGCCGAACAGGCGCTCAAGCTCTCCGGCACCGAGGTGTCGGCGGCCGACGTGCTCCTGACGGACGACGCGTACAAGGCCGCGTCCGGCAAGGTCTCCGGCTACACGATCGGGAAGACCACGACCAACGGGAACACCGCGACCGTCCAAGCCCGCCTCACCCAGGGTGGCGAGAGCGTCGACCAGGAGTTCACGCTCACCAAGGTCGGCAAGGACGCCGTGCTCTTCGACAAGTGGAAGCTCGAGGCTCCGGAACTCAGCACGGTCCAGGTCGACGTGGTCGCCCCTGAGGACGCGGTGGCGACGGTCGGCGGTGTCGACCTCACCGACGTCGAGCCGATCGCCGAGGGGTCGTACCAGCTGCGTGCACTCCCCGGCACCTACGACGTCGCCCTCAGCGAGAGCGACTGGTACACCGCCGAGGCGACCACCACGACGGCCGTGGGCTTCGGTCAGGCCGCGGAACCCGCGACGCTCGCCGTCGCCCTCACCGACGCCGGGACGACCGCCGTCGAGGAGGCCGTCAACGCGTACATCGACGGCTGCGGCGCCGCGACGGAGCTCGCCCCCGAGGGGTGCCCCTTCGAGATCCGCAACGACACCGGCTTCACGCCGTCCGGCGTGACCTGGAAGTTCGACACGCGCCCGACCTTCACGGTCGGCGAGTTCTCGGGCGGCGGCTGGGCCGTCGACTCCGAGACCGTCGGGCGCATGTCGATGACGTGCACGCTGACCGACCCGGCCACCGGCCAGACCGGCCCGGGCTACAGCATCAACCCGGTCGACTTCATCGTCGGCGGCACGGTCGAGGGCTTCACCGACGAGGGCGCGACGTTCGTCCCCTTCCCCTAGACCCACACCTGGACGACCCCTGGGAGCACTGCTCCCGGGGGTCGTCGTCGTTTGACCACAGGCCCTCCGCGGGCTAGTCTTGGTTGGGTGTGCGCGCTGTCGTGCGCTCTCGTGCTGTCCACGTTCTCCGGAGCCTGGCTCGGGGGAGCGGACAGCAGTCTTGCACCATCGGGTTGATCCCCGCCGGGCTGGTCCCGGTTGCAGATCGCCCCCACGGCATACCCACCACCTCAGTGACGCGCACTCGCGCGTCACCGGTGGGTCCATACGACCTCGTGGTCCGGGAGACCGGTCCACGAATGCTGCAGTACCACTGTCACCGTGCAGTCATCATCAAGGAGCAAGTAGTGCCAACCATTCAGCAGTTGGTTCGGAAGGGCCGCAGCCCCAAGGTCGTCAAGACCAAGGCGCCCGCCCTGAAGAGCAACCCCCAGCAGGCCGGCGTGTGCACCCGCGTGTACACCACCACCCCGAAGAAGCCGAACTCGGCGATGCGCAAGGTCGCCCGCGTGAAGCTGCGCAACGGCACCGAGGTCACCGCGTACATCCCCGGTGAGGGCCACAACCTCCAGGAGCACTCGCTGGTCCTGGTCCGTGGTGGTCGTGTGAAGGACCTCCCGGGTGTCCGTTACAAGATCGTCCGTGGCGCCCTCGACACGCAGGCCGTCAAGAACCGCAAGCAGGCTCGCAGCCGCTACGGCGCGAAGATGGAGAAGAAGTAATGCCTCGCAAGGGTCCAGCTCCGAAGCGTCCCGTCGTCGCCGATCCCGTCTACGGCGCCCCCATCGTCAGCCAGCTCGTCAACAAGATCCTGCTGGACGGCAAGAAGGGCCTCGCTGAGCGCATCGTCTACGACGCACTCGAAGGCGTCACCGCCAAGAACCAGGGCGACGCCGTCGTCACGCTCAAGAAGGCGCTCGACAACGTCCGCCCGACCCTCGAGGTGCGTTCGCGCCGCGTCGGTGGTTCCACCTACCAGGTGCCGGTCGAGGTCAAGCCTCACCGCGCCAACACCCTCGCCCTGCGCTGGCTCGTGAGCTACGCGAAGGGCCGCCGTGAGAAGACGATGACCGAGCGTCTCCAGAACGAGATCCTCGACGCATCGAACGGTCTCGGTGCAGCCGTCAAGCGTCGTGAAGACACGCACAAGATGGCCGAGTCGAACAAGGCGTTCGCGCACTACCGCTGGTAGTCGCCGCCCGATGCGAGGGCGGACGATCCGTCCGCCCTCGCACACCTGAGTGAATCAGCTCACCCCTACCTATCCCCGGAGGACCCCGTGGCACAAGACGTGCTCACCGACCTGAACAAGGTCCGCAACATCGGCATCATGGCCCACATCGATGCCGGCAAGACCACCACCACCGAGCGCATCCTGTTCTACACGGGCGTCAACCACAAGATCGGCGAGACCCACGACGGTGCGTCGACGATGGACTGGATGGCGCAGGAGCAGGAGCGCGGCATCACCATCACGTCCGCCGCGACGACCTGCTTCTGGAACAAGAACCAGATCAACATCATCGACACCCCCGGCCACGTCGACTTCACGGTCGAGGTCGAGCGTTCGCTCCGCGTCCTCGACGGCGCGGTCGCGGTGTTCGACGGCAAGGAGGGCGTCGAGCCCCAGTCCGAGACCGTCTGGCGTCAGGCCGACAAGTACGACGTCCCGCGCATCTGCTTCGTCAACAAGATGGACAAGCTCGGCGCCGACTTCTACTTCACCGTCGACACGATCATCAGCCGTCTCGGCGCGAAGCCGCTGGTCATCCAGCTGCCGATCGGTGCCGAGTCCAACTTCGAGGGCGTCGTCGACCTCGTCGAGATGCGTGCGCTGACCTGGCGTGGAGACGCCAAGGGTGACGTCGAGATGGGCGCCAAGTACGCCATCGAGGAGATCCCGGAAGACCTCAAGGAGAAGGCGGCCGAGTACCGCACCGCGCTCCTCGAGGCCGTCGCCGAGACCGACGACGCACTCATGGAGAAGTACTTCGGTGGCGAAGAGCTGACCGTCGCGGAGATCAAGGCCGCGATCCGTCACCTCACCATCACGAGCACCATGTACCCGGTCCTCTGCGGCTCCGCGTTCAAGAACCGCGGCGTCCAGCCGATGCTCGACGCGGTCATCGACTACCTCCCCTCCCCGCTTGACGTCCCGGCCATCGAGGCCCACGACGCGCGCGACGAGGAGAAGGTCGTGGAGCGTCACCCCGACTCGACCGAGCCCTTCACCGCGCTCGCGTTCAAGGTCGCGGTGCACCCGTTCTTCGGTCGCCTGACGTACGTCCGCGTCTACTCGGGTCGTCTCGACTCCGGTGCGCAGATCATCAACTCGACCAAGGGCAAGAAGGAGCGCATCGGGAAGATCTTCCAGATGCACGCCAACAAGGAGAACCCGGTCGACTTCGTCACCGCCGGTCACATCTACGCGGTCATCGGCCTGAAGGACACCACCACCGGTGACACCCTGTCCGACCCGCAGCACCAGGTCGTCCTCGAGTCGATGAGCTTCCCGGAGCCCGTCATCGAGGTCGCGATCGAGCCGAAGACCAAGGCCGACCAGGAGAAGCTGGGCACCGCGATCCAGAAGCTGGCCGAAGAGGACCCGACGTTCCGCACCGAGCAGAACACCGAGACCGGCCAGACGGTCATCAAGGGCATGGGCGAGCTCCACCTCGATATCCTCGTCGACCGCATGAAGCGCGAGTTCAACGTCGAGGCCAACGTCGGCAAGCCGCAGGTCGCGTACCGCGAGACCATCAAGCGCAAGGTCGAGAAGTACGGCTACACGCACAAGAAGCAGACCGGTGGTTCGGGTCAGTTCGCGAAGATCCAGTTCGATCTGGAGCCGATGGACGTCACTCCGGAGACGACCTACGAGTTCGTGAACGCCGTGACCGGTGGTCGCATCCCGCGCGAGTACATCCCGTCGATCGACGCCGGTTTCCAGGACGCCCTGCAGGTCGGTGGCCTCGCCGGCTACCCGGTCGTGGGTGTCAAGGCGATCATCACCGATGGTGCGGCGCACGACGTCGACTCCTCGGAGATGGCGTTCAAGATCGCCGGCTCGATGGGTCTCAAGGAGGCCTACTCGCGTGCCAACCCCGTCCTCCTCGAGCCGCTCATGGCGGTCGAGGTGCGTACTCCCGAGGAGTACATGGGCGACGTCATCGGAGACCTCAACTCGCGCCGTGGACAGATCCAGTCCATGGACGACGCCACCGGCGTCAAGGTCATCCGTGCCAACGTGCCGCTCTCCGAGATGTTCGGCTACATCGGCGACCTCCGGTCGAAGACCTCCGGTCGTGCCGTGTACTCGATGACGTTCGAGAGCTACGCGGAGGTCCCGAAGGCTGTCGCCGACGAGATCATCCAGAAGAACAAGGGCGAGTAGTCACTCACTCTCTCTTCACCGCGGTCCGGCCGGGTGTGCGAACACCCGGCCGGATCGCGTAACATGAATACACATCCCTGCAGTGCGTCGGGCATCGAATGGTGCCCGGCGTCCCGCACAACGTCCTGAGGAGGACTCACAGTGGCAAAGGCCAAGTTCGAGCGGACCAAGCCGCACGTCAACATCGGTACGATCGGTCACGTCGACCACGGCAAGACCACGCTCACCGCGGCGATCTCGAAGGTCCTGGCGGACAAGTTCCCGTCCGCGACCAACGTGCAGCGCGACTTCGCGTCGATCGACTCCGCGCCGGAAGAGCGTCAGCGTGGTATCACGATCAACATCTCGCACGTCGAGTACGAGACCCCGAAGCGCCACTACGCGCACGTCGACGCCCCCGGTCACGCCGACTACATCAAGAACATGATCACCGGTGCTGCGCAGATGGACGGCGCGATCCTGGTCGTCGCCGCCACTGACGGCCCGATGGCTCAGACGCGTGAGCACGTGCTGCTCGCCAAGCAGGTCGGCGTCCCCTACCTGCTCGTCGCGCTGAACAAGTCCGACATGGTCGACGACGAGGAGATCCTGGAGCTCGTCGAGCTCGAGGTCTCCGAGCTCCTCGCCTCGCAGGGCTTCGCTGAGGACGCACCGGTCGTCCGCGTCTCGGGCCTCAAGGCGCTCGAGGGCGACGAGAAGTGGGTGCAGAGCATCCTCGACCTCATGGACGCCGTGGACGCCAACGTCCCCGACCCCGTGCGCGACAAGGACAAGCCCTTCCTCATGCCGATCGAGGACGTCTTCACGATCACCGGTCGTGGAACCGTCGTCACGGGCCGCGCCGAGCGTGGCACGCTCGCGATCAACTCCGAGGTCGAGATCGTCGGCATCCGCCCGACGCAGAAGACGATCGTCACGGGTATCGAGATGTTCCACAAGCAGCTCGACGAGGCATGGGCCGGCGAGAACTGTGGTCTCCTGCTCCGCGGCACGAAGCGTGAAGACGTCGAGCGCGGCCAGGTCGTCGTCAAGCCGGGTTCGGTCACGCCGCACACGAACTTCGAGGGCACCGCGTACATCCTGTCCAAGGATGAGGGTGGGCGTCACAACCCGTTCTACGCGAACTACCGTCCGCAGTTCTACTTCCGCACCACCGACGTCACCGGCGTCATCACGCTGCCCGAGGGCACCGAGATGGTCATGCCCGGCGACACCACCGACATGACCGTTGAGCTGATCCAGCCCATCGCCATGGAGGTCGGCCTCGGTTACGCCATCCGTGAGGGTGGCCGCACCGTCGGCGCCGGCACCGTCACCAAGGTGCTCGCGTAAGCATCCGCTGACGCGAACCCCTGATCGACCTCAGGGTCGACACGGTTCCACACGAAGGGCCCGGAGCATTCCGCTCCGGGCCCTTCGTCGTGCGTGCTGTCGGTCGATCGGCGTCCGGCGACTCATATGTAAGATATCGGGCGACCCATTCTGTATCGAGCCGCCCGAGGTGACCGTGTCCCGTTCGTCCATCCGTCCGCGTCGTCTGTCGCGCCCACGTGTGCTGATCCCGGGCGTCTTCGTCCTGTCCATGCTGCTCGGCATCGCCGGAGCCACCGTGTCGGCGGCGGTGGAGGCCATGTCCGTCCGGGACGAGCTCGCTTCGGTCCTTCCTGAGATCGAGGCGATCCGAGCGGGCGTCGATGGCGTCGGCACCGAGGCGATCGATCCCGACGGCGTGCAGCGTGCCGGTGATGCGGTCGAGCGGGCACTGGCGTCGACGCAGCGGCCTGACTGGTGGCTCGCGGAACGCGTGCCCGTCTCCGGGGCCAACTTCGAGGCGGTGCGCACGGCCGTCGAGGCGGCGCACGTCGTCGTCGACGAGGTCGTCGAGCCGGTCCTCGGCCTGTCCCTCGACGGACTGGCGGTGGACGGTCGACTGGACACGGCGCGGGTGGGGAGCATCGCCCGCACCTCGGCGCGTGCGCTCGAGCGACTCGAGGAGCAGGTGGCGCGCCTCGACCGCCTCGACCACTCGGTGCTCCTCCCGCAGGTGGCGTCGGCGCTGGTCGGGCTCGACGGTCCGCTGCGCGAGGCGTCACCGCTCGCTGCTCGGCTCGCACCGGTGCTTCGCGCGCTGCCCGGGTTCCTGGGGGAGGACGGGTCGCGAGACGTGGTCGTCCTGTTCCAGAACTCGGCGGAGAGCCGAGCCCTCGGGGGCATCGCGGGAGCTTCGGTGCTCGTGCACATCGAGGATGGGGTGCTCGGCGTGACGAGGACCCTCGGCGCCGCGGACTTCGTGTCGCACGCCGATCCGGTGGTGCCCCTCCCGGCCGATGCCGACGCGCTCTACCGGACCGAGGGATACGCTACCGCGGGCACCTCCATCCATGAGGTGACGGCGAGGCCGGACTTCCCCTACGGTGCGCAGGTGGCCTCGCGGCTCTGGCAGGAGAGTCAGGGCGTCACGCCCGATCTGGTCCTTGCCGTCGACCCGGTCGCGTTGTCCCACCTGTTGCGAGCGACGGGCCCCGTGGTCCTTGCCGACGGTACGGAGCTGTCGAGCGATACGGTGGTCGACGAACTCCTGAACGGTGTGTATCGGGATCATCCCGGTCTCAGCGACGAGGCGAACCGGGCGCAGGACGCCACCTTCACCGCCGTCGTCCAGGCGCTCACCTCGCAGCTGCAGGCGGGGTCCATGTCGGTCCCCCGGGCGATCGGCGGCTGGGTGCAGGCGGTCGACGAGCGGCGTCTGCTCGCCTGGAGTCCCGACCGCGTCGAGGAACGGGCGTTGGTGCTCGCCGGGGTCGCCGGCGGCCTGCCCGAGCGTTCGTCCCGTTCGGTGCCGTTCGGGCTGTACCTCTCGGACGCGGTCGGCTCCAAGCTCGAGTACTACCTCCGACAGCAGGTCCGTGTCCGTGCGGGCTCGTGCGACGTCGATGGGACGCGCACAGTGATGGTCGCGTCGCAACTCTCGAACACGATCGACACGGAGTCGGAGTTCGACACGGAGGCGTTCGACTACATCGCGGGGTTCCACGAGCGTGAGGGGCTCCCTCGTGGTTGGATGCGCCTGCGGGTCCTGGCCTACGCGCCCGACGGTGCCGACATCCGCTCGGTTCGCGTGGACGGCACCGAGGTCCCGTACACGGCCGGATCGGACGACGGACGCCCGGTGGCCTACATGGTGGTGACGATCGCGCCGGGCGCGACGGTGACGCTCGACGTCGATGCGGACGTGTCCGGTGCGACGGTCGACGCCGTGCGGTTCCTGGGCTCTCCGGGGGTGCGTCCGGTCGAGGTCGACAACGTCGTCGAGCCCTGCTGAGCAGCGGCGCCTCGGTGCTCGGGACGCCCGAGACTGGGCGGATCCTGACCATCCGACGCCCGCGACACGCCCGGGTTGCACGCATGGTGGATCCGTGGCAAACTAGTCCAGTTCAGTACTTCGGACGAGCGTGCCTGTGCGCGCTCCGGCGGATCACTGCCAGGTAGTGCATAGGAGCTCCCAGACGCGGCAACGCGACAGGGATCGAGCCTAGGCCGCGGGTAGCAGAACACCAATCACTTCATCGCAATCCAGGTCGTAGCAGTGCTACGCCCAGCGCCGACCACGAGTCGGGGTGGAACCCGGTGGATGACCACGAGGGTCGCAAGACACGAGTGGTCGTTGACAGCAGAACAGTGGTGCGACACCAGTAGTGCCAATGGCGTGGAGCAACCGAACGTTGCAAAGCGCACGATATGCGTCCAATACGGAGCGATCCGCATGACGCGAGACAGAGAGTGAGTCACACATGGCGGGACAGAAGATCCGCATCCGACTGAAGTCGTATGACCATGAGGTCATCGATACTTCGGCGCGCAAGATCGTCGACACGGTCACCCGTGCAGGCGCAACCGTCGTCGGCCCGGTGCCGCTTCCGACGGAGAAGAACGTGGTCTGCGTGATCCGTTCGCCGCACAAGTACAAGGACAGCCGGGAGCACTTCGAAATGCGCACCCACAAGCGTCTGATCGACATCATCGACCCGACCCCGAAGGCCGTCGACTCGCTCATGCGTCTCGACCTGCCGGCGGACGTCAACATCGAGATCAAGCTCTGAGCTCGGTAGAGACGGAAGGAAGACATGTCTAACACGAAGACCAGCAAGGGTCTGCTCGGCACCAAGCTCGGCATGACCCAGGTGTGGGACGAGAACAACAAGCTCGTCCCCGTCACCGTCATCGAGATCACGCCCAACGTGGTCACGCAGGTTCGCACCCCCGAGGTCGACGGCTACGACGCCGTGCAGATCGCGTACGGCCAGATCGATCCCCGCAAGGTCAGCAAGCCTGACGCGGGTCACTTCGACAAGGCCGGCGTGACGCCGCGTCGCCACCTCACCGAGGTCCGCACCGCCGACGCATCCGAGTACTCGCTCGGCCAGGAGCTCACCGTCGACGGTGTCTTCGAGGCCGGCCAGAAGGTCGACGTCGTCGGCACTTCGAAGGGTAAGGGTTTCGCCGGTGTCATGAAGCGTCACAACTTCAAGGGCATGGGCGCATCTCACGGTGCTCACCGCAACCACCGCAAGCCGGGCTCCATCGGCGCCTCCTCGACCCCGAGCCGTGTCTTCAAGGGCATGCGCATGGCCGGTCGTATGGGTGGCGAGCGCGTCACCGTGCTGAACCTCCGGGTTCACGCCATCGACGCCGAGAAGGGCCTGCTGCTCGTCAAGGGTGCCGTTCCCGGCGCTCGTGGCCGTATCGTATTCGTCCGCACCGCAGTGAAGGGAGCGTAGTTCCATGGCTATCGCTACTCTCGACGTGCTCGACACCAAGCTCAAGAAGGCCGGCACCGTCGACCTTCCTGCCGAGGTGTTCGACGTTCAGACCAACGTCCCGCTCATCCACCAGGTGGTCGTCGCGCAGCTCGCTGCCGCCCGCCAGGGGACGCACAAGACCAAGCGCCGCGGCGAAGTGTCCGGTGCCGGCCGCAAGCCGTTCAAGCAGAAGGGTACGGGTAACGCTCGTCAGGGCTCCATCCGTGCACCTCAGATGACCGGCGGTGGCATCGTCCACGGTCCAGTGCCCCGCAACTACGCACAGCGCACCCCCAAGAAGATGATCGCCGCGGCTCTCCTCGGCGCCCTCTCCGACCGCGCACGCGGCAGCCGCCTGCACGTCGTCGACTCCCTCTCGATCGGTGAGAAGCCGTCGACGAAGGCCGTGTCCGAGTACCTGACGAACGTCGCTTCCTCGAAGCACGTCCTGATCGTCCTCCAGCGCGACGACGAGCTCAGCCTCCGCAGCGTCCGCAACCTGCAGAACGTGCACGTGCTGTCGTACGACCAGCTGAACGCATACGACGTGCTCGTCTCCGACGACATCGTCTTCACCAAGGCCGCCTTCGAGGCATTCGTCGCCAGCAAGACCGGCAACACGGCCGCAACCGAGGAGGTCTCGGCATGACCGCGATCAACAAGGACCCCCGCGACGTCATCTTCGCGCCGGTCGTCTCCGAGAAGAGCTACAGCCTGATCGACGAGGGCAAGTACACCTTCCTCGTCGACCCGCGCTCGAACAAGACCGAGATCAAGCTCGCCATCGAGAAGATCTTCGGTGTCGAGGTCGCTTCGATCAACACCCTCACCCGTCAGGGCAAGACCCGTCGCACCAAGTTCGGCACCGGCAAGCGCAAGGACACCAAGCGCGCCATCGTGTCGCTCAAGTCGGGTTCCATCGACATCTTCACGGCTGTTGGCTAAGACGGCCGGGAACGAAGAGGAATAAGAAATGGCTATTCGTAAGTACAAGCCCACGACTCCTGGTCGTCGCGGTTCGTCTGTCGCGGACTTCGCGGAGATCACCCGCACCACGCCGGAGAAGTCGCTGCTTCGTCCGTTGTCGAAGACCGGTGGTCGCAACAACCAGGGCCGCATCACGACGCGTCACATCGGTGGTGGCCACAAGCGCCAGTACCGTCTGATCGACTTCCGTCGCAACGACAAGGACGGCGTCAACGCCAAGGTCGCTCACATCGAGTACGACCCCAACCGCACCGCGCGTATCGCGCTGCTCCACTTCGTGGACGGCACCAAGCGCTACATCCTGGCTCCGAACAAGCTCAGCCAGGGCGACGTGGTCGAGTCGGGTGCCGGCGCTGACATCAAGCCCGGCAACAACCTGCCGCTGAAGAACATCCCCACCGGTACGGTCATCCACGCGATCGAGCTCCGTCCCGGCGGCGGCGCGAAGATGGCCCGCTCCGCGGGTGCATCGGTGCGTCTCGTCGCGAAGGACGGCCCGTACGCGCAGCTCCGTCTGCCGTCCGGCGAGATCCGCAACGTCGACCTGCGCTGCCGCGCCACCATCGGTGAGGTCGGCAACGCCGAGCAGTCGAACATCAACTGGGGTAAGGCCGGCCGTAAGCGCTGGCTGGGCGTCCGCCCGACCGTCCGTGGTGTCGCGATGAACCCGATCGACCACCCGCACGGTGGTGGTGAGGGCAAGACCTCCGGTGGACGTCACCCGGTCAGCCCGTGGGGCCAGAAGGAAGGCCGCACGCGCCACCCCAACAAGGAAAGCGACAAGCTCATCGTTCGTCGTCGTACCGCCGGCAAGAAGCGTAAGTAGGAGTAAGAGAAGATGCCACGCAGTCTCAAGAAGGGCCCCTTCGTCGACGACCACCTGCTCCGCAAGGTCGTCACGGCGAACGAGGCCAACAACAAGAACGTGATCAAGACCTGGTCGCGTCGATCGATGATCATCCCGGCGATGCTGGGTCACACCATCGCCGTCCACGACGGTCGCAAGCACATCCCGGTGTTCGTCACCGAGACGATGGTCGGGCACAAGCTCGGCGAGTTCGCGCCCACCCGCACCTTCCGTGGACACGTGAAGGACGACAAGAAGGGCCGTCGCCGCTAACGCGGTGACGTGAAGGAGGAAGAGAAATGGTGGAGTCGATCGCCCGCGTGCGACACATCCGCGTCACCCCCCAGAAGGCCCGTCGTGTCGTCGCGCTCATCCGTGGCAAGCAGGCTCAGGAG
Organism: Plantibacter sp. MCCC 1A11337; assembly: GCF_013349365.1. NCBI lineage: Bacteria > Bacillati > Actinomycetota > Actinomycetes > Micrococcales > Microbacteriaceae > Plantibacter > Plantibacter sp. MCCC 1A11337. The sequence goes on along the minus strand of NZ_JABJWX010000001.1, from coordinate 1,162,646 downwards.
GCCTTGGCCATCCTGAAGTTCGCACCACAGAGCGCCAGCGAGCCCATCTACAAGCTCGTTGCCTCGGCCATCGCGAACGCTCGCGTCACGGCCGACAAGGACAACGTGTTCCTTGACGAGCAGGACCTGTACATCGCAAAGGCGTACGTCGATGAGGGTGCAACCCTCAAGCGTTTCCGTCCCCGCGCACAGGGCCGCGCGTTCCGCATCCTCAAGCGCACCAGCCACATCACCGTCGAGCTTTCGACGCCTGATGAGACTACCGGCGCTGCCAAGGCCAAGAAGGTGAGCAAGTAATGGGTCAGAAAGTCAATCCATACGGCTTCCGTCTGGGAATCACGACCGACCACGTGTCGCGTTGGTTCTCCGACAGCACGAAGAAGGGTCAGCGTTACAGCGACTTCGTCGCGGAAGACGTCAAGATCCGCCGTCTGCTGGCGACCTCGCTCGACCGCGCTGGTGTCAGCCGCATCGAGATCGAGCGCACCCGTGACCGCGTCCGCGTCGACATCCACACCGCCCGTCCGGGCATCGTGATCGGTCGCCGTGGCGCCGAGGCCGAGCGCATCCGCGCCGACCTCGAGAAGCTCACGAAGAAGCAGATCCAGCTGAACATCCTCGAGGTCAAGAACCCCGAGGCCGACGCTCAGCTCGTAGCGCAGGGCATCGCCGAGCAGCTCTCCGCACGTGTGGCATTCCGCCGCGCGATGCGTAAGGGCCTGCAGGGCGCTCAGCGCACGTCCACCGTCAAGGGTGTCCGCATCCAGGTGTCCGGCCGCCTCGGCGGCGCCGAGATGAGCCGTTCCGAGTTCTACCGCGAAGGCCGTGTGCCGCTGCACACCCTCCGCGCGAACATCGACTACGGCTTCTACGAGGCGAAGACCACGTTCGGCCGTATCGGCGTGAAGGTCTGGATCTACAAGGGCGACATCACCAACAAGGAGCTTGCTCGCGAGCAGGCCAACCAGAAGTCGACGCGTCCGGAACGTCGCGACGGTGGCGACCGCCCCCGTCGGAACGCCGGTCCGAGCAGCGCCCCCAAGGCAGCTGCCGAGGCGCCCGCCGCCGCAGGAGTTGAGGCATAACCATGTTGATCCCACGCAAAGTCAAGCACCGGAAGCAGCACCACCCCGGCCGTTCCGGCCAGGCGACCGGTGGCACCAAGGTGTCGTTCGGTGAGTTCGGTATCCAGGCCCTGACGCCCGCTTACGTGACCAACCGTCAGATCGAGTCCGCTCGTATCGCCATGACGCGTCACATCAAGCGTGGCGGAAAGGTGTGGATCAACATCTACCCCGACCGTCCGCTGACCAAGAAGCCCGCCGAAACCCGCATGGGTTCCGGTAAGGGTTCGCCCGAGTGGTGGGTCGCGAACGTCAAGCCGGGTCGTGTGCTGTTCGAGGTCGCCGGAGTCGATGAGACCCTGGCCCGCGAGGCGCTGACCCGTGCAATCCACAAGCTGCCCCTCAAGGCACGCATCATCAAGCGCGAGGAGGGCGACGCATAATGGCGATCGGATCCAAGGAGCTCACCCCCGTCGAGCTCGACACCTTTGAAGACCAGCGCCTCATCGAGGAGCTCCGCAAGGCCAAGGAAGAGCTGTTCAACCTGCGCTTCCAGTCGGCCACGGGGCAGCTCGAGAACCACGGCCGCCTGCGCGCCGTGAAGCGCGACATCGCTCGCATCTACACGGTCATCCGTGAGCGCGAGCTCGGCATCCGGGCCACGCCGACCGTCGAGGTCGTCGAGGCCAAGGCCGAGAAGAAGACCAAGAAGGCCAAGGCCGCACCGAAGTCCGAGGACACCGCTGCAGCCGACGCCGAGACCACGAAGGAGGCCTAGACATGGCTACCGCTACTGACAAGGCCCCCGAGGGTCACGAGTCGGCCGAGCACGACGTCAAGGACGCCGCTGCTCGTGGCTACCGCAAGACCCGCCGTGGTCTGGTGACCAGCGACAAGATGGAGAAGACCATCGTCGTCGAGGTCGAGGACCGCGTGAAGCACCCGCTCTACGGCAAGGTCATCCGCCGCACCTCCAAGGTCAAGGCTCACGACGAGGCGAACTCCGCCGGCATCGGCGACCTCGTCCTGATCAGCGAGACCCGCCCCACCAGCGCCACCAAGCGCTGGCGTCTGGTCGAGATTCTCGAGAAGGCCAAGTAGGCCTCGCGGCTTACTGAGAGGAAAGCGAACAATGCTTCAGCAAGAATCACGAGTCAAGGTCGCCGACAACACCGGCGCCAAGGAGCTCCTGACCATTCGCGTGCTCGGTGGCTCCGGCCGCCGCTACGCGGGCCTCGGTGACACCATCGTCGCGACCGTCAAGGACGCGATCCCCGGTGGCAACGTCAAGAAGGGCGACGTCGTCAAGGCGGTCATCGTCCGCACCCGCAAGCAGACCCGTCGTTCCGACGGTTCGTACATCAAGTTCGACGAGAACGCCGCTGTCATCCTGAAGGCTGACGGGGACCCCCGTGGTACCCGCATCTTCGGACCGGTCGGTCGCGAGCTTCGTGACAAGAAGTTCATGAAGATCGTCTCGTTGGCGCCGGAGGTTATCTAAGTCATGGCAAAGATCAAGAAGGGCGACCTGGTTCAGGTCGTCTCCGGCCCGAAGCAGGACCGCGGTGGTTACCGCGGCAAGCAGGGTCGCGTCATCGAGGTCCTGGCGGACAAGAACCGGGTGATCGTGGAGGGCGTCAACTACGTCACGAAGCACTCCCGTGTCGGCCAGACCCAGCGTGGAACGAAGACCGGCGGCATCGAGACCGTCGAGGCTTCGATCCACATCTCCAACGTCGCGCTCGTCGACCCGGAGACCAAGGGACCGACCAAGGTCGGCCACCGCAACGAGGAAGTCACGAAGGACGGCGTCACCAAGACGGTCCGCGTTCGTTACGCCAAGAAGTCAGGTAAGGACCTGTAATGACCGACACAGAAGTGGCGACTGGCAAAATCCAGCCCCGTCTCAAGCAGAAGTACCGCGCTGAGATCCTTCCGCAGCTGCAGAAGGACTTCGGCTTCACGAACGTGCACCAGGTGCCCGGACTCGTGAAGGTCGTCGTCAACACCGGTGTGGGCGAGGCCGCTCGCGACAGCAAGGTCATCGACGGCGCTGTTTCGGACCTCACCAAGATCACCGGCCAGAAGCCGCAGGTCACCAAGGCACGCAAGTCCATCGCGCAGTTCAAGCTGCGCGAGGGTCAGCCCATCGGCGCTCACGTCACGCTTCGTGGCGACCGCGCGTGGGAGTTCCTCGACCGCCTGCTGAGCCTCGCTCTTCCGCGTATCCGCGACTTCCGCGGTCTCTCGGACAAGCAGTTCGACGGCAACGGCAACTACACCTTCGGTCTCCAGGAGCAGTCGATGTTCCACGAGATCGACCAGGACAAGATCGATCGTGTCCGCGGCTTCGACATCACCGTCGTGACCACGGCCAAGAACGACGACGAGGGTCGCGCGCTGCTCAAGGCGCTCGGCTTCCCGTTCAAGGCGGCTGAGTCCAAGTAGGCTGAGCTTCTGCCCGGTCCTCGGTGTATGTCGAGGACCGGGCTTCCGCCCGTTCGGGGCACTCCTGCCCAGAACGGTTCAACCACCACAGGTCGGCACCCTTGCACAGGATGTCGAAACCTGGTGAACAAAGGAAACACTCGATATGACCATGACAGATCCGGTCGCAGACATGCTGACCAGACTGCGCAATGCGAACTCGGCGCACCACGACACCGTGTCGATGCCGCACTCCAAGCTCAAGGTGAACATCGCGGAGATCCTCAAGTCCGAGGGCTACATCTCCGGCTGGGAGGTCGCTGACGCGGCCGTCGGACAGACGCTCTCGCTGAGCCTCAAGTTCGGCCCGAACCGCGAGCGCTCCATCGCCGGCATCAAGCGCGTCTCGAAGCCCGGCCTCCGCGTCTACGCGAAGTCGAACGAGATCCCCAAGGTCCTCGGCGGCCTCGGCGTCGTCATCCTGTCCACCTCCAGCGGCCTCCTCACGGACCGCCAGGCCGAGAAGAAGGGCGTGGGTGGGGAAGTCCTCGCCTACGTGTGGTAGCCAGTCATGTCTCGTATTGGAAGACTCCCCATCGACATCCCGGCAGGCGTCACCATCGACGTCGCCGGTCAGAACGTCACCGTCAAGGGCCCGAAGGGTGAGCTCCAGCTCACCGTCGCGAGCCCCATCGAGGTCAAGCTCGAAGACGCACAGCTGCTCGTCACGCGTCCCGACGACGAGCGCAACTCGCGCTCGCTCCACGGCCTGACCCGCACGCTCATCGCGAACCAGATCATCGGCGTCACGCAGGGCTACACCAAGGGCCTCGAGGTCGTCGGTACCGGTTACCGCGTCGCTCAGAAGGGCAGCGCCGTCGAGTTCGCGCTCGGCTTCTCGCACCCCGTCACCGTCGAGCCGCCGGTCGGCATCACGCTGACCGTCGAGGGCAACAACAAGCTCACGGTCGCCGGTATCGACAAGCAGGCCGTCGGCGAGGTCGCCGCCAACATCCGTAAGATCCGCAAGCCCGAGCCGTACAAGGGCAAGGGTGTGCGCTACGCCGGCGAGATCGTGCGTCGCAAGGCCGGAAAGGCTGGTAAGTAACCATGGCTCGTCCAACGAAGACTGCCGCACGTGGCCGTCGCCACACGCGTCTGCGCAAGAAGGTCGAGGGCACCGCGGTCCGTCCGCGCCTCGTCGTCAACCGTTCAGCCCGTCACGTGTTCGTGCAGGTTGTCGATGACACGAAGGGTCACACCCTCGTCTCCGCCTCGACCATGGAGGACACCCTCCGGACGTTCGACGGCGACAAGACCGCCAAGTCGCGCAAGGTCGGCGAACTCATCGCCGAGCGTGCCAAGGCAGCCGGCATCGACGATGTCGTATTTGACCGTGGAGGCAACCGCTACGCAGGTCGCGTGGCAGCAATTGCCGATGGTGCTCGAGAGGGCGGATTGAACCTGTGAGCGAAGACAACAAGCAGCAGCAAGAGCCTGTGGCGACCGTGGCCGAGGCCCCGGTCGAGACCGCGGCATCGACGGCGCCCACCGGCGACCGCGAGCCGCGCGAGGCGCGCCGCGGAGGCCGTGAGCGCAACCCCAACCGCGACCGCGGTAGCCGCGACAGCGACAAGAGCCAGTTCCTGGAGCGCGTCGTGACCATCAACCGTGTCTCGAAGGTCGTGAAGGGTGGTCGTCGCTTCAGCTTCACCGCCCTCGTGGTCGTCGGTGACGGCAACGGCATGGTCGGCGTCGGCTACGGCAAGGCCCGCGAAGTCCCGCTCGCGATCGCGAAGGGCGTCGAAGAGGCGAAGAAGAACTTCTTCCGCGTCCCGCGCGTCGGCTCGACCATCCCGCACCCCACCCAGGGTGAGGCAGCAGCCGGCGTGGTGCTCCTGCGCCCCGCCGCCGCTGGTACCGGTGTCATCGCCGGTGGTCCCGTCCGCGCCGTCCTCGAGTGCGCCGGCATCCACGACGTGCTGAGCAAGTCGCTCGGTTCGTCCAACACGATCAACATCGTCCACGCGACCGTCACGGCGCTGAAGCAGCTCGAGGAACCTCGTGCCGTCGCAGCCCGTCGTGGTCTCGAGTTCGACCAGGTCGCTCCGGCCCGCCTGCTCCGTGCAGAGGCAGAGGCCGTTCAGGCGGCCGCTGCTGCGAAGGTAGGTGCCTGATGGCCCAGCTGAGGATCACCCAGATCAAGGGCAGAATTAGTGAGAAGCAGAACCAGCGCGACACGCTTCGCAGCCTGGGTCTCCGTCGCATCGGTGCTGTCGTCGTCCGTCCGGACAACGCGCAGAACCGCGGCTACGTGAACACTGTTGCTCACCTCGTACAGGTTGAGGAGATCGACTAATGGCTGAGAAGAACGAAACCACTGAGGAGAAGGCCCCCAAGGCCGCTGCCAAGGCAGCTCCGAAGACGGCTGCCGCGAAGGCCGAGCCCAAGGCGAAGGCGGCCCCCAAGGCCGCTGCAGCCAAGAAGCCCGCGAAGGACGAGCCCGCTGAGAAGCGCGAGCAGGTCCTGAAGGTGCACCACCTGCGTCCGGCCGCCGGGGCCAAGAAGTCCCGGATGCGCGTGGGCCGTGGTGAGGCGTCCAAGGGTAAGACCGCCGGTCGCGGTACCAAGGGTACGAAGGCGCGTTACAACGTCAAGGTCGGCTTCGAGGGTGGGCAGATGCCGCTGCACATGCGCACCCCGAAGCTCCGTGGCTTCAAGAACCCCTTCCGCGTCGAGTACCAGGTCGTGAACCTGGAGAAGCTCGCCGAGCTGTACCCGAAGGGTGGCGACGTCACCACGGTGGACCTCGTCGCCAAGGGTGCCGTCCGGAAGAACGAGAAGGTCAAGGTTCTCGGAAACGGTGACATCTCGGTTAAGCTGAATGTCGCGGTTGACAAGGTCTCCGGCTCAGCTGAGCAGAAGATCGTGGCAGCCGGGGGCAGCGTCAAGTAGCCCTCGGCCGGCTCCGCACAGGAGCTCACTCGGGTGGCCGGCATCATGCCGGTCACCCGGGCCGACCCCGCAACATCTCACAGGAGGCCCCTTTTGTTCAGCGCCATCGGCCGGATCTTCCGGACCCCGGATCTTCGTCGCAAGATCGGGTTCACACTCGGAATCATCGCCATCTACCGGCTGGGGTCCTTCATCCCCGCTCCGTTCGTGAACTTCCCGAACGTGCAGCAGTGCCTCGCGAACCAGCAGGCCGCCGGCGCATCAGGCCTCTACGAGCTCGTCAACCTCTTCAGTGGTGGCGCGCTCCTCCAACTCTCCATCTTCGCGCTGGGCATCATGCCCTACATCACCGCGTCGATCATCGTCCAGCTCCTCCGCGTGGTCATCCCGCACTTCGAGACGCTGCACAAAGAAGGCCAGGCCGGCCAGGGCAAGCTGACGCAGTACACGCGGTACCTCACGATCTTCCTCGGCATCCTCCAGTCGACGACGCTCATCACGGTCGCCAAGAGCGGCGCACTGTTCGGCAACCAGGGCGGCGTCTGCGCCGACCTCATCACCGCCCAGGGCGGCACCTGGTACGGCATGCTCCTCATGGTCGTCACCATGACCGCGGGCACCGGCCTCGTCATGTGGATGGCCGAGCTCGTCACCGAGCGCGGCGTCGGCAACGGCATGTCGCTCCTCATCTTCACCTCGATCGCAGCCACGTTCCCGGGCTCGCTGGCCGCCATCTGGACCGCGAAGGGCCCGGAGGTCTTCCTCCTCGTGCTCGCCGTCGGCCTCGTGATCGTCGGACTCGTCGTCTTCGTCGAGCAGTCGCAACGTCGCATCCCCGTGCAATACGCGAAGCGCATGGTCGGACGCCGGACGTACGGCGGCAACAACACCTACATCCCCATCAAGGTCAACATGGCCGGTGTGGTGCCCGTCATCTTCGCGTCGTCGATCCTGTACCTGCCGGCCCTCATCGCGCAGTTCAACCAGCCGACGACCGGCACTCCGGCGCCCTGGGTCCTGTGGATCCAGCAGTACCTCACCAAGGGTGACCACCCGCTGTACATGCTCATGTACTTCTTGCTCATCGTCGGCTTCACCTACTTCTACGTCGCGATCACCTTCAACCCTGAAGAGGTCGCCGACAACATGAAGAAGTACGGCGGGTTCATCCCGGGCATCCGTGCCGGACGCCCGACGGCCGAGTACCTCGACTACGTGCTGACCCGAGTGACCCTGCCCGGATCGATCTACCTGGGGTTGATCGCCCTCCTGCCGCTCATCGCGCTGGCCCTGGTCGGTGCGAACGCGAACTTCCCGTTCGGTGGGGCGTCGATCCTCATCATCGTGGGTGTCGGACTCGAGACGGTCAAGCAGATCGACTCGCAACTCCAGCAGCGCCACTACGAAGGGCTCCTGCGTTGAGCGCGGCGGCCGGCAAGCCCCGCCTGCTCATCGTCGGTCCTCCGGGATCCGGCAAGGGCACCCAGGCGGCGTTCCTCGCGGAGCGCTTCGACATCCCCGCGATCTCGACGGGCGACATCTTCCGCGCGAACATCAAGGAGGGTACGGCGCTCGGGAAGCAGGTCCAGGCGATCGTGAGCGAGGGCGGGTACGTCCCCGACTCCTTGACGAACGAGATCGTCCGCGACCGGCTCCACCAGCCCGACGCCGTCGAGGGGTTCCTGCTCGACGGGTACCCGCGGACCACCGACCAGGTCGTCGCGCTCGACGCTCTGCTCGCAGAGAACGACGCGAGCCTGGACGCCGTCGTGCAGCTGCAGGCCGACACGGAAGAGGTCGTCTCACGACTCCTCAAGCGTGCCGCCGAGCAGGGTCGCACCGACGACACGGAGGAGGTCATCCGCCACCGGCTCGACCTCTACGCGCACGAGACCGCGCCGCTGATCGAGGTCTTCACGGCCCGGGGGCTCGTCGTGGCAGTCGACGGCCTCGGCGAGGTCGATGACGTGACCGCGCGGATCGACGCGGCCCTCGCCGCTCGCGGCATCATCGTTCCGGCCGTCTGACGCACCGACACATCCATCACGGTGTTCCGGAAGTCGATCTACAAGACCCCTGACCAGATCCGCGCCATGATCGCGCCGGGGCTGGCGACCGCGGCCTCGCTCGATGCGGTGCGTGCGCTCGTCGCCCCCGGGGTGACGACGCTGCAACTCGACGCGGCTGCCGAGGCGGCGATCGTCGCGGCCGGCGGGCACTCCAACTTCAAGCTCGTCCCCGGCTACCGGCACACGGTCTGCACCTCGGTCAACGAGGACGTGGTCCACGGCATCCCCGGGTCACGCGTGCTGCAGGCGGGCGACATCGTGTCGATCGACAGCGGCGCCGAGATCGACGGCTGGAACGGCGACTCCGCGATGACCATCGTGCTCACCGATCCCACGCGCCCGGAGCTCGTCACCGAGCGCGAGCGCCTCTCGGCGGTGACGGAGGGCTCGCTGTGGGCCGGGATCGCCGAACTCGCGACCGCCCGACACCTGAACCAGGTCGGTGCCGCGATCGAGGAGTACGTCGAGGACCACTCACCCGAGGGGAAGCCCTACGGGATCCTCACGGACTACGTCGGGCACGGCATCGGACGCACGATGCACGAGGCACCGCCGGTGTTCAACTACCGGGTCCGTCAGCGCGGACCCGAAGTGAAGCCCGGACTCGTGGTGGCCATCGAACCCATGGTGGTCGCCGGGAGCCCAGACACCTTCGTCCGCGACGACGAATGGACGGTCGCCACGCTGGACGGTGGCTCGGCGGCGCACTGGGAGCACAGCGTCGCCGTGCACCGCGACGGCATCTGGGTCCTGACCGCTCACGATGGCGGGGCCGCGGCCCTCGCCGCCTTCGGCGTCACCCCGGTCCGTCCAGCCTGACCGCCCGCCAGGTCGCCGGCCGGACCTCGTCCGTCCCGGTAGAGTTGCTCGGCATGAGCGTGCCGATCGTGTTCCTTCTCGACGTCCTCCCCGCAGACACCGTCCTCGACGACGCCGACCTCGCGGCCACGATCACGCCGGCCGGCGACGGGTCCGGCGTCTTGAGCGTCTTCGATCTGGGTCCCGCGCGGGGGGACGGGATCTTCGAGACGATCGGTGTCGTCGGCCGGCACCCGCAGTCGGTCGAGGCGCACCTCGACCGGCTGACCGAGTCGGCGGCGATCCTCGATCTGCCTGCGCCGAACCACGCTCAGTGGCGAGTCGCCATCGCCCGCGCGGTCGCGGAACTCCCCATCGTCGATCAGAGCGCCGTCCGACTCGTCGTGACGCGGGGGAGTGGCGGACGCCCGACCGCGTGGGTCTCGGCGACGCCGGCTGACGGGTTCCCCGAGCGCGAGAACGGCATCGAGGTCGTCCTGCTCGACCGAGGCCTCGCGAGCGACGTGCAGCAGCGTTCGCCGTGGCTGCTCGCCGGTGCCAAGACGCTGTCGTACGCGGTGAACATGGCCGCGCTCCGTGAGGCGCACCGTCGCGGAGCTGACGACGTGCTCTTCGTCAGCAGCGACGGCTTCGTCCTCGAGGGCCCGACCTCCACCGTGGTCGTGCGGATCGACGGGACCTTCGTGACGCCGCCGCCGTCGAGCGGCATCCTCCCCGGCACCACGCAGCTGGCGCTCTGGGCCCATCTCGAGGAGCAGGGGCTCGCGCACGAGTACCGGATGCTGACACCGGAGGACGTGCTCGACGCGGAAGCGGCGTGGCTGCTCTCCAGCGTCCGACTGGCAGCGCCGGTGCGTGCGGTGGACGGACGTGCGCTGGCGATGGACGCCGGTCTCACGACGCAGATCAACGATGCGCTGCTCTCCCGCACCGACTGAGAGGTCGTGGCCGACGTTGAGTTGGCGAAACCCGGAAACATAGCATAGAATCGATCTTTGGTGCTTTCTGCATGCCTTCGGCGAGCCGACATCCGCACCGCAATCCATCCGCACGACCAGTGCGACTCAACCTGAGCGACAGTGAGGCTATGGCCAAAAAAGACGGCGTCATCGAGATCGAGGGCCAAGTGGTCGAGGCTCTGCCCAACGCGATGTTCCGCGTTGAGCTGACCAACGGACACAAGGTACTTGCCCACATTTCGGGCAAAATGCGTCAGCACTACATCCGCATCCTCCCAGAGGACCGCGTGATCGTGGAACTGACCCCCTACGACCTGACCCGTGGTCGGATCGTCTACCGCTACAAGTAGGTCGCGCTGTAAGTAACGGCCGGACGCGCCTCCACCACCCGGTGGTCGGCCCGGCACGATGACAGCGAAAAGAGAGAACTATGAAGGTCAAGCCCAGCGTCAAGAAGATCTGCGACAAGTGCAAGGTCATCCGTCGCAACGGCCGCGTCATGGTCATCTGCGAGAACCCGCGCCACAAGCAGCGCCAGGGTTGATCTCAGAGGACCTGCAGCACGCAGCCCTGAGCAACACAGCACCACCCCTCTAACGGCAGTTCCAGATCCCGCAGCACATCGTGCGCCGCGGGTGACACCTCGGGTCGGAGGCCCGAGCACCGGAACTGCTCCACACCTCCACAACTCCTAGGAGAAGCCACCATGGCACGTCTCGCCGGCGTAGACATCCCACGCGACAAGCGCGTGGAAGTTGCACTGACGTACATCTACGGTGTTGGCCGCACGCGGTCACTCAAGACCCTCGCCGACACCGGCATCAGCGGAGACATCCGCGTGAAGGATCTCACCGATGACCAGCTGATCGCCCTGCGCGATTACATCGAGGGCACCTTCAAGGTCGAGGGTGACCTCCGCCGTGAGGTCGCCGCCGACATCCGCCGCAAGGTGGAGATCGGGTCCTACCAGGGCATCCGTCACCGTCGTGGACTTCCGGTCCGCGGCCAGCGCACCAAGACCAACGCGCGCACCCGCAAGGGCCCGAAGCGCACCGTCGCCGGCAAGAAGAAGGCTCGCTAGGCCCCGCCTAGTCGCCTCGTCATAGGACTCAGGAGATATTCATGGCAGCACCAAAGTCGGCCGTTCGGAAGCCGCGTAAGAAGGAAAAGAAGAACATCGCCGTGGGCCAGGCCCACATCAAGTCGACGTTCAACAACACGATCGTCTCGATCACCGACCCCTCGGGCGCGGTCATCAGCTGGGCTTCGTCCGGTGGCGTCGGCTTCAAGGGTTCGCGTAAGTCGACCCCGTTCGCCGCACAGCTCGCCGCCGAGTCGGCTGCGCGTCAGGCGCAGGAGCACGGCATGAAGAAGGTCGACGTCTTCGTCAAGGGACCCGGCTCCGGCCGCGAGACCGCGATCCGTTCGCTCCAGGCCGCGGGCCTCGAGGTCGGCTCGATCAACGACGTCACGCCTCAGGCACACAACGGCTGCCGCCCCCCGAAGCGTCGCCGCGTCTAATTCCTTCGGTTCACCGGCCGTGATCCGTCCGTAGCGATCGTCCGATCGCCGCGGACGGATCACGGCATGGTCCTGGTGACCAGGGCCAGCGAACACCATTCACTACCTCGCCAACGCAAGTGTCATATAGCGGACACTTAGCCGAAAGGAATCCATAGTGCTCATCGCACAGCGCCCTACGCTCACCGAAGAATCCATCTCGGAGTTCCGCAGCCGGTTCATCATCGAGCCGCTCGAGCCAGGCTTCGGGTACACCCTCGGGAACTCGCTCCGTCGCACCCTGCTGTCGTCCATCCCGGGTGCAGCCGTCACCAGCATCCGCATCGACGGCGTGCTGCACGAGTTCAGCACGATCCCCGGTGTCAAGGAAGACGTCACCGAGATCATCCTGAACATCAAGGGCCTCGTCGTCTCCAGCGAGCACGACGAGCCGATCACGGCGTACCTCCGCAAGACCGGCGCAGGCCAGGTCACCGCAGCGGACATCTCGGCTCCGGCCGGCGTCGAGGTCCACAACCCGGACCTCGTCATCGCGACCCTCAACGACAAGGCGAAGTTCGAGCTCGAGCTCACGATCGAGCGTGGCCGCGGCTACGTGTCGGCCACGCAGAACCGCAACGAGTTCAGCGAAGCCGGTCAGATCCCCGTCGACTCGATCTACTCGCCCGTCCTCAAGGTGACCTACCGCGTCGAGGCGACTCGTGCCGGTGAGCGCACCGACTTCGACCGCCTGGTCGTCGACGTCGAGTCGAAGCCGGCCATCACGCCGCGCGACGCCATCGCGTCGGCCGGTCGCACGCTGACCGAGCTGTTCGGCCTGGCTCGCGAGCTCAACACCGCCGCAGAGGGCATCGAGATCGGCCCCGCGCCGGTCGACGCCGTGCTGCCGGGTGAGCTCTCGATCCCGATCGAGGACCTCGACCTCTCCGTGCGCTCGTACAACTGCCTCAAGCGCGAGGGCATCAACAACGTCAGCGAGCTCGTCGCGCTGTCGGAGACGCAGCTCATGAACATCCGCAACTTCGGACAGAAGTCGGTGGATGAAGTTCGCGACAAGCTCACCGAAATGGGCCTCTCGCTGAAGGACTCGGTTCCCGGGTTCGACGGCGCCCACTTCTACAGCGGCTACGACGACGAGACCGTCTCCTAGCACGCGATCCACCTGACGACTTTCCAACCTGAAGAGAGACAAGAATGCCTACTCCCACCAAGGGACCCCGCCTCGGAGGCGGACCTGCCCACGAGCGTCTCCTGCTCGCCAACCTCGCTGCTGCGCTGTTCACCCACAAGCGCATCCAGACCACCGAGACCAAGGCGAAGCGCCTGCGTCCGCTCGCTGAGCGCCTGATCACCTTCGCGAAGCGCGGCGACCTGCACGCCCGCCGTCGGGTGCTCGCGACCATCACCGACAAGAGCGTCGTCCACGAGCTCTTCACGGAGATCGCGCCCCTCGTCGCCGACCGTCAGGGTGGCTACACGCGCATCATCAAGACCGGTTACCGCAAGGGCGACAACGCTCCGATGGCCGTGATCGAGCTTGTCCTCGAGCCCGTCACGCCGAAGGCGAAGCCGGCCAAGCAGTCCGCGAAGCACGCCGCAGCGCCGGTCGACGAGGCTCCGGCCGAGGAGACCCCCGCCGAGGTCGAGGCCGACGCAGAGGCGACGGAAGCCGTCGAGGCGACCGAGACCGACGGCGAGTCCGTCGACGCCGGTGAGGCCACCGACGAGGCTCCCGCGAAGGACGCTAAGTAGGTTCAGCGACACACGAACGGAACCCCGCCCTCCACCTGGAGAGCGGGGTTCCGTCGTTCCTGGCGGCGCTGCGACGGTGTCCTAGGCTGGAGACATGAGTACCACTCCCGCCGTTCCGGCCGGCCAGCCGGCCCTGCCGCAGCACCCCGACGTCGACCGATGGCGTCCGGCGGTCCGCGCGGACATCGACGACATCGTGGCGCTGTGCCGCGCCATGGATCCGTTCGACAACCCCCACCGGGTGACGAGCCGTGACGAGATCGCGGACGAGTTCGACCACGCGTGGATCGACATGGCTGCGGACAGCCTGCTGGCGATCGCCGCCGACGGCACGCTGGTCGCCTACGCGATGGTGATCCTGTCGCCCTCACGAGACGTGTCCGTCTATTCATACGTCTTCGGCGGCGTGCATCCCGCATGGCGTGAGCGGGGGATCGGCCGAGCGGTGCTCGCGTGGTCGATGGAACGGTCCGAGCAGCAGCTGGCTTCCGTGGAGACGGGTGCTCCAGCTTCGTCCCGTGCCTACGTCGACGAACGGAACCCGGGGGCGGCGCGGCTGTTGGAGCGGTTCGGCTTCGTCGTGGCGCGGTACTTCACGATCATGGAACGCGATCTCTCCGCGCCCGTCGACGAGATCGACGTGCCCGACGGTGTCCGGCTCGAGGCGTACCACCCGGACGTGGCCGAACGCACGAGACAGGCTCGGAACGACTCGTTCCGGGATCACTGGGGCAGCCTGGAGACGGTCCCGGCGATGTGGGAGCAGTTCGTCGGCGGGTCCCACTTCCGAGCCGACCTCTCCGTGGTGGCGATCGACGACGACGGACGGGTCGTCGGCTTCACGCTGGCCGAGGTGGATGAGGACAGCTGGTCCGCGCAAGGGTTCACCAGCGCGTACATCGCCCTCGTCGGGACCGTGCGCGACTGGCGTGGCCGACGACTCGCACCGGCACTGCTCGCCACGGCGCTTCGTCGGATCCAGGCAGCCGGCCTCGAGCGGGCGACGCTGGAGGTCGACACGGCCAGCCCCACGGGTGCACTCGGGCTGTACGAACGACAGGGCTTCGTCGCGACGACGCGTGATCTGGCGTACGTCCGTGAGCGCTGAGCAGGTCGCGGCAGCGGACGTCCTCCCGACCCAGCGGTTCCGGCTCGCCATCGCGTACGACGGCACGGACTTCGCCGGATGGGCGAAGCAGCCGGGGCTCCGGACGGTCGAGGGGGTCCTGGAGGAGGCGCTGTATCGCGTGCTCGGCAAGACCGTCCCGCCGATGCCACGGTTCGTGGTGGCCGGACGGACTGATGCCGGCGTGCATGCGGCCGGTCAGGTGGCGCACCTCGACCTCACCGAGCCGCAGCTCGCGAAGATCACGCGATTGCAGGGGCGCCACGCCGAGTTCCACGACGGTACGCCGCGGAACGAGACCGCGAGCTCCCTGCTCGTGCGTCGACTGAACGGCGTGCTCGGGATGGACCGCGACGTCGTGATCCACACGGCGGAACCGGCGTCGGAGGGCTTCGACGCGCGCTTCTCGGCTGTCTGGCGTCACTACCGCTACCGCCTCGCGGACGCCGACGTCCGCAAGGACCCGATCCTCCGGCGGACGACGAGCTGGACGACGGCGTCGCTCGACGTCGAGCTGCTCCACCGGGCGGCCACCTCGCTCGTGGGGCTCCACGACTTCCAGGCGTACTGCAAACCGAGACCACGCGCGACGACCATCCGGACCCTGCAGTCCTTCAGCTGGGAGCGGGACGAAGCGGGCGTGCTCGTGGCGAGCCTCACCGCCGACGCGTTCTGCCACAGCATGGTGCGGGCGCTCGTCGGCGCCTGCGTCGCCGTAGGGGAGGGGCGCATGTCGCTCGACGAGGTCGTCCGGCTCCGCGACGGCGGGCGGCGGGAGGTCGACTTCCGGGTGATGCCGGCGCGCGGGCTCACCCTCGTCGAGGTCGGTTACCCCGAGCCGGGGCTGCTGCACGCGCGGGCCGCCGAGACCCGTCAGCGGCGGAGCCACGAGCACGTGGAAGCGAGCGCCGAGTGAGGTTCCCGGTGGGAATTGACCGCCGGGACGTCGTCGCGTAGACTCTCCCGTTGGTGCCTGCGCCTTCTGCGGCGCGGTACCCGAAGTTGAGCCCTCCACCTCGGGCGTTCCGTTCGGAACACCCAACAGGAGCGGGATTCACGAACGACCAACTCCGACCAGAAAGCAGCACTATTGTGACGCGCACGTATTCCCCGAAGGCCAGTGAGATCACGCACGACTGGGTCGTCATCGACGCCACCGACGTGGTCCTCGGCCGCCTGGCCAGCCACGCTGCAGCGCTCCTGCGCGGCAAGCACAAGGCGACCTTCTCCCCCCACATGGACGGTGGCGACTTCGTCATCATCATCAACGCCGACAAGGTGGCCCTCACCGGCGCCAAGCTCCTGCAGAAGAAGGCCTACCGCCACTCCGGTTACCCGGGCGGGCTCTCGGCCGTCACCTACGCCGAGCTCCTCGAGAAGAACCCGATCCGCGCCGTCGAGAAGGCGATCCGCGGCATGCTGCCGAAGAACACGCTCGGCCGCGACCAGCTGAAGAAGCTCAAGGTCTACACGGGCAGCGAGCACCCGCACGCCGCTCAGCAGCCCAAGCCGTTCACGCTCGACCAGGTCGCCCAGTAAGCACCGGACAAGAAAAAAGGATTACACAGTGGCGAACATCGCAGATTCCATCGAAGAGACCCCGCAGAGCTACTCCACCGAGTCGGCTCCCGAAGCAGCAGTCACCGCGCCTCGCGCCGTGCTGAGCGTCCCCGGCGCAGCCGTCGGCCGTCGCAAGCAGGCCATCGCCCGCGTGCGTCTCGTCCCCGGCAGCGGCACCATCACGGTCAACGGCCGCACGCTCGAGGACTACTTCCCGAACAAGCTGCACCAGCAGCTCATCAACGACCCGTTCACCGTCCTCGACCTGGCCGGCGGCTACGACGTCATCGCACGCATCTCCGGTGGTGGCCCCTCGGGCCAGGCCGGCGCGCTGCGCCTCGGCATTGCTCGGTCGCTGAACCAGATCGACGAGGAGAATAACCGCGCCACCCTGAAGAAGGCCGGCTTCCTCTCCCGTGACGCTCGCGTCAAGGAGCGCAAGAAGGCCGGACTCAAGAAGGCCCGTAAGGCTCCGCAGTTCTCGAAGCGCTAAGCGCTCTCAGGACAAGCGAAGCTCGATGCCTCAGCTGTTTGGTACCGACGGCGTACGCGGACTCGCGAACGCCGACCTGACGGCAGACCTCGCCCTCGGCCTTGCCCAAGCCACCGCAGTGGTGCTTGGGCAAGGCCGTAGTGCTGAGGCCCGCCGTGCCGCCGGGAAGCGCCCGGTCGCCGTGCTCGCACGCGACCCGCGCATCTCCGGCGAGTTCCTGTCCGCCGCCGTCGCGGCGGGCCTGGCGTCCTCGGGCGTCGACGTGCTCGAGGCCGGCGTGCTGCCCACGCCCGCGACGGCGTTCCTCATCGCCGACATCGACGCCGACTTCGGCGTGATGATCTCCGCCTCGCACAACCCTGCGCCCGACAACGGGATCAAGATCTTCGCCCGCGGCGGCACGAAGCTGCCCGACGCGGTGGAACGCCGGATCGAGGAATACCTCGACCGCCCCAAGCTCAGCCCGACCGGCGCCGATGTCGGCCGGATCATCCGCTTCGCCGACGCCGAGGACCGCTACGTCCTCCACCTGCTCGGCAGTCTCCCGAACCGCCTGGACGGCATCCATGTCGTCCTCGACTGCGCGCACGGCGCGGCTGCGGGAGTGTCGCCGGAGACCTTCCGCGACGCCGGGGCCAAGGTCACGATCATCGGCAACGACCCCGACGGCATGAACATCAACGACGGCGTCGGCTCCACGCACCTCGACCTCCTGTCCAAGGCGGTCCTCGAGCACGGTGCCGACCTCGGCATCGCACACGACGGCGATGCCGACCGCTGCCTCGCGGTGGACGCTGCGGGCAAGGTCGTCGACGGCGACCAGATCATGGCCATCCTCGCGGTCTCGATGCAGGAGCGAGGCAGGCTCAAGGACGACACGCTCGTCGCCACGGTGATGAGCAACCTCGGCCTGCACGTCGCGATGCGCGAGCACGGCATCAACGTCGTCCAGACCGGGGTCGGCGACCGCTACGTCCTCGAGGCGATGAACGCGAACGCCTATTCGCTCGGCGGCGAGCAGTCGGGTCACGTCATCATGGCCGACTACGCGACCACCGGCGACGGCATCCTCACCGGCCTGCACATCGTGGCCGAGATGGCGCGCACCGGGAAGACGCTCGCGGAGCTGGCCGCGGTGATGCAGGTGTACCCGCAGATCCTCGTCAACGTCACGGGTGTCGACCGGACACGCCTCGCCGGCGACGAGGTCGTCGACGCTGCCGTACAGGCTGCCGAAGCCGAGCTCGGAGACGACGGACGCGTGCTGTTGCGGCCGTCCGGCACCGAGCAGCTCGTCCGCGTCATGGTCGAGGCGGCCGACCAGCCGACCGCCGACCGCCTGGCGCACCGCCTCGCCGACGTCGTCCGCGAACGACTCGCCATCTGAGTCGTCCGGCGACGGCTCGGCACCTCAGCTGTGGAAGAGTGATCGCATGACTTCGACGACGACGGGCGGTGCCTCCGGGCAGCCGACGCCCTACGTGGAGATCGACCGTGCCGAATGGGCGCGACTCGCTCCGGAGACGGCCACACCGCTCAGCGAGACCGAGGTCGTGCAGATCCGCGGCCTCGGCGACCGTCTCGACATGCGGGAGGTCGAGGAGGTCTACGTGCCGCTCAGCCGACTGCTGAGCCTCTACGCGAAGGGCACCCAGGACCTCGGCCGCGCGACGAGCCGGTTCCTCGGCGACCAGGCGCTCCGGACGCCGTTCGTGATCGGCGTGGCGGGTTCCGTCGCCGTCGGCAAGTCGACGATCGCGCGGCTGCTGCGCGAACTGCTGTCGCGCTGGCCGGACACCCCGCACGTCGAGCTCGTGACGACCGACGGCTTCCTCTATCCGAACGAGGAACTCCAGCGGCGCGGCATCATGGATCGCAAGGGCTTCCCCGAGTCGTACGACCGCCGGGCGCTCCTGCGGTTCATCACCGCCGTGAAGAGCGGCGCCGCCGAGGTGCGGGCACCGTTCTACTCGCATCTGCGCTACGACATCATCCCGACGGCGCAGGTCGTCGTCCGGCGCCCCGACGTCCTGATCGTCGAGGGCTTGAACGTGCTGCAACCGGCCGCGACGGCCAGCGGACTCGCGATCAGCGACCTGTTCGACTTCAGCATCTACGTCGACGCACGGACGCGCGACATCGAGTCCTGGTACGTCGACCGCTTCATGGCGCTCAAGCGGGGCGCGTTCTCGAACCCGAACTCCTTCTTCAACGTGTTCGCCGAGCTCTCCGACGAGGAGGCGGCCGATCAGGCACGCGGGTTCTGGCGCTCCATCAACGAACCGAACCTCATCGACAACATCCGCCCGACCCGGTCACGCGCGAAGCTCGTGCTGCGGAAGGACTCCGATCACACGGTGTCCTCGGTGCTGCTCCGCAAGCTCTGAGCAGCGGCAGGGGAAGGGCCCGGCAACCGCTGGATCCCGGCAGCACCGTCCTGCTCCCACGCTGAGCGTCGGCGCCTCGAGGTTGGTGCAGGATCCTCGCAAACTCGCGCGATTATGCTGCTCTACATGTGTGGAATCGTAGGGTACGTCGGGAACGACAAGACGGTGGACGTCCTCATGGGCGGACTCAAGCGGCTCGAGTACCGGGGGTACGACTCCGCCGGGATCGCCGTGCTCGACGCGACGGGCTCGCTGAACACCCGGAAGCGCGCCGGGAAGCTGGCCGTCCTCACTGAGGACCTCGCCGCGAACCCCATCGCGCCGGGCTCGACCGGTATCGGTCACACCCGTTGGGCGACCCACGGTGGACCGACGGACCGCAACGCGCACCCGCACCTCGGTGACGAAGGACGCCTCGCGCTCATCCACAACGGCATCATCGAGAACTTCGCCGAGCTGCGCGCGGAGCTCCTCGCGGACGGCTTCACCTTCGAGAGCGACACCGACACCGAGATCGCCGCCGTGCTCATCGGCCGCGAGTACCGCTCCACCGGCGACCTCACCGAGGCCTTCCGCCGCGTCGTCGCTCGCCTGGACGGCGCCTTCACCCTGCTCGCCATGCACCAGGACCTGCCCGGCGTCGTCATCGGCGCGCGTCGGAACTCGCCGCTCGTCATCGGACTCGGCGACGGCGAGAACTTCCTCGGGTCGGACGTCGCCGCGTTCGTGCAGTACACCCAGCGCGCGGTCGCGATCGGTCAGGACCAGATGGTCGTCATCACGCCCGACGACGTGACGGTCACCGACTTCGCCGGCAACCACGTGGTGACCGAGCCGTTCGAGATCCAGTGGGACGCTTCGGCGGCCGACAAGGGCGGCTGGTCGAGCTTCATGGCGAAGGAGATCAGCGAGGAGCCCGATGCGGTCGCGAACACGATCCGCGGGCGGGTCGAGGGCGGCCAGGTCGTCATCCCCGAACTCGCCGGTCTCGACGAGCTCTTCCTCGACATCGACCGCATCGTGATCATCGCGTGCGGCACCGCCGCCTACGCCGGCACGGTCGGCACCTACGCGATCGAGCGCTGGGCCGGGATCCCGGTCACCGTGGAGCTCAGCCACGAGTTCCGCTACCGCGACCCGGTCATCGACGCGCGCACGCTCGTCATCTCGGTGAGCCAGTCGGGCGAGACCATGGACACGCTCATGGCGGTGCGTTTCGCGAGCGAGTCCGGCGCGAAGACGCTGTCGATCTGCAACACGCAGGGCGCCACGATCGCGCGTGAGTCGGACGCCGTGGTGTACACCCATGCGGGGCCCGAGGTCGCTGTCGCGTCCACGAAGGCGTTCACCGCCCAGATCACGGCGCTGTACCTGTTCGGGCTGCACCTCGCGCGGGTGCGCGGCACCCAGACTCCGGAGTTCCTGGCGTCGCAGGTCGAGGAGCTGCAGGGCGTGCCCGACAAGATCGCCAGCATCCTCGGGGCCTCCGAGAAGATCGCGCAGCTC
Source organism: Plantibacter sp. MCCC 1A11337 (assembly GCF_013349365.1). NCBI lineage: Bacteria > Bacillati > Actinomycetota > Actinomycetes > Micrococcales > Microbacteriaceae > Plantibacter > Plantibacter sp. MCCC 1A11337. The sequence goes on along the minus strand of NZ_JABJWX010000001.1, from coordinate 1,142,008 downwards.
GCCCACTGGATGGCCGACTCCCGCGCGGTGCTCTTCCTCGGGCGCCACGTGGGGTACCCGATCGCGCTCGAGGGTGCGCTGAAGCTCAAGGAGCTCGCGTACATCCACGCTGAAGGCTTCGCCGGTGGCGAGCTCAAGCACGGCCCGATCGCCCTCATCGAGCCGGGCCAGCCCGTCTTCGTGGTCGTCCCGAGCCCACGTGGCTCGGCGATCCTGCACCCGAAGGTCATCTCGACCATCGAGGAGATCCGTGCACGCGGTGCCCGGGTCATCGCGATCGCGGAGCAGGGCGACGCCGCCGTCCTGCCCTCGGCCGACGAGGTCATCCCGATCCCGCTCGCCGGTCCGCTGTTCGAGCCTCTGCTCGCCGTCATCCCGCTGCACATCTTCGCGATGGAGCTCGCGACGGCGAAGGGCCTCGACGTCGACCAGCCGCGCAACCTCGCGAAGTCCGTCACGGTCGAGTAGGGACGGTCCGCGGGGTCCGAGGTGGCCCGTCGAGCGAGCCTCCGGGCCGCACACGACGGCCGTAGAGTAGAGGGATGATCATCGGCATCGGGGTGGACCTGGTCGACCTCGCACGGTTCGAACGGGCGATCACGCGCACCCCGAACCTGCTGGCCAGGCTCTTCGTCCCGTCGGAACGCGACCTCCCGCTGCGGTCCCTCGCCGGACGGTTCGCCGCCAAGGAGGCGCTCATCAAGGCACTGGGTTCCTCGGACGGTATCCGGTGGCAGGAGATGGCGATCGTGAACGGCCCGGAGGGGAAGCCCGACTTCGCGCTGTCCGGCGTCACGGCGGGTGTGGTGGCCGAGCGGGGGATCACGAGCATGCACCTGACCATGACGCACGACGCCGGGGTCGCCGTCGCGTTCGTCGTCGCGGAGCGGGAAGGATGACGCCCGTGTCCGAGGTCGACGAGCGCCCGACCCGCGAGGCGATCATCGACCTCGACGCCCTGCGCCACAACGTCCGTCGCCTGCGCGAGCTGACCGGCGTCGGTGAACTCATCGTCGTCGTCAAGGCCGACGCCTACGGGCACGGTGCCGAGGCGATCGCCCGCGCGGCGATCGAGGCCGGGGCTGATCGCCTGGGAGTCGCCGACATCATGGAGGGCGTCGCGCTGCGTGCCGCCGGGATCACGGCACCGATCCTCGCCTGGCTGCACGGCCCGCAGGTTGCGTTCGGCGCCGCACTCGATACCGGGATCGACCTCGGTCTGTCGTCGGTGGCGCAGCTCGAGCGCGTGATCGAGGCCGCTCGGGATCGGCCGTCCGTCGTGCCGGTCGTCCAGTTCAAACTGGAGACCGGACTCAGCCGGAACGGTGCGGCCGAAGCCGACTGGCCGGAGCTCTTCCGAGCCGCCGCAGCAGCTGAGGCTGCGGGGCTCGTCCGGGTCGACGGGCTGTTCTCGCACGTCTCCAACACCTCCACCGCCGACGACCGGGCCGCCGCTGTCCGCTTCGAACGCGGTGTCGCCCTCGCCGCGGAGGCCGGTCTCACGCCGCGGAGTCTGCACCTCGCCGCATCGGCGGCAGCGCTCGGCGAGCCCTCCCTCCGCTTCGACGCCGTCCGCCTCGGACTCGCGGTGTACGGCCTCTCGCCCTTCGAACCCACCGAGGACGTCGACCGCTCGGCCGACGCCTTCGGCCTCAGGCCCGTCATGACCCTCCGGGCGACGGTCGCCGCCGTGCGTCGGGTCGAACCGGGTGCCGGGGTGTCCTACGACTACAGCTACCGGACCAGCACGGCGACGACGCTCGCCCTCATCCCGCTCGGATACGCCGACGGTGTGCCGCGCAGCGCCTCGAACGCCGGTCCGGTCGTCATCAACGGACGCCGCTACCGGGTGTGCGGGCGGATCGCGATGGACCAGTTCGTCGTCGACGTCGGTGACGACGCGGTCGCCGTGGGTGACGACGCCGTGCTCTTCGGCGATCCGGCGTCCGGCGCGCCGCGCGTCGAGGAGTGGGCGGAGGCCGCCGGCACCATCAACTACGAACTCGTCACCCGGATCGGACCGCGCGTCGTCCGGACGACCAGGGAGCGGCCATGACCGATCACGTCCTCACCCCGGGCACCGTCGACGTGGCGACGCCCGAGGAGATGCACGCCTACGGCGTCCGGCTCGGCGCCGCATTGCGCGCCGGGCAGCTTCTCGTCCTGACCGGGCCGCTCGGAGCGGGCAAGACGACCCTCACGCGAGGGATCGGCGAGGGCCTCGGGGTCCGCGGCCCCGTCACCAGCCCCACCTTCGTGCTCGCCAGGACGCACCCGAGCCTCGTCGGAGGTCCGCCGCTCGTCCACGTGGACGCCTACCGGCTCGGCTCGGCGCTCGAACTCGACGACCTCGACATCGACTTCTCCCGATCCGTCGTCGTCCTGGAATGGGGAGCGGGATTGCTCGACGGCGTGGTCCCCACGTGGTTCGAGCTCGTCATCGAGCGTCCGACCGGAGCCGGCGACGAACCCGCGACGGACGATGCCGGCGAGGAGCCGATCGAGCGCCGGACCCTCACGCTCTCGCGGCACCCCGCCATCGACGCCGGGTAGGCTGGACGACGTGCTGTTGGCGATCGATACATCCGCGGGTTCGAGCGTCGCCGTCGTCACCCTGGGTGGCGAGGTGCTGGCCGAACGGTCCTCCGACGACCCGATGCGGCACGCCGAGGTCATCGGGACGCTCATCGCCGGATGCCTCGACGACGCCGGGATCGAGGTCGCCGCGCTCACCGGGCTGGTCGCGGGTATGGGACCAGGGCCGTTCACCGGACTCCGGATCGGGATCGCCGCGGCCCGCAGCTTCGGGATCGGCGCAGGCCTCCCGGTGCACCCCGTGGTGAGCCACGATGCGATCGCGCTCGACGCCTACCGTTCCGGTTCCGCCGCAGCCGACGCCACGCTCCTCGTGGTCACGGATGCCCGCCGTCGCGAACGCTACTGGACCAGCTACGCCGGACTCGACGCAGCCGGCCTCCCGGTCCGCGTCCAGGGGCCGGCCCTCGCGAAACCCGACGACCTCCCGAACTCCGAATCCGTGCGCCTCGACGCACTCGTCGTCCCCGCCGGGGCGTTGGGACAGGTCGCCGCCGCACTCCTCGCCACCGATGGCGGATTCGCGGGGGAGGAGCCGTTGTACCTCCGCTCACCCGACGTCACGATGTCCGCGGGCGCCAAGCGGGTGACGGCGTGAGCTGGTCGCTGCGCCGCGCCGGTGTCGCCGACCTCGACGCGATCATGGAGCTCGAGCACACCGTCTTCGTGAACGACGCCTGGTCGGCTGACATGATGCGCGCCGAACTGTCGTCGCCGCACGGGTACTACCTCGTCGCGACGGAGGTCGACGCCGACGACGCGACACTCGCCGGCTACGGCGGTCTCTTCGCGCCTTCCCGCTCCGACGACGCCGACATCCAGACCATCGCCGTCGCCGGGTACGCCAGAGGACGAGGACTCGGGCGACTCCTCATGCAGGCGCTCATCGAGCAGGCCAGGCAGCAGGACGTCACCCAGGTCTTCCTCGAGGTCAGGGCCGACAACCCCGTTGCGATCACGCTGTACCGCAGTCTCGGCTTCGAGGAACTCGGCGTCCGCCCCGGCTACTACCAGCCGGACGACGTCGACGCCATCGTCATGCGACTCACGGTCCAGCCGAGGCCGCCCATGCCCGCCCACGGCCAGTCCCCGCTCGACCAGACCGACCAGCACCCCGGGAGCATCGCGTGAACCGAGCAGAACCGCTCGTCCTCGGCATCGAGACGAGCTGCGACGAGACCGGGATCGGCATCGTCCGCGGACACCACCTGCTGGCGAACACCATCGCCTCGAGTATGGACGAGCACGCGCGGTACGGCGGGGTCGTCCCGGAGGTCGCCGCGCGCGCCCACCTCGAGGCGCTCGAGCCGACGCTCACGGCGGCGCTCGCCGAGGCCGGCGTCGCCCTGGCCGACCTCGACGCCGTCGCGGTGACGAGTGGCCCCGGCCTGTCCGGCGCACTCATGGTCGGCGTCGGCGCGGCGAAGGCGCTCGCTGTGTCCCTCGGCAAACCGCTGTACGCCGTGAACCACCTCGTCGGTCATGTCGGCGCGGACGTCCTCGACTCCGAAGACGGGACGATCGAGTACCCCACGATCGCCCTGCTCGTGTCCGGCGGGCACACCTCGCTGCTCCTCGTGCGGGACCTCGTGTCGGACGTCGAACTGCTCGGCGAGACCATCGACGACGCGGCGGGCGAGGCCTTCGACAAGGTCGCGCGCATTCTGGGCCTGCCCTACCCGGGCGGGCCGCAGATCGACCGTGCGGCCGTCGGCGGCGACCCGAAGGCGATCCGCTTCCCCCGCGGACTCAGCCTGCCGAAGGACATGGAGCGGCACCGCTACGACTTCTCCTTCTCCGGCCTGAAGACGGCCGTGGCACGCTGGGTCGAGGCGAAGCAGGACGCGGGGGAGCCGGTCCCCGTCGCGGACGTCGCCGCCAGTTTCCGCGAGGCCGTCGTCGACGTGCTCATCTCGAAGGCGGTCAGAGCATGCACCGAGCTCGGCGTGCCCCGCCTGCTGCTGGGGGGCGGCGTCATCGCGAACGCGCGGCTCCGCGAGGTGGCCGCCGAACGCACCACCTCGGCCGGGATCGAACTCCGCATCCCGCCGATGCAGCTCTGCACCGACAACGGTGCGATGATCGCCGCACTCGCCGCGCAGCTCATCTCCGCCGGGCACGAGCCGTCCTCGCTCGACTTCGGCGCCGACTCGACCCTGCCGGTCACCGAGATCCAGGTGTACTGACCGCTCGACCAGCCGTCTCCCGGCCGTCGACCGGGTGCGCGGACGTCGGCGCATAGGATGGGCCGGTACCCGGTCACGGATCGAAGGAGCGGCGATGGATCAGCACGAGCACCCCGACGGACGACCTCAGCACCAGGACGGTGCAGTGGACGGGCAGTCGCGCCCGCCGCAGGCCGAGCAGCCCACCGGGCAGCCGCAGCAGCAGTGGGGGCAGCAGCCTCCTCACCAGCCGCAGGCCCAGCAGCCCTGGTCGAAGTACCAGCCGCCGCAGCCCTCCCAGCAGGCTGTCGCGCCGCAGGGCCAGCAGCAGCCGTACGCGCCCCAGCAGCCGTACCAGCCCCAGGGCCAGCAGCAGCCCTACCAACCTCAGCAGCCGTACCAGCCCCAGGGCCAGGCCTCCCCTCCACCAGCGGGTTGGCAGGGCGATCACGCGACCTATCTCCAGACGGTGCCGACGGCGGTCTACCAGGCACCGAGCCAGGGCGGCTACGCCGCGTACCAGCAGTCGCAGACGCAGACCCCTGCCGCGTCGACCGGGACCTCACGGAGCACCTGGTCGCTCATCACCGGTCTCGTCGGTCTCCTCGTGTCGGTCTTCGTCGGTTGGGGCTTCCCCCTGTCGATCGCGGCCATCGTCCTCGGATTCGGAGCCAGGCGTCGCGAGCCGCAGGGCCGAGGCCGCGCCCTCACGGGCCTCCTGACCGGGTTCGTCGGCCTCGCCTGTTCCGTCGGCTGGCTCGCCTACAGCGTCGTCGTGATCATCGGGTACGTCTCGACCTGATCCGCCTCGCGGCGCTGCGGCTCGGCGGACACCGTCGGGTCAGGCGTCAGCGGCCGGTGTCACCCGTTCGACGAGCAGCGCACTGTGTTTGCCCGCGATCCTCGTGAGGATGATCGTGGCCGAGCCGTCTCCCTTGAGCGCCATGCGCTTCCGGAACGCCGCGGGGTCGACGTCGACGCCGCGCTTCTTGATCTCGAGGACACCGATCCCGCGATCCCGCATCGTGCGCCTGAGGACCTTCTCGTCCATCGGTAGCCGCTCGAGCACCCGGAAGGTCGTGGCGAACGGCGAGGTCGTCGCCGTGTCGGAGGTCAGGTAGGCGATGCCCTGGCCGAGCATGCCGGCCTCCAAGCGGACGGCGAGGTCGCCGATGAGTCGGGCCCGGATCACCGACCCGTCGGGTTCGTGCACGTAGTCGCCGAGTTCCCGCACGGGGGCGTCGTCGGCGTCGGCCTCGGCGTGCAACTCGTGGTGGACGCCGTCCGCGAGGAGGAGCGCGGACCGTCGGACGTCGGGACGGGCCAGCGGGCCGAACCAGAGCGCCATCTCGACGAGCTGTCCGTCGACCGACACCCACTGCGCCTCGGCGTCGTCGGGGATGAGTGAGCGGTCGAATCCGGGCCCGAGCTTGACGCCTGTGGGGAGGCTGGTCGCCGCACCGAAGACCAGGTCGAGGGACGGGGTGTAGTCGGCGGCACTGGACAACCGCGCGGTGTCGGCGTGTCCTGCGGTGCGCCGCGCGGGATCGAACCAGACCGCGTCGAAGTCGTCGAGCGAGACGTCCTCGGCGGCGGCGTTCCGCACGGTCGCCGTGGGGAACGGGGCGAGGTTGTAGCTGGCGATGGCCGCGGTGACCTCGTCGATGTCGACCGCCGTGACCTCCAGGTCGAGCGAGGCCATGGCCATCGAGTCGGCGCCGATGCCGCTGCCGAGGTCGGCGACGCGCGTGAGGCCGGCCCGGGCGAAACGTCCGGCGTGCAGCGCGGCGACGGGAAGGCGCGTGGCCTGTTCGAGGCCCGCCTCGGTGAACAGCATGCGGCCGGCGAACGGACCGAACTTGCCGACGGCTTTCTGCCTGAGCCGCGACTGCGTGAGGACCGCCGCGACCAGCTCGGGGGAGTGGCCCTCCTTGCGCAGGCGCCCGACCAGGCGGACGGCCTCGTCCTTCGTCGGGTAGGGCGGCAGGGAGTCGAGGAGCCTGAGGCCGTCGGCCGTGAGGAGTTCGACGAGTTCCGAACGGTCCATGGTCAGTGGGCCTCGGGCGGAGCTGGATGCATCCGGCAACGGTAGCAGCCGCTGATTGGCACTCGCATTGCATGAGTGCCAGAAGATGCCTACACTGGAATCAGCACTCTCGCAGTGTGAGTGCTAACCACGTCTTCGTTTCAAGAAAGAGGTCAACCGTGTCGGTCTCCATCAAGCCGCTCGAGGATCGCATCGTCATCAAGCAGGTCGAGGCAGAGCAGACCACCGCTTCCGGTCTGGTCATCCCCGACACCGCCAAGGAGAAGCCCCAGGAGGGCGAGGTCGTGGCGGTCGGACCCGGTCGCATCGACGACAACGGCAACCGCGTCCCGCTCGACGTCGCCGTCGGCGACAAGGTGATCTACTCCAAGTACGGTGGCACCGAGGTCAAGTACGCCGGTGAGGACTACCTGGTCCTGTCCGCGCGCGACGTCCTCGCAGTCGTCGTCCGCTAGTCACCAGCGCACGGATCCGGCGGCTCAGGCCGCTCGACAGCCCGAATGGCATTCGCCGTTCGGGCTGTGTCCGTTTTCGGAGGGTGTCGCGGGGAGTCGCGGGTCTAGCCTGGACCAGTGCAGAACCCCAGCGATCCAGCCGACGTCGACATCCACCCCGTCTCCGTCGACGGGGGAGTGGATCGACGTGCGAGTGTGGCCGTGCCCCAGCAGGGGAGCCGGTCCGGACTGCTCTCGGCGGTCGCCGCCTACTGCCTCTGGGGAGCGCTCCCGCTCTACTTCATCGCCCTCGCACCGGCCGGCGCCTTCGAGGTCGTGGCGTGGCGCATCCTCTTCTCCCTCGTCTTCTGCGCCGTCCTCATCCTGGCGACCCGTTCCTGGCGTCGACTGTTCGGCATCCTCCGCCAGCGCCGCATCGTCCTGACGATGGGCCTCGCCGGAGCGCTCATCTACGTCAACTGGCAGACCTACGTCTACGGCGCGCTCAACGGCCAGGTGGTCGAAGCGTCGCTCGGGTACTTCATCAACCCGATCGTGACCGTCTTCCTCGGCGTCTTCTTCCTCCGGGAGCGGCTGCGTCCGGCCCAGTGGGCCGCGGTGGTCGTGAGCGTGATCGCGGTCCTCGTCCTCGCGATCGGACACGGCAGCGTCCCCTGGATCGCCCTCATCCTGGCTTTCTCATTCGGCCTCTACGGCTACATCAAGAAACTGGTGGGCGGCTCGGTCGACGCCGTGTCCGGGTTGACGCTCGAGACCGTGTGGCTGATGCCGGTCGCGATCGCCCAGCTCATCGCGGTCGGCGTGACCGGTGGGCTGACCATCGGCACCGCAGGCGTCGGGCACGCCCTGCTGCTCGTCGGTGCCGGCGTCATCACCGCCGTCCCGCTCCTGCTGTTCGCGGCGGCGGCGCGCCGCCTCCCGCTCACCTGGATGGGTTTCATCCAGTACTTCGCACCGATCATCCAGTTCGTCGTCGGTGTCGCGGTCCTGCACGAGGCGATGCCGCCGGAGCGCTGGTTGGGCTTCGGTCTCGTGTGGCTGGCGCTCGCGATCCTCACCGTCGACATGCTCGTCGCCTCCACCCGTGGTCGTCGGGCCGTCGGGGTCGAACGGCGCCGCTCGACGAGCATCTGAACAGCGGATTCCAGCGCTGATCGCGCGACCACTGCAGGAAACGCGCGAAACAGCCCCGCCTGAGGTAACGATTTGGTCGTGTTACACGCTTGTAACGTCAACGACATTGTCCAGCGCACGTGCAGCGGATAACTTGACTCAACGGCAGCCCCTGGAGCTGCCACTCTTCTGACAAGCAAGGAGTACCATGAGCGTCTTTTCGAAGGCCACGGCCGCTCGCTCCCGCCCACGTTCCATCGTTCTCGGTGGTATCGCACTGATCGGAGCCAGCGCGCTGGTCCTGAGCGGTTGCGCCTCGAGTGGTAGCGGCGACAGCGGCAGCAGCAGCAAGCCTGCTGGCGACCTGACCCTGAAGCTCGGCACGGCGTTGCCGCAGACCGGTAACCTCGCGTTCCTCGGCCCGCCCGAGGAGGCCGGTGTCGGTCTCGCGGTCAAGGAGGTCAACGACGCAGACCTCGGCATCAAGATCGACCTGACGCTCGGCGACTCGGGTGACTCCGACAACAAGGCGTACGCGACCGAGGTCCCCCGTCTGCTCTCCGAAGGCGTCACGGCCATCATCGGTGCAGCGTCCTCGGGTGTGTCGAAGCTCTTCATCGACGAAGTCACCGGCGCAGGCGTCATCCAGTTCTCCCCGGCGAACACCTCCGCGGACTTCACCACGTGGGACGACAACGGTCTCTACTGGCGGACGGCGCCGTCCGACGTGCTGCAGGGCGAGGTCCTCGGGAACCTGATCGCGGAGGACGGCAACGCCACCCTCGGCATCATCTACCTGAACGACTCGTACGGCACCGGCCTCGCGAAGTTCACCAAGGAGGCGTTCGAGAGCGCCGGCGGTGAAGTGGTCGCCGAGCAGTCGTACAACACCGGTGACACCTCGTTCGACGCGCAGATCAGCGCGGTCAAGGCGGAGAACCCCGACGCGATCGCGATCATCGCGTTCGAGGAGACCAAGACGATCGTCCCCGGTCTCGCCGGCTTCCCGTCGGACAAGCTCTACTTCGTCGACGGCAACCTCGCCGACTACAGCGCGGACTTCGCTCCGGGCACGCTGACGGGCGCCAAGGGCACGCTGCCCGGTCTCGACACCGCGAAGCTCGGTGACTTCACCGACCGCCTCCAGGCGTTCGTGAAGGACGAGGGTGGCGAGCCGCTGAAGGACTACAGCTACGCGGCTGAATCCTACGACGCCGTCATCCTGCTCGCCCTCGCGGCGCTGCAGGCCGGTTCTACCGAGGGTGCCGACATGGCGGCCGAGCTCCAGTCCGTGTCCGGTGGCAAGGACAAGGGCGAGAAGGTGACCACCTTCGAAGAGGGTGCGAAGGCCATCGCCGACGGCAAGAAGATCGACTACGACGGCAACTCCGGTCCGATCACGTTCGACGAGAACGGCGACCCGACCGAGGCGACCATCGGTATCTACCAGTACGGTGACGACAACAAGTACACCCGCATCAACTAGTCGCCCACGCGACTGACGAGGCCCCGGAGCGATCCGGGGCCTTCGTCGTGTCCGGCAGCTGTAACTGCCCCCGCGTGTGCTGTGCCGTGTGTGGTGGCGCCAGCGCGGTGCGCTGACGCGAGCGCGGGTCCAGCGCGTGAGCGCGGGTCTCCGGAGACCAGCGCTCACGCGCCTACGACGCGCTCACGCCGATTCCGAGCCCATGCGGCACAGCGGGTGGCGCTCACGCCAGCGCACCGCGCTGACGACGGGAGGGGCTCCTGCCAGCGCACCGCGCTGACGGAGGATCCGGTGCGCTCACGCCGGCGCACCGCGCTGACAGCGACCAGTCGATTGCCCGGGTCAACGGAACGCGCGTTGCAGCCCTGCGCGCTCGAGCTTCGCGGCGAGCCGACTCGGATGCACGAGGTCCTCCCAGGTGGCGCGGACGACGGTGTACCCGAGCGCGCGCAGACGGTCCTCCCGATGCTTCTCCGCCAGGACGATGTCGGCCACGTCCCGCCCCTGCGTGAACTCCTCCCGCACATACTTCTGTCGGCCGTCGAGTTCGAGGATGATGCGCTCGTCCGGCCAGACCGCATCGACCACTCCGACCGGTCCGTCCGCGTCGGAGAAGGCATGCTGCAGCACCGGCAGGGCGAAACCGAGCTGCGCGATCACGACCCGCATCTTCGATTCACCACCGTTCGCGGCGAGTGGGTCCGCGAACTCGATCGCAAAGCGCACCTGGCGTCCTCCCCGCCGGCCCGGCAGGTCTCGTGCGAGCGAGCGGAGCGCCGTCTCGTCGGTGAGCTTGAGCCGGAGGGCAGCGTCGGCGACGGCGACGGCGTCCTCGAGGCGGGCGATCCGAGCGAGGTCGACGACGGTCCGAGCCGGGTCCGTGACCGCGAGCCCGTAACGCATCCGTCGGGTCACGGAGCCCTGCGTGGTGTGACGGATGATGCCGGGTGCCGAACGTCCTCCGCGATCACCGCTCGTCAGCGTGTGCACCTCGGGAGGCCACGGACCCACGATCGGGAGTCCCCACAACCGCGCCGCCGAGTAGTGGCTGAACAGTGCGTCCTTTCGGAGCGCAACGGCCGCGGCCTCGATCCGGACCCGGTAGCGGTCATCGGGGGACAGGGAACTCCATATCGGTTCAGGGACGTAGATGCCCTTCCGCAGACGCACCAGGTCGCCGTCGCGGTGGGCGGCGCTCACCAGGCGCTCGGCGCCGACCCGGCGTGCGTCGCGGACGAGCAGGAGTCCGTTCGGGCGGAGGAGCAGGTTGAGGTCGAAGGATTCCATCGCCTCACCGTGCCCGTTCGACTCCGACAGCAGCTCGTGTCGTGGAAACGATGTGGAGAACTGCTCCCATCCAGCCTCCGGTGGAGCGAGGGTGGAATGGCACCCAGCGCGGTGCGCTGACGCCAGCGCGGGTCGTCGGTCTCAGCGCGGGTCGCTGTGCCGCAGCGGTGATGACTCGGCGTGAGCGCGGGTCCAGCGCGTGAGCGCGTGCCTCCGGAGACCCGCGCTCACGCGCCAGGACCGCGCTCGCGTCAGCGCACCGCGCTGGCGAAAGGGGGAGGGAGAATGCACAACTCCTCCGTCCCCGTCTCAGGAGGCCGTCTTGGTACGACGGTGCCCCTCGGGGGAGGGAGGAGTTGTGGTTCGTTCACCGGTCGGGATCCGGTGGCTTCTGGCCCGTCGCTCGGCACGCGGTCGGGACGAGCATGTTCGAGGGTACCGAAGTCCCCGCCGACCCGCGAGTGGGGATCGCCCTGATCAGTCCTCGTCCTGGCCGAGCGTGCCCAGGTAGAGGCCGATCACCTTGTCATCCGAGAGGAGCTCGCGGCCCGTCCCGGTGTAGGCGTCACGACCCTGGTCGAGCACGTACCCGCGGTCGCAGATCTGCAGACACCGACGTGCGTTCTGCTCCACCATGATCGTCGTCACGCCGGCCTTGTTGATGTCCGAGACGCGGATGAACGCGTCGTCCTGTCGGACCGGCGACAGCCCCGCGGACGGCTCGTCGAGGAGCAGCACGTGCGGATCCATCATGAGGGCCCGCGACATCGCGACCATCTGGCGCTCACCACCCGACAGCGAACCGGCGCGCTGCTTGAGCCGCTTCCCGAGTTCGCTGAAGATCCCGGTGACGAACTCGAGGCGCTCGTTGTACTGCTTCGGCTTCTGGAACAGCCCCATCTTGAGGTTGTCCTCGATGGTGAGGCTCGGGAACACGTTGTTCGTCTGCGGCACGAACCCGACGCCGCGCGCCACGAGCTTGTTCGCCCGGAGCCCCGTGATGTCCTCACCGTTCAGGAGCACCTGTCCGCTGCGCACCTTCACCTGTCCGAAGATCGCCTTCAGCAGCGTCGACTTCCCCGCACCGTTCGGTCCGATGATGCCGATGAGCTCGCCCTTCCGGGCGGTCAGGTTGGCACTGTTCAGGATGTTCACGCCGGGGAGGTACCCGGCGGTCAGATCGGTGACCTCCACGACCATCTCGGCGGTCTTGACCGCGGTGCCGCCGACCGGCGCACCCTTCACGTCGCTCATTTCCGCTCCTCCTCGGGCTCGGCACCAGCCGCGAGCCGTTCGTCTTCGATCTCGGCGAGCAGCTCCTCGGCCGCAGCGCTGTCCTCTCCGGCGATCCTGCCGGTCACGACCCCGAGGTCGACGTCCTGGTGGCTCCCGAGGTAGGCGTCGATGACGGCGGGGTCCTCCATGACGGTGTCGGGCGGGCCCTCGGCGACGACACGACCTTCGGCCATGACGACCACCCAGTCGGCGATGTGCCGGACCATCTGCATGTCGTGCTCGACGAACAGCACGGTCATGCCCTCGTCCTTCAACGCCAGGATGTGGTCGAGGAGGGACTGCGTGAGCGCCGGGTTGACGCCGGCCATCGGCTCGTCGAGCATGACGAGCTTCGGATCGCTCATGAGCGCCCGCGCCATCTCGAGGAGCTTCCGCTGCCCACCGGACAGGCTGGCCGCGTAGTCGTCGCGCTTCGTGTCGAGCTTGAAGCGACGCAGGAGGTCCATCGCCTTGACCTCGAGGTCCTCCTCCTGCTTCCGCCAGAGCGGCTTCACGAGGCTCGAGAAGATGCCCTCGCCGGTCTGGCCGGTCGCGCCGAGCTTCATGTTCTCGAGCACCGTGAGCAGGCCGAGCGCCTTCGTCAACTGGAAGGTCCGGACCTGACCCATGCGGGCGACCTTGAACGCCGGGACGCCCCCGAGGCTCTTGCCGTCGAAGTTCCACGTCCCGGTGTTCGGCTTGTCGAAGCCGGTCAGCAGGTTGAACAGCGTCGTCTTACCGGCGCCGTTCGGGCCGATGAGGGCGGTGATCGCGTTGCGGGGCACCTCCAGGTGCTCCACGTTCACCGCCTGCAGGCCGCCGAAGGTCCGGGTGACCTGGTCCGCGATGAGGATCGGGTCGACCTTCTTGACGCCCGGGACGATCTCGCCGACGTGGAGGCCGGTGGTCTTGACCGGTCGCGAGGTGGGTGAGCTGTTACTTGACAAAGGTCAGCTCCTTCTTGTTTCCGAGGATGCCTTGCGGCCTGAAGATGACGATCAGCATGAGCGCGACACCGACCAGCACGTAGCGGAGCGTCGACGCCTGCGTCGAGCTCATGAACGGCAGGACGTCCGCCTTCACGAGCGCCGGGAGGACGTTCGAGAGGAACGCCATGATCACCCAGAAGATCACCGAGCCGAGCAACGGCCCGAAGACCGTCGCGGCTCCACCGAGCAGGAGGATCGTCCAGATGAAGAAGGTGAGACTCGTGACGTACACGCTGGGCACGACCGCGGAGGGGAGCGCCAGCACCACCCCGCCGAGCGCACCGAACACGCCACCGACGACGAGCGCCTGCATCTTGTAGGCGAACACGTTCTTGCCGAGGGCGCGCACGGCGTCCTCGTCCTCGCGGATGCCCTTCAGCACGCGGCCCCAGGGGCTGCGCATGAGGAGGAACACGAGGAGGGCGGCGACGGCGAGCAGCAGGATGCCGAAGATCCGGACCCACCACTGGTTCGCGTTGAGTTCCCAGGGCCCGAAGCCGTACGTGCCGGGCGGGATCGGGTTCGCGGCCCGGAAGCCCTCGTGGTAGTTGCCGAGTCCGTCGGCCGAGTTCGTGAACTCGTCGAAGACCTGCGTGGTGAAGAGGAGTCGGACGATCTCGGCCGCCGCGATGGTGACGATGGCCAGATAGTCGGCTCGCAGTCGCAGGGTCGGGATGCCGAGGATGAAGGCGAAGACCACCGAGGCCAGACAGCCGACGATGATGCCCGCCCACCACGGGAGGTTGAAGCTCAGGATCGAGATGGCGTAGCCGTAGGCGCCGAGCGCCATGAACCCCGCCATACCGAAGTTCAACAGACCGCCGTAGCCGAAGTGCACGGCCAAGCCGAGTGCTGCGAGCGCGTACGCGATCGTCTCCGGGCTGATGACCCAAGCGAGCGTGTTCGAGAGAATGCTTCCCCAGTCCATGCGCGTGCCCCTAACCGATTCTCTCGCGACGTCCGAGGATGCCCTGCGGTCTCACGAGGAGCACCGCGATGAGCACCACGAGGGCGCCGACGTACTTGATGTCAGACGGGATCCAGAGCGTCGAGACCTCGACGAGGATGCCGATGATGAGGGCGCCGACCATGGCGCCGAAGGCGGTTCCGAGCCCGCCGAGGGTGATGGCCGCGAAGATGAGCAGGAGCAGCTGCGCTCCCATGTCCCACTTGATGCCCGGTCGGAAGTACGCCCACAGGATGCCGGAGAGACCCGCGAGGGTCGCTGCGAGGATCCAGACGATGCGGACCACTCGGTCGACGTCGATGCCGCTGGCCGCGGCGAGGCTCGGGTTGTCCGAGATGGCTCGTGTCGCCTTGCCGGTCTTCGTCTTGATGAGCCACCAGGCCACGCCGAGGAGTACCACGACGCTGACCGCCATGCTGATCATGTCGGTGACGCTGAGCGAAACCGTGCCGAACAGCTTGATGTTCTCCTCTCCGGAACCGGGCAGCTGGAACGTCCCGCCGCCGATGAAGTAGAGGAACACGTAGCGGAGCGCCAGCGACAGGCCGATCGAGACGATCATGACCTGCACGATGCCGACGCCCTTGCGTCTCAAAGGTCTCCAGATGCCCGCGTCGAGCGCGAAGCCGAACGCGGCGCTCAGGGCGAGGGCGATGATGATGGCCAGCCAGATCGGCCACTGCAGGAACACCCCGAACACGAGCGCCATGATCGCGCCGAAGGTCACCATCTCCGCGTGGGCGAAGTTGCTGAGTCCGGTGGTGCCGAACACGAGGGAGGCTCCGATGGCCGCGAGGGCCAGCATGAGGCCGAAGTTCAGGCCGTTGACGAGTCGTTCGGCGAGTTGGTCCCAGAAGCTGACGGTGACGCGGACGCCCTCGCCGAGGAAGAAGTTCACTGACTTCGATTGGGTGAGACCGAACTCGGCCTCGATGGTCGAGCCGCCCTCGGCGACGATGACGCCCTTCGGGAGGGTCTCCTCGTCGAGCGTTACCTTGTACGTACCTTTCTCGGGGACGCCGATCTTCCACTTGCCGTCGGCGTCGGTGTCGACATCGGCCTTGTAGCCGTTGCCGTCGACCGTGATGTTCACGCCTTCGAGTGGTTTGTCGTCGTACTTGACGTTCCCAGCGAAGTAGAAGTCGTACTCCTCGCCCACCTCGTCAGCATGAGCCGGGACGGCGCTCATGACGGACGTGAGGGTGATGGCCCCGAACAACAGGGCGATGAGGAGCACGAATCTCCGTGCCAGTCTCGGGTTTCGGGTCGTTCCAGCGAACTTCACTGCACCTCCAGTGCCGGGCCACTTCCGTGGACCGTTCTCCTGCGTCGGACAACGCTGTTCGACGATAGAACCTGATTATTGCCTACATGTTTCGCCCATGCGTATTTCTCCGCATCGATTTGTCGGGATCGTGGAATAGGGGTAGGCCCTGCTCGGTTACGATGGTGATACCGGCAGGTCTGCGTTTCTCCGGTGTGTTCGTGGCTATGAGAGGGATAAATGGACCAGCCTGATCCGTTCGGATTCGTAGGACTCACGTATGACGATGTGCTGCTGCTGCCCGGGCACACCGACGTCATCCCGAGCGAGGCGGAGACCTCGTCCCGCCTGACGAAGCGGATCACCGTGAACACGCCGCTGCTGTCGAGCGCGATGGACACCGTGACCGAGGCCCGCATGGCGATCGCGATGGCTCGCGAGGGCGGCATCGGCATCCTCCACCGCAACCTGTCGATCTCCGACCAGGCCGAACAGGTCGACCGCGTGAAGCGGAGCGAGTCGGGCATGATCACGAACCCGATCACCACCACGGCCGACGCCACCGTCGCCGAGGTCGACGAGCTGTGCGGCCAGTTCCGCATCTCGGGCCTCCCGGTCGTCGACGACAAGGGTGTGCTCGTCGGCATCATCACGAACCGCGACATGCGCTTCGTGTCGCCGTTCGAGAAGGCCACGACCCGCGTCAGCGAGGTCATGACGAGCACCGGTCTCGTGACCGCTCCCGTCGGCACCGACCGCAACGCGGTGATGGCGCTCCTCGCGCAGCACCGCATCGAGAAGCTGCCCCTCATCGACGAGGCAGGCAAGCTCAAGGGCCTCATCACCGTCAAGGACTTCGACAAGAGCGAGAAGTACCCGCTGGCCACGAAGGACGACACCGGTCGTCTGCGGGTCGGTGCGGCCATCGGCTTCTTCGGCGACGCCTGGTCCCGTGCGGGCCAGCTGCTCGACGCCGGTGTCGACGTCATCGTGGTCGACACGGCCAACGGTGAGAGCGCCGGTGTGCTCGACATCATCCGCAAGCTCAAGGCCGACCCGGCGTTCGCCGGTGTCGACGTCATCGGCGGCAACGTCGCGACCCGCTCCGGCGCGCAGGCGCTCATCGAGGCCGGCGCGGACGCGATCAAGGTCGGCGTCGGTCCTGGTTCCATCTGCACCACGCGCGTCGTCGCGGGTGTCGGTGTCCCGCAGGTCACCGCGGTCTACGAGGCGTCGCTCGCGGCGCGCGAGGCGAACGTCCCGGTCATCGCCGACGGCGGTCTGCAGTACTCGGGCGACATCGCCAAGGCACTCGTCGCTGGAGCGGACACCGTGATGCTCGGCTCGCTCCTCGCCGGCACCGACGAGAGCCCCGGCGACCTCGTGTTCGTGGGTGGCAAGCAGTTCAAGAACTACCGCGGCATGGGATCGCTCGGAGCCATGCAGACGCGTGGCGAGAAGACCTCGTACTCGAAGGACCGCTACTTCCAGGCCGACGTCCCGAGCGACGACAAGCTGATCCCCGAGGGCATCGAGGGCCAGGTGCCCTACCGTGGCCCGGTGTCGGCCGTCGCGTACCAGCTCATCGGAGGCCTGCGTCAGTCCATGTTCTACGTGGGCGCGCGCAACATCGGCGAGCTGAAGGCCAAGGGCAAGTTCGTCCGCATCACCTCCGCGGGCCTCAAGGAGTCGCACCCGCACGACGTGCAGATCGTCGTCGAGGCGCCGAACTACCGCAAGTAGGCACCCGCACGAACGCCGACGGTCCGGCAGGCTTCCGCCTGCCGGACCGTCGGCGTAGGTGTGGTCAGCGCATCCGACGTTTGTTCAGAGCGGTTAGCGTCACCCACATGACCAGGGCGAAGCCTCCGATCCACAGGGCGTATAGCAGATAGCCATCGAGGCCGAACCCCAAACGGACCGCCGTCGTGCCACAGATGACGATCCCGACAATGGTGCTGGCAAGGACTGATTGGCGGACGCGTAGAGGTCGTTTAGGAGGAACGTTGTGGGTCTCAGGGCTCATACGTAGACGCAGCGACCTTGGTTGCCGCCGATGTAGATCTTCATCTCTCGTCCTCCTTGGCAGATGCCGTTCGTCGCGAGAGCGGTGGATGCGACCAAGAGGATGGCTCCGAAGACGACGCACAGCGCGGCGCCGACCCCTGGGAGGAGGCACAACGCTCCTTGAAGGGCCATCGCGCCTCCACCGATGATGAGACCTTGGTCGAAGGCATTGAACAGGACATAGATTCCACCGGAGTCCTGCCCTCCGCCGAGACGCGTGTCGGCAGGGCCTTGTCCCACCGAGAAGCTGAACCCGTTCTCGAATACGAAAGTCTCAATCGTGTCCTCGCCTACCTGCTGCGTGGTGAACGGGACTTGTGCTGCCTTCAACTCCTCGACGGCCAGTCGAAGCTGTTCGGGAGTGATCTCGGGCTGAGCTGCTGTGCTCAGGGGCGTCGCGGTAACAGGTGGAGGAGCAGCGTTGGCTGTTGCCGGGGCAGCGAGAGCGATGACGACCGCCAGGATTGTTCCGAGACTGAAGGCCCGTGAAGTGGTGAGCATGACTTGGTATCCCCTTCTCTGGTTGGTGCGCCGCGGTGCGAACCTGGTCGTTAATATAGATATTTCTGAATCAAACGTCCAGAGTTTCGGCGAGATCCGGTATTCGTCCACCAGGCGACCGGTAGGCTGGTGCGGTGAGCATGGATATTGAGATCGGCCGGTCAAAGCGCGCACGGCGCGCCTACGCGTTCGACGACATCGCCGTCGTCCCGTCGCGGCGGACCCGCGACCCACAGGACGTCTCGGTGTCCTGGTCGATCGACGCCTACCAGTTCGAGATCCCGGTGCTCGCGGCACCGATGGACTCCGTCGTCTCGCCGACGACCGCGATCATGATGGGCCAGCTCGGCGGCGTCGGCGTCCTCGACCTCGAGGGCCTCTGGACGCGGTACGAAGACCCTGAGCCGCTGCTCGCCGAGATCCGGTCGTTGCCGGTCGGCCGCGCGACCGCGCGCATGCAGGAGATCTACTCGGAGCCCATCAAGCCCGAACTCGTCACGGCCCGGCTCGCCGAGATCCGCGCGGCTGGAGTCACCGTCGCCGCAGCCCTCTCGCCGCAGCGCACGCAGGAGCTCTACGAGACCGTCGTCGCCGCAGGTGTCGACCTCTTCGTCATCCGCGGAACCACCGTGTCGGCGGAGCACGTCTCCAAGAACCAGGAGCCACTCAACCTCAAGAAGTTCATCTACGAACTCGACGTCCCCGTGATCGTCGGTGGCGCGGCCACCTACACCGCGGCCCTGCACCTCATGCGGACCGGTGCGGCCGGCGTCCTCGTCGGCTTCGGTGGCGGCGCCGCCTCCACCACGCGGGCCTCGCTCGGCATCCATGCCCCGATGGCGACCGCCGTGGCCGACGTCGCCGGTGCGCGTCGCGACTACCTCGACGAGTCCGGCGGCCGCTACGTGCACGTCATCGCCGACGGCGGTCTCGGGACCTCGGGCGACATCGTCAAGGCCGTCGCGATGGGGGCCGACGCCGTCATGCTCGGCACCGCACTCGCCCGCGCAACGGATGCACCCGGCGGTGGCTGGCACTGGGGTGCCGAGGCGCACCACCTGCACCTGCCGCGCGGACGCCGTGTCGAGGTGGGGACCGTCGCGACGCTCGAGGAGATCCTCTACGGCCCGTCGCCGAAGTCGGACGGCACGGCCAACCTCATCGGCGCGCTCCGTCGCTCGATGGCCACCACCGGCTACTCCGACCTCAAGGAGTTCCAGCGGGTCGAGGTCGTCGTCGCGCCGTACCAGAGCGCCTAGCCCTGCCGGAAGCGAGCCGCTTCCGCAAGCGGTTGTCGGGTCGCATCGCGCCGACTAGCCTCTGAGGCAGAGCCTCGTGGACGAGCACCTGCCTCCGGCAGGATCATCGCGAGGGCGGTTCCAGCGAGCGGAGTTCGACGATGGCCACCACCCACAACAACGTGTCACGTTCCACCAAGCTGGGGATGGAGGAGCGCGACGCCGCGATCGAAGCGTTGAAGTCGAAAGAGCTCGACATCCTCGTCGTCGGTGGTGGCATCGTGGGCACCGGTGCAGCGCTCGACGCCGTCACGCGCGGTCTCAGCACCGGTCTGCTCGAGGCGCGCGACTGGGCGAGCGGCACCTCGAGCCGGTCCTCGAAGCTCGTGCACGGCGGTATCCGGTATCTCGAACAACTCGACTTCCGGCTCGTCCGAGAAGCGCTCATCGAGCGCGGGTTGCTGCTGCAGCGCATCGCGCCGCACCTCGTGAAGCCGGTCCGGTTCCTGTACCCGCTCAACAAGCCGGTCTTCGAGCGCCTCTACATCGGCGCCGGCATGCTGCTCTACGACCTCTTCAGCTGGACCGGCGGCCGTCCGCCCGGCGTCCCGCACCACCGGCACCTGTCCAAGCGTCAGGTCCTGACCTCGATCCCGAGTCTCAAGTCGGACGCGTTCGTGGGCGGACTCACCTACTACGACGCCCAGGTCGACGACGCCCGGTACGTCTCATCCCTCGCGCGGACGGCGTCGGCCTACGGTGCGCACGTCGCGAGCCGCGTGCGGGTCGAGGGCTTCATCAAGGTCGGTCAGCGCGTCGTGGGCGTCAAGGCGCACGACCTGCAGACCGACGAGCGCTTCGAGATCCGCGCCAAGCAGGTCGTCAACGCGACCGGCGTGTGGACCGACGACACGCAGTCGATGGTGGGGGAGCGGGGCCAGTTCAAAGTCCGCGCGTCGAAGGGTATCCACCTCGTCGTGCCGCGCGACCGATTCCAATCGAACATGGGGCTCCTGCTGCGCACGGAGAAGAGCGTCCTCTTCGTCATCCCGTGGGGCCGACACTGGCTCATCGGCACGACCGACACGGACTGGCACCTCGACAAGGCGCATCCGGCGGCGACGGCGGCGGACATCGACTACCTGCTCGAGCACGTCAACAAGATCCTCGCCGTCCCGCTCACCCGTGAGGACGTCGAGGGCGTCTACGCCGGCCTCCGTCCGCTGCTGGCCGGCGAGTCGGAGCAGACGTCGAAGTTGTCACGCGAGCACCTGGTCGCGCACTCCGTCCCCGGACTGGTGGTCATCGCCGGTGGCAAGTGGACCACGTACCGGGTCATGGCGAAGGACGCGATCGACGCCGCGGTGGACGCCCTCGACGGCAAGATCCCGGCGAGCGCGACGGAGAACATCGCACTCCTCGGGGCCGAGGGGTACCAGGCGGCGTGGAACAAGCGGGGCAAGATCGCGCGGGCCTTCGGGGTGCACACGGCCCGCATCGAGCACCTGCTGAACCGCTACGGCGTCCTGACGGACGAGCTGCTCGACCTCATCAAGGACGACCCGACGCTCGCCGAAGCACTGCCGGGAGCGGACGACTACATCGGGGCGGAGGTCGTCTACGCGGCCTCCCACGAGGGCGCCCTCCATCTCGACGACGTCCTCGCCCGTCGGACGCGGATCTCCATCGAGGCCTGGGACCGCGGCGTCTCGGCGGCCCCGGTCGCGGCGAAGCTCATGGGTGGGGTCCTCGGGTGGGACGAGGAGCGCATCGAGAAGGAGGTCTCCTACTACCTCGAGCGCGTCGCTGCGGAGCGGGCGTCGCAGGAGCAGCCGAACGACGAAGCGGCGGACCGCGTGCGCCTGGAGGCACCGGACATCGTCCCTGGGGCCTGAACCGGCGGTGATCGCCCGCAGCGGAACGGCTGCGGGCGCCTCGGGCGGGCGGGCCGGGTGTGGCGGATAGACTAGGAGGACTGCCACAACAAGCCTGAGGAGTACAGCCATGGTGGATGTTCGGCGGGTCAAACTTCCCGGGGTCGGTGTGCTCCACACCTTCGTCACGGACGACGGCGGCAAGGTCGGCGTCATCGCCCACCGGTCCGGCCACAGCGACCTCATCACCTTCGCCGACCACGAAGACGGTGCCGATGCCGGCAAGGTGTCGCTCCGGCTCAACGAGGACGAGGCGCACACGCTGGCCGAACTCCTCGGTGGCACACAGATCACCGAGTCGCTCAGCGCGCTCGACCAGATCCCCGGCCTCAGCATCGACTGGTTCACCGTCGACTACGAAGACCACATCGCCGGGCAGCCGCTCGGCAACCCCGCCGAGAAAGGCATGGTCGGGCTGACCGTCGTCGCCGTCGTGCGCGGCGACTCCGCCAACCCGGCTCCTGCGGCGGACTTCCGGGTCTTCCCGGGAGACACCCTCGTCGTCGCGGGCAGTCCCGAGAAGGTCGCCAAGGCCTTCGCCTACTTCCGTTCGGGCGCCGTCAAGAAGGTCGCCGTCGACGCTCCGCCCGGAGGGTAGGCATGCTGCACGCCGCGACCGAAAACCCCCACCTCGGCCAGGATCTGCTCATCCTCGGCGTCCTGTTCGTCATCGCCTACATCCTCGGCCGCCTCGGCAAGCTGATCGGCCTCCCGTCGATCCCCGTCTACATGCTCGTCGGTCTGCTCGCGAGTCCGTACACGGGCTGGTTCCCGCTCGACTTCGCCAGCGCGCAGATCGAACTCATCGCCGTCTTCGGCCTCGTGCTCCTGCTGTTCAACCTCGGTCTGGAGTTCGATCAGGACGAGTTCTTCGGCAACGCCGGGAAGCTCATCGTGTCCGGTGGCTCCTACATCCTCGTCAACATGGCCGCCGGGCTGGTGTTCGGGTTCCTGGTCGGGTGGGGCACGCGAGAGGCGCTCATCATCGCCGGCATCACGGCGACGAGCTCGAGCGCGATCGTCACGAAGCTCCTCATCGAGCTCAAACGGCTGACGAACGACGAGACGCCGATGATCCTGGGCGTCACCGTGGTGGAGGACATCTTCATCGCCATCTACCTCGCCATCGTCGGTGTGGTCCTGAGCGGCGAGACCGAGGTGTGGCCGGTCATCGGCAAGCTCGCGATCGCGTTCACGTTCATCCTCGTGATGTTCGCGATCGCGCGCTTCGGCGGCCGATTCGTGTCGCGGTTGTTCCGCACGAAGGACGACGAGCTCTTCACGATCCTGTTCTTCGGCCTCGCGGTCGCGTTCGGCGGTATCGGCGAGCTCCTCGGGGTCACCGACGCGATCGGCGCCTTCCTCATCGGGCTGGTCCTCGGGGCCACCCGGTTCCGCAACAAGATCGAGCAGATCGCGATCCCGCTCCGCGACGTGTTCGGTGCGTTCTTCTTCTTGAACTTCGGCCTCGCGCTCGACGCGACGAAGTTCGGCAGCGTCCTCGTCCCGGTCCTCCTCGCTGTCCTCATGACGGTGGTCCTCAACGTCCTGGCCGGTCAGTTCGTCGCCTGGCTCAACGGACTCGGACCGCAAGCGGGGATCAACGCCGCGGTCATCCTGCAGAATCGCGGCGAATTCGCCCTCATCCTCGCGACGCTCTCGCTGAGCGCAGGGCTCAACCCGCTCATCCAACCGTTCGCCGGGCTCTACGTGCTCATCATGGCTGTGATGGGCCCGATCGTCGCCGGCCGGTCCGAGCAGATCGGCGCCGTCATCCTGCGTCCGCGTCGCCGGAAGGCGCGCCGAGTGGAGCAGGTGGACACGACGGCGCAGGAGGCCATCGCGCTCGTCGAGGGTGCGGGCGACGACCAGGGCACGACGGACGTCGACACCGATCAGGCGGCCATCGACCGACTCGTCGAACAGGCGATGAACGACCAGGAACCACCGGCACG
The DNA here is from genome assembly GCF_013349365.1 of Plantibacter sp. MCCC 1A11337. Classification (NCBI taxonomy): domain Bacteria; kingdom Bacillati; phylum Actinomycetota; class Actinomycetes; order Micrococcales; family Microbacteriaceae; genus Plantibacter; species Plantibacter sp. MCCC 1A11337. Next base: position 1,118,670 of record NZ_JABJWX010000001.1, on the reverse strand, counting down.
AAAGCGAGAGCCCGATTACTAGCACCGCCCCGTCGGCACCAGGCCCCGACCACCACGGACTGGTCCGTCCGACGCTCCGCTCCGTCATGCTGCGTCCCCGGTGGATCGGCGTCCTCGTCCTCTGTCTCGCCGTCGCGGGCGCGTTCGCCGCGCTCGGGCAGTGGCAGCTCGCCCGCGCCATCGAATCCGGGCAGGTGGTGCCGACCGAGACCGAGTCGGTCCGGCCGCTCGCGGACGTCCTCGAACCGGGCGTCGGCATCCGAGAGGCGGACGCCGGACAACGGGTGAGCGTCTCGGGCACCTGGGTGCCGGAGGACTACCTCGTGGTGGGCAACCGGGTGAACGACGGCACGCTCGGGTACTGGGTGACGGGCCACCTCGCGACCGACCGCCCGGACCAGGCCGGTCTCGCCGTCGCGCTCGGGTGGACGAAGGATCGCGAGACCGCCGACCGTGTCGCGGCGACGTTGAACGCGGACGCCCCCACCGGTGCCGTGGAGCTCGAGGGGCGTCTGAACCCGCCGGAGGGCCCGGAGGAACCGGCAGCGGACGCCGCACCGACCGACCTCGACAACATGTCGGTCGCCGCACTGCTGAACCGCTGGAACGACGCCGACGGCCTGCGGGTGTTCAGTGCGTTCGTCGTGGACGACGTGGCCGTCGACGGACTCGAGCCCATCTCGTCACCCGCGCCCAGCCAGGAGATCCAGCTCAACTGGTTGAACATCTTCTATGCGGCCGAGTGGGTCGTCTTCGCGTGCTTCGCCGTGTTCCTGTGGTTCCGGCTCGCCAAGGACGCCTGGGAGCGCGAGATCGAGGAGCTCGAGGACGCCGAGGAGGAGGCCGCAGCGCTCCGTCCGTGATGTCCGGTCGCTTGGCGGCCGCGGGTAGGATGGGGGCATGCCCCTCCAGCCGAAACCGTCGACGTTTCCCGCGATCCGAGGCGCGCTGAAGTTCTACCAGGTGGCCGCCCCCATCACCGGTGTGCTGCTCCTGTCGCTCTGCGCCGAGATGCTCATGAAGTACGCGTTCGGCCTCGAGCTCGAACTCGGCGGAGCCTACGGCTTCCTCGCCTTCGTGCCCTCCGGCACCGCCACCGCGGTCAACCTGAGCACGGGCATCCTCATCATCCACGGCTGGTTCTACGTCGTGTACCTGTTCGCCGCGTTCCGGCTCTGGAGCCTCATGCGGTGGAACGTCCTGCGTCTGCTCTGGCTCGCGCTCGGCGGCATCATCCCGTTCCTGTCCTTCTTCTTCGAGAGCCGCATCCCGCGGGAAGTGAAGGGCTACCTCTCCGGCCGCGAAGCAGCAGCGGCCGCCGAACCCGTGGAGTCCATGCAGTGAGTGAAACCGCCCCCGCCGCCGCAGCGGAGCAGACCGCCGCCCGACCGGTCCTCGTCGTCGACTTCGGTGCGCAGTACGCGCAGCTGATCGCGCGTCGCGTCCGCGAAGCCGGCGTGTACTCCGAGATCGTGCCGCACACCGTGTCCGCCGCCGAGGTCGCCGCCAAGAACCCCGTCGGGATCGTCCTGTCCGGCGGCCCGTCCAGCGTGTACGAGCCGGGCGCTCCGTCGCTCGACGAGGGCATCCTCGAGCTCGGCGTCCCGACCTTCGGCATCTGCTACGGCTTCCAGGTCATGGCCAAGCAGCTCGGCGGAGAGGTCGCGCACACCGGTCTCCGGGAGTACGGCGCCACCGACGCGACCAGCGTCGTCGACGTCCCGGGCACCCTCCTGCACGGCGTCCCGACCGAGCAGAACGTCTGGATGAGCCACGGCGACTCCGTCTCCAAGGCCCCCGAGGGCTTCGAGGTCCTCGCCTCGACCGCCTCGACTCCGGTCGCCGCCTTCGCGAACGCGGAACGCGGCCTCTACGGCGTCCAGTGGCACCCCGAGGTCAAGCACTCCGCGTACGGCCAGCAGGTGCTCGAGAACTTCCTCCACAGGGCGGCGGGCATCCCGGCCGACTGGAACAGCGGCAACGTCATCGCCGAACAGGTCGACCGCATCCGCTCCCAGGTGGGCGACGCCAAGGTCATCTGCGGGCTCTCCGGCGGTGTCGACTCGGCCGTCGCCGCGGCGCTCGTGCACAAGGCCGTCGGCGACCAGCTCGTCTGCATCTTCGTCGACCACGGCCTGCTCCGGAAGGACGAGCGGCGCCAGGTCGAGGAGGACTTCGTCGCCTCGACCGGCGTCCGGCTGGTCACGGTCGACGCGCGCGAGCAGTTCCTGACGGCGCTCGCCGGCGTCAGCGACCCGGAGCAGAAGCGCAAGATCATCGGCCGCGAATTCATCCGGTCCTTCGAACAGGCCGAGATCGACCTCGTCAAGGAGGCCCAGAGCGAAGGCGAGCCCATCCGCTTCCTCGTCCAGGGCACGCTGTACCCCGACGTCGTCGAGTCCGGAGGCGGATCCGGCACGGCCAACATCAAGAGCCACCACAACGTCGGCGGCCTGCCGGAAGACCTCCAGTTCGAACTCGTCGAGCCCCTGCGCACCCTGTTCAAGGACGAGGTCCGGGCGATCGGCCGCGAGCTGGGCCTCCCGGAGGAGATCGTCGGCCGTCAGCCGTTCCCCGGTCCCGGACTCGGTATCCGCATCGTCGGTGAGGTCACGGCCGAGCGTCTCGACCTCCTCCGCGACGCCGACGCGATCGTCCGCGAGGAACTGACCGCGGCCGGGCTCGACCAGGAGATCTGGCAGTGCCCCGTGGTCCTGCTGGCGGACGTCCGTTCCGTGGGCGTGCAGGGCGACGGCCGCACCTACGGTCACCCGATCGTGCTGCGACCGGTGTCGTCTGAAGACGCCATGACCGCCGACTGGACCCGCCTGCCGTACGACGTCCTCGCGCGCATCAGCAACCGCATCACCAACGAGGTGAAGGACGTCAACCGCGTCGTGCTCGACGTCACGTCGAAGCCACCGGGGACCATCGAGTGGGAGTGATCGCTCCCTGAAGCATCGGAAGGCCGTCCCGTTCGCGGGGCGGCCTTCCGTCGTCCGCGCCCTTCGACAGGCTCAGGGACCGGGTGGGTGGCTCAGGGACCGGGTGGGGGTGGCTCAGGGACCGGGGTGGGTGGCTCAGGGACCGGGGATGGTGCCCGGTGCGAGGGGTTCGGTCCCTGAGCCTGTCGAAGGGCAGTAGCGCGACCGGCCGGTTCCTCGAACGACGAAGGCCCGCCCCGCGAACGGGACGGGCCTTGCAGTGCGTGCGCTGCTAGTTGCGGGAGATGGCCAGCAGACGCAGGATCTCGACGTAGATCCAGATGACCGTGACCATGATGCCGAAGGCGCCGGTCCAGCCGTACTTGGCGGGTGCGCGGTTCTGCACGCCGCGCTGGATGAAGTCGAAGTCGAGCACCAGCGAGTACGCGCCCATCAGCACCGCGAAGATGCCGATGACGATCCCGAGCGGGATGCCGAAGATCGTCGCGCCGTAGAGGCCGAACGGGTTGTTCAGGACGCCCGTGAACATGAGCACGAGGTTGAGGAGCTGGAAGACGCCGTAGCCGATGATGGCGACGAGGAAGACCTTCGTCAGCTTCTTGGAGGCGCGGACCTTGCCGCTCGCGAAGAGCGCGAGGGTCACGCCCACGACGGCGAGGGTCGCGAGGACCGCCTGGACGACGACGCCTGACCAGGCCGGGTTCGCCTCGAAGACGCGCGAGATGCCGCCGACGAAGAGTCCCTGGAAGACGGCGTACCCGAGGATGAGCGCCGGGACCGGCTCCTTCTTGAAGGAGTTGACGAGCCCGAGACCGAGACCACCGATCATGCCGATGATCATGGGGAGGGCGTAGCCGCTGCCTGCCTGCAGGAGGGAGGTCGTCCACATCCAGGAGACGACGGCGAACACGACGAGGACGGCGAACGAGCCGAGCGTCTTGACGAGCGTGTTCTCGATCGTCATGCGGTCGGCGGTGCCGACGCCCGCCGGTGCGGTGGGCTGCTCGTACATCTTGCGGAGCTGTTCGGCGGTCAGCGAGGGGTTCGCTGCTTGAGCTGCCTGCAGCGTCCCGCCTCCCTGCTTCGCGAATGCCGGGTTCTTCGAGAACGCGGGATTGTCGAGGGCCATGGCTGATTCCTACTCTCAGTCGTGGAGGCTGTGTCGCGCCAAGCGGCGCTGCTGACACCCAGAGTATCCGAGTTCCCTTTGAATCAGCCGGGTCGCGCGTGGAAAACCCCGAACGGGCGGCGATGTTCGCGGCGGGCTGACAGCCGGCACCCTGCGCGCATGCCGGAGCGTCGTCCTAGGCTGATGGCGTGCGCATCGACTCCCTGCCCAACCCGCTCGTCATCGGACACCGCGGGGCTCCCGGTTACCGCCCCGAGCACACCGAGTCCTCTTACCGCTTGGCCGTCGCGCTGGGTGCGGACGCCGTCGAGCCCGATCTCGTCGCGTCGAAGGACGGCGTCCTCGTGGTCCGACACGAGAACGAGATCTCCGGGACGACCGACGTCGCCGCCCGGGCGGAGTTCGCCGACCGGCGGACGACGAAGCGCGTCGACGGCCACGAGCTGACCGGATGGTTCACCGAGGACTTCACCTGGGCCGAGCTGTCGACCCTGACCGCACGTGAGCGGATCCCCGAGGTGCGGACGGTGAGTGCGGGATTCGACGGTACCGAGGGCATCCTGCGGTTCGCCGACCTCGTCGAGGTCGTACGCAGCGCGGCCGAAGCGCACCGACGACCCGTCGGTGTCGTGGCCGAGGTGAAGCACGCCGACTACTTCGCTTCGATCGGACTCCCACTCGATCGACTCCTGGCCGAGGAGCTCGCCGCTCTGGGGTTCGGCACCGATCCCCATGCCGAACCGCTCATCATCGAGTCGTTCGAGCAGTCGGTCCTCACGGCGTTGCAGGCCCGTCGGGTGCAGGCGGAGTTCGTGTACCTCATCGAGCGGTCCGGCAGGCCGAGCGACCTCGTCGCCAGGCTGGGGGATTCGGCCCCGTCCTACGCCGACGCGATGACCGACGCCGGACTCGCGGCGCTCGCCCTCGAGGTCGACGCCATCAGTGTGGACAAGGCGATGCTCATCGACCTCGACGACGACGGCGCCCACCCGACGGACCTCGTGGAGCGCGCCCACGCGGTGGGCCTGCGCGTCTACACCTGGACCCTCCGCCCCGAGAACCGATTCCTCGCGCCACCCTTCCGGGACGGGTCCGATCCGGCGGCGGTCGGTCGCTGGCTCGAGGAGTTCGTCCTGGTGCTCTCCTCGGGGGTCGACGGCTGCTTCGTCGACCAGGCCGACCTCGGTGTCGCCGCCCGGTCCGCGGCCGGCGAGCGGGCGGAACACCGCGACGGCGGTGCTCGGCCGAGCGATGTCGGAGGCAGCGCCTAGACTTGCAGGCGATATGGCGAGCTCTCCTTCTTCGAACGCCGACGCCGTGCAACCGGTGATCGTCGGCTGGCCCACGGCAACCGTCCCCGAGTCGTCCTCCGACGAGCGTGCCGGCGGGAGTCGGCTGCTGGAGGGGCTCAACCCACAGCAACGGATCGCGGTGGAGTACCGGGGCCAGGCCCTGCTCATCGTCGCCGGTGCCGGATCGGGCAAGACGAGTGTGCTCACCCGCCGCGTGGCGCTGCTGCTCGAGCAGCGGGAGGCATGGCCGAGCCAGATCCTGGCGATCACGTTCACCAACAAGGCCGCCGCCGAGATGCGTGAGCGGGTGCAGGCGCTCGTCGGCCAGGCCGCGCAGGGCATGTGGATCTCCACCTTCCACTCCGCCTGCGTCCGCATCCTCCGGCGCGAGGCCGAGCACTTCGGTTTCACCAAGAACTTCACGATCTACGACAGCGGCGACCAACGCGCCCTGTTGAAGCGGATCATCAAGGAGCTCGAGGCCGATGCGTACGGCTTCACGCCGTCCAACACCTCCGCGAAGATCTCGAAGCTCAAGAACGAGCTGTCGGACGTCGAGTCGTACTCCCGCACGATCAACACGAACGACCCGCAGGAACTCGTCTTCCTGCAGGTCTTCCGGAAGTACACGCGCGCGCTGGCCGACGCGAACGCCTTCGACTTCGACGACCTCATCAGCCAGACGGTGTTCCTCTTCCGGGCGTTCCCGCACGTCGCCGCGCAGTACCAGCAGCGGTTCCGCCACATCCTCGTCGACGAGTACCAGGACACCAACCACGCCCAGTACTCGCTCATCCGGGAGCTCACGCGTGCGCCCGAGGCCGGCACGGATCAGCTCGCCATCACCCGCACCGAGGGTGCCTCGCTCACCGTCGTCGGCGACTCGGACCAGTCGATCTACGCGTTCCGCGGGGCCGACATCCGGAACATCACCGAGTTCGAGCGCGACTTCCCGGGTGCCAAGGTGGTGCTGCTCGAGCAGAACTACCGCTCCACGCAGAACATCCTCTCGGCCGCGAACGCGGTCATCTCCAACAACTTCGACCGCAAGGACAAGAAGCTCTGGACGGCCGTCGGCGACGGAGAGAAGATCGTCGGCTTCACGGGGTACTCCGGCCACGACGAGGCGCAGTTCATCGCCGACGAGATCGAGAAGCTCCGGAACGCCGGCACGGCCTACAGCGACATCGCGGTGTTCTACCGCACGAACGCCCAGACCCGTGCGCTCGAGGAGATCTTCATCCGCGCGGCCCTCCCGTACCGGATCATGGGCGGCACCAAGTTCTACGAACGCGCCGAGATCAAGGACGCCCTCGCCTACCTCGTGTCGGTCGCGAACCCCGCCGACATCATGGCGCTGCGGCGCATCCTGAACACGCCCAAGCGTGGCATCGGACCGGCGACGGAGACGGCACTCGCGAGCTTCGCCGAGAACAATGGCGTCACCTTCCGCGAGGCCATGCGGCGTGCCGACGCCCTCGGGCTCGGGCCGAAGGTCACGAGCGCGATCCTGCAGCTGTCGGCGCTCCTCGACGAAGCGCAGGCCGCGCTCGACGACGCCGCGGCGGCCGACCGCCCGACGGCGTCCGCGACCGCGGTCGGCGACGTCCTGTCGCTCCTCATGACGAAGAGCGGCTACCTCGACTCGCTGCGCAACAGTCGCGACCCGCAGGATGAGGCACGCGCCGAGAACGTCGACGAGCTCATCGCCGTCACCAAGGAGTTCGCCAAGAACAACCCCGACGGCGGCATCGTCGACTTCCTGACGGAGGTCTCGCTCGTCGCCGCGGCCGACGACCTCGACGACGCGACGGGCAGCGTGTCGCTCATGACCCTGCACACGGCGAAGGGCCTCGAGTACGATGCGGTCTTCCTGACAGGCATCGAGGAGGACCTCCTCCCGCACCGGATGTCGGCGAACGAGCCTGGCGGCCCGGCGGAGGAGCGGCGCCTGTTCTACGTCGGCATCACCCGCGCCCGTAAGCGCCTGTACCTCTCGCTGGCGATGACTCGTGCCCAGTACGGCGAGACGGCCGTCGCCATGCCCAGCCGCTATCTGCAGGAGATCCCGGCCGAACTGATCGAGTGGCGTCAGTCGCCTGGCAACGTCAACGGTCGTGGTGGAACCCAGTCTCGCGCCCTGAACGCCCGCCGCGCCCCTACGAGCGACCGCTGGTCGGTCCGCTCGCTCCCGGAAGGAGCCTCCGCGGGCGACACCCGGTTCTCCGGCGGTTCGAGCAAGCCGGAGACGGCCTGGGCCAACCGCATCACGGCGAAGGTCCGCGACAACGGCGATCTCGAGCTCGTCCCCGGCGACCGCATCTCCCACGCGGACTTCGGTGTGGGGCGGGTGAACGCCGTCACCGGCGAGGGCGCGAAACGCATCGCCCACGTGCAGTTCGAGTCGGCGGGAGCCAAGAAGCTGCTGATCAAGATCGCCCCGATCGAGAAGGTTGAGTGACCCCCTGTCCCGTCGGCAGTCCCCGGCGGCATCAGGTTCCCCAGTCCTGGCGAAGCCTCTAGGCTGAGGCATCATGGCTCTGTTCTCCAAGCGCAACGCGTCCGATGCCCGATCCGCAGCGGCGGAGGCAGCGACCTCCGCCCGCGAAACCGAGGAGGACACGACCCCTGCGGTCGCCGAACCGGTTCCGCACGTTCCCATCTCGGTCACGACGGTCAGTTCCGCCGCACGGACACCTGAGGCCCCCGTATCGGTGCCGGCTGCCCCGGCGGCCGCTCCGGCGCCCGCGGCCGGGGAGCCCGACACGAACGTCGACCTCGCCCAGGCGCTCACGGCCCTGGCCGAAGGCGGTGACGAGCGTGCGATGATGCATGTCCTGCGCCAGAGCATCCAGGGCAAGCTCCTGCTGTCCACGAGCCTCGACGGTGTCTCGGAGGAGGACAAGGCCGCGGGACGCGTCCCGCTCGGCGTCCACCGCGACCCGGAGGGCGCCGTCTACCTCCTCGCCTTCACCTCGCCTCGCGAGCTCGAGAAGACGCGGACTGCCGAGGGCCCCGTCTCCGGGGTCGCGGTGGACGCGGTGTGGGCGCTGCGTCAGGCGGCCGGCGAAGGCTACGCCGGCATCGTGCTGAACCCCGCCGACGGGAAGGCGAGTGCCGTCGTCCCGAAGACGCTCATCGTCCGCCTCTTCGGCGACGGCCGGAACAACGACCTCGCCAAGCAGGCGCTCGCCCAGCCTCGCGACGCCGATGCCCTCCAGCAGCTGGTGGCGGCACTCGCCGCACACGGCGGATTCGTGGCGGGACGAGCAGAGATGGACGAGGAGGGTAACCGCAAGACCGTCGGCATCGCGGAGACCCGGCTCGGGGACCGCCGCCTGCTCGAGGTCTTCACCTCGCCCATCGAGATCGCGGCGCTCGGCCGCGGCGACGACGCGTATCCCGTGACCGCCGCGGAACTGGCGGCTGCGCTCCGGAGCGACGAGGGCATCACCGGGATCATCGTGAACCCTGCGGCGCCGTGGCTGGACGTCGACCGCGCCCAGCTCGCACCCCTCCTCGACGTGCGCTGAGCGTCGCGCCCGCTCCACTCGGAGTGATCCGTCGATGGAGAGCGAGCAGGATGCCGCCGAGCGCGAGCGCCCCGATCGCCGCAGAGCCGGCCGTGAGCAGGGAGCGGTCGTCGGCGCCGGTCTCGGCGAGGCGCGCTTCGGGCACGGTCGGTGTCGAGGCGAGTGCGATCTCCGACGCGACCCCGAAGGCGGATCGCCAGGGGCGGATCATCGCGCCGCCGTTCTCCGGCAGGGTGTCGCTCGGCTCGATGCGTTCGACCCAGACGTAGTAGCCGTCCTCGGGAAGGACGCAGGACGGTGTCGTGTACTCGCCGGGGCCTGCATCCACGAGCGTCTCGACCTCGCAGACCACCGGTGCTCCGAGCGGGACCTCCGGTGCCTCGACCGGGCGCTCCGCGAACGGACCGAGCAGCTGGCTGCGGACGGTCACCGGGATCGGTGTGTACGGTCCACCCTCCGGTCCGATGAGGCCCCACTCCGCGGCGAGGCCCGAGTCGGTCGCGATCCCGACCGACAGCCGGTCGGTGATCTCGGTTCCCGGTGTCGCCGTCGCATGCGAGGTGGTGGTGACGACGACCGGCTGGAAGGGGAGTGGTGTGGGGCGCTCTCGGTCGGCGCTCGCCCCGGCGGCGACCGTGATCGGGCGGGCGATGAGGACGCTCTGCACGTTGGCAGCGCTTCGAGCGATCGTGAGGCCCGCCCCGTACGGCAGCTCACCGAAGGTGGCGTTCGCTGAGAACGCCACGACGGCGGCATCGGTGCTCGGCAGGATCCGCAGGCTCTCACCGTTCCCGACGATCCGCTCGGACGTGCCGTCCTCGAAGGTCGCACCGTCGAGGGTGACCGTCCCGGTGTGGGTACCCGGTGGCAGGGTGGTGACGCCGGAGGAGACGAAGTCGACGGCGAGTTCCGTTCGGACGAGGTCGAATCCGTCCTCGCCGCGTTCGATGGACATGGTGGCGCTCGCTCCCCGACTCGCGCCGCCGGGTCCGTCGGCCTCGGCGAGCATCTGATGGGCCAGTGAGAGCACGCGGTCGGCGCTCGCTCCCGCCCGAGCGGCGATCTGCGCCGGTGTCCACCCGTTCAGGCCGGTGATCATCCAGGTGGCGAGCTGTCCAGCAGCCGCCTCGTCGGCGTCCTGGCTGGCACCCCAGTGTCGCGAGAGGTAGGCCAAACGGGCGGCGTCCTCAGGGGTGAACCAGCCGAGCGATGATCCGTCGACGTGCTCGTAGGCGTGACCCGGCGGGATCGGGAGGTCGAGGTTGATGCAGAACCCGACCGTGCCGTCGTCGAAGGCCCACGAGCCGAGCCAGCGGCCGTTCGAGGCGTCGCGGTGGCCGTAGGCGGCGCCGGTCGCGGTCAGGGCGGAGGACGCGGTGGCGCCGCCGAGGACGATGCCGAGGACGAGCGTCAGCAGGATCGGGACGGCCGCCAGGAGCCGGAGGATCCGCGGTCTGCCGCCGAGCAGGCGGCCGGTCTGGGGGAGGTGGTGTGTTGTCATGCCCCCATCGTGCGAACCGCGGTACCTCGGTCAGCCGGGCGAGGACCCGAATGTGGACGGGACTGCTCCACCAGTGTGCTGTGGAGGGCGGTCCTGGAACGTCGTCAGCCGAGGCGGCGGGCCGCGTCCGTGCGATTCCGCTCTCGCATCGCCCGGAGGTACCAGGCGGAGGGTGCCGCGCGCAATCGGTGCGGAAGACGCGGCCAGACGGCTCGTGCTGCGGCGACCCGCCGCGCGAAGCGACGCTGCTGCCGGGGTGTGAAACGGAACCCGTAGGCGCTCCGCAATCCGTCGGGCAGCAGTCCCGCGGTCACGAGTCGGACGAGGGGGAGCAGACACCGGACGGGGAGGGGCGCCGCACGCGCGGTCATGAGCTCGACCGAGACGCGGCGTGCCTCCGCGGTGACGTGCAGTCCCGCGACCCGGGCTGCGAAGTACTCGTCGAACGCGGCCCGGGTCGGAGGCCAGCGGTCGGGCGGGAGCTGCAGGCTCGTCCCCACGATCGCGTACTCACGGTGCAGGCGCTCCCGCGACTCCTCGTCGAGCGGGCCGAACACGAGCTCGTAGACCTGGACGGCGGTGTCGTACAGCGTGGCCGCGACCCAGAGTTGCGCGTCGTGGTCGAAGGCCGAGTACCCCGGGGCGGCCTCGCCCGGCTGAGCGCGGACGGGCGCGTGGGCGTGGTTCACCCGCCGGGCCGCGCTCCGCTGCTCGTCCGGCGCGCCAAGGGCGAGCGCGTAGACGAAGGTGAGGGTGGCGTGCAGCCGGTCGAGCGGACGGGAGCCGAAGTCGCTGTGCCGCGCCACCCCGGCTGCGACCGAGGGGTCCGCGATCTGGAGCAGGATGGCCCGTCCGGCGCCGGCGACGAGGATGCCCTCGCGAGCGAGGTCCGCCATGCCGGTCATGGACCCGACCTTAGTCGTTCACTGCGAACGTCCGGTTGCGGCGCAGCGCTGGGGGTAGAGTCGTCACTGGCCCTTTTTCTCTCGCCGCCGAGATAACGCGCGGCCGAAAATCGCCACGACAATCACAGCAGAACGCGCGCAGCGCGGATGGGAATGACACGTGGATCTTTACGAGTATCAGGCACGAGACCTGTTCGAGCAGTACGAGGTGCCGGTCCTCGCCGGCATCATCGCCGACACCCCGGACGAGGTGCGGGCCGCGGCCGAGCGTCTCGGCGGCGTGGTCGTCGTCAAGGCCCAGGTGAAGGTCGGAGGCCGCGGCAAGGCCGGCGGCGTCAAGGTCGCCAAGACCCCCGACGAGGCCTACGAGGCGGCGAAGTCCATCCTCGGACTCGACATCAAGGGTCATGTCGTCAAGCGCGTGATGGTCGCGGCCGGCGCACGCATCGCCCAGGAGTTCTACTTCTCGGTGCTGCTCGACCGCGCCAACCGGTCCTACCTGTCGCTCACGAGCGTCGAGGGCGGCATGGAGATCGAGCAGCTCGCGGTCGAGAAGCCCGAGGCACTCGCGCGCATCGAGGTGGACCCGCTCACCGGTGTCGACAAGGCGGCCGCGGTCGAGATCGCGAAGGCAGCGAACTTCCCCGAGGAGCTCGTCGACCAGGTCTCCGACGTCTTCGTGAAGCTCTACGACGTCTACAAGGGTGAGGACGCGACGCTCGTCGAGGTCAACCCGCTCGTCCTCACGGAGGAGGGGCGCATCGTCGCCCTCGACGGCAAGGTCTCGCTCGACGAGAACGCCGCCTTCCGTCACCCGAACCACGCCGAACTCGAAGACACCGCAGCCGAGGACCCCCTGGAGCTCAAGGCCAAGGAGAACGACCTCAACTACGTCAAGCTCGACGGCGAGGTCGGCATCATCGGCAACGGCGCTGGGCTCGTCATGTCCACGCTCGACGTCGTCGCCTACGCGGGCGAGCAGCACGGCGGCGTGAAGCCGGCCAACTTCCTCGACATCGGCGGCGGCGCCTCGGCCGAGGTCATGGCAGCCGGCCTCGACGTCATCCTCGGCGACGCCCAGGTGAAGAGCGTGTTCGTCAACGTCTTCGGTGGCATCACCGCCTGCGACGCGGTCGCGAACGGCATCGTGAAGGCGCTCGAGATCCTCGGGGACGCAGCGACCAAGCCGCTCGTGGTCCGTCTCGACGGCAACAAGGTCGCGGAAGGCCGCGAGATCCTCGCCGCCGCCGCGCACCCGCTCATCACGCTCGCCGCAACCATGGACGAAGGCGCCGACAAGGCCGCCGAGCTGGCTTCGAAGTAAGGGATCGCACAAGCATGTCAATCTTCCTCAACAAGGACTCCAAGGTCATCGTCCAGGGCATCACCGGAGGCGAGGGCACCAAGCACACGGCGCTCATGCTGAAGGCCGGCACCCAGGTCGTCGGCGGCGTCAACGCCCGCAAGGCCGGCACGACCGTCACCCACGACGGTGGCGTCGAGCTGCCCGTGTTCGGCACGGTCGCCGAGGCCATCAAGGAGACCGGCGCAGACGTGTCGATCGCCTTCGTGCCCCCGGCCTTCACCAAGGACGCGGTCATCGAGGCCATCGACGCCGAGATCCCGCTGCTCGTCATCATCACCGAGGGCGTGCCGGTGGGCGACTCCGCCGAGTTCTGGGCCTACGCCCAGTCGAAGGGCTCCAAGACCCGCATCATCGGCCCGAACTGCCCCGGCATCATCACGCCTGGTGAGTCCCTCGTCGGCATCACGCCCGCGAACATCGCCGGCAAGGGACCGATCGGCCTCGTGTCGAAGTCGGGCACCCTCACGTACCAGATGATGTACGAGCTGCGCGAGATCGGTTTCTCGACGGCGATCGGCATCGGCGGCGACCCGATCATCGGCACGACGCACATCGACGCGCTCGCCGCGTTCGAGGCCGACCCCGAGACCAAGGCCATCGTCATGATCGGTGAGATCGGTGGCGACGCCGAGGAGCGCGCGGCCGATTTCATCAAGGCGAACGTCACCAAGCCGGTCGTCGGCTACGTCGCGGGCTTCACCGCGCCCGAAGGCAAGACGATGGGCCACGCCGGCGCGATCGTCTCGGGTTCCGCAGGCACCGCGCAGGCGAAGAAGGAGGCCCTCGAGGCCGCTGGCGTCAAGGTCGGCAAGACGCCGAGCGAGACCGCCGACCTCATGCGTGAGATCATCGCCTCGCTGTAACACCCGCAGCTCGACTGCGACCACGACGCGGCGCCCGGTTCGGGCGTCGCGTCGTGGCGTTTCGGCCCACGCACGCCGTGTGCCTGACCGTCCGCACGCGCGGCTCCAGGTAGGGTCGAAGGCGCATGAACCGTCTGACCGTCGCCCTCCTCGCCGCCCTCGATGCCACCCTCGCCGTGGCCATCGGCATCGGTGTCGCACTCGTCCCACTCCTCGCCCTGTGGGCCCTGCACTTCCAGTTGGACGTCGACCCGGCCGCGCTCTGGCGGGGGGCCGTCGACATCTGGGCGCTCGGCAATGGCTCGAGCATGCGCATCACCCTCGACACGGCCCTCATCACCCAACTCGGACTGCCCGCCGGGATGGAGCCGTTCCTCGTCTCCCTGGCGCCCCTCGCCTTCACGATCGGCACGGTCCTGTTCGGTCTGCGCACCGGGGCCCGCGCGGCGCGCAGCACCTGGTGGCAGGGTGCCGTCGTGCTGTCGGTGTTCGTGTTCGCCCTGCTCTCGTTCCTCGTGGCCCTCACCGCCCTCCACCCGGCGGTGCGTCCCTCGATCGTCCAGGGGACCCTCGCGCCGACCGTGCGCTTCGCAGGCGGGGTCGTGGTCGCCGCACTGTGGGTCCGATTCCGTGAGCAGGACGCGGCCGATCCGATCCTCGACGGACTCCGCGCGATGCGGGACCGGATGCCGGACGGGACCTGGTCGATGATCGTCGCGGCGCTGCGTGGTGGAGCGCTCGCAGCCACGGGACTGGTGGCGGTCTCCGCGGTCCTGGCGGCCATCCTCATCGCCGTCGGCTACGGTGCCATCATCTCCCTGCATGAGAGCGCGCAGTTCGGCGTCCTGGGTGGTGCGATCGTCACCGGCGCCGAACTCCTGTACCTCCCGAACCTCGTGATCTGGGCCATGAGCTGGATCACCGGCGCGGGCTTCGCCATCGGGAGCGGCACGGCGATCTCACCGATCGGCACGCTCGTCGGGCCCATGCCGGCCGTGCCGGTCCTCGGCGCCATCCCGACGGGGGAGAGCCCACTCGGTTTCGTGGTCCTCGTGGTCCCGGTCGTCATCGGATTCGCCGCCGCCGTGGTGCTGCGCCGTCGTCTGCTCGTCGACCTCGACGGGCGCGGCGGGCTCGCACGACTGGCGGTCGTCGGTCTCGGCGTCGGGGTCACCGCCGGCATCATCGTCGGAGTTCTCGCGGCCCTCTCGGCGGGCGCGGCAGGCCCAGGTCGACTCATCGAGGTCGGCCCGAACGGTTGGGCGACGGGCCTGTGGACCACGCTGACGGTCGGGATCGCGGCCGTGGTCGGCATGGCGGCCGGTCCGACGCATCTGGCCGATGAGGACCGCCTCCCGGAGCTGTACGCCCAGCCGAGCGGCCGGGGTGCCCGCGACCGATAGGATGCTCTGGTGCTGTCACTCGTCGTGCTGATCTCCGGTGGCGGATCCAATCTCCGCGCCCTCCTCGAAGCCTCACGCGACGCGGATTTCCCCGCTCGCGTCATCGCCGTCGGTGCCGATCGGGAGGCTGACGGCCTTGCTCACGCCGAGGAGTTCGGCATCCCGTCGTTCACCGTCCCGTACTCGTCCTTCGACTCGCGGGCGGAGTGGGGCGCAGCCCTCCTCGAGCAGATCCGGGTCTGGAACCCTGACGTCCTCGTCCTCAGCGGCCTCATGCGCCTCCTGCCACCCGTGGTCGTCGACGCCCTCTCGCCGCGCATCATCAACACGCACCCCGCGTACCTCCCCGAGTTCCCGGGAGCGCACGGCGTCCGGGACGCACTGGCGGCAGGCGCCTCGCAGACCGGGGCATCGATCATCGTCGTCGACAACGGTGTCGACGCGGGTCCGATCATCTCGCAGGAGCGTGTCCCGGTCCTGCCCGACGACACGGAGCACAGCCTCCACGAGCGGATCAAGCCGGTGGAGCGTCGACTGCTCGTCCAGGCCGTCCGCGACCTCGCCACCGGAACCATCGACCTCGAGGCGCTCTCCACGGCGTCCCGCCCGCCAGCAGAAGGAGCACCCCAGTCATGAGCGGTCCCAGCCACGACCACAGCCTCTACCGCGAACGCGACCTCGTCCCCGTCCGCCGGGCGCTGATCTCGGTCAGCGACAAGACCGGGCTGCTCGAGCTCGCCGGCGCACTCGCCGCAGCGGGCGTCGAGATCGTCTCCACCGGCTCCACTGCGGCGACCATCCGCGGTGCGGGCCACACGGTGACCGACGTGTCCGAGGTCACCGGGTTCCCCGAGTCGCTCGACGGTCGCGTCAAGACCCTGCACCCCTCGGTGCACGCCGGACTCCTCGCCGATCTGCGCCTCGAATCCCACGAGGCCCAGCTCGCCGAGCTCGGTATCGAGCCGTTCCAGCTCGTCATCGTGAACCTGTACCCCTTCGTCGAGACGGTCGCGAGCGGCGCCGCCGGTGACGACGTCGTCGAACAGATCGACATCGGTGGGCCGGCGATGGTGCGCGCCTCGGCGAAGAACCACGCCAACGTCGCGATCGTCGTCTCTCCCGAACGCTACGGGCTGATCACCGAGGCCGTCGCGGCCGGCGGCACCACGCTCGCTCAGCGTCGCTCGCTCGCCGCGCAGGCCTTCGACCACACCGCCTCGTACGACGCGGCGGTGTCCGCGTGGTTCGCGAGCACGGAGACGACCGAGGTGGACGCCTTCCCCAGCACGCTGACCGTCACCGGTCGTCGCGAGGCGGTGCTGCGCTACGGCGAGAACTCGCACCAGGCCGCGGCGCTGTACGTCCGTCCGGGTGGTGCCGGGATCGCCCAGGCGACGCAGTTGCACGGCAAGGAGATGTCGTACAACAACTACGTCGACGCCGACGCTGCGGTCCGCGCGGCCTACGACTTCGCCAACCCCGCCGTCGCGATCATCAAGCACGCGAACCCGTGCGGTATCGCCTTCGCGAACCCGAAGGCACCCGACCCGATCGCCTCGGCCCACCGTCGGGCGCACGAGTGCGACCCGGTCTCCGCCTTCGGTGGCGTCATCGCAGCCAACCGCGTCGTGACCCTCGGCATGGCCGAGACGGTCAAGGAGATCTTCACCGAGGTGCTCGTCGCCCCGGGCTTCGAGGACGCCGCGCTCGAGGTGCTCAAGACGAAGAAGAACCTGCGTCTCCTGCAGCTGCCGGAGGACTTCGTGCGTGAGGACCGCGAGGTCCGGCAGATCTCCGGTGGCCTGCTCTACCAGGACGCGGATCGCTTCGCCGACGACCCGCAGGACACCGCCAAGGGCTGGACACTCGTCACTGGCGAACCGGCCGACGACGACACCCTGCTCGACCTCATCTTCGCGTGGAAGGCGTGCCGCTCGGTCAAGTCCAACGGCATCCTGCTCGCCAAGGGCAGCGCGAGCGTGGGCGTCGGGATGGGCCAGGTCAACCGCGTCGACTCCTGCCACCTCGCCGTGAGCCGAGCCGGTGACCGCGCGGCGGGCTCCGTCGCGGCCTCGGACGCCTTCTTCCCGTTCGCGGACGGCCTGCAGGTCCTGCTCGACGCCGGCGTGCGCGCGGTCGTGCAGCCCGGTGGTTCCGTCCGCGACGAAGAGGTCATCGCTGCGGCCGAAGCCGCCGGCGTGACCATGTACTTCACGGGGGAGCGTCACTTCTTCCACTAGGCCGTGCCGCCCGCCCCTGTGGGGGTTCTGGGCCGGCTCTTGGTGATCTCCCAGCGGCGTCGGGCCCACGTGGCCCGACGCCGCTGTGTCGTTGGGCTACGGTTGTCGGATGACTGCCACCTGGAGCCGCAAGCTCATCGCATCCGCCGCCGCCGCCGTCGCGACCATCGTCGTGGGCTTCCTGGGGGTCATGTTCGTCACGTTCGTCGGCTACCAGTTCGCCGGGACGATCTTCGCCCAGGCGAGCCCGTACTTCTTCGAGAGCACGATCATCACCTTCGTGCTGCTGCTGATCGTGGGCGTCGTCGGCCTCTACCGGTACCGACTCCTCGCCCTGCTGGGCGGCGCCGCCCTCGCCGTCATCGGAGCGCTCCTCGGCCTCATCGTCCAGGTGGCGACGACGGGGCAGCCCATCGACAGCACCGTACTCGGCAGCATCGTCGCGACGCTCGTCAGCCTCAACCTCGTCTTCGTGGTCGTCGTCGCGCTCTCCGCGGCATTCATCGGATACCCCGTGTACTGGATGGTCGTCCGCACGCAGGACGCCGTGCTCGACGACGGACGCCGGATCGCGCTCGTGCGCATGCCCGCCTCCAACCTCGCCGAAGGCCTCGTGACGCACCTGGAGCGCACGCCGATCGACGCCGAGCTCGCCGACAAGCAGTGGGACGCCTACGTCGCCGCGTTCGACGCCGCCGGCTGGGACACCACCGAGGTCTCCTGGGCCGAGCAGCTCGCGGACTCCGTCTTCATCGAGGACGCCGTCATCGTGATCGGCGACGTCGCCGTCGTGACCCGACCGGGCGCCGAGAGCCGTCGCCCCGAGGTCGTCGCAGCCGAGACCACCGCCCGTGAGCTCGGCCTCCGGGTGTACCGGATCGAGGGCGAAGGCACCCTGGAGGGCGGCGACGTCCTCCGGGTCGGCACGACCGTCTACGTCGGTCGCAGCGGCCGCACCAACGCCGAAGGCGTCCGGCAGCTCCGAGCCATCCTCGCGCCGCTCGGGTTCGACGTGGTGGCAGTCCCCGTCACGACCGCCCTCCACCTGAAGTCGACGGTCACCGCGCTCCCCGACGGGACCGTGCTCGTCCACCCCGACCTCGTCGAGGACCCGTCCTTCTTCGGTCGCCACCTCGTCGTGCCCGAGCGCGAGGGCGTCGCTGTGGTCGAACTCGCGGAGGACACCGTGCTCATCTCCGCAGCCGCTCCCAAGACGGCTGCGCTGCTCGAGGACCGTGGCTACACC
The DNA here is from genome assembly GCF_013349365.1 of Plantibacter sp. MCCC 1A11337. Lineage (NCBI taxonomy): Bacteria > Bacillati > Actinomycetota > Actinomycetes > Micrococcales > Microbacteriaceae > Plantibacter > Plantibacter sp. MCCC 1A11337. Next base: position 1,100,247 of record NZ_JABJWX010000001.1, on the reverse strand, counting down.
GTGGTCCAGGTGGACATCAGCGAGTTCGAGAAGCTCGAGGGCTGCGTGACCTGCCTGTCCGTGCGGGTCAGCTGAGCCGATCGTGGAGCAGCAGGCTGGAGCGCGCGGCGGTCGGGATCTGAGCCGGAGGACCGTCGCGCAGCGATTGGACATCCCGCTCGAGATGGCCAGACACCACGGGATCCCGCCGTTCTGGTCGGCGGACCAGTTGGCGGCGTTCCTCGCCGACCCGCCCGCCTGGTACGTGCAGTCCCGCGCGAACCGGACCGGGAAACGGCCGGTCTGGGTGGAGTTGCGGTGCTCGATCTGCGGCACCAGCGAGACGCTCCGCCCGAAGAAGTGGTGGCCGGAGTTCTCGATGGTGACCTGTTCCTGGCACGGCGCCGACGAGCTGCCGCCGGTGCCCGAGGGAGCGCGTCGGCGGGAGGTCGACGGCATCGGAGCCTTCGTCGGCATCGTCGACGAACCGATCTCCTGACGACGGGACAATTCGGACCGGTGCGTGCAACCGCATGGATCCCTTGCAGGCTGATGGCCGATTCCCATAGTCTGGTCTGCTGCGCCGAACCTCGTTCACCGTGATCGGTCGCCGCCCGCGTTCGAGTGCGACCTGTACACCCGGCCCGCGGCTCTCGCCAAACAGGATGAGGAGGATGCCATGACGCTCTCGAACCACACCGCGCTCGCGCCGACGGTCGATCGTGCCCGCTCCGCCTCGAGCCGCCGCCCCGTGGCCGTCCCGGCGCCAGCCGGACGCGCCGCCGCAGCGGACGCCGACGCTTAGCACGAGCGCCAGGCAGTCCACCTCACCATCCGTCCGGCCTCGTCCGGGCCCGTCACCGGATGCTGCGACCTCGCACAGCGACCTCGCCGTCCGGCCGTTCCACGACCATCCTCCCGTCGGTGATCGACGTCACCGACGCTCTCGCAAGGAATCCCCGTCATGACTCCGCTCGGCGATGAACGCCGTCCTGTCCAACCGCGCCAGAGTACGTTCCGTGCCCTGATGCGGATCTACCCCTTCGCGAAGACCGCCATGCCGCGGATCGTGCTCGGCATGGTCGCCGCGCTCGTCGCCGGCCTGGTGGCCCTCGCGATCCCGCTCGTGCTGCAGGCGCTCGTCGACGGTCCGCTCTCGACCGGCGACTCCGCGCAGATCTGGCCGGCTGTGCTCGTGGTCCTCGCCCTCGGAGTGCTCGAGGCGGTCATGATCGCGCTGCGCCGCTGGTTCGTCCTGACGCCCGGGACCCACGTCGAGGCGCGGATGCGCAATGCGCTGTTCGCCAAGCTGCAGGACCTCCCCGTGACCTTCCACGACCGGTGGCAGAGCGGACAGCTGCTCTCCCGCGCCGTCAGCGACCTCGGACTCATCCGCCGGTGGATCTCGTTCGGCTTCGTGCTCCTGATCGTCAACGGCGTCACGATCGTCATCGGTGCCGTCATCCTGTTCACCTGGAACTGGCTGCTCGGACTCATCTTCATCGCGCTCGCCATCCCCGTGTGGGTGTTCGGGTTCACCTTCGAGGGGCGGTACTCGGTCATCGCCCGGCGCAGCCAGGACCAGGCGGGTGACCTGGCGACCGCCGTCGAGGAGTCCGTCCACGGCATCCGGGTGCTCAAGGCGTTCGGTCGCGGCAAGCACGCCCTGCGGAGCTTCGCGTCGCGCGCCGAGGACCTGCGGGGGACCGAGATCGAGAAGGCCAAGGCCATCGCGGGGATCTGGTTCTGGCTCGTCCTGTTGCCGGACGTCGCCTTCGCGCTCTGCCTGTTGGCAGGGGTCTGGCTCGCGTCGATCGGAGAACTCACCGTCGGTCAGCTGTTCGCCTTCTTCGCGACGGCCACGATCCTGCGGTTCCCGATCGAGTCGATCGGCTTCCTGCTCGCGATGACCTTCGACACCCGGACGGCGACCGACCGGTACTTCGAGGTCATCGACTCGGTCAACACGATCACCGACCCCGAGCACCCCGAACGCATCCGTGAACCGCGCGGCGAGCTCGTGTTCGAGGACGTGCACTTCCGCTACCAGGACGCACCCGACCGCTCCGCGGACGTGGTGGACGGCGTCGACCTCCGGCTCGAGCCGGGGGAGACCATGGCACTCGTCGGTCTGACGGGTTCCGGGAAGTCGACCATCACGGCACTGACCACCCGCCTGTACGACGTCACGGGTGGGCGGATCCTGCTCGACGGCGTCGACATCCGGGCGCTCACCCGAGAAGACCTGCGCCGGCACATCGCGATGGCGTTCGAGGATGCGACCCTCTTCTCGGCGAGCGTCAAGGAGAACGTCCTCCTCGGGCGGGACGACATCGACCTCGACTCCGCGGAGGCCGATCGGATCCTGCGCGAGGCGCTCGACATCGCCCAGGCCGGGTTCGTCGACGAATTGCCGAACGGCGTCGAGACGCTGGTCGGTGAAGAGGGGCTCAGCCTGTCCGGTGGGCAGCGTCAGCGGCTCGCACTCGCGCGTGCGGTGGCCGCGCGGCCGGAGGTGCTCGTGCTGGACGATCCGTTGTCGGCGCTCGACGTCGACACCGAGGCGCTCGTCGAAGCGGCACTCCGCCGAGTGCTCGCCTCCACCACGGCCCTGATCGTCGCCCACCGGCCGAGCACCGTCACCCTGGCGGACCGCGTCGCCCTCCTGGAGGACGGTCGCATCACCGCCGTGGGTCGCCACAGTGAGTTGTTGCAGCACAACGCCCATTACCGCTACGTGATCTCGAGTCTGGAAGACGACGAACGAGAGTCCAACCGCCAGGAGGTGAACCTGTGACCCCGCCGACGACCGTCCACGGAGTGGAGGGTGAGGAGCGCGACGACCTCACCCGTGACGAGTCCGCGCACATCCGGCGCCGTTCGCTGCGCCTGCTCGGATCGCTGCTCGCGCCCCTGCGCCTGCGCGTGATCGCCGCCATGACCATCGTCGTGGTGTCGACCGCCGCCCAGGTCGCCGGGCCCGCGTTGATCGCCCTCGGCATCGACCGCGCCCTCCCGGCCGTCCTGGAACGCGCCGACTGGATGCCGGCCTTCCTCGTGGTCGGCGCGTACCTGCTGACCGGCGCCGCCGGTGCGACGCTGATCTCCTGGTACACCGTGCTCGCCGCTCGGATCAGCCAGGCGATCCTGATCGACCTGCGGAAGCGCGTGTTCCTGCAGACGCAGCGGCTCAGCCTCGACTTCCATGAGAGCTACACCTCGGGTCGCATCATCTCCCGCCAGACGAGCGACCTCGACTCCATCCGCGAGCTGCTCGACTCCGGGATCAACCAGCTCGTGTCCGGCGTGCTGTACATGGGGTTCACCGCGGCGGCCCTCGTCCTCGTCGACTGGGTCAGCGGTCTGGTGCTCCTCGGATCACTCATCCCGCTGTTCGTCCTCACGCGCTGGTTCCAGCTCCGCTCGCAGCGGATGTTCCGCGAGTCGCGCGTCCGGTCGGCGAAGCTCATCGTGTTCTTCGTGGAGGCGATGACCGGTATCCGTGCCGTGAAGGCGTTCCGGAAGGAGCGGCGGAACGAGCGCGCGTTCGGCGAGCTCGTGGAGCAGTACCGCGACACCAACGCCCGGGTCATCCAGCTGTTCGGGGTGTTCGATCCCGGACTGGTGTTCATCGGCAACGTCTCCGTCGCCGTGGTGCTCCTCGTCGGCGGGTTCCGGGTCGCGGACGGACAGCTCGCGATCGGAGCGCTGCTCGCGGCGCTCCTCTACACGCGACGGTTCTTCGACCCGATGGAGGAGATGGCGATGTTCTACAACTCCTACCAGTCGGCCGCTGCGGCGCTCGAGAAGATCTCCGGCGTGCTCGAGGAGCGTCCCGGGGTACCCGACCCGGTCGCGCCGGTCGACCTGTGGACGTCGCAGGGACGCATCACCTTCGACGACGTGACGTTCGCGTACGCCGCCGACCGGGTGGTGCTCCCGGAATTCGACCTCGAGATCCCGGCAGGGCAGACCATCGCACTCGTCGGCACGACCGGTGCGGGCAAGTCGACGCTCGCGAAGCTCGTCAGTCGGTTCTACGACCCGACCGACGGTGCGGTGCGCCTCGACGGCATCGACCTGCGCGACCTCCACCCGAAGGACCTCCGTCGGGCGATCGTCATGGTGACGCAGGAGGCCTACCTGTTCTCCGGCTCGGTCGCCGACAACATCGCGTTGGGCAAGCCCGACGCGACGATCGAGGAGATCACCGCCGCCGCGAAGGCCGTCGGCGCGCACACCTTCATCGAGGCGTTGCCGAACGGCTACGACACCGACGTGAACAAGCGCGGTGGTCGGGTCTCGGCCGGACAGCGGCAGCTCCTGTCGTTCGCGCGGGCGTTCCTCGCGGATCCGGCCGTGCTGATCCTCGACGAGGCGACCGCCTCGCTCGACATCCCGAGCGAGCGACTCGTCCAGGAGGCGTTGCAGACCCTGCTCGCGGACCGCACCGCGATCATCATCGCGCACCGGTTGTCGACCGTCGCGATCGCCGACCGGGTGCTCGTGATGGAGCACGGCCGGGTGATCGAGGACGGCGCGCCAGCGGAGCTCATCGGCGGCACGGGTCGGTTCGCCGCGATGCACGCCGCCTGGCGGTCCTCGGTCGGCTGAACCGGGCCGCGCAGGCGTGTCCACGGGGTCCTCCGGTGACGGAGTGACCCCGTGGGCACTACACCTCGTCTCGTCGACCTGCCACAATGAGCGGATGACCAGTCAGGAACCGCGTTCGCTGCGTGTCGCCGTCGCGGACGACGCGGTGCTCCTCCGTGAGGGTGTCGCGCAGATCCTCAAGGCGGGTGGCCACGCCGTGGTCGGGTCGTTCGGGTCGGCGGTCGACCTGGTCGGCCGCATCGACGCGGGGCTGCAGCTCGACGCCGTGGTGCTCGACATCCGGATGCCGCCGACCCACACCGACGAGGGCATCGTCGCCCTCGAGCAGTTGCGGGCGTCGGGCTTCGCGGCCGGGGTGCTCCTGCTGAGCACGTACGCCGTGCCCTCCTACGCGGTCCGCGCGCTCGGCTCCGGAGGTGGCACCGGTTACCTGCTGAAGGACCGCGTCGCCGACTCCGGGACACTCGTCGACGCCGTGGAGCGCGTGGCGGCGGGTGAGTCCGTCGTGGATCCCGAGGTCGTCTCCCTCCTCGTCGCGGAGCGGACCCGTTCCGACGGCCTGGACCACCTCACGGAGCGGGAACGAGAAGTCCTCACCCTCATGGCCGAGGGGCGATCGAACTCCGGCATCGCGAAGGCGCTGGTCGTCAGTCTGAAGACCGTCGAAGCACACATCAGCCGCATCCTGGCCAAGCTCGGACTCGAGGACTCCTCGGCGGACCACCGCCGCGTCCTCGCGGTCGTGCGATGGCTGGAACACACGGATGGCTGACGGTCGCCCACACGGACGGGCGACCTCGCTGCCCATCCCGGCACCGGCCGGCCGCGGGCGCCTGCCGTGGCCGCTGCGACTCGGCATCCTGCTCGCCGCCGCACTCGTGTGCGTCCTGTCGGTCGTGTTCGGCGTCGTCCAGCCGGGCATCGCCGACGGCAACGGTCTGCCCTGGTTGGTGGGCCACCTCGCGGCGCTGGTGGCGGCAGGGCTGATCTGGTGGCTGGCTCCGACGGCCGCTCCGGGCTGGGTGATCGTCGGGTACGCGCTGGCCGAGACGGCCTACATGTGGGCGTACGGCGTCCACGCGGGCTGGCTCTGGCCGCTCCTCATGTCGATCTCCGTACTCCCGGGGGTCGCGCTGGTGTGGCTGGCCCTGGCCTTCCCGGCCGGCCGGCTGCGGCGCGGCTTCGATCGGCGGCTCGTCATCACCGCCTCGGTCTACCTCGTCACCTATGCGATCGTGACGCTGCTGGTGACGCCGAACCACGTGCTCGACGCGAGCCACGAGCGGAGTCGGTACGCCGTCATCGCGACCGGAGACGTGGCCGACGCGCTCGGCCGGGTCCACGCGGGAGTCATGGGGGCCTTCGCGGTCGTGGTCGCGGGTGTCGTGCTCTTGCGGTGGGCGCGGAGCAGCGGAGCGGCCAGACAGGTCGCCTTCATCATGCCGGTCGCGTTCGTGTTGTGGCTCGTCATCGGGGTGGCGTGGTCCCTCGTCCGCCTCGGGGGATGGCCCGAGCACCTCCGGCTCGTCGTCGAGGACCTCAACGCGTTCTCGGTGGTGCTCGTCCCTGCCGCGTACGCGACGGGTCTCATCCGGATGCGGACGATCCGCGCCAGGGCCGTCGACCTCGTGCAGACCGGACAGCTGAGCGAGACCGGTCACGACCGCTGGGACGGCGCGGTGAAGACCGTCCTCGGGGACCGCACCGCCCGGCTCGTCTGGCCGGGATCGCAGCGGACCACCGACCGGGACCCACGCGGTCGGGCGATGTCGAGCGTCGGCGACGCGGACGCGCCGCTCGTGTACATCGAGCACGACGCGGCTCTGCTCGACAATCCGCAGTTGCTCCGGTCGGTGTCGGCGTCGCTGCGCATCATGATCGACAACGAACGACTCACCGCTGAACTCCGCCACTCGTTGCGCGAGGTGAGCCGATCGCGGTTGCGCATCGTGCAGGCGGCCGACGAAGCGCGACGGCGGGCGGAGCGCGACCTGCACGACGGTTCCCAGCAGCAGCTGTTCTCCGTCGCACTGCGACTCCGGATGGCGAGCGACGCTGCACGCGCCGACGGCCAACTCGCCCTGGCCGACGGCCTCGAGACCACCATCGATCAGCTCGCGAGCGCCATCAAGGAGCTCCGCGAACTCGCCCGAGGACTGCATCCGGCGCTCTTGGCCGAGGGCGGACTGGTGCCGGCGATCGCCGAACTCGGGCGTCGGTGCACCGTCGTCACCAAGGTCACCGTCGAGCTGCGCGAGCGGCCCAGGCAGCTCATCGAGGCGACCGTCTACTACGTCGTCTCGGAGTGCCTGGCCAACGTCACGAAGTACTCCGGGGCGTCCAGCTGCGAAGTGGTCGTCTCCGACGACCCCGACGGTGGGCTCCGGGTCGTGGTCGCGGACGACGGTGTAGGCGGCGCCGATCCTGCGCGGGGGAGTGGGTTGCGCGGTCTCGCGGACCGGGTCGACGCCGTCGGCGGGACGATGCGCGTCGAGAGCCCGGTCGGTGCCGGGACGGTCGTCTCGATCCACCTTCCCGGCTGATCGGGCGCGAAGACGGTCAGTACAGCAGTGCCTCGCGACCCAGGCGGTACCGCCCGCCGCTCATCGGGACGATCGGTGTGCCCTCGGCCTCGTAGTGTTCGAGGGCGCGATCCTCGTGCCCCGTCGGAGGGAGACCGCCCGACCGGACGACCCGCCACCAGGGCACGGCGTGCCCGTACTGCGCCATGACGCGACCGACGCCGCGCGCCGACTTCGACCCGATGATGGACGCGACCTGGCCGTAGCTCAGGGCGCAGCCCTCGGGGATGTCGGCGACGACGGCCAGCACGGCCTCGGCGAACGCCTCAGCCGAGTCCGTCGGTGACGACCCGCTCACCGTCTCAGAGGCTGATGCTGCCGATGGTCTCGCCGTACTGGGTCTCGCCGACGGGGGAGAACCCGACGCGGAGGAAGAACGCCTCGGGACCGAGGTCGCCGGGCTCGTAGATGACGTTGACGTGGTCGAAGCCGCGCTGCTTGGCCTCCTCGATGAGCGAGGCCACCGCGAACCGGCCGACGCCGCGGCCCTGGTCGTCGGCGTCGACGTTGATGCGCCACAGGGCGGAGCGGAACTCCTCCTGCGCCGACTCGTGGTCGAAGTTGGCGGAGATGAATCCGACGACCTCGTCGCCGTCGAGGATGACGCGCTGCCAGGAGGTGGCGGGGTTCACGACCGCGGCCGCGACCGCGTAGGACACCGGGGCGATGAACTGCTCCTGCCCGGGTTTCATGGTGAGCGCGTTGACCGCCACGATCGTCGATGCGGACAGTTCTTCCAGACGCAGCTCAGCCATGAGCCCAGGCTAACCTGTCCGGCGGACCGCGGATAGTCCGTCGGACCGCCGACACGCTCCTCGCGGCGACATCCACGGCCGACCCACAGGCGGGAGCGGGGCGTCCGGGGGCCGTCGGATCCAACTGTCTCGATGTCAAGAGACCTGGCAGGTCTTGTAAGCTAGGGCGTGGCCGTGCCGTCCACCTTTCGGATGCGGTCTCCTCCATGCCATGCGGAGCACTCCACCGCGTGCGCACCTCCGTAGGCCGCTCGGCTCAGGGCGGCATCAGAAAGGACAACCAGTGTCGAAGATCAAGGTCGAAGGCACCGTCGTCGAACTCGACGGCGATGAGATGACTCGCATCATCTGGCAGTTCATCAAGGACTCGCTCATCCACCCCTACCTCGATGTGAACCTCGAGTACTACGACCTCGGCATCGAGAAGCGTGATGAGACGGACGACCAGATCACGATCGACGCCGCGCACGCCATCCAGAAGCACGGCGTCGGCGTCAAGTGCGCGACCATCACCCCCGACGAGGCACGTGTCGAGGAGTTCGGTCTCAAGAAGATGTGGCGGAGCCCGAACGGCACCATCCGCAACATCCTCGGCGGCGTCATCTTCCGCGAGCCCATCATCATCTCGAACATCCCGCGTCTCGTGCCCGGGTGGAACAAGCCGATCATCATCGGCCGCCACGCGTTCGGCGACCAGTACCGCGCGACCGACTTCCTGTTCAAGGGCGAGGGCAAGCTCACGGTCGAGTTCACGCCCGACGACGGCTCGGAGCCGCAGAAGTTCGAGGTCTTCCAGTCGCCCGGCGACGGCATCGCACAGGTGCAGTACAACCTCGACGCCTCGATCCGCGACTTCGCGCGTGCCAGCCTCAACTACGGCCTGAACCGCAACTACCCGGTGTACCTCTCCACGAAGAACACCATCCTCAAGGCCTACGACGGCCGGTTCAAGGACATCTTCCAGGAGATCTTCGACGCGGAGTTCAAGGAGCGGTTCGAGGCTGCCGGCATCACCTACGAGCACCGACTCATCGACGACATGGTCGCCTCGGCCATGAAGTGGGAGGGCGGTTACGTCTGGGCCTGCAAGAACTACGACGGCGACGTCCAGTCCGACACCGTGGCTCAGGGCTTCGGTTCGCTCGGCCTCATGACGAGCGTGCTGGCCACGCCCGACGGCAAGATCGTGGAGGCCGAGGCCGCTCACGGCACCGTCACGCGCCACTACCGCCAGCACCAGCAGGGCAAGCCCACGTCGACGAACCCGATCGCCTCGATCTTCGCGTGGACCCGTGGCCTGCAGCACCGAGGCGTGCTCGACGGCAACCAGGAGCTCATCGAGTTCGCGGCGACCCTCGAGGACGTCGTCATCAAGACGGTCGAGTCCGGCGCCATGACGAAGGACCTCGCGCTCCTCGTCGGCCCCGACCAGGCCTACCAGACCACCGAGGAGTTCCTCGAGACCATCTCGGCGAACCTCAAGGCGCGCCTGGCCTGATGACGTCGGCCTGACCGGCACCGGCACCACACGGACGGGGTCCGGGAGCACGCGCTCCCGGGCCCCGTCCGTCGTTCGGGTCACGACGCCGGCCCGGACGGTCGTGTTAGCGTCGATGGACCACCTCGACGACGACGTGAGGACCATCGATGTCACCGATGACGAGAAGACAGTTGCTGGCCTGGGCTGCAGCCGGTGGTGCGACCGCACTCCTGGCGGGCTGTTCCACCCCGGGGACGGTGTCGCCGAACACCGGTCCGACGATCGCCCCGGCCGCCGCCGGTGAACGGATCACGCTCACGTACTGGGCCTGGCTGAAGGACCTCCAGAAGGTCGCCGACGTCTGGAACGCCGACCACCCGAACGTGCAGGTCGAGGCGGTCTGGATCCCCGGAGGCAACGACGGCGGGTATCAGAAGCTCTACTCGGCGCTCGCCGCGGGTGGTGGTCCGGACCTCGCGCAGGTCGAGATGCGGACGCTCCCCGAGTTCCTGCTCGTGAACGGGTTGGTCGATCTCCGGCGCTACGGCGCGGACGAGGTCGCGTCGCGGTACAACGAGACCCTCTGGAACCAGGTCTCCTACGTCGACGGGGTCTACGGGATCCCACAGGACTCCGGTCCGATGGCGCTCTACTACCGCCCGGACCTGCTCGACCGGGTGGGCGCGAAGGCCCCGGCCACCTGGGACGAGTGGTTCCAGGTGGCGGGGGCGGTGCGCGACGCCGACATGTATCTGGATTGCTTCGCCCTCGACGACGCGTCATGGTTCGCGGCCATGGCGACCCAGGCCGGCGCGTCCTGGTTCCGTGTGGACGGCGACCGGTGGATCGTGGATATGACGGACGACGCGACCTTGGAGACGGCCAGGTTCTTCGACCGGGCCATCGACGACGGCGTCATGACCACCTCCTACAGCCAGTTCTCACCGGCCTGGTTCGCCGCTGCGGCGAAGGACTCGATCGCGTCGCTCGCCGGAGCCAGCTGGGGAGACGCCCTCCTGCAGGGCGTCTCGGGGGCCGAGGGCAAGTGGCGGGTCGCGCCGTTGCCCCGGTGGGGGAGCGAGGGGTACGGCTCGACCTTCCAGGGCGGGTCCACGGCTGCCGTCCTGGCGAACAGCGCCCACCCGAGGGAGGCGCTCGAGTTCGCCGTGTGGATGACCACGAGCGACGCCGGCATCGACGCCATGATCGAGCACTCCGGCATCGGGTGGTCGCCGAACGACGCCTACATCGGCTCGCGCCGACAACAGCCGAGCGAGTTCTTCGGTGGCCAGAACTACAACGAGGAGGTCTTCGTGCCGGCCGCCAAGGAACAGAACAACGAGTGGCAGTGGTGGCCACTCACCCAGCAGACCTTCAACATCCTCGCCGACGGGTTCCGGGCCAAGGCCTCGGGCGGCACCCTCGTGGACGCCGTGGTCCAGGGGCAGCGCGACGTCATCACCGCGTTCCGCAACAAGGGCCTCCGGATCGAGGCGGCGTCGTGAGCGCCCTCACGGAACGCCCGGCGCGTGGAGTGGCGGACGACCCGTCCCGGTCGGGGTCGCAGCGCCGACGCCGGACCTCGGTCGCGGCTCCGTGGATGCTCCTCGGACCGTTCCTGGCGCTCTTCGTCCTCACCTTCATCCTGCCGATCATCGTCGCGGTCGGCAGCAGCTTCGTCCGTGTCTCACGGAAGGGTGTCTTCGGGGAGGAGGGCGTCACGACCGAGTTCGCGTGGTTCTCCAACTACGCCCAGGCCCTGGAGAACGGCAACTTCATCGCCTCGATCGGCCGGATGCTCCTCTTCGGCGTCGTGCAGGTCACGGTCATGATCGCGCTGTGCACCCTGCTGGCGCTCCTCCTCGAGTCCGCCTCCGCGAAGTGGCCGGGGTTCTTCCGGGCCGTGTACTTCCTGCCCTACGGCATCCCCGGCGTGATCGCGACGATCCTCTGGTCGTTCCTCTACGTCCCGGGACTCAGCCCGATCATCGACATCGCCGGGGCGATGGGGATCGAGCTCGACTTCCTCGGCGCCGGCACGGTGCTCTGGTCCATCGCCAACATCGTGACCTGGACCTACACCGGGTACAACATGATGATCGTCGTCGCCCAGTTGAAGGCCATCCCCGGCGAGGTCTACGAAGCCGCGAAGGTCGACGGCGCCGGGCCGTTCCGCGTCGCGGCGAGCATCCAGCTTCCGCTCATCCGGCCGGCGCTCATCCTCACGACCGTGTTCTCCATCATCGGCACGCTCCAGCTCTTCGCCGAGCCCCAGGTGCTGCAGACCGTGTCGCCCGCGATCGACAACGAGTACACGCCGAACCTCAGCGCCTACACGACCGCGTTCGCCTACAACGACTACAACGTCGCCGCAGCGCAGGCGGTGCTCATCGCCCTGGTCGCGTTCGCGCTGTCGTTCATCTTCCTGCGGCTGACGTCGAGGAGGGCATCATGAGCGAGACCCGGAGCATCACGACCGCGACCTCGTCGAAGCGAGCCCAGCGGCTGAGCGACCAGCAGGGGCGCCCCGGTGGGTCCAGGGGGATGCGGGTGCTCGTGACGGGCATCCTCGTCGTCGTCGCGGTCTACTTCCTGGTGCCCGTGTACTGGGTGGTGATCGCTGCGACCAAGAGCACCGAGGATCTGTTCGGCAGCAACGGCTTCCTCCTCGGCTCGGAGTTCTCGTTGTGGTCGAACCTCCACGAGGTACTCACCTACGACGGCGGCATCTTCGTCCGCTGGTTCGGCAACTCGGTGCTTTATGCGGGCGTGGGAGCCCTCATCGCGACGTACCTCGCCGCGGCAGGCGGGTACGCGCTCGCGAAGTACCGGTTCCGCGGGCGCAACCTCGTCTTCGGCACCATCCTCGGCGGGGTCCTCGTGCCGGGGACGGCCACAGCACTCCCGCTGTTCCTGCTCTTCAGTCAGCTGGGGCTCGCGAACACGTACTGGTCGGTGCTCCTTCCGTCGCTCGTCTCGCCGTTCGGGTTGTTCCTCTGCCGGATCTACGCCGACGCGACGATCGACGACTCGCTCATCGAGGCCGCACGGATCGACGGCGCGAGCGAGCTGCGGATCTTCCACACCGTGGGGCTGAAGATCCTCACGCCCGCGCTCGTGACCGTCTTCCTCTTCCAGCTCGTCGGGATCTGGAACAACTACTTCCTGCCACTCGTCATGCTGTCCGACAGCACGCTGTACCCGATCACCCTGGGCCTGAACAACTGGCGGAGCCAGGTCGACCGCCTGCCGGAGTTCTACGAGCTGACGACCGGCGGCGCACTGTTGTCGATCATCCCCTTGGCGATCGCGATGATCGTGCTGCAGCGCTTCTGGCGTGGCGGGCTCACCGAGGGATCCGTGAAGTAGCCGACGGCCCGGAGACGGCGACGGGCCCCGGATCAGCCGATCCGGGGCCCGTCGTCAGTCGTGTCGAGCTAGAGGCTGCAGGTGTTGCCGAGCGTGGTGAATTCGTCCTGGAGCTTCGTGAGTGAATCGGTGAGCCCGGTCTGGTCGACGTTCTGCGGGTCGTCGACAGCCGTCTTCGCGACGTCGATGAAGTCGTTGAGTGCCTTGACCGAGTCGTTCGCCGCGGTCTTCACCTCGTCGTTCGTGACCTTGTCGGCCGCAGCCTTGAACGTTCCGGAGAAGTCGTCGAGCTGGGTGACGGCCGCCTCGGGGTCGGAGGACAGCGAGCTCAGGCCCGACTGCAGCTGCGAAGCCGACTCCGTCACCTCGGACTGGATGAGCTTGCACGCATCCTCCTTGCTCTGGGCGCCGCCGGCACAACCGGTGAGGAGCAGGCCAGAGACGGCGATCGCGCCGAGGAATGCTGCTGCGTTCTTCTTCATGGTGGTGTGATTCCCCCGTGTTCGGTGCCCGTGGCGGGCCCGCCCGCGCGCTGCGGGTCGGCCTCCAGGCTACCCGGTGGAGCCCGCAACCCGCAGGCGGACGCCGTCCGACGCTGGTGCGTGGTCGTCTCCGACATGGACGCGAGCCCCGTTTATTTGTAAGCTTGGCGAACAAACCGGTGGTGCGAGCGGGTCGCTCCACGGATCGAAGGAACCACAGCATGCAGACGCGCCACGACGCCCTCCGGAGACGAAGCGCGTGAGGGTAGGACTCGACATCGGCGGCACGAAGACCGATGCCGTCGTCGTGACGGACGACGGCGCGCTCCTGCATCGGCTCAGGCTGGTCACGGGACGCGGGCCCGAAGCCGTCGTCGAGACCGCCGTCGAGGCCGTCAGTCGGCTCTCCGACGCCGTCGCGCGCCCGATCGACGCCTTCACCTCGGTCGGCGTCGGTATCCCCGGGCTGACCGTCCCGGGCACCGGTCGGGTGACCCACGCCGTCAACCTCGACGTGGAGGAACTCGAGCTCGGTGCGATCCTCACCCAGCGACTCAGGGTCCCGGTCGCCGTGGAGAACGATGTGAAGGCGGCCGCCCTCGGCGCCTGGCAGCTGCTCGACGGTTCCGGCACGATGGCCTACCTCAATCTGGGCACGGGCGTCGCCGCAGGTATCGTCACGGACGGCCGGCTCTGGCGGGGCTCGAGCGGGGTCGCCGGCGAGGTCGGGCATCTGTCCGTCGATCCGCTCGGTGACCGCTGCGGGTGCGGACAGCGGGGGTGCGTCGAGACCATGGCCGCCGGTGGTGCGGTCTCCGCCGCCTGGGGAGCCGACGTGGCCCTGCCGGTGCTCGACCTCTTCGACCACGCCGACGCCGGGGACCCGCGGGCCGTCGCCCTCCGCGCACGCCTGGGTCACGGTGCGGCCGCGGCCGTCCGCATCCTGACCCTCACCGTCGACGCCGACGACATCGTCCTCGGAGGAGGACTCACCGCTCTCGGCGAGCGACTGCTCGCCGTCATCCGCGAGGCTCTGGCCGAATCCGCCGCCGGGTCTCGATTCGTCGCATCATTGCAGTTGGAACAGCGCGTGCGCCTCGTGCCGACGGGATCCCCCGTCGCGGCGATCGGCGCAGCGCTCGTGGGAAGAGGAGAACCGTCGCATGGCTGAAGTCGTGATCGTGGGGGACAGTGGTGCCGCAGGCGCCCTCGTCGCGGAGGCGATCGTCTCCCTGATCGAGGAGCGTCCGGACGCCGTCCTCGGGCTGGCGACGGGGTCGACCCCGCTCCCCGTCTACGAGGCCCTCGCGACCCGGTCCCACGGCCTCGACCTCTCGCAGGTGCGAGGGTTCGCCCTCGACGAGTACGTCGGTCTGCCGGCCGGGCACCCCGAGTCGTACCGTTCCGTCATCACACGTGAGGTCGTCGAGCCGCTCGGCCTCGTGCCCGAGCGCATCCAGGTGCCGAACGGTGCGGCCGAGACCATCCAGCACGCGGGCGCCGACTACGAAGCGGCGATCCAGGCCGCCGGTGGCGTCGACCTGCAGATCCTCGGCATCGGGACCGACGGCCACATCGGGTTCAACGAACCGGGCTCGTCGTTCGCCTCGCTCACCCGCGTGAAGACCCTGACGGAGCAGACCCGCCGGGACAACGCACGGTTCTTCGACTCGATCGACGACGTCCCCATGCACTGCATCACCCAGGGTCTCGGCACCATCCTCCGGGCGAGGCACCTCGTCCTCCTCGCCTTCGGCGCCGGCAAGGCGGCTGCGATCGCCGCTGCGCTCGAGGGACCGCTCTCCGCCAACCTCCCCGGTTCGGCGGTGCAGCTGCACCCGCGCGCCACGGTGGTCCTCGATGAAGCGGCGGCGTCCGAGCTGCAGCACGCCGACTACTACCGCTACGCGTACGCCAACAAGCCCGCCTGGCAGGGTATCTGACGGCTCAGGCGACGCCCCCCAGTCGGAGGAGTGCCGTGGTGAGGGCCGCCGCGAGGACGATGACGACGAACGGTGCCTTCCTCCAGGCGAGGACGCCGGCCACCAGGACGCCCGAGAGTCGTGCGAATCCCGCGAAGTGCTGGTCCTGGGTCAGGGCCGTGGTCGTGAGCACCGCCATGAGCAGGACGATGGCGGCGTCCGCGAGCAGGGTCTCGACCCGTTCCGAGACCTCGGCGCGGGTGCGCAGGAGTGGCCCGGCCAGGCGGAACGTGTAGGTGCCCACGGCGAGGATGAGGACCCCGACCAGCACGAGCATCGACTGGTTCACGCGGTGACCTCCGGCTTCGGCTGCTTCCGGCCGAAGCCGAACAGGAGGCCGACGAGCGACAACAGGACGGGGATCCCCGAGGGGAGGAACGGCGTCGCGGCGACGGCGACGAGCGCGCCGACGAGTGCGGCTCGGCGTGTGCGGCGCTCGCGGAGGGCGGGGAAGATGAGGGCGAGCAGCACTGCGGGGAACATCACGTCGAGTCCGAAGGCGTCCGTGTCCTCGATCACGGTGCCGGCGAAGGCTCCGAGTGCCGCGCCCGCCGGCCAGCAGAGGAGGATGCCGAGGCCGCACGCCCAGAACGCGGCGCGCTTCCGCTCCAGGGTGTCCTGATCGAGCGCGAAGACCACGGACTCGTCGTTGAGGAGGTGTGTACCGAGCACGCGGCGCCAGCCCGTGCCGACGACCTCATGGATC
This sequence comes from Plantibacter sp. MCCC 1A11337, assembly GCF_013349365.1. NCBI lineage: Bacteria > Bacillati > Actinomycetota > Actinomycetes > Micrococcales > Microbacteriaceae > Plantibacter > Plantibacter sp. MCCC 1A11337. Next base: position 1,084,298 of record NZ_JABJWX010000001.1, on the reverse strand, counting down.
GCGAGGCCGAACGGCAGGTGACGGGCGTTCACCAGCAGCCCTGCCAGCGCTGCGGTGAGCGGACTCCCGCCGGCCGCGACGATCCCGACGAACAGGATCTCCGATGCGCCGGCGAGGACGAGCAGGGCGAGCGCCAGGACGACCCAGGGCTGGATGCCCGAGTGCACGGCGACGGCTCCGTAGGAGATGCCGACCAGTCCGTCGGCGACGCAGACCAGCGCGATGGCACGCGTGATCGGCCGACCGAGGTGACTCCATATCGAACGCACGTACACTATATTGAACGCGCACGAAGCGTTCGTCAAATCGAACGCGTAATACCTTGGAGCGAACGCATGACGCAGGTCGAACCATCCGACGACGGAGCACCGCACGCCGCGGTCGCGGCGGCGCTGACCCGCGAGCGGCAGCGGACCGGCCTCTCACTCGCGGAGGTGGCCCGTCGAGCCGGGATCGCGAAGTCCACCCTCTCGCAGCTGGAGGCGGGGCTCGGGAACCCGAGTCTCGAGACCCTCTGGGCGCTCAGCGTCACCCTCGACGTCCCCTTCGCCCGCCTGGTCGAGCCGGTGCGACGGCCGGTCCAGGTCATCCGTGCCGGTGAGGGGCCGACCCTCGCCGCGTCCGGGGCGGACTACGTCGCGACGGTGTTGTCCGCCTGCCCGCCGAACGCCCGACGCGACATCTACCGCATCGTCGTCGAACCCGGGGAGCCGAGGCGCTCGGAGCCGCACATGCCGGGCGTCGTCGAGCACTGGATCCTCAGCACCGGTCGCGCGTCCATCGGGCCCGTCGGCGAGGAGGTCGAACTCGGTCCGGGGGACTACCTCGCCCACGCCGGGGACGTGCCGCACGTCTTCGAGGCACTCGAGCCGGGTACGACCGCCGTGGTGGTCACCGAACACGTCTGAGCACCTCGACAGGCTCGGTGACCAGGGCGGCTCGGTGACCGGGGCGGCTCGACGGCTGATCAGCCGTCGATGACGTGCACGAGCTCGTCGATGAAGCCGGCGAAGTCCTCGGAACGGCGGATGATCCGGGCGACGCTCGAGCGCTCCGAGAACACCTCGACGAACTGGTCGAAGACCGTCTGGAACGCGGCGCGACCCGATTCGCTGAACGCCACGAGTGCGACGACGCTCACGCGCGCTCCGCCCCACTCCATCGGCGTCTCGTTCACCGCGATCGCGATGGCGGTCGAGTGCGCGGTCATCGCCATGGCGTGCGGCACGGCCAAGGTGTCGGTGAACGCCGTCGACGACATGCGCTCCCGCTCGATCGCCGCGGTGAGGTAGCTCTCGTCGATGATCCCCTGGGTGATCATGCGCTCGCCGAGCAGGCGGATCATGCCTTCCTCGTCTTCGGCGTGCGCGTTCCGGAGGAAGAGGTCCGGGTGGAAGTACTGCAGCAGTTCGTCGGTGATCTCCGACAAACGGGACGACCTCCGCACGCGGCTGACCGCACTCCGGACGCGCTCCACGTCGGCCGCGGTGAGGAACGGTTGGATGACGACGATGCCGTCGGCAGGGGCCGGTGGCTCGATCGTCGTGAGCACGAGCTCGGTGTCGATGGCGGCCCAGTCGACATCGGTGCGGGTGATGACGGATCGGACGTCGAGGACGTCGCCCAGCTGCGATTCGACGCGTCGACGCAGCACCTCGTGCATGTCGTAGTAGCCGGCGGAGACGATCGTGGAACCGAGGAGAGCCTCCTTGCGGGCCTTCTGCTCGAGCTGGGCACCGACGTGCATCGCGATGTAGGCGATCTCGTCGTCGTTGATGATGATCGAGCCGTGTCGCTGCAGTTGGCTGGCGATGAAGACCGCGAGCTCGTAGATCATCGGGTACGAGGTCTTGATCGAGCGGGTCAGCGGATTGCGTGAGTAGGACTGGTCCTGTGCACGACGGATGAGGTTCTGGACGTGGAGGGTGAGCCGGACGATGAAGTCCTCGTCGGAGAGGTCGACGAGGTACTCTCGGCCGGCACGGTCGACGGCCTGACGGACGGCGGCGAGGTCGTCCTGGTTGACGTAGTCGTCGACGAGGACTTCGGCGGGAGCCCCACTGCCCGGCGTCACCACCCGCGTCACGAGCAGGTAGCTGAGGTAGACGAGGTCGCCGTCGCCGAGCGCGACGTGGAAGTGAGCGTCGACGAGCCGCGCCAGATCCTCCGCGACCGCCTCGACCTCCGGGGTGCGCGGAGCGTGGTCGGCGGGCTCCGCCGGACGGTCCTTCGTGACCCGGTCGATGGCGATCGCGATGTGGAGCAGGACGTTCGCGATGCCGTACTCGTTCACGTAGTACCCGCGCGCGGTCAAGGCCTCGAGCAGCTCGCCCTTGAACGGGCTGAACTCGTTCGGCGCGAACGCGCGCTGGAGCGCCTCGAGCTCGACGATGCCGCGGTCGGTCTCGTCGCGGAACATGCGGCTGAGGAGCCGTCTCCGCTCGGTCTCACCGCCCGCCATCGTCACCGTCGATCCGGAACGGTCGAGCGTGAGGGCGGTGTCGGCGAGCATGGCACGGACCCGGCCCAGGTCGCCCTCGACGGTCGACTCACTGACGTGGAGCCGCTGTGCCGTCTCATGCACGTCGATCCCCGAGGGGGCGCTGATGAGCAGCCGGACGAGCCCGTAGAGCCGATCCCGGGGCGTCTCCGATTCGAACGCCGATGCGGCTCGTCGCCGGTAGACCGCGTAGCCGTCGGCGTTCAGCCGATACCCGTTCGGCCCGGACTCGACGACGTCGTGCGGTGCCGTGCGGGTGTTGACCGCCGTGACGTAGCTGCGGACGCTGCGCGGTGTGACGCCGAGCACCTCCGCGACCTCCGTGGCCGTCGTCCAGCCGTCCCGTCCCGCGAGGTAGCCGAGCATGCGGTCGTGTTTCTCGCGTGCCACGATGCCCTCTCCGTCGGTCGGCCGTCGCGCGGTCCGGGCGAACCGCTCCACCGAGTCAACCACCTTCCCGGCTGCTTCCGCGCGTTCGACGACCTTTCCGCCCCGGCGGAAGAGCTTCTGGTGGAGCCACGAGGGGCGCGACGGAATGATGGGTTGGTAGGCAATCGGCGGTTCTGGAGAAGGTTCGATGAAGATCCTGGTGATTTGCGGCGCGGGTGCGTCGAGCACGTTCATGGCCCAACGCCTGCGTCGCGCGGCAGCCGACCGATCGATCGACGTCTCCGTCGCGGCCGGTGCCGAATCGCAGGTCCTCGGCGGCACGATCGCCCTCGACGGTGTCGACGTCATGCTCGTCGGCGCCCACCTCGCCGACCACGAGGCCGCGCTGCGCGCAGCGGCCGAGCCTACCGGCACCGCGGTCGCCGTCCTGCCCGGCGACGTCTTCGGCGTCGAGGGTGGCGCGCGAGCCCTCGAACTCGTCCTCTCGATCCAATCACCAACCAGGAGGTAACCCCATGGCAACTCGAACCGTCCGCATCGGCTCGTCGCACGGCCTGCATGCCAGGCCCGCGAAGCTGTTCACGCAGGCTGCGAAGGACGCCGGGGTCCCGGTGACGATCGCGAAGGGCAGCGGCAAGCCCGTCAATGCGGCGAGCATCCTCGGCGTGATCGCGCTCGCCGTCGAGCACGGCGACTACGTGACCCTGTCCGTCGACGGCGAGGGCGCCGCAGCCGAGGGCACCCTCGACACGCTCTCCGAGCTCCTGGTGACCGACCATGACGAGCAGTAGTCCGATGACCGCGTTCCAGGGCATCGGTATCGGCCAGGGCGTCGCCGTCGGCCCGGTGGCCCGCATGGCCGACCCGCTCCCCGCGCCCGCCGACGTCGCCAGCACCCTCGACCTCGCGACCGAGACCGAACGCGCGAACACCTCCCTCGCCGCGGTCGCCCGCGAACTCGAAGCCCGAGGCGCCGCCGCCGGTGGTGCAGCTCGTGACGTCCTCGAGGCCCAGGCGATGATGGCGGAGGACCCGACCCTCGCCGAGGAGATCGCCACGCGGCTCGCGGACGGCAAGACCGCCGAGTGGGCCGTCCACGCGGCGTTCGCCTCGTTCCGCGACCAGCTCGCCGCGATGGGCGGCTACCTCGGGGAGCGCGCCGCCGACCTCGACGACGTGTCACAGCGGGTCATCGCCGACCTCATGGGCGTGCCGGCCCCCGGCGTCCCCTCACCCGGCCACCCGTTCATCCTCGTCGCCCGCGACCTCGCACCGGCCGACACCGCGCTCCTCGACCTCGACCTGGTCCTCGGCCTCGTCACGAGCGACGGCGGCCCGACCTCGCACACGGCGATCCTCGCCCGCGAGAAGTCGATCGTCGCGATCGTCGGCGTCGTCGGAGCGGCCGAGCTGACCGACGGCACGACGCTCGTCGTCGACGCGGCAGCCGGTGAGGTCACGGTCGATCCGACGCCCGAGCTCGTCGCCGCCACGGAGCAGCGCATCGCCGACCGCCTCGCGCTCGTGAACGCACCGGTCGTCCCCGGTGCACTGGCGGACGGCACCCCGGTGCCGCTGCTCGCCAACCTGGGCTCGGCCGAGCACGCCGACGCCGCCGCAGAGCTCGGCGCCGAGGGCGTCGGCCTCTTCCGCACCGAGTTCCTCTTCCTCGACCAGGCGCTCGCGCCCACGGTCGAGCAGCAGCGCGCGCACTACGAGAAGCTCCTGAACGCCTTCCCCGGCCAGAAGGTCGTCGTGCGCGTCCTCGACGCCGGAGCCGACAAGCCGTTGGCGTTCCTCAACGACGCGCACGAGGACAACCCGGCGCTCGGACTCCGTGGCCTCCGTGCGCTGCGGGCGAGCGAGGACATCCTGCGCGAGCAGCTCACGGCGCTCGCCCAGGCCGACGCCGCGACGGACGCCGACCTCTGGGTCATGGCCCCGATGGTGTCGACCGTCGAGGAGACGAAGTACTTCATGGCGATCGCCGCCGAGTACGGTCTCAAGACGCCCGGCGTCATGGTGGAGGTGCCGTCGAGCGCCCTCCTCGCCGACCGCGTCCTCGCCCACGCCGGATTCGCGTCGATCGGGACCAACGACCTCACGCAGTACACGCTCGCCGCGGACCGCTTGCTCGGTTCCGTCGGCGCGTTCCAGGACCCGTGGCACCCGGCGGTCCTCCGCCTCGTGCAGCTCGTCGGCGAAGCCGGCCAGCACCACGGCAAGCCGGTCGGCATCTGCGGTGAAGCAGCCGCCGACCCGCTCCTCGCCGTCGTCCTCGTCGGACTCGGCGCCACCACCCTGTCCATGTCACCGTCGGCGCTCGCCGACGTCCGTCACTCCCTCCAGCAGTACACGCTCGACGATGCCCGGCGCATCGCGGCAGCAGCACTGGCCGCCGACGGTGCGGCCGAAGCCAGGGCAGCGGCCACCGCTGCAACGACTCCCGAAATGAAAGAGGCAACATCATCATGACAACGACGTCTACTCCCAAGAAGCCGGGAGGTGCACGAGTCGGCGTACAGCGATTCGGCACCTTCCTCTCCGGCATGGTCATGCCGAACATCGCGGCCTTCATCGCCTGGGGCCTCATCACCGCGTTCTTCATCGCGACCGGCTGGTTCCCGAACGGGATCCTCGGCGGCTTCGGCAACGCCGACCTCATCGGCTGGCAGGGTGCCGCGACGGCGCTCGCGCAGGCCGACGACGGCACGACCTTCCCGCAGTACGTCGGCCTCGTCGGCCCGATGATCACGTACCTGCTCCCGTTGCTCATCGCGAACACCGGCGGCCGCATGATCTACGGTGAGCGTGGCGGCGTCGTCGCGTCCATCGCGACCATGGGTGTCATCGTCGGCAGTGCGATCCCGATGTTCATCGGTGCGATGATCATGGGCCCGCTCGCCGCGTGGCTCATGAAGCAGGTGGACCGGATCTGGGACGGCAAGATCAAGGCCGGCTTCGAGATGCTGGTCAACAACTTCTCCGCGGGTATCCTCGGAGCCCTCCTCGCCATCGGTGGCTTCTTCGGTATCGCACCGATCGTCACCGCGCTCAGCAGCTTCCTCGAGGGCATCGTCGACTGGCTCGTCGCCAACTCGCTCCTGCCGATCGCGAGCATCTTCATCGAGCCGGGCAAGATCCTCTTCCTCAACAACGCCATCAACCACGGTGTGCTGACCCCGCTCGGTGTCCAGCAGTCCGAGGAGACCGGCAAGTCGATCCTGTTCCTCCTCGAGGCGAACCCGGGCCCGGGCCTCGGCATCCTGCTCGCGTTCTGCTTCTTCGGCATCGGTCTCGCGAAGGCGTCGGCCCCCGGCGCGGTCATCATCCAGTTCTTCGGAGGCATCCACGAGATCTACTTCCCGTACGTGCTCATGAAGCCGATGCTGGTCCTGGCCGCGATCGGCGGCGGTATGGCCGGTGTGGCGACGAACGTCGCGTTCAACACGGGTCTCCGCGCCCCGGCCTCGCCAGGCAGCATCATCGCCGTGCTCATCCAGACGGCGCCCGACAGCTACGTCGGCGTGATCCTGTCGGTCATCGTCGCAGCAGCCGTCTCGTTCGCGATCTCCGCGATCATCCTGCGGGCCAGCCGGAAGCGCGACCTCGAGAACGAGAACGCCGGTGACCTCTCGGCCGCGGTCGCCGCGACCGAAGCCGCCAAGGGCAAGAAGTCGAGCGTGCTCGGCAACCTGTCCGCCGGAAGCGCCGCAGCCGGTGCGGACGTCGTCGACGAGGGCGTCGTCACGACGCTCGAGCGCGGACCGATCCGCAACATCGTCTTCGCCTGCGACGCCGGTATGGGTTCGAGTGCGATGGGCGCCTCGGTGCTCCGCAACAAGATCAAGAAGGCCGGCATCGACGAGATCACCGTCACCAACAAGGCGATCGCGAACCTCGCCGACGACGTCGACCTCGTCATCACCCAGCGCGAGCTGACGGAGCGCGCGAAGGAGAAGACCCCGAGTGCCGTGCACATGTCGGTCGACAACTTCATGAACTCTCCGAAGTACGACGAAGTGGTGGAGTTGCTCCGCGGAGAGGGAGCACACTAGCAACGGAACGATCCCGGGGCGCACGCGAACGGCGTGCGCCCCGGGCTTTATCCATCGACCCACACCCGGCTCCGGACCGCACCGGCGGAGCCCCGCACGACGAATGCAGAGGAAGACATGTCGCAGGTACTGACCCAGGATCGGATCACCATCGTCACCGGGACGGTGACGCAGGAGGAGGCCATCCGCCGCGCTGCCGACGCCCTCGAAGCGGCCGGAGCCGTGACCGACGAGTACTTCGAGGCCATGCTCGCCCGCGAGCAGTCCGTGTCGACCTACATGGGAAACCTCCTCGCGATCCCGCACGGGACGAACGACGCGAAGGAGGCGGTCCGTGATTCCGCCCTGTCGTTCACCCGCTACGAGACCCCGATCGACTGGGACGGCGACGAGGTCCGCTTCGTCGTCGGCATCGCCGGCAAGGACGGCGGGCACATGGAGATCCTCTCCAAGATCGCCATCATCTTCTCCGAGGACGACGAGGTCGCCAAGCTGCTCGCAGCCGAGACGCCCGAGGAGCTCTACGCGCTCCTGAGCGAGGTCAACGAGTGATGCGAGCCGTCCACTTCGGCGCCGGCAACATCGGGCGCGGCTTCGTCGGCCTGCTCCTCCACGAGGGCGGCTACGAGGTCGTCTTCGCGGACGTCAACGCCGAGCTCATCGATGCGATCGCCGCGGCCGACAGCTACACGGTGCACGAGGTGGGCGACGGCGCGAAGGACACGGTCGTCACCGGGTTTCGCGCGATCAACAGCGCCACCGACGAGGAGGCCCTCGTCCAGGAGATCGCCGCCGCCGAGGTGGTGACCACCGCCGTCGGGCCGACCATCCTGCGCTTCGTCGCCCCGGTCATCGCGCGTGGGATCGCCGCGCGTCCGGCCGACGCCGCTCCGCTCGCCGTCATGGCCTGCGAGAACGCGATCAACGCCACCGACCTCCTCGCCACCGAGGTGCGCCAGGCGGTCGGCGACGAGGCCTGGGCGTCGCTGTCGACCCGGGCCGTGTTCGCCAACACGGCCGTGGACCGCATCGTCCCGGGCCAGCCCGCCGGGCAGGGCATCGACGTGACCGTCGAGACCTTCTACGAGTGGGCCATCGAGACCCCGGCGTTCAACGGCTCGCTGCCGTCGATCCCCGGTGCCCACTTCGTCGAGGAGCTCGCACCGTACATCGAGCGGAAGCTCTTCACCGTGAACACCGGCCACGCCTCCGTCGCCTACTTCGGTGCGCGCGCCGGTATCGGGACCATCGCCGAAGCGCTCGCCGAGCCGTCGATCGCCGCGGCCGTCGGCGCGGTGCTGGAGGAGACCTCCGCGCTGCTCGTCGCCAAGCACGGGCTCGACGTCGACGCGCAACGCGAGTATCGCGAGACGATCCTCCGTCGCTTCGCGAACGTGCACCTGCCCGACACCGTGGAGCGCGTCGGTCGGCAGCCGTTGCGCAAGCTGAGCCGGACCGAGCGGTTCATCGGGCCCGCCGCAGAACTCGCGGAGCGCGGCATGGCCCACGACGCACTCGTCTCGGCCATCGGTGCCGCGCTCGAGTTCGACGTCGCCGACGACGAGCAGAGTGTCCACCTGCAGGCGAAGCTCCACGAGCTCGCGCCGGGCACCTTCGTCGAGGAGGTCACCGGCCTCGCTCCCGAGCATCCGCTGTCTCCCGCGGTGCTCGCGCAGGTCGTCGCCCGACAGGCCTCGCTCGCGTAACGCCCTTCGACAGGCTCAGGGACCGGATCCGTCCGGACCCTGAGCCTGTCGCCGTTCCCGGCCGCTTCCGGCCCCTGGGCCCGCCTCCGGACGCCCGTCGCCGGCCACTGAGCCGGCCTCCGGTCCCTGAGCCGGCCTCCGGTCCCTGAGCCGGCCTCCGGTCCCTGAGCCGGCCTCCGGTCCCTGAGCCTGTCGAAGGGCCTCAGAACATCTTGCCCGGGTTGAGGAGGTTCTCGGGGTCGAAGAGCCGCTTGATCCCGTGCTGGAGCGCGAGCTGATCCTCGCCGAGCTCGTCGCCGAGCCAGCGCTTCTTGAGCAGGCCGATGCCGTGCTCGCCGGTGAGGGTGCCGCCGAGCCGCAGCGCGGTGGTGAAGAGGTCGTCGGCGGCCTGCCAGATGAGGTCGGGTACCTCGACACCCTCGAAGACGAAGTTCGGGTGGAGGTTGCCGTCGCCCGCGTGCGCGACCGTCGGGATGGAGATGCCGTAGCGGCGCTCGATCTCGCCGATCGCCGTGAACATCGCCGCCAACTGGCTGCGGGGGACCGACACGTCCTCGATGAGCGGGGTGCCGAACTGCTCGAGCGAGGGATGCAGGGCGCGGCGGACGGCCAAGAGATGCTCACCCGTCGCGTGGTCGGTGGACATCTCGGCACGCCCGCCGCCGGCGTGGAGCACCTCGAGGATCGCGGCGGCCTCCGCCTCGGCGTTCGGGCCGTCGGTCTGGATCACGACGTGGGCCTCTCCGCTGTTCGGGATCGGCAGCTGCAGGTAGCGGTGCACGGCGACGAGCGCGACGGGGTCGAGCAGCTCCATGATCGACGGCTGGATACCGGATGCGGTGACGGCGGCGGTGGCCTCCGCGGCCGAGACGACGCTCGGGAAGTACCCGGCGATGGTCGCGACGGTGCCCGGCGTCACGCGACGGATGCGGACGGTCGCCTCGACGATGACGCCGAGGACGCCCTCGGATCCGACCATGAGACTCGTGAGGTCGAGGCCGGTGACCCCCTTCACGCTCCGGTGCCCGACGCTGATGAGTCGTCCGTCGGCCAGCACCACCTTGAGGGCGAGCACAGCGTCGCGCGTCACGCCGTACTTGGCACAGAGCAGGCCACCGGCGCCGGTCGCGATGTTCCCACCGACGGTCGAGATCGCGCGGCTCGCCGGGTCGGGCGCGAACCAGAGCCCCCTGGCGAGCAGGAGGTCGTTGAAGGCGCCGTTGATGATGCCCGGTTCGACCACCGCGAGGAGGTCGGGTTCGTTGATCTCCAGGACGCGCTGCATCTCGAGCGTCGACAGGACGACCTCGCCCGCGCCGCCGAGTGCACCGCCGGCCAGTCCGGTACCGGCGCCACGCGTCACGACCGGCGTCCCGGTCGCGGTGGCGATCCGCATGACCGTCTGGACGTCCTCGATGGAGCGTGCGGAGACCACGGCGATGGGTGGGGCGTCGGACACATGACCCGACTTGTCGGACCGTGCGTCCGCGAGGACGGCGTCCGTCGTCGAGACCGCGTCGCCGAGGGCGTCACGGAGGGCGTCGAGGACGGTCGGCGTCGTCATCGCGGCAGGGCTGATCCGTCGGCCCAGACCGCCTGGACGTTCCACTGGTGGTCGAGGAGGACGGCGTCCGCGGCGTATCCCGGGGCCAGTCGTCCGAAGCGGTCGGCGAGGCCGAGGACACGGGCCGGGGTGCTCGTGAGCGCACCGACCGCCGCGTCCGCCGCGACACCGCTGGTGATGGCGAGTCGGAGCGCCCGGTCGAGCGTCAGCGTCGAGCCGGCGATCGAGTCGCCTTCCACGAGCCGCGCCAGACCGTCGGTCACCTGGACCTCGAGCGCTCCCAGCAGGTAACGGCCGTCGGAGGAACCGGCTGCGGCCATCGCGTCGGTGATGAGTGCGACGCGGCCCGGGGCCTGCTCGAAGGCGAGCTTGGCGACGTCGGGGTGCACGTGTTCGCCGTCGAGGATGAGCTCGACCGTGACCCGCTCGTCGGCGAAGGAGGCGATGATCGGTCCGGGCGCACGGTGGTGGATCCCGTTCATCGCGTTGAACACGTGGGTGACGAGTCGGGCACCGAGATCGAACGCCGTCTTCGTCAGTGCCTCGTCGGCGTCGGTGTGACCCACGGCGACGATGACGCCGGCCTCGACGAGGACCTGGATCGCCTCGAGGGCGTTCGGCAGCTCAGGGGCGATCGTGATCTGCCGGAGCGTGCCTCGGCTGGCGTCGATGAGGCGTTCGACGACGGCCGGGCTCGGGTCGATGAGCGCCCCGGGGTCGTGTGCGCCCTTCTTGGCCGGTGAGAGGAACGGACCTTCGAGGTGGGCTCCGAGGACCAGCGGATCCTCGGCGACGAGGTCGGCGATCCCCTCGAGACTCGCGACGAGGGCGTCGACCGGGTTCGAGACGAGACTGATGAGCGTCCTCGTGGTCCCGTGCGCCCGGTGCACCGCGAGCGCGCGTCCGATGGCGTCGCGTCCGTCGTCGAAGGATGAACCGCCGCCGCCGTGGGCGTGGAGGTCGATGAACCCCGGCGTGAGGTGGCCGCCGTGTGCATCCTGGACGGATGCGTCGTCGCCGACGGGGAGGGACCGCCAGTCGTCGCCGGTACCGGTGGAGCGGATGACACCGTCGACCGCGTGCAGCCAGAAGGCGTCCTGGTGGCCGTCGACGTCGACCTTGGTGGCGGAGTGGATCAGGAGCTCGGTCATGCGAGCTGCTTCCGGCCGCGGATGACACCACTGGCCACGGCGACCACGGCGAAGACGGTCGCGATGATCGGCTGCCCGAGGTGCAACCAGGCGAGCGCCGCCGCCGCGAAGATGAGGAGCTCGACGACCGCCTGGCCGTAGAGGTCGATGCGGATCACGGCGCGCGGCGAGAGGAACAGCGCCCAGAGGATGATCGCCACGACCGGCGCGGCGATCCCGACGACCACGTTCAGGGGGAACGGCCACACCGCGACGCCCCAGAAGCCGAGCGAGAAGAAGGCGAAGAGTTCGAGGAAGAACCGCAGGATCTCGTTGGGGCCGATCTTCACATCGGCGGGAGTTCGTTCAGACACCACACGATTCTACGGCGCGTGGCCGCGAGCCCGCTCCGGGTCAGCGGAAGATGATCGTGCGCGCACCGTCGAGGAGGACGCGGTCCTCGGCGAACCACTTCACCGCCTGGGTGAGGGTGCGGCTCTCCTCGTCCTGACCGATGGCGACGAGCTCCGCGGGGGAGCGGGAGTGGTCCACGCGGACGACGTTCTGCTCGATGATCGGTCCCTCGTCGAGGTCGCTCGTCACGAAGTGCGCGGTCGCACCGATGAGCTTGACGCCGCGCGCGTGCGCCTGCTTGTACGGGTTCGCGCCCTTGAAACCGGGCAGGAAGGAGTGGTGGATGTTGATGGCGCGACCGGCGAGGCGCTCGCAGAGCTCGGGGGACAGGATCTGCATGTACCTCGCGAGGACGACGAGCTCGATGTCGTGCTCCTCGACGGCCTCGACGACCCTGGCCTCGAACGCCGCCTTCGAGGCTGCGTCCGTCACGGGCAGCGCCTCGAAGGGCACGCCGTAGAAGGAGGCGAGATCGCGGAGCGAACCGTGGTTGCTGAGCACGAGGGGGATCTCGACCGGGAGCTGGCCGGCCCGCTGGCGGAAGAGCAGGTCGTTGACGCAGTGTGCCGCCGTCGAGGCCAGGACGAGCGTCCGGAGCGGGCGACCGACGACGTCGAGCCGCCACTGGAGGCCGTACCGTTCGACGACGGGCGCGATGGCCGCCTCGAAGCGCTCGCGCGAGACCGCAGCCTCGACCTGGAGCCGCATGAAGAACCGCCCGGTGTCATCGCTCGAGAACTGCTGGCTCTCGGTGATGTTGCCGTCGGCCTCGACGATCGCGCCGCTGATCGCGTGCACGATACCGGGCCGGTCCTCGCAGATGATCGAGAGCACCCAGTGGACGGAGCGCTCGTGCGTGGTCGATGGCACAGCGGAGGGATCGGTCGAGTTCGTCACCGACTCAGGTTACCGGGACCCGACCGCTCAAGCCGCAGGGACGGACCGCTCGTCGACGAGGTCGGCGTGGGAGGACTGCCGCAGGTACGACCGAACCGTCTCGCGACTCTGCCTCAGGCAGTCGATGCGGGCGTCGATCGAGGCGATCTGCGCATGGAGCGACTCGGCCGTCGCGCGGGAGCAGTCGGGCACGGCACGCGCGGTGCGTGCGTCGTCGAGATCGAGGACCACGCGCACGAGACGGGTCGTGAGCCCCGCGTCGAACAGGTTGTCGACCGTGACGACGTGGTCGATCGCGGACGGTTCGTACTCGTCGGGCGCGTGCGACGCGCGCACGGGCGCCAGGAGTCCCTCCTCCTCGTAGGAGCGGAGCCGGGTGGCCGGGACACCCGTTCGTTCAGCGAGTTCTGCAATGCGCATGAGCGGCCTCTCTGTCACCTTCACGTCAGCTGCAACGTCGGATCGAGCCCTCCGCATTCCCGGCCTCGGGTAGACTCGTCCGCGGTCGCCGGATGTCGGTTGACCCTGGGCGCGCACATCAGCGCGTAGACGAACTCGTCCGCCACGTCCGCCGACGAGTGAACGCCATCGTTGGAGCAATCCGATGACCTCCTCTTCGCCCTCCTCGGCGCGCGCCGCCGAACCCACCAAGCCGTCGTCACCGCCGTTCCCCTGGGTCGGCCTGATCGCGCTCGCGGCGGGCACCTTCCTCTCCGTCACCGGCGAGATGATCCCGACCGGTCTCCTCCCGGAGATGAGCGCCTCGCTCGGCGTCACCGAGTCGCAGATCGGGCTCCTCGTCAGCGTGTTCGCGTTCACGGTGGTGCTGTCCAGCACCGCGCTCATCCACCTCACCAGGCGTGTGCCGCGACACGCGTTGCTCGTGGCCGTCATCGTCGTCCTCGGCGTGAGCACGGGTCTCGGCGCGCTCGCCCCGAACTACGAACTCCTCGTCGCCACCCGGGTGCTCGGTGGGCTCGCCCATGGTGTCTTCTGGGCGGTCGTCGGCGCCTACGCCGGTCACCTGGTCCCGAAGGAACAGCTCGCCCGTGCCGTGTCCGTGACGATCGCCGGAGGCACGCTCGCCTTCGTCCTCGGCGTCCCGCTCAGCACCGCGCTCGGGCACGCGCTCGGCTGGCGGCTCGCGTTCGGCGTGCTCGCCGCAGCCATGCTCCTCGGCGCCGTCGTCGTGTGGTGGAAGCTGCCGCCCGTCGGTCGGGAGGAGTCGCACGCGGCAGCCTCGGGTGCCACGGGCCGTGATCCGAGCATCATCCCGGTCGCGATCGTCTGCATCGCGGTCGGCGTCATCATGGCGGGCCATTACGCGTTCTACACCTACATCGCACCGTTCCTCATCGGCGAGGTCGGTGTCCCGGCCGGCCAGCTCAGCATCCTCCTCCTCGTCTACGGCGTCGCGGGCGCGATCGGCCTCATCCTCACCGGCAGCGTCTTCGCGAGGCGTGCGACCACCGGCCTGTTCGTCGCCCTGACCGTGTCTGCCGCCATGGTGAGCGTCCTCGCCCTCTCAGCAGGGTGGCTTCCGGGCGCACTCGTCGCGTTCTTCCTCTGGGGGACGGCCTTCGGCATGTTGCCGCCGCTCATGCAGACGCGCCTCCTGCACGCGGCGAGCCCGCGCATCCGCGACACCGCGAACGCGTTCTACACGACCGCGTTCAACACGGGTATCGGTGGCGGTTCGGCGCTCGGCGCGTTGCTCCTCGCCGAGATCGGTCTCGGCGTGCTGCCGTGGGTGTACGTGTGCCTGGCCGTGGTCGCGACCTCGCTCCTCGCCGCGGACGTGCTGCGCACCCGCAGGCGCGAATCCGTCTGATCGAGCACGAGCCGTTGCGGACGCGCTCAGCGTGACCGTTTACGGTACCGCCGGTTCGTCCGTCGTCGGCGCCGGTGAGGCGTCTGCGCCATCGGGCGGCGCGGTGACGTCGGGCGCGGTCTCCACCGGCGTCTCCGTCTCCGTCGCCGGATCAGGCTCGGTCGTACTCGGCACGTCCGGCTCCGTCGCGGGAGCCGGTTCCACCGGGATCTGGTCCGCGATCGGTTCGACGACGGCCTGAACAGGGAGCGGAGCGGGAATCGCCTCCGGTGCGGTGTCCAGAACCGCTTCCGGGAGCGGGGCCGTCGCCGGATCGACGGCGGACTCGGTACTCAGGAGTCCGGTCAGCGAGAGGTACTCGACGGAGGTCGCAGGTCCCACGCGCGATGGGTCCGCGGGGTCGACGCTCCAGACGCTGAGCTCGTGGAACCCGCCGGCCACGGCGGCGCCGGTGAGCGTCGCCCGACCGTCGGCATCGAGCGCGACGCGCTGCTCGTCACCACCGTCGAGGGTGTACCCGATCGCGCCGTTCGGAGCGCCGCTGATGACGATCGGTGCGTCCGGCTCGAGGATCCGGAACGACAGGATCGTCTCGAATCCGGAGATCGAGGGCCCGGAGATCGTCATGCCGGCAGGTTCCGCGGACTCGGTGACCTGGTCACCGAGGGTCTGGCGCACGGTGAGGGTGAACGTCCCAGACCGGTTGAGGACGACCGGTCCTGTCGACCAGGTCCCGGTCACCGGGGCGGCTGCGACCGATGACCGCTGCGCGGACCCCGGCACGACCGTCGAAGCGACGACGAGGTCGCCGTCGAGGACGTCGATGGTGGCTCCGGCCGCTCCCGTGCCGCTGAACGTGGGCCACAGGTAGCCACCGCCGGAGTCGGCGACCATGGTCGGCACCGGGAGCGCCGTGGGTTCGGTCGGGTCGACGGGATCGACCGGGGTGACGGGCGGAGCGACCGGTGGGGCAGTGGGCGTCGGAACCTGCGGGGAGACCACGACGGGATCCGGCGTCCCATCCTCGTTCGGACTCGGACTCGGACTCGGACTCGGACTCGGAGTCGGATTCGGTGCCGGGGAGGAGGGTGTCGGCGTCGGGCCGGCGATCGGGGCCGCATCCGGGGACGGGGCGGCGGGCGGATCGGTGGGCCCAGCAGCCGTGCCGGAGGTCGGCGTGTCGGCGGTCGGCGGGAACACCACCGGACCCAGGACGAGCGCGGCGGCGGTCACCGCCGCGACGACGCCGACACCGACCGCGGCGATGATCCCGCCGGAGAGACCGGCCGCCGCAGCACCCGCGGCGCCGGCACCCGACGCGGCGCCCGCACCCGACGCGGCACCGGCACCCGATGCGGCGCCACTGGAACCGGCTGCACCGGAGGCCGCCACCCCACCGGAGGCCGCCACCGAGGTGCCCAGGTGCGCCGTCAATGCGACCCCACCGGTGACACCGGCAGGCATCGCGGCGACCGCGCTCGCCGACGGGCCGTTCGCCTGCAACCAAGCGGTGTAGCCGGCCGCACCGGCGGCGCCTGCGACGAGGGGGAGGAGGACGAGCGCCATGCGCGAGCCGACCTCCTTCGCCTCAGCGGCCACGATGGTGCACCGCTGACAGGCGTCCAGGTGCGACTCGACCTTGGCCGTGTCCCGGGCGGAGAGGTTCCCGCGCGCGTACGATCCGAGCCTGCTGATCGTGAAGGCGTGCTCCGAGTCGTCGTCGACGGCCTGCAGGTGCGCCTGGATCCACGCTTCGCGCAGCCCCTCGCGTGCTCGGTAGGCGAGCGCGGACACCGAGTTGGCCTTCATCCCGAGGAGCGGCGCGACCTCCGCAGGCGTCATCGCCTCGATCTCCGTGTACCAGAGCACCTCCTGCCACCGGGTCGGCAGGCTCCGGAACGCTCGGGCACTCAGGCTGCGATCGAGGGCCTCGATCGAGGAGGCCTCGTTCGTGTCCGGGTCCTCGAAGGAGTCCAGGGTGTCGAGCGAGGTCTCCCGACGCGATCGGCCCCACGCGGCCGCCGTGTTCCGGATGGTGGTGAACAGGTAGGGGCGGAAGGCGCCGGTGGGTCCCTTCCCGCGACGGACCGCCTGATAGATGCGGGCGAAGGACTCCGAGACGAGGTCGTCGGGATCGAGGCTCGAGGTGACGGACCTGGCGACGGTCCGTCCGGCGTTCGAGTGTCGTCGCCACAGCTCCGCGTAGGCGTCTTGCGAGCCCGTGCGGGTGCGCTCGATGAGCTCGGCATCCGATCGCTCGGTGAGCGATGAAGCCGGGGATGTGTCCAGGCTCATGATGCCTCCGTCTGCGAGCTGCGCACTACCGGGCACCGTGCCCGCCCAAGAGAGTCGGGTGGAGCGGGATCATGACGCCGATCCCTCATCTTGGCACGGGGTGTCTCGCGGACAGCCGCTGGCGCCGAGGAAGATCCGTTCCGATTGTTCCGGGAAACCGCGTCATGACCTGTTCGGGATGCACTCTCTCAGGATGAACAGCAGGATTCCCGGCGACGGGGACCCGGCTGGGTCGTCCTCGGACGGCCACGATGCGCGCCACGGCCGGTGTGCATCGGGCAACGGACCCGAAACGTTGCAGATCTCGACGGGAGGGGGCGCCTTCGTGCGTACCCGTCGACAGGCCGGGAGTGGTGCTCGGGGGCGAGCGCCACTCCCGGCCGCCTTCCCGTCCGTCGCCCGGATCAGTCGAGCCAGCCGACCTCGGGGGAGCGGTGGAAGGCGATGCCCGCGGCCGACCAGCCCTGAGCGAGGTCGGCCAGCCGGTCCCGGAAGTCGCTCCAGTCCGGCGTGCGTCGCTCCGACCAGCCGATCTCCGCGATGGACGCGATCCTGGGGAAGACGAGGAACTCGAGCGTCTGCACGTCGGCCACGGTCTCCGTCCAGAGCGGGGCCTCGACGCCGAGGATGTCCTGCTCTCCGACACCTTCGACGATCTCGGTCGGCTCCCAGACGGCGGAGCGTTCGACACTCGTGGGGCCGTCCGCCCAGGTGAGGCCGGCCGTCGCGACGCCGGGGTACTGCATGTCGAGGTAGGCGGCGTCGGCCGGAGACATGATGACCTGCCCGCCCTGATCCACGAACGAGCGCAGCTTGTCGGCGTGGCCGTCCTCGGGGGAGACGTAGTTCCAGTACTGGCCGATGGTGCCGGGGGCGAGGTCCCGAGACGCGCCGAACTCGTGCCAGGCGATCGCGGTCTTCCCGGTCGTGGCGATCAGCTCGGACACCCGACGGGCGAAATGGAGGAAGTCCGCCTCGGGGGTGGCGAGCGCTTCATCGCCGCCGAGGTGGAGGTAGGGGCCCGGGGTCATCGCGGCGAGCTGGGTGAAGACGTCGTCGAGGAACGTGTAGGTGGACTCGGCATGGATGTCGAGGCTCGAGAAGCCGACCTCCGTGCCGGTGTAGGGCTCGCGGGCGACGCCGTCCGGGTTGAGTTCGGGATACGCCGCGAGGACCGCGTTCGTGTGTCCGGGGACGTCGATCTCGGGGACGATCGTGACGCGGCGGTCGGCGGCGTACTCGATGATCGCCCGGTAGTCGTCGGCACTGTACGAGCCGCCCGCACCACCACCGACCGCGGTCGCCGCACCGATCCCGGTGAGCTCCGGCCACCCGGCGATCTCGAGGCGCCACCCCTGGTCGTCGGTGAGGTGCAGGTGCAGGTGGTTGAGCTTGAGTGCGGCGATCTGGTCGATGAACCGCTGCACCTGCGCGACCGTGAAGAAGTGCCTCGCGACGTCGAGCATCGCGCCGCGGTACGCGAAGCGCGGCGCGTCGTCGATGACGGTCGCTGCGATGATCCAGTCCTGTGCGCCGGCCGTCGATGCCCAGTTGGCCGGCGGGAGGAGCTGCCTGAGTGTCTGCGTGCCATGGTGGACCCCGTCGGCGTCTGCGCCGACGATCTCGACACCGGAGGCCACGGCGGTCAATCGGTAGGCCCCGCTCGTCGTGGACAGGCGGGGGTCGACCGACAGCGAGATGTCCGCACCCGCCGAGTCCACGACCTCCTCCGTGTCGGTGGTCTCGACCGGGAGGTCGAAGCCCGTCGAGGCGCGCAGGGCCTCGGCGAGGATCCGAGCCGTGGTCGCCGCCGACGGGTCGGTACGGATCACCGAATCCGCCGACAACCGGAACGGGGGAGCGGAGGCGTCCGTGGTCTGCGACATGGGGCGGGGCAGCAGGCTCATGCGTGGTTCCTTCAGCGTCGGCGACGCGGGATCGTGGGGGCCGGAACGGGGTTTGTTCGGAGGGTGAACAAGCTTCGCGCCATCTTGACACACCGGCCCCCGCCGCTGCCCGCCCCCTCCACAGGACGGTGCGCGTCGGGCGTCCCGTTGCTATGCTGCTAGCAGTCGCAACTGGCGTATAGACGGAGTTCCGCTCCGCCTCAGATGGTTCACCATCGGGGAGCGACCCTGCACCTTGAAGACAAGGGCGGATTCGGCCGCACGCCTGGGCCGAAACGGCACATCACCGACATCCGTTCTGTCACAAAAGGGAGCCAGTCTTGTCCGACACCTTCAACGCGCCACTCTCCGAGGTCGATCCCGAGATCGCTGCGGTCCTCGAGCAGGAGCTCGGTCGCCAGCGCAACACCCTCGAGATGATCGCGAGTGAGAACTTCGTGCCCGTCTCCGTCCTGCAGTCGCAGGGCAGCGTCCTCACCAACAAGTACGCCGAGGGCTACCCGGGTCGCCGCTACTACGGCGGTTGCGAGTTCGTCGACATCGCCGAGTCCCTCGCGATCGAGCGGGCGAAGAGCCTCTTCGGAGCCGCGTACGCGAACGTCCAGCCGCACTCGGGCGCCACGGCCAACGCCGCGGTCCTCTCGGCGATCGCCACCCCCGGCGACACCATCCTCGGTCTCGAGCTCGCCCACGGTGGTCACCTCACCCACGGCATGAAGCTCAACTTCTCCGGCAAGCTCTACAACGCCGTCTCCTACGGCGTCGACCCCGAGACCTTCCTCGTCGACATGGACGTCGTCCGTGACAAGGCACTCGAGCACAAGCCCCAGGTCATCATCGCCGGCTGGTCCGCCTACCCGCGCCAGCTCGACTTCGCCGCGTTCCGCGCGATCGCCGACGAGGTCGGTGCGAAGCTCTGGGTCGACATGGCGCACTTCGCCGGCCTCGTCGCCGCAGGCGTCCACCCGTCGCCCGTGCCGTTCGCCGACGTCGTGTCCTCCACCGTGCACAAGACCATCGGCGGCCCGCGCTCCGGCTTCATCGTGAGCCGCGACATGGAGCTCGCCAAGAAGCTCAACTCGAACGTGTTCCCCGGCCAGCAGGGCGGACCGCTCATGCACGTCATCGCCGCCAAGGCGACCGCGTTCAAGCTCGCCGCCACGGCGGAGTTCAAGGACCGCCAGGAGCGGACGCTCCGCGGTGCCAAGCTCCTCGCTGAGGCGCTCACCTCCGAGGCGTCGAAGGCCGCCGGCATCGACGTCCTCACCGGCGGCACCGACGTGCACCTCGTGCTCGCCGACCTCCGCACCTCCGAGCTCGACGGCCAGCAGGCCGAAGACCTCCTCCACGAGGTCGGCATCACGGTCAACCGCAACTCGGTGCCGTTCGACCCGCGCCCGCCGATGGTCACCTCCGGCCTGCGGATCGGTACCCCGGCACTCGCGACGCGTGGCTTCGGCGACACCGAGTTCGCCGAGGTCGCCGACATCATCGCTCTCGCGCTGCGCAACGGTGCCGAGGCCGGAGCCCTCCGGGAGCGCGTCACAGCGCTCGCCGAGCGCTTCCCGCTCTACCCCGGCCTCCAGCAGTAGGGCGCGGGCGCATGACCGCACAGATCCTCGACGGCAAGGCCACGGCCGCCGCCATCAAGTCCGAACTCGCGATCGAGGTGGCAGCGCTCAAGGAGCGCGGCATCTCGGTCGGGCTGGGCACCGTCCTTGTCGGGTCCGACCCCGGTTCGCAGTGGTACGTCGCCGGCAAGCACCGCGACTGCGCCGAGGTCGGTATGGAGTCGATCCGACGCGACCTGCCCGAGACGGTCTCGCAGGAGGAGCTCGAGGCCGTCCTCGACGAGCTCAACGCCGACGAGAGCTGCACCGGCTACATCGTGCAGCTGCCGTTGCCGAAGCACATCGACACCGATGCGATCCTCGAGCGCATCGATCCCGAGAAGGACGCCGACGGGCTCCACCCGACCAACCTCGGTCGTCTCGTGCTCAATGTGAACCGCCCGATCCACACGCCGTTGCCGTGCACGCCGAAGGGCGTCATCGAGCTGGTGGAACGTCACGGGATCAGCTGGGCGGGCAAACACGTCGTCGTCGTGGGCCGCGGGGTCACCGTCGGTCGCGCGATCGGCCCGCTGCTCACCCGTCGCGAATACAACGCGACGGTCACGCTGACGCACACCGGAACGGTCGGACTCGACGACATCCTCCGCACCGCCGACGTGATCGTCGCCGCGGCGGGCGTCCCCGGGATCGTCACGCGCGATGCCGTGAAGCCCGGCGTCATCGTCCTCGACGTCGGGGTGAGCCGGGAGACCGACCCCGAGACCGGCAAGTCCCGGGTCGTCGGCGACGTCGCCCCTGACGTGGCCGAGGTCGCCTCGTGGATCAGCCCGAACCCCGGTGGTGTCGGCCCCATGACGAGAGTCGGACTCCTCGCCAACGTCGTCCGCATGGCCACCCCCTGACCCAGCCCGCGAACTGTCACTCGACGCTAGTCCGGCGCCCCGCGACTAGCCGGAAGTGACAGTTCGCGAGCCAGGGCGGTGAGGATGGGCGACGGGTCCGTCAGGTGCGAGCGATTCACCCGGATGACCCGCCAGCCCGCTGCCATGACTCGGTCGAGGCGATCGATGTCGTGGAAGATCTGCCGTTCATCCGAGAAGTGGGTGCCGCCGTCGTATTCGACGAGGACCCGCTGTTCGGGATACACCAGGTCGCCCAAGGCCAGAAACCGTCCGGGGGCGTCTGAGATGACCTCGTTGACGAGTGGTTCCGGAAGGCCCGCGCGGACGATCAGCAGGCGCAATGCGGTCTCCATCGGCGAATCCGTCCGAGGCCGCATCATCGAGAACGCGAGCCGCAGCCGCTTCGCGCCGCGACGGCCATTCATCCGTGCCAGCCCGCGGACGATCTGCTGCTCCGATGCCAGTGGTCGCCTGCGGCGAAGCAACACGTCGCCGGCGATCACCAGGTCGTCCAAGGGGAGTCGGGTTCCGAGCTGACACCAGGCATCGACGGCGGTCAGTACCGGCAGCCCTTCGACGGCGACGACCTCCCAGTGGTCCCCGTCGAGTTGATGCCCACGCACGCCCGATCCTCGAGGCGCGCGTGCCGGCGCGATGGACGCGACGTCGAGTGGTGCCTCGTGTTCCCAGGTGGGCACGGGGAGGCCGTGCAAGGCCGCCGCGCTCACGTGGCTGAAGAACTGCCCATCGTGGAGGAGTGGGGCATAGGCGTGACAGCGTCCGGGGATGTCCGTGGGCTGGTCGAGCGGTGCCCGGACGCCTCGGTGCGGCGTGGCGAGGTCGCGCGCTCGTAGCCGCGATCGAGGCACGCCGAGTTCGTCGGCTTCGGCCATGGAGAACGGCTGCTTGCTGAGTTCGAGGGGGAGGGGACGTCGGCGGACCATCCCACCACGGTGCCGACTGCGGCGTCTCAGTGTCGGAAGTTCTCCACACCCAGCCCGCGAACTGTCGCTCGACGCTAGTCCGAGCGGCTGGGACTAGCCGGAATTGACAGTTCGCGGGCAGGGGTGGGGAAGGTCAGGACTCTCGGGTGGCTCCGGCGGCGGGACGGACGGGGAAGATGGTCGGGGCGGTGAAGGACGCCTCGGCGAAGGCCGCCGTGACCGCCTCGGCCACGGCCGATGCCAGGGCGACGGGGACCAGGGCGATCGCCGCACCCCCGAAGCCACCACCGGTCATGCGCGACCCGATCGCACCCGCCGCCATCGACGTCTCGACGGCCAGGTCGAGTTCCGGAACCGAGATCTCGAAATCGTCCCGCATCGACGCGTGGGAGGCCACGAGCAGCTCGCCGATCGACGTCGGCCCGTGCTCGCGCAGGGTCCGGACGGTGTCGAGGACACGCTGGTTCTCCGTCACGACGTGACGGACGCGGCGGAAGGTCTCGTCGTCGAGCAGCTCGCGAGCGCGCTCGAGGTCGCCGACCGTGACGTCGCGGAGCGAGTCGGCGCCGAGCGCTGCGGCGCCCGCCTCGCAGGACGCCCGACGTGCGGCGTACCCGCCCGAGACGTGGGCGTGCTCGACGCGCGTGTCGATGACGAGCAGCTCGAGGTCGTGCTCCTCGAAGCCGAGGGGGATGACGTCGGTCTCGAGCGAGCGGCAGTCGAGGAAGACGCCGCAGTCACGCCGGCCGAGGAGCGACGCCGACTGGTCCATGATGCCGGTCGGTGCGCCGACCGCTCGGTTCTCGGCGAGCTGGCAGATCTTCGCGAGCGTCCGGCGGTCGTGGTCGAGGTGCCAGATCTCGTTCAGTGCGACGGCGACCGAGGCCTCGATGGCCGCGGAGGAGGAGAGGCCGGCCCCGACCGGGACGTCGGAGTCGATGTAGATGTCGACCCCGGGCACCTCCTGCAAGGGTGCCCCGAACTGGCCGAGCGCCCATGCGACGCCGAGCGGGTAGGCGGACCAGCCGTGCAGTGCGTCGGGATCGAGCGCGCGCACCGAGACCTCGACGATCTCGGGTGAGAAGCTGCTCGAGACCCGGATGCGGTCGTCGTCGCGACGCCGGACGGCTGCGACGGTGCGGCGGTCGATCGCCATCGGGAACACGAAGCCGTTGTTGTAGTCGGTGTGCTCGCCGATGATGTTCACGCGGCCGGGCGCGGTCCAGAGGCCATGCGGCTCGCTGCCGAAGGCGTTCTCGAATCCGCTCGTGGCGGTGCGCTGCAGGTCGGTCATACGGGGTTCTCCTCATCGGCTGCGGCGATCGCGGCGCGCAGGGCGGTGGCGGTGGTCTCGGGCGGGACGTCGCCGATCCAGGCGCCCATGGCGGCTTCGGAGCCGGCCAGGTACTTCAGGCGGTCGGCTCCGCGACGCGGGGAGGTGAGCTGCAGGTGGAGTCGGAGCTCGTCGCGGTGGACGCGGGTCGGGGCCTGGTGCCAGGCGGCGATGTACGGGGTCGGGGTGTCGTACAGGGCGTCGACGCCGCGCAGCAGCCGCAGGTAGAGGACGGCGAGCTCGTCCCGTTCTTCGAGCGAGGTCGCGGCGAAGTCGGGCACGTGCCGGTGGGGGAGCAGGTGCACCTCGATGGGCCAGCGCGCAGCGAACGGGACGAACGCGGTCCAGTGTTCCCCGGCGAGGACGACGCGCTCGTCGGCCTGCTCAGCGGCGAGGACGTCGGCGAAGAGTCCGGGACCGTAGGCCTCGCTTGCGGCGATGAGTCGCTGCGTGCGCGGGGTCACGTAGGGGTAGGAGTAGATCTGCCCGTGCGGGTGGTGGAGGGTGACACCGATCTGCTCGCCACGGTTCTCGAAGGGGAACACCTGCTGGATCGAGTCGATCTGCGACAGTGCGTGCGTCCGGCGGGCCCACGCTTCGATCACCGTGCGCGCCCGGGTTCGGGACAGCGAGCCGAAGGAACCGGTGCTCGACGGGCTGAAGCTCACGACCTCGCAGCGGCCGACCGAGGTGCGGGTCCGGCCGATCCCGATGGCCTCGAGGTCGGCGAGGTCGACCGGTGCGTTCTCGTCTTCGAGCAACGGTCCGAAGGACGGCGACTTGTTCTCGAAGACCGCGACGTCGTACTGGTCGGGGATCTCGGAGGGGTTCGAGGGGCTCGCGGGCGCGAGCGGGTCGAGGTTCGCGGGTGGCAGCATCACCCGGTTCTGGCGGGCGGCGGCGATCGAGATCCACTCACCCGTCAGTGGGTCCTGGCGCATGGACGCGGTCGGTGGTCGTGGTGCGAGTTCGCGAGCGTCGGGCAGGCGCTCCGCGGGCAGCGTCGTGTCGACGTCGTCGAAGTAGATGAGTTGGCGACCGTCGGCGAGGCGCTGGGTCGAGCTCGCGATCGCCGGGTCGATGACGAAGGTGTCGTCGAGTGGGGGCATGGGGATCCTCAGAACGGGTTGTCGAAAGGAAACGTACAACGTTTCGCCTTGAAAAGTATAGGCAAGTCAGCGAAGATTCAAGCATGTCCGACGACGAGCCGATGCAGTTGCCCGCCCCACTGCGACGCGACCGCATCCGCGAGCTCCTCGATGAGCGCGGCTTCGTGCGCGTCGCCGACATCTCCGACGACTTCGGCGTCTCCCGGGTGACCGCCCGGACGGACCTCGACACCCTCGTCGACCAGGGCGAGGCCGTCCGCGTGCACGGAGGTGCGATGCCCGTGCAGGGACGCGGCGCCGTCGAGTCGCCGATCGAACTCGCGACCGCGACCTCGGCCCACGCGAAGCAGCGGATCGGAGAGGCGGCGGCCGCGATGGTGCGCTCCGGTCAGAGCGTGATCGTCGACGTCGGCAGCACCGGCCTCGCCCTCGCCCGCGCGCTCAAGGCTCGCCGCGACCTCGCCGACGTCGTGGTCATCACGAACGGCCTGACCATCGCGCTCGAACTCGAGTCGGAGATCCCGAGGTTCTCGGTGATCGTCACTGGTGGATCGCTTCGGCCGCTCCAGCACTCGCTCGTCGATCCGCTCGCCGGTTCGCTGCTCGGCCAGGTCCACGCCGATCTCGCCTTCATCGGGTGCAACGGTGTCGACGCAGGCCATGGCGTGACCAACGTCAACCTGCCCGAGGCCGAGGTGAAGGCCAGGATGGTTCGCGCCGCCGAGCGGGTGGTCGTGGTCGCCGACGCCTCGAAGCTCGGTGTGCGGCAGCTCGGCCGGATCGCCGGCCTCGAGGCTTTCGACGCCCTCCTGACCGACGACGGGGCCGCGCCCGAGACCATCGCACTCCTCCGGGAAGCGGGCCTCGCGGTGACGTTGGTCCCACTCGGCGACTGACCTCGCGCCGCGTGCCGCTGCGTCTGGGTACTCGCGCGTCGACGGCCCGGTGCGGCAGCATGGTCGCATGACTGATCGAGCGCATCCGGCCGTGTCCATCGTCGAGCAGACGCTGCGTGATCGCGGGGCCCAGGGCGAGATCACCTGGCTCGACGATGCTGCTCGAACCGCGGCGCTCGCAGCGGAAGCCCTGGGGATCGAGGTCGGGGCGATCGCGAACTCCCTCGTGTTCACGCTCGACGGCGAGCCGACCCTGATCCTCACGAGCGGTGCCCATCGTGTCGACACCGCCTGGGTGGGCGGGCGGCTCGGTGGACGGCTGAAGCGTGCTGACGCCGAGGTCGTCAGGGCGGCGACGGGACAGGTCATCGGCGGCGTCGCGCCCGTCGGTCACCCGGAACCGATCCGCACCTACGTGGACGAGGCGCTCGCCGCCTACCCGGAGGTCTGGGCCGCAGCCGGCCATGCGCACACGGTGTTCCCGACGACCTTCGAGGAGCTCGTGCGAGTGACCGGCGGGCAGGTCATCGCGGTGGAGCCGCCGACGGATCCTGCGGGGTCGTCGGCAGCTGCGTCGGTGTAGCCACCGGAGCGGCCATGGCGGTCGGCGGCGTTCCCTGCTGCTTCGTCACCCGGCTCGGCGGCAGCGGAGCCGTCGCGATCACGCCGTTCCTGCGCCCCCACCAGGTGCTCACGACGGCTGCGGCGACGCAGAGCGCCATCGGGATGAGCATGAACGGTCCGCCGGCGCCCTCGCCTCGCTCGAAGACCTGGTCGGTCTGCGACATGAGGGCCGTGGGGACGAGGAGCAGGACGTTGTTCGTCGCATGGATGAGCACCGGCGCCTCGAGGCCACCGGTCCCGCGGGCGGCGAAGGACATCGAGGCGCCGAACACGAAGTAGTAGGCGATGAGCCAGGGGTCGCCGGCGAAGTGCACCGAGGCGAAGACCGCGCCGGAGACGACCGTGCCGACGAGGAACGCGGTGATCGGGCGACTGAACCAGGATCCGACGGAGCGCTGGATGAGGCCGCGCGCCCCGTACTCCTCGCCGGCAGACTGCAGCGGCGTCGTGAGGATCACGACGAGGAGCATCGCGATCATGGTGCCGTCGACCACGATGGGCTCGAGCGGGGAGAGCAGGACGGACGCGCCGACGTACACGATCCACACCGGGACGATGATGAGCGCGAGACGCCCGAGCCAGCGCCAGCGGAAGCGCCCCTCCACCGAGGACAGCCACCGTGGACGGATGCCGAAGATCGCCCACTGGATGAGCATCGACACCGGGATGAGCGCGGCGAGCGACAGGTTGTTCGCGAGCATCGTGACCGGTGTCAGCGTCATGAGGCCGTTCGCGACGTCGTCGAGCGTGTACGCCCCGGTGGCCACGTCCACGATGAGCGCGATGCCGCCGAGTGCGATCGAGAGGATCAGGAACCCGACGACGAGCAGGAGGAGCGCGAGTGCGCCACGCCACCAGGCTGGTGCGGCGCGGAGGGCGTGGTCGTACGTCGCGAGCTGCCGCTGAGGCACGGCCGGATCGACGGGCGAGGGCGATGGCGAAGGCGTCTGCGGGTGCTGTCCAGGGTTCGTCATGCTGCCAGGGTAGGCAGCCGTCGCGGCAGCACGCGTCCCCCGAGCGATGGACGACGAGCGACGGATACCCAGTTCGACCTGGTCCCGAACGCGCGACGGTGGGAGACTGCCAGGTATGGCCGGACATCGCATCTTCACGACGAGCTTCGCCAGCGTGTACCCGCTCTACGTCGCGAAGGTGGAGCGGAAGGGCCGTACGAAGGCCGAGGTGGATCAGGTCATCACCTGGCTCACGGGCTACGACGACGCCGCGATCGAACGGGTGCTCGCCGACGGTACCGACTTCGAGACCTTCTTCGCCGACGCGCCGGCTATACACCCCAATGCGTCGCTCATCACGGGCCTCATCTGTGGCATCCGCGTCGAGGAGATCGAGGATCCCCTGATGCAGCGCGTCCGTCAGCTGGACAAGCTCGTGGACGAGGTCGCGAAGGGGAAGAAGATGACCTCGATCCTCCGCACCTCCGCCTGACGGCCGACCGCGTGGCCCTCCGATGACGCAGACGGCCGCCGCGCGAGTGCGCGTCGGCCGTCTGCTCGGGACCCGATCGGATCAGTGCGCGAGCACCGGTTCCGCGGACGCCTCCGGGGCGTGGTGCAGGGCGAGTCCCTGGTTGCGTCGGCGGAACAGCAGTGCCGCCGTCACCGCGCCGACCGCGAAGAATCCGGCACCCCAGAAGTAGGCGGTCTGATAGCTCTGGATCGCGGCCTGCGCGAGCACCTCGGGGGTGGGCGGCGCGTTGTCGGTCACGTAGGCCGTGGCGGCGCTCGCCGCGAGGGTGTTGAGCAGCGCCACACCGATCGAACCGCCGACCTGCTGGCTGGTGTTGACCGTCGCCGAGGCGACCCCGGCGAACGCCCGGTCGACACCGAGCGTCGCGGTCTGCATCGAGGCGGGCATGATCGATCCCATCGCGAAACCGAGCACCATGAGCGCCGGCATGACGTTGCCGACATAGGAGCTGTCGAGGTCGAGTCGGGTGAGGAGGAGCATGCCGATCGCCCCGAGCGTCATGCCGAACGGCACCATGACCTTCGGGCCGAACCGCGGGACGAGGAGGTTGGTCCCCAGCTGTGCGGCGAGCACGAGCATCGCGATCATCGGGAGGAAGGCGAAGCCCGTCTGCTGCGGTGAGTAGCCGAGCGAGGCCTGCAGGTAGTAGGTGACGAAGAGGAAGATGCCGAACATCCCGGCCCCGGCGATCATGACCGAGATGAACGCGGCACCGCGGTTGCGGTCGAGGACGATCGACAACGGGAGGAGCGGGTGCGCGGCCCGGCGCTGCCAGAGGACGAACACGACGAGGAGCACGGCCGCGGCGGCCAGGAAGGCCCAACTGAGCGGTGAGTCCCAGCCGTCGGTCTCGGCATTGGCGAAGCCGTAGACGAGGCTGAACAGCGCACCTGAGACGAGGACGGTGCCCGGAACATCGAGCTTGGGGCGGGGGCCGGCCGTCTTCGGTGTGGTGATGAAGAGGACCGCCCCGACGATGGCGACCACGGCGATCACGACGTTGATGTACAGGTTCCAACGCCAGTCGAACTGCTCGGTGAGGAATCCGCCGAGGAGGAGTCCGACCGCGCCACCCGCGCCGGCGATCGCACCGAAGACGCCGAACGCGCGGGCGCGCTCCTTCGGGATCGTGAAGGTGGTCGTGAGCATCGCGAGCGCGGTCGGTGCGAGGAGGGCTGCGAAGACGCCCTGCAGCGCCCGTGCGGCGACGAGGGTGCCGAACGAATCGGCGGCGCCTCCGAGGGCCGAGGCGATCGCGAACCCGACGAGCCCGATGATGAACGCCCGCTTCCGGCCCATGAGGTCGGACAGGCGTCCGCCGAGCAGCAGCAGGCTGCCGAAGGCGAGCGAGTAGGCGGTGACGATCCACTGGCGGTCGCCGTCGGAGAATCCGAGATCGGCCTGAGCGGCGGGCATCGCGATGTTCACCACGGTGGCGTCGAGCACGACCATGAGCTGGGCGAGGCCGACGGTGACGAGCGTCCACCAGCGGCGTGAGGAGACTGCCGGGGTTCCGGCGGCGAGGTTCGAAGTCATGCTGAGGACTCTATACGGAACTGGACAGTTTCGGAACCGAATAGTTCCTGAACGTTCGAGTTCCTGAACTATGCTGTTCTCGGAGACGAAAGGGAGGTGAGCCGCGATGACGCAGCTCGAGACCCCACCCGCAGCGCCGAAGCTCGGCCGGAAGCGCGATCACACGCGGGACGCCGAGATCCTCGACGCCGCGCTCGACGTCCTCGCCGACACGGGCTACGCCGGGATGACGGTCGACATGGTGGCAGCACGCGCCAAGGCCGGCAAGGCGACGCTCTACCGCCGATGGGCGTCGAAGTCCGAACTCGTGATCGACGCGGTCGCCTGTATGAAGCAGATCGATCCCGACTTCTCGAAGCTGCCCGACACCGGTTCACTCCGCGGCGACCTCGTCGCGATGATCAAGGCGCCGTCCATCGCCGAGGGTGAGCGCAAGATGCGCGTGTTCGCCGGCGTGATGTCGATGATCTCGGATGCCCCCGAGCTCACCGAGTCCGTCCACGCCGCGATCGTGGAGCCGCGCATGGCGGTCAACCGCTTCCTCCTGCAGCGCGCGATCGACCGCGGGGAGATCCGGGCGGATGCCGATGTGGAGACCCTTGCGCTGATCAGCCAGGCGATGGTGAGCTATCGCGTGCTCATGCTGCGGGAGCCCGTGACGCGTGACTTCCTCGTGTCGGTGATCGACGGCGTCATCATCCCGGCCGTCCGGAAGTAGCCCGATGGCCGACGGACCCGCCCGATCTCGAACCGGGCTGCTCGATCACGCGGCGCCGGTCCATCTCGGGACACCGGACGCCCCACTGCACTTCACTGGTCTCCGCGAGCCCGGCGGACGCCACCTCATCGTCGATGGCGATGAGGCGTTCGAGTTGAGCTTCCCGTGCGGTACCTGCGCGCTGCTGTTCCGTCGTCTGGACGAGGGTGCTCGGGCGCTCGCCGCAGGCGCATTGCACGATCACCTGGACGAGGGCGTGCCCGCGATCGCCGATCCCTCGTTGCGCGACCTCGTGTCGAAGATCCTGCCCGAGGCGACCTACCTGCCGCTCCTGCTCTCCATCGAGCCCGTCCTGGTCACTCCGGGTGACGACCACGACTACTTCTCGCGGGAACAGGTCGTGCATCGCGGCGTCGACCCCACGCTCGGTGCGCCGGAGGACCCGGCGACCGCGTATTACCGCGGCTCGACCCGGACGACCGGCGAGCACGAGACCCTCTTCGAGTTCCTGGTGCCGATGGTGCAGCCCGGTCGAAACGACCGCGAGCGCGTGGCCTCGTACGAGGAGCGGCTTCGAGCCGGGGGAGCGGCGACCGTGCTCGCGGTCTCCGTGCTGGACCGGACGCAGCCGTTCGACAGCTTCGACGCCCACACCGGTCTTGTGCACTTCGTCCTCGACGGCCACCACAAACTGGAGGCAGCCGCGCGTCTCGGCGTCCCCGTCGCGGTCCTGTCGTTCGTCTCTGTCGACGCGAGCCTTGCGGACGAAGCGACGGTGGCCGGCCTCCCCGAGCTGCTCGCGCGCTGACGCTCGCCGTTGTGCAGTGACCAGCACGCGGTGAGGGGTTCGCCCCGACGCCCCCAGGTCGTGCCCATGCGAGACTTCGCAGGACGCAGACCGCGCTGAAGACGACACGGTGCCGACGGCGGCACAAGCAGGAGGGCTCCCGTGAGGACTCGGATCTGGCTCGCGCCTGCGATGGCCACGGCGCTCGCGCTCACGGGTTGCAGCACGCAACCGTCCGCAGAGGAAACGGCTCACCGGGACCTTGCCAGGGCTGCAGCGCGGCTGCAGGAGGGTATGACCGAGCTGACGACCTTGTATGACACGGCCGACCTCGCCGTGTCGGCGGTGAGGGGAGGCGAGACGTCGTTCGGCTCGACCCTCATCAGGGCACTGGATCAGATTCCGAGGGCCCGGAGAGGCGCCATCATCTACGCCGTGCAGTCCCGGTCGGATCGTGTCGAGGTCACCGCGATCCTGCGCGGCGTTGCAGTGACGTCGGACTGGACGGGGCACGACACCGCGCAGGTGTATGTCTGCGTCGCTGCGAGTCAGGCGATGGGCGGCGGTTACTTGACGGTCGACGAGGTTGGTTGCCCTGACGGCGTCGCCGCTGTCACTGCGGGTGGCGGACCCGCCGAGCAGGCCTCCATCGACGAACTCGGCCTCGAGCGTCCGTGAGCGGAGTCCGGCTCAGACGGACGCGACGAGCCTCGGAGACCCGCGACGGCCTCATTCGTCTGTCCCGCGGCATTCGACTTGTGGGGTGGACCGGCAGAGCGTCAGTGACCGGGTGGATCACGCAGCGCTGGATCCCCCGATCCCTGCGCGACCCACCGGTCGAGGCGATAAGCGTCGCGCACCCCTGTCGCGAGCACACAGCCCACTGACGCGTGGACTGCGTCGGCATCACCTCCATCAGTGTGACACGAATAAGTCGTTCGTACCAGTTAGAGAAAGACGTCGGCTGTGAGAGCTCCGAGCCTCTAGGCTGAGGCCCCGACCGGCAACGGTCGACGAGTACGGCGCCGATAGATCGGAGCCGGAACACAGGCTGTCCGAGGAGGTCAGGATGCCGGGGACGCGACGAACGCCGACGCAGGAGCGCGGGCAGGTGACGCAGGACGCGATCGTCGAGGGCGCCGCGACCGTCTTCGACCGCATCGGCTACGGGAACGCGAGTCTGTCGATGATCGCGGAGGCGTCCGGGATCTCGCAGGGGTCCATGTACTTCCACTTCAAGTCGAAGGAGCAGATCGCCCTCGCGGTCATCCACGAGCAGCACGACCGGTCGATGCCGCTCATGGCACGGGTGTCGGAACAGTACGACGGGGTCCTCGAACGGCTCATCCGCATTTCTCGCGCCATGGTCGACCAACTCGAGAACGATCCGGTCGTCCGTGCCGGGATCAGACTCACGCTCGATGAGGGTTCGCTGAGCCAACCGGCCGGCGCGTTCTACGAGGACTGGATCTCGGGTACGGCCGTTCAGCTCGACCTGGCGCTGCAGGCAGGCGACCTGGAGAGTTCGATGTCGGCACCGGATCTGGCCCGCACGCTGATCGGATTCTTCACCGGTGTCCAGCTCACCGCCCAAGCCACAGTCGGCCGCTCGGACATCGCAGCATCGGTCGACCGCATGTGGCGGCTCGCGATCGACGCCATCGTCCCCGAGACGAGGCGGGCAGCGGCGACGCAGGTCCGGGAGGACGCGTTCGGCGCTACGGGCGATATGTACCCGGCACGTCCTGCCGCCCCGATGTAGCGATCCACGCCGGACGGCGTACGACCGGACACCCCGACGTGACGCGGTCGACAACCGCGTCCGTGGTGGGCCCGGTGGGGCTCGAACCCACGACCCGCGGATTAAAAGTCCGATGCTCTGCCAACTGAGCTACAGGCCCATACGCGCTCTACTCTACGAGATTTCGACGGCACCCGTTGACGCGCAGGTCAGCGCCCCAGGGGAGGATCGTCCCACGGGGCGAGTACCGTTGTCGGGTGCGCGAAGCGCGTCGCAGGGAGGAACAGGCATGACCGAGGGATTCCATCGTCCGACGAAGCTGCCGCCGTCGATGCTCGAAGCGATCCAGGGCGGTCTCGACCCGGAGGCCGTGTCGAGGATCACGCACGAGACGGCCGTCGCACTCCTCACGCGTGTGCGCGCGGATCCGGACCCTGCCGTGGTCGACCGCCTCGTGACGTACACGGACGAGCACGGGATCGACGCCATCGCGGAGCTCTGGTCGCACGCCAGCCCGCGGAGTCTCCCAGGAGCCCTCTGGCGGATCTACCTACTGCGCCTGCTCATCCGGCAGGACCCGGTGGGGACGAGCTTCAGCTTCCAGCGGGGCTCCGAGCTCATCACCACCGTCGACCCCGTGATCGCCGGCGCGGCCGAACCGACCGGGCCCGAGGAGATCATCGTCCTCGCCGACCAGATCCTCCGTGGCCTCTACACCGGTGACTTCGCGATCGCCCTCGAGCGGGCGGCCTCCTTCTGCCGGATCAACGCGGTCGGCTGCACCTCCCTCGCGGACGACCGGGACGCCGTCGACCCCGCAGACGCCGCGAGACTCACCACGAAAGCCGCACGGTTCGGCACGATCGCCGAGGAACTCGCCGGCTGCGCGCGACTGTGGCGCACCGACTCCCTGGACTGACGCGACCCGTCCGGTCAAGGCCCGGTACCTGGGAATATCCATCGCCGATCACTTGCTACACTGATTCAGCCGGGCCGCAGTAACCCCGGGCTCCAAAAATCGCCGCTTCGAGCGGCCTTGCGCCGAGAGGCGTTTCTGCGGCCTGGCACTTGCTTTCTCCAGAGGTCTTCGCCCTCCTGACGCCCATTCCGTGATGACACCGGAACTGGGGTGTCGAATCGCGTCGATTCCTCCAATCGGATCCCGGGTCGGCACCGAACTCCGTGTATGACCGCCGCACTGTACACGCAGACCCGACCTCGGGCGGGCGTCGCGCAAACGGCCGGTGTCCGTGAGAAGCTAAGACTTGTGACCACGGGACCGGAAGCTGACGCTGCACCGCAGGTGTCATTGGCGAACGTGCTCGACGCGCTCCTCATCCGTGTGGCCGGCGGCGACCAGGTCGCGTTCAGCGAGCTGTACGACCACGTCGCCCCGCGGGTCCTCGGACTCGTCAAGCGGGTGCTCGTCGACCACGCGCAGTCCGAAGAGGTCACCCAGGAGGTGTTCCTGGAGGTCTGGCAGAACGCCCAGAAGTTCGAGGCGGGCAAGGGCACGGCGACGACCTGGGTGCTCACCATGGCGCACCGTCGTGCGATCGACCGCGTGCGCGCCTCACAGGCCGGGCGCGACCGCGATCTCAAGATCGGCATCCGCGACTTCGACGAGCGTGTCGACAACGTGCAGGAGACGGTCGAGATCCGGATCGAGCACGAGCGCGTCAAGCGGGCCTTCGTCCGGTTGAGCGAGCTGCAACGCGAGGCTGTTTCGCTCGCCTACTACGGCGGCTACAGTCACAGCGAGATCTCGAACCTGCTCGGCGTGCCGATCGGCACGGTGAAGACTAGGTTGCGAGACGGAATGATCAGACTTCGAGACGAGTTGGGGGTGCGTACATGACCGAGCGAGACGATGCAACAGACCTGGCAGCCGGAAACGCGCTGCACACCCTGACCCCGCGCGAGCAGGAGCGGTTCGACCGCCTGCGAGCCGAACACGAGTCCGTCCGCGAGGAAGCGGCGGAATTCGAGGAGACCGTCGCCATGCTCGACCTCGCAGTACCTCCCGTGCAGCCGTCGGCAGCGCTCAAGAACTCGCTCATGGCCGCGATCCAGAACCTGCCGCAGCTGCCCGCTGAGGCCCCCGTCGATGCTCCTGTCGCCGAGGTGCAGACGCTTCCGACCGCGGTCCCGGAGGTCGACGAGACGCCGGTCTCGACGCCGATGGCCACACCGCCCGCGGCAGCAACGACCACCCCGGTGGTCGGTGCGGCGGAACGCAAGGCCGCCTCACGGTGGCGTCGCAGCGTCGTCGGCATGGTGGTCGGCGCCGCAGCAGCGGTCGGCCTCATCTTCGGCGGTGTCGGACTCGCGAACACCTTCGGTGGTGGATCCCTCACACAGACGGTCGCGCTCGCGGAGATCAACGCGGCGTCCGACGTCCAGCGCGCGAAGGTGTCGATGGACGATGCGACGGCGACCCTCGTCTGGTCGGGTGAGCTCGGCAAGTCCGCCCTGCTCGTCGACGGACTCGGGTCCTTGCCGTCGGACAAGGTCTACGAACTCTGGTACATCGGCGAGGGAGGCCCGGTCTCGGCCGGCACCTTCTCGGCAGCGAGCGGCACCACCTGGCGTGTTCTCGACGGCGCCATGAGCGCGGGCGACAAGGTCGGCGTGACGGTCGAGCCGCAGGGTGGCTCCAAGCAGCCCACCACCGATCCGATCATGGTCATCGAGACGGCGTAGTCCGTTCCCTCCGGTCCGCGACAGCCTGTCGGCAGGCTTCACCTCGACAGACTCGCGGACGTGCTGCAGACGACGACAGCCCCGCCCGGGAATCCCGGGCGGGGCTGTCGTGATGCCG
This sequence comes from Plantibacter sp. MCCC 1A11337, assembly GCF_013349365.1. NCBI lineage: Bacteria > Bacillati > Actinomycetota > Actinomycetes > Micrococcales > Microbacteriaceae > Plantibacter > Plantibacter sp. MCCC 1A11337. The sequence goes on along the minus strand of NZ_JABJWX010000001.1, from coordinate 1,049,133 downwards.
GCGTCAGATCAACCGAAGCGACCCGAGACGTAGTCCTCGGTCGCCTGGACGGACGGCTTCGAGAACATCGTCGTGGTGTCGTCGTACTCGATGAGCTTGCCCGGCTTGCCGGTGCCCGCGATGTTGAAGAACGCGGTCTTGTCGCTGACGCGGCTCGCCTGCTGCATGTTGTGCGTCACGATCACGATCGTGTACTCCTGCTTGAGCTCCTCGATGAGGTCTTCGATGGCGAGCGTGGAGATCGGGTCGAGGGCCGAGCAGGGCTCGTCCATCAGGACGACGTCGGGGGAGACGGCGATGGCGCGGGCGATGCAGAGACGCTGCTGCTGACCACCGGAGAGGCCGGAGCCCGGCTTGTCGAGGCGGTCCTTCACCTCGTTCCAGAGGTTGGCGCCCTGGAGCGAACGCTCGACGAGCGCGTCCTGGTCGGACTTCGTCATCTTCCGGTTGTTGAGCTTGACGCCCGCGAGGACGTTCTCCTTGATGCTCATCGTCGGGAACGGGTTCGGGCGCTGGAAGACCATGCCGACCTGGCGGCGGACGAGGACCGGGTCGACGCCCGGGCCGTAGAGGTTGTTGCCGTCGATGAGGACCTCACCCTCGACGCGTGCGCCGGGGATCACCTCGTGCATGCGGTTCAGGGTGCGGAGGAAGGTCGACTTCCCACAGCCGGAGGGGCCGATGAACGCGGTGACCGTGCGGGGCTGGATCTGGAGGGAGACGCCCTCGACGGCCATGAAGCTGCCGTAGAAGACGTTGAGGTCGTTGACTTCGATGCTCTTGGACACGGGGTTCCTTTGCTCGCGGCCTAGCGGCCGAACTTGGGGGCGAAGATCTTGGCGATGAGTCGGGCGATGAGGTTCAGCGCCATGACGATGAGGATGAGGACGAGCGCGCCGGTCCAGGCGCGGTCCACGTAGGAAGCCCCGTCGGTGCCCTGGTTCGCGTACTGGGTGTACACGAAGACCGGCAGGGTCATCATCGGGCCGTCGAAGAGGTTGTAGTTCATGCTCTGGGTGAAGCCGGCGATGATCAGGAGGGGCGCGGTCTCACCGATGACACGGGCGACGGCGAGCGTCACGCCGGTGATGATGCCGGCGATCGAGGTCGGGAGGACGATCTTGAGGATGGTCAGCCACTTCGGCACACCGAGCGCGTACGAGGCCTCGCGCAGTTCGTTCGGGACGAGCTTGAGCATCTCCTCGCTCGACCGCACGACGACGGGGATCATGAGCAGCGACAGCGCGATGGCACCGCCGATGCCGAGCCGGACGCCCGGGCCGAAGAAGATCGCGAGGAGGGCGAACGCGAACAGGCCGGCGACGATCGACGGGATGCCGGTCATGACGTCGACCAGGAAGGTGATGCCCTGAGCCAGCCGTCCACGGCCGTACTCGACGAGGTAGATGGCGGTCAGGATGCCGATCGGGATGGAGATGATCGACGTGGCCAGCGTGATGAGCAGCGTGCCGGTGATGGCGTGCAGCGCGCCACCGCCCTCACCGACGACGTTCCGCATCGACAGCGAGAAGTAGTTGAGGTCGAACCGGGCGGCGCCGGCCGAGATCACCGTGATGGCGACCGAGACGAGCGGCAGGAGCGCGATGACGAAGGCCGCGGTCACCAGGGTGGTGAGCAGGCGGTCCTTGGCCTTCCGGCGACCTTCGATCATGAGTGACGCGACGTAGACGGTGACCGCGTAGAGCGCGGCGCCGAGCACGACGGCCCCGGGGAGGTTGTAGCTCTTGTCGGCGGTCGACTGCTGCAGCAGCAGGAAGATGACACCGCTGACGATGAGGCTGCCTGCGAGGATGGTGAGCGGAGCGAACTTCGGCAGCTTGCCCGCGGTGAGCGAGTTGGAGAACGGCGTGGCGATGGACGCCTGACGGCGGTCGGTCGTGGCGGTCATCAGTTCGCTCCCGAGAATTCTTTACGACGGTTGACGATGAGTCTGGCGATGAAGTTCACCACGAAGGTGATGATGAACAGGATCAGGCCGGTGGCGATGAGCTTGTTCACGTCGATGCCGAAGGACTCGGGGAAGTTCAGGGCGATGTTCGCCGCGATGGTGTTCGGGTTGCTCGAGGTGAGCAGGAAGAACGAGTAGACGGCGGCGGGGGAGAGCACGAGGGCCACAGCCATCGTCTCGCCGAGCGCTCGTCCGAGGCCCAGCATCGAGGCGGACACGATGCCGGGACGGCCGAACGGCAGGACCGCCATTTGGATCATCTCCCAACGCGTCGCGCCGAGCGCGAGTGCGGCCTCCTCGTGGAGCTTCGGGGTCTGGAGGAAGATCTCCCGGGAGATGGCCGTGATGATCGGGATGATCATGACCGCGAGCACGAGGGCGACGGTGAGGATCGTGCGACCGGTGCCGGACACCGTGCCACCGAAGAGCGGGATCCATCCGAGGTTCTCGGACAGCCAGGCGAAGAAGGGCTGGACGAACGGCGCGAGCACGAGCGCCCCCCACAGGCCGTAGACCACCGACGGCACGGCGGCCAGGAGGTCGATGACGTAGCCGAGGGCGACCGCGAGGCGACGCGGCGCGTAGTGGGTGATGAAGAGCGCGATCCCCAGCGAGAGCGGCACGGCGATCGCGAGGGCGAGGATGGCCGCCCAGATGGTTCCGAAGACGAAGGGGCCGACATAGGCCCAGAAGCTTGTCGGAGCACCGGTGAACGACGAGGAGTCGGCCGTGAGGGCCGGGAACGCCTGGACGATGAGGAAGATCGCGACCGCCGCCAGGATGACGAGGATGAGCGATCCGGAGACGAGGGAGAGCGTCGAGAAGACGCGGTCGCCGACTCGTTGCTTGGCTTTGGGTCTCGCAGCTAGGGCCTCGACAGCCATTGGTTCCCGTTCTCTCGATGCGATGGTGGTGCCCCACGACGGACTCGGGGAGCGGTTACTGCGGGTGTTGCGAGTGCTGGTGACGCAGGTCGAGCGTGCCGGGCAGGGCCCGGCACGCTCGACCGTTGGACTACTTGATGGTCGCGATCGCGTCCTGGACCTTCTTGGCGAGGTCGGCGGAGAGCGGCGCAGCACCGGCCGACTTCGCAGCCTCTTCCTGGCCGGCGTCACTGGCGATGTAGCCGGCGTACGCCTTGACGAGGTCGGCGACCTTCGGGTCGGCGTACTCCTGGCAGGCGATGAGGTAGCTCACGAGCACGATCGGGTAGTGGGTCGCGTCCGTCGTCTCGCGGTCGAGCTTGATGGCGATGTCGTTCGCCTCGCGGCCTTCGACGAGCGGCGAGCCCTCGACGACGGCGGCAGCACCCTCGGCGCTGTACTCGACGAACTCCTCGCCGACCTTGATCTTCGCGACACCGAGGTCGCCGGCCTTCGACGCGTCGGCGTAGCCGATGGTGCCGGTGCCGCCCTTGACGGTGTCGACGACACCGGAGGTGCCCTTGGCGCCCTCACCCGACTGGAACGGGAAGGTGTCGGCCGGCTCAGCGGTCCAGACGTCGGGCGCGTTCTTGCCCAGGTAGTCGGCGAAGTTCTTCGTCGTACCCGAGTCGTCCGAACGGTGGACGGCGGTGATGGCCGTGGAGGGGAGCTTCGCGTCGGGGTTCAGAGCGACGATCGCCGGGTCGTCCCAGCTGGTGATCTGACCCGCGAAGATCTTCGCGATGGTCGAGGCGTCGAGGTTGAGCTCGTCGACGCCCTCGACGTTGAAGATGACCGCGATGGGGGAGATGTAGACCGGGAGGTCGATCGCCTTGGTGTCCGCTGCGCATGCGGCGAAGGTGCTCGTGAGCTCCTCGTCGGACAGTGCCGAGTCGGAACCGGCGAACTGCACACCGCCGGCGATGAAAGCCTTGCGGCCGGCGCCGGAGCCGTCGGGGGAGTAGTTGATGGTGACGTCCGGGTTGGCCGTCTGGAAGGCGGCGACCCAGGCTTCCTGGGCGCTGCCCTGCGACGATGCGCCGCTACCGGCCAGGCTGCCCTTGAGGTCGCTGGCGGCTGCGCTCGTGGCTGTGGCGCCGCCTTCGTTGGCCGCACAGGAGGTCAGTGCGACGGCTGCGACTGCTGCTACGACCGCGACGCGGCCGAAACGTGAGAACTTCACAGGGATGTCCATTCATTGGTGTGGGTGCGAGCCGGTGCTGGCTCGTCAGTGACGCTAACCATGCGGCATGACGAGCATCCCCCGTGATGGTAAACAACGGGTGAACGGATATCGACGGGTTCATGCCGTCCGACGGGGCGACGCCGCGAACGCACCACGAACGGCCCCTGTTCAGGGAGTGGCGAGGGTATGGGTCAGACGCGGGGTTCGTGCGTCTCGATCGCGATGATGCCGGAGCTCGGATTCGTCCGGGAGAGGTGCACGATGGAGAACGCCCCGGTCTCGAGTGCGGCGGCGCTCCCGAGGTAGGAGCCTCGGGTGGACCCGGTGGCGAGCGCGATCTCGTGCAGGATCTCGGGGAGGACTGGCCCGTGGCTGCAGAGGATGGCCGTCTTGAGTGCCCGGACACGGCGACCGACGACCCGGCGGACGTCGGATTCGCCCCGCTCGAAGGCGTCCTGGCTGATGAGGTCGGAGCGTTTGGGCTCGATGCCCGCGGCCGCGGCGATCGGGCTGATGGTGCTGACGCAGCGCACGGCCGTGCTCGTCACGATCTTGCGGGGGCCGAAGGCCAGCAGGGTCGGGACGTTCCCCGCGGCCTGCTTGACCCCGCGCGGCGCCAGCGGTCTGGTCGCGTCCTCGCCGGACCATTCGGAGGGCGACATGGCCTTCCCATGGCGCATCGCGATGAGGGCGAAGGTCGCGGTGACGCCTTCGTCGACCAACGCGGCGAAGGCGTCGAGGATCTCCACGTCGCGCTCGTAGCTGAGGTAGCTCCGTGCCCGTTTGACGGTGACCCACTCCAGGGCTGCGACCTCGCCGTTCGGGATGAACGTGCTCTCGCGGACGGCCTGGTCGGTGACCTCCGCGGACCAGTAGTGGACGATCTTCTCGCGACCGCTCGACAGGGGGTACGTGGAGACGCCGAGCGGCACACCGAGGTGGACGCTCAGGCCGGTCTCCTCTTTGATCTCCCGCACGGCCGTCTGCGCGAGCGTCTCCCCGGGATCGACCTTGCCCTTGGGGATCGTGACGTCGCCGTACACCGTCCGGTGGATGACGAGGATGTGGACCTTGCCGTCGATGAGGCGCCAGCACACGGCACCGGCTGCGTAGATTGCCGTCGTCGTCATAGTCACTGCCTCGTCGTGTCGTGGTGCTCGGGTGAGTCGCGGTGCGAAGTCGTCAGCGACGGTTCCTCGGCCGGCGGCGGGCCGCGGTCTCGAGCATGAGGGAGTCTTGCAGATCCGTGAGCGGTCGTCCGTCAGCGTCGACCGCGTGGCGCGTCCAGACGCCGTCGGCGTCGAGCCACCACGACGACGTCTGCTCGTCGAGTGCCTGCTCGAACATCGCGGCGGTCGCCTCGAGGTGCTTCGGGTCGGTGAGCCTGACGAGCGCCTCGACGCGGCGGTCGAGATTGCGGTGCATCATGTCGGCACTGCCGATGAACACGTGCGGGTCGCCGTCGTTGTGGAACGAGAAGATGCGAGAGTGTTCGAGGTAGCGCCCGAGGATGGAGCGCACGCGGATCGTCTCGCTCATCCCCGGCTGGCCGGGCTTCAGCGCGCAGATCCCGCGGACCCACAGGTCGACCGGGACCCCCGCCTGGCTGGCTCGGTAGAGCGCGTCGATGATCGCCTCGTCCACCATCGAGTTGACCTTGATGCGGATCCCGGACGGCTTGCCCTCCTCGGCGTTCGTGCGCTCCTGCTCGATGTGCTTGAGGAGGCCCTTGCGCAGGTGGCGCGGCGCGACGAGGAGGCGCTTGAACTTCTTCTCGATCGCGTAGCCGGACAGCTCGTTGAAGAGGCGGGTGAGGTCTTTGCCGACCTGGTCGTCGGCCGTGAAGAGACCGAGGTCCTCGTAGATGCGGCTCGTCTTCGGGTTGTAGTTGCCCGTGCCGATGTGGCTGTAGTGGCGCAGGACCCCGCGCTCCTGTCGGACGACGAGCGCGAGCTTGCAGTGCGTCTTCAGTCCGACGAGGCCGTAGACGACGTGGACGCCGGCCTTCTCGAGCTTCCTGGCCCAGGAGATGTTGTTCTGCTCGTCGAACCGGGCCTTGATCTCGACCAGCGCGAGGACCTGCTTGCCGGCCTCCGCCGCGTCGATGAGTGCTTCGACGATGGGGCTGTCGCCCGAGGTCCGGTACAGGGTCTGCTTGATCGCGAGCACGTGCGGGTCGGCGGCGGCCTGCTCGATGAACGCCTGCACGCTCGTGGCGAAGGACTCGTACGGGTGGTGGACTAGGACGTCCTCACGGGCGATCGACCGGAAGAGGTCGGGCTTGCCGTTCGGTTCGTCGGGCTGGAACTGCAGCGCCGTGGTCGGTACCCGCTTCGGGTACTGGAGGTCCGGACGGTCGATGCCGGCGAGGCTGAAGAGGCCGCCGAGGTCGAGCGGCGATGGCAGGCGGTAGACCTCCTGCTCGGTGATGTCGAGTTCGCGGACGAGGAGTCCGAGGGTGACGTCGTCCATGTCGTCGGTGATCTCGAGCCGGATGGGCGGCCCGAACCGGCGGCGCAGCAGCTCCTTCTCGAGGGCCTGGATGAGGTTCTCGGTCTCGTCCTCCTCGATCACCATGTCCTCGTTGCGCGTGACGCGGAAGACGTGGTGGTCGACGATCTCCATGCCGGGGAAGAGGTGGCCGAGGTGGTTGGCGATGACCTCCTCGAGGGCGATGTAGCGCACGCTGGGGGCGGTGTCCAGCGACGCGGAACGGCGCTCCGCCGGACCGACGCGGACGAAGCGCGGCATCATCTGCGGGACCTTGAGCCGGGCGAACTCCTCGCGCCCGGTCCGGGTGTTCCGCACTCGGACCGCGAGGTTCAACGAGAGGCCGGAGATGTAGGGGAACGGGTGGGCCGGGTCCACCGCGAGCGGCATGAGCACCGGGAAGACCTGGTTGCTGAAGTATTCGCTGAGGTACTCGCGGTCGGCTGCGTCGAGTGAGTCCCAGGTGACGACCGTGACACCGCGTTCGGCCAGGTCGGGGCGGACGAGGTCGTGCCAGGCGCGGGCGTGCCGTTCCTGCAGGACGTGCGCTTGCTGCGAGATCTCGGACAGGACGTCGGCCGGCGCGTTGCCGACGTTCGTCGGGACCGCCAGGCCCGTGAGGATGCGGCGCTTCAGGCCGGCGACCCGCACCATGAAGAACTCGTCGAGGTTCGAGGCGAAGATCGCGAGGAAGTTGGCACGTTCGAGGACGGGTAGCGCGGGGTCTTCGGCGAGTTCGAGGACGCGCTGGTTGAAGGCGAGCCAGCTGAGTTCGCGGTCGAGGTAGCGGTGTTCGGGCAGCGCGGGATCGTTCCGCTCGAAGGCGGGGTCGAAGTCCTCTTCGTCCCCATCGAGGCCGACATCGAGCACGGTTGGGTCTGCTGGCATGCCTTCATCATGACACCGTGGCGGGGGTGGTCGCGACGACTGCGGTGAACACTGTGTAAATGCCGCAGCGCCACACCGCTGTGGAGGGGATCAGGCGTCGGTTCTCGCGTACTGCACGTCGATGGTGTGGTCGGTGAATCCGAGCGATCGGTACAGCGACACCGCGGGGAGGTTGTCGGCTTCGACGTAGAGCGTGACCGCCTCCACCCGTCGATCCCGCAGGCGGGCCAGGCCGGCCTCCATCAGGAGCCGCCCGAGCCCTCGGCCACTGGCCGCCGGGTGCACGCCGACCGCGTAGACCTCGCCGACCGCGTCCTCGACCTTCAACCAGATGAACCCGAGGAGGTCACCGTCGGAGCCTCGTGCGAGCAGGAAGTCGTCGGCGTCGAACCAGGACTCGGCCTCCCGGGCGCGGAGATCGTCGAGGGTCATGCGTCCCTGCTCGGGGTGGTCGGCGAAGGCGAGCGCGTTGACCTCGAGCCACTCCTCCTCGTCGGCTCCCGGCCGGAACGTGCCGACCGTGACATCAGCGTGCCCGGCGGTGGCCGGTCGCGCGCGGCTCGTGGGCGTCTTGGTCAGGCGGAGCTGCAGCAGCGTCCTGATCGGCGAGAAGCCGAACTCCTGTGCGAGCACCCGGGAAGCGGGGTGGTCGCCGTGTGCCCAGATGCGCACCTGCGGGGGACAGTTGGCGAGGACGCCGCGCAGTGCGGCGCGACCGTAGCCGTGGCCCCGCCACTCGGGCTCGACGACGAACTCCAGCTCGCCATGTCCGAGGATGGCCGCTCCCACGACGGCGAAGTCGTCGGGGTCGACCGGCGGGTCCTGTGGTTCGACGGCGAGGATCAGCGTCCGGGCGCCGGACGCGGCGTCGATGAGCGACTGATCGCTGAACGGCGGCTGGCCGTCGACGAGCGACGCCGTGCGCACGACGCGCTCGAGCGCGTCCCGGGTGCGGGCGTCGTCGACGTTACGAACCGACAGCGTCAGCCGGGGCATGATCGTCCTCGTAGACGTTGAAGCGGTAGCCGACGTTGCGCACGGTGCCGATGAGCTGCTCGAGGTCGCCGAGCTTGGCGCGCAACCGGCGGACGTGGACGTCGACGGTTCGCGTGCCACCGAAGTAGTCGTAGCCCCACACCTCGCTCAGCAACTGCTCGCGCGTGAACACCCGGGAGGGGTGGGTCGCGAAGAAGCGGAGCAGTTCGAACTCCTTGAAGGTGAGGTCGAGCGGCTTGCCGTGGACCTTGGCGGAGTAGCTGGCCTCGTCGATGACGACGCCGGACGCCTGGATCTTGCTCGCCGAGTGCTCCTGCGAGGCGCGGCCGATCGCGAGCCGGATCCGCGCGTCTACCTCGGCCGGCCCTGCGGATTCGAGGATGACGTCGTTCACGCCCCAGTCGGCACTGACGGCAGTGAGGCCGCCCTCGGTCAGGATGAGGAGGAGCGGGACCGACAGCCCGGACGCACCGAGGATCTTGCAGAGCGACTTGGCGCTCGCGAGATCCTGGCGGGCGTCGACGAGGACGAGATCCGAACTCGGAGCGTTCACGAGTTGTGCGGGGTCGGCGGGGATCTGCCGGGTGCGGTGGCTCAGGAGCCCGAGGGATGGGAGGACCTCGGTGCCGACCATGGAGGTCAAGACCAAAATTTGCGCCACGCGCATCCTCCCGACTGAGTTTGGAACCATATTAGGCGAACGACCGTACCCCACGTCGCACCGGGCGCCGGCTGGTGGTCCGATGGCGTCCGCTCTGTGACAATGGGTCCGTGAGCGAAACCACTCTCTCCCCCCGGCTGCGCTGGATCAGCGTCGTCTCCATCTGGGCGCTCGCGCTCGTCGGCGTCGTCGTGTCCGGCCTGCTCTGGAGCCCGGGGGAGACCTTCTTCGGGCTGTCGGCCACGCTCGGCCTCTGCACGCTGGCCGCGTTCTCGGCACAGCTGCTGACGAGACAGAAGGTGGGATTCGTCGATCGGATGTCGACGAGCGTCACCGGCGCCGTCCTCATCCTCGCCATCGGCGGTGCCGTGTATGGCCTCATCGCCCTGGCCTCGGGGTAGACTTTCTCCCATGCTGCTCGCTCTCGAAATCTTCTTCATCGGCTTGCTCGTCCTCGCCAGCCTCGCCATCGCGTTCACCGCGGTGGTCGTGCTGAAGAACCTGTACCGCGGTCAGCGCTAGTCCGGGGCCCTCGATGATCGAGATCCCGAGCGGCCTGCCGAGCGAACTGGTCCCGCTGTCGTGGCTCATCGGCGTCTGGGAGGGAACCGGCGTCATCGACTACCGGGTCGGCGACGAGACCGTGACCCGCGAGTTCGGTCAGCGCGTGAGCTTCAGCCACGACGGCCTGCCGTACTTGAACTACAACTCCTACACCTGGCTCCTGCCCGAGCAGCCCCCGCGTGACGCCGAGGGGGCCTCGTCCACGGACGAGGACGCCCTGTCGGACGACACCGCTGCGGACGTCGCGCCTGAGGCGCATCCGGTCGACGAGTCCGGTGTGCCCGAGCCGCTCGTCACCGAGACGGGTTACTGGCGCCTCGAGCGCCCGTTGATCGAAGGCGATCCCGGGCCGGGCATGCTCCCAGGGCAGGGCCCCCGCCCGTTCGGCACGGCGCAGTCGGTCGAGACCCTGCGTACGTCGACCGGCGCCTTCCCCCTACAGGTCTCGATCGTCCACCCGAACGGTGTGAGCGAGCTCTACCTCGGTCAGATCGACGGCCCGCGGATCGACCTCGCGACCGACGCCGTCGTCCGGACCGCTGGAGCCAAGGAGTACGCCGCCGCGACCCGCCTGTACGGCCTCGTCGAGAACCACCTGCTCTGGGCCTGGGACATCGCCGCCCTGGGGCAGGACCTCCGGACGCACGCCTCGGCGCGCCTGGCCAAAGCCGACTGACGTGACCGATTCCACCGGAGCGGTCACGCCGGAAGCGATTCCGGGCTCGCCCTTCCTCATGCTGCCGGGTGCCGTCGAACAGGCGGACGCCGTCGACCACGGCGTCCCCTCCCATTACGGCAGCCCGAACATCGAGCAGCGCCTCATCGCCAGCGGGAAGGCGATCGTCGACCTGTCGAACCGTGGCATCGTGACGGTCACCGGCCCTGATCGGCTGAGCTGGCTCAACTCCATCACGAGCCAGGAGCTGCGCTCGCTGTCCGCCGGCATCTCCACGGAGACCCTCTTCCTCGACCAGAGCGGCCGGATCGAGCACGCGGTCAAGCTGCTCGACGACGGGACGACCACGTGGCTCGTCACCGAGGCCGACAATGCTGCGCCCCTCCACGCCTGGCTCGACCGGATGCGGTTCATGCTGCGCGTCGAGGTGGCCATCGTGACCGAGCAGTACGCCGTGATCGGCGCGGCGGCGGGTCTCGCGGTCGCGGCCGCGGAGCCGAACGGCATGCCGCTCGTCTGGCACGATCCGTGGTCCGAGGTCGCGGTCGGCGGGCATCAGTACGCGACGGGTGAGCACCCGGGTGCAGCGTGGACATGGACCGAGACGATCGTCGCGCGCGAGCAGCTCGAGTCGCTCGTGCAGCAGATCCGTGCGGGGGCGTTCTCCGCCGCGGGTTCGTTGGCCGCGGAAGCCCTGCGCATCGCCGCGTGGCGCCCGCGGTTGCAGTCCGAGGTCGACGAGCGGAGCATCCCGCACGAGCTCGACTGGCTGCGCTCGGCCGTCCACTTGAACAAGGGCTGCTATCGCGGTCAGGAGACGGTCGCCAAGGTGCACAACCTCGGGCACCCGCCGCGTCGCCTCGTCATGCTCCTCCTCGACGGCTCCGACGCGGTGCTGCCACCGGCCGGTTCGAACGTGGTGCTCGTCGGCGACGGCGACGACGCGACCCGGAAACCCGTCGGACGCATCACCTCGAGCGCGATCCACCACGAGCTGGGCCCGGTGGCGTTGGCGATCGTCAAGCGCTCCGCGGATCCGGCGGCCGTGCTGACGGTGGAGGCCGACGGCATCGACGTCGCGGCGTCGCAGGAGATCGTCGTGCCGGCGGATGCCGGGGCCACGGCGAACGTGCCGCGGCTGCCGCGACTCGGCGCCGTCCGGCGCTGACCCCGGTGGGGAGCGACGGCGCCTCGGACCCGGGCGTACGGATCGACCGATGGACCGCCGCGGTTCGTCGCCGCATCGCACTCGGCGACGCCTGGCATCGTCTCGTCGGATCCGTGCCCGCGGTGTTGCAGGTCAGCGCCACGGCGATCGGTGCGTACGCGTTCTCCCACTACGTGCTCGGGCACGCCGTGCCACTCCTCGCCTTGACCGTGACGATCTCGAGTCTCGGGTTCGTTCGCGACGCCCGCCCGATCCGGGTCCTCGAGACGGCCGTCGGGATGAGCGTCGGGATCGCGCTGGCCGAGATCCTGCTCCTCGGCTTCGGTCAGGGGACGTGGCAACTCGCGGTCGCGCTCGTGCTCACATTGCTCGTCGCCCGGTTCCTCTCGCCGGCGGCGTCGTTCGCGATCGCGGCGGCGGTGCAGTCCGTCCTCGTCATGCTCCTGCCCGTGCCTGACGGCGGCCCGTTCGTGCGCACCCTCGACGGACTGATCGGCGGGGTCTTCGCCCTGCTCGCGACCGCGCTCATCCCGCGCGACCCGCGCCGGAGTGCTCGTCGTGACGGCCAGCGGCTCATCGACGAACACGTCCGGACCCTCGCCTCGCTCGTCGCCGCCCTCCGTCTCGGCGACCTCGAGGAGGCGGACCGCGCGCTCGCACGGGCGAGGGCCACCCAGCCGGCCCTGGACGCGTGGCGCGGAACCCTCGACTCAGGGCTCGCCATCGCGCGCATCTCGCCGTTCCTCCGCAAGGCGGTGTTCGACCTCGAACGGCAGCGGACCATGCTCGACGGCATGGACCTCGCGACCCGCAACCTCCGGGTGATCGCCCGGCGCATCGACTACGTGTCGCGCGACGCCACGAGCCGTCCCGAGCTCGCGGACCTGCTCGCGCGCACTTCCGTCGCGCTCGGCATCCTGTCGCAGTCGATCGGCGACATCGCCCAGCAGCCGGTCGCGAGGCAGTCCCTGCTGGAGATCGCGAAGCACCTCGAGCCGGTCGCCGTGCTCCCCGACGCCTCGGTCTCCGAGCAGGCGCTCGTGCTCGTACTCCGGCCGTACCTCGTCGATCTGCTCACGGCGACGGGGCTGCCGACGCCGGAGGCGCAGGCGGCGCTGCCCCCGCTCTGACGGCGGCGTTCGCCGACACTCAGTCCGTCGGGGAGGGATTCGGGGCGACAGCCGACCACGGCAGTGTCAGCTCGCCGAGGCGCCAGCGGTTGCGGCCGGCCAGCACCGGCCACCCGCTGTCCCGAAGCGTCCCGACGGTCGCCAACCAGCGCTGGACCGGGCTGTAGACCGCCAGGGGTGCGTGCATCCGCCAGGCGCGGTCGAGGTCCGTCATGAGCGCATGGATCCGTTCGCCCGGTACGTTGTGGTGGATCAGCGCCTTCGGCAGTCGTTCGGCCACGATGGACGGCAGCTCGAGGTCGGCGAGCCGCAGACTGATGGAGAACGACTCAGCACGCCCCTGGTCGTCGACCGCGATCCAGCTGGACACCCGTCCGATCTCGTCGCACGTCCCTTCGACCAGCACACCGCCGGGCTGCAGCCGCGACGCCATGAGACGCCAGGCCCCCGCGACCTCGGCTTCGTCGTACTGCCGGAGTACGTTGAACGCCCGGATCACCGCGGGGCGGTCGTCGCCGGTCGGCACCTCGAACCCTCCGCGTGCGAAGGAGACCGCAGCCGTCGGCGTGAACCGGGTCGTGCCCGTACGCACCTGCTGCAGCTGCGCGTCGGCGGTGCGGACGCGCCCCGGTTCGATCTCGAACCCGATGACCCGTACGTCGGGCCGGACGGCGAGGAGTCGGTCGTGCAGTTCCAACGCCGTGACGCCGCTCGCGCCGTAGCCGAGGTCCACCACCAGCGGGTTCGCCGTCCGTCTGAGCGAGAGGTGGGTCGCGACCCAGCGGTCCACCCGTCGAAGCCGGTTCGTACCGGTCGTCCCGCGGGTGATCGATCCGACGGGCATGGACCCATTCTCCCTCACGGAGCGGGGTCATCGTCCACCTCGCGGTCATGCGCCGTCGGTATGCTGGGGACATGCCTGAGACTTACACCCTCGTCCTGCTGCGCCACGGCAACAGCGACTGGAATCAGAAGAACCTGTTCACCGGTTGGGTCGACGTCCGACTCAGCGAACTCGGCGTCACCGAGGCCAAGCGTGCGGGCGAGCTGCTCGCCGACTCCGGCATCACCCCGGACGTGCTGTACACCTCGGTCCTCTCCCGCGCGATCCAGACGGCGAACCTCGCCCTCGAGACCGCCGACCGCATGTGGATCCCGGTCAAGCGCAGCTGGCGCCTCAACGAGCGTCACTACGGAGCGCTGCAGGGCAAGGACAAGGCGCAGACGCTCGCCGAGTACGGTCCGGAGCGGTTCCAGACCTGGCGTCGTTCCTTCGACGTGCCGCCGCCGCCGATCGCCGATGACGACGAGTGGTCGCAGGCCGACGACCCCCGGTATGTCGGGATCGACGGCGAACTGCCCCGCACCGAGTGCCTGAAGGACGTCATCGACCGGATGCTGCCCTACTGGGAGTCCGACATCACGGTCGACCTGGCCGCCGGCAAGACCGTCCTCGTGACGGCGCACGGCAACTCGCTCCGCGCCCTCGTGAAGCACCTCGACGACATCTCGGACGACGAGATCGCCGAGCTGAACATCCCCACCGGCATCCCGCTCGTCTACGAGCTCGACGCGGACTTCCGCCCGATCGCCCCGGCTCGCTACCTCGATCCCGAGGCCGCGGCAGCAGGCGCCGCCGCCGTCGCGGCGCAGGGGAAGAAGTAGCGGAAACCCCACCAAACCACCACCCCGGTCGGGAGCACGGCTTGGCGACATCGTCGCTGAACGTCCTCCTGACCGGGGTTTTCCATGTCGCGAAAAAGGGGTTGAACCGCCTCGGGGTTGGGCGTACAGTGACTGCACTGTAACCCGATTGGGGGGATACGCATGGAGCAGTCGACCGACGGCACCCGTTTCCCCCTGTGGCGCGCGCTGGCGCTCGGTGGCTTCGCCGCCGCGGCGTTCACGGCGATAGCCATCTTCGGGTCTCCTTCCTCCGCGCATGCCGACGACGGTGCCACCGATCCTTCGCTCTTGGGCGCGGTGACCGAGGTCGTCGGCTCGCTCGAACAGCCCGTCAGTGCTGTCGCCGAGGTCGTCGACGTCGTCGACGCCACCGTGCTCGAACCGGTGGTCGACGTCGTCGACGAGACCGTCGCAGCGGTACCGGTCGTCAACGACGTCGTCGAGGAGACCGTCGGCACAGCGCCGGTCGCCGCGATCGTCGATCCGGTCGTGCAGACGGTCGACCAGACGCTGACCGGCGTCGCCGACGTCGTCGCGGCGGTCCCGGTACCCAGTGCGCCGATCATCGATCCGGTCGTCCCAGCGCCTCCGCAGGGCCCGGCAGAGGACGTGTCGGCCACCGACTCGACCGCCGTCGGCGCGATCCTCCCGACCACGGTCCTCGGACCGCCGTCTGTGCAGCAGGGCGACTCGACGACCGTGTCGGGCGGCCAGGATCGCGAAGACACGTCGTTCACCACGGCCGTGCCCGCCGCTGCCGTCGGATCGTCCAGCCTCCCCGACACCCCTGCGAACCTCCCCCTGCTGCCGGACGCAGACGGCCGCTGGGCCGTCACGCCGAGTGGCTCCGGGTCCTCCGGCTCCGGTGGTGCCGTCGGCGGTCCAGCAGCGGCCGAACAGTCGATCTCCGTCATCCTCCCTGCGCCCGGCGACGACCGTCGCGGACCCGCGCGAGACGAAGACCTCCCGGCTTCACCCACGTTCCCCTCCGATACCTCTCCTGACTGACCCCGGATCACTCTGCCGTTCGCGGCGGAGGCCCGCCCACTGGGCGGTTCAACGGTCCGAAGCCTCCCGACCACGGGAGCACATCAGTCACTCTGCAAGGAGCAGGAATCATGAATTCGTATGTCAAGAAAGGCCTCTACTGTGGCCTGTTCGTCGCGGGACTCACGTTCCTCGGCGCTACGGCGGCCAACGCCGACACGTCCGGGGACGACAGCATCCTCGGCGGAACCCTCGTCGACGTGGTCCTCGAGGCCCCCGTCGAGATCGTCGACACCGCGGTGAGCGTCGTCGGCGATTCGTCGGCGACGTCCGCACCGGCGGCGGCACCGGCGCCTGAGCCGGCACCCGCACCGGAGCCGGCACCAGCACCGGAGCCCGCGCCGGAGTCGGCCCCGGCCGCCACCACCAGCGGTGACGACAGTGTCGCGGGTGGGAACCAGGTCCAGCTGCCCGTCTCCATCCCGGTGACGGTCGAGGACAACGCGATCTCGATCATCGGCGATGCCGAGCAGTCGGGTTCGACATCCGGACCGGCGGCGGGGGAGTCCGCCTCGCCGGTCACCGACGAGGCCACCACGTCCGGTGACGACAGCGTCGCCGGCGGGAACCAGGTGTCGCCGGTGGTGACCGTTCCGGTCACGGTCGGTGGGAACGCCATCTCGCTGTTCGGTGATTCGAGCAGTGAGCAGGCGGGTGAGCCTGCCACGTCGGGTGGTGCGGCTGTTCCGGCATCGCCGTCGACGACCACCGGTGACGACAGTGTCGCCGGTGGGAACCAGGTGTCGCCGGTGGTGACCGTTCCGGTCACGGTCGGTGGGAACGCCATCTCGCTGTTCGGTGACTCGAGCAGTGAGCAGGCGGGTGAGCCTGCCACGTCGGGTGGTGCGGCTGTTCCGGCGGCGCCGTCGACGACCACCGGTGACGACAGTGTCGCCGGTGGGAACCAGGTGTCGCCGGTGGTGACCGTTCCGGTCACGGTCGGTGGGAACGCCATCTCGCTGTTCGGTGACTCGAGCAGTGAGCAGGCGGGTGAGCCTGCCACGTCGGGTGGCGCGGCTGTTCCGGCTGCGCCGTCGACCACGTCCGGTGACGACAGTGTCGCCGGTGGCAACCAGGTCCTCGGCGACATCGGTCTCCCGATCTCCGTGGTCGGCAACGCCGTCAGCGTGACCGGCGACTCCGAGTCGACCGGCACCTCGGCTTCCGCTCCGGCATCGTCCGGTGGAGGCTCGTCGACCACGGATGGTGACGGCAGCCTTGGCGGTGGAAACCAGATCGACCTCGGCCTGGAGCTGCCGATCACGATCGGCGGCAACGCGATCTCCGTGATCGGGGACAGCGAGACCGCAGGTCCCGGGACGACCGATCCCACCACTCCGGTGGACCCGACCGACCCCACGGACCCGACCGACCCGACGGACCCCACCACCCCGGTGACCCCCGTCGTGCCGACGGTCCCCGCCACGGTGATCACCACCGCGCCGGCGGCGTCCTCGACCGGCTCGGACACCACGGCCTCGGCCGCTCGTTCAGCTGCGCCGACGCTCGCCGACACCGGCAGCGCTGCAGGCCAGCTCCTGCCGCTCGCCGGCCTCGCCACGGTCCTCGGCCTCCTGCTCCTTGCATGCGGCGCGATCACCCGTCGTCGGATGAGCTAGTCCCGCACGAACGGACGAGCGGTGCCGACCCGGTCTCGGGTCGACACCGCTCGTCGGGGTGTCCGGGATCAGCTGGTCAGTGGTGCACCGGCGTGGTCGCCTCGGGGATCCAGTCGCCGGTCGCGAGGTACTGGACCTTCTTGGCGATGGAGACGGCGTGGTCGGCGAAGCGCTCGTGGTACCGCGAGGCCAGGGTGGCGTCGACGGTCGCGACGGGCTCACCCTTCCAGGTGTCGCCGAGGACCTTCTCGAAGACGCTGGCGTGCAGCTCGTCGACGTCGTCGTCGTCGTTGCGGATCTCGTCGGCGATGCGCGGGTCCTGGGTGCGCAGCAGTTCGGTCAGTTTGCGGGCGATCGAGACGTCGAGTCGACCCATCTCGGCGAAGGTGGTCCGCAGGCCCTTCGGCACCGCCTTGTCGGGGAAGCGGTACCGCGACAGCTGGGCGATGTGCTCGGCCATGTCGCCCATGCGCTCGAGCGACGCGCTGATCCGAAGCGCGCTCACGACGATGCGCAGGTCGCGCGCGACCGGCTGCTGACGGGCGAGGATGTCGATGGCGAGCTCGTCGAGTTCGATCGCGAGCTGGTCGATGCGGTTGTCGTTGGCGATGACCTCCTCGGCGACCGCGACGTCCGAGTTGCCGAAGGACTGCGTCGCCTTCTCGATGGAGATCGTGACGAGTTCGGCGATCTCGACCAGGCGATCCTGGACCTCTCGCAGTGACTGCTGGAATACCTCGCGCATGGCTCTGGGTGCCGTCCTTCCGTGACCTGGCGGTGGGCAGGCAGACGCCCGCTCCGCCGATGATGCCGAACCAAGGTTAACAGTTGGGGCCCCAAGCGTGAACAGTCGTCGAAGTGGCGGGGTATTCGCGAGTTCGCCGTTCGGCGGACTGAGTAACGTAGTACCCATGGACACCATGTGGTTGGTGCTGATCGCCCTGGCACTCGGCCTCATCGTCGGAGGCGGTTTCGTCGCCCTCATCACCCTCGCCTTCCGCCGCGGAGAGCGCGCCGCGACGGTCGTCAACCCGGTCGTCCCAGACGGGGTCGACCAGGTGCTCGAAGCCCTCGACAGCGCGGGCATCGTCGTCGACCCGTCCAACAACGTGCTGAAGGCGTCCCCGGGGGCGTTCGCGCTCGGGCTGGTGCGCGACCGCGTGCTCGACAACCCGGAGCTCATCGACCTCGCGCTCGAGGTCCGACGCACCGGCGAAGCCGTCACGAGCGATCTGGAACTCGCGCTCGGGCGCTTCGGCGAGGCCACCCGCCACCTGCGCGTGCGGGCGGCGCCGCTCGGGTCTCGCTTCATCCTCCTCCTGGCCGAGGACCACACGGAGGCGCGTCGACTCGACGAGGTCCGCCGGGACTTCATCGCGAACATCAGCCACGAGTTGAAGACGCCGATCGGCGCCATCGGGCTCCTCTCGGAAGCGCTCGACACGGCGGCCGACGACCCGGAACGGGTGAAGCGATTCGCCAGCCGGCTCTCGACCGAATCACAGCGACTCACCCGGATGACGGCCGAGATCATCGACCTCTCGCGGTTGCAGGCGGCCGACGCCCTCCATCAGCCGGAACTCGTCCGCCTCGATCGGGTCATCGCCGCGGCGGTGGACCAGAACCGTGTGCCGGCCGAGGCGACCGGGGTGGCGCTCTCCCTCAAAGGCGGTAAGAACCTCGAGGTGTACGGTGACGAGGCCATGCTCGTCGTCGCCGTGCACAACCTCATCTCGAACGCCATCCACTACTCGCCCACCGGCGCACACGTGGGTGTCGGCGTCCGGGCGGTCGACGACGTCGTCGAGATCGCCGTCACCGATCAGGGCGTCGGGATCGCCGAAGAGGACCGCGACCGGGTCTTCGAACGGTTCTTCCGCGTCGACCAGGCGCGGTCCCGCCACACGGGCGGCACCGGCCTCGGCCTCAGCATCGTCAAGCACACCGTCCAGAACCACGGCGGCGAAGTGAAGGTCTGGTCGCAGCTGGGCCGTGGCTCGACGTTCACCATCCGCCTTCCCAGAGCAACGACCCCGCCGGAGGACCTGTCCACCGGCACGGCAAGGAGTACCCCGTGACCCGCATCCTGCTCGTCGAAGACGAAGCGTCTCTGAGTGAACCACTCAGCTACCTGCTCGAACGGGAGGGGTACGAGGTCGAGGTGGCGGAGGACGGTCCCTCGGCGGTCCAGGCCTTCACGGCTCGCGGCGCTGACCTCGTGTTGCTCGACCTCATGCTCCCCGGCATCCCCGGGACGGAGGTCTGCCGTCAGATCCGCGCGGTCTCGAGCACGCCGATCATCATGCTGACCGCGAAAGACTCCGAGGTCGACATCGTCGTCGGGCTCGAGCTGGGCGCCGACGACTACGTCACGAAGCCCTACTCGACCCGCGAGCTGCTCGCGCGGATCAGGGCGGTGCTGCGACGCCGTGTCGAGGCGGACCAGGCGCAGGAGGAGGTGCTGCTCGAGGCCGGCACGGTCCGGATGGACACCGAGCGTCATGTCGTCGAGGTCAACGGGGCGCCGATCCCGATGCCGCTCAAGGAGTACGAGCTGCTCGAGCTGCTCCTACGGAACGCCGGACGGGTTCTCACCCGTGGTCAGCTGATCGACCGGGTGTGGGGGAGCGACTACTACGGCGACACCAAGACGCTGGACGTCCACATCAAGCGCATCCGTTCCCGGATCGAAGCGAACCCCTCGGAACCGGTGATGCTCGTCACCGTGCGTGGGCTCGGCTACCGCTTCGAGGCCTGACGCAGGTCCAGGACGGACGAACGCCCCGCGCCTCCGGAGGGAGGTGCGGGGCGTTCGGTCGTGTGGGGCGACGAGGGGCTATTCGGTCGGCTCCGTGGTGGGCGTCGCGAGCGGCGTCGGCGTCTCGGTGGGCTCATCCGTCGGCAGCGGCGTCGGGACGAGCGTGGAGTACTCGAGCAGCTCACCGGTGAGGACCGGCACACTCGCCGTGGCGCCCGTCTCGTCGCCGTACTGGAAGAAGACGTCCACGATCGCTCCGGGCTGGACGCCGAGGGACTCGATGCGCAGGGGGTCGTTGGCTCCCGAGCCGTCGAACGTCGTCAGGCCGGGCTCCGCGAGGACCTGGAACTGCTCGTCCTTGCCCTCGATCTCGATGAGCACCGTGTGGGCGCGGTCGTCGCGGTTCGCGACGCTGAAGACGAGGTTGCCGGTCTCGCCGTTGTCGGAGACGACGATGGCGTTGCGGACGGCCACCGAGCCGACGGTGACACCGACGCCGTCCGAGGCGTCGTACTGCTTCAGGGTCGCCTGCGGCGCGATGAGGTTGCAACCGCTCATGCCGAGTGCGACAGCACCCGCGACGACGATGGAAGCGATGAGACGCGCCTTCACAGAACCCTCCAAGATGTGGTGGCCCCGGGCGCAGACGAGTGACAGGTGTCCCGGGATCCGGATTCGAGTCTAGCCCACGGCCGCGAAGGGGCGTGGCCGGGTCGCCGACCCGTGATCGATCGGTTCACCACCCGGTCCGCTGGGCACCCGGTACCCGGCTCTGATCAGGGGTCCCGTGGTATTCTGGGAGACGCTGAAGGGACCGAGACCCATGATCTTCGAAGTTGGCGAGACCGTCGTCTACCCGCACCATGGCGCCGCGACCATCACCGAGGTGAAGACCCGGATCATCAAGGGCGAGGAGAAGCTCTACCTGAAGCTCCGCGTCACCCAGGGCGACCTCATGATCGAGGTCCCGGCCGAGAACGTCGACCTGGTCGGGGTGCGCGACGTCATCGGACGCGAGGGGGTCGACCGCGTGTTCGACGTACTCCGTGCGCCGTTCACCGAGGAGCCGACGAACTGGTCCCGCCGCTACAAGGCGAACCTCGAGAAGCTGGCCTCGGGCGACGTCATCAAGGTCTCCGAGGTGGTCCGCGACCTGTGGCGTCGCGACCAGGACCGAGGGCTCTCAGCAGGAGAGAAGCGGATGCTCGCGAAGGCCCGCCAGATCCTGGTCTCTGAACTGGCATTGGCGGAGCAGACCGACGAGGAGCAGGCGTCGTCCGTCCTCGATGAGGTCCTCGCCTCCTGAGCCGACCGTCCGTTCGGGCTGGGCGCCCGAGAAGTAGGCTCGTGGCATGACTGCGATCGACGAACCGGGTGCCGTTGCCGACCCCTCCCTGGACGGCCCGGCCGTCGGCGTGATCGTCGTGGCGGCGGGCAGTGGGACGCGCCTCGGTGCCGGGATCCCCAAGGCGTTCGTGTCGCTCGCCGGCAGCACCGTGCTCGAACACGCGCTCGCCCCGGTCTTCCGCCTGCGCGACGCGGTCCAGGTCGTCGTCGTGGTCCCCGCGGATCGCGTCGGTGAGGCTGAGACGATCGGTCGTCGCGCGGCGGGGAAGGCGGCCGACCACCTCCGTGTCGTCGCGGGAGGCGACACGCGACAGTCCTCCGTCCTCGCTGGACTCGCCGCCCTGTGGCCGGGAGTCCGCACGGTGCTCGTCCACGACGCCGCACGGGCACTCACCCCGACCGACCAGTTCGAACGGGTGATCGACGCCGCGGAGCGGACGGGGTGGGGCATCGTGCCGGGGCTCGCGGTGACCGACACGATCAAGCGGGTCGACGCGAGCGACCTCGTCGAGCAGACCGTGGATCGGGCCGCCCTCCGAGCCGTCCAGACACCGCAGGCGTTCCCGCGTGATGCCCTCGTCGCGGCCTTCCGCGTCGCCGAAGACCGCCTGGCAGCGGCCACCGACGATGCGGCGCTCTACGCGGACGCCGGACACCCCGTGCTCACCGTCGGCGGCTCGGAGGCGGCGTTCAAGATCACGACCCCGTGGGACGCCCAGCGTGCGGAGCGACTGCTGGCGGACCGGGAGCGGGACCAGGAGCACGAGGTGGGCGCACGGCCGACCACCTCGATCAGGACCGGCATCGGCATCGACGTCCACGCCTTCGCCGACGACGGCGAGCTGAGCCTCGCCGGCCTCAGCTGGCCGGGGGAACGGCCGCTGGCCGGACACAGCGACGGGGATGCGGTCGCCCACGCCATCGTCGACGCCCTGCTGTCCGCTGCTGGCCTCGGCGACATCGGCTCCATGTTCGGCACCGACGACCCCCGCTTCGCCGGGGCGAGCGGCGAGGTCTTCCTGCGGGCGGCTGTCGAACGGCTGCACGCTGCGGGCTTCGTCGTCGTCAACGTCGCGGTGCAGCTCGTCGGCAACCGCCCGCGGTTCGCGCCGCGTCGGGCGGAGGCGGAGGGTGTGCTGAGCGCGCTGGTCCACGGACCGGTCAGCGTCGCGGCGACGACCACGGATGCGCTCGGGTTCACCGGCCGCGGCGAGGGCGTCACGGCCATCGCCACCGCCCTCGTCGAGCGCCGCTGACGGGTCGGTCCTCAGTCGGCGGACGTGCCCTCGTCGACCGATGCACTGAGCCCGAGGAACCGCCCGTATTCGCCAGCCGCTCGTCGGAACCCCGCCTGCACCCGCTGTGGCAGCGGTTGGAACGGTGTCGGGGTGACGACGACGCCGGTCGCACTCGTCCGTCGGCGCCAGGTGCCGACGACGCGCCCGTCGACGGTGATCATCGGGAGGAAGATGCCGTTCGCGCCGGGCACGATGCGGTCTGCGAACGCCGCCGGGAGCGTCAACTCGCGGTCGCGGTAGCCGAGGAGCAGCTCGTCGAATCCGGGCAGCGCGAGCACCCGCGGTGGTCGTGAAGCAGCTGAAGGTCCGATGCCCTCGGCCGACGACCAGCGGGTGACCCCGTCGCGCGACTCTGAGACCAGCCGTCCGGCGGCCACCTCGACGCCGCGTTTCGCCTGGGCGACGGTGAGCTTCGACCACCAGGTGAGGTCGGCGATCGTCGACGGGCCGTGGCCGGTGAGATACCGGACGACGAACTCCCCGAGCGCCTCGTCGGCCTCGAGTACCCGCGGGGCACGGATCCACTCCTCGCTCAGGACGAGTGCCTGTTGTCTTCCCGCGGGCGGTCCCCAGCAGACCACGCCCGACATCGCGAGTTCCATGATGAGGTGTGAGCCGCGTTGTCCGTCGATCGGGATCCCGGCGTCGGTGTGGGCCGTCAGCAGCGCATCCCTCGTCGCGCGCCGATGCCCGCTGAGCAGTCGCTCGGTGAGCGCACGGGAGCGCGAGAAGGTCTCGGCGTCCAGCCCGAGCTGACGGTGTCTGGCCGCGATCGTCGAGCGGACCCGCGGGACACCGAGTCCGAGCAGCCACCCGAGGTCCTCGGCGGCGACGAGATGCAGGGTGCCGCGCATCGGCCAGGACCGGACGATCGAACCGTCCTCGAGCGCCGTGAGCACCTCGGCCATCGTCGTGCCGCTCGACCTGACGCCGACCGCCCACAGCGACGAAGCGAGGTCCTGGGCCTGGACCGCGAGCAGCTGCGAGACCACAGCCGTGGGGGAGTGGTGATCGCTTCCGTCGAGAAGCTGTGCCGCGAGTCGCGCGCGGAGAACCTGCTGGTCGTCGCGTCCCGTGGTCATGGGACCATCATGCCCCGACGACGGCGGCTAGTCTGGTCTCGTGGCCCTCCGACTCTACGACTCGAAAACGCAGTCCCTCCGGGACTTCGTGCCGCTCCGCGAAGCCGAGGCGGGGCTGTACGTCTGCGGACCGACCGTGCAGTCCTCTCCGCACATCGGGCACCTGCGCAGCGCGCTCGTCTACGACCAGCTGCGACGCTGGCTGACGGCCTCCGGGCTCCGCGTCACGCTCGTCCGCAACGTCACCGACATCGACGACAAGATCCTCGCGAACGCCGCCGCCGGCGTCGAGGGCGGCTTCGCCCAGCCCGGCGAGGAGTGGTGGGCGCTCGCCTACCGGTACGAACTCGAGTTCACGGCCGCTTACCGTGCCCTGGGCATCCTGCCGCCGAGCTACGAGCCACGCGCGACGGCGAGCATCCCGGAGATGCAGGAGCTCATCGAGCGGCTCATCGACGCCGGGCACGCCTACCCGGCCCCCGACGACTCCGGCGACGTCTACTTCGACACCGCCTCATGGAGCCGCTACGGCGAACTCACGCGGCAGAGCGCCGAGCACATGGAGGCCGCGACCGACGCCGACCCGCGCGGCAAACGCGATCCCCGCGACTTCGCGCTCTGGAAGGGCACCAAGCCCGGGGAGCCGCGCTCGGCGAGTTGGATGTCTCCGTGGGGCGAGGGACGGCCCGGCTGGCACATCGAGTGCTCGGCGATGTCGACCAAGTACCTCGGCGAGGAGTTCGACATCCACGGCGGCGGACTCGACCTCCGCTTCCCCCACCACGAGAACGAGCTCGCCCAGTCGAGCGCAGCCGGCGACCCCTTCGCCCGGTACTGGTTGCACAACGGGCTGGTCGCCGTCACGGGCGGGCAGAAGATGTCGAAGTCCCTCGGCAACTCCGTCTACGCAGCCGACCTCCTGGCAGCAGCCCGGCCGCTCGTCGTCCGGTACTACCTCGGTGCAGCGCAGTACCGATCGACACTCGAGTTCCATCCGGGCGCACTCGCCGAGGCCGAGGCCGCACTCGGACGTGTCGAGGGCTTCCTCGATCGTGCCGCCCGCGCCGACCTCCTCACCGAGACGACCACGGCCGCCAGTCGAGCGACGCTCCCGGCCGCCTTCGTCGAGGCGATGGACGACGACCTGAACATCCCCCGCGCGCTCGCCGTGTTGCATGACGCCGTGCGCGTCGGCAACGCCGCCCTCGACGGCGGCGACCTGACGACGGCGCGCGAGCGTGCCGTCGCCGTCCTCGACATGACCCGGGTGCTCGGCATCGACCCGACCGACCCCTCGTGGTCGTCGGGCGCCGACCCCGTCACTCACCGATCCCTGTCCGCACTCGTCGAGCGTCTGCTCGTCGATCGCGCGGACGCCAGGGTCGCCAAGGACTTCGCAGCGGCCGACCGGATCCGCGACGAACTCACAGCGGCTGGGATCACCATCGAAGACACCCCGTCCGGAGCACATTGGAGTATCAGTGGCAAGTAAGCCTTCCCGCCCGACCGGGCCGAAGAAAGCGAAGAAGGGTCCCACCAAGGGCACCGGTGGCCTCGGCCGCAAGGCGCTCGAGGGTCGTGGACCGACCCCCAAGGCCGAGGACCGCGCCTGGCACCCGGCCGGCAAGCGGAAGGCCGCGCAGGAGCGCTACGCGGCCGCCGGCGGCACCGGCAAGCCGAAACAGGCGGCCGGCCAGAACGGACGCCTCTCCACGAACGGCCGGACCAAGCAGAAGTCGGGTGACGAGTCCGAGGTCGTCACGGGCCGCAACTCCGTCCTCGAAGCGCTCCGGGCGAAGATCCCAGCCACCACGCTGTACGTCGCGACCCGCATCGAGATGGACGACCGGGTGAAGGAGGCGCTCAGCATCGCCACCCGACGCGGGATCCCGGTGCTCGAGGTCATGCGTCCGGAACTCGACCGCATGGCCGGGTTCGACGGCGTGCACCAGGGCCTCGCCATCAAGGTGCCGCCCTACGAGTACGCGCACCCCATGGAGTTGCTCGACCAGGTCATCTCGCGTGGCGAGAACCCGTTGTTCATCGCCCTCGACGGCATCACCGACCCCCGGAACCTGGGTGCGATCATCCGATCGACCGCAGCCTTCGGTGGGCACGGCGTGATCCTGCCGCAGCGCCGGAGCGTGGGTCTCACCGCCTCCGCGTGGAAGACCTCGGCAGGCGCGGCGGCTCGGACGCCGGTCGCGATGGCCGCCAACCTCACCCAGACGCTCAAGGCGTTCAAGGAGCGCGGTGTCTTCGTGATCGGCCTCGACGGCGACGGCGACGTCTCCCTCCCGGGGCTCGAACTCGCCGACCAGCCGATCCTCGTGGTCGTCGGCAGCGAGGGCAAGGGCCTGTCCCGCCTCGTCACCGAAACCTGCGACGCGGTCGTGTCGATCCCGATCTCGGCCTCGACCGAGTCGCTCAACGCCGGGATCGCGGCCAGCGTGACGCTGTACGAGATCGCGCGTCGCCGGAACGCCGAGTAGGCCACCGGCGCTCGCACCGCACGAACGAGGACAGGCCCTCGGAACGGATCTCCGTTCCGAGGGCCTGTCTGTCGTCAGCCGAGGTGTCGGACCCGATCAGACGAGGTCTCGCCAGTCGACCGGTCCGGTCATGGCGGCGGGGATGCTGATCGCCTCGGTCGGCGGCACGATCATGGTCGCTTCGTCGCGGCGGTGTCGCAGGACGGTGTTCACATAGGAACCGACGGCTTCCGCGAGGGGGATGTCGCGACCCTCGTTCTGCGCGAGGAACCAACGGTGCTCCAGAAGTTGGTGGAAGATCTCGGCGGGCTCGAGCTTGCCGCGGAGTTCGCGGGGGATCGCCTTCACCACCGGCTCGAACACGCGGATGAGCCACTCGTGCGCCGCCATCTCCTCGTCGAACCCGTCCTTCCCGAACGAGGCCGAATACGCGTCGAGGTCGTTGAGCAGGCGCCTCGCCTGGTTCTCGCCCGCGTCGAGACCGGTGAGCCGCAGGAGACGGCGCTGGTGATGCCCGGCGTCCACGACCTTCGGCTGGATCCGCACGGTCGAGCCCTCGTCGGTCGTCTTGATCGCGAGTTCCTCGATGTCGAAGCCGAGTTCGTTCAGGCGGTGGACGCGCTCGGTGATGCGCCAGCGCTCGGACGCGTCGAAGGACTCGGAGCCCGTGAGCTCCTTCCAGAGCGAACGGTAGGCGGCGACGATGCCGTTGCTCACGGTGACCGGGTCGAGCTCGGCGTCGGCGCGTCCGCCGGCCTCGAGGTCGAGGAGCTCGCCGGCGATGTTCACGCGGGCGATCTCGAGGTCGTTCTCACGCTGCCCGTTCGACAGGCCGCCCTCGTAGAGCTTGCCCGTCTCGGCGTCGACGAGATAGGCGGCGAAAGCACCCGCGTCGCGCCGGAAGAGCGTGTTCGACAGCGACACGTCGCCCCAGAAGAAGCCGACGATGTGCAGTCGGACGAGGAGGACGGCGAGCGCGTCGACGAGGCGGGTCGCGGTGTCGGGCCGGAGGGTGCCCTGGAAGAGCGCGCGGTAGGGGAGTGAGAACTTCAGGTGCCGCGTCACGAGCACGCTCGGCAGCTCTCGGCCCTTGCGGTCGCTCCGGTTCGTGATGACCGCGAGCGGGTCGACGCAGGGGATGTCGAGGCGCTGCAGGGTGCGCAGCATGTCGTACTCGCCCTTCGCCATCTCCGCGGTCGTCTCCTTGACGGCGATGACGTAGCCGGACAGGTTCGCGAACCGGACGAGGTGGCGCGAGATGCCCTTCGGGAGCGAGGCGATCGCCTCATTCGGCCAGTTCTCGAGGGGGAGCTCCCAGGGGAGGTCGAGCAGCGCCGGGTCGACGGTGGCAGCGGTGATGTTCAATGCGCCGGACATGGTGCGGAGCGCTCCTCGGGGATCGTCGTGCAGAGACTGGACAAGCGAAAACGACGATGGCCGAGCGATCGGAGACCGACCGCTCGACCATCGTCGGCGGGAAACTAGATCGAGGAGGACACGACCGGCTTGTTGCCCAGACGCTCACCCGATGCCGAGTCGAACGCGTGCACGTGGTGCGGCGTCGGCGCGAGGAAGACCGTGTCGCCGATGTGCGCGTGGTTGCGGCCGTCGACGCGGGCGACGATGTCGGTACGCTTGCCGGAGACCTCGGTGTGGCCGTAGAGGTAACCGTCGGCGCCGAGCTCCTCGACGAGGTCGACGGTCACCTCGATGCCGGAGCCCGAGTTGCTGGACACGGTGATGTCCTCGGGTCGCACGCCGACCGTGACGTTCTTCGACGGAGCGGCGTCGGTGATCTCGCGCTCGACCGGGATGACGAAGCCGCCGAGCTTGATGCCGCCATCGGCGATCTCGCCCTCGAACAGGTTCATGGCCGGGCTGCCGATGAAGCCGGCGACGAAGACGTTGTTCGGCTTCTCGTAGAGGTCGCGCGGGGTGCCGACCTGCTGCAGGATGCCGTCCTTGAGGACCGCGATGCGGTCGCCCATGGTGAGCGCCTCGGTCTGGTCGTGCGTGACGTAGACGGTGGTGACGCCGAGACGACGCTGCAGCGATGCGATCTGGGTGCGGGTCTGGACGCGGAGCTTGGCGTCGAGGTTCGACAGCGGCTCGTCCATGAGGAAGACCTGGGGCTGACGGACGATGGCTCGACCCATCGCGACGCGCTGACGCTGACCACCGGAGAGCGCCTTCGGCTTGCGGGTCAGGTAGTCCTCGAGGTCGAGGAGCTTGGCGGCCTCGAGCACGCGGGTGGCACGCTCTTCCTTGCCGACACCGGCGATCTTGAGCGCGAAGCCCATGTTCTCGGCGACGGTCATGTGCGGGTAGAGCGCGTAGTTCTGGAACACCATCGCGATGTCGCGGTCCTTCGGCGGCACGTCGGTGACGTCGCGGTCGCCGATGAAGATGTGGCCGTCGTTGACCTCTTCGAGGCCGGCGAGCATGCGGAGGGAGGTGGACTTGCCGCAGCCGGACGGGCCGACGAGGACGAGGAATTCGCCGTCGGCGACCTCGAGGTTCAGCTTGTCGACCGCGGGGCGGGTGCCACCCGGGTAGAAACGGGTTGCGTTGTCGAACGTCACAGACGCCATGGTTGTTCTCCTTCACCGGCAGGTACGTGCCGGACGATCCGTTGTGAATGGACGCGAACCCGTCATCGATGGCCGGTTCGCCGTCCCAGTATGCCACGACCTCCTGTGAATGGAAGGTCGAGCAGCCAGCGGATCTCCCGGTGGACGCACAGCCGGCTCCCGGCCTGGTTTGGGCCTCTCCCAGGCGGCAGGTCTACGATTACTCTGTTTGGCGCTGCCTCGTCTCCGCAGCGCGAGCCCCCCGAAACGAGGATCAATGTCTGGCGCTGGATCGCAGAACCGACCGACCAAGAACGAACGACGCGACGCGGCACGCGAGAAGGCGCGGGTGCTGCGCGAGCAGCAGAAGCGCCGCGACCGCCGCAACCGGGTGCTGCTCCAGGGCGGCATCGTGCTCGGTGCGCTCGCGATCGTGGCGGTGGTGGCGGTCATCATCGTGACGTCGATCAAGCCCGCCGGACCGGTCCCGACCGCGGCGAAGAACGACGGCTTCACCGTCTCCGCCGGCTTGCAGCTGGTCGGAGCCCCGGCCAGTGCGTCGACGCCCACGCCGAGCGCGACCGATCCGGCCGCCCCCGCGGAGCCCGCCCCCGCCGAGACGCCGGCAGCAACCGAGACCCCCGCCGCCGACGGCGTCGAGATCTCCGTCTACCAGGACTTCCTCTGCCCCTACTGCGGTCAGTTCGAGACCACGAACGCCGAGCAGGTCAAGGGCTGGCTCGAGGCCGGCGCCGCGACGTACACGGTGCACCCCCTCGCAACGCTGAGCAACCTGTCGCTCGGGACGCAGTACTCGCTGCGCGCTTCGAACGCGGCCGCCTGCGTCGCGGAGTACTCACCGAACGACTTCTTCTCCTTCAACACCGCACTGTTCGAGAACCAGCCCAAGGAGAACACCGAGGGCCTGACCGACGCAGAGCTGAAGTCGATCGCAAAGGGAGTCATCTCCGGCGGCGAGAAGAAGATCAACGCCTGCATCGACGACGGCACCTACAAGTCGTGGGTGAAGGACTCGACCGACCGTGCGCGCAGCGGCCCGCTGCCTGGGACGGACGTCGAGAAGGTGGAGGGGACGCCGACCATCCTGGTGAACGGCAAGCAGTACACGGGCTCACTCACCGACGCCGAGCAGTTCGCGGCGTTCGTCCTCGCCGTCTCGAGCGAGAGCTACTCCACCGGCACGCCGACGCCGGGTGCCAGCGAGTCGCCCGTGACCAACGGCTGATCCGCCGCCATCGTAGGATGGACGAGACCGGGGCCAGCCCCTGTCGGCCGACGTGGCGCAATTGGTAGCGCAACGCTCTTGTAAAGCGTAGGTTACGGGTTCAAGTCCCGTCGTCGGCTCCAGCCGAGAACCGCCCGCTCAGCCTGCTGAGTGGGCGGTTCCTCATTGGAAGGAACCCTCCCGTGACCCGTTTCCCAGCACCGCTCGCGCTCCTCATCGCCGTCGTCAGCGGCGCCTTCATCGCGGTGCAGGCCCGGTTGAACGGCGAGCTCGGTGCGCGTCTCGGTGACGGGTTCACCGCCGCCGCGATCTCCTTCGGGGGCGGCTTGATCATCCTCACGGTCGGACTCGCCGTCTCCCGCACCGGCCGTCGCGGGCTCGCCACGGTGATCGGTGCCGTCCGACGCCGGGAGATGCCCTGGTGGACGGTGCTCGGCGGCTGCGCCGGCGCCTTCCTCGTGCTGTCGCAGGGGCTCACCGCCGCCGCGCTCGGCGTCGCCCTGTTCACGGTCGCGGTGGTCGCCGGCCAGACCGCGAGCGGGCTGGTACTCGACCGGATCGGGTTCGGCCCGGGAGGCGTCGTCGGGTTGAGCGTCCAGCGCGTCCTCGGGGCGGTCGTCGCCCTCGTCGCGGTCGGCGTCGCCGTCTCGGGCGAGCTCGGGGGGAGCATCCCGCTCGGACTCCTCATCCTGCCGCTGCTCGCCGGGATCGGGATCGGCTGGCAGCAGGCGGTCAACGGTCGAGTCAAGATGCGGGCGCAGAGCACGCTCGCCGCGACGTTCATCAACTTCATCGTCGGGACGGTCGTGCTGGTCGTCGCCGCCGTGCTGCACGCGATCATCGTCGCGCCGCCCGGTCCGCTCCCGGGGGAGTGGTGGCTCTACCTCGGCGGCCCGATCGGATGCGTGTTCATCGCCGTGGCCGCGTTCCTCGTCCAGCACACGGGCGTACTCATCCTCGGGCTCGGCACGGTGGCGGGTCAAACCCTGAGCGCGCTCGCTTTGGACGTGCTCCTGCCCACCGACGACGGCGGCGTGCATGTCGCGACCGTCATCGGGACGCTGCTCGCGTTCGCCGCCGTGGCGATCGCATCGGCGCGGTTCAGGCGTCGTCCCGCGGCATCGTCGTCCGCCGACTGAGTCGACCCGTCATCGGTCGGATGTCGTGAGCGACTCCGGTCCTCAGGGCATGGAGCTGAGGTGCGCCTTCGCGTTGAACGTCTTGCGACGCCCCGTGCGAGCGTTACCCGGCTTCCCTCCGACGTACAGCCAGCCGAGGAGCTCCTCGCCCTTCTTCAGGCCATGTGCCTTCCGGACCGCTTTGGCGCGAGTCGCCCCGCCGGTGCGCCAGAACACGCCCCAGCCGGCGTCGTCGAGCAGAAGGCTGACCATGTGGGCCACTCCTGCCGCGACCGCCTCCTGCTCCCAGGCGGGTACCTTCGACTTCTTCACACTCACGACGACCGCGAGCAACAGGGGCGCGCGGAGCGGCTTCGTCGAGGGCTTCGAGTCGCCCTCCGCCTTCGCGAGCGCCCGGCCGAGCTTCACCCGGTCGTCGCCCCGGAGGGTGATGACCCGCCACGGACGCAGGGCGCTGTGGTCGGCCACTCGACCGGCCGCCCCGAGGACCTCGAGGAGTTCCGCGTCACTCGGAGCGACGTCGGTGACCTTCGACCACGAACGGCGCCCGGCGACGGCGGCCAGGACCGGGCGCTCGATCGGTTCGGTCACTCCGTCGGCTCGGCGGTGTCGGCCGCGGCGAAGTTGAGCGCGATCGAGTTCATGCAGTAGCGGTCACCGGTGGGCGTCCCGAAGCCGTCGTCGAACACATGACCGAGGTGCGAGCCGCAGTTGGCGCAGCGGACCTCGGTGCGCACCATCCCGAGGGAACGGTCCTCGATGAGTTGCACCGCCTCGGGGTTCACGGACTCGTAGAAGCTCGGCCATCCGCAGCCGGAATCGAACTTGGTACCGCTCTTGAAGAGCTCGGCGTTGCAGGCGGCACAGGTGTAGAGGCCCGCGCGTGACTCGTCGAGGAGCTCACCGGTCCAGGCCCGTTCGGTCGCCGCTCCGCGGAGGACCTGATACTGCTCGGGCGTGAGTTCCTCGCGCCACTGCTCATCGGTCTTCGACACGTCGTACGTCATGCTGCTCCATTCGTCTCGGTCATCCTACGTGCGGGGCCGCCTCGTGCATGCGGCTCCCGACGTATTCCATAACACTGCACCGAGCCTGATCCTTCCCGGTGAACGTCGGCCCTCGCCGGGGTGGATGCGGCCCGGCGGCCATCGGCTGAATAGACTTGGAGGACGGCGGACCGGAGCACGACTCCACGGTCGCCGCATCGGCACCGATCGGCAGGAGACGAGCATGCAGTCAGCGTCGCGCACGCCTGCCGATGACGAGGCGTCGACGCCGACGGGCGGCCTCGAGCCGCGCGAGCTCGAGATCCTCGAGTTCGAGTCCCACTGGGTGCAGCACGTCGGGGCCAAGGAGGCCGCCATCCGCGACCGCTTCGCCCTGTCCCCGGCCCGGTACTATCAACTGCTCGGCGCGCTCATCGACTCGCCGTCCGCCCTCGCCCACGACCCCATGCTGATCAAGCGGCTGCAGCGCACCCGCGACGCCCGACTCTCGGCGCGAGGAGCCTCGGCTCCCCGCGCCGACGGCTGAGCAGCTCCCGGAGACCACACCATGGCTGAATCCTTCCCGCCCGACCGCTTCGACGAGGTCCCCGACCTCAAGCGCGTCGGCGCACACCGTGCCCCTGCTCCCAAGGGACGCGGCTGGATCGCCTTCCTCGTCGCCGTCGTCGCAACGCTCGTCCTTGTGGGGATCGGCACCTTCGCCCTGTTCGGACTGAACGACCGCATCGACTTCTTCGGCGGCTCGCAGAGCCCGAGCGCCACGCCCACGCCGACCCCCACCCCGACCGAGGCGGCCCCCGTCGTCGACCCCACGGCCAGCATCCTCGTCTTGAACGGCACACCCACTGCCGGCCTCGCCGCATCGGCGGCGGCGGCGATCACGGCCGCCGGCTTCACGCAGCAGATCCCGACGAGCGACGCCAGCACCGAGGACGTCACGGCGAGCGGCGTCTACTACCAGGATCCGTCGCAGGAGGGCGTCGCTCGCGCCATCGCGAACGCACTCGGCGGTATCCCGATCCAGATCACGGACACGTACGCGATCCCCGTCGAGGAAGGCGAGGCACCGGTCCTCCGCATCGTCGTCGTGGTCGGCGCGGACTACCAGCCGGCCGCCTGAGCGCGGCCGGAGCAGGTCGATCGGTCAGGTCGCCGGCTCGCCGTGTTTCCGGAGTGTTTCCTCCATGTTGAGTTGTCGTATCACTCCGCCCCGTTTGCCGATTTCGGGGTGAATCCGCGCGGTGCCCCGGATTAGTATCTGGAATTGGCCGCTCATCCCGTCCCGTCTCGACTCGCCCCCGGGTCCGCTTCGGCGCAGGGTGGCCGCCGGGATCCCGATCCCGGATGGCAGGTCCGGGTCCGGCAACAGTCGGGCGCCGAGAGCACGCAGCAATGGGAGTATGAAATGGCGAACGGAACCGTCAAGTGGTTCAACGCTGAGAAGGGCTTCGGCTTCATCACGGTCGACGGCGGCGGACAGGATGTCTTCGTCCACTACTCGGCGATCGACATGAGCGGCTACAAGTCCTTGGAAGAGGGCCAGGCGGTCGTCTTCGAGGTCGGCACGGGAGCAAAGGGGCCCCAGGCCGAAGGTGTGCGCCTGGCGTAGCCGCTGATCAGGCACGCGATTCCTGCGACGCCGTCCACTCCGGTGGGCGGCGTCGTTCGTCGTTCCGGGGCGGATCCCGGGAGTTCGCTCAGGGCTCCGGCGCTCACTTGCACTCCCACCCCCTGAGTGCCAGAATCGACTTAGCACTCGTACTCATTGAGTGCTAACAACGTTCATGACGTCCGGGAGGGACGAAAAACACACATGGCTAAGATCATTGCTTTCGACGAGGAGGCCCGTCGCGGCCTCGAGCGTGGACTGAACATTCTTGCTGACACGGTCAAGGTCACCCTTGGGCCGCGCGGTCGCAACGTTGTCCTCGAGAAGAAGTGGGGCGCCCCCACGATCACCAACGACGGCGTGTCCATCGCCAAGGAGATCGAACTCGACGACCCGTACGAGAAGATCGGCGCGGAGCTCGTCAAGGAGGTCGCCAAGAAGACCGACGACGTCGCCGGCGACGGCACCACCACGGCGACCGTGCTGGCACAGGCGCTCGTTCGCGAGGGCCTCCGCAACGTCGCCGCAGGCGCCGACCCCATCAGCCTCAAGCGAGGCATCGAGAAGGCCGTCGAGGCCGTCACGGTCGAGCTCATCGCCAACGCCAAGGAGGTGGAGACCAAGGAGGAGATCGCTGCGACCGCTTCCATCTCCGCCGGCGACACCACCATCGGCGAGATCATCGCCGAGGCGATCGACAAGGTCGGCAAGGAGGGCGTCGTCACCGTCGAGGAGTCGAACACCTTCGGCACCGAGCTCGAGC
The DNA here is from genome assembly GCF_013349365.1 of Plantibacter sp. MCCC 1A11337. NCBI lineage: Bacteria > Bacillati > Actinomycetota > Actinomycetes > Micrococcales > Microbacteriaceae > Plantibacter > Plantibacter sp. MCCC 1A11337. Next base: position 1,014,819 of record NZ_JABJWX010000001.1, on the reverse strand, counting down.
TCACCGAGGGCATGCGCTTCGACAAGGGCTACCTGTCGCAGTACTTCGTGACCGACCCCGACCGCCAGGAAGCGGTGTTCGAGGACCCCTACATCCTCATCGCCAACCAGAAGATCTCCGCGATCAAGGACCTCCTGCCGATCGTCGACCAGGTCATCCAGTCGGGCAAGCAGCTCCTCATCATCGCTGAGGACGTCGACGGCGAAGCTCTCGCGACGCTCGTCGTCAACAAGATCCGTGGCATCTTCAAGTCCGTCGCCGTCAAGGCTCCGGGCTTCGGCGACCGCCGCAAGGCTCAGCTGCAGGACATCGCCATCCTCACCGGTGGCCAGGTCATCTCCGAGGAGGTCGGCCTCAAGCTCGAGACCGTCACCCTCGACCTGCTCGGCCGTGCCCGCAAGGTCGTCATCACCAAGGATGAGACCACCATCGTCGAGGGTGCCGGCGACGCCGACGCCATCGCCGGTCGTGTCTCGCAGATCCGCAAGGAGATCGACAACACCGACAGCGACTACGACCGCGAGAAGCTCCAGGAGCGTCTCGCCAAGCTCGCGGGCGGTGTGGCGGTCATCAAGGCCGGTGCAGCGACCGAGGTCGAGCTCAAGGAGCGCAAGCACCGCATCGAGGACGCCGTTCGCAACGCGAAGGCCGCCGTCGAAGAGGGCATCGTCGCCGGTGGTGGCGTCGCCCTGATCCAGGCCGGCAAGACCGCGTTCGAGAAGCTCGAGCTCGTCGGTGACGAGGCGACCGGTGCGAACATCGTCAAGGTCGCCATCGACGCTCCGCTCAAGCAGATCGCGCTCAACGCAGGCCTCGAGCCCGGCGTCGTCGCCGACAAGGTCCGCAACCTGCCCGTCGGACACGGCCTCAACGCCGCGACCGGTGAGTACGTCGACATGCTCGCTGCCGGCATCAACGACCCGGTGAAGGTCACGCGCTCCGCGCTGCTCAACGCAGCGTCGATCGCCGGCCTGTTCCTCACCACCGAGGCCGTCGTCGCCGACAAGCCGGAGAAGAACCCGGCTCCGGCCGGCGACCCGACCGGTGGCATGGACTTCTAAGTCCGACAGCAACACCTGCGCAGGGCGTCTCCTTCGGGAGGCGCCCTGCGTCGTTTCGCCATGCCGCATCGGGGAGGACCCTCGACCTGTATGCCCGTTTCCGCATGGGTCCGACAGTCGTTGTACAGAAGTGATCGGAACGGCATACCGACGTGCATCCCGCTTCCTATGATCGAACTATGAGACGCATCGGGGGAGCGGCGATCGCCGCCGTAGTGATTCTGGGGCTGAGCGCGTGCACGCCGGCCGAACCGAAGCCGACGGAGACGTCCACACCGGTGTCGTCCGCGACACCGACCACCGCCCCTGGGCCCACCACCCCGGTCAGCTCGTACGGACTCGGATGCAAGGACCTCGTCCCAGCCGACATCGTCAGCTCGGCACTCGCGCCCTCCGTCGTGCTCGAGCCTCCCTTCACGGATGACGTCATCGCGACACCGATCAATACGGCGCCCGTGGCACTCGGAGGACTGCAGTGCAGTTGGGGGAACGGGGAGCCCCGTGATCGGCTTCAGGGAGGCTCTCCGCTCGGGACCGAGCGCTGGGCGCAGGTGCTGGTGCTCCCTCAGGCGTCGGCCCGCTGGCAGCCGTTCTTCGAAGGTTGGACGTCGGGCGAGCCCGGCCCCTGGGAGAACTCCACGCCGCTCTCCTGCTTCACCGGTGACGGACGTGTGCTCGATGTGTGCAGTATGCAGTTCCTCGTCGGCGACAGCTGGGTGGAGGTCCTCATCGACGGCCCGGCCGACAATGTCGCCGAGTCCGACGAAGCGGCGCTGACCGCGGTCATGCCGTTCGTCGAATCGATCAGGACCGCATTGGAGCCGACGGCGAGTGCGCCACGTTTCGACTGGGGCGACACGACGGCCGGGCCAGCTGTCTTGCCGACCGAGTGCGAGGGCTTCGTGCCCGAGGCGACGATGAGTGACCTCCTCGGCCAGCAACTGGTGTACACGTCGGCGCCGAAGAAGGGCGGTTCGGCCAGTCGAGGGGCCGCCGACGATTTGGGCGTCCCGGACTGTATCTTCGGGCTCCCTGACAGCGATTCGGCTCGCGGATTGCTCACCGCCCTGCCCCGTGGACAGTGGGCCTATGAGCAGTTGGTCGAGACGCGGATGAAGGACGGTGCGGACATCAGCTTCCTGGCGCTCGACGGCTTGGGATCGCGCGACGCCTTCCTGCAGTGCCGGACGGAGATCTTCTCGTCGTGCAGCGTCCACCTCACGGTCGACGGTCATTGGCTGCGCATCGATGTCAGTAACGAGAGCTCGGCCGATCCGGTTTACGGGGTCTCCGAGCTCGGCGCACAAGCGACGGCTTATGCTCAGGCTGCCGCGGCCGGGGTCCTGAGCGGCCGTTGAGCCGCACCGTCGCCGGAGGTCGCGGGAGCCCGCCGACGCAGGTCCGTGAACCGCGTCGGCGGTCAGCCGCTCACCCGCTGAACATGCTGGCGTTCGCCCGCTCGATCTCGGCGTACTGTGTACCCGCGACAGCGAGTGCTCGACTGATCTCGCCGAGGTTCTCCTCGACCTGACGCTGGGTGCCTCTCCAGCGCTCGACGACACCGTGGAATGCGGCCGCCGCCGCGCCGGTCCATTGGCCGTCGAGTGCCGCCAGCTGCGTGTGCAGGCGGGCTACTTCGTTCTGGATCTGCTCGATCGTGACGCGTGCCGCCGTGGAAGCGCGTTCGACCGCGTCGCTGTCGACCTGGAAAGTGGCCATCGGGAACTCCGTTCGTCCGGGCGATGCCTGTCATCGCCGCTACCGAGACGGTAGGTGCACACCGCAGCTCGGAGCCGGTGATGGAGTCCTCAGACGCACGGTCCGGCGCAAACCGGAGCCTGTGGAGGAGGGTCGAGCCAGCCCGCCGGCGGGTCAGGCCGGAGGGCCCGCGATGACGATGGGGCTCGTGGCCGCTGACGGTGCGAGCGGCAGGATGACGCGGAACGTCGCGCCGCCGCCGGGGGTCTCGGTGACGTCGACCGTGCCACCGTGCGCCGCGACGATGGAGGCGACGATGGCCAGTCCGAGGCCGCTGCCGCCCGTCTCGCGGGTCCGCGAACTGTCGGCACGCCAGAAGCGCTGGAAGATCTTCTCGCGGATCTGTGGCGGGATACCCTCGCCGTGGTCGACGATGGCGATGCTGGCGGTCCCGGCGCGGGCGTCCGTGCCGACCGCGAGCTCGATCGGACTGTCGGCGGGCGTGAAGCGCAGGGCGTTTCCGATGAGGTTCGTGACGACCTGCCGGATCTTGTTCTCCTCGCCGAGGACGATCGGTGGCACGGCCAGGGTCAGTGGTTCGGCGATGGGCTTCGTGTCGGGCGTGGTGGCGTCGCCGGAGGGCTTCGGCCGACGCCGGAAGCGGTTGAACGTCGCGCCGAAGATCGGTCCGGTCGAGCCCGTCTGGGCTGGTGCCTCGGCAGCGGCCGGGGACTCGCTCGTCGCCTGGGCGGCGTCGTCGTCGGCCGCTCGCACCATGCGTTCGTCGCGGACGACCTGCACCGTGCGCCCGGGGGCCTGTGCGGTGGTGTCGAGAGCGGCGTCGCGTGCGATCGGGAGCAGGTCGACGGGGGCGACGTTCAGCGGTCGCGTCTCATCGAGGCGGGCGAGCTGGAGGAGGTCCTCGACGAGCGCACCCATGCGGATGGCCTCCTTCTCGATGCGCTCCATGGCTTGTGCCACGTCCTGCGGCGTCTGGAGGGCGCCCATCCGGTAGAGCTCGGCGTAGCCGCGGACGGAGACCAGCGGGGTGCGCAGCTCGTGGCTCGCATCGCCGACGAAGTTCCGCATCTGCTCGATGGTCTTCCCACGATCGGAGTACGCGCGGTCGATGCGCGCGAGCATCGTGTTGAGCGATCGGCTGAGTCGCCCCACCTCGGTGTTCGGCGTTGAGCCCGCGAGTCGCTGGCTGAAGTCGCCGTCGGCGAACGCGGCGGCCGTCCGTTCCACCTGGCGGAGCGGTTCGAAGGTGCCGGTCACCAACCACCGGGTGAGGAGTGCTCCGACCACGATGATGAGCACGCCGAGGACGAAGAAGATCGTGAGGTAGGTCGCGATCGTGTTGTCGGTGCCCTGCATCGAGATGGCGACCCATGCCGCTCCCGTGCGGAACCCGTCGAGGGTGACCGGGACGGACACCGCGTGGTACACGATCGTGCCGCTCGCGTTGGTGGTCGTGTAGATCTGGGTCCCGCTCGCGGCGACGTCGTTCGCGCTGAGGTGCGCCGGGTGCTCGGGAGCGATGCTGTCGTCCCAGCCGGAGGAGGCCCGGAGTTCGCCGTTCGTGTCGTACACGGCGACGAACAGCGTCGAGGGGGCGTCGAGCTGGAGCTGACCGTCCTCGGAGATCTCACCGACGATCTTGCCCTTGGCGGCAGTGACCAGACTGTCGTTCGCCTGCTGGGTGAGGACCTCCTTGAGGAGCGGGGTCGTCCCCATGCCCGCGACGAGCAGACCGAAGGCGAGGACGAGCACCGTCACCCCGGTGATCTTCGTCCGGAGTGAGACGCTGCTCCACCAGGTGGACAGGGAATCGGCCATCGGGTGGGTGCTACGCCTTTCCGGCCTTGAGCATGTAACCGAATCCGCGCTTGGTCTGGATGAGCGGCTCGCTGGAGAACTGGTCGAGCTTCCGGCGCAGGTAGGAGATGTAGCTCTCGACGATGCCGGCGTCGCCGTTGAAGTCGTACTCCCAGACGTGGTCGAGGATCTGCGCCTTCGACAGGACGCGGTTCGGGTTGAGCATGAGGTAGCGGAGGAGCTTGAACTCGGTCGGGCTGAGGTCGATGGGGGTGTCACCGACGAGGACCTCGTGGGTGTCCTGGTCCATCGTCAGCTCGCCGGTGCGGATCACCGCGTCCTCGTCGGCCTGCATCGTCCGGCGGAGGATGGCCTTGATGCGTGCCACGATCTCGTCGAGGCTGAACGGCTTGGTGACGTAGTCGTCGCCGCCGACCGTCAGGCCCGTGATCTTGTCCTCGGTGTCGTCCTTCGCGGTGAGGAAGAGGATCGGCGCCGTGTAACCGGCGCTGCGGAGGCGCTTGGTGACGCCGAAGCCGTTCATGTCCGGCAGCATCACGTCGAGGATGATGAGGTCTGGCTCCTCCTCGAGGACCGCCGAGATGGCGGCTGCGCCGTTGCCCACGGCACGGACGGCGAAGCCGGCGAATCGCAGGCTCGTGGTGAGGAGGTCGCGGATGTTCGGTTCGTCGTCGACGATGAGGATGCGGGGTCCGGTCATGACACCATTATCTGCACGTTTCTTGAGACTTTTCTGAGAGCCGGATTCACGCGTTCTGGAGGGCGTGGGCGTCGAGGATCGTGTAGCTGTAGCCCTGCTCGGCGAGGAAGCGCTGCCGGTTCTGTGCGAACTCCTGATCGACGGTGTCGCGCGACACGAGGGTGTAGAAGCTCGCGGTGAGACCCGTGGACTTCGGGCGCAGCAGGCGGCCGAGACGCTGCGCCTCCTCCTGCCGTGAACCGAACGACCCCGACACCTGGATGGCGACGGTCGCTTCGGGCAGGTCGACCGAGAAGTTCGCGACCTTGGAGACGACGAGCACCTGCTCGGTGCCGTCGCGGAAGGCCTGGTAGAGCCGTTCGCGCTCGTCGACCGGCGTCGCCCCCGTCAACTGCGGGGCTCCCAGCGTCTCGGCGAGCTCCTCGATCTGATCGAGGTACTGTCCGATGACGAGGATCTGCTCGCCGCGGTGCCGTTCGACGAGCTGCCGGACGACGTCGAGCTTCGCCGGGGCGGTCGCGGCGAGGCGGTACCGCTCGTCGTCGGCCGATGCGGCATAGGTGAGTCGGTCGGCCTGGGGCAGGTCGACGCGTACCTCGAAGCACGCAGCAGGGGAGATGAAGCCCTGCGCCTCGATCTCCTTCCACGGGGCGTCGAACCGCTTCGGGCCGATGAGCGAGAAGACGTCGCCCTCGCGACCGTCCTCGCGGATGAGCGTCGCCGTCAGGCCGAGGCGACGCCGCGCCTGCAGCTCGGCGGTGAGCTTGAAGACTGGGGCCGGGAGCAGGTGCACCTCGTCGTACACCACGAGGCCCCAGTCCATGGCGTCGAGCAGCGCGAGGTGCGCGTACTCACCCTTCCGCTTGGCCGTGAGGATCTGGTAGGTCGCGATCGTGACCGGTTTGACCTCCTTTACCTGCCCCGAGTACTCGCCGATCTCCTCGGCGGTGAGGGAGGTGCGCTTCAACAACTCGTCGCGCCACTGCCGCGCCGACACCGTGTTCGTGACGAGGATGAGGGTGTTGGTGGACGCCGTCGCCATCGCTCCGGCGCCGACCAGGGTCTTGCCCGCACCGCAGGGGAGCACCACGACGCCGGAACCGCCGGAGAAGAAGTTGTCGACCGCCTGCTGCTGATAGTCGCGGAGGTGCCAGCCGTCCTCGACCAGGTCGATCCGGTGCGGCGTGCCGGCCGTGTATCCGGCGAGGTCTTCGGCGGGCCAGCCCAGCTTCACGAGTTCCTGTTTGAGCGCGCCGCGTGCCCACGGCTCGACGAGGAAGGTGTCCGGCGTCGGATGCCCGATGAGCAGTGGCGCGATCTTCTTGGCGCCGGCCACCTCGGTCAGGATCGGGAGGTCCGTCGAGCGGAGGACGAGCTCACCCTCCTCGGAGCGCTCGATCACGAGCCGTCCGTAGCGGTTGACGGTCTCGCGCATGTCGATCGTCACGGACGCGGGGATGGAGAACTTCGAGTACCGCTCCAGCGTCTCGATCATCTGGTCGGCATCGTGCCCGGCGGCCCGCGCGTTCCAGAGTCCGAGACGGGTGATCCGGTAGGTGTGGATGTGCTCCGGCGCACGCTCGAGCTCGGCGAACACCGAGAGATCGTGGCGGGCGTCCTCGGCGAGCGGGTGGGCGACCTCGAGCAGCACGGTGCGGTCGCTTTGGACGATCAGTGGTCCATCAGACATAACGGTCGAGTCTACCGGCGGATCCGGTGCGCAGCCCCCTTGAGCGGGCGCTCAGCCGGCGATCCGGACCTCGGTGATCATCGCGAGCGGCAGGGTGCGTTCGACGTCGGCCGACCGGTCCAGACCGCGCAGACGACCACCGGCGAGACTCACCGGCTCGATCGTGAACGTGGATCGGCGCTCGCCGTGCTGCAGCTGCACGGTGACCGGCGTGTGGTCGCGGACGGCGATCTCCAGCTGCTTGGACAACCACGCGGAGCTGGTGTCCCCGCGGTCGTCGGCGCGGAGCCGCGACACCAGGTCCGGTTCCGTCGAGGCGGCCGGAGCGGAGACCGCGGCACGCATGACCGGCTGCCGGCGGATCCGGAGCGGGGCGCCGTCGTCGTCCTCCGCGACCACCGGGTAGCGCGCGTCGTGGAGGGCCCAGTAGACCGTCGCCGCCTCGATCCGGCTGGTGAGCCGGTGCTCGTCGCTCGGCCGGAGACCGAGCGCCACGAGGCTCTGGTCGACCGAGATCGCCGCGATCAGGCCGGCGTCATCGGAGCGGATGTAGCTGCTGCGTCCAGGATCGGCCGAGGCGTCGGCTGACGCGCGGATCGTCCCGACGCGGACGAGGCCGAATCGGGATGCGGCCTCGGACACGAGGTACCGCAGGGGTTGGGGGACGCCGGTCAGGGAGATCGACTCGAGGTACGCGAGCAGGTCCTCGGCCGTGTCCCCGTCGGCGAGGGCCCGGGTGACGCTCGCGGTCGTGATGCGGTACCTCGACGCCTGGGCGCGCCCCTCCGGTTCCGCGAGGGCCCGGAGTCGGACGTCGAGTTCCGCCGTCGGGGGACCGAGCGCGATGACCGTCAGGTCGTCCTGGAGGACGACCTGCGACACCTCGGCGGGGAGCATGGACGCGAGCGCCGAGGCCGCGTCGGCCGCGTGGTCGTCGACGAGCAGCCGTCCGAACCCGCTGGTCGCCCCGTCGACGGTGATCCCGAGCAGCTCGGCGACGGCGTCGACCGCTCGCGTCGGTGCCACGACGGCATCCTCCGCCAACGGGTACCACCAGCTGAGCTCCTCGACCAGATCGACGGAACCGCGTCGGTATGCCGTCAGGATGTGGTCGCGGACCGTGGCAGGGATCGCGTCGCGCCACGCCGTCGCGAGACGGAGCCAGCGTTCCGCCGTGGCCGACGCCAGCCAGGCCTCACCGACCTCGCTCAAGCGGATGGCGGAGCCGATCGCGTCCGTGAGCCCGGCAGCCGACGCCACGGACAGGGCGAGCTCGATCTGTTCGGGTGTGCTCGCCGCCGCCGCTGCGAGCCGTTTGAGGTCGGGCATGGACGGGGCCCCACGGCCGAGCAGACGGGCGGGCTCGCGGTCGAGTTCGTGGAGGCTCTCGCCGACGATGCCGACGGCGCCGGCCGCACGCTCGCTCGCGAGGGCGTCCGTGTCGGGTGATGGTCGGGTCACGGGGGATGTCGGCGGCTCGACCGGAAGCTGGAGTTCGGCACGGCCGGGCTTGCCGCTCGCCGTCCACTCCTCGAACACCGCGGCCACCGCGTTCACCGGCCTGATCGGACCGGCACCGTCGTCCAGCACCAGGATGTCCTGCTGCAGCCGCTCCAGGGCGGCATCCACCTCCGACTCGTCGCGTCCGAGCGTGGTCGCGAGCGACTGGCGCTCCGTCCCGTCCAGCGAGGCGGCGAGGACGGCGAGGGCGTCCCGGTCGAGCAGCGCCATCCGGCGGGCGACGCTCGCCTCGTCCAACAGTGCTTCGGCGAAGTCGAAGAAGTCCGCGATGCGGGCTGAGGAGGCCCTGCGGTCGGGCGTCAGCCTGCGGAGCGCGTCGTCCGGGAGCTCCCGGAGGCGGCGCGCGATCGCGAAGGCCTCGCCCATGGTCGTCAGCGCGGCGACTGACCGCGGGACTCGCGGGACCGTCGAACGGCACCCACGATGATGAGCGTGATCAGCATCAGGAAGGCGATCGGGAGTCCGACGAGCGGCAGGATCGTCACGACCGGCCAGGCGCCGACGGCGAAGTCGGCCTGCTCGAGGCCGGTGGCGGTGCCGACCATCACCGCGACGAACGCGGCGATCGACACGGCGACGATCGTCACGACCATGTAGGCCAGGATCCGTTCGGGCCGCGAGATGCTCGGCGTCTGCTCATCAGTCACGCTCCCAGGATAGAGGCACGCGGCTGCTGCACCGAATAGGCTGGGGGCCGAGGACCGATGGTCCTCTCGATCGCGCGTCCTGCGCGATCACCGCACGGCGCTGCATTTCTGCGCACGACACACAGCGAGGTTCCCATGCCCACCGGCAAGGTCAAGTTCTACGACGAGGAGAAGGGCTTCGGCTTCATCAGCTCCGATGACGGCCAGGAGGTCTTCCTGCACGCTTCCGCACTGCCCGCGGGCACGGCCGGCGTGAAGCCGGGGACGCGGCTCGAGTTCGGCATCGCCGACGGCAAGCGCGGCGCCCAGGCGCTGTCCGTGCGCGTCCTCGAGGCTCCGCCCAGCCTCGTCAAGCTGAAGCGCAAGCCGGCCGACGACATGGCGATCATCGTCGAGGACCTCGTGAAGCTCCTCGACGGCATCGGTGGCGACCTGCGCCGCGGCAAGTACCCGAACAGCAGCCACAGCAAGAAGATCGCTGCCGTGCTGCGCAAGGTCGCGGACGAGCTGGATGCCTGACGCGGGCCAGGAGACACCGGCCGAGGATCGCGACGTCACGGCCGACGCGGACGCCCGACCAACGTCGGACGAGCACCGCTCGGACGACGGCGCCGACGGCGAGCCGACCCCGGCACCCGTGCCGGACGAGACGCTGATCGCGGCCGTCGAGCTCGCGCGTGAAGCGCTGCAGGAGATCACGCCCGCGAGCACGGTGGGTGAGCCGGCCGGGCATGTCGTGGTCGACGATCACGTCGTCTCGTTGCTGTTCGCGAACACGATGGCCGGCTACCCGGGATGGTTCTGGACGGTGACGCTCTCGCGGACCGCCGACGACGCCGCGCCCAACGTGCTCGAGACGGAGCTGATGCCCGGTGACGGCGCGTTGCTGGCTCCGCAGTGGGTGCCGTGGTCGGAGCGCCTCGCGGACTACCGCGCCGCGCAGGAGGCCGCGGCCGCTGCCGCGGCTGACGACGCGCTCGACGACGCTGATGACACTGACGAGTTCGACGACGACGTCGCGCTGTCCGGGGATCCCCGCGACCGGGACCGCGACGGCATCGAGCTCGAGTACGACGAGGACGACGTCGATGCGGCGTCGGACGACTCCGACGACGACGACGATGAATCGGACGACGACGACTCCGATGAGGACGACGAGGACGATTCCGACGAGGAAGACGACTCCGACGAAGACGACGACCGGTTCGAGGACGAGTAGCACTCGCGCACCACGCGACAGACGAACGGGCGGCCGGACCTCGAGAGGATTCGACCGCCCGTTCGGCGTTCAGCGGGGGAGGCGGATCAGAGCGCCCCGACGACGTGTTCGATGCTCGCGATGAGCTGACGGACGTCTGCGGGGTCGATCGCCGTGAAGGTCGCGACGCGCAGCTGGTTGCGACCGAGCTTGCGGTAGGGCTCGGTGTCGACGATGCCGTTCGCCCGCAGGGTCTTCGCGACCAGCGCCGCGTCGATGGCGTCGTCGAAGTCGATCGTGACGACGACCTGCGAGCGGTGGTCGGGGTCCGTCACGAACGGCGTCGTGTAGGAGGTGCGCTCGGCCCACTCGTACAGGGCGCCTGAGGATTCGGCCGTCCGTGCCGACGCCCAGGCGAGGCCGCCGTTGCCGTTGATCCACGAGATCTGTTCCTCGAGGAGCACGAGCGTCGACAAGGCAGGCGTGTTGAGCGTCTGCTCGAGCCGGGAGTTGTCGACCGCGTTCTTCAGGCTCAGGAACTCCGGGATGTAACGCCCGCTGGCGGCGATCCGTTCGATGCGCTCGATCGCTGCGGGGGAGCAGAGGGCGAACCACAGGCCGCCGTCGGATGCGAAGTTCTTCTGCGGTGCGAAGTAGTAGACGTCCGCCTGGCTCGCGTCGAAGTCCACACCACCGGCGGCACTCGTCGCGTCGATCACCGTGAGTGCACCGGCGTCGCCGGATACGCGTCGCACCGGGGCCATGACACCGGTCGAGGTCTCGTTGTGCGGCCAGGCGTACACGTCGACGCCCTCGACCACCTCGGGATCGATGCGGGATCCACCCGGCACCTCGCGGACGTCCGGGGCGGTGAGCCACGGGGCGCCGGCCGCCTTGGCGAACTTGCCGCCGAACTCACCGAAGACGAGGTTCTGGCTGCGCTGCTCGATGAGGCCGAAGGCGGCGGCATCCCAGAACGCGGTCGAGCCGCCGTTGCCGACGATGATCTCGTAGCCCTCGGGAGCGCGGAACAGCTCGGCCAGGCCGGCGCGGACACGGCCGACGAGCTGCTTGACGGGAGCCTGTCGGTGGGAGGTGCCGAGCAGGGACAGGCCGGCCTCGGAGAGCGCTGCGATCTGCTCGGGTCGGATCTTGGAGGGGCCGCAGCCGAATCGACCATCGGCGGGCAGAAGGGACGTGGGAATCGTGATCTCCGGCATACGGCGATTCTAGAGGCGGGGGCCTCATGGCGTCGTGCCACGCAGCCGGATGCGTCCACCCGGGGCGGAGTGGCTTGGCGCGGGAACGTCGCCGCCGCGCACTAGGCTTACCGGGAACGTGCAATCGGGCAGGGAGGGCGTCGATGACCGATTTGATTGACACCACAGAGATGTATCTCCGCACCATTCTGGAGCTCGAGGAGGAGAACATCATCCCGCTTCGTGCGCGGATCTCCGAGCGCCTCGGGCACTCCGGACCGACGGTCTCGCAGACGGTCGGGCGGATGGAGCGCGACGGACTCGTCGTCGTGTCGGGGGACCGGCACCTCGAGCTCACCGAACCGGGTCGTCGCAAGGCTGTCCACGTCATGCGGAAGCACCGCCTGGCGGAGCGCCTCCTGAGCGACGTCATCGGCCTGGAGTGGGAGTTCGTCCACGAGGAAGCCTGTCGCTGGGAACACGTCATGAGTGAGCAGGTCGAGCGCAAGCTCCTCGACATGCTCAACCACCCCACCGAGTCGCCGTACGGCACCCCGATCCCGGGACTCGACGAGTTCGGCGACAGCCCCGCCGTCGCCTTCTCGCAGGGCGTCATCAACATCGTGGGTCTCGTCGAAGGACGCACCGAGCCGGTCACGGCGACGGTCCGACGTCTCGGCGAACCGGCGCAGGTCGACCCCGAGCTGCTCCTGCAGCTCAAGCAGGCCGGCGTCATGCCGGGTCGCGCGGGAACCTTCGCGGCAGCGGGCGGCTACGTGCTCGTCACCATCGACGGTGTCGAGGGCGGCCTCGAGCTGCCCAACGAGCTCGCGACGCACATCTTCGTGGAGACCCCTGCCGCGTGAGCATGAGACGCGTATGAGGATTCCCTCATGTGCCCGTTTTCCCGTGATCGAAACGTGACTTTCTGAGGGGTAACCCGTAGGCTGTCACTCGTCCTGAAGGCCATGATCTGGCTCAAGGAAGACGACCGAGGCACCCCCTAGCCCGTCCCTCGGCCACACGAACCGACATCAATCGTCGGATGGGGCTGCGCCATGCCGATCGCACGACCGCGATCGTCGTCGCTCATGCGGGGTGCCGGAGGAATCCACTTGACTGCAGCTGGCGAGAGCGGCCCCGACCAGGCCGAGACGACCCCGAACGTCCCCCTCACCCGGAAGCAGCTCCGACTCCAGGAGCAGGCCGCGAAGCAGGCGGAGGCGACCACCCCGTCCCAGACGGAAGCAGACGACGCGCTCGTCACCGAGGTCGCTCCGGACGCACCCGTCGACCACCCCGAGATCGTCCTCGACGATGCCGTGGTCGAGGAGGTCGACGCCGCCGTCACGACCGGTGAGGTCCGTGTCGACCAGCGGCCGCTGACGAAGCCCGCCGCACCGGAGCCGACGGCCCCGCAGTCCTTCACCGTGACGTCCGCCACCGACGCCTCGCTCGCGACCGTCGCTCCGCTCCGCACCGGTGCGGATCGCGTCGCCCGCAACAAGCCCCCGGTCAAACCGTCCGCGTCGACGGTCGCCGTGCGCAAGCCGAAGCCGTCCGGAGCCCGACCCGGCTCCGTCCGCGGCGTCGCCACCATGGCCTTCCTCGTGCCGGCACTGGTCGCCACCGTCGCCCTCCCTGCCTATGCGGCGAGTAGCAGTGCGCAGACCGAGTACGGGACGTCCGCCTCGGAGCAGCTGAAGGCCTCCGGTGCCCAGAGCGTCGTCGCTTCCGACAAGGTGGCCGACGCACCGATCTCCCGCGACCTCTACAGCGCGACGACGCCGGACGAGCTCGCCGAGCGCCAGCGGCAGCTCGACGCCGCTGCAGCTGCCAGCAACGCCACCTACTCGATCACCGTGGGCGCACGTCAGGCCGGCGACGACTACCCCTGGTTCGACCAGGCGACCGACGACGAGGGCGGCGGGCTCTCGCCGCTGCGGTACTACTACCGCGAATGCGTGGACTTCGTCGCCTGGCGACTCAACCGCGACGCGGGTACGCCGAGTGGGAACTGGGCCTTCACCTGGGGCAACGGCCTGCCGCCGAGCAGCGCCTACGGCTGGGCCGACTCGTGGCAGTACAACAAGGGGACCAACGCCATCGCCGGCTCCGTCGCCTGGTTCAACTACAACCACGTCGCCTATGTGCAGTCGGTCAACGCCGACGGGACGGTCACCCTGGAGGAGTACAACTGGGGATCCGCACGGCACAGCTACAACACGCGCACCATCGCGGCCAGCGCCGTGGCGCTCTACCTCTACCCGCCGGGCGTCGGCTGATCCGACCCGCTCGACCTGGATCGCGTCCCTCCGTCGGAGGGACGCGATTCGTCGTCGTACGCGGTGACCGTTCGCGACCGAGCGGTGTCCGTCGTCCGAAGCCGAGGTGGCGCGGAGGGGAATTCTCCTGCAACGTGCGGAAATCCGGTCGGTGTGGGTTAATCTGGTGCTCTGCAACTCGGAGAGGTTCAGGAGCTGATGCACGCTATACGTCGCCACGTGGTCGCGAATGGTCGCGGCCTCTACGTGCTGCGGCATTCCAGCCAAGCGTGCCGTGGCTCCGCCGTGGGTCAAGAGGGTGCTGTCGTCATGACAGTGCCCTTTTTTGTTCCCCGGAAACGACTCGATCCGCCGCGTCAGGGACGCAGCAGGTGATGATCGTCGACCGGTCGCGGCAGCCGTCGTGGCCCTTCGGAAGGGAACGTGCATGCGCACACTGGTGTTGAACGCGGGCTATGAGCCGCTCGCGATCGTCTCGTTCAAGCGGGCCCTCGTGCTCGTGATGCATCACAAGGCGACCGTCGTCGAGATCGACTCCTCGCATCCCGTGGTGGCGACGAGTGGATCGTTCGATCGGCCGTCGGTCATCCTGCTCACCAGATACGTCCGGATCCCGAACGCCCGCCGGGTGCCCGTGACCCGCCGCGGCGTGCTGCGCCGCGACGGCCACCGCTGCGCCTACTGCGGGAAGGCGGCGACGACGATCGACCACGTGCAGCCGCGCTCGCGCGGGGGTGTGGACAGTTGGGAGAACCTCGTGGCCTGCTGCCTGCGCTGCAACAACGTGAAGGGCGATCGCACGCCGGTGGAGATGAACTGGAGCCTCCGGGTCTCGCCGCGGACGCCGCACGGCTCGCAGTGGATGGTGCGGGGCGTCGAGCGCTCGGAGCCCGACTGGGAGCAGTACCTGGCGCCTGCCGCCTGAGCGACCGGCTACACTCGACGGGTCAGCCTCTGTAGCTCAATGGAAGAGCAGTTCCGTCCTAAGGAAAGGGTTGGGGGTTCGAGTCCCTCCAGGGGCACTGTCCGAGGTGCGGCCGTCCAGGCGAGCACGGCTTCGCATGTCGGGTAGGGCTGCGAGCACGCCGTAGGCTCGAAGCATGACGCACGACCTCCACCGCCAACTCGAACGCGACGCCATCACTCTTCGTCAGCTGCGGTCGGCCGTGGTCGTCGCGGATGCTCGGACGCTCGGCGCCGCGGCGAACCTTCTCGGGGTCGCACAGCCGAGCCTCGCGCAGCAGCTGCGGCGGCTCGAGGCAGCGCTCGGGGTCGAGCTGTTCAGCGTCCTGGGGGAGGAGTACCGCCCGACGCGCGAGGGGCAGCGCTTCCTGCTCAAGGTCCGCACCTTCATCGACGTGGTCGCCGACATGGACCCAGCGTCACCGGCGCGGCACATCCGGGTCGGCCGTCCGCCGACGACGTGGGACGCGGTCGTCTCCGAGGCCGGTCGCCGCATCGACGTCCCGGCGATCGCGGTCACGATCGAGCCGGTCGAGCAGCTGCACCTCGTCACCACCGGTCGTCTCGACGCCACCATCGTGCGCCTGCCGATCGAGCTGCCGGACGAGCTCGCCGCCGAGGAGATCGCCGCACTCCCGCTCGGGGTCGTCATGCGAGCGGCGCACCCGCTGTCGGCGAAGGACGTCATCGAGTGGTCCGATCTCGCCGACCAGGAGCTGCTTCGTCCCGAGCCCGGAAAGGACCCGGCGTACTCGGCCTGGCTGGCCGGCGCGCTCGCGGCGCGCGGCTGGTACCCGCGCTCCCTGACGATCGACGCGGGGAACGACACGCTGTTCCTCGACGCCCTGCGCTTCGGTGAGCGACTCGTCGCCCTCCGTCCGGTGGCCGCGATGCGGGAGGGCGACGGCCTGTGCTGGCGGCCGTTCGCCGACGCGCCTGAGCTCCGCGAGCGGTTCGCCCTGGTCACACGACGCGAGTGAGTCCGCTCGGGGCCGGTCGGCGATGACACCCTCCACGCGCCCTTTTGCGACGCGACCGGGATCTTCTCCCGATCAAGTCGGTCGACTTGTTCCGGATTTCTGCCGCGTTCGACACCGTGTTCTCAGCTCGGAGTGGGTACGCTTATCCCTGAATCGGGGGATGACAGAAGCAGGATACGCACATGCCCGAACGACGACCACAGCAGCAACGAGGTCATGAACGACGCCAGACCGTCGTCGAAGGTGCCGCGCGCATGTTCGACCGGGTCGGCTACGGACAGGCGAGCCTGTCGGACATCGCCCGTGAGGCGGGGACGACGCAGGGCTCGCTGTACTTCTACTTCCCCTCGAAAGAGGAACTGGCGATCGCCGTCATCAACGAGCAGAGCACGCGCTCGATCGCTGCGCTGACCGCGCCGACCACCGCGCCCTCGCCCTTCGGCGGGCTGGTCCAGGCCTCCCGCGCCATCACCGAGCAGCTGCTCACCGATCCCATCACCCGCGCCGGCCTGCGGCTGTCCCTCGAGCAGGGCGTCATCCAGGCTCCGACGACCGCGTTCCACGAGCAGTGGATCGCGAGCGTCGAGGAGCGGGTGCGGGCCTCGATCGAGCTCGGTGAGTTGCAGTCTCCGCTCGAGCCGGCGGAACTGGCGAGGTCCTTCGTCGCGTTCTTCACGGGGACCCAGCTCGTCTCGAACCTGCTGGCCGGTCGGACCGACCTCCTCAACGCGGTCGACACCATGTGGCGGATCCTCATCGCGGCGGTCATCGTCGCGGACCGGCAGGCCGAGGTGCTCGCCGTCCTCGACGCCGCCTTCGATACGCAGGACGCCTGAGCGGTCGGGTGCACGTTAGGGGGTAGCCCTGACGCACGCGCCGTGAGGTCACCCTAAACTGAATCGGGTGATTAACTCACTTTGCTGATCGTCGTGCGACGACGGATGGATCACGGTGTGCGGGGGCATTCCGCGTTCCATCGGCGAAGAGTTGGTTCACGTGCCGGGCTGGGCGATGTCGTGGGGGGATCGCCCAGCCGACGGCGTGTGGACGCCTCAGCGGCTGACGCTTGGCGGCGCGTACCGGTGCTCTGGACGCCCCGTGGTCCCGTACCGCAGCTGCGTCGTCAGGAGACCTCGGGCGGCCAGCGCGGAGAGATACCGTTGCGCCGTCGCGCGTGAGACGCCGACCAGCTCGGCCACCTCGGCGGCCGAGCGCTCGCCGTCCGCCTCCGACACCGCTTCGAGGACGGCCGTCTCCGTGGCGGACCTCGACCGGGTCGTCGCCCCGGCGTCACCGGAGTGCAGGATGCGCAGAGCGCGCTCGATCGTCTCCTGGTCGGCGTTCACCGCCTCGCCGAGGACGTTCCGGAACCGGGCGTATGCGGCGAGTCGGTCCTGGAGGACCTGCGGCGCGAACGGTTTCACCAGGTAGCCGAGGGCTCCCGCACGAAGCGCTCTGCGCACGGACGCTCCGTCCGATGCTGCGGAGACGACGATGGTGTCGATCGGGAGGTCCACCAGGAGCTCGAGCCCGTTCCGATCGGGAAGGTAGCCGTCGAGGAGCACGAGGTCGGGCGGCTCGGTGGCGATGCTCCGCGCGGCCTCGGCGGCCGACCCGACAGGACTGAGCGCGCGGAAGCCGTCGACCTCGTCGACGATCCGGCAGTGCAGGCGGGCGACGTGGAAGTCGTCGTCGACGACCAGCACGGTGAGATCGGCCGTCATCGTCCCTCTCCCGCCAGGGACGGCGCCGGATCGACCGTCCCGGGGAGCCGTGCGCAGAAGACCGCTCCATGTTCGCCGCGGACGCCGGGGGACGCCAACCAGACGTCGCCTCCTCGACGACGCGCGATGTCGCGCGAGAGCGGCAGACCGAACCCGTGGCCGTGGACGTCGTCCGGGTCACCAAGGCCGATGGTCGGGGCGGCGGTTGGCGCGTCGTCCTGGCCGGTCGCCGCGACGCCGTCACCTGAGTCCATCACGGAGCAGTGCAGCTCGGTGCCGTGGTCGAGGACCTCGACCTCCACCCAGGCCGGTCGGACCCGGCCCGCGACGGCCGCGTTCACCGCATTGTCGAGCAGGTTGCCGAGGACGGTGGTCACGTCCTCAGGATCGCACAGGGAGCCGGTGACGAGGGTCTCGGAGCCGATGGTGACGAGTACCCCGCGTTCCGCGGCTTCGACCCCCTTCGCACCGAGGAAGGCCTGGAGGTAGGGCTCGGTGAGGCGGTCAGCGTGCTGGACCGGGTACTTCAGCGGTCCGTGGTCGAGCACGTTGGCGAGATACTCGCGTGCCTCGGCGTCCTGCCCGGTCTCGAGGAGGCCGGAGATCGCGTGCAACCGGTTCGCGAACTCGTGCCGCTGCGCGCGGAGGGCGGTCGTCATCGTCGCGACCGCGTCGAGCCGCCGGGTGAGCGCCTCGACGTCGGTGCGGTCGCGGACGACGACCACTCGCCCGAGGTCGACGCCGTCCCGGGACACGGGCCGGACGTCGACGAAGAGGACGCGGGACCCGACGACGAGCTGGGCCGAGGTCGGCCTCGCGGCGTCGTCCGCGACGAGGTCCACCAGTCGCTCGGGCAGGTCGAGGTCGTCGAACCGACGCCCGATGACCGACCCGATGTCGAGGAGCCTGGCCGCCTGCTCGGTGCACACCGTCACGTCGCCGTCCGGCGAGACACCGAGGACGCCTTCGCCGACCCCGCCGAGGACCGCAGCCTGGTTCTGCACGAGCGCGGCGAGTTCCTCCGGTCCGAGGCCCAGGGTCAGCCGCCGCAGCCGCCGCCGGATGAGCATCGAAGCGATCAGACCGATCGTCAGCGCGAGCAGCGCTGCGCCCGCGACCAGCATGGTCTCGCCCACGACGTCGGCGAACACGCGCTGCGGGGCGAACCCGACGCTGATCTCGCCGACGACCTCGCCGGCGCCGGACGAGACCACGGCCCCACCGGTGTCGGAGGACTCGGCGGCGAAGACGGGCACCTTGGCGCGGGCGGACGGGCCGAGGGTGCCGGTCTCCCACGAGACCGACTCCGTCCCGGCCAGGGCCGCCTCCGCACTGGTGCTCACCCGGAGCCCGAGCTGGTCGGGGTCGGGGTGCGCCAGACGGATCCCGCGCTCGTCGGTGATGACGACGAAGAGCGCCCCGGTCCGTATGCCGACCTCCGTGCCGAGCTCCTGCAGGGGACCGGTCCCGAGGTCGGCCGCCGTCGGCGTCCCCGGGGTACGTGCCTCGAGCGTCACGGCGGTCCGGACGTCGGGATCGCTCGCGACGCTCTGGGCGATCGCGAGCGCGGTGGACTGGGCTTCGTGCACGAGGCGCTCGCTGCTCATCCAGGCGAACACGCCCGTGCACACGGCGACGACCGCGATGACGACGACCAGCTGCAGCACCAGCACCTGCGCCGCGAAGCTGGAGCGCCCGCCCCGTCGCCGACCTGGCAGCTCCGCTTCCTCGCCGATCATGGCTCCGATCGTACGTCGCCGGGGCGATGGGCGGCGTCGACCGCGTTATGAGCAGAATGCGCAGAAGGCGGTGTAACCCGCAGATCCGAGCCGAACGCCCACAAGCGAGACAGCTCCGTGCCACTCCCGTACGGTTCCGGGAACGCCCGCCGCGCTCGGTCCATCGCCCGTGTCGCCGCGTGGCGTCCCGTCGTGCACACCGCGGTGCACGCAGACGAAGGAGTCGACATGCTGGTCATTCTCGGATTCGCGATGATCCTCACCTTCATGGTGCTGATCATGACGAAGCGCCTCACCCCGATGGTGGCGCTCATCATCGTCCCAACGGTCTTCGGGCTGTTCGCCGGCGCCGGACTCGGGCTCGGCGACATGGTCATCGAGGCGATCGGCAGCCTCGCTCCGACCGCCGCCCTGTTGATGTTCGCGATCATGTACTTCGGGATCATGATCGACGTCGGGCTCTTCGACCCGCTCGTCCGGTTCATCGTCCGTGCGCTGGGCAACGACCCGGCGAAGATCGTCGTCGGTACGGCGCTCCTGGCGGGCGCGGTGTCACTCGACGGCGACGGGTCGACGACCTTCATCGTGACGACCGCCGCGATGCTGCCGATCTACCTCAGGCTCGGCATGAACCCGGTCGTCCTCACCTGCGTCGCCGGGCTCGCGAACGGCACGCTCAACATCGTCCCGTGGGGCGGGCCGACCGTCCGCGCCGCCTCGGCCCTGGGCGTCTCACCGACCGAGATCTTCGTCCCGATGCTGCCGTCGCTCGCCGCCGGCCTCGTCCTCGTGTTCGCCTTCGCCTGGTTCCTCGGGCTGGGGGAGCGCAAGCGCCTCGCGGGCGTCGACCTCCTCGGCGAGGGTGCCTCCGGCGTCGCCGCACCGGCTTCGGGTTCCGGGCCCGCCGACCACCCGCTCACCGGCGGCATGTCGACGACCTTCTCGACCAGTGCCCGTGGGCGCCTCGCGACCCTCGTCCGCCCCGACGACACGGCCATGGCGGACACGATGCTCGACCCGGAGCGCGACACCCTGCGCCCGCGACTCATCTGGGTCAACCTCGTGCTCACGGTCGCGGTCATGACGATGCTCGTGCTCGACCTCGTGCCGTTGCCGTACGTGTTCATGGTCGGCACCGCCATCGCCCTCCTGGTGAACTTCCCGAGGCTCGCGCAGCAGTCCAAGGAGATCGTCGCCCACGCCCCGAGCATCGTCGGCGTGGTCTCGATGGTGCTCGCGGCCGGTGTGCTGATCGGTGTCCTCAACGGGACCGGCATGGTCACCGCGATGGCCGACTGGATCGTCGACATCATCCCGACGGAGCTCGGTCCGTTCCTCGCGGTCATCACCGGGGTGCTCAGTATCCCGATGACGTTCTTCATGAGCAACGACGCGTTCTACTTCGGCATCCTGCCGGTGCTGGCCGAGAGCGCCTCGACCTTCGGCATCGAACCGGTCGAGATGGCGCGTGCGTCGATCACCGGTCAGCCGGTCCACCTGCAGAGCCCGCTCGTTCCGGCCATCCTCCTGCTCGTCTCGCTCGCCAGCGTGAACCTCGGCGACCACCACAAGAAGGTGCTGTGGCGCGCCGCGATCGTCTCGCTCGTGATGCTCGTCGTCGGCGTGCTCGTCGGCACCATCCCGTTCGGCTGACGCCGGCGGGCGCCGAGGCTCAACGCGTGGTCGTCCAGTCGAGGTTGACGACGTCGCCGATGTAGATGTCGAGTCCGAGGCCGGGGATCGACGGGTTCATGCGGAGCAGCTGCTGCTGTGGTAGGTCGAAGCGCTGCGCGATGTCGAAGAACACGTCGCCGGCGACCACCGTGTAGGTGAGCGGGTTGCCCTCGGCATCCGTGGCGACCGGGCCGAGCGCGCCGTCCCGCGGCCCGAGGTCGAACGCGGGGCCCTCCGGAAGGGGTTCCGCCGGTTCCGCCGGCGCGTTCGGCACGATCGGTGCCGGCTCAGGAGGCAGGGCGTCGCGCGCGGTCGAGGTGGGCACCGGGGCGACCGAGGGCGACGGGTCCGGCTGCTGGGTGACGACCACCGTCACCGGAGGCGGGGCCGGCTGCGAGACGCAGCCGCTCAGGGCGAACAGACCGGCCACGCCGATCGCGAGGGTCCGGGCGTACGCCAGTGCACGTCGACGCCCGGTCGATTCCTTCGGCCCCACAGCGCATCCCCCCAGGATGGACCAGGCCCGCAGCGCGGTCGGCTGGGCTCGGTCGAACCCTCAGCCTACGGCGAGGCGCGGCGAGTCCGAGCAGGGCTAGCCCCGAAATCGCGAGCGCCGGAGGCCCTCCAGTAGGCTGCTGGAACGCGCATCGAAGGAGAGCCATGACGGAGCAGGACATCGACCGGACCGGAACGGGAACCCCCGCGGCAGGACCGTCCACCGGTTTGCGATGGGGCATCCTCGGCCCCGCCGGTGTCGCGAAGAGCTTCACCGCCGACCTCCGACGGCACGGCTTCGACGTCCGAGCCGTCGCCTCGCGATCCGCCGAGACCGCAGCCGCGTTCGCCGCCGAGTTCGACATCCCGAACGTCCACGTGGGGTACGAGGCGCTCGCCGCCGACCCCGAGGTCGACGTGATCTACATCGCGACCCCGCACCCGTTCCACGCCGAGCAGGCGGTGCTGGCGCTCGACGCCGGGAAGCACGTCCTCATCGAGAAGCCCTTCACCCTCAACGCCGCCGAGGCGCAGGCCGTCGTGGCGCTCGCCGCGGAGCGTGGCCTGGTCGTCCTCGAGGCGATGTGGACCCGGTTCCTCCCGCACATGGTCCGGCTCCGCGAGTTGCTCGCCGACGGTGTCATCGGACAGCCGCGCAGCCTCGTCGCCGATCACACCCAGCTGCTCTCGGACGACCCGGAGCACCGCATGAACAACCTCGAGCTGGGCGGCGGGGCGCTGCTCGACCTCGGCGTGTACCCGGTCTCCTTCGCGTCGTCCGTCTTCGGGACCCCGACGACGATCCAGGCCACGGCCGCGCTCCGCGACACGGGGGCGGACATGCAGGTCGCGACCCTCTTCGGCTACGCGGACGGCCAGGTGGCGAACACCCTGTCGGCGAGCAACACCGTCGGCCCGAACCGCGCGGCCATCGTGGGGACCGACGGCTGGATCGAGTTCGACCGTGTCTGGTACACGGCGACGACGTTCCGGGTGTTCGGCACCGACGGCGAGGTCGTCGAGACCTACCGTTCCGAGGTGGACGGCCGCGGGATGCACTTCCAGGCGTGGGAACTCGAACGGCTCGCCTCCGAGGGCCGCCTCTCCGGTGACATCATGCCGCTCGCCGAGACGGTCGCGATCATGGAGACCCTCGACGAGGTCAGGCGCCAGATCGGCGTCCGGTACCCGGGCGAATGACCCGAGGCGCCTGAACACGCGGGTCGAGACCGATCCGTCGTGCCCGAGCGCCCTCGTGCAACTCGATGGCGTCGCTGTAATGCCCGATCAGGGCGCTGCTGACGCTCTTCCAGCTGCGCGGCAGGACGCCGGCCCGAGCTGCGGCACCGAACGCCGACCGCTTCACCTCGTCGCCCACGAGGTCCTGGACGAACCCGCGCAGCTGTTCGAGCCTGCCGGGTTCGTAGAGCCACCCGGTGCGGCTGGAGTCGACGAGGTCCACCGGTCCGCCCCGACCGGTCGCGACCACGGGTACCCCGGAGGCCATCGCCTCCTGGATGGTCTGGCAGAAGGTCTCCGACTCGCCGGGGTGGACGAACACGTCCAGCCCGGCCATCGCGACCGCCAGCTCCTCTCCGCCCAGGAATCCGGTGAAGACCGCGTTCGGAAGTCGCTGTTCGAGCGAGGCACGCAGCGGCCCCTCGCCGACGATGACGAGCTTCATGCCCGGGAGTCCGCCGAGCACCGCGAGGTCCTCGACCTGCTTCTCGGCTGCGAGTCGACCGACGTAGCCCACGATGCGCTCGCCGCCGGGAGCGATGGACCGACGCCAGGCCTCGCTGCGCCGTTCCGGGGAGAACCGGACGGCGTCGACGCCCCGCACCCACAGGCGGACCCGCGGGATGGCGTGCGCCTCCAGTTGCGCGATCGACTGCCGTGACGGCGCGAGCGTGAGCGTCGACCGGCCGTGGAGGCGCTCGACGTGTTGCCACAGCAGCGCTTCGGCGACCGGGAACCCGTACCGTCCGGCGTAGGCCGGGATGTCGGTCTGGTACACGGCGACGGTCGGGACGCCCAGGCGCTCGGCGGCCTGGACACCGCGCCAGCCGAGGACGAACGGCGAGGCCAGGTGCACCACGTCGGGGCGGAAGCCGCGGAGGAGCTCCGTGATCCGGCCGACCCCGCCGGCGGCGACCCGCACGTTCCGGTAACGGGGGAGCGGGATCGACGGGACGCCGTCCACTCGGAAGCCCTCGTGGAGCCGCGGCGTCGAGGCTCCGGCGCCGGGGGCGATGACGAGCACCTCGTCCCCTCGGTCCGCGAAGTGCTCCATGATGCGGAGCAGGGAGTGGGTGACGCCGTTCATCTGCGGCAGGAACGACTCGGTCACGATTGCGATCCTCACACCCATGATGCTCCGCGTCGTACGGGTCTCAGCGGTGCCCGGCGGGCGACGTGTCGGTGACCATCGGGTGACATCGCGGTGCCGCACGATGAGGCGCAGCCTGCTTTACTTATCGCATGAGTGCTGGTGGATTCGGAAGCGGCGGCGGGATCGCGTCGGAGCGGATCGAATCCTTCTCGTACACCCCGGCGCGGCGGCTGCGGCCGAACGCGAAGGTCCTGCCGGAACACGCCCGTGGTCATAACCGGGCGCTCGTGCTCCAGACCCTCTTCGCCAGCGGGGCCATGAGTCGCGCCGACATCGCCCGAGCCACCGGCCTGACCCGGGTGAGCATCTCCGACCTCGTCGCCTCGCTCATCGCGGACAACCTCATCGTCGAGGTCGGGCTCCGCGAGACCTCTCGCCCGGGCAAGCCCGCCACGCTCATCGACATCAACCGCGACGAGTTCCAGATCGTCGGCCTCGACCTCTCCGACACCGAGGTGTTCCGAGGCGCGGTGCTGACGCTCGACGGCGAGGTCGTGACGATGCTCGAGGTGCCGCTCGACGGCGCCACGGGGGCGGACGCGATCGCGAAGGCCGTCGCGCTCGCCGCAGACCTCGTCGAGGAGGCGACGGTCGAGGTGCTGGGCATCGGGGTCGGTTCGCCCGGCGTCGTCGACATGACCGGCACGGTCCGCAGCGCGCCGAACCTCGGCTGGACCGACGTCGACCTCCAGGGGGCGATCGAACAGGTCGCCCAGGTGCCGGTCCTCGTCGCGAACGACGCCAATGCCGCCGTCCTCGCGGAGTACAGCTTCGGCGGGGCGGACGGCGACCTCATGCTCGTGAGCGTCGGGAACGGCGTCGGGGCGGGGCTGCTCGTGGGCGGTCACCCGCTCTTCGGGAGCCGGTTCGCAGCCGGTGAGATCGGCCACGTGGTCGTCGGCACCGACGGTGGACCACTGTGCGCCTGCGGGAAGCGCGGGTGCCTCGAGGCCTGGCTCGCCGTGCCGCACCTGCGTGAGCTCCTCGCGGGGGCTGAGGCGAGCGATCTTCCCACCGCTGAGGTCGAGCGGCGTCGCGAGGAGATCCTCCGCGCCGCGGGGGAGCGCCTCGGTGTCTCGCTCGCCGCGATCGTCGGTGCGCTGAATCTCTCGGAGATCGTGGTGAGCGGCCCGGAGGAGTTGCTCGCCGGCGTGCTCCTCGACGCGGCGATCGAGACCGTGCGGGCGCGCACGATGACCGAGTTCCACGGCGGCGTCCAGATCCGGATGAGCGAGCAGGGCGCCGACATCGTCCTGCGGGGCACCGCGGTGATGGTGCTCTCCGGCCTCCTCGGCGTCTCCTGACCCTCGGACGACGCGCGCGTCGCACATTTCCTCGGCGGACTCGGCGAAAAACCGCACCGCTTCCCGGTGTTTCCACTACCGGGCACGTATGGTGCAAGTGTGTGGCGGCTAGAGAAGAGACGGGATGACGGCGACGTGACGTCCGGAGTCGAACGGGAAGCAGCGGAGGCGCAACTCCGCGAGGGTCCCGTTGCGGCATCGGCAGGCGTGGTCGACACGGCGCTGCACGCCTGGCGTCAGCAGCTCAGCACGGTCGGCGGCCCCTCGCCGCTGCTCCATTTCGTGGACGCCCCGACGACCCGGGTGGAGCTCAGCTCGACGCATCCCGGTGGTCTGCCGCAGTTCATCTCGGGCAAGTCGACGCTGCTGTCGAACCTCATCCGCGACGAGATCGCGCTCCGCGGTGCGAAGCGCGCCGCCGACCGCATCACGACGAAGGGCATCGAGCTCTCCACCGTCCGCGGCATCGACGCCGTCCACCTCGCCGTCGGCCTCGCCCAGTGGACGCATCAGGGGGAGGACTTCAGCGCGCCGGTCCTGCTCCGGCCGCTGGCCATCCGCCGGTACGGTCGCGACTACGAGGTCAAGCTGCGCGGCGCCACGACCGCGAACCCGGAACTCGTCCGCGCCCTCCGCGAGCAGTTCGGCATCGTCCTCGATCCCGACGAGTTCGTCGCGCTGAGTGAATCGGGTGGCGTGTTCAAGCCGCAGCCCGTCATCGACCGCCTCCGCTCGCTCGCCGCCGGGCTCGAATGGTTCACCGTGCAGCCGCGTCTGCTCGTCTCCTCGTTCGCCGCCGTCGGTCACTCCCTGCTCGACGACGCCGCCAAGCTCGACCACCCGATCCTCGACGCCGTCGCCGGCGACGAGGGTGCGGTCGGCCTCGTCCGCAGCAGCTTCACGCCCGTCGACGCGCCGGGCCAGGACGACCGCCCGCCGTCGACCGACACCCTCCTGCTCGACGCGGACGTCGAGCAGGAGAACGTCATCGCGCAGATCGGCGCCGGCAACTCGCTCGTCGTCACGACGCTGCCGGGCACGGGCGGCACGCAGACCATCGTGAACGCGATCGGCGTGCTCGCGTCGCAGCACAAGCGCGTCCTCGTCGTCAGCCCTCGCCGCTCCACGCTCGAGGGCATCCGCCACCGCCTGACCAAGGTCGGTCTGCCGGGTCTGTGCGCGTCGCCGTCGACCCTCCGTCGCGACCTCATCCAGGCGATCACGCGCAACGAGCGGGCGATCCCGCCGCAGGTCGGCGAGGTCGACGACGCGCTCGTCCGGCTGCGTCGGGTCCTCATCGATTACCGCACCTCGCTGCAGGCGAAGGACCCCGATCTGCGGGTCTCGGTCATCGAAGCGCTCGAAGCGCTCTCGAAGCTCTCCAAGCTGCCGCACCCTCCGGGGACCCTCGTCCGACTCGACCGCCAGACGCTCGTCGGGCTCGCAGCGGGCCGCTCCCGCGCGGCGGAGGCGCTCGAAGGCGCGGCCGCCCTCGGTGAATTCCGCTACGGACCGGGCGACTCGCCCTGGTACGGCGCGTCGTTCGACACGACCGCGGAAGCCCAGGAGACCCACGACCTCGCCAAGCGCCTGCACCGCAAGGATCTGCCGCAGTTGCTGGAGCGTGCGTACGGCCTCATCGGGCAGACGCAGATGCGGCCGTTCGAGTCCATCGACGAGCTGGGCATCTACCTGCGACTCCTCGCGGACATCCGTGAGACGCTCGACCGCTTCCAGCCGGACGTCTTCGACCGGTCGCTCGCCGACCTCATCGTCGCCACGAGCCCGCGGAAGGACTCCGCCGCGATGTCGTCGGCGAGCCGCCGGCGACTCAAGGCCCTGGCCAAGGAGTACCTGCGGCCCGGCGCACACGTGCCCGACATGAACGCCGCGCTCCGCCGGATCCAGCAGCAGCGCACCCTGTGGCAGCGCTACGTGACGACCGGTGCGCCGCCCGAGGTGCCGCTCGGCATCGCGGACGTCGAGCAGGCGTACCAGACGGTCGCCGCGAAGCTCGAGCTGGTCGACCAGCCGCTCGGCATCGCCGACACCCCGGACCGCCTCGGCCGCCTCGCGATCCCGAGTCTCGTCCGCACGATCTCCGAGCTCGCCGCCGAGTCGGAGGTCCTCCACAACCTCCAGGAGCGCACTGCGATCCTCGCCGGCCTCCGCGAGCAGGGTCTCGGCGAGCTCATCGTCGACCTGTCCCAGCGGCACGTGCCGCGGACGCGCCTCGCCGACGAGCTCGAACTGGCCTGGTGGCAGTCGATGCTCGAACTGGTGCTCACCGAGGACCGCGGTCTGCTCGGCGCGAACACGAGCGTCGTCGAGCGCCTCGAGTCCGACTTCCGACTGGTGGACGAGGCGCACGCCTCCGCGTCCGGGCAGCTCCTCGCCTCGCTGCTGGCCGACACCTGGAAGATCGGTCTCGTCGACCACGCCACCGAAGGTATGGCGCTCCGCTCGCTCCTCAAGCGCGATCGACCGCTCCGAGCGGCGGAGCTCGAGCAGGCGGCACCCACCCTGTCCCGCGTCCTCGCTCCGGTCTGGCTCGTCTCGCCGTACGAGGTGCCCCGCATCCCCGAGAGCGCGTCCTTCGACGCCGTCTTCCTCGTCGACGCGGGGGCGACGCTCCTCGCGGAGAACGTGGACGCCATCCGTCGTGCGCGTCAGGTCGTCGCCTTCGGTGACCCCGTCACGCAGAGTCCTTCGCCCTTCGAGATCCGTCTGACGGATCAGGAGGCGACGCCCGAGCAGCACGCCGACATCGCCGAGCTGCACCGTGAGTCCGCGCTCGAACAGCTGAGCTCCGTCCTGCCGACGCTCATGCTCACGCGCTCCTATCGCGCGGGAGGCGAGGACCTCGCCGAACTCGTCAACGAGCGGTTCTACGGTGGTCAGATCGATTCCCTGCCCTGGGCGGGTTCATTCCTGGGCCACGGCAGCCTGAGCCTCGACTACGTGCCCGGCGGGCTCGGCATGCCCGACCCGGTCACCGGAGCGGTGGAGAGTGTCGACGTCGAGGTCGAACGGGTCGTGGAACTCGTCCTCGAGCACGCCTCGAACCGCCCGAAGGAATCCCTGATGGTCGTGACCGCGAGCGACAAGCACGCGGTCCGGGTCCAGCAGGCGGTCCTCGCAGCGTTCTCCCGTCGTGCCGACCTCTCCGACTTCCTCCTGCGCGAGCGGGCGGAACCGTTCACCGTTCTGACGCTCGAGCAGTCCGTGGCCGAGAGCCGCGACCGCGTCATCTTCTCGATCGGGTACGGTCTGACGCCGCACGGACGGGTCCTGTCCGATTTCGGCGCACTGGGTCAGCCCGGCGGCGACCGGTTGCTCGCGGTCGGTATGACGCGTGCGCGGCGGTCCATGGTGATCGTCTCCTGCGTCCGCCCCGAGGACCTCGACCAGAACCGGATCCAGCACGGCATCCTCGCGCTCGCACGCATCCTCACGGACACGTCACGCCGCGCCTCCGAGGATCAGGCGACGCACGAGGCCGAGCCGATGCTCGTCGACCTCGCGACGCGCCTCGAGACACTCGGGATGCGGGTCGACATGGGCTACCGCGGCAAGCTCGCTTTGGTCGCCTCGTGGGGTGGCCGAGCCGTGGTCGTCGAGTGCGACGAGGAACTGGGTGACGCGAGCCTCCGAGAGTCGCTGCGGCTCCGCCCCGACGTCCTGCGCCGTCTCGGCTGGCACTACGTCCGCGTGCACAGCTTCGACCTCTTCGCCGACGCCGAGGCGGTGGCGCAACGCGTGGCCGGTGTGCTCGGGCTCAACACGACCGAGCACCTCGACACCGCGCCGATCGCCGTGCAGGTCCCACGCCACTGATGGTCGGACACTGATCATGCAGGACGATCAGGAGCCTCGGATCGTCCGTCCCCGAGGATCGAGGCGGGCGATCCGGCCCGGTGCTCCCGGGACGGATCCTGCGCCGCAACTGCCGGCCGATCCCGTCAAGGCGGCGGAGGACACCGACGCCGCCTGGGGTGGCACAGCCAAACCGGCTGGCGGCGGTGGCAACGACGACGAGCTGCAACGCAACGTCCCGCCCCACTGGTGAGCGGGACGGGACGTCGACGGTGCGGGATGGGCCGGACTAGCGCCCGTCGGTCGTGTCGTCGCGTGCGGGCGGCAGCGGAGCGCTCGTGCCCGTCTTCAGGACGTCGCGGATCTCGGTGAGGAGCGACAGCTCGCTCGGTGCTGCCGGCTCATCGGCGACGGTCGGCTTCGTCGTGATGCGCTTGAAGTGGTTCATCGGCAGCACGATGACGAAGTAGACGACGGCGGCGACGAGCACGAACTGGATCGCAGCGCCGAGGAACGCACCGAACTGCAGATCGGCTGTCTTCCCATCGAGGGTCGGGATCGAGACCACGAAGGCTTCCTTCAGGCTTTCCGCCTTGAAGAGCGCCCCGAGCAGCGGGTTGAAGATGTTCTCGACGAGCGAGTTGACGATGGCGGTGAACGCGGCCCCGATCACGACGGCCACTGCCAGGTCGATCACGTTGCCGCGGAGGATGAACTCCTTGAAGCCTTTGAGCATGGGGTCTCCCTGAGGATCGGGGATGGACAGGACCCTGGCTACGCTACCGGCTCAGGACGCGGCGCTCCCGGCGGAGGCCGGTGTGGCGCTGGAGCCGGAGCTGGAGGAGCCGCCCGAAGAGGAGGATCCGCCCGTGGTGTCCGAGGAGGACGAGCTCGACGACCCCTCCGAGGACTTCGAGGAGGCCGGGATGGAGCTCGAGCCCTTGCCTGCACCGGCGCGGGAGTCCGTGCGGTAGAAGCCGGAGCCGTTGAACGTGACACCGACCGCGCTGAACAGCTTGCGCAGCTTGCCGGAGCACGCCGGGCACTCGGTGAGGGAATCGTCGGTGAAGGACTGCTGGACGTCGAAGGCGTTGCCGCACTCGGTGCAGCGGTAGGCGTAGGTGGGCACGGGGTCTCCTGGGATGTGGTGGGTCGGCGCGCTCAGCGGCGCGGTCTGACCTGGTCGAAGTCGAGGATGCGGCTCGGGGTCACGGCACCGCCGACGGGTTCGTCGTGGATCTCGCTCGGGACCTCGTCGAGGATCTCGGTGTCGTACAGCACGGCGTAGACGGGAGGGCAGCGCTCCATCGAGCCCAGCGTCTTGTCGAAGTACCCGCGCCCCCAGCCCATGCGCATGCCGTGAGCGTCGACAGCGGCCGCGGGGACGAGGATGAGGTCGACATCGTTGATCGCGATGGGGCCGAGGGTGGTACCCACGACCTCGGGGGTGCCGGCGAAGCCCACCGTCTCGATGCCCTCTTCGCCGATCGTCCAGTCGAGGAGCCCGTCGGTGCGGGTGATGGGGAACAGGATGCGGATGCCCGCCTCTTGCGCCCATTGCAGGAAGGGCCTGGTGTCGGGCTCGCTCGGGGAGGACAGGTAGCAGGCGATCGAGCTCGCGCCGAATCGGGAGACCAGGGCTCGGAGGTTGTCCGTGAGGCCGGTGGTCGACCGTTCCTTCTCGAGGGAGGTGAGCAGCTCCCGCCGCTCACGGAGCTCGGCGCGCAGCGCTCGTTTCTCGTGTTCGGCGGGGCTCGTCATGCGACCCATTCTAAACGGCTCGTCGTCGCGCCCGGCTCGTTGCCCGTCGTCCTACCCGACATCCGCCGCCTCGTCCAGGGGTTCAGGGGATTTTACCCTCGATCGAGGGGGTATTCGGGTACTTCACCGACTCCACACGATAGGTTTTTCCTCATGACCACTCGTGTTACCAAAGCAGTCATCCCCGCAGCAGGTCTCGGCACCCGGTTCCTTCCGGCGACGAAGGCTCTGCCGAAGGAGATGCTCCCCGTCGTCGACAAGCCGGCCATCCAGTACGTCGTCGAGGAGGCCGTCAGCGCCGGGCTCGCCG
This sequence comes from Plantibacter sp. MCCC 1A11337, assembly GCF_013349365.1. NCBI lineage: Bacteria > Bacillati > Actinomycetota > Actinomycetes > Micrococcales > Microbacteriaceae > Plantibacter > Plantibacter sp. MCCC 1A11337. The sequence goes on along the minus strand of NZ_JABJWX010000001.1, from coordinate 983,823 downwards.
ATGTGCTCATGATCATCGGCCGCAACAAGAACGCACTTGCGAACCACTTCGACCGCGTGACCGAGCTCGAGCTCAACCTCGCGAAGAAGGGCGACACCCAGCGCCTCGAGAAGGTGAACGAGTCGAATGAGCTCGCCGACATCCACTTCCTGCGCCAGGGAGACCCGAAGGGCCTCGGCCACGCCGTCCTCCGGGCGAAGCGCCACGTCGGCGACGAGCCCTTCGCCGTGCTCCTCGGCGACGACCTGATCGACGCCCGCGACGTCCTCCTCGAGCGCATGCTCGAGGAGCAGGACAAGCGGAACGCGACGATCATCGCCCTCATGAAGGTCGACCCTGACTCGATCCACATGTACGGTGCGGCAGCGGTCGAGGCGACCGACGACTCCGACGTCGTGCGGGTGACCGGCCTCGTCGAGAAGCCTGCGAAGGAGGACGCCCCGTCCAACCTCGCCATCATCGGTCGCTACGTGCTGAAGCCCGAGGTGTTCGAGATCCTCGAGCGCACCGAGCCGGGCAAGGGTGGCGAGATCCAGCTGACCGACGCGCTCCAGGAGATGGCCGCCGACGTCGAAGGCACGGGCGGCGTCTACGGCGTCATCTTCCGTGGCCGTCGCTACGACACGGGCGACCGCCTGGACTACATCAAGGCGATCGTGCAGCTCGCGGTCGACCGTGAGGACCTCGGTCCCGAGCTGCGTCCGTGGCTCAAGGACTTCGCCGGGGACCTCGACTGACTCCAGCCGACGACACACGCCGCGCCCCGGGTCCGCAACCGCGGATCTCGGGGCGCGATGCTGTCGACGACGTGGTGTCGGTGCATCCGGTGAGCGCTCCACTAGGCTCACCACAGAACGCGAGAGGGGTGGCACGGTGGCGCAGGTCGTACCCGTTCTGAGCAGTGGGCGAGTGAGCATCCGGCCGATCAAGGTCCGTGACGCGAGACCGCTCGAGCGCGAGCTCGCGGAGAACCGAGCCTGGTTGCGCCGCTGGGAGGCGACGAGTCCCTACGGCCCGGTCCCGGCCGACAGCCGTGCGGCGATCCGGTCACTGCAGAACCACGCGCGCTCGGGCGCGGGCCTTCCGTTCGTCATCGAGGTCGACGGGGAGTTCGCCGGCCAGCTCAACGTCTCCGGCATCACGTACGGATCGCTGGCCTCGGCGTCGATCGGCTACTGGGTCTCCCAGCGGTTCGCGGGTCTCGGTGCCACACCGATCGCGACCGCTCTGGCCACCGACCACTGCTTCACCGCCCTGCAGCTCCACCGGCTGGAGATCTGCATCCGGCCCGAGAACGCTCCGAGCCTTCGGGTCGTCGAGAAGCTCGGGTTCCGATACGAGGGTCTGCGCCGCCGCTTCATCCACATCGACGGCGACTGGCGCGACCACTTCTGCTTCGGCCTCGTCCGCGAAGAGGTCCCGGGCGGCGTCCTCAACCGGTGGTTGGACGGCCAGGTCCCGAAGGACGCGTGTGTGATCCCCGAAGCCGACCGTCTCGCGGCCGCGGCGCCGTTCCCCACTCGCTGAGCAGGTAGCCGTTTTCCCCCTCCATCCGGGGACACACCCAGCTGTTGATCGGTCTCAGGTCATCGACCCGCTACGGTCAGGGACATGGACGGCGGATTCCTGAGCGGTGGGGTGATCATTCTGGTCGCAGCGATGCTGTGGCTGGTGTACCTGGTGCCGTCGTGGGTGCGCGACAGTCAGTTCTCGGCCAGCGAGCGCAACGCGATCCGGCTGCAGCAGACGCTCCGTGTGCTCGCCGAGACGGCTGAGGTCCCGGAGGCCGTCCGGCTCGAGGCGACGTCGCGTGAGGTCGCCGCGCAGCGCAAGCTCCTCAAGCACCTCGAGGCTAGGACGAAGGCGACGGCCGAGGCCGCGGCGCGCGTCGAACTCGCCGAAGCCGACCGGATCCGCCGCGAGGAGGAGGCCAGGGCCGTGCAGGCCGAAGCCGCCGCCCGTGCCGCGGAGGACGCGCGTCGCGCCGCCGCTGCCGCAGCCCGTGCCGTGCAGCGCAACGCCCGAGCGGCGAAGCTCGCGCGGAGTCGTCGTCGGTCGCGGTTGCTCGCGACAACCGTGTTGGTCGCCTCCATCATCGGCTTCTGCTCCGGCGTGACCGCGTTCCTCGCGGGTGGCGGTCTCGTCCTCGGTATCTCGTCCACGGTCGTCGGGCTGCTCGCGCTCTCTGCGCTCTCCCGGATGTCACGTATCGCCCACCGTGCCGTCGCGCCGGTACCGGCGGTCGCGGTCACGACCAGGCGCGTCGAGTCGGCGCTGTTCGAGTACAACGAGCCCGTCAAGGCGGCCTCGCAGGCGCAGACCTGGACGCCGACGTCCATCCCGAAGCCGCTCCACCTCTCCGAGGGGTCCTCGGCTGCCGCTGAACTGGCCAAGGCCGACGCCTACGACCGCCTTCGCCAGGCGGCCATGCAGGAGGCCATCGCCTCCCGCGCCGAGCGTCTTGCGCCGGTCGTGCCGACGATCGTCCGGCGTCCGGAGCCCGTCGCCGCTCCGCAGCCCGAGCGCGTCGAACCGCAGCCGGCCCCGAGCCGTTTCGCCTCGATGGGTGTCGTCGACGAGGGCGAGATCGCCGCCGGCGGATCCGCCCTGTTGCAGCGTCGCCGCGCCGCGGGCTGAGCCCCGACCGCGCCCGTCCGGTCGTTCATGAACCGGTCACCGGCGACGGATAGACTCGTCGAGGGGGTTCGTCGCTCGGTTCTCGTCGACGCCCTGGAACGCGAAAGGTGACCATGGGCGTGTGGCGGAAGAGCCGGCGGAAGCCGATGAAGCCCTACGTCGCGCCCCCTGAGGTGGCTCCGCCGCCGGTCGAGCACGCGGTCGAGGAAGGCCTCCTCATCGCGCGGTCCTGGACCGTGGTCGAGGTCACGAACTGGATCATCGAGCGTGCACTCCGCGACGGCGCGTCCTACGACGCGGAGGCGACGCAGGCGGCTGTGCGGCGCGAGCTGGGTCGCATGGCGGACGAGCAGGAGGAGTACGCGGACCTCGCACGGGAGGCGCGACAGACGGCGTTCCAGCGGCGGGGGAGTGCTCGTCATCAGCACGACTACCGTGCTGGCGACCTGAGTGCCCTGTCCCGTCGCCGCGAGGTGTACTCGGGGCTCGCCGCCGAACTCCGTCGGGTGAGCAAGGACGAGGAGTTCGTCGCGGGGATCGCGGAATCCGCTCGTGAGCGTGCGTGGGGCGACCTGGAGCGCGCCATCCAGGCGAAGCTCGACCGGGTCCTCGACGAGCCGGTCGTCGACGAGCATTATCGCCGTGCCCGGAGCCAGCGGCTCCGCTGGTTCCGGGATCTCGACCTCGCTGCCCTCATCGCCGCCAATCCGAAGGACGGCAGCATGCCGGTCGACGACGGCCCGAACCCCTACGAGGACTAGCGCGGCCGGTTCGAAACGGCTCGCCGGTTCTGCTAGCCTGGACGAGTAGTTGGGCCCATGGCGCAGTCCGGTAGCGCACCTCGTTCGCATCGAGGGGGTCAGGGGTTCGAATCCCCTTGGGTCCACCAGCTGCAACGACAACCCCGCACCTCACGGTGCGGGGTTGTCGCGTTTCCGGGTGTCGGTGGCGTCCTGTCCCATGTCGGCGGCGCCCCGCGTCCTGTACGGTCAGGGGCACGGCGCCGCTTCGGTTCCCGTGAACGGGACGAGCAGTCATGCCAGCACCATCCGAACCGACCGTGCAGCACGATGCCGTCCTCGGGGTGATCGGCACTTCGCTGAAGCCCGACGAGCGACGCGTGCCGATCCACCCGGCGCACTTCGAGCGCATCCCGGAGGAGTTCCGGTCTCGGATCGTCGTGGAGCACGGCTACGGTGCCCGGTTCGGTGTCTCCGACGAGGAGATCGCGCCCTTCGTCCGCTCGTTCGCGACGCGCGCCGAGGTCATCGCGCAGGCCGATGTCGTCCTCTTGCCGAAACCGCAGCTCGAGGATGTCCAGGAGCTCCGTGACGGGCAGACACTCTGGGGCTGGCCGCACTGCGTCCAGGACACCGCGCTGACGCAGCTCGCGATCGACAAACGGCTCACGCTGATCGCCTTCGAGGCGATGAACCACTGGGCCGCCGACGGCAGCTTCGGCTTGCACGTCTTCCACAAGAACAACGAACTCGCCGGCTACAGCTCGGTGATCCACGCGTTGGAACTCTGCGGCTCCACCGGCAGCTACGGCCGTCGCCTGACCGCTGTGGTCATCGGCTTCGGCGCGACCGCCCGAGGTGCGGTGACCGCGCTCAACGCCCACGGGATCCACGACGTGCGCGTGCTCACCAACCGCAGGGTCGCGGCGGTCGCGGCGCCCATCCACTCCGCCCGAATGATCCAGTTCGACCACGACGACGGCCCGTATCTGAGCGAGGTCATCACCGACGAGGGTCGCGTGCCACTCGCGCCTTTCCTGGCGGAGAGTGACATCGTCGTCAACTGCACCCTGCAGGACCCCAACGCACCACTGCTCTACCTCCGTGAGGACGACCTCGGCGCGTTCCGACCCGGGAGTCTCATCGTGGACGTCTCCTGCGACGAGGGCATGGCCTTCGAGTGGGCGCGCACGACCGGATTCGACGACCCGATGTTCACCGTCGGGCCCGGGGAGATCAACTACTACGCGGTCGACCACAGCCCCTCGCTGCTGTGGAACTCGTCCAGCTGGGAGAACAGCGAGGCGTTGCTGCCGTTCCTGCCCGCCGTCCTGGCCGGACCGGACGCCTGGGTCGACAGCCTGACCGTCCAGCGGGCCGTCGAGATCCAGGACGGGGTCATCGTGAACTCTGCGATCACCGAGTTCCAGCACCGGTCGGCGGAGTACCCGCACGAGGTCCTCCCGGGCTGACCGGTTCTCGGCCGACCGTTCAAGCAGCGGGCCGCGGCGGGCCTTTCGGTGAACCACTGACGGAGGCACCGCGCCCAAGAGGCCTCTCGCGGGCACTTCGACAGGCTCAGTGACCGGGGATGGTCCACCCGGAACCCTCCGGTCCTCGAGCAATCGTTCCCCGCTCCCGAGTGACCTCTTCCGGTCCCTGAGTGACCTCATCCAGCCCCTGAGTGACCCCTTCCGGTCCCTGAGCCTGTCGAAGGGCACCCGGGCGACCGCACGAATCCGGCGCCCTTCCCCGGTCCCTGAGCCTGTCGAAGGGCACCCGGGCAACCTCACGAATCCGGCGCTGTTCTCCCGGTCACTGAGCCTGTCGAAGGGCACGCGGAGAACCTCACGAATCCGGAGCCCTCCCTCCGGTCCCTGAGCCTGTCGAAGGGCATACGAGCAACTTCCACAAGCGAGACCACTCAACATCTGGAATGTCAGTGGTTCATGGTGGACTGGAGTCATGACCGAGACCACGACCTCCGCAGTTCGAGCTGGCGACGAGTACGCCGCGCAGCTCGCGGAGTTCTCGGACGAGTACGCGGAGATCTGCCGGCAGCAGGCTGTGCTGGCTGCCCGAACGGCTCGGCTCCTGGCCCGGTCAGCGGCTTACGCCGATGCCTTCGCGGACACGGTCGTCCCGGCCGCGTTCCCGCCCGCCGAGCGACGTGCTCTGTCCCGTCGCTCCACGTGCGCGGCGCTCGCGATGGCGACCCGCATACCCGAGCAGACGGTGCAGCGGGCGACGAACGACGCCGAGGCGCTCGTCAACGACGCCCCGGCCGTGCTCGCGTCCCTGGCGGCGGGCCGTATTTCGGCTCGGCACGCCAAGACGATCACCGACCAACTCTGCGACGTGCCCACCGACGGGCGGGCCGTGTTTCTCGCCACGGTGCTTCCGGTAGCGGAGCAGGCCACCGATGCGGAACTCCGCAGGCGAGCTCGGGTCCTGCGCGAGCGCCTGCACCCGGAGTCGATCACGACCCGTTCGAAGCGTTCCGAGGCGGACCGCCGGGTCGAGTTCGAACCGGCAGCGGACGGCATGGCGTGGGTGCACCTCTTCACCACGGCGCCCATCGCGCAGGGCATCGCGGAGCGGGTCGAAGCGGCCGCCGCGGATTCACGCCAGGCGGGCGACACCCGCACGTGCGCCCAGTTGCAGGCGGACGCCCTGGCAGCCCTCGCACTCACCGGCGTGACCCCGGAAGACGTCATGTCGAGCCCGGTCCTGCCGCACCCCATCGAGGTCCAGGAACACATCAAGCCGACTGTGCAGATCACGGTCCCGGTGCTCACGACGGCCGGCGTCTCCGACGCACCCGGCATGCTCGACGGGTATGGCCCGATCGACCCAGAGACCGCGGCCCGCATCGCGGTGAACGCGCCAAGCTTCACCCGGATCCTCGTCCAGCCGGACACCGGCGCGGTCCTCTCCGTCGGCCGCAACCAGTACCGGGTTCCGGCCGATCTGAAACGCGCGGTCCGGCTGCGGGACGGCACTTGTCGGGCACCGGGCTGCGGGAGACGAGCCCGGGCCTGCGACCTCGATCACTCGGTCGCGTGGGAAGACGGCGGCACAACAGATGTGGGCAATCTCGCCTGCCTCTGCCCACATCACCACCGGATGAAGCACTTGCCCGGGTGGAACCTCGACCACGGGCCCGGTGGGGTGCTCGAGTGGACGACACCTGACGGGAAGCAGTATCGGACCGAGCCTGATCCCGCGCCGTTCTGACCCTTGCCGGTCTTTGATCTGCACGAATCGAGCCGGTCGACGTGTCGAAGAGTTTCTCGTGGGCACGTCGACAGGCTCAGTGACCGGGGGAGGTGTGCCCGGATTGATGAGGCGTCCTCGTGGGCACTTCGACAGGTTCAGTGACCGGAAGAGGTTTGCCCGCCATGTCTCGGTCCCTGAGCCTGTCGAAGGGCAGCCTGGGCCGCCTTAACTCGGTGAACGGGGAGGTTCGCGCCGTTCACGTGGGACGGGTCGGGCACGTGAACACGGCCTGAGAGGTTCGTGGCAGGCCGCGCAAGCGGTCGAGCGCGGCATCCACCCGCCCCTACGCTTGACGCTTGCGCCGTACGGCATCGGTCGGCGGAGGAACACATGGTGCACGACCGGCTCGAGGAGGCATGGATGTTCGTTTGGCAGAGCTGGTGGGGTGTCGCCGCAGCGGCCGGGATAGCGCTGATCGCAGCGCTCGTCGTCATCGTGATCGTGTCGGTCTCCTTCCGGATGGCGGCGCGACGGAGCGAGTGGCCGGGAGCGCTCGCCGGGAGTGCCCGTCACCCCTTCCGAGCGCTCGTGATCCTCGTGGCGGTATGGCTGGCGGTGGCGGCGACGCTCCCCGATGAGAACACCCGCGGGTTCGTCGACCAGACCTTCCGGATCGCGGTCATCGCCGCGGCCACATGGCTGGTCGCCGCGCTGCTCGCCTTCGTCATCGGGCTCGGTCAGGCGCGGTACCGCATCGACGTCCCGAACAACAAGGTCGCCCGCCGCATGCAGACGCAGCTCGCGCTCGTCCGTCGCTTGGCGATCGCGGTCGTCGTCATCGTCGGTGTCGCGTCGATCCTCTTGACGTTCCCCGGCGTCCAAGGCGTCGGGGCGAGCGTGCTGGCCTCCGCCGGTGTCGTGAGCATCGTCGCCGGCCTCGCGGCGCAGTCCGTCCTCGGGAACGTGTTCGCCGGGATCCAGCTCGCCTTCAGCGACGCGATCCGGGTCGACGACGTCGTCATCGTCGAAGGGGAGTGGGGCCGGATCGAGGAGATCACCCTCACCTACGTCGTCGTCGGCATCTGGGACGACCGCCGCATGGTGCTCCCCTCCACCTACTTCACCTCCACGCCCTTCCAGAACTGGACACGGAACACGAGCGAGCTGCTCGGGTCGGTCGAGTTCGACCTCGACTGGTGGGTGAGCCCCGCGGTCATGCGGACCGAGCTGGAGCGCATCCTCGACCGCACCGACCTCTGGGACGGTCGGGCGCAGGTGCTGCAGGTCACGGACGCCGTCGGCGGCTACGTGCGCATCCGCATCCTCGTCACCGCGGTGGACGCACCGACCCTCTTCGACCTCCGATGCCTCGTACGCGAGCAGATGGTCGAGTGGATCCTCGCGCAGAACCCGTCGGCGATCCCGCGCAACCGGGTGCAGATGGTCGAGCAGGAGCGTCGTCCGGAACCGAAGCGCGGCGGTCCGGTGACCGAGCCGGTCGGGCTGTTCAGCGGCAGTGCCGAGGCCGAACAGCGCGCGAGCCTCTTCACGTCGTCGATCACCCTGCCCGACCTGGACGACGAACCCGAACGCTGACCGTCGCGCGGCCGGACGCGTGTGCACCGAATCGTTGTCGTTCCGGCGATCCTGTATGCGCTTCCCATCGCTACCATCAAGGGAACCTCGCCGGGTGATCTGCCGGCGGGCCGTCGGCGCTGCTGCCGACGTGAACGGACGGCGCCGGCCCGAACCCCGGCGACGGCATGCGAAGGAGACCGCGCGTGAACGACGACACCCTCTTCCTCACCGATGAGGACACCGCCGTCCCCGGCGAACGCCCGGAGCAGCGTCTCGAACGACGCTCCGCGTCCGTCCTCAAGCACCGACTCCTCGAGCAGGAACGCAAGCAGTTCGAGGAGTCCCTCGCCTCGGCGAAGGCGGACGGCGCCCTCGAACGCGCGGCGGCCCTCATCGTCTCCGCTCGGCGACGCTTCCTCATCGGGGCGTCGAAGTCGTTCACTTACGCGTCCCTCCTCGCCGCGGACCTCAGCTACGGCCTCGCGAACGTCACACTCATCGACGGCACCATCGTGCGTCCCCTCGACGTCCTCAGCGACGTCCGGACGAGCGACGTCATGATCGCGGTGTCGCTGCAGCGGTACCGGAAGTACACGATCGACTCCGTCGTCCCGTTCGCCGAGGCGGGAGGCAGCCTCGTGCTCATCACCGACGCCCCGGACGCCCCGTTGACCCCGTACGCCGACGAGACGATCGTCCTCGGCCGTGCCGAGGACGGACACCCGAGTTCCTCGATCGGGATCGCGCTCACCCTGCACGTCCTCGCCACGCTCACGACGGCCAGCGCCAAGGGCGCCGGCCGACGGGCGGTGGAGCGGGAGCGCCTCGCCGAGACGCTCGGGGTCTACGTCTCCGACGAGGACTGAGCGCGGACCGGGCTCAGCTTCCCGAACCCTTCCCCTCGCGCACGATCGACAAGGGTTCCGTGATGTCCTCGAGGGACTTCCGCGCGGCGTCGACCCCGAAGATGAGGGCGACCAAGCCGCCGAGGATCATCACGCCGGCGCCGACGAAGTATCCGACGGTGAGCGGCCCACGGTCGGTGCCGTCGCCGATCAGGATCCCGTACAGCAGGGGCGCGACCGAACCCGCGATCTGTCCGATCGCGAAGAAATAGCCGATCACCTGGCTGCGGAGCTCGAGCGGGAAGATCTCGCTCACGGTCAGGTAGGCGCTGGACGCGCCGGCGGAGGCGAAGAAGAACGAGACGCACCAGAAGATCGTCTGCGTCGTCGCGTCGAGCGCACCGGCGTTGAAGAGCACCGCAGACACGGCCAGGACCGCCCCCGAGACCCCGTAGGTGAGGAAGATCATCTGGCGACGACCCCAGGTGTCGAACAGCCTGCCGAGGAGGAGCGGGCCGAGCAGGTTGCCGATCGCGAAGGGGAAGAAGTAGTACTGCGTCGACGAGGGGCTCGTGCCGTAGAAGTTCTGCAGCACGAGCGCGTAGGTGAAGAAGATCGCGTTGTACAGGAACGACTGCGTGATCATCATCGCGAGGCCGACGAAGGTGCGCTTCGGGTACTTCGAGAAGAGGACGCCGAAGATGGTCCGGATCGGGATGTGGCCCTGGGCCTGCACCGTGAGCGCCTTCGACTCGTCGACCGGCTCGATCGTCCCGCCCTGTTTGCGGACGGTCGCCTCGATGTCGTCGACCGTTGCCTCCGCCTCCTGTTCCCGACCGTGCGTCATGAGCCAGCGCGGACTCTCGGGGATGTGGCGTCGCAGGAAGATGATGGCGAGGCCGAGGACCGGCCCGATGAAGAACCCGATACGCCAGCCGACGTCCTCCGCGAAGTAGTCGGTGTTCAGGAGGAAGAGGTTCGCGGCCGATCCGAGGGCGGCGCCGCCCCAGTAGGTGCCGTTGATGGCGATGTCGACGTGCCCGCGGTACTTCGACGGGATGAGCTCGTCGATGGCCGAGTTGATCGCCGCGTACTCGCCGCCGATGCCCATGCCGGCGAAGAACCGGAAGATGGCGAGGAACCAGAACGTGGGGGACAGGCCGGCGATGCCACTCGCGACGAGGTAGATCGCAAGGGTCAGGATGAAGAGCTTCTTGCGGCCGAGGCGGTCCGCCATGCGGCCGAAGACGAGCGCTCCCGTCACCTGGCCGAGCAGGTAGATCGTCCCGAGGAGGCCGACCTCCGCCGCCGACAGCCCCAGAGACTTCTGGAATCCGGCGGAGGCGACGATCTGGATCTCGAGGCCGTCGAGCACCCACGAGAAGCCGAGACCGACGACGATCATCCAGTGGAACCGGGTCCACGGCAGTCGGTCCATCCTGGCGGGGACGAGGCTCCGCACCGGGGCCGGTTGCCCGGAGGTCGACGTGTTCGACATGGAATGGCTCCTTCCACGGCCGTCCCGTCGACGGTCGATCCGGGAGATGACGCTACTCCCGCGGCGGGCATCGGACGTCGCTGATCGGTGCCCCTTGACTTCGTCCTGGCGGAGGAGCACCCTACGCCCGGCACCCCGTGCGATGGCGCCCCGTGGCGCGGAATGGTCGTACGCTCGAAGCGCAACGAGATCGCGGACGGCTGCCGAGGGCCGTCGAGGAGGAGGCGGCATGCACCTGGTCGAGGACAGCACCGAGACGGACATCACGCGGGTCTTCCAGGACCGGATCAGCTCCGGCGTCGCCCCGGGATCGTACGTCGCCGTGTTCGACCGCGAGCGGGTCCGGTTCGAGCAGGGGTTCGGCGGAGTCACCGTGGGCGGTCCGGTGCCCGACGCCGACACGCTGTTCCGCATCGCCTCCTGCACGAAGAGCTTCACCGCCGCCGTGCTCCTCATCCTCCGCGACGCCGGCCGCCTCGACCTGGACGCGCCGGTGGACGGGTTCGTGCCGGAGTTCACGCCGGTGCTCCCTGACGGCATCGCCGTCCGGCCGACCGTACGGATGCTCCTGACGATGTCGGGTGGGCTCGGAACGGACGATCCGTGGGGTGACCGCCAGGAGTCGATCACCGTGGACGAGTTCCGGCGGCTGCTCGTGCGCGGCGTCCGATGCGTCACGACACCCGGGACGGCCTTCTCCTACTCGAACCTCGGCTACGCGTTGCTCGGGCAGGTCATCGAGCGTGTGACCGGTGGCTCCTACATCGATGCGGTGACCTCGCTCCTGCTGGAGCCGCTCGGGCTCGGCGCCGTGTTCGAGCGACCCGAGGGCGACGGGGCGGTCACGGCGACCGGTCATCGTGTCCGCCGCGAACGGGCCGTCGATGAGGACGGCCGATTCGTCGAGGTCCCGTTCTCCGGGCCCGGGGTCTTCTCCTCGATCGGCGGGCTCTTCGCCTCGGCCTCCACCCTGATCGGATGGGTGCGCTGGCTCGACGGCGCGTGGACCGGGGACGAGACCGGACCGCTGTCGAGCGCCAGCCGCCGCGAGATGCAGCAACTGCACCGGCTGGCTCCGTCGCGGCCCACGCTCGACGGCGTGCCGCCGAGACTGGCGCTCGGCTACGGCTTCGGCCTCTTCGTCGAGGAGGACCCCGACCTCGGGACGCTCGTCTCGCACTCGGGCGGCTACCCCGGCTACAGCGCCCACATGCGCTGGCACCCGACATCGGGGTTCGGCGTCGTCGCCTTCGAGAACGCCGGCTACGCGGCCGTGGCGAAGCCCGCCGAACAGGCGTTGCGGCTGGCGATCGCGGGAGCCCAGGCCTCCGGCGAGCTGCTGGAACCGGCGATCCGCCCCTGGCCGGAGACCCTCGTGGCGTCCATGACCGCGACCGGGCTGCTGTCGCATTGGGACGACCGCGTCGCCGCGTCGCTGTTCGCCGAGAACGTCGCCCTCGACCGACCGCTGGACGAGCGACGCGAGGCGGTCGACGCCGCTGTCACCGCCGTCGGCGGCATCGCCGAGGTGGCTTCGGGACGTGCGACGCCGATCTGCGATTCGCCTGACCACCTGGTCTGGTTCGTCGAAGGGACGGAGGGTCGCCTCCGCCTGGAGGTCCGGATGACACCTGTGCTTCCGCTCCGGGTCCAGACCTTCACGGTGACGGTCGACGACCAGGGCGAGTGAACGCCGAACGCCGGCAGCTGAGGCTCAGCTACCGGCGTTCAGGTGGAACAGGGTGGTTCGGTTCAGCCGATCGAGTCGTCGTCGCCGTTGCCGTTGCGGTTCGTCGGGGAGATGTCCTCCGTCGACTCGACGTACTCGTAGTCGGTCGTCGTCGGGCCGTCGTGGTCGCCGGTGTTCGTCGCTTCAGCGACGGGGCGGTAGATGAGCTGGCCTTCGCCGTAGGGCAGGACGAGCTCGCCGTCCTGACCGTCTTCGAGCGGGATGATCTCGCTGTCGAGCGGGCCGCCGGTGAGTTTCGCAAGAGTCTGTGACATGTCGCCAGCCTAGCCCCGACGACTGTCAGAGTGCTGCGATGGTCCAGGACACCCGGTGTGGTGTATTGGGAGCCAGGACGACGAGGTCGGTCCCGGTCGAGAAGGCGTCGGGGGGACAGGTCATCGGTTCGACCGCCAGTCCCAGTCGGTTCAGCTCCGCGACGGGCTGATCGGCCGTGTGCACCTGGACCCAGGGCAGACCGTCACCCCAGTGCATGGCGACGCCGCTGCCGGAGGGCGTCGTCACGCGCACCGTGACCCGGCCGTCGACGTCGCGATCGAGCGCCGTGTACGCGTGATCGATGAAGGTGTCGCCGATGGTCCGGGGTGCGCGGAAGTCGAAGTGCTCCGTCGCCTCCGTGTCGACCGGCTCCAGCGAGACCGGGATGAGCCGGTCCGGTGTGACGGTGAGCACCTCGGCAGCGGGCAGTTCGAGCGTCCAGTCGTCGACACGGCCCTCACCCGCGACGAGGTACGGGTGTGGCCCGGTGCCGTAGGGCGCGTCGACGTCGCCGAGGTTCAGCGCCTCGACGTCGGTGTGGAGTCCGTCGTCGTCGAGCGTGTAGGTCGCGGTGACCTGGACACGGAACGGATAGCCCTCCTGCGCCTCGATGACCACGCGGAACGCAGCCGACGCGGCGCTCGACGACACGAGGTCCCACTCCGACCAGGCGGCGAGCCCGTGGAGGGCGTGGCCGCGAGCGGGTTCCGTGAGTGCGAGCTGGTGGTCGACGCCCGCGAAGGTGTACCGGCCGTCGACGACGCGGTTGGGCCACGGGGCGAGCATCGCACCGCGGAACGCCGGACGGACCTCCTCGGCGTCGAACGGGATCACGAGGTCTCGGCCGTCGTGCCGCAGGAACCGCAGCGAGGCACCGACCGAGGCGATCGACGCGGTGTACGCACCGTGCTCGAGGTCGACCCGCCGTCCCGAGATCGGACGTCGGTCGACGGAGGCGGACGGGGACACGGCGCTGGTGGATTCGGTCACGGCCCCATTCTGTCGCATCGACACCGACCGACCCGGCCGACTGGCGGTGCGGGTCGGTCGATGGGACGCGGCTCAGTCGAGGGATCGGCCGCGCATGTCCGAGAGGAACAGCGCGGCGACCGCGGCGACGACGAAGAAGGCGGCGAACACGGAGAAGAGCAGGGCGTTCCCTCCAAGGAGGAGCACCGGAACCGACAGCGGGGCGATGATCGAGGCGATGCGACCGATGCCGGCGGCCCACCCCGCCCCCGTCGCACGGAGCGCCGTCGGATACAGCTCCGGGGTCGTCGCGTACAGGGCGCCCCAGGCGCCGAGGTTGCAGAAGGACAGGCACATACCGAACACGATGATCATCGGTTCGGTCGTCGCCGTGCCGAACAGGACCGCCGACACCGCGGAGCCCGCGAGGAAGGTCGCGAGGGTCTGCTTCCGGCCCCAGGCCTCGATCAACCACGCCGAGACGGCGTAGCCCGGGATCTGGGCCAGGGTGATGATGAGGGTGAAACCGAAGGACCGCACGAGCGAGAAGCCGGAGGCGACGAGGATCGTCGGGATCCAGATGAACGCACCGTAGTAGGAGAAGTTGACGCAGAACCACACGATCCACAGCGATCCGGTGTCGCGGCGGTGCGTGGGCACCCACAGCCCACGGAGACGCTCGCCGGCGGAGAGGCCGGCGCTCACGGGGGTGTCGGTGGTGGTGTCACCGGCGGCTTCCGGGTGGGCGACGCCGGCCGATGCCTCGAACTCACGGACGACGGCTTCTGCCTCGCGGTGGCGCCCACGCGACTCGAGGAAGCGCACCGACTCCGGCAGTCGCGTCCGCACGATGGCCGCGTAGACCGCGGGCAACGCGCCGATGGCGAGCGCCCAGCGCCACCCGTCGTCGCTCGTCGGCACGACCAGGTAGCCGATGAGCGCGGCGGCGATCCATCCGATCGCCCAGAACGCCTCGAGGAACACGATGATCCGCCCGCGGATCCGTGGCGGCGCGAACTCGCTCATGAGGGTCGAGGCGACGGGCAGCTCGGCGCCGAGTCCGAGGCCGACGATGAACCGCAGCACGATGAGCACGCCGAGTCCCCAGGCGAGGGCCGACGCGCCCGTCGCGATGCCGAACACGAGCAGGGTGATCGCGAAGACGTGGCGTCGACCGACCCGGTCGGCGAGCAGACCGCCGAGCGTCGCACCGATGGCCATGCCGAGGAACCCGGCTGAGGCGATCCAGGAGAGTTCCGTGTTCCCGAGCTGCCACTGCACGGCGAGTTGGGCGAGCACGAAGGACACGAGTCCGACGTCCATGGCGTCGAGGGCCCAGCCGACGCCGGAACCGACGAGCAGTCGCCCGTGGGCCTTGGTGAACGGGAGCGCGTCGAGGCGCTCGCTGCGGGTGCGGGGTGTGGTGGGGGCGGTGGACACGTCACCATTCTGGTGCAGGATGTGCCCGCCGGCGCCGGTCCGTCGCAGATAGGCTGACGACACGAACTGCAGGCGTGCGGCCGGGCAGTTCACCCGCTCCGCCCGC
Source organism: Plantibacter sp. MCCC 1A11337 (assembly GCF_013349365.1). NCBI lineage: Bacteria > Bacillati > Actinomycetota > Actinomycetes > Micrococcales > Microbacteriaceae > Plantibacter > Plantibacter sp. MCCC 1A11337. The sequence continues at coordinate 968,786 of NZ_JABJWX010000001.1, read as the reverse complement.
CGTTCCGTCGAAAGGCCACTCCCGTGACCGATGCACCGCCTCCCGACCCGCAGCAGCCTGACGGCCGCCCGCCGCAGTGGCCGACGGGTCAGCAGCCGCAGCAGCCGTATGGTCAGCAGCAGCAGCCGTATGGCGGGCAACCACAGCAGCCGCCGTATGGGCAGGGACCGCAGCAGCAGAACCCGTACGGTCAGCAGCAGAATCCGTACCAGCAGAACCCCTATGGCGGGCAGCAGAACCCTCATCAGCAGAGCCCGTATGGCGGGCAGCAGAACCCTCATCAGCAGAGCCCGTATGGCGGGCAGCAGAACCCTCAGCATCAGAACCCTCAGCAGCAGAATCCGTACCAGAAGAACCCGTATGGCGGGCAGCAGAACCCCTCCGGCGGGCAGCCGTACCAGCCGCAGCCGCCGTATCAGCCGCAGCAGAACCCGTACCAGCAGCAGCCACCGCAGGGCCCTCCCGGGTACGGCCAGCAGCCGCCGCCTCCCGGTGCCCCGAAGCGCAAGCGGACGGGGCTCATCATCGCCCTCGCGGTCGGTGTTCCGCTCGTGTTGGCGGCGATCATCACCGTCGTCGCCCTCGTGCTCACGCAGGGTGGCGCGCCGGTCGCGGACCCGAGCCCCACCCGCTCGGCCACGCCGACGAAGACCGCGTCTCCGACGCCCACGGAGACGGACTCGACGCCAGAGCCGACCAAGACCTACGTCAACATTCCGCCGGATCTCGATTTCGCAGCAGGACAGGACGTCCCCACCGACTGGACGGCCTACCTGACGAACGACTTCGACTCGTCGTGGGCGGCAGCGGGTCAGGACGCGAACGGGATCGACATCTACACGAACGCCTCGACCTCGTGTGAGGTGCGGCTCGGCAACATCGCACTGACTCCGGAGGAGATCGCGGTCGGTGACGACCAGCGCTCGAGCGACGCCTATCTGTCGAAGTACGTCGGGGCCGACTACGTCAAGGCGGACGGCACGACCGAACAGCTGAACTACAACAGCGGTGGCGGGCTCATCGAGTTCCGGGTCCTGTCGTGGACGCAGGCGACGGGGGAGCGCACCTACTGGGGCGTCCGGTCGCTCACGAAGATGGGGACGCTCGTCGTCTTCACCTTCACCTGCAAGGACCAGGGCTCGCTCGACCTGCTCGCAAGCGACGTCGTGAACCTCATCTCCGTGGAGCTGCTCCCGAAGCGCTGACCGGTCCCGTCGTCAGAACGCGCGGAGGACCGCCTGCGCGACCGTGAAGATCGCGAGGCCGGCGAGCGCGCCGACGATCGTGCCGTTCAAGCGGATGAACTGGAGGTCGCGTCCCACGAGCAGCTCGATCTTCTGGGTCGTCTCCCGGGCGTCCCAACGCTCGACGGTCTCGGTGATGATGCTCGCGATGTCGTGCCGGTAGCGGGTGACGACGTAGGACAGGGCGTCCGCGACGCGGGTGTCGACGCGGGTGGAGAACGCCCGGTCGGTCGACAGCCGCCGACCGAAGTCCGCGATGGTGCCGGAGATCCGCACGCGGAGGTCGCTGTCGGGGGCGTCGAGTGCCTCGAGGAACGCGCTCTTCGCGGCCGTCCAGGTCTTGCCGGCGACCTCCCGGACGCGAGGACTGTCGATGACCTCGTGTTTGGCGTTCTCGAAGCGGGTGATGGTCGCGTCGTCGTGCTGCAGCTGCTCCGCGAGCTCGCCGAGGTACCCGTCGAGGGCATGACGGAGCTGGTGGTCGGGGTCCGCGCGGACGGCCTGGACGAAGGACACGGCCTCCCGGTAGAGCTTGTCGTCCACGAGCCGGTCGACGAAGGACGGCACCCAGGTCGGCAGCCGGCTCGAGACCAGGCGCTCGAACGCCTTCGGGTTCGTGCTCAGCCACTCACCTGTGCGGTCGAGGAGGAGGTCGACCGCGTCGTGGTGCGCGCCCACGCCGACGATGTGCTCGACCCAACGGCCGATGTTCGGGGCCCACTGCGGGTCGATGAGGTGTTTGGACGCCAGTGCCTCGATGACCTCGCGGACGTCGTCGTCGGACAGCGTCTCCAGGAGACCCCGCACCGCGATGGACCCCTCGGCGGTGACCCGCTCGGCGTTCGCGGGCTCGGACAACCAGCCGCCGAGCTTCTCCGAGACGGAGACGGACGCGAGCTTCTGCCGCACGACCTCTTCGGAGAGGAAATTGGTCTCCACGAACTCGCCGAGGCTGACGCCGATCTCGTCCTTGCGCTTCGGGATGATCGCCGTGTGCGGGATCGGGATGCCGAGCGGGTGCCGGAAGAGGGCGGTGACGGCGAACCAGTCCGCGAGCGCCCCGACCATACCGCCTTCCGCAGCGGCCCTGACGTACGCCAACCACGGGTAGCGCCCCTCGAGCGCGAACGCGACGGCGAAGATGACCGCCATGACGAGGAGCAATCCGGTGGCGAGGCGTTTCATCGATCGCAGGGCCCGCGCACGGTCCGCATCGGCGGCGGTGAGTTCGAGTGTGGGGGAGCTCGTCATCCGCCCATCCTAGGCTCGTCGACCGTGTCCTCCGGTCCGACGGAGCAGGAGGGCACCGTACCCCCTGGTGGTACCCTGAGCCGGTGATCGAAGACATCAAGAAGCGGGCCCTGCACCGGACGAAGATCCTTGAGGGCCAGATGCGCGGCCTCGAGAAGATGATCGAGAACGAGGACTACTGCATGGACATCATCACGCAGTCGCTCGCCATCCAGAAGTCGCTGGGATCGCTCAACAAACTGCTCGTCGAGAACCACCTGCTGACGCACGTCACGCAGATGTTCGAGGAGGGCGGGGACAGCAAGGACGCCGCGGTCGGCGAGCTCCTGCGGATCTTCGAGCTCAGCAACAACCGTGGCTGAGCCGCGCCTTCAGGCCGGCCCGAGCGATCACACGGGCCCGAGCCAGGCGTTCGCGACCGTGGCGTGGGCGGACTCGTCGTCGGAGGGATGGAACATCCCGGCGAGGACGTCGCGGTACAGCCTGCCCAATTCGCTCGCGGCGAAGTAGCTGCCGCCGCCGGCGACCCGGATCGCCTGATCGACGACCTCGCGGGCGGTCTCCGTCGCGCGGACCTTGAGCCCGACGAGTTTCGGGAACCAGAGCGCGCCGTGGTCGACCCCCTCGTCGAGGTCCCGGGCGATGCCGGCGAGCTGTGGCAGCATGCCGTCGTAGGCGATGGCGGCCGTCGCGATCCGACGGCGGATGTCGGGGTCGGCCGCGTAGCTCGCACCACCGGCCTTCTTCGACGTCTTCCGGTGGGCGGTCTCGACCGCAAGTCGGAGGGCGCGTTCGCCGATGCCCGTGTACACGGCGGCGATGAGGGTCTCGAAGCAGGCGAAGATCCCGAAGACGATGGGATCCGGGTTGGGGCCCGGGTCGAGGCGTCGGACGATGTGCTCCGCCGTCGATTCGGCTCCCTGGAGCAGGGTCGTCCTACTCTGGCTGGCGCGCATCCCGACGGTGTCCCAGTCGTCGAGGATCTCGAACCCGCCGCGCGAGCGCTCGATGAAGCCGTAGACGACCTTCGGACCGTCGGCCGAGGTCGTGTCGAGCCCGGTCGTCCCCAGCCACGTCCATGCGGGTGACAACGAGGTGAAGATCTTCCGGCCGTGGAACCGATAGGAACCGTCGGGGCCCGGACGGGCTTCGGTGTCGGATCCGAAGAGCACGAGGTCGTTGCCCGCCTCGCTCACGCCGAACGCGTAGAGCTCGTCGCTGGCCGCTCCCTCGAGGACGAAGCGGAGCGAGTCGTCTCCTCGAGTGTGGAGCAGTCGCGCGACCCCCGTCCACACGAGGTGCATGTTGATCGCGAGGGCGGTCGCCGGGGCGGCGGTGGCGAGCCGGGATTGGAGCAGCGTGACCTCGCTCATGCCGAGGCCGAGGCCGCCGAACTCCTCGGGAACGAACACCCGGAGGTAGCCGCACGCTCGCAGCTCCGCGAGGTCCTCGTCGAAGAAGGCGTTCTCACGGTCCGCCACGGCGGCACGTTCGCGGATGCGCTCGACGAGCCCGTCACTGAGGATCGAGGCGGGGTCGAACGATCGATCGGACGGGTGGTGGTGCGCTTGAGCGGTCACCGGTCCATTGTCGCATCGGGCCCGGCCGAGGTGGCAGGTGTCTGCGAGCGGCGAGCGGCGCGCCGGCGGCCCGACCTGACGAGGAGGACCACGACCGCGGCGACGACCGCGAGGGGGAGCAGCCACGGCACCAGGACGCCGACCACGACGACGAGCCCCGAGCAGGCGGCGACGAGCGCGTTCCACCCGGCGACCACGCCGCCCCAGAAGTCGGTGGGCACGCCCGGCGCGACCACGCCTGGGGCCACGAAGGTCACGAACACGGACGAGAAGTCGACCTGGTCGGCGAGCGCGTCGCGCTGGGCGACGAGCCCGTCCAGTTCCGCCTGCCGCTGGGACAGGCTGGTCTCGGCGGCGAGGAGGTCGGCCGTCGTGGTCGAAGCCGCCATGAGTCCGAGCAGTCGGTCGACGGAGGCCTGGAGGGCGGTGACCCGCGCGTCGAGGTCGGCGGCCTGTGCCGTGACGTCCACCGCGGACACGGAGAGGCTGTTCACCGTGCCGAGTGCCCGCAGCTGTGCGAGCACGTCGTCGAAGTCGTCGGCGGGGATGCGGACCGTCAGGGTCGCCTGCGCGGCCTGGTCGGAGGTGCCCGGAGTCTCGTCGCGGCTGTCGACGCGCCCGCCCGCCTCGGTGACGATCCGGGTGGCGTCCGTCGCGGTGCTGATCGGGTCGTCAGCGGTGACGGTGAGTGAACCGGTCGTGACCACCTGCTGTTGCGTGAGGTCGGGGGAGGCGGCGCCGTCGACGCTGAGCTGCGCGTCGCCGGCGACCTGGCCGGGCGCGGGCATCGCAGCTCGCGAGTCGCTGCCGGCCTCGGTGCTCGACCCGGCCGAGCAGCCCGAGAGGACGAGCCCGACGAGGACGGCCGAGACCAACACGGTGGTGGTGCGGATCACTGCTGAGCGCTTCATGGCATCACCCTAGGGAGCCACCGCACCGCGGAGGTGCAGGGACCCTGGGAAGCGGGTCACGATCAGGTCTCGCGACGCGCATCATCCGAGGGAGCCGCGGTGCAGGGACCGTGGGAAACAGGTCGCGATCAGGTCTCGCGTCGCGCCCGCTGCTCGAGTTGCAGCTCGGCCCAATCACCGATGGCCTTCGTGGTCTCCGCCGGGCGGTCCCGGTGCACGTTGTGACCGGCACCCTGGACGATCGTCAGGCTGACCTGGTGGTTCGCGAGGACCTCGGCGGCGAGCGCGCCGCGGAAGAGGCTGTACACCTCCGGATCGGAGGCGATCACGAAGGTCGGGTTGCGCAGGGCGGCCGCCGCAGGACGGACGTCCCACGGGTGGTTCTGCTCGCTCGTCTGCTCGATCGCCCACCGGCTCGCCTCGGACACCGCCTGGACCTTGATCTCCACGTCCAGTGGGTGCCACTCCGGGTTCTTCGCGCGGACGGAAGCGATCGTGTTGTCGGCGAAGGCGGCCTCCTGGCTGGCGCGGATGATCTCGGCGTCGTGGTCGTCGAGCGCGATGGCGGGGTCGAGCAGCACGACCGCCGCGGCCCACCGGGGGTCGGCTGCGGCGGCGACCGCGGTGGTGGCGCCTCCGAGCGAGTGTCCGACGACGAGGTCCCACGCGGCGTGCCCGACGCCGGGCACGGGGGTCGGCCTGGTGGCCAGCAGATCGGCGGCGTAGGCCTCGACCCGGTAGTCCAGCGCACGAGGGGCGACGCCGTGGCCGCGGAGGTCGACCGCCTCGACGAGCCAACCGCGATCGGCCAGGGCGGCGCAGATGCGCCAGGTGCTCGGACCGTTGCTGCCGAGTCCGTGGACCACGAGCGCCCGAGCCGGCGCGTCGTGACGACCCCAGCGGTGACGCGGGAGCTCCACGGGCGTGATCGTGCGGGCGGCGAGGCTGGACGCGGTGTCGACGACGGGCTCGGTCATGGGTTCAGCCTACGGTCTCGCGTCAGTCGAGCCGGTCCGGGTCGGTGCCGGTGCGCTCGCCGTTCTCGAGCGCCGAGATGGCGGCCAGGTCGTCGGCGTCGAGGGCGAAGTCGAACACTGCGAAGTTCTCCGAGATCCGCGCCGGTGTGGCCGACTTGGGGATGACGATGTTGCCGAGCTGCAGGTGCCAGCGCAACACGACCTGCGCGACCGTGCGCCCGTGCTTCCGCGCGATGGCCCCGAGGTCGGAGGTGGCGTCGTATCCGTCGGCGGCGGGCGTGAAGAAGCGGCCGCGGGCGAGCGGCGACCAGGCCTCCGTCGCGATGCCGTGTGCCGCGTTGACGGCGCGCAACTCCCGCTGGGGGAGGAACGGGTGGAGTTCGACCTGGTTGACCGCCGGGGTGACCTCCGCCGACTCCAGGAGTCGTTCGAGATGGCTGCGGTGGAAGTTGGAGACGCCGATGGAGCGCGTACGTCCTTCGGCCCGCAACCGCTCGAGCGCGCGCCAGGTCTCGCGGTACCGGTCCTGCCCCGGGGCCGGCCAGTGGATGAGGTACAGGTCGACGTGGTCGAGGCCGAGGAGGTCGAGGCTCGTGTCGAACGCGCGCAGCGTCTCCTCGTACCCCTGATCGGTGTTCCAGACCTTCGTCGTGACGAAGAGCTCCTCGCGGGGGATGCCCGACTCGCGGATCGCGACGCCGGTACCTCGCTCGTTGCCGTACAGCGACGCGGTGTCGATGTGGCGGTACCCGACCTCGAGCGCCGTCCGCACGATCTCGGTGCTGGCGAGGTCCGGGACCTTGTAGACGCCGAAGCCGAGCTGGGGGATCGTGTGCCCGTCGTTGAGGAGGACGGTCGGGGTGCTGTCTGCCATGGCACCAGTATCCTCGACAGGGCCACCGTCGTCGTCGAAAGGGAGTCAATGCCGCAACTCATGATCGTCACCGGGAGCGTCCGTCCCGAGCGGGTGGGCGGCGCCGTCGCCGACTGGGTCGCCGGCGTGGCGGAGACGGACGAGCGGTTCACCGTCGACGCGGTCGATCTCCGGGAGCTGGCGTTGCCGTTCATGGACGAGCCCGCGCACCCGCGGAAGCGCGCCTACGTCCACCCGCACACGATCTCCTGGAGCGAGCGGGTCGACCGGACGGACGCCTTCGTGTTCGTGACGCCCGAGTACAACTACAGCTACGCGCCCGCCCTCAAGAACGCGCTCGACTACCTCATGCACGAGTGGGCGCGGAAGCCGGTCGGGATCGTCAGCTACGGCGGGCTGTCGGGCGGAACCCGCGGCGTCGTCGCGCTTCGACCTGTCCTGCAGGCCCTCGGTCTCGTCAGTACCGGTGCGAACGTGGAGATCCCGTACGTCTCACGGCAGATCGCCGACGGGGTGTTCACGCCCAACGACCGCCAGACGACGATGCTCCCGATGCTGCTGGGCGAACTGGCCGCACTCGACGGGGCCCTCGCGCCGCTGCGCGCCGACCACTGAAGCGGGGCGGCTCAGGACGGGTGGGTGTTGATCGGCTCGGTGTCGGGGATCGGGCTCGCATCGCGGCCGCGAAGGTCGGGGTGCCAGCGGTGACCGATCCAGGGGATGACGAAACCGAGCAGCGCGAACAGGCCGGCGACCCAGAACGCGCCGACCGCTCCGGAGCCGTCGATGAGGAAGCCGGCCGCCGCCGACCCCATCGCGGCACCGATGAGCTGACCGGTGCCGACCCAGCCGTAGGCCTCGGCGGTGTCGCTGAACTTCACGCTCGCCGAGACGATGGCGAACAGCACGGCGAGGGCCGGTGCGATGCCGATGCCCGCGACGAAGAGGGTGATCGACAGCCACCAGGCGTTGAGGAAGAGGCTCGCGACGGCGAGTCCGGCGAAGACGATGAAGATGCGGCGCGCGAGCGCGTAGGGACCGATCGGGGTGTGTCCGAGGGCGAGGCCGCCGGCCAGCGAGCCGACCGAGAAGATCGCGAGGACGATACCGGCTTCGAGGCCGTCGTGCCCGAAGGTCGCGACGACGCCCGCCTCGACGGCCGAACAGGCGCCGATGAGGAGGAAGCCGACGACGGTGGCGAGGAGGACCGGCGGGCGCTTGAGCACCTGCCCGAGCTTGCGACGGCTCCTCGGGATGCGCACGCGCCCGACCTCCGGTGAGGAGATGAACCACAGGCAGCCGACGACCATGATCGCCGCCGCCAGGGCGATGCCCCAGACCGTGCCGATCTGGGTGGACACGAAGGTGGTCACGACGGGCCCGAGCACCCAGATGATCTCCTGGGCCGAGGCGTCGAGGGAGAACAACGGGGTGAGCTGCTGGGAGGTGACGAGCTTCGGGTAGATGGTGCGGACCGCGGGCTGGACGGGCGGGGTGCTCAGCCCGGCGACGAATCCGACCGCCATGTACGCGGGGACGGTCATGGTGACGAGGGCGATGGTCGTGACGGAGACGGCACACACCGCGAGGGTGAGGAGGAGCACCTTGCGGATGCCCCAGACGCCCATCCACCGGCTCGTGAGGGGGCCGGCGATCGCCTGCCCGATGCTCGTCGCGGCGAGGACGAGCCCGGCGGCCCCGTAGGACCCGGTGACCTGTTCGATGTGGAGCAGGAAGGCCAGCGAGAGCATCCCGAACGGGAAGCGTGCGGTGAGCTGCGCCGCGATGATCCGGGCGACGCCGGGGGTACGAAGGAGGTCACGGTAGCTGCTCACAAGGACACCAGTCTAGGGACCGGTTCCGACACGCGCGACACGCCCGCGACACGCCCAAACCGACAACGGATGTCGGAGGTGCGGAGGAGAATCCTGCCTGTGGACAGATATCCCTCGGACGGGGGAGAAAAGGCCGTCAATCCGGGATTTTCGCGTCGCCCAGGGGTGTTGTACCCAGTGGAGAACCGGTGGATAACTCGCCCGAAACGGTGGAGAACCCGGTGGAAAACTACAGGGCTGTAACTACTAGCCCTTGTGGTCGACCTGAAGACCGCCATCTATATGTAGTATTGGAACCCCGGCGCAGGACGCCGCGGGAATCACCAGATTTTGAGGGGAAGGCACGAAGAGCTATGGCAATCACGGTCTACACGAAGCCCAGTTGCGTGCAGTGCACCGCGACGTACCGCGCACTCGACAACAAGGGCATCGAGTACAACGTCCTCGACCTCTCGGTCGACGAGAACGCACTCGAGCAGGTCAAGGCCCTCGGCTACCTGCAGGCACCGGTCGTCATCACCGAGGAAGACCACTGGTCGGGCTTCCGTCCCGACAAGATCGAAGAGCTCGCCGCACGTCTGGCTTGAGCCCACGGTCGCAGGCGTCATCATGAGCCGGCTCCAGCAGCACCGCACCATCCGACCGTCCGGACGTCGACGAGGAGGCCACCCGTGCAACCACGGCTGATCTACTTCTCCAGCATTTCCGGCAACACGCATCGCTTCATGCAGAAGCTCGACCTGCCCTCGTTGCAGATCCCGCTGTATGCGAAAGACGAAGCCGTGCACGCCACGGCACCCTACGTCCTCGTGACCCCCACCTACGGCGGGGGCAACGGCGACGGAGCGGTGCCCAAACAGGTGATCCGGTTCCTCAACGTGGAGGCCAACCGCTCCCTGATCCGCGGGGTCATCGCCGCAGGCAACACGAACTTCGGCGAGGCCTACGGGCTCGCCGGCGACGTGATCGCCAGCAAATGCAAGGTCCCGCACCTGTACCGCTTCGAACTCTTCGGAACCCAGGACGATGTCACCACCGTCCACAATGGATTGGAATCATTTTGGCAGCAGCGCCAGTTTCAGTGATCGACGCACCGTCGACGAGCCAGATGGACTACCACTCGCTCAACGCGATGCTCAACCTCTACGGCCCGAACGGCGAGATCCAGTTCGACAAGGACCGTGAGGCCGCGCGGGAGTACTTCCTCCAGCACGTCAACCAGAACACCGTCTTCTTCCACTCGCTGAAGGAACGGCTCGACTACCTCGTCGAGAAGGAGTATTACGAGCAGGCAGTGCTCGACAAGTACTCGTTCGACTTCATCCAGGAACTCAACGACCTGGCCTACTCGAAGAAGTTCCGCTTCCAGACCTTCCTCGGCGCGTTCAAGTACTACACCTCGTACACGCTGAAGACCTTCGACGGCAAGCGCTACCTCGAGCGGTTCGAGGACCGCGTCGTCATGACCGCCCTCGGCCTCGCCGACGGCGACCAGCAGCTCGCGGTCGCGCTCGTCGAAGAGATCATCGCGGGTCGGTTCCAGCCGGCGACGCCCACCTTCCTCAACTCGGGCAAGGCTCAGCGAGGCGAGCTCGTCTCCTGCTTCCTCCTCCGCATCGAGGACAACATGGAGTCGATCGCCCGCGGCATCAACTCCGCGCTCCAGCTCTCGAAGCGTGGCGGTGGTGTGGCGCTCTCGCTGTCGAACATCCGTGAGTCCGGTGCGCCGATCAAGCAGATCGAGAACCAGTCGAGCGGCATCATCCCCGTGATGAAGCTCCTCGAGGACTCCTTCAGCTACGCGAACCAGCTCGGCGCGCGTCAGGGCGCCGGTGCGGTGTACCTCAACGCACACCACCCCGACATCCTGCGCTTCCTCGACACCAAGCGTGAGAACGCCGACGAGAAGATCCGGATCAAGACGCTGTCCCTCGGCGTCGTCGTCCCCGACATCACCTTCGAGCTCGCGAAGAAGGGCGAGGACATGTACCTGTTCTCCCCGTACGACGTCGAGCGCGTCTACGGTGTGCCCTTCGGCGACATCTCGGTGAGCGAGAAGTACCACGAGATGGTCGACGACTCCCGCATCAAGAAGACGAAGATCAACGCCCGCGAGTTCTTCCAGACCATCGCGGAGATCCAGTTCGAGTCCGGCTACCCGTACATCGTGTTCGAAGACACGGTGAACAAGGCGAACCCCATCAAGGGCCGCATCAACATGTCGAACCTCTGCTCGGAGATCCTCCAGGTCAACACGCCGACCACCTACAACGAGGACCTCTCGTACAAGGAGATCGGCAAGGACATCTCCTGCAACCTCGGCTCGCTGAACATCGCGCTCACGATGGACTCGCCCGACTTCGGTCGCACGGTCGAGACCGCCATCCGCGGCCTCACCTCCGTGTCCGACCAGAGCCACATCTCCTCGGTGCGTTCGATCGAGGACGGCAACGACAAGTCGCACGCCATCGGCCTCGGCCAGATGAACCTCCACGGCTACCTCGCCCGCGAGCGCGTGCACTACGGCAGCCCCGAGGGCATCGACTTCACGAACATCTACTTCTACACGGTGGTGTTCCACGCGCTGCGTGCCTCGAACCTCATCGCCAAGGAGCGCGGGGAGACCTTCGACGGTTTCGCCGACTCGCAGTACGCGTCGGGTGAGTTCTTCGACAAGTACATCGACCAGGTCTGGGAGCCCGAGACGGCTCGTGGCCGCGAGCTCTTCGAGCAGGCCGGCGTGCAGATCCCGACGCAGGCGGACTGGACGGCCCTCAAGGCGTCCATCCAGGAGTACGGCATCTACAACCAGAACCTCCAGGCCGTCCCGCCGACCGGTTCGATCTCCTACATCAACAACTCCACGTCATCGATCCACCCGATCGCGTCGAAGATCGAGATCCGCAAGGAAGGCAAGCTCGGTCGCGTGTACTACCCGGCTCCGTTCATGACGAACGACAACCTGGAGTACTACGAGGACGCCTACGAGATCGGTGCCGAGAAGATCATCGACACGTACGCCGCGGCGACGCAGCACGTCGACCAGGGGCTGTCGCTGACGCTGTTCTTCAAGGACACCGCCACCACGCGCGACATCAACAAGGCGCAGATCTACGCGTGGAAGAAGGGCATCAAGACCATCTACTACATCCGTCTCCGCCAGCTCGCGCTCGAGGGCACGGAAGTCGACGGCTGCGTCAGCTGCATGCTCTAAGGAGCTTCGCGCTTCGTCATCGCACTTCGACAGGCTCAGTGGCCGGGATTCCGGTCTCTGATCCCGACCCCGGTCCCTGAGCCTGTCGAAGGGCATCAGCACCACCGGTCCGTCGAGGGCCATCAGCACCACCGGTCCCTGAGCCTGTCGAAGGGCCATCAGCATCACCGGTCCCTGAGCCTGTCGCAGGGCCAACCCCACTTCCCGATAGAGGACACCAATTCATGTCAGAGAAGCTCAAGCTGGTCGACCGCGTCCAGGCGATCAACTGGAACAAGATCGAGGACGAGAAGGACGTCGAGGTCTGGAACCGCCTCGTCAACAACTTCTGGCTGCCGGAGAAGATCCCGCTGTCGAACGACGTCCAGTCGTGGAACACCCTGACGCCGCAGGAGCAGCAGCTCACCATGCGCGTGTTCACGGGCCTCACGCTCCTCGACACGATCCAGGGCACCGTCGGCGCCGTCGCCCTCATCCCCGATGCGATCACCCCGCACGAGGAGGCCGTCTACACGAACATCGCGTTCATGGAGTCGGTGCACGCGAAGAGCTACTCCTCGATCTTCTCCACGCTCAGCAGCACGAAGGAGATCGACGAGGCGTTCCGCTGGTCGGTCGAGAACCCGAACCTGCAGAAGAAGGCGTCCATCGTCCTCGACCGATACCACGGTGACGACCCGCTGAAGCGGAAGGCCGCCTCGACCCTCCTCGAGTCGTTCCTCTTCTACTCGGGCTTCTACCTGCCCATGCATTGGTCGAGCCGCGCCAAGCTCACCAACACGGCCGACATGATCCGCCTGATCATCCGCGACGAGGCCGTGCACGGGTACTACATCGGCTACAAGTTCCAGAAGGGCCTCGAGAAGCTCACGCAGGCTGAGCGCGACGACGTCAAGGACTACACGTTCTCGCTGCTCTACGAGCTCTACGACAACGAGGTGCAGTACACACAGGACCTCTACGACGAGGTCGGCCTCACCGAGGACGTCAAGAAGTTCCTGCACTACAACGCCAACAAGGCGCTCATGAACCTCGGCTACGAGGCCATGTTCCCGAAGACGGTCACGGACGTGAATCCGGCGATCCTGTCGGCGCTCTCCCCGAACGCCGACGAAAACCACGACTTCTTCTCGGGCTCCGGCTCCTCCTACGTGATCGGCAAGGCCGTGGTCACGGAAGACGAGGACTGGGACTTCTAGTCACCGCGCAGTCGCTGTGCTGAACGCACGAGGGCCGGATGGAATCCACGATTCCATCCGGCCCTCAGGCGTTGCGCGCGTATCGGCGTCAGCCGCCGAGGCCGCCGCCGGCCGCCAGGAAGAAGTAGAAGAACGCGGTCGCGCCCTGGACGACGGGGAAGAAGAGCGCCGCGATCGCGGTGACCACGATCGTGAGGATGGCGACGAGCGCGACCAGACTGACGACACCGTTGCGTCCTGCGCTCGGCGCCTCGACGGGTTCGGCGACGAGCAGCTCGTCCATGGTCGCTTCGGTCGTCAGCATCGTTCTCCCTGTGGCTCTGGTGTCCTCGACACTACCCGGAGAGCCGCCGTGCGCCGCTGACTCGCCCGAGGATGTTCGAATCCGACGCGGAAACGCGCAGATTCGGGCGACTCAGCGACGGTGGGTGGTCAGCGGCGGGTGGACCAGAGGGCCCAGGCGATGAGCACGGGCTGGAAGAAGAGGCGGGTGAACCGGCGGCTGTCGGTGTCGAGGCCGAAGGCGTCGCGGCGGTTCAGCCACTGGGAGAGGTTGCCCGGGAAGATCGCGGTGAAGAACGCCGCGGCGAGGTTACCGACGGCCGTCCGCTTCACGCCTGAGGCGAGTGCCGCACCCAGGGCGATCTCGACGACGCCCGAGGCGAGCACGGTGGTGTCCTCGTCGATCGGGACCCATTCCGGCACCTGCGCCTGGAAATCCTTCCGAGCGAAGGTCAGGTGACTGACGCCGGCGAAGACGAGTGCGCCTCCGAGCAGCAGACGTGCGGCGGTGCGGGCTTTCGATCCAGCCATGAGGGTCCTCTCGACGATGGTGATGTCACCACGCTATCCGGAGATCGGTGGACCGACGGCGGGTTGCGAGTGCACAGATGTCCAGCAGCAGGCCGCTCAGCCGTCGATCTGCGAGTTCGCGTCGAGGCGGTGCCAAGTGCGGTTGTGGTAGACGAGCGGCGCACCGTCGAAGCTCGGGGTGAAGGCCGGGACGGCGGGAGCGGGTGCCTCGGCGGCAGGCTCGGCCCGGACCGGCTCCTCGGCCGCTTGCGGCTGCGAAACGCTCGACTCCAGCGCGTGCACCGCGATGACCGTCGAGGTGCCCGCCTCCATGCGGTTGACGATGCGTCCGCGGATCCAGACGCCGTTGCCCGTGAAGTACGGCTCGCCCGTGGGCAGGCGGTCCCAGATGGAGGTGTCGGCGAAGCGGTCGATTCCGCTCGTCGCGCAGAGCTTCGCGATGTGCAGCTGCTCGGAACCCAGAAGGTGGACCACGACGGTGTCGGACGCGGTGATGGTCGGCGCGCTCGAGGACAGCGACGACACGGAGAAGACGAGGAGCGGCGGTTCCGCACTGACGGAGAAGACCGAGGTGGCGGTCAGCCCCACCGGCCCGGAGCCGTCGTCGGCGGTGATGACCGAGACGCCGGCGGGGTGCTGACGGAACGCCGCCTTGAAGTCGTCGGGGGACAGGGAGGCGAAACCGGGGGCGACCTCGCCACCGTCGACGGGGGACGGCAAGGCGGTCACGGAGGCGGCTGCCGGGTGGACTGAGCTCACGGGGGATCCTTCGAACGGCTGTGGACGACTGCTGCAACGCCGATTCGGTGGACGCTGCACAGGCTACGTTTCGCTCATCCGGCCGGAGCTGCAACTCTGTTACCCGGTGTGACGGTGACCGAGCGGTCGGGCTCAGGTCTCGTCGACCGCGCGTGCGTACGCTGGACGCATGCCCATCCTCATCGCCCCGGACGACCTCGCCGCTCTGATCGCCTCCGAGACGCCGGTGCGCGTCCTCGACGTGCGGTGGCGACTCGACGCACCGGACGGACGGCCCGCCTACCTCGAAGGGCACCTGCCCGGCGCCGTGTACGTCGACCTCGACCATGAGCTGGCAGACCACGTGCCGACCGGAGAGCCGGCCGTCCGAGGCCGTCACCCCCTGCCCGATCGCGAGGCGCTCCAGGCGTCCGCGCGATCGTGGGGCGTCGACGACGGTGACGTCGTCGTGGTCTACGACGACCTCAAGAGCCTGTCGGCGGCGCGCGCCTGGTGGATGCTACGGAACGCCGGCATCGCGGACGTCCGCATCCTCGACGGCGCGTTCCGGGCGTGGACGGACGCCGGACTGCCCGTGGAGCGTGGCGAGGTCGTCCCGGAACCCGGGACCGTCACGCTGACGTCGGGTGTCCTGCCGAGCATCGACATCGACACCGCAGCGACGTGGGCGGGCGAGGGGCGGGTCCTGCTGGACGCGCGCGCCGGCGAGCGGTACCGGGGTGACGTCGAACCGATCGATCCCCGGGCCGGTCACATCCCCGGAGCGCTCAGCACACCGACGACCGCCAACGTCGGCGCCGACGGCCGGTTCCTCTCGCCTGAGACCCTCCGCGAGCAGTTCCTCGCCGCGGGCGTGCCTGCGGACGCGACGGTCGCCACCTACTGCGGCAGTGGGGTGACCGCGGCGCACAACGCGGTCGCACTCACCCTGGCCGGCTTCGAACCGGCGCTGTACCCGGGGTCGTGGAGCGAGTGGGCGAACCACCCGGAGCGTCCGGTGGCGACAGGACCCGAGGCCTGAGCCGTCGACCCGGTCATCGAGCTTGTCGAGATCCGGCCTTCGACAGGCTCAGGGACCGGCGTCCATCGTCAGGGATCAGGGAGCGCTAGCCCGCGAGGACCTTCTGCAAGCGCTGCAACGACACCGATTCGGCCGTGCCCAGCTGCTGGGCGAACAGGCTGATCCGGAGCTCCTCGAGCATCCACCGGGCCTTCACGAGGTGCTCCGGAGCCTCGGCGGGCAGTGGGATCGTGCCACCGGCGGCCTCGAACCGTGCCGACGCCGTCTGCGCCTCCGTCATCCACACCCGGTCGCGGTTCGGGTTGTCCGTCAGTCGCTCGGCGCGGTAACGGATGCCCGCGAGGTAGCGGGGCAGATGCTCGAGTCGTGCTGAGCCCGTCCGGGAGACGAAACCCGGGAAGACCAGTCCGTCGAGCTGGCTCCGCATGTCGGTGAGGGCCGCGAGCAGCGTCATGCTCGTCGCCGCCTTCATGGCCTTCTCCGTGTCGCGCGTGGCTTGCAGGATGCGGGCGACGATGGCGACCGTCTGGAACATGCGGTCCATGACCGAGGCGGAGACGCGGTCGCGAAGCGTCTCGTACTGCAGCCGCGAGAACACCTGTCCGTCGGGCACCACGCGGAACAGGACATCGTCGATGCAGGCGGCGAGGCAGTCCTCGAACAACGCCGGCGTCGACCGGTACGGGCTCGTCGCGAGCGCGAGCTTCTCGTTGGCCTTGAGGTGCTGCTGCACGTACGCCGTCGGGGACGGGATCGCGAGCAGGAGGAGGCGGCGCACGCCGGCGGGCATGGCGCGGGCCTGGTCGGCCTCCGTGCTCATGATCCGGATCGACACGCTCGTGCCGTCATCGACGATCGCGGGGTAGCCGCGGATCACGCCGTCCTCTTGGCGGATGTCGATGAAGCGGGGGAGGTCGTCGAAGTCCCATCTGGTGAACCCGGAGCGCTCGATGGCGTTGGGCGCTCTGGCGGCCGCGACCTTGGCGACGCTCGCACGGGTGCGCTGCTTGAGGCGCTGCTGCAGCTCGACGAGGTCCTTGCCGCTCGCGAGCGTGCGGCCGCGCTCGTCGATGACGCGGAAGGTCACGAGCAGGTGCTCGGGGACGCGTTCCATCTCGAAGTCCGAGGCGGTGATGTCCATGTAGGAGAGCCGCTTGATCGCGTTCGCGAGACGGGTGGCGAACGAGTCCTCGGCGGCGGGACTGCCGGGGGCGACCGCCGGGACGTCGGCGGGGAGCTCGGCGAGCAGCTTCGCCGCCCAGTCTGCCGCAGGCACGATGTTCCGACGCAGAGCCTTCGGGAGCGCTTTGATCATCGCGGTGATGAGGTCTCGACGGAGCCCGGGGACCTGCCAGTCGAAACCCGCGGGCGAGAGCCGGTCGAGCAGGGCGAGCGGGACGATGACCGTCACGCCGTCGTCGTCGCTTCCGGGCTCGAAGCGATAGCTGAGCTTCAACCGCTGGTCGGCCTGCACCCACTCGGCGGGGAAGCGGTCCTCGTCCACCGCCGGAGCGTCCTCGGGGAGGAGGTCCTCCTGGCGCATCGTGAGCAGCTCGGGCTGGTCGACGCGCGTCTTGCGCCACCAGGACTCGAAGCCCCGCGTCGTCGAGATCTCGGCGGGGACGCGGGCGTCGTAGAAGTCGAAGACGGCTTCGTCGTCGAAGAGGATGTCGCGGCGTCGCGTCCGCTCCTCGAGCTCACTCAGCTCCTTGCGCAGCCGTCGGTTCGCGCGATGGAAGTCGAACAGCTTGTCGCGACCGATGTCGTGGGTCCACTCGCCGTCGACGAGCGCGTGCCGCAGGAACAGTTCGCGGGCCTGCTCCTGGTCGATGCGACCGAACTGCACCCGGCGGCGCGGCACGATCGGCACACCGAAGAGCGTCACCTTCTCGAACGCGACGGCGGAGCCCTGGTTCTTCTCCCAGTGCGGCTCGCTGTACGAGCGTTTGCAGAGGTCGCCGGCGATCTGTTCCGCCCACGCCGGGTCGATCAAGGCGTTGGTGCGGGCGAACAGCCGACTCGTCTCCACGAGTTCCGCGCTCATCACGGCGTTCGGCTGCTTCTTGGCGAGCGCGGACCCGGGGAAGAGGACGAAGCGCGTCTGGCGGGCGCCGATGTAGTCGCCCTTCTTCGCGGTCTTCGTCGCCGGGGGAGCGTTCCGGCCCCTCACGACCGGAGCGACGGTCTGGTCCTTCAGCCCGATGTGGGAGAGGAGCCCCGCGAGGAGCGACTTGTGGATGCCGTCGGGGTTCACCGCCGGCACGTTGATCGTCAGGCCGAGGGGCTTCGCGAGCTGGCGCAGCTGGCGGTAGACGTCGTGCCACTCGCGGACGCGGAGGTAGTTGAGGAACTCGTTCTTGCAGAGCCGACGGAACGCGCTCGACGACAGCTCGTCCTGTTTCTCCTCGAGGTAGTTCCAGAGGTTCAGGAGGGCGAGGAAGTCGCTCGTCGGGTCGACGAACCGGCGGTGCAGTTCGTCGGCCTTCTGCCGGTGCTCGAGCGGTCGTTCGCGTGGGTCCTGGATGGTGAGCGCCGCGACGATCGCGAGCACCTCCCGCGACACCCCGTGCCGCTTCGACTCCACGACCATGCGCGCGAACCGCGGATCGATCGGCAGGCGGCTGAGGTCGCGCCCCACCCGCGTGAGGCGTGGACCGCCGCCGCGAGGTGAGCCGTCGGCGAAGGTGCGCGTCTCGATCGCGCCGAGTTCGGACAGCAGGTCGACGCCGTCCTTGATGCCGCGGGCGTCCGGCGGCTGGAGGAAGGGGAAGGCGGCGATGTCACCGAGGCCGAGGGAGATCATCTGCAGGATCACCGCGGCGAGGTTCGTGCGGAGGATCTCCGGTTCGGTGAACTCCGGGCGCTTCGCGAAGTCGTCCTCCGAGTAGAGGCGGATGGCGATGCCGTCGCTCGTGCGGCCGGAGCGACCCGAACGCTGGTTCGCCGACGCCTGCGAGATCGCCTCGATGGGGAGCCGCTGCACCTTGGAGCGCACGCTGTAGCGCGAGATGCGGGCGGTTCCGGCGTCGATCACGTACTTGATGCCGGGCACCGTGAGGCTCGTCTCGGCCACGTTCGTCGCGAGGATGATGCGCCTGCGGAGGCCTGGCACGGTCGACGGCTGGAACACGCGGTGCTGGTCGGCGGAGGAGAGCCGGCCGTAGAGCGGCAGCACCTCGGTGCCGGGCAGGTTGCGCCCGCGGATGGCGTCGGCGGCGTCGCGGATCTCCGTCTCACCGGACAGGAAGACGAGGACGTCGCCCATCGACTCCCGCGCCAGTTCGTCGAGGGCCGCGTTGATGCCCTCGAGGTAGTCGCGGTCGGCGGTCTCGGACTCGGGGGCGTCCTCGTCGTCGTCCGTGGGCTCGTCGGCCACGAGCGGCCGGTAGCGGATCTCGACCGGGTAGGTGCGGCCGGAGACCTCGACGATGGGCGCTCCGTCGAAGTGCTTCGAGAAGCTCTCCGGGTCGATCGTCGCGGACGTGATGATGACCTTGAGGTCGGGGCGCTGGGGGAGGAGCTGCTTGAGGTAGCCGAGCAGGAAGTCGATGTTGAGGCTGCGCTCGTGCGCCTCGTCGATGATGATCGTGTCGTACTTGCGCAGCATCCGGTCGCGGTGGATCTCGTTCAGCAGGATGCCGTCGGTCATCAGCTTGATCTTCGTCGCCTTCGACGCCTGATCGGTGAACCGGACCTGGTAGCCGACGATGCCGCCGAGCTCCTGGCCGAGCTCCTCCGAGATGCGTTCGGCGATCGTGCGCGCGGCCAGACGTCGGGGCTGCGTGTGCCCGATGGACTCGCGACCGAGCTCGAGGCAGATCTTCGGCAGCTGGGTGGTCTTGCCGGAACCCGTCGCTCCCGCGACGATGACGACCTGGTGCTCGCTGATGGCACGCGCGATGTCCGCGCGGGCGGCACTGACCGGCAGCTCGGGCGGGTAGGAGATTCGGAGGTCGGACATCAGCCCTCCATCGTATCGGGCTGGGCGGGTCGTGCTGCCGTTCCGGGCCTCCTGATCCAGCGAACCCTGAGCCGCCTTCCCCGATCCTCGAGCCACCTTCCCCGGTCCCTGTGCCGCCTTCCCCGGTCCCTGAGCTTGTCGAAGGGCACACGGAGAACCCCACGGTTCCGGGGCTGTTCATCCCGGTCCCTGAGCCTGTCGAAGGGCCCCCGGATCCCCTCCCGTCCCCGAGCAACCTCTCCCCGGTCCCTGAGCTTGTCGAAGGGCACACTGAGAACCCCACGGTTCCGGGGCTGTTCATCCCGGTTTCTGAGCCTGTCGAAGGGCACACGGGAGGACTTCCACAACCGCCTCGACTCGGCATCTGGAATGTCAGTGGCTCGTGGTGGACTGGAGTCATGACCGAGACCACCTCCGCCGCGATCCGCGCGAGCGACGAGCACGCCACGCGCCTCGCGGAGTTCTCGGATGAGTGGGCGGACCTCCACCGCCAGCAGGCTGTCCTGGACGCACGGAAAGCGCGCCTCCTCGCCCGCTCCGCCGCCTATGCCGATGCCTTCGCGGACGCCACGGTCCCGGCGGTCTTCCCGCCGGCCGAGCGCAAGGCACTGTCTCGTCGGTCGACGTGTGCGGCTCTCGCGATGGCGACGCGGATCCCGGAGCGGACGGTCCAGTGTGCGACCAACGATGCCGAGCGTCTCGTCAACGAAGCGCCGGCGGTATTGGCGTCGCTTGAGGCAGGGCGTATCTCGGCGCGGCATGCGCAGGTGATCACGGACCAGCTCTGCGACGTCCCGATTGCTGGGCGGGCGGCGTTTCTGGACCAGGTCCTGCCTGAAGCGGAGCGCATGACCGCAGCAGGACTCAAGAACCGCGCCCGTGTGCTCCGCGAACGCCTCCACCCCGAATCCATCACCGCCCGAGCCGTCCGCTCCGAGGCCGACCGCCGGGTGGCATTCGAGCCCGCCGCCGACGGCATGGCCTGGGTGCACCTCTTCACCACGGCGCCGATCGCGCAAGGCGTCTCCGAACGGATCGAAGCGGCCGCGGCCGAGTCACGCTCGGCGGGCGACGCCCGCACCTGCGCACAACTGGAGGCCGACGCCCTCGCAGCCCTCGCCCTCACCGGCGTGACCCCGGAGGACGTGATGTCGAGCCTGATGCTCCCGCACCCCATCGAGGTCCAGGAGCACATCGTGCCGACCGTGCAGATCACGGTCCCCGCGCTGAGCATGGCCGGTGTCTCCGACGCACCGGCTACCCTCGACGGGTATGGTCCCATCGACCCGGAGACCGCGGCACGTATCGCGGTGAACGCGCCCAGCTTCACCCGGATCCTCGTCCAACCGGAAACCGGTGCGGTCCTCTCCGTCGGGCGGAACCAGTACCGCGTTCCGGCCGACCTGCAACGCGCGGTCCGCCTACGAGACGGCACCTGTCGAGCGCCGGGCTGCGGCAGGCGCGCCAGAGCGTGCGATCTCGATCATTCGATCGCGTGGGAGGACGGCGGGACGACGGATATCGGGAACCTTGCCTGCCTCTGTCGACATCACCATCGGATGAAGCACCTTCCCGGATGGAACCTCGACCATGGGCCCGGTGGGGTCCTCGACTGGACGACACCCGACGGCAAACACCACCGGACCGAACCAGAGCCCGCGCCGTTCTGACCAGCTCCGGTCCCTGAGCCTGTCGAAGGGTTTCCCGTGGGCACTTCGACGGGCTCAGTGACCGGGGGAGGTGTGCTCGAAATGGCGAGGCGTCCTCGTGGGCACTTCGACAAGCTCAGTGACCGGGAAGAGTATGTTCGCACCGCCTCGGTTTCCGAGCTGAGTCGCTGGAGGGGCTCGCCGGAGGCGATTCGCTCCCTGAGCCTGTCGAAGGGCAGTTGGACTGCGGCGCCTCGGTGCGAAGCGGGGATATTCATGCGCGGTGTCGCAAACAGGGTTGCCTCGCAGAGTGGTTTGCGTTACAAAGTAGGTATGACTTCACCGATGGAACCCACCGACGGCTCGGACGCGCTCGACCCGGCCGCCATGCTCGCTCTGCAGGAGCGACAGGCGAGCCGTGTCGACGACATCTTCACGAGGCCCACCATCGCGATCGTGTACGTCTGGGGTGTCGCGTGGACCGTCGGGTTCCTCGCCCTCTGGTCCGCGAGCGACGAGAACCCCTGGTTCACCACGCCGCCGGCGGTCGCCGGATGGCTCTTCGGGATCCTCATGGTGGGCGGCATCGTCTCGTCGTCGATCATCGGCTCCCGTGTGTCGCGTGGGATCCAGGGAGCACAGCAGGTGCAGGGGACGATGTACGGCATCGCCTGGGCGATCGGGTGCACGGCAGCGGCGGTGTTCGGCGGCGCACTGTTCGCTGCGGGGATGGCACCCGCACTCGCCGCCATCTTCTACCCGGCGATCTACAGCCTCGTGGTCGGTCTGCTCTACCTCGCAGGTGGAGCAGTCTGGCGCGACCGCCTCATGTACGGCATGGGCATCTGGATCATCGTGGTCGGCATGGCCGCGCCGTTCTTCGGCTCGCCGGGCAACGCGCTCATCATGGCCATCGCCGGCGGAGGCGGGTTCCTCGTGTACGCGACCTTCCTCGAAGCGACCCGCCGTCGGCGTGCCAACCCATCGGCGGCGTGACCCATGGACGAACTCGACCCCCTCATCCATGCACAGGCCCGCCTGCGCATCATGTCGACGCTCGCGGCGATCGATGCGGACAGCAGTATGTCGTTCCCCCGCCTGCAGGAGATGCTCGACATGACCGCCGGGAACCTCTCCACGCATCTGCGGAAGCTCGAGGACGGCGCCTACGTCCTCGTCACGAAGACCCACCGGGGACGCACCCCGGTCACCTACCTGGAACTCACCACGCTCGGGCGCCGCGCGTTCGAGGACTACATGACCGGGCTCCGAGCGATGCTCGGCGGCGCGTCGGGAACGGGGACATCATGACGATCACACCACTGGCCACCCTCGAGGGCGTGACACGACGGTACGGCGACGTGACCGCGCTGCACGACGTCGACCTCAGTATCGAGCCGGGCTCGCTCGTCGGGCTCCTCGGGCCCAACGGCGCCGGCAAGTCCACCGTGCTCTCCCTGCTGCAGGGCACCCGACGTCCGACGACCGGCACGGTGACGCTCTTCGGCGGCGATCCCGCCCATGCGGTCAACCGCACCAGGCTCGGGTCGACACCGCAGGAGACGGCACTGCCGCCCACGCTCCGGGTGGGAGAGGTCGTCGACTTCGTCGGACGCCACTTCGCGGACCGCGTGCCGACGGCCGCCCTGGCGGAGCAGTTCGGTCTCGGTGACCTCCTCCGACGCCAGACGGGCTCGCTCTCGGGCGGCCAGCAGCGCCGCCTCGCGGTCGCGCTCGCCTTCGTCGGCAGACCGCGTCTCGTGCTCCTCGACGAGCCGACGACGGGCCTCGACGTCGACGCCCGCCGAACCCTCTGGGACGCGATCCGCCGGCAACACGAGCTCGGGGCGACCATCGTCCTCACCAGTCACTACCTCGAGGAGATCGAAGCGCTCGCCGAGCGCGTCGTGGTGCTGGGCGGCGGACGGGTCGTCACCGATGCCCCACTGCGCGACGTCCTCGGGCTCGTCGGTATCCACCGGGTGCGGCTCCGGACCACCGACCCCGGAGCGGTGGAGCGGCTCACCGGGGTCGTCCAGGCGAGTCGTGACGGTGACGCCGTCGAACTGGACGTCCGTGACGCCGACGCGTTCGTGCGCGAGCTCGTCCGGTCCGAGGCCCCGTTCACCGATCTCGCCGTGCGCGGAGCGACCCTCGAGGAGGCGTTCCTGACCCTCACCGCGGATGCCCGGGTGGACGTCGAACGGAGCGCCGCCTGATGGCCACCACCGTCCAGCTCACCGCCCTGCACGCGCGGTACTCCCTGCTCGAGACCGTGCGCGTCCCGATCGCGCTGATCGGCTCGCTCGTCTTCCCGGCGCTCTCGCTACTGTTCTTCGTCGTCCCGCAGGCGCAGGTCGCCGGCGATCCCGTCATCGCGACCCAGGCGGTCATCTCCCTCATCGTCTTCGCCGTGCTCGCCAACTCCCTGTTCGGCTTCGGCCTGACCATCGCCCAGGCGAGGGAACAGGCATGGGATCCGTACCTCCGCACGCTTCCGGTGACGGGTGTCGCCCGTGTTCTCTCGCACCTGTGCTCGGTCGGCCTCCTCGGGTTCGCGGCCGTCATACCGGTCGTCGTGCTCGGCGCGTTCCTGACCGCAGCCACCACGACTCCGATGGGACTGCTCGGCGGCATCGTGGCGCTCCTGGTGGGTGCCCTGCCGTTCATGCTCCTCGGCACCGCGATCGGGTACGCCCTCCCGAGCAAGGCCGCGATCGCCGTGGTGCAGGTGGTCATGTTCTCGCTGGCCTTCGCCGGCGGACTGTTCATCCCACCGTTCCTCTTCGCCCCGTGGCTCGACCGGCTGTCCATGTTCCTCCCGAGTCGTCAGACCCGGGAGCTCGTCGTCTGGGCGGTCCAGGGTGGCGAGTTGCCGTGGTGGTCGTGGGTCGGCGTCCTGGCGTGGACGCTCGTCCTGACCGTCGTCGTCCTCGCCCTCCACCGCCGCGACGAGGGCCGCCGCTACCGCTGAGGTCGACGGACACCTCGCCGAACACCGGCCGTTCCCGCGTGCCGTCATACGTCGACACACACCGTGCACCGGCCGCGAGGCGCTCGTACGCTGACGTCCATCCCGGCCGGTCCACGGCCCCTCGACGAGCGGATGGAGCGACCCGTGTCCAGCAGCGCAGACCAGACGAACGCCGCCGACCGATCGACGGGCGCACACTGATGGGAGCGCCCGTCGTGTTCGGCACCGGCCCGATCTCGGTCGACGACCTCGTGGCCGTGTCCCGTGACGACGCCATCGTCGTCCTCGACACCCCGGCGCTCGACCGCATCGGCGCCGGCCGGGCCATCATCGACCGGCAGACGACGCCGGTCGGAGTCGGTGCGCAGGGTTCTCGGCCCCATGGTCCACGGATCCCTGGGGCCGCCGGGGGACGAGCGGCTCCGCGCACCGCGACGCTCGACGTCTCGGCGGTGGAGGAGCGCGTCGTCCATGACCGCCGTGGCGGCATCGGACTGCCGCTCTCGGTGGACCGTGCTCGGGCGGTGGTCGCCGCCCGGCTCGCCGGCTGGACCCGTGGGGCATCCGGGATCCGCCTCGAGACCGCCGTGTTCGTCGCGGAACTCCTCAACCGTGGGGTGACCCCGGTGATCCCGTCCATCGGCTCCCTCGGCGACGGCGACGAGACCCACCTGGCATCCGTCGCGACGCTCGTGATCGGACAGGGGGAGGCGGTCCTCGCGGGCGAACGGCTCCCCGCGCAGGTCGCCCTGTCACGGGTCGGGCTCGCGCCGCTCGACCTCGCTGTGCACGAGGGGCTGGCGTTCGTCCACCACAACGCCTACTCCCTCGGCGTCGGCGCGCTCGCCCTCCACCGGCTCGGCGCGCTCAGTCGACTCGCGGACACCACGAGCGCACTCTCGTCCCGGGCGGCTGCGCGGTCCGGGCGCGGCGGGCGAGGACCGGCGTTCGACGCGACGGTCCTCGCCGGCACCCCTTCGGCCGGCACCCGGGCGAGTGGCGAGCGGATCTCCGAGTTGTTGGCGACGCCGGTCGGCCCAGAGGGTGCGCGTGGCGGGCGGGACCTGGACGGACTGCGGCTCCGGGCGACCCCGCAGATCAACGGTGCCCTCGCCGACGAGGTCACCGCGGCCGTCCAGCTCGTGGAAGCGACGCTCGGAACGGCCTCGGAGGATCCACTCGTCGACCAGGCGTCGGGTGTCCTGCGGGCCGGCGGGTTGCTCCACGGCGCGCGGCTCGCCCGCGCCTTCGACGGGCTGCGCGCGGCCATCGCGCACACCGCCGCTGCGGCCGAGCGACGGCTCAGACGCATCGACGGAGGCGGGGCCGACCACCGGGGGACCGGGCACGGGCTCGTACCGGGTCGGTTCGGTCAGTCGGCCGCGGACCTCGTCGCCGAACTGCGCGTGCTCGCGACGCCGGTCGTCACCGCCGGCGTGCCGGACGAGGGCTCGGACGACCCGGCCTCCTTCGCCGGGACCTCGCTGCGACTGCTGGAACGTTCGACCGCCCTCTTCGCGGACGTGCTGGCGGTCGAGGCGATCGTCGCGGCGGACGCGCTCGGCCCGGGAGAGCACGACGAGTGGGCGGTCGGGTTCTCCGTCGCCCATGCCGGCCTCCGGTCGGCGATCGAGCAGGAGCTGCACGGTCAGCAGCTCGTCACGGCGGCCCTCGCCGCGTTGGGCGTCGACCGATCCTGAGCGACGGCGGCCGGCGGGTGACGGTGCGCGGGCGCACCCACGTCGTCGCATGCCATGTATTTCGACACGTGTCGAGGGGGTGGGCGATGTCGGTGCCCTCCGGTAGGTTCGGACCACCGACCGAGAGACGTTCAGCGAGCCACCGACCGCGGCGGCGACGGCCCTTGGAAGACGACCTGTCACGAACAGCCGTGCAGAGAAGAGGCATCGGTCCAGCATGATCTCCTTCGAACACGTCTCCAAGCGCTTCGACGACGGCACCCTCGCGGTCGACGACTTCTCCCTCACGATCCCGTCGCGTTCCACCACGGTCTTCGTCGGGTCCTCAGGCTGTGGCAAGACCACGCTCCTGCGGATGATCAACCGCATGGTCGATCCGAGCGAGGGACGCATCGTCATCGACGACGAGGTCGTCTCCGCCGTCGACCCCGTCCGTCTCCGTCGCCGCATCGGCTACGTCATGCAGAACTCCGGTCTCCTCCCGCACCGCACCGTGATCGACAACGTGGCGACGGTGCCCATGCTCACCGGCGTCAACAAGAAGCAGGCCCGGGCGGACGCCCTCACCCTCCTCGACACCGTCGGACTCGATCGCGCGCTCGCCGACCGGTACCCGAGTCAGCTGTCCGGTGGCCAGCAGCAGCGCGTCGGCGTCGCACGAGGCCTTGCGATCGACCCGAACATCCTGCTGATGGACGAGCCGTTCGGTGCCGTCGACCCGCTCGTGCGTGCCGAGCTCCAGCGGGAGCTGCTCCGACTGCAGCGCGACATCGCGAAGACGATCGTGTTCGTCACCCACGACATCGACGAGGCCTTCCTCCTCGGCGACCAGGTCGTCATCCTGCAGAAGGGCGGCCACATCGCCCAGGTCGGCACGCCGGCCGAGATCGTCGCCAACCCAGCCGACGACTTCGTCGCCCAGTTCATCGGCGCCGATCGCGGCCAGCGGACCCTGCACGTCGAGCGCGTCGACGGACGCGACGTCGTCGTCGACGAGTCGGGCCGCCCCGCCGGTGTCCTCGGAGCCGGGCCCGGCGCAGGCGACCGTACCGGCCTGGACGTCCGGAAGGACGGCGCATCCACATGAGCTGGGTCATCGCGAACTGGGACATGATCTGGGACCTCACCCTCACCCATGTCCAGCTGAGCCTGCCCCCGATCATCCTGGGCTTCCTCATCTCCCTACCCCTCGGCTGGCTCGCACACCGGTACCGGTGGTCGCGAGGCGTGCTGCTCACGCTGAGCGGCATCCTCTACGCGATCCCGTCCCTGCCGCTCTTCGTCCTCATGCCGTCCCTCATCGGCACGAAGATCCTCGATCCGGCGAACGTCGTGATCGCGCTCACCATCTACGCCGTGGCCCTGCTCGTCCGCACGGTCGCCGACGCGCTCGACGCCGTCGACGCCGGGGTCCGGCAGTCGGCCCAGGCCGTGGGGTTCTCCACCGGCCAACGGTTCTGGCGGGTCGAGTTCCCACTGGCGGGCCCGCTCATGCTCGCCGGCGTCCGCGTGGTCTCCGCGAGCACCATCAGCCTGCTGAGCGTCGGCGCCCTCATCGGCGTGACGAACCTCGGCTACCTCTTCACCGACGGCTACAACCGGCAGTTCCCGATCGAGATCCTGACCGGCATCGTCGGGACGGTCGTGATCGCGATCGTGTTCGACGTCCTGCTGGTGCTCCTCGGCCGAATCCTCATGCCGTGGACGCGGATCAGCTCGAAGGGTGCGATCCGTCGTCGTCGCGCGGCCACCGAAGCCCGTGAGCTGGCGACCGTCGGGGGAGGAGCCGCATGATCAACTTCCTCGCCGCCTTCGCCTGGATCCTCGACCCCGCGCACTGGGAGGGCCCGGGCGGCATCCCCGTGCGGGTGCTCCAGCACCTGGCCGTGACCGGCCTGACCGTCCTCATCGCCTGCGTCATCGCGATCCCGCTCGGGCTCCTCATCGGGCACACCGGGAAGGGACGAGAGGTCGCGGTCGCGATCACCGGCGCGCTCCGGGCGCTGCCCACGCTCGGTCTGCTCTCGCTCCTCGCACTCATCACCCTCGGGTGGGGCTTCTCCAGCACGAGTCTCGTCCCCGCGATCACGGCCCTCGTCGTGCTCGCCGTCCCGCCGGTCCTGGCCGGTGCGTACGGAGGGGTCGAGGCGATCGACCGCCAGACCATCGACGCCGCGCGTGCCGTCGGGATGAACGAGTGGCAGATCCTCGGCAAGGTGGAGATCCCGCTCGCGCTCCCGCTCATGATCGGTGGCGTGCGCTCGGCCGTCCTGCAGACGATCGCGACCGCGACCGTCGTCGCGTTCCTCACCAACGGCCCCGGTCTCGGTCGCTACATCCTCGACGGTCTGCCCGTACGGGACTACGCGCAGATGCTCGCCGGCTCGATCATCATCATCGTGCTCGCCCTCCTCCTCGAGGGCGTCTTCTCCCTGCTGCAGCGTGCCGTCGTGCCGCGCGGCGTCCAGGCGACCCACACACGGGTCGACGAGACCAGGGGTCACGCCACGAGCGGTGGCGACCGGTCCACCGCTCCAGACCCCGTCGTCGCGGAAGCGGAGGCGAACATGCAGACCGCGGCATACCGCAACGACTGAAGCGTCCCACCACCCCGGGTGACAGCACCGCCCGGCTCCCAGACCCACAACGGCACCACCGTTCTCGCCCATCACAGATAGGAAACACCATGTTCACAGTTCGACAGGGTCGACGCCTCGCCGTCGGCATCGCCGCGACCGCCGTCGCGGCCCTCGCACTCAGCGCCTGCTCCGCAGGCGACCCGACCGCCGGGGAGACCGCGGCATCCGACACGATCACGGTCGGCTCCGCCGGGTTCCCCGAGTCGGAGATCATCGCGCAGATCTACATCCAGGCGCTCGAGGCCAACGACATCAAGACGGCCGAGTCCCTGAACATCGGCGCTCGCGACGTCTACATCGCAGCGCTCGAAGACGGCTCGATCGACCTCGTCCCCGACTACAGCGGCAACCTGCTGCAGTTCTTCGACGACTCCGCCACGGCCACGTCGAGCGACGAGGTCTACTCCGCCCTGCAGGAGGCCACGCCCAAGGGCTACGAGGTCCTCGACCAGTCCAAGGCGGAGGACAAGGACTCCTACAACGTCACGAAGGAGTTCAGCGAGGCGAACAACGTCACGAGCCTCGCCGACCTCGCGGCCCTCACCATCCCGCTCGCCATCGGCGGCGCACCCGAGTTGGCTGAGCGCCCGTACGGCCCGAAGGGCCTGACCGAGGTGTACGGCGTCCCCGCCGACAAGCTCACCTTCGTCCCGATCAGCGACGGCGGCGGCGCCCAGACCACCGCGGCCCTGCTCGACGGTACGGTCCAGCTCGCCGACATCTACACCACGACCCCGTCGATCACCGAGAACGACTTCGTCACGCTCGAGGACCCGGAGAACCTGATCCTCCCGCAGAACGTCCTGCCGCTGATCAACTCGGCCAAGGCCAGCGACAAGGTCAAGGAGGTCTTGAACGCCGTGTCGGCGGAGCTGACCACCGAAGACCTCATCGAGCTCAACGCCCGCAACCAGGGCGACGAGAAGGCAGCTCCGAAGACCCTCGCGGCCGACTGGCTGAAGGACAAGAAGCTCTTCGACTGAGCAGCAGCCACACGTCGATGGCGTCGTCCGGTCCTCCGGGCGGCGCCATCGCGCTGTTCGCGGGGAGCGCATCCGGCTGCAGCCGGATGTCCAGGGGGTCTCCGACACCTGAGGAGTTGGTAGCGTCAGGGTATGAGTTCCGAGACCCCCGCAGAGTTCATCGCGTCCTGGACCGCCTGGCACACCGCTCGCGAGCGTTCCGTCCGAGCACCCCACGGTATCGCCGCCCTCCGGTTCACCCACTGGCTGACCGAGGAGGCGACCGCCCTCGAGGGCGCGCCGGGCACCTGGCGTGCGGACGCGACCGGCATCGTCGGTGAGCGGCTCACGGGGACCGGACTGACCACGCCGAGTGGCGCCCAGATCATGACCGACCGCGTCGAGCTGGTCCACGGCGACGAACTGCACTTCGGCGACGCGCTGCTCCGAGGCATGGAGCGGGACGGCGTGTACGCCCTGCGCGTGCTCGACCCGGAGGCGCCGACGCGGACCTCGCTCGACGGCATCAGCGCCTTCGCCCCCGACGTCGCCTGGATCCGGCCGGCGCGGTTCGTGCCGTCCCCGGACGTCACGGTCGAGACCGAGTCGATCGACGGCCACGTCACCACCGAGACCCCTGTCGGCCGTGTCGAGTTCGAGCTCGGTGACGAAGCGGTGTCGCTGACGGTCACCGGCGGCCCGAACGGACTCTGGGCGGTGTTCTCCGACGGCACGAGTGGCGACGAGAGCTACCGGTTCCGTTTCATCAGCATGCCGGCCCCGACCTCGGACGGCCACGTCCTCGTCGACTTCAACCGCGCGTACCTGCCGCCGTGCGCGTTCAGCGACCACTACGTGTGCCCGCTGCCGGCGCCGAACAACCGGCTCCGTGCGCGGATCCCGGCGGGCGAGCGACTGCCGCTCGGCCAGTAGGTCCCGGGCCACGGACCCCGCATGACCAACCGGCTCGCCGAGGCGATGAGCCCGTACCTCCGCTCGCACGCCGAGCAGCCGGTCGACTGGTACCCGTGGGGACCGGAGGCCTTCGCCGAAGCGGCCCGTCGCGACGTCCCCCTGCTCGTCTCGATCGGCTACTCGACGTGTCACTGGTGTCACGTCATGGCACGCGAGTCGTTCTCGGACGAGCACATCGCCGAGCTCCTCCGACGCGACTTCGTGGCGGTGAAGGTCGACCGCGAGGAGCACCCCGACGTCGACGCCAGTTATCTCGCCGCCGCCGGCGCGTTCACCCGTGACCTCGGTTGGCCGCTGAACGTGTTCGTGACGCCGCGCGGACACGTCTTCCACGCGGGGACCTACTCGCCACCGGTGCCGCTCCGAGGGCATCCCTCGTTCCCGCAGGTGCTCGAGGCGGTTCGCGTCGCGTGGACCGAGCGACGGGAGCAGGTCGTCGCGAGCGCCGACGGACTCGCGCGGGCGATCGCCGAGACGATGTCGTCCACGGATGACGCGCCGCTGCCGGAGACCGGCGAGCTCGATGCGGCGGTCGAGGCGGTCGAGGCGCTCGAGGACCGGGAGCTCGGCGGCTTCGGCACGGCTCCGAAGTTCCCGATGGCCCCGCTGTTCGACTTCCTGCTCACGCCGCGCGAGGGGGACGCCGCTGGCCGCGGTGTCGACCTCGCGCAACGGACCCTCAGGACGATGGGGGCATCGGCGCTCCGTGACCCGGTCGAAGGCGGGTTCTTCCGGTACGCGGTCAACCGGGACTGGAGCGAGCCGCACTACGAACGCATGCTGACGGACAATGCGCTCCTCCTCACCGCCTACACCCGGGCGTGGGCCGAGCGTCCGAGCTCGTGGGCGGTCGGTGTCGCCGCCGGGATCGCCGAGTTCCTCATCGGCACGCTGCAGCAGCCGAGCGGCGGCTTCGGGTCGGCGCAGGACTCCGAGAGCATCGTCGACGGCGTCGGATCGGAGGGGGGCTACTACCGACGCGATGCGGACGGCCGGGCGACGCTGGACCCACCGGCCGTCGACCGCAAGGTGCTCACCGGGTGGAACGGGCTCGCGATCGGCGCGCTGGCGGAGGCCTCGACGGTCTTCGACCGCCCCGAGTGGCTCGAATCGGCGAGGTGGGCGGCGGACGCGGTGGTCGAGAACCACCTCGGCTCGGACGGCACGCTCGCTCGGGCCTCGCTCGATGAACGGCGGTCGGATGCGTCGGCGACCCTCGAGGACTACGGGATGCTCGCGGAGGGGCTCCTGCGCCTCGGCCTCGCGACGGGCGAGGTCCGCTACGCGGAGGTCGCCCGCGACCTCGTCGACCGGTGCTTGTCAGACGAGACCCTGCCCGACGACACCGTGACCGACGCCTCCTCCGCCGCGGTGGCCGGCTTCATCCTGCCGGGCGGCGGCGACCCGGTGCTGTCGGCCCAGGGCATGCGGATCGACGGCGACCCGTCGGAGGGCGCGTATCCCTCGGGGATATCGTCGCTCGGACGCGCGTCGCTGCTACTGTTCCAGCTGACGGCCGACGGCCGGTTCCGGGACGCCGCAGAGGGCGCGGTCCGGTTCGCCGCGTCGGCTGCGCTGTCGGCACCGACCGCGTTCGGCGCGAGTCTGGCCCTGGCGGCATCGCTCACCGGGCCGGCGTCGCAACTCATCGTCGTCGGGCCGGATCGGGTGGACTCGGACCAGGACGAGGATCGCGCGACGGCGGATCGGGCGATGCGCGACGCGGTCAGGACGCGCCGGGACGACGTCGTGGCGGTGGTCTCCGAGCGGCAGGCGGCGGATTGGGCGACGAGCGGGTTCGACGTCTTCGCCGAACGGACGAGTCGCGACGG
Source organism: Plantibacter sp. MCCC 1A11337 (assembly GCF_013349365.1). Classification (NCBI taxonomy): domain Bacteria; kingdom Bacillati; phylum Actinomycetota; class Actinomycetes; order Micrococcales; family Microbacteriaceae; genus Plantibacter; species Plantibacter sp. MCCC 1A11337. The sequence goes on along the minus strand of NZ_JABJWX010000001.1, from coordinate 936,416 downwards.
CCGGTCGACCGCCTACCAGTGCCGGGACTTCGTCTGCCGTCTCCCCGTGACGGACGTGGCGCAGCTCGACGCCCGCTGATCCAGCGCACCCGTCGACCCGACACCTGGGTGGGTCAGGTGCCGAACGAGCCGTCCGGACGGCCGAACCGCAGCTCGCGTGCTTCGGAGCGCCAGCGCCCGAGTCCACCGTCGAGGAGCGCGACGCGTTCGTACCCGGCTCCGGTCAGCGCCGCTCGCAGGCGCTCGGCGGAGCGCCCGTCCAACTGGTCGTACAGGACGAGCGTGTGCTGCTCCGTGACGCCGATGGCCGCCGCACCGCGTCGGACCTCCTCCGCTGAGGACGCTCCGAGCCCCCGGCCTGTATCGAGCAGTTCGACGAACACGGCGCCGGGGACGTGCCCGTCGAAGAGGTACAGGTCGTAGCCGCTCACCAGCCGCACCGGGCCGTCGTCCAGCGGAGGCAGCTCGACGACACTCGCATCGAGGACGATGAGGCTCTCGCTGCCGAGATGGTCCGCGAGCCACTGGGTGGAGACGAGCGGGTCCGCCAGGAACGGCGCGTGCGTGGAGGTCATGCGCCCACCGTAGGAGGCCGCGGCCCGGATGACCACGGTGGTCGGCAACACGCGGTCACACGACGCCGGCGTTCAGCACTCGATGACGTTGACCGCGAGACCGCCCTCGCTCGTCTCCTTGTACTTCGTCGACATGTCGACGCCGGTCTGGCGCATGGTCTCGATCACGGTGTCGAGCGACACCAGGTGCGTCCCGTCGCCGTGCAGCGACAGCCGTGCGGCGCTGACGGCCGTGGAGGAGGCGATCGCGTTGCGTTCGATGCACGGGACCTGGACGAGCCCGCCCACCGGGTCGCACGTGAGGCCGAGGTGGTGCTCCATCGCGATCTCCGCGGCGTTCTCGACCTGACGTGGTGTGCCGCCGAGGACGGCGCACAGGGCACCGGCGGCCATGGCGCAGGCCGAGCCGACCTCGGCCTGGCAGCCGCCCTCGGCCCCGGAGATGGACGCGTTCGCCTTGAAGAGCGAGCCGATGGCGGTCGCCGTGAGCAGGTAGCGACGGATACCGTCGAGCGAGGCGCCCGGCACGAACCGCAGGTAGTAGCTTCCGACGGCCGGGATGATCCCCGCGGCCCCGTTCGTGGGTGCGGTCACGACCCGCCCGCCGGAGGCGTTCTGCTCGTTGACCGCCAGGGCGAACGCGTGCAGCCACTCCGTGGGGAGCTCACGCCCGCTCTCGGCCTCGGCCACGTCGAGGCGCTCACGGACGGCACCTGCCCGGCGCTTGACGCCGAGACCGCCCGGGAGGGTGCCGGTGTCGGCGAGCCCGGCGGTCACGCACTCGTGCATGGCCGTCCAGATGGCGTCGAGGCCGGCGTCGACCTCGACGGCTGGCCGCAGGGCTTCCTCGTTGCGTCTCGCGATCGCGTCGATCGGGAGTCCCGTCTCGTCGCAGAGCCCGATGAGCGCCTCAGCGGTCCGGAACGGCATCGGCACGGGTGTCGACGGCAGTACCGTGCTCGGGTCGTCGCCGTCACGACGGATGAAGCCGCCGCCGACCGAGTAGTACGTCTCGGAGCGCACCGGGAGGTCGCTCCGCTGATCCCAGGCGTGGAGGGTCATGGCGTTCGGGTGGCCCGGCAGCCTCGTCCTGGGCACGAACGAGACGTCGTCCTTCGAGAACGCGATGGCCCGCGTCCCGCCGAGCGTGAGCGGAGCGCCGTCGGGGTGGTCGCTCCAGGCCCGTCGGACCTCGGCGGGATCGCACCCTTCGGGGGTGAGCCCCTGGAGTCCCGCGACGACGGCGTCGGGGGTGCCGTGGCCGATGCCGGTCGCGCCGAGCGATCCGTACAACGAGCACGTGACGCGGTCGACCCGGTCGAGCAGGCCGTCGTCCGCGAGCCCGGTGGCGAAGGCCAGGGCCGCCCGCATCGGTCCGACCGTGTGCGAGCTGGACGGCCCGATCCCGATGGAGAAGAGGTCGAACGCGGACACGTATGCGGTCACTGGACGACCCCCTTCGGTGCGACTGGCTCCTCTCACTCTAAGCGTCTTCAGCGCCGGGTGCGGTGTCAGCGGGTGTCAGCGGCAGGTGAGCGATCCGTGAGCGCCCCCGCCCACACTGTTGTCCGGGTCGCCCACCGGCGCCCCACACCTGATTTCGAAAGGCACCCGCATGAGCATCAGCTCCGACTGGGCGATCGAAGCCCACGGCCTCGTGAAGACCTTCGGCGACAACCGGGCGGTCGACGGTGTCGACCTCTCGGTCCGCACCGGCACCGTCTACGGCGTCCTCGGCCCGAACGGCGCCGGCAAGACCACCACCATCAGCATGCTGGCGACGCTCCTGCGTCCTGACGCCGGCACCGCCACCGTCTTCGGACACGACATCCAGCGGGAGTCGCAGGTCGTGCGCCAGCTCATCGGCGTGACCGCGCAGTTCGCGTCGGTCGACGAGAACCTCTCGGCCACCGAGAACCTCGTCATCTTCTCGCGACTGCTCGGACTCGGCCGCGCGGAGGCGAAGCGCAAGAGCGCGGAACTCCTCGAGGAGTTCGGCCTGAGCGACGCGGCGTCGCGACCACTGAAGAAGTTCTCCGGCGGCATGCGTCGTCGTCTCGACCTCGCGGCGAGCCTCATCGCCCAGCCGCCCCTCATCTTCCTCGACGAGCCGACCACGGGCCTCGACCCGCGGACCCGCGCGCAGATGTGGGACACGATCCGCCGCCTGGTCGCGACGGGCTCGACCGTCCTCCTGACCACCCAGTACCTCGACGAGGCGGATCAGCTCGCCGACCGGATCGCCGTCATCGACCGCGGTCTCGTCGTCGCCGAGGGCACCTCCGACGAGCTGAAGGCCTCCGTCGGCGAGTCGTCGCTGCAGCTGCGGCTCGCGGACCCCGCCGACCTGGAGGATGCGCGACGGGTCATCTCGAGCGTCCTCGGTGTGGACACCGTCGTGTCGCCGGAGGCCACCCGCATCACGGCCCCGATGCGCGACCCCGACGCCGTGACCGACCTGTTCATCACGCTCCGGGAAGCCGGGATCCGGCTCGCGGAGATGAGCGTCCAGAAGCCGACGCTCGACGAGGTCTTCCTCACCCTCACCGGGCACGGCGTCGAGGCGGACGACGCCGACGCCGTGTCCGACACCGATTCCCTCGACACCGCAGAGCAGGTCCACGCATGAGCACGATCACCATCACCCCGGCCGCAGACCGGTCCCTCCGGAACCACGTCAGCCTCTCGCAGACGGTCCGCAACTCCTTCACCATGGCGTACCGCGGACTGCTCAAGATCAAGCGCACGCCCGAGCAGCTGATCGACGTGACGGTCCAGCCGATCATCTTCACGCTGATGTTCACGTACATCTTCGGCGGCGCGATCGCCGGCGACGTCGCGAGCTATCTGCCGATCATCATCCCGGGCATCCTGGTCCAGACCGTCATCACGACCTCGGTCGTGACCGGCATCCAGCTCCGCGAGGACATGGACAAGGGCGTGTTCGACCGCTTCAAGTCGATGCCCATCGCCCGCATCGCACCGCTGGCCGGTGCCCTCCTCGCCGACACGGTGCGCTACACGATCGCCACGACGCTCACCTTCGCGATGGGCTTCGTCATGGGGTACCGACCGGAGGGCGGCATCGGCTTCGTGGCCCTCGCCGGCCTCCTCGTGATCGTCTGCGCCTGGGCCATCAGCTGGATCTTCGCGTTCTTCGGGGTCATCGCCCGGAGCGCGAGCAGCGTGCAGGGCATCTCGTTCCTCGTCCTGTTCCCGCTCACGTTCCTCTCGAACGCCTTCGTGAACCCGGAGACGATGCCGAGCTTCCTCCAGGGCTTCGTGGACGTGAACCCCGTCTCGCACCTCGTGACCGCGGTCCGCGACCTCGCGAACACGGGTGTCTTCGGCGGCGACGCCTGGCTGGCGCTCCTCGGAGCCGCCGTCATCGTCGCGGTCTTCGCACCGCTCACCGTGCGGGCGTACATGCGCCGCGCCTGACGACGAGACGACCGCAGCGAGCGATCAGCGCGCCGCCAGGGCAGGACTGCCGAGCAGTTCGAACGCCCTGGCGGCGCTCTCGTGCGCCTGCAGGGAGAGGGTCCGCTCGGCGAGGCGGTCGCGCTCGGTCGCCGTGAGGCGCGCCGCCGCTGCTGCCTCGTGTGGTGTGCGGACGAGCGATGGGATGTCCTGACGGGAGGCGAGCGCACTGGCGAGCGCGACGAGCTCGGCGCCGATCAACCGCACCTCGTCGTCGTCCGAGCGGACGTACCAGGCGCCGAGGGCGACGACGGTGGAACCCAGCACCGGTCGGTCGAACCGGTTCGGGAGGAGGCGTCCCAGCGCGATGGTGCGGGTGCGGACCCGCCGCACGAGATGCTGGACCTCGGTGGCGTCCGGGACACCGTCCAGCACGGCGGCGGCGATCGCGGCGGAGCCGACGAGGGGGAACCACGGCGATCGGCGCGACTCACCCGGAGCGAACGCCACGAGCGCCTTCCCGTAGAGCTCGGCTCCCCGTGCGGCGTCGCCCTGGGCCCGCGCGATCTCGGCGAGACCGGCCCAGCCGATCGACCGGCGTTCGGGGAGCGGGGCGAACGCGGAGAACGAGACGTCGTCCGAGAGGAACCGGTCGAGCACGGTGGCGGCGGCGGCGTGGTCACCACGGGCGATGTCGCCGATCGCGATCAGCCACTCGAGTTGACGGAGGTCCGCCTCGGCACCGATCGCGGTCAGCCCCTCGGCAGCGCGGGCCGCCCAGACGAGCGCCTCCTCCGGCTCGTCGTTCTGGCTGTGCAGTTGGGCGAGCATGTGCGCACTCATGGCGGCGCCCCAGACATCTCCGAGCGTGAGCGAGAGGTCGTTCGCGCGCAGGGCGGCCGCTTCGGCGGCGCGGGGGTCGCCGTCGTTCTCCGCCGCCTGTGCCGACATGAGGTTTCCGAGGTTCGCGACGTGCGGGTCGGTCGACCGGGAGTACTCGCGGAGGAGGGCCTCCGCCCGTTCGGGGCGACCCGCGGCCAGCAACAGGCTGACCATCGCGCGCATCCGTGGGGCCTGTGTCGTCCGCGCCCGTTCGAGTCGGCGGAGGACGCCGATCGCCCGCGCGGACGTGCGGGGATCGGTGGCGAGGAACGTCACGGTGATGATGGCGACGGCGATGGCGGGGGTGTCGGTCGACACCGACTCCGGGTCCTGGTGGCGGAGCACGTCGAGGACGGCCGCGCCGAAGACCAGGACCTCCTGATGCGCGCTGCGGATCGTCCAGAAGAGGGCGAGTGCTGCGAAGACCGGGGCGACGACATCGGCGCGATCCTCGGCGACGGCCCCGCGGAGCACGTCCACCAGCGTGTCCTGTTCGACGGCGAGGCGCGCGAACGCCGCCACCTGTCGAGGCCCTTGCATGGCGGGGAGGAGCGTCTCGGCGAGTGCGACCGCCCAGGTCCGCGTGCGGTCGAGCACGAGGTCGTCCTCGTGCGCCTCGGCGGACTTGATCGCGCCGAACTCGCGGACCGTCTCCAGCATCCGGAATCGCACGGTCCCGGTGGCCGGGTCGTCCTGCACGGTGAGCAACGACTGGCCGACGAGCGCGTCGAGCGCTTCCACGACCTCGACCTCGGGGGCGAGCGCTGCAGTCGCCTCCAGATCGAAGCCGTCGGGGAACCTGGACGTGCGACGGAGGAGGACGCGTTCGTGCTCGCCCAGGAGGTTCCAACTCCAGTCGATGACGGCGAGCAGGGTGCGGTGGCGCTCAGGCGCACTGCGATCACCGGCGGTCAGCAGGGTGAAGCGGTTCCCGAGTCGTCGCTCGACCTCCTCGACCGACATGGATCTGGTGCGCGCCGCCGCGAGTTCGATCGCCAGCGGCAGGCCGTCGAGTTTCGCGCAGAGACGCGCCGCGACGTCGAGTGGCACATGGAGACCCGGACGGGCGGCGCGGGCACGCTCGACGAACAGCCGCACCGCCGGGCCCGCGTGTTCGAGGTCGGTGCCGTCCACGGCAGCGTCCAGCGGGTCGAGCTGGTAGACGTGCTCGGCGGCGATCGACAACGGGCTCTGACTCGTCGCGAGGACGCGGAGGTCGCCGGCCCAGGCCAGCGCATCGGCGATCCAGCGTGCCGCCGCGTCCACGAGGTGCTCGCAGTTGTCCATCACGAGCAGCGTCGGCCGTTCCGAGAGACGGTCGATGATGCGCTCGCGCAGTTCGACCGGTTGCACCATGATCGCTTCGCTCAGCCGACGCGGGGTCGGAGCCTCGCGGATGCCGAGTGCGGTCGCGACCGCGAGTGGCAGATCGTCCGGGTCCCGCACGCTCGCCAGTTCCACCACGACGACGCCGGGTGTGGTCGTGGTGGCACGCCGGGCGACCTCCTGGGCGAGTCGGGTCTTCCCGAGGCCACCGGGGCCGAGGATCGTGGTCAGGCGGACCTCGGACACGAGCGTGCCGATCGCGTCGAGGTCGGTGTCGCGACCGAGGAGTTCGTTCGGCGCCGTCCGGAGCCCGAGCACCATGTTGGATACCCGGGTGGTCACCGGAGTGGCCACCGGCGGAGACGGCTCGACGGCGTCCTGCAGGAGCGCCGTGTGCGCCGCGACCAGTGCCGACGTCGGGTCGGCACCGAGTTCGTCGCGGAGCCGGTGACGGTGATCGGCGAAGAGCTGCATCGCGTCGGAGCGACGTCCGCTCTGCGCGTAGGCGTTGAAGAGCATGAGCTGGGTGGCGTCGTCGAGCGGGTCGGCGGCGACGAGCGCCTCGAGATCGGTGATCACGGCCGCGCCGTCGCCGAGCTCGAGGCGGCTCTGAGCACGCACCCGACGCAGCTCGTCGCGGAGTCGCGCCGCGCGGTGCGCCAGCTCCTCGCCGATCGGACCGTCCAGTTCAGCGCCGGGATCACCCGTCCAGAGGAGGAGCGCGTCCCGGGCGAGCATGCCAGCGGTGTCCGGGTCTGCGGCGCGGATGGCCGTCGACGCCGCATCGGCCGCCCGCGCGGCGACGTGGAGGTCGACCAGGGACTGGTCGATCGACAGTCGATAGCCGGCGGCCGAGGAGTCGATGAGGTCGGGTGCCGACACGGCGCGCACCCGTGAGACCAGGGTCTGCAGTGCAGCTTTCGCACCCGCGGGCGGTGCGTCGTCCCACAGCTCGTCGATGAGGGCGGCTGTCGACACGGCGCGCCCGTCCGCGAGCACCAGGATCGTCACCAGCGCTTTGGCGAGCCGGCCGCCGGGTTCGACGAGCCGGCCGGTGCGTCCCTCGACGAGCACCGGCCCCAGGACGGTCACTCGGAGGTTCGACGCAGGCACGTCACGAGTGTATCCAGGGCCGTATCCCGTACCGTCCCGGTCACTGAGCCGTCCCGGTCACTGAGCCGTCCCGGTCACTGAGCCGTCCCCGGTCACTGAGCCGTCCCCGGTCACTGAGCCGCCCCCGGTCACTGAGCCGTCCCCGGTCACTGAGCCGCCCCCCGGTCACTGAGCCTGTCGAAGTGCGACCTGCCGACGAGTTCAGGGAACCGAGGCGTCAGCGCAGGGTCTTGCGGGCGGTGATCTGGCCGGTGTCGAAGCCGAGCAGGTGGAGTCCACCGTGGAACCGGGCGTGCTCCACCTTGATGCAGCGGTCCATCACGACGTTCAGGCCCTTCGACTCGCCGTACTCGGCGGCCTCCTGGTTCCAGATGCCGAGCTGCACCCAGACGGTCGGTGCTCCGACGGCGACGACCTCGTCGATGACCTGGGGGATGTCGCTCGCCTTGCGGAAGACGTCGACGATGTCGGGTACCTCCGGCAGGGAGGCGAGGTCGGGGTAGGCGGGCTGCCCGAGGATCTGCGTGGCGTTCGGGTTCACGAAGTAGATCCTGAAGTCGCTCGACTGCTGCAGGTAGGTGCCCACGAAGTACGAGGAACGCGCCGGGTTCGGGGAGGCGCCGACGATCGCGACGGACTTCGCCTCGCGGAGGAGCTTCAGACGGGCCTTCGCGTCGGGGCCCGCCCAGGTGCGCTGCGAACGCAGCAGCTTCGCGAGCGGCGAATCGGCGGGCAGCGCGCAGGTGAGGCCGTTGGTGAGCCGGACCGTCTCGGTCGCGCCCTGGTCGGCCACGGAGGCGTCCACACCGGTCACGGTCGCGCCCTCACCGGTCACTGAGCTTGTCGAAGTGCTCATGCCACTAATCCTTCACCGCTGCGGCGAGCGCCTGGTCGAGGTCGTAGATGATGTCGTCCGGGTCCTCGATGCCCACGCTCAGTCGGACGATGCCCGGCAGCACGCCGGCGTCGACGAGCTGCTGGTCGGACAGCTGCGCGTGCGTCGTCGATGCGGGGTGGATGATGAGCGTCTTCGCGTCGCCGATGTTCGCCAGGTGGCTCGCGAGATCGACGGACTCGATGAGCTTCTGGCCGACCTGACGGCCGCCCTTCACCTCGAAGCTGAAGACCGAGCCCGGCCCCTTCGGCAGGTACTTGTCCGCACGCTCGTGGTGCGGGTGAGCCGGGAGCCCGGCCCAGTTGACGGCGGCGATGCGCGGGTCGGCATCGAGCCACTCGGCGACGATCCGCGCGTTGTCGACGTGGGCCTGGATCCGGAACGGCAGCGTCTCGACCCCCTGGGCGAGGAGGAAGGCCGAGTGCGGTGCGAGCGCCGGACCGATGTCGCGGAGCTGCTCGGCGCGCAGCCGGGTGAGGAAGGCGTACTCGCCGAAGTTGCCCGACCACTGCAGGCCGCCGTAGCTCGGGACGGGCTGGCCGAACAGGGGGAACTTGTCGGTGTTCCAGTCGAAGCGCCCGCTCTCGACGACGACGCCACCGAGGGTCGTGCCGTGGCCGCCGAGGAACTTGGTGGCCGAGTGCGTGACGATGTCGGCACCCCACTCGATCGGGCGGTTGAGGTAGGGCGTCGCGATGGTCGAGTCGATGATCAGCGGAATGCCGTGTGCGTGCGCCACGTCGGCGAGGCCCTCGATGTCGGCGATCTCGCCCGAGGGGTTCGCGACCGTCTCGGCGAAGACGAGCTTCGTGTTCTCCTGGATGGCGGCGGCGTAGTCGGCGGCGTCGGAGGACTGCACGAAGGTGGTCTCGATACCGAACCGGCGGAGGGTGACGTCGAGCTGCGTGATCGAGCCGCCGTAGAGGTTGGCCGAGGCGACGATGTGATCGCCCTGTCCGGCCAGCGAGGCGAAGGTGATGTACTGCGCGGCGAGACCGGAGGCGGTCGCGACGGCACCGAGGCCGCCCTCGAGGCTGGCGATGCGCTCCTCGAAGCTCGCGACCGTCGGGTTGGCGAGGCGGGAGTAGACGTTCCCGTACTTCTGCAGGGCGAAGCGGGCGGCGGCGTCGGCGGTGTCGTCGAAGACGAAGGCGCTCGACTGGTAGATGGGCAGCGCCCGTGCGCCGGTCACCTGGTCGGGGATGTTGCCCGCGTGGATCGCACGCGTGCGGAAGCCATACTCACGATCTGCCATGCGTTCACGCTACCGGAGCACCGTCGAGCGCTTCACCGTGCTGCAACATTGCGTCGCATTCGACCGCGCTGCACAGGGCCTGCCCAGGGCGTCGGCGTATCGTGTGCGTCACAGCCCTGATCGGGTTGCCGGACGAGGGCGCAGTACCCGGAACGCGACAAGACTGACCACTTGGGAGTGATCGTCATGTCGTGGATCGTACTCATCGCCTCCGGCGTCCTGGAAGCAGTCTGGGCCACCGCGCTCGGCAAGTCCGAGGGCTTCACGAAGCTCTGGCCGACCGTGACGTTCGCGGGGGCGCTCGTGCTCAGCATGGCCGGCCTCGCCTGGGCCATGCGCGACATCCCGGTGGGCACCGCCTACGCGGTCTGGGTCGGGATCGGCGCAGCGCTCACCGTCGGGTACGCCATGACCTTCGGCGGCGAGCAGCTGTCGGTGGTCAAGGTGCTCCTCATCCTCGGGCTCATCGGCTGCGTCATCGGCCTGAAGATCGTGGGCGGCGAGCACTAGGGCGTGTCTGACAAACAGGTCGGTGGTGGGCTGAGATCCTGGTCGGGTGTCGAGGCAGACGGGGTGGACGTGGCACCATCGGATGGCCACGGGCTTCCCCTGGTCACGGTAATCACGCCCAGGACAGGCCGGTGATTCGCCGATGTCGATCCCGTTGCTGGAACAACTCCGGGTCCCGCGCCTCGTCGGCCGCCGCGCGATCCGGTCACACCTGCGCGGTCGCGGGATCAAGGCAGTGATCCCAGAACCCCGCGACCAGCAAGGTCTTCGCAAGCGCCGCGGATCACGGGGTGGCAGGCCCATCGGCCTGGACGCCGCCGACTGTAGGAACCGCAACGTGATTGAGCGCCGCTTCTGCCGCACCAAACAATGGCGCGGCCTCGCAACCCGCTACGACGAACATGCAATCACGTATCGCGCCGCCGTCCTCATCCACGCCGCCATCGCCTGGAATCGACGACTGTCACATGCGTCCTAGCGTTTGGGCGCGCGCAAGGAAAGCCACAGCGAGACGCCCAGTAGCGCAGTAAGCGGACGATAGAAGTGGCTGTCGAGCTGCCGGAAGGTACGGCCCGCGGGAGGAAGACCCATCGCGGCGATGGCTGCGTTACCGCCAAACAGTGCGCGCATCAGCATGACTGTTCCTATCGCCCGAAGACCGAGCCGTTGCACACGGCCCTCTCCCAGAGCCCCCGACGCGAGAAGCGCCGCTACGGCCGTCCCACCAGCGACCACCAGCGTCGGAGCAACGCCCGGCATCGGTCCGTGAGACCCGATCACAGCCTCAGCAAGGTGTTTCTCATCCTTTGCCGGCCACGGCGAGCCGGTTGCCCACACCGCATGGAGCACGGATACGCCAGCCAACCCGGTCGTGCTGAGGATTCGAGCTACGGTCCCCGTTACTTCGCGCATGACCCGACCCTAGATGAACGCCCGTAGAAGAGCACGTCGCCCGAGACCTGCGATAACCAGACACGGCCTAGCCGCGCTGGTCAGGCACGCACGCCTGCCTCAGGCCAGGTGCACCGCTCCGAGCGCGAGCACCGCGATGAGGAGCCACGAGACGAGCCCGACGACGAGCGCGCGCCACCCGGTGGTGACGAGTGTGCGGACGCGGATAGCGGCACCGAGCGCGAAGAGCGCCATCGCCAGCAGTGCGGTCTGCACGCCGTCGGCGAGGTCGAGGACGAGCTCGGGCACCGGGAGCAGGGTTCGGATGAGCACCGCGGCGATGAAGCCCGCGACGAAGAGCGGGACGATCGGCGGTCGGGCTGCGGTCGCGGTCCCGTCGGTGTCGACCTGCGCACCGGCGCCGGCCGACACCGCCAGGAGTCGGCGGCGTTCGATCGTCGCGGCGGCGGCGACCATGGGGGCGAGGAGTACGACGCGGGTGAGCTTGACGACGACGGCGATCGCGAGTGCGCTCGTGCCGGCGATCTGGGCGGTCGCGACGACCTGACCCACGTCGTGCACACTCGCCCCCACCCAGTGGCCGAACTGCTCGTCACTGAGCCCGAGGGGGCCGCGGAGCGCCGGGAGGACGAAGATCGCGAGGGTCCCGCAGAGCGTGACGAGCGCGACGGGCGTCGCCTGTTCCTCGTCCTTCGCCTTCACGACGCCGCTCATCGCGCCGATGGCGGAGGCGCCGCAGATGGAGAAGCCCGTGGCGATGAGGAGCGGTTCGGGGCCCGTGAGCCCCAGTCTCCGGCCGAGCCAGAGGGTGACGAAGAAGGTGACGACGACGATCGCGACCGTGGTGGCGAGCGTGACCCACCCCAGGCCGGCGATGTCGACGAGGCTCAGCTTCAGCCCCAGCAGGACGACACCGATCCGCATGAACCGTTTCGCGCTCATCCCGAGTCCCGGCTTCAGGACGCCCGCCGCGAGCCGCTGGAAGGGCGGCAGCTGGCCCATGACCATGCCGAGCAGGACGCTCGCGGTGAGCAGCGGGACGACCGGCAGGAGGGTGTGGAGGCCCAGGGCGGCGAGCGCCGCTGCACCCGCGACGAGCACCCCGGGGAGCGCCTTCATCGTCGTCCTCCCGTCACACCCATGACGGCAACCAGGCGTGCAGGTGCCAGAACCAGTAGGGCACGGTGATCGCGGTCCAGAGCGGATACCAGAAGATGCTCAACAGCGTCGTGATGGTCACGAACACCCCGATCACGCCGACGCCGGCGAACCGTCGTTCCTCCGGGTCGTCGCGGGACCCGAGGATCTTCCCGATCGCGAAGACGAGGGCCAGGATGAGGTACGGCTCGAAGACGATCGTGTAGAACTGGAACACCGTCCGGTTCAGGTAGAGCAGCCAGGGCAGGTACCCCGCTGCGACTCCGAGGACGATGAGCCCGACCTGCCACTCGCGGTACCGGACGAGCCGGTAGACGCAGTACCCGAGCGCGACGGCGGCGCCCCACCAGATGAGCGGGTTGCCGATCGAGGTGATCGCGGAGGAGCAGGCGTCCCACGCGCAGCCGTCGGTCCCGGTGGCGGGGGACTGGTAGTACATGCTCGTCGGCCGGATCATGAGCAGCCAGCCGAGCGGGTTCGCGGCGTAGGGGTGCGGGGTGCTGAGGCCGACGTGGAAGCTGTAGGCGCTCTGGTGGTAGTGGAGGAGGCTCTGGAACCAGTGGGGGACCCACGCGAAGGTGCCGGTCCACGCGTTCCCCACCGCGTCCGCCCACTGACGGTCGTACCCGCCGGACGTCCTGATCCACCCGGTCCAGCTGGCGAGGTACACGACGGCGGCCACGGGGACGAGGGTCACGAAGGACACGGGGCCCTGTTTGAGGACCGCCGCGCTCGCCCACAGGCTGAGGCCCAGTCGGCGTCGGAGCAGGAGATCCGTGACGATCACGTACACGCCGAACGCGGCGAGGAAGTACAGTCCGTTCCATTTGACCGCGGTGGCCGCGCCGAACGCGACCCCTGCGGCGAGCAGCCACGGCCGCCACCAGAGGACGGGACCCCAGGCCGGGTCGGCGCCCCTCGCCCGGGCTGACGCGACCTTCGCCGCCAGGCGTGACGCGTGCCACGACCGGTCCAACAGGATCGCCCCGAATCCCGCCAGCACGAAGAACATGACGAAGTTGTCGAGCAGCGAGACCCGGGCCATGACGATCGCGTGCCCGTCGATGGCGAACAGGAACCCGGCCAGGACGGCGAGGATCGAGGAAGTGAACAACCGCTTGGCGATGAGCGTGACGAGCAGGACCGCGAGCGTTCCGGCGATCACGGTGGAGATGCGCCACCCGGTGCTGTCGTCGATGCCGAACACGGCGATGCCGAGCGCGATCAGCCACTTGCCGAGCGGTGGGTGCACGACGTAGGAGGGGTTCGTGCTGGGGCTGCCCGCGTCGCCGTTCGCGAAGCCCTCGTCCGCCCCGTCCGCCCAGGTGCTCTCGTAGCCGTTCAGCCACAGCGACCACGAGTCCTTCACGTAGAAGGTCTCGTCGAAGACGAGCGAGTGCGGGTGACCGAGGTTCCAGAACCGCAGCACGAACGCGAGGAGCGTCACGGCGGCCGGGCCGCCCCAGATCCAGAGCTTCCGGCGGCGTTCGGTGCGAAGCATCCGCTCCCACCATCGGTCGAGGCGGGATCCCGTCTCAGGGGCTTTCACGAGATCGACCGACACCGTCTCATCTAACCACCCCGACCGGATGGGAGACTGGTCCGGTGATCATCCTCGGAGCGACCCCCATCGGCAACCTCGGCGATGCGTCGCCACGACTCCGGGAGGCGCTGGCCGCGGCTGAGGTCATCGTCGCCGAGGACACCAGGACGGCCATCCACCTGCTGCGCGCCCTCGGTGTGGAATCGCGGCCACGGCTCATCGCCATGCACGACCACAACGAGCGCGAACGTGCGGCCGAGATCGTCGAACTGGCCCGCGAGACCGACGTCCTCGTGCTCAGCGACGCCGGCATGCCGACCGTGTCCGACCCCGGCTTCCACCTCGTCGACGCGGCGGCGGCCGCAGACGTCCAGGTCACCGCGATCCCCGGGCCGTCGGCGGTCGTGACGGCGCTCGCCGTGTCCGGCCTCGCGACGGACCGCTTCACCTTCGAGGGGTTCCTCCCGCGGAAGCCGGGCGACCGACGCAGCAGCCTCCGAGCGCTCGCGACCGAGCCGCGCACGATGGTGTTCTTCGAATCGCCCAACCGACTCGCCTCCTCCCTCGAGGACATCGCCTCCGTGCTCGGTGCCGGTCGTCGCGTGGCGGTGTGCCGGGAGCTGACCAAGCTGTTCGAGGAGGTCAAGCGGGGGACTGCCGCTGAACTGGCCGAGTGGGCGTCCGGGGGTGTGAAAGGCGAGATCTGCATCGTCATCGCCGGTGCGGAGGCCGTCGAGGCCGATCCGGCCACCGCGCTCGAGCAGGTGCTCGCGCTCGTGGCCTCGGGCACGCGCCTGAAGGACGCTTCCAACGAGGTCGCCGAGGCCACCGGTCTCTCGAAGCGCGACCTGTACCAGGCGGCCCTCGCAGCCCGGCCCCCGAAGGCGTCGCCGGACGCGCAGGTGCGTCCCGCACCGTAACAGGCACGGTGGCGACGCCCGCTCGTCCTAGGATTGACCCCATGGCCGACGGCACCTCGTTCTACATCACCACGCCCATCTTCTACGTCAACGACGCCCCGCACATCGGGCACGCCTACACGGAGGTGGCCGCGGACGTCCTCGCGCGCTGGCACCGTCAGGCCGGCGACCGCACCTGGTTCCTGACCGGGACCGACGAGCACGGCCAGAAGATCCTGCGCACGGCGACCGCGAACGGTGTGACGCCGAAGGAGTGGGCCGACAAGCTCGTCAGCGAGTCCTGGTACCCGCTGCTCGACACGATCGACATCTCGAACGACGACTTCATCCGCACGACGGACGAACGGCACGAGCAGAACGTCCAGCTCTTCCTCCAGCGTCTGTACGACGCCGGCTTCATCTACACCGGTGAGTTCGAGGGGTACTACTGCGTCGGCTGTGAGGAGTACAAGCAGGAGAGCGACCTCGTGCAGGGCACCGGCGAGTACGTCGGGCAGCTCGTGTGCGCGATCCACTCGAAGCCGGTCGAACTGCTCCAGGAGAGCAACTACTTCTTCCGCATGAGCGACTTCGCCGAGCGCCTACTGGCCCTCTACGAGGAGCGACCGGAGTTCGTGCAGCCGGAGTCGGCGCGCAACGAGGTCATCCAGTTCGTGCGCCAGGGGCTCAAGGACCTGTCCATCTCCCGCTCGACATTCGACTGGGGCATCAAGGTCCCGTGGGACGAGAGCCACGTCGTCTACGTGTGGTTCGACGCCCTGCTCAACTACATCACCGCCGCCGGGTACGGCTCCGACGAGGAGGCGTTCGCCGAGCGCTGGCCCGCCACGCAGATCGTCGGCAAGGACATCCTGCGGTTCCACGCGGTCATCTGGCCGGCCATGCTCATGGCCGCCGGGCTCGAGGTGCCGAAGCGGGTCTTCGGTCACGGCTGGCTGCTCGTCGGCGGCGAGAAGATGTCGAAGTCGAAGCTCACCGGTATCGCACCGAGTGAGATCACCGACACCTTCGGCTCCGACGCGTTCCGCTACTACTTCATGCGCGCCATCGCCTTCGGGCAGGACGGTTCGTTCAGCTGGGAGGATCTCTCCGCGCGGTACCAGGCGGAGCTCGCGAACGGCTTCGGCAACCTCGCGTCGCGCGTGCTCGCCATGGTGACGCGGTACTTCGACGGCGTCGTGCCGGCGAGTGGCCCTGCCGAACCGGCCGACGTGGCCATCCAGGAGACGGTCGCCCGGGCTGCAGTCGACGCCGACGCCGCGATCGAGCGCCTCGCCATCCAGGACGCGCTCGCTGCCATCTGGCGGATCGTCGACGAGCTGAACGGCTACATCACCGAGCAGGAGCCGTGGGCGCTCGCGAAGGACGAGGCCAAGCGGGAGCGGCTCGGCACCGTGCTCGCCACGGCGGTCGAGGGCCTGCGCGCCCTGTCGGTCCTGCTCCACCCCTTCGTCCCGAAGGCGACCACCAAGCTGTGGTCCGCCCTCGGCGCCGAAGCCGCCCTCGGCGAGCTCGGGGCACAGCGCATCGGCGATGTCGGCACCTGGGGGCAGCTGCCCGCCGGCACTTCGGTGGCAGGGCTCGAGCCCCTGTTCCCGCGGATCGAGGCCGTCGCCGAATGAGCGGGGGCGTCGCGCCGGATCCGGCCGCCACACCGCACCTGCGGCAGCGCGAAGCGGGGGAGCGGAAGCAGCTGAGCTACCCCGAGGCACCTGAGGCGCTGCCGGTCGCGGTCTACGACAACCACACGCACCTCGAGCACGCCGACGGCGACGCCCCGCTGACCCCGTCGGAGCACTTGGACCGCGCGGGCTCCGTCGGGGTCCGAGGCATCGTGCAGGTCGGCACCGACGTCGAGACCTCCCGTTGGTCGGCGGCGATCGCCGCTCGTGACCCCCGTGTGCTCGCGGCGGTCGCGATCCATCCCAACGACGCGCCGGACCTCGACCGCGCGGGCACCCTGGACGAGGCGCTGGCCGAGATCGACCGTCTGGCGGCGGAGCCTCGCGTCCGCGCCGTCGGCGAGACCGGCCTCGACTTCTTCCGCACCGAGGAGGACGGCCGAGCGGCGCAGTTCGCGTCGTTCGAAGCGCACATCGCCATCGCGAAGCGCCACGGTGTCGCGCTGCAGATCCACGATCGCGACGCCCACGACGAGGTCGTCGAGACGCTCCTGCGGGTGGGCGCTCCGGAACGCACCGTCTTCCACTGTTTCTCGGGCGGCCCGGAGCTCGCCCAGCTGTGCGCCGAGCACGGCTGGTACGCCTCCTTCGCCGGTACGGTGACGTTCAAGAACGCCGCACCGCTGCGTGAGGCGCTCGCGATCATGCCCCGCGAGCTGATCATGGTCGAGACCGACGCGCCCTACCTCACGCCCGCCCCGTTCCGCGGTCGGCCGAACGCGCCGTACCTCCTCCCGTACACGGTGCGCGGCATGGCCGAGCACCTGGGTGAGGACGTCGCAGCGTTCGCGACGCAGCTCGCGACGAACACCGAGCGCGTCTACGGCTCCTGGGCCGACTGAGCGACCGAGCCCGTCGCCGAGCCGCGCGCCCGTCGCCCGACGAGGACCGGCTCCCCGATCAGGGATACTGGAGGGATGACCGCCTCCGTCGCCCTGCTCGGCCCCGCCGAGATCCGAGATCTCGCCACCCTGCTGGACGTGACGCCGACGAAGAAGCTCGGTCAGAACTTCGTCATCGACGCGAACACCGTCCGCAAGATCGTGTCGGTCGCGCACGTCGCTCCGGGCGACGTCGTCGTCGAGATCGGCCCCGGCCTCGGCTCGTTGACCCTCGGCCTGCTCGAGGCCGACGCGAGCGTCGTCGCCGTCGAGATCGACGGTCGGCTCGCCAAGCAGCTGCCGCTCACCGTCGGGGAGATGGCACCGGGCATGATCGACCGGTTGTCGGTCGTCCACGAGGACGCGATGCGCATCGAGGAACTCCCGGCGCAGCCCAGCCGACTCGTCGCCAACCTGCCGTACAACATCTCCGTGCCCGTCCTCCTGCACTTCCTGGAGCACTTCACCTCGCTGACGGCCGGTGTCGTCATGGTGCAGGCCGAGGTCGGCTACCGACTCGCCGCCGTCCCGGGGAGCAAGGTCTACGGCGCCCCGAGCGCGAAGGCCGCCTGGTACGG
The DNA here is from genome assembly GCF_013349365.1 of Plantibacter sp. MCCC 1A11337. Lineage (NCBI taxonomy): Bacteria > Bacillati > Actinomycetota > Actinomycetes > Micrococcales > Microbacteriaceae > Plantibacter > Plantibacter sp. MCCC 1A11337. The sequence continues at coordinate 918,766 of NZ_JABJWX010000001.1, read as the reverse complement.
CGCGTGGCGCATCGCCGGCCAGGTGAGCCGGCAGGTGTTCTGGCCCATCCCGAACGTCGACTCCGTGCTCGTCGGATTCGAACGACGCAGCGACGTCATCGGCACCGAGGAGGAGCGTGTCAAGACCTTCGCGCTCATCGACGCGGCGTTCCAGCAGCGCCGCAAGATGCTCCGGCAGGCACTCGGGAGCGTGCTCGGCAGCTCCCAGGCCGCGACGGAGCAGATGGAGGCCGCCGGGGTGAAGCCGACGGCCCGCGGCGAGGAGCTCACGGTCCACGACTTCCTGTCGATCGTGCGTGCGGGACGATAACGTTGGCGCATGACCGCTGATGCTCGATTCCCGCTGAACGTCCCCGACATCCACCGCCCCTACGCCGCGGCGGACGACCGCTACGCGCGGAACGACTACCGCCAGGTCGGCACCTCGGGCCTCTTCCTCCCGCCGATCTCGCTCGGCCTCTGGTACAACTTCGGCGACAACCGGCCGTTCGACGGGCAGCGCGCGCTGCTGCGCCACGCGTTCGACCACGGCATCACCCACTTCGACCTCGCGAACAACTACGGCCCGCCCTACGGTTCCGCCGAGACGAACTTCGGTCGCATGATGCGCGAGGACTTCGGTCCGTACCGCAACGAGCTCATCATCTCCTCGAAGGCCGGTTACGACTTCTGGCCAGGCCCGTACGGCAACTTCGGTTCGAGGAAGTACCTGACCGCGAGCCTCGACGAGTCGCTCGAGCGGATGGGCCTCGACTACGTCGACATCTTCTACTCGCACCGGGTCGACGAGGTCACGCCCATCGAGGAGACCGTGGGAGCACTCGACGCGATCGTGCGCTCCGGCAAGGCCCTGTACGTCGGCATCTCCTCGTACTCGGCCGAGCGGACCGCCGCCGCACACGCCGTCGCTCGCGAGCTCGGCACGCCGCTCGTGATCCACCAGCCGTCGTACTCGATCCTCAACCGCTGGGTCGAGGGCGGCCTCACCGAGGTGCTGACCGAGTCCGGCCTCGGCGCGATCGCCTTCGTGCCGCTCGCGCAGGGCCTGCTCACCGACAAGTACCTCGGCGACGGCCCGGCCGAACGTGCGACGAACCGTCCCTCCCTGCCCGACCGCCAGGTGAGCGAGGAGATGGCGACCCGCCTCCGGTCCCTCAACGACATCGCCGTGGAGCGTGGCCAGACCCTCGCGCAGATGTCGCTCGCCTGGGTCCTGAACAACCCCGCGATCACCTCCGCCCTCATCGGCGCCTCCCGCCCCGAGCAGCTCGACGAGAACCTGGCGGCGCTCGACGGCCCCGCGTTCACGACCGAGGAGCTCGAGGAGATCGACCGACTCGCGGAGGGCGCCGACGTCAACATCTGGGCGGACTCCTCCGACAAGTGACGCGGTCTGAGGCGCCTGCTCGATCGACTAACTTGGAACAATGACCACCGAGGCCATCCTCAAGCACGTCCACGTGCGAGCACCGGGGAAGATCAACGTCTTCCTCAAAGTCGGCGAAGTGATGGACGACGGCTACCACGACGTCGCGACCGCGTACCAGGCGATCTCCTTGTACGAGGACGTGCACGCGTACCCGGCGGACGACTTCAGCGTGTCGTTCTCCGGCTCGGTGGACGTGTCGGGTGTGCCGACCGACACGAGCAACCTCGCCATCCGCGCCGCGAAGGCCCTCGCGCGTCGGACCGGGTACCGCGGCGGTGTCCGGCTCGAGATCGAGAAGCACGTCCCGGTCGCCGGCGGGATGGGCGGCGGCTCAGCCGACGCGGCGGCCACGCTGCTCGCCTGTGACGCCCTCTGGGGGACCGAACGCAGCCGCGACGACCTCCTGGCGCTCGCGGCACGCCTCGGCGCGGACGTTCCCTTCGCGCTGCTCGGCGGCACCGCGGTCGGCACCGGCCGCGGCGACCAACTGAGCAGTGCGTTGGCCAAGGGGCAGTTCGAGTGGGTGCTCGCCCTCGCCGACTTCGGGATGTCGACCCCGCAGGTCTACCAGGAGCTCGACGCCCACCGGGCGCGGCACATCCTCGACATCTCGCCGTCCGGTCGTCAGCCGACGGTCGACGCCGCGGTGCTGCAGGCGTTGCGGGCGGGCGACGCCCACCTCCTCGGCGAGGTCCTCTACAACGACCTGCAGGCCGCCGCGCTGCAGCTGCGTCCGGTGCTGGGCGAGGTGCTCGAGTTCGGCGACTCCCAGGGCGCCCTCGGCAGCCTCGTCTCCGGCTCCGGGCCGACGATCGCCTTCCTGACGGCCGACACCGACGACGCCGTCGAACTGCAGGTGACGCTCGCCTCATCGGGGCTGAAGGTCATCCGAGCCCGCGGGCCGGTCCACGGCGCCCGCATCGTCTCGCAGAGCTGAGACACGGCCCGCACGAACGAAGCAGCCCCGGTCGGAGATCCGACCGGGGCTGCTGTCCGAGGTGGTGCGGTTCAGGCCGCGACGCCGCGCACGCGGAGCGAGTTCTCGATGATCGTGAGCCCCTCCATGCCGGGGAGCTTCGCGATGTGCCCGTCGATGCGGCGCACCTCGGCCAGGCCGTCCTCGTCGCCGAAGAGGTGTCCCATGACGTGTGTGACCTCGGAGTCGGGCATGACGCCGGAACCGACGGGGCCCCACACCTTGCGGAGGAGGAACCGGGTGAGTCGACGGGCGCTCTTCGACGACTCCAGGCGTGCCCTGGCCTGGCTCGCGTAGAACGCCACGTGACGGGTCTCCTGCTTCGCGATCCGCTTGAGGAGGACCGAGAGCACCGGGTGCCGCTCCAACTGTGCGAGGCGGGTGTACGCGGCGGTCGCGGACCACTCGTTCGCCGCGCCCCAGCTCATGTGCACCGCGATGAAGTCGGTGCCCACGAGGTTGCCGAGGATCGACTGCTTGATGGGGTCGAGACGGTCCTTCCAGCCGAGCTTCAGGCGCGTCGCCTTGAGCTCGTCGAAGTCGACCGTGATGTCGTGGGCGGCGAGGACGGCGGCGAGCGCCTCCCCGTGCCAGAACTCCTCACGGTTCCACATCGTCATGAACGCGCCGACCTCGTCATCCTCGTGGGACGGCGTCATGAGCATGTCGCGCAGGTAGCAGACCGTGTGGTACTCGATGTCGCACATGTAGCGCAGGCTGCGCAGGGTGGAAGCGGGGAGCGGGTTCGTCTTGAACTCGTCGAAGTCCAGGTCGCTCCAGTTCACCGAGACACTCGTCTCGGTGAACTTGTCGATGTCAAACGCCATGTGCGGTGGGGCGGTCGGGGATCGTGTCCTCGGCCGTCCGCTCTCCTCTCGGCTGTGCGGGGCGCGGTGCGCGGGTCAGTTCGTCTTCGGAGCGGACGCCTCCGGTGGTTCGTGCCCATTCTCGCACCGTCCACCGCCCGGCCTGCGCCAGCTTGTACAGGGTGTGGTCGGGGTTGACGGCGACCGGGTTCCCGACCAGCTGCAGCCAGGCGGCGTCCGCATGGGAGTCGCCGTAGCCGTAGGAGTGCGCGAGGTCCATGCCGTGCTGCTCGGCGTACTGGGTGAGCCAGGCGCCGCGCGCTTCGTCGACGAGCGGCGGGCTGTCGAGGTAGCCCGTGAGGCGACCGTTCTCGGCGTGCATCGCCCCGGCCACGACCTCGTCGAAGAACGGCTCGAGCGGAGCCGTCATGAGGTCGATGGTGCCGGTGACGAGGATCGTCCGGTGACCGGCCGCCCGGTGCGCGGCGATCTGCTCGAGCGCCTGGGGGAGGAGGCGGGACCGCACGGCCTTGCCGAAGCCGCCCCGGACGATCTTCTCGAGCTGCGCCACGTCGACGCCCTCGTAGCGGCGCATGAACGTACGGATGAACTCACCGCGGTCGCGGAGTTCAGCACCGATGTACCCCGGCATGGAGGCGCCGAGCGCAGCGATCTCGATGGGCCAGCGCGACCGCGAGGTCGCGGCGAGCCGCAGCCAGAGGTACTGCTCGATGAGGTTCCAGGCGAGCACCGTGCCCTCGAGGTCGAACACCGCGAGGACGTCGTCGCGCACGGGCAGGATCTTCTGCTGCTTCGCGGCGCCCGCCTTGCGGTTGGCGAAGGCGCGGGTCAGGGTCGTGACGGCGGGGAAGTGGATGCGCTGGAAGTAGTCGTCCCAGTCGATCGTCGTGACGTCGAACCCGCGGTCCGCCTGCTGCTCGGGCGTCAGCGAGGCGTGCAGGGCACGGGTGCGCTGGTCGTCGAAGACGATCTCGCTCTGCACGTAGGAGCGGTAGAGCCCGGTGAAGTCGCGGAGCGAGCCGAGGTCGCTCGACGCCTTGCGGATCCGGTCCTGCCACCCGCGGGTGGTCGCGTTCGCCGGCAGGTGGGAGACGACCCGGCCGGCAGCCGTCGTCGCCTTCTGCCGCCGGTCGATGGAGCGCTCGATCGCGCGCCCGCCGGGGAAGTTCCAGGTCGGCACGCTGATGTCGCCGGCGTCCGCCGGGATCGGGTGCTCGGTGAAGTAGCTGTGCACGTTCGCGTACATCTTGTGGAACGGCAGCGGGTTGCTGGCTCCTGAGCTCACGTGGAAGTAGCGCGCCGCAGCCGGCTCCGGCGGGGTCTGGGCCGCGGCGAGGATCGCGTTGACGACGAAGTCGACGGGGATGATGTCGAGCACGCTGTCGGGGAGGCCCGGGAAGTCGGGCAGCTGCCCGCGGCCGTAGGCGATGATCAGCGGGTCGGCGACCTTGTAGCCGTCGATCCAGCCGGGGAAGGGGTGCGCGAGCGCGCTCTCGATGATCGAGGGGCGCACGACGGACAGTCGGTTGCCCTCGCCGGCCCAGCGCTCTTCGGCGACCCGCTCGGCCATGGCCTTCGTGAAGGTGTAGACGTCGGTCCAGCCGAGGCTCTCGGCGCGTGCGCGGCCGTGGGCGACGAGTCGGGCGTCGACCCAGGCGATGCGTGCGGCCTCGGCGGCGTTCGAGACGGCCTGGGGGCCTGCCTTGCCGTGCTCGCGGCGGGCGGTCTGCATGAGCTTGCGCAGGACCTCCGGACGACGGGACGACTCCTCGGTGCGGACGCGCGCCGAGCGGGCTGCCTCGGCCTCGACGCGCCAGTCGACGTCGTGTGCGAGGCTGCGTTCCGGCTGGATGCCCTTCCGCGTGCCGCCGACGTAGGCGGTTGAGACGTGGACGACGTGCGGGGTCGCGCCGCTCTTCGCGAGCGCCGCGTACAGGGTGGTCGCGCCGCCGACGTTCGTGGCGAAGGCCTCGTCGATCGGCGGGTCGAAGGAGACGGTCGACGCGCTGTGGATGACGACGTCGAGGTCGGCCGGCAGCGCCATCTCGTCGAGGCCACCCTCGATCACGCTGACGCGTTCGGCCACGATCGCCGCAGCGGCTTCAGCGCCGACGCGTTCGCGCCAGGCCTTGAACACCGGCTTGCGGAGCAGGGTCTGGAGACGGTCGCTTCCGCGCACCGACCCCTTCTTCCGGATGAGCAGGCTGACACGGGTGGTCGGGTGATCGGCGAGCAGGCGCTCGAGCACCGCCTGACCGAGGAAACCGGTTCCGCCGGTGACGAGCACGTGCGCGCCGTCGAGGGCGTCCGGGGCGGTGGGGGGCTGCTCAGCGGCGGGCTGCTGAGCCTCGGGCTCCTGCGCGGCGGGCTGCTCGGCGTCTGGCGTGGGGGTGTCGGTCATCGGTTCTCCTCGAGGCTGCCGCGGCGTCCGCGGCGGGCAAGTCTTGCGGCGAGATGGAGGCCCGACTGACCGGGCAGCGCGTCGATCGACGCGTCGATGCCGAGGACGGCGGGGTCGCTCCAGGTGGCGGTACTGCGGAACACGAGCGCGGCGAACCGTGCCGTCTGTCGGGGGCCGTTCGCATCGGAGCCGGTGGGCCACACGGCGTTCCGGATGCGGCGACGGGTGATGCCCTGCGCACGGGGCGACGCGGCGAGGCGGTCACTCGCTTGCGCGGTGAAGAATTCGAGGTGCCTGGCCTTCGTCTCCAGGATCTCGTCGATGAGACGGTCGAGCACGGGGTGCGGTTCGCGCTCGCGCACCGTGCGGTACGCCGCGTGGGTGATGAGGTCGTCGATCGTCCCGATCGTCATGTGCCAGGCGATGATGTCCTCGCCGAGCACGTTCGCGATGAGGGCCTGGCCGATGGGCGCGAAGCGGTCGCGCACGCCGTGGACGGTGCGGCGGAGACCCGTCGAACGCGTCTTGTCGCGAGGGGTCCCGTTCGCCTTGAGCACGGTGTCGAGGGTGTCGGTGATCCAGTACTTCTCGTACGCCCAGGTGATGAGGAACGCGGTGACCCTGGCGTCCTTGTGGGTGGGGGTGACGAGCACTCCGCGGAGGTACTGCATGGTCGCGCGCTCGATGTCCGACAGGGCCCGGAGGAGCGCGACCGTCTCAGCACTCAGCGGCGTTTCGGCGAATGCCTCGGCGTCGATCTCCTTGCGACGACTGCCGACGGCGGACTTCGCGTAGTCGCGGACGCTGAACCCGTGGGCAGGCCGCAGCATGGCGCTCTCCTGCTCCGCGTCCTCGAGGGCTGCGGGTGCTGTTCCGCGCGGCGAATCCCGGTTCACCATGGCGTCTCCGTTCCGTGACGATCCGACCTCATCACTGTAGCTTGCAACGATACGCAACGCGTAGCGTATTCTGATCCCCATGGCTACAGCTCTCGTCACCGGTGGGACGTCCGGCATCGGTGCCGCGTTCGCCACGGCGCTCGCCGGACGGGGCTTCGACCTGGTGCTCGTCGCCCGTGACGTCGAGCGGCTCGAGCGATCGGCCGAGCGACTGCGCGCGACCGGTCGCACCGTCGAGGTGATCAGTGCCGACCTCTCGGACCGCGCCGACGTCGCGAGACTCGCCGCACGGATCGAGGACCAGGCGTCGCCGATCGAGGTCGTCGTGAACAACGCCGGGTTCGGCGTGCACGCCCGCCTCACCGATCCCGACACGAGCGAGCTCGACAACGCGATCGAGGTCATGTGCCGGAGCGTCACCACCCTCTCGGGCGCCGCGGCCCGCGCCATGCGGGAACGCGGACGCGGCACCATCATCAACGTCTCGAGCACGGCGGGGTACATCACCACCGGCGGGTACTCCGCGGTGAAGGCGTTCGTCACCACCTACACCGAGGCGCTCGCCGTCGAGCTCGCCGGCTCGGGTGTCCGCGTGACGGCCCTGTGCCCCGGATGGGTCCGCACCGAGTTCCACGATCGCGCCGGCATCAGCACCCGCTCGATCCCGTCGGGTCTGTGGATCGATGTGGACCGGCTCGTCGCCGACGCCCTCCGCGACGCCGGGAGGGGGGTCGTCGTCTCCATCCCGAGCTTCCGCTTCAAAGCCCTCATGGCCCTCGTCAAGTTCGCGCCCCGTGCGTCCATCCGGTGGATCTCCGGCCGGATGTCCTCGAGCCGTCGAGCCGCCAACGCCGCCCAGTCAGGAGCCCGCCGATGACCGCAGAGCCGCGGTTCACCTCCTCCCTCCACGCCAACGCGCGCTTCGTCGCCCAGCGTCTGCTGCTGAAGCCGCTGGTCTGGTCGCTGACCCGCGTGACGGTGACGGGTCGCGAGCGCCTGTCGGGCGTGACCGGGCCGTACATCGTCGTCGCCAACCACCAGTCGCACCTCGACGCACCGCTCGTCGTCGGGGCCATGCCTCGTCGGCTGTCGCGCTACCTCGCCGCCGGTGTGGCGGCCGACTACTTCTTCGACGTCCCCGCCCGTCGGATCTTCGCCGCGCTCTTCTTCAACGCCTTCCCGGTGGACCGCTCGGGCGACCGCAAGCGTGCAGGCGTGTCTCGGCAGCTGCTCGAGAGCGGCGTCCCGATCCTGATCTTCCCCGAGGGCGGCCGGTCGCGGACGGGCGAGCTCGGCCGGTTCAAGCCCGGTGCCGCGGCACTCGCCACCCGCCAGGGCATCCCCTGCCTCCCGGTGGCCGTCCTCGGCACCCACTCCGCCATGCCGAAGGGTCGCAACTGGCCCGTCCCCGGACGACCGCCGGTGCGCGTCGTCTTCGGGCAACCGATCCACCCGCAGCCGAACGAGACGCCCGTCCAGCTCATGGACCGCGTCGTCGCCGAGATCGTCGCGCTGCGCGCCTCGGTCGAGCCGGGAGCACACGTTTCGATCGACACACCACGAAAGGAAGCCGGATGACGTCTGTGGAGCACATGAAGTGGTGGGGCTGGGGAGTCGAAGGGGTCGCCTTCGAGCACAGCAACAAGCCGGACTTCGCGCCGTTCGTGAAGCAGGCCGTCGGTCTCGACCTCCGGAAGCCGGCGCAGTCACACCTCAGCTTCGACGAGCTCACCGTCCCGGCGTCCCGTGCGTCCGAGGAGTTCATCGCCGAGCTCTCGACGCTCGTCGGCCAGGGTCACGTGACCACGGACGACCAGGAGCGCGTCGTCCACACCTACGGCAAGAGCATCCGCGACCTGCTGCGGATCCGCGCGAACGACCTGCCCCGCACGCCCGACCTCGTCGTGTACCCGGCTGACGAGGCCGAGGTCGCGTCGGTCGTCGCTGCAGCCGTCGCCGCAGACGCCGTGATCATCCCGTTCGGCGGTGGCACCAACATCGCCGGCTCGCTCGACCCCCAGCCGACGGAGGAGCGGGTCATCATCTCGCTCGACCTCGGCCGGCTCGACCGCGTCCTGTCGATCGACGAGGGCTCCGGTCTCGCCACCATCCAGGCCGGTGCGCAGGGCCCCTCGATCGAGGAGCAGCTCGGCGCCAAGGGCTGGACGATGGGCCACTTCCCCGACAGCTTCACGCACTCCACGCTCGGCGGATGGGTCGCGACCCGCTCCTCGGGCATGCAGTCCGACAAGTACGGCGACATCGCCGACATCACCAAGGGCCTGCGGATGGTGCGCCCGAACGGCATCGTGGCGATCCGCCCCGTCCCGAGCGCGTCGACCGGACCGAGCGTCCGCGAGATGATCATCGGCAGCGAGGGGCGACTCGGCATCATCACCGAGGTCACCGTGCAGGTCCACCGGACGCCGGCCGTCCGCGAGGTCCTCGGCTACTTCTTCCCCACCTGGGAGGCCGGGCTCGCGGCGATGCACGAGATCGCGGAGAGCGACGCCAGCCCCTCGGTCACCCGGGTGTCGAACGCCCGGGAGAGCGGCTTCTCCCTCGCGACCCGCAAGGCCAGCACCGGCGTCTCGGCGCAGGTCACCAAGGGGCTCATGAAGGTGCTCACGGCCAGGGGTTGGGACCTCGAGCAGCTGTGCCTCTCCTTCATCGGCTACGAGGGCAGCGCGTCGCACGTGCGATACGAGAAGGGCCTCGTCGGCTCGATCGTCCGGAAGCACGGCGGCATCGGCGTCGGCAAGGGCCCCGGCGCCCTCTACGACCAGAAGAAGTTCGACACCCCGTACCTGCGCGACTTCCTCCTCGACCGCGGAGCCGCGGCGGACGTCTCGGAGACCGCAGCGCCCTGGTCGCGCCTGCAGGAGGTCTACGACGCCGCGAACGACGCCGCCAACGCCGCGTACGACAAGCTCGGGGTGCACGGGTGGATCATGTGCCACCTCTCGCACTCGTACCACTCCGGCGCGTGCCTGTACTTCACGTTCGCGTTCATCACCGGCGACGACCCGATCGGCGAGTACGAGCAGGTCAAGTCGGCGATCCAGCAGTCCTTCGTCGACCACGGTGGCACCCTCTCGCACCACCACGCGGTCGGCGTCGAGCACTCGCCGTGGATGGAGCAGGACATCTCGACCGAGGGCGTCGCGATCATGCGCGGCCTCTTCGACAGCGCGGACCCCGGCTCGAACTTCAACCCCGGCAAGATCCTCGCGGACTGAGCCCGGTCGCTGAGTGGTCCTGCGGTCCCTGAGTGGTTCTGCGGTCCCTGAGTGATTCCTCCGGTTTCTGAGTCGCTTCTCCGGTCCCTGGGCCGTTTCTCCGGTCCCTGAGCCTGTCGAAGGGCGGGCTCAGGGCCGGAGCCGACCCGATCGCACCGCAGTCGCCGGCAACCGGACGATGAGTGCACCAGGGTCGACGGTCAGCCGGGCCGCAGAGACCAGGCCGATCCCGTCGCCGTCGGCCTGGAACTCGGCGGGCGGTGAGACCGTCACGTCGATGCGTCGTACGCGCAGGTAGCGGAGCGCACCTCCGGCGGAACCGGCCGTCTCGACGGCGCTCGGCTGCACGCGGCGGCCCCGTGTCCGTCTGCCCTTGGAGAACCGGGCGACGGGATTGTTCGCGCGGTGCAGCCAGCGCGTGACCCGGACCCCGTCCCACCCTTCGAGGGACCGCACCATCAGGACGTCGAGCACACCGTCGTCCAGGAGGGCGTCGGGGAGGACGTCGAGGCCCGCCGAGACGGTGCCGCAGTTGCCGACGAACATCGTGTGCGTCCGTCCGCTCCGGATCGGTCCGCCGTCCTCCTTCCAGGAGACGCGGGGCCGATCGCGCCGGAAGAGTCCGCGGATGATCGGGACGACGTAGGCGATCCAGCCGAAGCGGCGCTTGAGCACCGGGTCGGCGTAGGCCACCATGTCCGCGTCGACACCGAAGCCCGACATGACGAGGAACGGGGTGCTGCGCCGGACGCCCTCGGGGTTCCGGTACTCGATCAGGCCGACGTCGACGCTGCGGTCCTCGCCGGTGAACGCGGCCCGCACCGCGGCGACCGTGTCGATCGGGATCCCGGCGTTCCGCGCGAAGAGGTTCGCGGTACCGACGGGGACGACGGCGAACGGCGTCCGGGTGTGACGCATCGCCCCGGCCACCTCGCGGACCGTCCCGTCACCGCCGGCGGCGATCACGAGTGCCGCGCCGCCCCCGAGGGCCTCCGCGACCTGGTCGACCGCGGTCGACCGCTCGCGGGTCGGGATCCAGCTGGTCGGGCCCCAGCCGGCCTCGGCGGCTGCGGCGTCGACGAGCCTCGTCACGCGCTCGAGCTGGATGCGCGTCGGGTTGTAGATCACCGCAGCGTGCGGCGGGGTGCTGCCTCGCGTCATGCGGCCAGTGCCGGCCAGAGGACGGACAGGACCTGTTCCGCCCAGTCGTCGTCCATGTCGGCGCCGCGGACGAGCTGTCCGAGGACCGCACCGAGGAGCAGGGTCGCGACGAGGCGGCCGTCGAGTCCGGGCTTCAGATCGCCGGTGGAGATCCGTTCGTCGACCAGGTTGGACAGCGCGCGCGCCCGGTTCCTCGTGAGGTCGCGGAGCAGCGTCGAGAACTCGGGGTCGTCCTGGAGCAGGATCGACGCGATCGTGCCCCGGCCCACCACGTCCTCGATCATCGCCCGGGCTTCGTGGAGCAGCCAGGTGAAGGTGTCGTAGGTCGAGAGGTTCTCGGGGATCTCGACCGGAGTCTCCATGGCGCGGGCGACTGCCGCCGTGAGCAGCTCCGAGCGGTTGCGGTACCGCCGGTAGATCGTCGTCTTCGCCACGCCGGTGGTCTCCGCGACCGCCTCGATGTTGACGGCGACCGAGCCGCGCGAGCGCATGAGGTCGAGGGCTGCGTCGAGGATGCGGTCGCTCATCTGCTGAGCGCGGGAGACGCGTCGGGAGACGGGCACCGACCAACCTCCTCCGCGCGACGCCGGAGTCCGGTCGGATCGGTCGATTGCGCTACGCCCACCGTAGCGCAATGGGCTGAGCGCGCATAGGGAGGGGCCCGCTGACGGTCCGGTCGTCAGTCCCAGCGAGGGTCGTCCGGGTCGGGGGAGTCCTCGCCGTCGGCGTCGGTCATGATCGTCGCGCCGTCGATCCAGGCCGTCAGGGCGTCACCGTGCAGCTGCTCGGGGGCGGGAGCGCCGAAGAGCTGCGGGTGCGTCACGGCCGCGAGCGGTGCGTCGCTGGCGAAGACGACGACGTTGCCGAGTGGCCCCTCGTCGTCGACCGGATCGAAGTCGAGGACGACGGCGACGTGGGCGAACACGGCTCGCAGCGTCGCCGCCTGGCGACGCGAGTAGTCGAACGGGCTGCCGTCGAGCAGGTTCACCGCGATCACGCCGTCGTCCGCCGAGCGCGCCGCCACTCGGCGGTAGAACTCGAGGCTCGCGACCCGACGGTGGATCACCGCCGCATCCCAGAGGTCGACGACGGTCACCTTCGCGTCCCGCCACGCTGGGACGTCCGCGCCGGTGGTGGCGGCTTCGTCGATCGGCTCGTCCGCGACGGCCCTGGCGTCACCGAAGCGGACCTCGACCCGATGACCCTCCGGGAGCGGCAGCGCCTCCAGCATCCCGGTGAACAGCTCCGGTTCGAACTCGACGACGAGCTGCGGCGATCCCGGACGCGTCGCCTGGACGTAGCGGGGGAGCGTCAGCGCTCCGGCTCCGAGGTGGACGACGAAGAGCTCCTCGCCCGCCGGGGCCTCGGCGTCGATCACTCGTGCGATGTGCCGGATGTACGGGTACTCGAGCGAGCGGGGATCCGCGAGGGAGACCACCGACTGCGGGATGTCGTCGACGCTGAGTTCGTAGCGCAGCGTCCGCTTGTCGAGGAGGGTGATCCGGGCGTCGCGGCCGCCGAACGGCAGTCGGCGGGAACGGGAGAACAGAGGCACCCGTGCAGCCTACGGTGCACGGGCGGTGCTCGACGCCCGGGCCCGGTATCGTTGACCGGATATGGCACACCTTCTCGGCGCTGAAGCGCTCCACCTCGAGTACCCGACCAAGGTCGTCTTCGACGGCATCACGATCGGGGTGAACGAGGGCGACCGCATCGGCATCGTCGGCCGCAACGGTGACGGCAAGTCCACCCTCCTCGGCCTCCTCGCCGGCCGCAAGGAGCCCGACTCCGGCCGCGTGACGGTGCGCAACGGCGTCACGGTCGGCGTGCTCGACCAGTCCGACACCCTGGACCACGACAAAACCGTCGGCCAGACCATCGTCGGCGGTTTCGACGAGCACGAGTGGGCGGGCGACCCGAAGGTCCGCGACGTCATCTCCGGCCTCGCCTCCGACATCGCCTGGGACGCCCTCGTCGCCGACCTCAGCGGTGGGCAGCGTCGCCGGGTCGCGCTCGCCGCCCTACTCGTGGGCGACCACGACATCCTCTTCCTCGACGAGCCCACGAACCACCTCGACGTCGAGGGCATCACCTGGCTCGCGCAGCACCTCAACCGCCGCTGGTCGAAGAACTCCGGCGGCCTGCTCGTCGTGACCCACGACCGGTGGTTCCTCGACGCCATCTGCACGGCCACGTGGGAGGTGCACGACCGCGTCGTCGAACCCTTCGAGGGCGGGTACGCGGCCTACGTCCTGCAGCGCGTCGAGCGCGACCGTTCCGCCGCGGTCTCCGAGGCCAAGCGCCAGAACCTCATGAAGAAGGAGCTCGCCTGGCTGCGCCGCGGCGCTCCCGCCCGGACGGCCAAGCCGAAGTTCCGCATCGAGGCCGCCAACGCGCTCATCGCCGACGAGCCGCCCGTGCGCAACACGGTCGAGCTGGCCGGCATGGCGACCGCCCGCCTGGGCAAGGACGTCGTCGACATCCTCGACGTCACCGTGTCCTACGGCGACCGGACGGTCATCAAGGACGTCGAGTGGCGCATCGCCCCGGGCGAGCGCACCGGCATCCTCGGCGTGAACGGCGCCGGCAAGTCCACCCTGCTCGGGCTCGTCACGGGCGAGGTCGAAGCGACCGAGGGTCGCGTCAAGCGTGGCAAGACCGTCCAGGTCGCGACGCTCACGCAGCAGCTCGACGAGCTCGCCGAGTACGAGCAGGACCGCGTGAGCGACGTCATCGGGCGGAAGCGCACGAGCTACGTCGCCGGTGGCAAGGAGATGACCCCGGGGCAGCTGCTCGAACGCCTCGGCTTCACGAGCGCTCAGCTCTCCACCCCCGTCAAGGACCTCTCGGGTGGTCAGCGCCGCCGCCTGCAGCTCCTGCTCATCCTCCTCGACGAGCCGAACGTCCTCGTGCTCGACGAACCCACCAACGACCTCGACACCGACATGCTCGCCGCCATGGAGGACCTCCTCGACTCGTGGCCGGGCACGCTGCTCGTCGTCTCGCACGACCGGTATTTCCTCGAGCGGGTGACCGACCAGCAGTACGCGATCATGGACGGCCACTTCCGGCACCTGCCCGGCGGCATCGACCAGTACCTGGAGCTCAACGCCGGGACGGCCGGCAGTCGCTCGCAGGAGCACGACCGCCCGACGGCCTCCGGCGGTGGCCCGACCAAGAAGACGCCGAAGCTGAGCGGTGCGGAGCTCCGGAACGCGCAGCAGGAGATCAAGGCGATCGACCGCAAGCTCCACAAGCTCAACGGCCAGATCGAGCAGGCGCACGAGAAGGTCGCGGTCCACGACCAGAGCGACTTCGCCGGGATCACCGCGCTCGGTGCCAAGATCCAGGCCATGTACGGCGAGATCGCCGACCTCGAGGTCCGCTGGCTGGAGCTCTCCGAGCTCGTCGAATAGCCCACTCGGCGCACGCCGATCCGTCGATCGCCGCTCTGTTCCGAAGTGTTACGCACCGGTTCGTCATCCCTGCTAGGCCGACGTACCGTCGAATCAGCGTCCACCGGCGCGCACCACCCGAAAGAGGAATCACAGCAATGACCTTCTCGAAGAAGCTTCTGGCCGGACTGGCCATCATCCCCGCCCTCGCGCTCCTCGCCGGATGCGCCGGCGGCGCAGGCTCAGGCGCCGCCGCTGAAGACAAGGGCACCGAGGCGAACCCCGTCAAGATCGGCGTCGTCGGCGCGAGCGACCCCTACTGGGAGACGTACAAGGAGGCCGCCGAGAAGGAGGGCATCTTCGTCGACATCGTCGACTTCGGCGAGTACACGCAGCCGAACCCGGCGCTCACCGAGGGCGAGATCGACCTCAACCAGTTCCAGCACATCGTCTACCTCGCGCAGTACAACGAGGCCTCCGGAGAGGACCTCACGCCCATCGGCTCGACGGCGATCTACCCCCTCGGCCTCTACTCGACCAAGGTCGACAGCGTCAAGGACATCAAGAAGGGCGACACGATCGCCATCCCGAACGACGAGAGCAACCAGGCTCGTGCGCTCCTGGTCCTGCAGTCCGCAGGCCTGCTGGAGCTGAAGGACGGCGGCAACATCTTCTCGACGCCCGACGACATCATCGCTGACAAGTCGAAGGTCACCGTCACCTCGCTCGAGGCCTCGCTGACGCCGACCTCGCTGCCTGACGTCACCGGCGCGATCATCAACAACGACTTCATCAACGACTCCGGTCTGAAGGCGTCCGACGCGATCGCCGAGGACGACCCGTCCGACCCGAACGCGCTGCCGTACGTCAACATCTTCGCCGCGAAGGCCGCCGACGCCGACAACGAGACGTACGCGAAGCTCGTGAAGATCTACCAGGACACGAAGTCCGTCATCGACGGCGTCGTGGAGAACTCCGGCGGTACCGCGGTTCCGCTGAAGACCCCGGTCAAGGACCTCGTGAAGTCGCTCGAGACCGTCCAGAAGGACATCAAGGCCAAGGGCTGATCCGACGTTCAGAGCGTTCCTGTGGGAGGCTGTCATCCGCTCCCACAGGAACGCTTCGTCGTTCCACCGCCTCCTGATCACCCGACACACCGAGGACACGCCCATGCCACTCGTCAGCCTCCGAGACGTCGCCAAGCGCTACCCGTCTCCGCAGAAGGGCGCCGCACCGATCGCCGCGATCGACGGCGTCGACCTCGACATCGAGGCCGGTGACGTCTTCGGGATCATCGGCTACTCGGGAGCCGGCAAGTCGACCCTCGTCCGCCTCATCAACGCGCTCGAGCCCGCGACGTCGGGGAGCATCGTCGTCGACGGCACCGAGGTGACGACGCTCTCGGAGCGCGGTCTCCGCGACCTCCGCCTCGGCATCGGGATGATCTTCCAGCAGTTCAACCTCTTCAACTCCAAGTCGGTGCGGAAGAACATCGCGTACCCGCTCGAGGTCGCCGGACGTCCCCGCGCGGAGATCCGCACCCGGGTCGACGAGTTGCTCACGTTCGTCGGGCTGGCCGACAAGGCCGACAACTACCCCGACCAGCTCTCCGGCGGACAGAAGCAGCGCGTCGGCATCGCTCGCGCGCTGGCGACCTCGCCCCGGATCCTGCTCGCGGACGAGGCGACGAGCGCCCTCGACCCCGAGACCACGCAGGAGGTCCTCGCGCTGCTCAAGCAGGTGAACCGCGACCTCGGTGTGACCATCGTCGTGATCACCCACGAGATGGAGGTGATCCAGTCGCTCGCGACGAAGGTCGCCGTCATGGAGCGCGGCAAGGTCATCGAGCAGGGCGACGTCTTCGAGGTGTTCTCCGACCCGCAGCACGCCGCGTCCAAGCGCTTCGTGTCGACGGTCATCAAGGGCGTCCCGTCACCGGCCGAGCTGTCGGTGCTCAAGGAACGACACGTCGGGCGCATCGTCACCCTGTCCTTCCGCGACGGCGACGCCTCGCAGGCGGGCGTCTTCCTCACGCTCGCGCAGGCGGGCGTCGACTTCGAGCTCGTGTACGGCGGGATCAACGACATCCAGGGTCGCGCGTTCGGCCACCTGACGCTCGCCCTCCGCGGCGACGACCAGACGATCGACGGAGCGCTGACCGCCGTCGGATCCCAGGCCACCGTGACGGAGGTGCGCTGACATGGACGCACTGATCGATCTGCTCCCGAAGCTCGGCGACGCGACCGTCGAGACCCTCTACCTCGTCTCCTTCAGCCTGCTCTTCGGTGGGATCGCCGGACTCGTCGTCGGCACCGGGCTCTACGTGACGCGGCCCGGCAACCTGTACTCGCACCCGGTGCTCTACGGCGTGCTCAACGTGATCGTGAACATCTTCCGGCCGATCCCGTTCATCATCTTCCTCGCAGCCGCCCAGCCGCTCTCACGACTCGTGATCGGCACCGGCATCGGTGCGAACGCCTTCATCTTCATCATCTCCCTGGCGGCGACCTTCGGCATCAGCCGCATCGTCGAGCAGAACCTGCTGACGGTGTCGCCCGGTGTCATCGAGGCCTCGCGTGCCGCGGGAGCGAGCCGGCTCCGGACGTTGCTGAGCATCGTCCTCCCGGAGGCGCTCGGTCCGCTGATCCTCGGCTACACCTTCGTGTTCGTGGTCATCGTCGACATGTCGGCGGTCGCGGGCTTCATCGGCGGTGGCGGGCTCGGTGCCTTCGCGATCCAGTACGGCTTCCGGCAGTTCGAGCCGGTCGTCACGTGGGCCGCGGTGATCATCATCATCCTGCTCGTACAGCTCATCCAGTTCTTCGGCAACTGGTTGGCCCGGAAGATCCTCCGGCGGTAGCTAGTCGAAGTCGAGGCTGAGCTTCCGCAGCAGGACGGTCAGTCGGGCCTGTTCGGTCGAGCTCAGCCCGTCGAGCAGGTCCGCCTCGGCGTCGACGAGGCGCGTGATGGCCGCGTCGACCGTGTTGAGTCCCGCGTTCGTCATCTGCACGAGGATGCCGCGGCCGTCGTTGGGGTCGCCCTGGCGTTCGACGAGTCCGCGCTCGACGAGGCGGTCGATGCGGTTCGTCATCGTGCCGCTCGAGACGAGCGTCTGGAGCAGGAGGGCCTTCGGACTCAGTCGGTAGGGGGAGCCGGCGCGACGGAGCGCCGCGAGGACGTCGAACTCCCACGGCTCCAGGTTCGACCGGGTGAAGGCCGCCCGCCGCGCACGGTCGAGGTGGCGTGACAGCCGGGCGACACGGGAGAGGATCTGGAGGGGCGAGAAGTCGAGGTCCGGGCGCTCGCGGTTCCAGGCGTCGACGATCCGGTCGACCTCATCGGTGCTAGCTGGCATCCCACCATTATCGAGGCACGGACGCCGGTCGGCCTGAATCGGGCGACGGGTGCTGAATCGATGGTCGTCCATCCATGGCAGAATTGACCACGCTGCCCGGCCTCCGGGTGGTGGTCCGCCATAGTGTAACGGCAGCACGGCAGCCTTTGGAGCTGTTCGGTCCAGGTTCGAATCCTGGTGGCGGAGCGACCGATCACCGACCGGGCGAGTCCCGGACCGAGGGGGAGCACACGTGACCGACGACCGTCTGGCCATCATCATCCTGGCTGCTGGCCAGGGAACCCGAATGAAGTCGGCGCTGCCGAAACTCCTGCACCCACTCGGCGGCGTGCCGATCGTCGGGCACGTGCTGGCGACCGCCCGCTCACTCGACGCCGGGCACGTCATCGCCGTGGTCCGCCATGAGCGCGACCGCCTCGTCGAGGCCATCGAGTCGGAGCTCCCCGGTGCGACCATCGTCGACCAGGACGAGCTGCCCGGCACCGGTCGCGCGGTGGAGCAGGCGCTCCTGGCACTGCCCGACGACTTCGACGGCGACGTCCTCGTGGTCAACGGCGACGTCCCGCTGCTGAACGCGGCCACGCTCACCACGCTCATCGAGCGCCACCGAAACCACGACGTCGCGGCGACGATCCTCTCGGCCATGCCCGACGACGCGACCGGCTACGGACGCATCATCCGCACCGAGGCCGGCGCCCTCGACTACATCGTCGAGCAGAAGGACGCGACCGACGCCGAGCGGGCCGTGAACGAGATCAACGCCGGCGTGTACCTCTTCGGTGTGAGCCAGCTCCGCGACGCGCTCGCCGAGGTCACCACCGACAACGCCCAGGGGGAGAAGTACCTCACGGACGTCATCGGCCTCCTGCGGCGCGCAGGCTCCGAGGTCTCGGCGCTTCCCGTGAGCGACTCCTGGCTGGTCGAGGGCATCAACGACCGCGCCCAGCTGAGCGCGGCCGCGGCCAAGCTGAACGCCCTCCTCGTGCGCGCCTGGCAGCTCGCCGGCGTGACCGTCCAGGACCCGGCCACGACCTGGATCGACATCAAGGCGCGGCTGCACGCCGACGTCACCCTCCTTCCCGGGACGCAGATCCTCGGCGCGACGGTCGTCGAGTCCGGTGCGACGATCGGCCCGGACACCACGCTCATCGACACCGAGGTCGGCGAGGGCGCGCGCGTCCGTCGCACGGACGCGACGCTGTCGGTCATCGGCGCCGGCGCCGAGGTCGGGCCGTTCGCCTACCTGCGACCCGGCACGGTGCTCGGCGAGCGCGGCAAGATCGGCACCTTCGTGGAGACGAAGAACGCGCAGATCGGCGAGGGCAGCAAGGTCCCGCACCTCAGCTACATCGGCGACACCGAGATCGGCGTCGAGTCGAACGTCGGCGCCGGCACGATCACCTCGAACTACGACGGTGTGCACAAGCACCGCACGACCATCGGATCGCACGTCCGCACCGGCGCGCACAACACGCTCGTCGCCCCGGTCAGTGTCGGCGACGGCGCATACTCCGGTGCCGGCACCGTCATCCGCAAGGACGTCCCGGCAGGGGCGCTGGCGTTGACGGTTGCGCAGCAGCGCAACGTCGAGGGCTGGGTCGAGCAGAAGCGCCCGGGTACGGCGGCTGCGACGGCAGCCGGCGCCGCCACGGCGGCACCGACCGCGGATGCCGTGTCGGACGACGCGGCTGCGGCTGGTAACGTCGACTCGTGAGTGAGGCCGGAGGACTCCGGCAGAAGGCAGGGTCTGTGTCAGGCATCACGGCGGACAACAAGAAGCAGCTGGTCCTCGTCTCCGGACGAGCCCACCCGGAGCTCGCCGAGGCGATCGCGGCGGAGCTCGACTCCGAGCTCCTCCCCACCGATGCCAGGACCTTCGCCAACGGCGAGATCTACGCCCGGTACGACGAGAGCATCCGCGGCACCGACGTCTTCGTCATCCAGTCGCACACCGCTCCGATCAACGAGTGGCTCATGGAGCAGCTCATCATGGTCGACGCGGCCAAGCGCGCGAGTGCCAAGCGCATCACCGTGGTCGCCCCGTTCTACCCGTACGCGCGCCAGGACAAGAAGGGTCGCGGACGCGAGCCCATCTCCGCCCGCCTCGTCGCAGACCTCTTCAAGGCCGCCGGTGCCGACCGCATCATGTCGGTCGACCTCCACGCCGCGCAGATCCAGGGCTTCTTCGACGGTCCCGTCGACCACCTCTTCGCCATGCCGGTCCTCCTCGAGCACTTCCGCGCGAAGCTCGACCCGTCGACGCTGACGGTCGTCTCACCCGACATGGGCCGCGTCCGCGTGGCCGACATCTGGAGCGACAAGCTCGGCGCACCGCTCGCCATCATCCACAAGCGCCGCGACCCGCTGGTCCCCAACCAGGTCAGCGTCCACGAGATCGTCGGCCAGGTCGAGGGCAGGGTCTGCCTGCTCGTCGACGACCTGATCGACACCGGACGCACGATCGTCAAGGCTGCCGAGGCACTCAAGAACGCCGGCGCCATCGGCGTCGTCGTCGCGGCCACCCACGCGGTGTTCTCCGACCCGGCGGTGGAGCTCCTGCAGAGCGACGCCATCGACTCGGTCGTCGTCACCGACACCCTCCCGGTCGATGAGGCCAAGCGCTTCGACAAGCTGACCGTCCTCTCGATCGCGCCGCTCATCGCCCGTGCGATCCACGAGGTCTTCGACGACGGCTCCGTGACGAGCATGTTCGACGGCGCCGCGTAGCCCGTCACCTTCCGCTGGTACGCAGAACGCCCGGTCCGACTCGGACCGGGCGTTCTGCGTCTGCTGGCTGCGAGCTAGTGGCTCGAACCCTCCTGCTCGACCTCACTGCGGTCGCCCGACCAGAGGGTGTGGAACGTGCCGTCGAGGTCGACGCGCTTGTAGGTGTGCGCACCGAAGAAGTCGCGCTGGCCCTGGACGAGCGCTGCGGGCAGACGTTCGGCGCGGAGGCCGTCGTAGTACGACAGCGACGACGAGAACGCCGGCGAGGGGATGCCCGCCTGAGCGGCCGCGACGACCACGCGGCGCCAGCTGTCCTGCGCCTCCGCGACGGCGTCGCTGAAGTAGGGCGCCGTCACGAGGGCGACCAGCTCGGGGTTCTCCTCGTAGGCCTCGGTGATGCGGTTGAGGAACTGCGCACGGATGATGCAGCCGCCACGCCAGATCTTCGCGATCTCGCCCTTCTTGATGTCCCAGCCGTACTGCTCGGCACCGGCGACGATCTCGTCGAAGCCCTGCGAGTAGGCGATGATCTTCGACGCGTAGAGCGCCTGGCGAACGTCCTCGACGAACTGGTCGGGGTCGGCGACGGTCCACTCCTCGGAGGGACCGGCGAGCTCGCGGGCCGCTGCGCGCTGCGCCGGCTTCGACGAGAGCGAACGGGCGAACACGGCTTCTGCGATGCCCGACACCGGGATGCCGAGGTCGAGTGCCGTCTGAACGGTCCACGCGCCGGTGCCCTTGGCGCCGGCCTGGTCGAGGATCACGTCGACGAGCGGCTGCCCGGTCTTCGCGTCGACCTGCTTGAGGACCTCGGCGGTGATCTCGATCAGGTAGCTCTCGAGTGTGCCTCGGTTCCACTCGGCGAAGATCTCCGCGATCTCGGCCGGCGACTTGCCGGTGCCGCGACGGATGAGGTCGTAGGCCTCGGCGATGAGCTGCATGTCCGCGTACTCGATGCCGTTGTGGATCATCTTGACGAAGTGGCCGGCGCCGTCGGTGCCGACGTGGGTGACGCAGGGCTCACCCTCGGCGATCGCGGCGATCGACTTGAGGATGGGGCCGAGGGTCTCCCACGCTTCGGCGGAGCCACCAGGCATGATCGACGGTCCCTTGAGCGCACCCTCCTCGCCGCCGGAGATACCGGCGCCGACGAAGTTGATGCCCGTCTCGCGGACGGCCTTCTCGCGGCGGATGGTGTCGGTGAAGAGTGCGTTGCCGCCGTCGACGATGATGTCGCCGGGCTCGAAGACCTCGGTGAGCTGCTGGATGACGGCGTCGGTGCCCTTACCCGCCTGCACCATGATGATCGCGGTACGTGGCTTCGAGAGCGACGCGGCGAACTCCTCGATGGTCTTCGACGCGACGAAGCCGGCCTCGGGGTGCTCGCTCACGAGCAGGTCGGTGCGTTCGGGGGAGCGGTTGTACACGGCGACCGTGTTGCCCTCGCGGCTCGCCAGGTTGCGCGCGAGGTTGCTGCCCATGACGGCCAGACCGACGACGCCGATGTTGGCGCGAGCTTCGGCGGTGTTCACCATGTGGTTCTCCTTCAGAGTGGGTGATGCGGGAAGCGTTCCGAGTGCTCAGGAGTCGACGGGGCGGCTGCAGGACAGCGGCGACACCCTCGTCGATCCGGGCACGGCCCGTCCTGCAACCGTAGCAAAGGGAGGTGTCGCTCCACCGCTTGACGACCCCGCGTGCGGGTGAGGTCCGAGCGGGCCGTGCGGGCGTGTCCGGTATCGTGCTGTGCGGGTCGGACGAGCCGGCCGACCGGCCGACGGCCGGAGACCGCAGGGGGTTCCGTGTGAATGCACCGCTCGTCGTCGTCATGGGCGTGTCCGGGTCGGGGAAGAGCACGACCGGAGTGCTGATCGCAGACCGGCTCGGGGTGCCCTTCATCGATGCCGACGCCCTGCACCCGCTCGAGAACGTGCGGAAGATGGCCGCCGGCACGCCGCTCGAGGACCCCGACCGCTGGCCCTGGCTCGCCCTCGTGGGCAAAGCGCTGGCAGACGCCTCGGACACCGGGCTCGTGATGGCCTGCTCCGCACTCCGACGGGTCTACCGGGAGGCGATCCTCGCGGAGGCGCCAGGGGTGCGGTTCGTGCTCCTCCACGGCTCGCGCGAGGTGCTCGGACGCCGGATGGAGGGCAGGAGCGGTCACTTCATGCCGCCGTCGCTCCTCGACTCCCAGTTCGCCCTCCTCGAGGACCTGGACGTCGACGAGCCGGGGTTCGTCGTGGACGTCGACGCCACCGTCGACGAGATCGTGGACGAGGCGGTCGCGGGCCTCAGCGCGGTGCGATAGACTCTCCCACTGAACTTCGGCGAGGGAAGCGGCCCGTGGCAGCTTCCGTGATCGACGCGGTGGTCTGGCTTCCGGCTTTTCCTCACGCAGATACGCGTTCGAGTTGACTCATCCATTCCGCCGCGCATCGTCGCGGCACGACCAACCGGGTGCAAGACCCGTGAGGAGAACATCATGTCCGATGACCTGAAGGTCACCGCGGAACTCCGCGAATCGTTCGGCAAGGGCGCAGCCCGCAAGCTCCGTGCCCTCGGCAAGATCCCGGCCGTGCTCTACGGCCACGGCACCGAGCCCGTGCACGTCTCGCTGCCCGGCCACCAGATGCTGCTCATCCTCCGCAAGTCCAACGCGGTGCTCGAGCTCGACATCGACGGCAAGGGCCAGCTCGCGCTGGTCAAGGACGTCCAGAAGGACCCCGTGCGCCAGATCATCGAGCACCTCGACCTCATCGTCGTCAAGAAGGGCGAGAAGGTCCAGGTCGACATCCCCGTGCACGTCGAGGGCGAGTCCGCCGCCGGCACCATCCTCAACCAGGACGCCACCACGGTGAGCCTCGAGGTCGAAGCGACCCACATCCCCGAGCGCGTCACCGTCAGCGTCGAGGGCCTCGAAGAGGGCGCCCAGATCCTGGCCGGCGACCTCGAGCTCCCGAAGGGCGCGTCGCTCATCACTGAGGCCGACGTCCTCATCGTCGCGATCGCCGTGCCGGCCGCTCCGGTGGACGAGGAGACGGAGGCCGCTGAGGCCGCCGCCGAGGAGACCGCAGCCGAGGCCGAGGCCGCCGAGTAGTCACCACTCCAGCAGACGAACCTGTCGCCCGCCCGCCCCGATAGTCTCGGAGCATGGCAGGCGGCAGGTTCGCTCGGTTTCTGGCCGGTCTCACCGGACGGGCCGAGGCGTTCGATCAGGAAGGCAGCATGGCTGCAGACACGTGGCTCATCGTCGGGCTCGGGAACCCGGGCGAGCAGTACGCCCGCAACCGGCACAACGTCGGGCAGATGGTCCTTGACGAGCTCGCGAAGCGCATCGGCGGGACCTTCAAGACCCACAAGGGCAACGCGCGCGTGGCTGAGGGGCGTCTCGTGCCCGGCGGCCCGAAACTCGTGCTCGGCAAGCCCAACAGTTACATGAACCTCTCCGGCGGCCCGACCGCTGCGCTCGCCCAGTTCTTCTCCGTCGACCCCGACCATGTCATCGCCGTCCACGACGAGCTCGACATCCCGTTCGACTCGATCAAGCTCAAGCAGGGCGGCGGGCACGGTGGGCACAACGGCATCCGCGACATCGCCTCAGCGCTGAAGACCCCGGAATTCCTGCGGGTCCGGGTCGGAATCGGGAGGCCGCCGGGCCGCCAGGACGCCGCCGACTTCGTCCTCAAGGACTTCGCGGGAACGGAACGGGAGCAGCTCCCGATGCTGATTTCGGACGCCGCGGACGCGGTCGAACTCCTCGTGAACGAGGGCCTGTTGGCTGCACAGACCCGGTTCCACGGCGCCTGACGCCCGCTCAGCTGAGCGGTGAGCGGTCGCGTCGGGCCTGACGCGTGCCGGCGCCGACGAGCGTCGCGCCCACCAGGAGCAGCCCGCTGATGAGCAGTGCGGCTGAGCTGGGGACCTCGGCTCCCGTCCGGGCCAACGGAGCCTCCGGTTGGAGTGGAGCGAGCCCCCACACGATGCCGAGCGAGGTGTGGAGCGCCCCCGTCGAGACACGGGGTGCGTCCGGGAGCGGTAGGCGACCGGCGACGGCGGACGTCACCGACCCGGTGGGGGCGAGGTCCGACGCGCGCGAATACCCGGTCAGGACCGCCTCGAACGTGTGGGAGAACGAGCCGTGGTCGAGTGCGGTCGGTGTCAGGACGAGCGGCTCAGTGCTGGTGCAGACCGTCGAGGCACCAGGCTCGATGAACTCGCTGCTGCAGGTGAGGCGGGTGTCCGGCGTCTCGGCGAGGGTGATGTCGCCCAGCGCGTTCTCGCCGGTGTTCGTGACCGTCGCGATGACACGCAAGCGGTCACCGGGGTCGATCGTGACGGTCTCGCCCTCGACCGGAACCCACGATCCGTCGGCACCCTGGATCTCGAGGTGGACGGTGCCCTCCACGGCCAGCGCGGGGACGAGCACGCGATAGGTGGTCTCGTCCGTGCTGCTGAGCCCCGCGGCGGTCTGCTCCACGCGGACGACCGCCTCGCCGGACTCGACGACATCGGTGCTTGCGCAACTCCAGCGGCCGGCCGGGTCCACGGTGGTCTCACACAGGGTGTGGCCCTCGCCGTCGCGCACGGCGATGTCGGCGCCCGGCTCGCCCGTTCCGGCGGAAGTCGGTCGTGAGGACTCCACGACGGCGCCGGATGCCGGGCTCTCGATCACGACCCGGTCGACGGCGCTCAGGGCCGGCTGCGAGCCGAGGTCGAGCCCGCGGACGGCGTCACCCTCCACGGCGACGGTCAGCGAGCCGCGAGCGACCGGTGTGACGTCGACCTCGATCGTGCAGGACTCCTGTCCCGCCGCGAGGTCGCCGGTGAACGCGATGTCGGCCCCGGCCCCAGGAGCGGTCACCTCTGCCGTGCAGCTCGTGGTCACTCGCGGATCGGCTGTGACCGCGAGTCCGCCGGGCAGGACCGTCCGCACGGACCAGCCGGCCTTCGCGGCGAGTTCCGGGGTGTTGTGCACGATGAAGCGGAGACGGACCGTCTCACCGACGACGGCGGTGTCCTGCGACAGCTCGACATCGAGGGTCGGGGTCAGGTCGATGATGCTCAGATCGTCGAAGGCGTGGTCGTTGCCCGATCCGCCGCCACGTCCGTTTCGCATCACGACGCCGATCGAATCATCGTCGATGAAGATGGAGGAGTCGGCCGCGAAGTGGCCGGCACGAGCCGAGACGCCGCCGTGGCTGAACGATTCGGCACGGTCGTCCGTGCACGGATCGATCGCCTGCTCGGACACCGGGTGTTCGACGCCGTCGGAGGTTCGCAGCGCCAGCTGCAGTGCGGTGGGCACCGCTGCGAAGCAGTTCAGGGACGCGACGTTCACGGAGGCGGTCAGGAAGCGGCCAGTGCCGGTAGCAAGTGGGATCGGCGTGGTCGTCTCCAGTTCGACCGCGCCGTCTGGACCGTTCGTCTGGGTATAGGCCGCAACGGCGGAGTTGGTCCCGGGACCGGTGCCGTTGAGGACGCCCAGCACTCCGGCGAGGGCGCGGACGTTCGCCATGGCGCTCGCGGCATCGAGGCAGTCGCCGGGCTCGGCGCCCGTCACGGAGGCGGACAGGATGAAGCCGTTGCATGCCGCTCGGTCCGTCCAGAAGTCGTCGGCGTCGAACCGCAGGTCCGAATGGCCCAGGTAATCGCGGATCGACATGGGCGTACCGGTGTCGGGGGCGCGTTCGAAGTCCTCGTGGAAGACCTCACCGCGTGGAGTGCCTGCTGCGTCAGTCGGTGGCCCGGAGGCCGCCGCTCCGGCCGGGGCCGTTTGGATCATCGAGAGGGTCCATCCGACTGCCAGCACGAGCGTCGTGGTCAGGATCGGACGGAGTGGGCTGGTCGAAACGCGCATGCAGCATCCCAAGAAATCATCGGATGGGGGAGGCCGCCAGCGTAGCAGTGCTGGTCTGCTGAGATATCAGACGATCGAGGGGTGAATACCCGAAGAAGCGGACGCCGACGGCTCAGGCGCGTACGTACCGCGAGATCAACAGCTCGTCCGCGCGCAGGAGGTGCTGCAACCGCATCGGTCGCGGTGCTTCGGACGCGGGACCCGCAGCGACCCGGACGCTCTCTCCGCCGACGAGCGCCGGACTGATCGTCAGGCAGAGCTCGTCGACGGCGTCGGCGGCGATGAACGAGCCGAAGAGCGCCGGCCCACCCTCGCACAGGATCTGCCGCAGACCACGGTCGGAGAGTGCCTGGACGACTCGCGCCGGTTCGACGTGTTCCTCGCCGCACGCGACCACGTCGGCGACCGCCTCGAGTGCTGCGCGCTTCGCGGGGTCGGCGCGGTCGGTCGTCACGACGAGCGGCCTGACCGGAGCCTGGGTGAAGACCTCCGAGCGCAGGTCGAGGTCGAGCGAGCCCGACACGATCGCGAACACCGGGTGCAGGGGGAGGTCGTGGTCGTCGCGCCACATCGCGGCGTCGACATCGAGCCGCATGGCACCGTAGCCCTCGTCGCGCACGGTGCCGGCACCGACGAGCACGACATCGGCGAGTCGACGCAGGATGTCGAACACGGTCTTGTCGGCAGGGCCGCCGAGCCCGCCGGAGACTCCGTCGACGGTCGCTCCACCGTCCAGGCTCGTCACGAAGTTCACGCGGACGGTCGTGACGGAGCGGTCCTCGACGGTGTAGGCCGCCACGAGCTCGTCAACCGACAGCGGTCGGTCCTGCGCGGGGACCAGGCTCGTGATGCTGGGGGTGCTCATGTGACTCCTCGAGGGTTCCGGATCAGACGTTGTGGACGGGCGCCACCGGTGCGCGGAAGCCGAGGATCGCCTCGGTCATCCGCACGGCCGCGATCGACTCGGGCACGGCGTGCATCCGCACGATGCGGGCACCGAGGAGGACGCACGCCGCGGCGGACACCAGGGAGCCCTCAAGCCGTTCCGACTTCGGCCGGTCGAGGGACTCGCCGATGAAGTCCTTGTTCGAGACCGCGGCGAGCGTCGGCAGCCCGAGCGCGGCGATCTCGTCGAACCGCCGGGTGAGTTCGAGCGTCTGCACGGTGTTCTTGTTGAGGTCGTGCCCGGGGTCGACGATGAGCCGCGACTCGGGGATGCCGTGCGAGAGCGCGAGGTCGACGCGGGCTGTGAGGAAGGCGGCGACCTCACCGGCGACGTCGTCGTAGTGGGGACGGGGATGCGGCTGCCTGGGCCTGGCGAGACTGTGCGTGATGACGAGGGTGGCCTCGCTCGCTGCGACGACGTCCGCGAGCGCCGGATCGTGGATCCCCGTGGTGTCGTTGATGACGGAGGCGCCCGCCGCGATGCAGGCCGCGGCCACCTCGGGGCGGAAGGTGTCGACGGAGATGACGACGTCGCTCCGTGCGGCGAGCGCCTCGACGACGGGGAGCACGCGGTCGATCTCCTCGGCGGTGGGGATCTCCGGCCCGGGGGCGAACTTGGCTCCGCCGATGTCGACCCAGTCGGCGCCCTGTTCTGCGGCGGTCACGGCGGCGTCGACGGCGCGGTCGAGTAAGAACGTCGCGCCCTGGTCGAAGAAGGAGTCCGGGGTGCGGTTGATGATCGCCATGACCGCGACCTGCTTCGAGAAGTCGAACGTCCGCGCTCCGATCCGGCGGATCGGTTGGCGGATCGGGGGGAGCGGGAAGCCGCCGGTCCGTTCGGGGTGTCGGTCTGACCGGGGCTCCGTGCTCGTCATGGGTCAATCATGACGCGTCCGGCGCGCGAGGATGCCGCGTGACGCGTCGTCCGCAGCCGATTGACAGCGGTGACCGGCGGGCGATCGGGTCATGGGTGTCGGTGGCTCGGCGTAGGCTGTCCCGGTGACGCTTCAGGGTTTGACTCACGCGCTTCGGCGCGCCGCAACGATCGACGATGCCCTCGCGTACGCGGGCAAGAGCGCGGACTTCTCCGTGATCGACGGGCTGCGTGCACCGCTCCTCGCGGCGCTCATGGACGAGCGCGGTCGGCAGGGTGCCGCCCAGGCGGCCCTCGTCGTCACCGCGACCGGCCGTGACTCCGAGCGGCTCCGCTCCGCGCTCAGCGACCTCATGCCCGAGGCCGAGATCGTCGAGTTCCCGGCCTGGGAGACCCTGCCGCACGAACGCCTCAGCCCGAGCGCTGAGATCGTCGGCCGACGCCTGGAGGCGCTGCGGCGGCTCGGCGCCTGGACAGGGGAGCGGCCGTTCCTCCTCGTCGCCTCCGTTCGCGCCGCGCTGCAGCCCGTGGCCGACAACCTCACCGAGACCGCTCCGATCGAGCTCGTCCAGGGCGGTCGCGGGCACGACCTCGCCGCGATCGCGCTGCGCCTCGTCGAACTCGCGTACACCCGGGTCGACATGGTCTCGCGGCGTGGTGAGTTCGCGTTGCGCGGTGGCATCCTCGACGTCTTCCCTCCGGTCGCCGACCACCCGTACCGGGTCGAGTTCTTCGGCGACGAGGTCGACGGCATCCGGGCGTTCTCGGTCGCCGACCAGCGATCGCTGCCCGAGCCGGTCGACGCGATCCGCCTGCCGCCATCTCGGGAACTGCTTCTCAGCCCGGCCGTCCGGCAGCGCGCCGCGGAGATGCAGCACGAGTTCCCGAGCCTCACCGGCATCCTCGTGAAGATCGCGGAGGGCATCGCGGTGGAGGGCATGGAGTCCCTCTCCCCGGCCCTCGTCGACCGCCTCGTCCCGATCACCCACTACCTGCCGGATGGAGCGGCCGTCGCCGTCGTGTCGCCGGAGCGCGTCGTCACGCGGTCGATCAGCCTCGCCGAGACGAATCGCGAGTTCCTCGCCGCCGCATGGAGCGCCGCGACCGTCGGTGCGAACGCGCCGATCGACCTCGCCTCCGGCGACTTCATCTCGCTGGGCGCCCTGAAGGAGTCCGTCACCTTCAGCGCTCCCGGCCAGCCGGCAGCCGACCACCCGTGGTGGACGTTCAGCGGCTTCCGCGCCGGCCCCGACGTCGAGACGCTCCCGGAGCACCTCGAACTCGACGAGCTCCTCACCGTCACGGTCGACGGCGACACCGTGCCGAGCTTCCACGGCAACGTCGAGGGCGCCATCGAACACGTCGCCGACCGCATCCGCGAGGGGTGGACGGTCGTCGTCGCCGCCCGCGGGGTCGGTCTCGTCGAGCGCGCGGCGGACGTCCTCGCCGAGCACGAGATCGCCGCTCGCATGGTCGACGAGCTGCCCGCCGACCCGGAGCCCGGCGTCGCCTACCTGCTGCAGGCCGACGTCGAGGGCGGTTTCGAGCTCGAGACGTCGAAGCTCATGCTGCTCGGCGAGACCGAGTTCTACGGACGCACCGCCGGGTACGACTCGCGCCTGGTCAAGAAGCTCGCCACCCGACGCAAGAACGTCGTCGACCCGATGCAGCTCCGGTCCGGCGACTTCGTCGTGCACCAGACCCACGGCATCGGCAAGTTCGTCGAGATGACCCAGCGCGAGGTCTCGAGCGGCGGACGCAACCCGGTGAAGAGCACCCGCGAGTACCTCGTCCTCGAGTACGCACCCTCCAAGCGCGGGTACCCGGGCGACAAGCTGCTCGTCCCCACGGACCAGCTCGACCTGCTCACCCGCTACGTGGGCGGCGAGGCTCCGCAGCTCAGCAAGATGGGCGGCAGCGACTGGTCGCAGGCGAAGAGCAAGGCGCGCAAGGCCGTCCGCGACATCGCCGTCGAGCTGGTCAAGCTCTACTCGGCGCGCATGGCGTCGAAGGGGCACGCCTTCGGCCCCGACACCCCATGGCAGCGCGAGCTCGAGGAGGCGTTCCCGTTCGCGGAGACCCCCGACCAGCTGCAGACCATCGACGAGGTCAAGGCCGACATGGAGCGCGAGATCCCGATGGACCGCCTCCTCTCCGGCGACGTGGGGTTCGGGAAGACCGAGGTCGCCGTCCGTGCCGCGTTCAAGGCCGTCCAGGACGGCAAGCAGGTCGCGATGCTGGTGCCGACCACGCTGCTCGTCAAGCAGCACTTCGAGACCTTCCAGGAGCGGTTCGCCGGGTTCCCGGTACACCTGCGGCCGCTCAGCCGGTTCCAGTCCGACAAGGAGGCTCGGGAGGCGCTCGCCGGACTCGCCGACGGCACGGTCGACGTCATCATCGGGACGCACCGGCTCCTCACCGACAAGGTGCAGTTCAAGGACCTCGGTCTCGTGATCATCGACGAGGAGCAGCGGTTCGGTGTCGAGCACAAGGACGCCCTCAAGAAGTTGAAGACGAACGTCGACATCCTGGCCATGAGCGCGACCCCGATCCCGCGCACGCTCGAGATGGCGGTCACCGGCATCCGGGAGATGTCCACGCTCGCCACGCCACCGGAGGACCGCCACCCGATCCTGTCCTTCGTCGGTCCGTACAACGGCAAGCAGGTCGGTGCGGCGATCCGGCGCGAGCTCCTGCGCGAAGGCCAGATCTTCTTCGTGCACAACCGGGTCTCGTCCATCAGCCGGGTCGCGGCGGACCTCGCGGAGCTCGTCCCCGAGGCACGCATCGCCATCGCTCACGGTCAGCTCGGCGAGGCCGCGCTCGAACAGGTCGTGGTCGACTTCTGGGAGCGCCGCTTCGACGTCCTCGTCTGCACGACGATCATCGAGACCGGCCTCGACATCTCGAACGCCAACACGATCATCATCGACCGCGCCGACAAGTACGGACTGAGCCAGCTGCACCAGCTGCGGGGTCGTGTCGGGCGAGGTCGTGAGCGCGCCTACGCCTACTTCCTCTACGACGAGCACAAGCCGCTCTCCGAGACCGCCCACGACCGGCTCTCGACCATCGCGGCCAACAACGAGCTCGGCAGCGGTATGCAGGTCGCCCTGAAGGACCTCGAGATCCGTGGCGCCGGCAACATGCTCGGCGGTGAGCAGGCCGGCCACATCGCGGGAGTGGGCTTCGACCTCTATCTCCGCATGATCGGCGAGGCCGTGTCCACCTTCCGAGGCGACGTCGCCGAGGGGCAGACCGAGCTCCGGCTCGAGCTACCCGTCGACGCACACATCCCCGAGGAGTACGTCGACAGTGAGCGGCTGCGGCTGGAGGCCTACCAGAAGCTGTCGGCCGCGTCCGGGCCGGCGGCGAAGGACGGTCAGATCGACCTCGTGATCGACGAACTCACCGACCGCTACGGCGAGCCGCCGGCGCAGGTGAGCACGCTCATCGCCGTCTCGAGGCTCCGCCAGCGTGCGCAGCGCTCGGGACTCAGCGACCTCATCGCCGTCGGACCGAACCTGCGGGTCACCCCTGCCGACCTCCCCGACTCGATTCAGACGCGGTTGCGACGCATGTATCCCGGCGCGAAGTACCTGGCCCAGACGAACACCGTCATCGTGCCGTTGCCGCGCGTCGGCGACGAACCGCTGGCCGACACCGACCTCATCGCCTGGGTGCAGCAGTTCCTGAACGCGATCTACCCGCTGCCGGAGGGCTCGACGTCGTCCTAGCGGGCAGCAGGAGATGGGCCCGCGGGACGACAGCGGCGGTACCCGCGGCCGATCCGACAGCCGTCGTCCATCCCTAGCGTGGAGGGATGAAGAAGTTCCTCCGCATCGTCCTCACTGGGGTCGTGGCGCTCGTAGCGCTCGTGCTCGCCGGGCTCCTCACGACCACCATCGTCAACACCGCCGCATCCGCTGCTGAAGCCACGCGCATCGAGGAGTACGGGCAGCGGGTCGAGGTCGACGGTAAACGCATGAACGTGTCGGTGACGGGAGACGGTGATCAGACGATCGTCCTCCTGCCCGGCTTCGGCACCGGTTCGCCCGTGCTCGACTTCTCGCCGCTCGTCGGGGAGCTCTCGTCGTCGTACCGGGTGATCGTGGTCGAGCCCTTCGGTTACGGGCTGAGCGACCAGACCGACGTGCCGCGAACGACCGAGAACATCGTGTCCGAGATCCACGAGGCGGTCGCCGGGCTCGGCACCGACCGGTACGTGTTGATGGGGCACTCCATCGCGGGGATCTACGCGCTGGACTACGTCGAGCGGTTCCGCGACGAGGTGACGGCGTTCGTCGGTGTCGACAGCAGCGTGCCCGATCAGCCGGGCATGGACGCCGCGCTGCCGGTCGGCGCCCTGCGTGCGGCGAAGGCGCTCGGCATCACCCGGGTCGTCACGGCGCTGTCGGGCGACCCGTACCCCGATCCGCCGTACGACCAGCACACGCGTGAGCAGCTCGGGATGATCTCGCTGCGCAACACCTCGAGTGCGACGTCCTCGGACGAGATGTCGCGCATCGGGGCGAACTTCCGTGCGGCGAAGGGGAAGACCTTCCCGACGGACCTCCCGGTGCTGCTCTTCGCCCAGCGGGACAACCTGACGGTGGAGGGGTGGCTGCCGCTCCATGAGGAGCAGGCTGCGAGCGTCGACCGAGGCGAGGTCGTGCCGCTCGACGCCGACCACTACCTGCACCACACGAAGTCCCGCGAGATCGCCGCGGACGTCGACCGCTTCCTCGCGACTCCGGGCGTCGGGTAGCCGGTCGACGGGCCAGGCCGTCGGTCTGCGGACGGACGTATGCTGGTGCCCACGATCCCGTCGAGTCGGAGGAACCCATGGCGACCAGCATCCGGACGAAGCAGGAGCCGCAGGTGGTCGTGGCCGACGCCGTGGCCCGGCTCCGACAGACCTTCGACCGCGGCACCACGAAGCCCGTGGCCTGGCGGCTCCGTCAACTCCGAGCGCTGAAACAACTGCTCCTCGAACGCGGTGGCGAGCTCGAGCGGGCGCTGGCGACCGACCTGGGCAAGAGCGGCACCGAGGCGCAGATCACCGAGATCGGCCTCCTCGTCGGCGAGATCGACCACACGCTGAAGCACCTCAAGCGCTGGGTGCGGCCTCGACGCGTTGCGGTGCCGCTCACCCTCGCCCCCGCGTCGGCATCGGTCGTGGCGGAACCGGTCGGCGTCGTCCTCGTCATCGGCCCGTGGAACTATCCGGTCCAGCTCTGCATCGGTCCCGTCATCGGGGCGCTCGCCGCGGGTGACGCCGTCCTGCTGAAGCCCAGCGAGCTCGCCCCCGCCACGAGCGCCGCACTCGCGCGCCTCCTCCCGGAGTACCTCGACGACCGTGCCGTCGCGGTCGTCGAGGGCGATGCGGCGGTCGCCACCGCCCTCCTCGCCGAGCGGTTCGACCACATCTTCTACACGGGTGGCGCCACCGTGGGCAAGGTCGTCGCCCGGGCCGCGGCGGAGCATCTGACCCCGATCACCCTGGAACTCGGCGGGAAGTCGCCGGTGTACGTCGACGACACCGTCGACCTCGCGGATGCGGCCCGCCGGATCGTCTGGGGCAAGCTCATGAACGCCGGCCAGACCTGCGTCGCCCCCGACTACCTGCTCGCGACGCGGTCGGTCGCCGATCGGCTCGTCCCGTACCTGCGCGACGCGATCGCAGCCCTCTACGGCCCGGACCCCGCCGACAGTGCCGACTACGGCCGCATCATCTCCGACAGGCACTTCGACCGGGTCAGCGGTCTGCTCGACGGTCTCGAACCGGCCCTCGGCGGCGAGGTCGACGCCTCGGAACGGTACATCGCCCCGACCGTCGTGAACGGCGTCGACGCTTCGGCGTCGATCATGCAGGAGGAGATCTTCGGTCCGATCCTGCCGATCCTCCACGTGTCCGGGCTCGAACAGGCCATCGCGCACATCCGGGCGGGGGAGAAACCGCTCGCGCTTTACGTCTTCAGCGATGACCGCGCCACGCGGAAGCGGTTCACGCGCGACACCTCCTCCGGCGCGTTGGCGTTCGGCGTGCCGGCCGCCCACCTCCTCGTGCCGGGTCTGCCGTTCGGCGGTGTCGGGGCCAGCGGAATGGGCGCGTATCACGGTCGCCATTCCTTCGACACGTTCAGTCACGCGAAGGCGGTGTTCTCCAAGCCGCTGTCTCCGGACACGCTGTCGCTCGTCTACCCGCCTTTCACCGAAGCGCGCGACCGGATCGCGCGATTGATCTCGAAGACCGGCAGCACCGACGGCCGCCGCCCGTGGGGAGCCCGTCGGTGAGCAGCGAGCCCGTCGGCGACACCTCCGCTGAGCGCCTCGTCGACGCCATGCGGCAGATCCGCGACCGCTGTGTGTGGACGCAGGGCATCGATCACGACATGCTCGTGCCGTACCTCATCGAGGAGAGCTACGAGCTCGTCGAAGCGGTCGAGGCCGGGACGCGCGACGAACTCGTCGAGGAACTCGGCGACGTACTGTGGCAGGTCGTCTTCCATGCGGAGATCGCATCCCGTGACGCCGATGCACCGTTCGACTTCGACGACGTCGCCGAGGCCGTCACCCACAAGATGGTCCACCGTCATCCGCACGTGTTCGGCGACGAAGCAGCGCCGACCCCGGAGGACGTGGTGCGCGTCTGGAACGCCGCGAAGGCCGAGGAGAAGGCGAAGCGCAGCAGCGCGCTCGAGGGGATTCCGCAGGGGATGCCGTCGCTCGCCCTGGCCGACAAGGTGCTCGGCAGGGCCGTGCCGCTCGGAGTCGGACCGATGGCCGTCGCCGATGTCGTCGACGACGAGGACGCCCTGGGGGAGCAGCTCCTCGCCGTGGTCGCTGCAGCACGGGCGAACGGGCTCGACGCGGAACGGGCGCTCCGGGGTGCCGTCCGTCGGTTGAGCGCGCGGGTGCGGGACGCCGAGCGTCCGGTGGCATCACCGACCGACGACTGAGCGAGGGTCACCGGGCGCCTGCTCACGGTGCCCGTTCCCCGCCATGCCAGAATTGAGGCATGGCAGCTCCAGTGAACCCGCCGCGCGGCATGCGCGATTTCCTCCCCGCCGACAAGGCCCGCCGGGAGCACGCGCTGGCCACCATCCGTCGCGTCTTCACCGCGCATGGCTTCGACGAGATCGAGACGCCCGTGGTGGAGGAGTACGAGCGGCTGCACTCGGGGCTCGGCGGCGACAACGAGAAGATGGCGTTCAACATCCTCCGGCGGAAGCTCACCCCGGAGGCCATCGTGGCCGCAGCGGACAACCAGACCGAACTCACCGACCTCGGCCTGCGCTTCGACCTCACCGTGCCGCTCGCCCGGTTCTACGCGACGCACCGGGCCGAGCTCCCGCCGGTGTTCCGATCGATCCAGATCGCTCCGGTCTGGCGCGGTGAACGTCCGCAGCAGGGCCGGTACCGCCAGTTCGTGCAGTGCGACATCGACATCATCGGAGAGTCGTCGAACCTCGCGGAGACCGAGCTCATCATCGCGACCCTCGGGGCCCTCGCCGGGCTCGGCATCACCGGCTGCAGCGTGCGGATCAACGACCGCCGACTCCTCATCGGGATGCTCGAATCGCTGGGCTTCCCCGCCGATGAGCACGCACAGGTGCTCATCACGATCGACAAGCTCGACAAGATCGGTCAGCAGGGCGTGGTCGCCGAACTGCGCGACCGTGGCGTCGACGCCACCGCCGTCGATGCACTCGAGGCCTTCTTCTCCCGTCCGCAGACGATGGAGTTCAACACCTTCGGCGAGCGGGCGATCCGCAAGGCGCTGCCGCTCGGTGCCGATGACGCCGTCGTCGCGGAGCTCGACGCGCTCGGGAAGGGCGTCGCTGCGGCGACCTCCCTCCAAGGTCAGCCGGCCGACCCCTTCGCGAACCCGCTGGTGTTCGACCCCTTCCTGGTGCGGGGCATGGGGTACTACACGGGCGCCATCTTCGAGATCGCGCACCCCGACCTCGGGTACTCGCTCGGCGGCGGTGGTCGCTACGACGGCATGATCGGGCGTTTCCTCGGCCAGGACGTGCCGGCGGTCGGATTCTCGATCGGCTTCGAGCGCATCGTCGACCTCATCGAGCTCCCCGCCGGAGCGGCCGCGGATGCCGTCGTGCTCGTGCACGACCGCGACGTGCCGCCGGTGACGCTGGTCGCGTTGAAGGCCAAGCTCGTCGCCCAGGGGCGTCGGGTGCGCCTCGAAGCCCGCGTGAAGAACCTCAAGGCCCTCCTCGACCGCGTGTCGGCAGCCGGCTTCGGCGCCTTCACGTTCGTCTCGGCCGACTCGACGCTCGAGTCGCTCGAGTTCAAATCGCTCGACTGACGATTCCCGCGTCCGCTTCCCGATCCTCGGCGCGCTTCCGAGCCGCTGCCCAGCTCGTCGGTGCAGGATGGAGCATTCGGCCGGATCGCCTCCCTCGAGCGATCCGACCGCTCTGCCCCCGATCGAAGAACTGGTTCCCCCGATGAGCGTCATGGCCCCTGCAGCGCGGCCGCAGCGCGCCCCGGAGTCGACCGGCCCCACGCGCCGCCGGGTGAGCCTCGTCCGGCGCCGGGCGACGACGCTCGCGCTGGCCGTCGGAGTCCCGCTCGCCCTGCTGACGGCCGCCCACGCCCTCGTCCCCGACATCCTCGGCCTCGGGCTCGTCTGGGACAACGCCCTGCCGTGGACGTGGGTCCTGCTGCCGGTGCTCTTCCTCGTCCTCCTCGTCGCCCGCACGCCGGGCGCCGTGATCGGTCTCCTCGCGCCGACGCTCGTCTGGGCCTTCCTGTTCGGCCCCGGCGTCGTCCCCATGGGCGACGGGCGCTCGGCGGTGCCGGCTGAGGCCTCCCTCACGGTCGCCAGCCAGAACCTCGGGCCGGAGGGCGACCCCGCGGTCATCGCGGGTTCCCTCCAGGCGAGCGGTGCGGATCTCATCGCGCTCCAGGAGATCGAGGACCACGACCGCGAACCACTCGCCGCGACGCTCGACGAGCAGTATCCGTACTCCGTGCTCACGGGGACGGTGGGTCTCTGGAGCCGCTATCCGATCGCCGACTCGGTCGGGCTGAAGCTCGGCCTCGACTGGTACCGGGCGATCAACGCCGTCGTCGACACCCCGTCCGGGGCCGTGAGCGTCTACGTGATCCACGCCGACTCCGCGCGTCCGGGTGCGCACGCCGAACGGGACGTGATGCTCGCGGAGTTGGCCGAAACCGTCGCGGCGAACACCCGCGATCGGATCGTCGTCATGGGCGACTTCAACGCCTCTGCCTCCGACCGGGCGCTCGCCGCACTCCAGAGCGAGGTGACGGAGCCCAACCAGAGCGAGGGAGGCTTCGGACTCACCTGGCCGGCGGGGACACCGCTCATGCGACTCGACCACGTCTTCGTCCGCGGCATGACCGCGACCCACAACGCCGTCGGCGACGCCGAGGGCAGCGACCACCACGGCATCGTGTCGAGCTTCCGGCTCGACCGCTGACCGCGCGCCTCGCGCGACGATCCGCGGCTCTGCGCCCGTTCAGCCGATGTCACTAGACTGAGCGCGGGCGGCCGTCGTACCCGTCCCACGTCCCAATCCCCACAAGGAGAACATCAGTGGCACTCATCGAGGCAGTAGGCGCTCGCGAAATTCTCGACTCCCGAGGCAACCCGACCGTCGAGGTCGAGGTGCTCCTGGAAGACGGCACGGTCAGCCGTGCGGCAGTCCCGTCCGGCGCATCGACCGGTGCGTTCGAAGCGTACGAGCTGCGTGACGGCGATGCCGCGCGTTACCTCGGCAAGGGTGT
The DNA here is from genome assembly GCF_013349365.1 of Plantibacter sp. MCCC 1A11337. NCBI lineage: Bacteria > Bacillati > Actinomycetota > Actinomycetes > Micrococcales > Microbacteriaceae > Plantibacter > Plantibacter sp. MCCC 1A11337. The sequence goes on along the minus strand of NZ_JABJWX010000001.1, from coordinate 880,907 downwards.
CGAGAAGGCGGTCGACGCCGTCCTCGACGAGATCGGCCCGGCACTCGAGGGCATCGAGGCGGACGACCAGCGCCTCGTCGACCACACCATGATCGAGCTCGACGGCACCGAGAACAAGAGCCGCCTGGGCGCGAACGCGATCCTCGGTGCGAGCCTCGCGGTCGCCCGTGCCGCTGCGGACTCCGCAGACCTGTCGCTCTACCGCTACGTCGGCGGCGCCAACGCCCACGTCCTCCCGGTCCCGATGATGAACATCATCAACGGTGGCTCGCACGCCGACACCGGCGTCGACATCCAGGAGTTCATGATCCTCCCGATCGGCGCTCCGAGCTTCCGTGAGGCGCTCCGCTGGGGCACCGAGACGTACCACACGCTCAAGGGCCTGCTGAAGTCGAAGGGCTTCGCGACCGGCCTCGGCGACGAGGGCGGCTTCGCCCCCGACTTCGAGCACAACCGTGCGGCCCTCGACTTCATCGTCGAGGCCATCGAAAAGGCCGGCTTCACGGTCGGAACCGACATCGCGCTCGGCCTCGACGTCGCCTCCAGCGAGTTCTACAAGGACGGCGCGTACCAGTTCGAGGGCAAGGCGCTCAACAGCACCGAGATGACCGCGTACTACGCCGACCTCGTCGCGAACTACCCGCTCATCACCATCGAGGACCCGCTGGCCGAGGACGACTGGGCGGGCTACGCCCACCTCACCCCCGAGCTCGGCTCCAAGGTCCAGATCGTCGGCGACGACCTGTTCGTCACGAACCCGAAGCGTCTCGCCGACGGCATCGCCAAGGGTGCGGCGAACTCGCTGCTCGTCAAGGTCAACCAGATCGGGACGCTCACCGAGACGCTCGACGCGGTCTCCCTCGCTCAGCGCTCCGGCTACACGACGATCCTGTCGCACCGCTCCGGCGAGACCGAGGACACCACGATCGCCGACCTCGCGGTCGCGACGAACGCGGGCCAGATCAAGACCGGTGCGCCTGCGCGCAGCGAGCGGGTCGCGAAGTACAATCAGTTGCTGAGGATCGAAGAGGAGCTGGGCCAGGCAGCCGTCTACGCCGGCCGCAGCGCCTTCCCCCGGTTCACCGCCTAAGCATCGTCACCTGAAGGCTCTCAGGGGTGCCGATCGGCACCCCTGAGAGCCTTCGTCGTGTGCGGGAGGCGCCTGTGAAGAAGCCATCGATGCCGGCCGGCGGCGAGTCGAAGCGCACGCCGTCCGGCAGCGGAGCAGCGTCCTCCTCGTCCTCCGGCTCGTCGAAGCAGCGACCGGCGTCGAAGCCCCGATCGAACTCCGCGGATGCCTCCGCCAAGCGCTCCTCCTCGTCCTCCAAGCGCCCGGCGGGAGCCACCGCGAAGCCCGCACGCTCCGCAGCCACAGCCCCGCGGTCGACGACGAAGGCACCGCGATCCGCATCGGCCGGTTCCTCGGCACCGCGCTCGCGGACCGGCTCGACACGGACCACCCCGGCACGCCAGTCGGACGCCGGTGGCTGGTTGCGGAGTCTGCGACTGTCCGGGTTCAGCGTCCTGCTCCTCGGGATCCTCGTGCTCGGGGTCGTCGTCCTCGCGCCGAACCTCAAGACCTTCCTCGAGCAGCGGCAGCAGATCGCCGCGCTGGAGGCCGGTGTCGCCGACACCCAGAAGCAGGTGGACGCGCAGCAGGCCGAACGCGAGCGCTGGAACGACCAGAGCTACGTCATGACCCAGGCGCGCGATCGCCTGTTCTACGCCCTACCCGGCGAGGTCAGCTACATCATCATCAACGACGTCGACCCGGCCTCGCTGCCCACCACCGAGACACCCGTGAGCGACACGCTCGTCGACTCGCAGTCCGACTGGCTCGACGGGCTGCTGTCCTCGCTCGTCGCCACCGGCTACTCGCCGGCCCCGGTCGCGACCGAGACCCCTGCTCCCACGCAGACGACGCCTCCCGCCGGCGGCTGACGTCCGGACGCAGTGGTGAACCCGGCGATAATGGAACCATGAGCACCCCTCCCTTCGGCCCAGTCTCCGAGCGCGACGTCGAGATCGTGTCGGCGCAACTGGGACGCCCGGCGCGGAACGTCGTCGGCATCGCGGCGCGCTGTGTCTGCGGCGCCCCGACGGTCGTCTCCACCGCTCCTCGCCTGGCCGACGGCACGCCGTTCCCCACGTTCTACTACCTGACCCACCCGGCCGCCACGGCCGCGGTCTCCTCGCTCGAGGCGACCCAGGTGATGAACGAGTACAACGAGCTCCTGGCCGAGGACGAAGCGGTCCGCGCTGCCTACGCCACCGCACACACGGCCTACCTCGCCGACCGCACGTCCATCGCCGAGGTCGCCGAGATCGACGGGATCTCCGCCGGCGGCATGCCGGTGCGGGTCAAGTGCCTCCACGCGCTCGTCGGCCACGCCCTCGCGGCGGGTCCGGGCGTCAACCCCATCGGCGACCTCGCGCTCGACCGCGCGAGCTGGAGCCCCGAGGTGTGCGCATGCGCGGACGGCCAGGCGGGGCAGGGATAGGCCCCGCACGCGACGGGGGTCGCCTGTGGGGGAGTGACGGACCGCGACGCGGAGACCGTCGTCGTCCGCGCGGCCTCCGAGGTGCGCTGTCGGCGCTGTCGGCGATGCTCCTGGCGTTCCTGCTCGTGGGGACGCAGGCGCTCCCGGCGTCGGCGGACACGGTGCGCGACATGCAGTACTGGCTCGGCGACTACGGCTTCACGACGGCCTGGGAGACGACGAAGGGCGCCGGTGTCACCGTCGCCGTGATCGACACCGGCATCGCGAGCGGTCCCGCGGAGATGACCGGCGCGGTCGCGGGAGGCGTCGACGTCTCCGGGCTCGGGAGTCCCGACGGCCGGACTCCGGTCGGGTCCGAGGGGAGCGAGCACGGGACGCTGGTCGCCTCGATGATCGCCGGTCGTGGTCGCACGGGCGGTGCCGGGGTCATCGGCGTGGCGCCCGAGGCGCGCTTGCTCTCCGTCTCGGTCGGGTTCGGCTCCGACGGGTCGGCCGTCGTCCCCTGGGACGACCAGATCGCGACCGCTGTCCGTTGGGCGGTGGACAATGGCGCGGACGTCATCAACATGTCCCTGACGCGCAACAGTCTCGACTGGCCGACGAGCTGGGACGACGCCTTCCTCTACGCCTTCTCGCACGACGTGGTCGTGGTTGCTGCAGCGGGCAACCGGGGGAGTGGGACGGTCGAGGTCGGTGCTCCGGCGACGATCCCGGGCGTGCTGACCGTCGCCGGTGTGGATCGCACGGGGTCGGCGAGCTTCGACGCCTCGAGCCAGGGCATCACGATCGCCGTCGCTGCGCCGAGTGAGCAACTCGTCGGGGTGACGCCCGCCGGGTCCTACGTGCAGTGGCAGGGGACGAGCGGGGCGGCGCCGATCGTCTCCGGACTCGTGGCCCTCGTCCGCTCCGCCTGGCCGGAGCTCAGCGCCGCCGACGCCATCAAGCGCGTGACGGCGACGGCGAAGCAGGTGGGCGACTCCGCGCAGAGCCCCATCTACGGTGCAGGTCTCATCGACGCCGCGAAGGCGGTCAGCGGTTCCGTCGGTCCGGCGACGACCTCGCCGGAGCAGCAGCTGTCCGACTGGATCACGCTCTACCGACGGGCACCGCAGGTCCCCGATCCCGATCCGAGTGCCGAGCAGCCGTCGCCGACACCGGAGCCGGTACCCCCGGCGATCCCAGAGAACGAAGCCGTCGAGGTGCGCGCCAACCCCTTCCTCCCGACGCCGAGCACCCTGCTCTACGGCTCGCTGCCACTGGCGCTCCTCCTCGGAACTGGTAGCCTGGTCACGCTCGGTGTCATAGGCGCTACCAGGCATTTCAAGCGGGTGCTGCAGAAGTAGTACTCTGTTCCGATATTCTCAGACACTCATCTGAACCAATCGTCTTGACGTAGGAGATCGTTCGCCGTGCCCAAAATTCTGATCGTCGGTGGTGGTTACGCCGGGTTCTACACCGCATGGAAGCTCGAGAAGCAGCTTCGTCGTGGTGAGGCCGAAGTCACCATGGTCGACCCGCTGCCCTACATGACCTACCAGCCCTTCCTGCCGGAGGTCGCCGCCGGTTCCATCGAGCCGCGTCACGCGGTCGTCTCGCCGCGTCGTCACCTGAAGCACACCAACGTGATCACCGCCAAGGTCACGGGCATCAACCACGCCGAGAAGAAGGCGACCATCACGCCTGAGGTCGGTGAGCCCTGGGAGGTCGACTACGACATCATCGTCGTCACCGCCGGAGCCGTCTCCCGCACCTTCCCGATCCCCGGTGTCGCCGACACCGCGATCGGGCTCAAGACCATCGAAGAGGCCGTCGCGATCCGCGACCGCGTGCTCTCCAACTTCGACAAGGCCGCGAACCTGCCGGCGGGTCCCGAGCGCGACCGCCTGTTGACGTTCACGGTCGTCGGTGGCGGCTTCGCCGGTATCGAGGTCTTCGCCGAGCTGCGTTCGTTCGCGAGCTCGCTGCTGAAGTTCTACCCGCAGCTGTCCTTCGAGGACACGCACTTCCACCTCATCGAGGCCATGGGTCGCATCATGCCCGAGGTCAAGATCGAGACGAGCCACTGGGTCCTCAAGAACCTGGCCGAGCGCGGCGCACTCGTGCACCTCGACACGCAGCTGCAGTCGGCTGTCGACGGCAAGATCGAGCTCTCGACCGGTGAATCGTTCGAGTCCGACCTCATCGTCTGGACCGCCGGTGTCATGGCGAACCCCGGCGTCGTCCGCGGTGGCGACCTCCCCGTCGAGGAGCGCGGTCGCATCAAGACCCGCGCCGACCTCCGTGTCGGCACCGACGACGACATCGTCGAGGGTGCTTGGGCGGCCGGCGACGTCTCCGCCGTCCCCGACCTCAGCGGTGGTGGCGTCGGCGGCTTCTGCGTGCCGAACGCTCAGCACGCCGTCCGTCAGGGCAAGCTCCTCGCGAAGAACATCACCGCGGTCCTCCGTGGCGAGGAGCCGAAGAACTACTTCCACAAGAACATGGGTGCGGTCGCCGGTCTCGGCATCGGCGTCGGTGTCTTCCAGTCCGGCAACCTCGCGATCAAGGGCCTCCCGGCCTGGTTCGCTCACCGTGGGTACCACGGGCTGGCCATGCCGAGCTTCGAGCGCAAGTTCCGCGTGTTCGGTGGCTGGTGGAACAACTTCTGGCTCGGACGCGACATCGTCTCCCTGTCGGCCGTGCAGAACCCGCGCGAGGCCTTCGAGACCTTCGCATCGCGGCCGAAGCCCCCGGCAGACGCTGCGGCCCCCGCAGCAGCTCCGGCGGCTCCCGCAGCGGCTGAGAAGCCCGCTCGCAAGGCTCCCGTGAAGCGCAAGCCGAAGGCCGCCGCCCCGGCCGAGGCCGCGGCGCCCGCCGCCGAGGCACCTGCGGCCGAGGCTCCCGCTGCTGCTGGCGCGCCGACGGGTGCCGACGACGAGCAGGCCTACGCGACGCCTGCTGAGGAAGTCAGCGCGAACAAGTAGTCCGGTCCGGAGCCCAGCGCTCCGTTCCTCGAGAGGCGCATGTCATCCGGTCCGCCGGGGCATGCGCCTCTCGGCGTTCGGCGCCTCGATACGATGAGGTGCACGCCCCCGTAGCCCAACTGGCAGAGGCAGGCGACTTAAAATCGCCGCAGTGTGGGTTCGAACCCCACCGGGGGTACCACTCTGCCTCCTCGACCCAGACCGCCCCACCGTGTCGGCCCGTTTCCTGATGGGATGCACGGGTCGTCGGTTGTGCGAGCGGGTCACCGCCGAGTTCGACCGGACGGCGCGGCCATCGCGGACACCGGGAGGTGCCCCGCGGCGAGGACTGCCGCCGCGACGGCGATCCACGGGTTGCTCAGCCACGCTGCAGCACAGAAGAACACCACGACCGGGAAGACTGCCATCGGAATCGGCACCCACCACCAGCGCTGGTACAGCAGCGTCCCGTCGCGACCGCCGAGCAGATACCGACCCCACAGCGCGTAATACCCCGCCAACGCGACGAGCGCCGGGATCGTCCACCCCCAGATGAGAAATCCCGGAGCGGTGATGGGCGGGACCGCCAGGCATGACGCTTGACCTGCACGTTCGAGCCAGATCAGCGGATGCGGCGCTCGCGTGGTGGGGATGGGGACGGTCGGTGAGAACCGCAACAGCAGAAGGTTCGGCGCCAGGACCGCGAGCCCGACGACCAGACCCCACAAGGAAAACCCCATGCTCGGAGGATAGCTCCGACCGCGTTCGCCCCTCGTCGAGCGCTTCGCCGACTCCGAGGGCACATGGCGACGACCGAGCGGCGTTCAGAGCAACGACGACAGCCGCGCCTTCCGTCGGTTCTCCCGGATGATCCACGCGACATCGGGGTGCCGCTCGTCGAGCTCGCGGAACGCGGGAAGGCCCGTTCCGGGTCGGGCAGCCACCGCGACGCTCCAGCAGTACCCGAGTGCCTGTCGGAGCGTTCCGGCTTCGTGCTGTCGGTTTCGTTCTGGCGGCAACGCGGCCAGGAACGCTGTCGTCATCTGGCACACCTCGATGGCCACCGCTGCGACAGCCGGGTCGTGGAGCAGTCGTGGCTCACAGATCCCTGCGACGGCAGCGCGTTGCACGAGCGGCGACGCGTCTGCAGCCCATCTGCGAGCGACGTCCGTGAGCGCTGCTGCGTTCCTGTCTCCGAGATGTTGCAGACCGATGGCCACTCCTTCGCGGACCCGCCAACGGGCGTCTGTGGACAGCTCGCGGGCGACGCCCTCGGGCCCGGACCGGTCGGCACGGCTCCCGAGGATTGCGGCAGCGCACATCGCCTGGTATTCACCGCCGTCAGCGAGGAGGATGCGGGCATCGGCCTCATCCGCCTGGGCGAGCAGCGCCTCCAGGAGACTGAGGTTCGCGCGCGGACCGGGTAGCCCGGAGTGCTCGCCGAGGAGCTGGGGCCACGCACTGCGAGGGACGTTTCGCAACGTCGCGTCCCACTTCGCCGCACCCTTCATGACGTGAGCATATGGTGCCTCGAGTCTCCGTCGCACCGCCGTTCCCATGGAAGGATGGATGCATGGCTACCCGCACGATCACGACGCTCGTCGACGACCTCGACGGTTCCGACATCCCCCGCGGGCTGGGGGAGACGGTCCGGTTCGGCATCGACGGCGAGAACTACGAGATCGACCTGACCGACGACAACGCGGCGGCACTGCGCGAGACGCTGGCGTCGTACGTCGAGGCCGCACGACCCGTCATCGCGTCGGCGTCGCTCCGCCGCCTGCACTGAGCGGACGCTCGCACGGCGCGCTGTACCCGTCTGCACGTTCGCCTCGATCCTGCAAGGGTCCCTGCCGGGCGAGGGAGCGCGACTAGCGTGCTCAACATGAGTACTCCGAGCGACCACGACCACGCACTGAACGACGACGAGCAGACGAGCAAGGACCGCGCGTACAGCCCCTCCAGCGAGGCGGAGACGGCGGCCAAGCAGGACGACGGGCAGCCCGTCGTCCGCGATCCCGACATCGCCTCCGGCATGATCGATGTCGCCCCCGGCACCGGTGGTCCTGACGACAACGGCGACGTCGACGTCGACCCGGGCGAGCTCCACATCCCTCGCGATCCCGACAGCGCGCACTGAGAGAACGATGCCTCGAGTGTTGACCCCTGAATGGGGTTCGCAAAACGGACGACGCGAACGCGACACGGCGGTGTTGCGTCACGCAAGGTGCCTCCTGTCCGCTACCTTCGAGGTGGGGGCGTCACCCGTGAGCCGGTCCCGGAAGCCGCAAGCTTCCTGGTCGACCGGTTGCTAGACGCCTCAAGTGAGGGCGAGGTATTCGGGTTACCTCGCCCTCACGCTTGCCCGCCGCATCTCCCGGCCCGACCGCACGTCCTCGACGGTAGGCTGAAACGATGCAGGAGATCACCCCCACCGAACTGAGCAAGCTCGAGCAGGCCGTCATCATCGATGTCCGCGAAGCCGATGAGGTCGCCGTCGCCAGCGTGCCCGGTGCCCGGCACCTGCCGATGTCGTCCTTCCTCGACCACCTCGACGAGGTACCCCGCGAAGAGACCGTGTACGTCATGTGCCACTCCGGTGGCCGCAGCGCCCGCGTCACGGGCTACCTCGAACAGCAGGGCTACGACGCCGTGAACGTCACCGGAGGCATCTCCGAGTGGGCTGCGAGCGGCCTGCCGGTCGAGCGTCCCGCCGACGCCGGCTGAGGCCTGACGGGCCGACCGACCGTCGAACGTCGGGCCGTCGGTCAGCGTGCGTCGATCAGCGGTCGAAGGTGACGGTTCCAGGCCCAGGTCCCGGCTCCGACCGCTGCGAACGCGAGTGAACCGAGCAGGAGTCCGACGAGCGTGTCACCCGCACCCGGAACCGTCGCCGTCGGGCCCAGGAGCCCGAACAGCAGCGTGAAGCCCACGAACGCGCTGCCGAGCCACGCCGGCTTCGACCAGGCGAGGATGGCGCGTCCACCGAGCGGCCCGAGGGGGAGGAGCGCGATCGACGCGGATCCGATCCCCGCGATCGCGGTCAGGTTCACCGCCTCGACCAGCATCGCGCCGACACCACCGTTCGGCTCGCCGGCCAAGGTCGAACCGAGCCAGGCGATCGAACCGAGCCCGGCGGCCGCAGCGATCCGGGCCAGCGCGAGGCGGCCCGCGATGCGTGGCGTGATGGCCTCGGAATCGGTCTCCACCGAGGCTGTCGAGCCGGCGTCATGCGTTTCGGGTCTCCGGGTCGGCCGGAGTTCGGTCAGCAATGCGAAGAGGAGAGCCGGCTGGAGGGCCAGCAGGCGTGAGAGCGCGGTGACGATGCCGACCGTCACCAGTCCGCCGACACGGACGCTGACGCGCATCGAGCCCAGCCCGGCTCGGCGGGCGACGACGAGCTGCGCGAGGAGGCCCACGACGTTGATCGCGACCACGGCGACGAGCGAGGCGAACCACAGCCGCAGATACGCCGGCTGACTGCTCACGGGGTGCGCGAACATGAGGATGCCTGCCGCGAGCACGGCGGTGACGACGGCCAGCGCCGTGCGACTCGGGAGCGGGACCGACGGGACCCGCTCGAACTCGTCCCTCGGTCGATTGCGCCCGGTCACCGCTGCACGACGACGGTCGGCGATCGTGGCGCGCCAGGGGGCGATGGAGGTCGCGAGGAGTCGGGCCGGGATCGCGATGAGCGCCACCGCCGCGAGGGCGAGGAGGGCGGCGAGCCACCACACCGGCTGGCCACGGCCGTCGATCGTGGAGGCGAGGGTCTGCGTGAACGGCGTCGTCCCCGACCAGAGGCCACCACCGCCGCTGGGCGGGGCGGCGCCGGGCAACGGCTCGCCGCTCGGAGACGGGGTCGGCTGCTGCGTGCCCGGAGCGGGTGTACCAGGCGCGGGCGCGGGCGCGGGCTCGGTGCCGTCGGACGGCGAGGGGGAGGCGGACGGTGCCGGCGCGGCCGATGCATCGCCGAACGTCAGGGTGATCGCCCTGCTCGCCCCACTCGTGTTGCCGGCGGCATCCTGCTGGATCGCGAGGACGACGTGCGCGCCCGCCGGCACGCCACCACCCGAGCAGCTCCAGGCGCCACCGGTGACGACCGCCGTGCAGACCGACGTCGAGTCGGCGAAGACCGTGACGGTCGCGCCCTCCTCGCCGGTGCCGGCGTAGCTGGCCGCCGAGATCGGCATCGCCTGTCCGGCCGTCGGTGAGGACATCACGGGCGGGGCCGGAGCGTCGCGGTCGACGGTGAGCACGACCGGGGCGGACGCGTCGGAGCGCTCACTGCCGCTGAACGACGCCTGCTGCGTCGCCGTCACGGAGAGGTCGCCGGACGGCAGCGGCTCGCCCAGCACGCAGAACCAACTTCCGGAGCTGTCCGCCGCGAAACTGCAGGTGGCACCGGAGTCGGCACGGACCGTGACCGTCGCCCCGGGGTAGGCGGTGCCGCGGACGCCGCCGTTGCTCGGCGTCCCCGCGGTGATGGTGGGCGGGCCGAGCGCGGAAACGGAGATCTGCGCGGAGAGCGTCTCCGGACCGCCGACCTCGACGGCGGTGATGAGCAGTCCGCCGCCGTCGGGCAGGTCGATCGTGCAGGACCAGTCGGTGCCGTCGTCCTGCGGCAGGATGCAGACCGGCTCGAGACCGTCGCCGACCTGCAACTGGACACCCGTGCCGGCGTCCTTCGTCCCGGTGACCGTGGTGCTGCCGCTGCCGATGAAGGAACCGGAATCGGGACTCGTGATGGTCGGCCCGTCGAGGGGCGGTGGAGTCGGCGTCGCCGCGCTCTCACTCGGGGTGGGGAGCGGCTCGGGCGTCGCGGATGCAGGACCCGCGACGGTCGTCGTCCAGAGTCCGGCCGAGAGGAAGACGGCGAGAAGGATCGCGACGCGTCCGATCGAGCGATTCGATCGGACTCCTGTTCCTGCGCGCGCGTGTTCCCCGGTCACCGTCTCCATTCCCCCAAGATCACCGCGGGAAGTCAACCTCCCGCGCCAGATCGGGTCACATTCCAGGCCGATCCGCACGGAAAAATCGTCGCGACAGGTGCGCTCGGGCCGGCGGTCCGCCATACTGGCGCGACTGGGTCATCCGTCCCAGTCGAGTCGACCGCGATGGAGCGGCACGACCCGCAGGCGCCCCGGGAAGGGTTGCGATGCCGAGGATCTCCGTTGTCGACCGACGAGCCGAGCTGATCAGGGCCGCCCTCCGCGTCGTCGCAGCCGAGGGCGTCGCGGCCGCCACGACCCGGGCCATCGTGGCCGAGGCCGGGATGTCGCTCGCCAGCTTCCACTACGCCTTCACCTCCCGCGACGAGCTCCTCGCCGAACTGGTCGCACACGTCGTCGAGCATGAACGCGTCGTCCTCGATGTCGGCGAGCTGCTGACGGACACTGAGGCCGGTCAGGAGCATCCGCCCACCCTCGAGGCCGTCGTCCGTGCCGGCCTCGAACGCTACGTCGACCTCCTCCGCGCCGATCCGGCTCGGGAGGCGGCGATGCAGGAGCTCAGCGCCTACGCGATGCGGACGCCGGGCCTCGAGCACCTCGCGCTCGAACAGTACCGGCGGTACGAGGAGCTCGCGTGTGAGGCGCTCGCGCTCGCCGCAACGGTCAGCGGCAGCACCTGGACCCAGCCGGTCGACGAGATCGCGCGGACCGTCATCGCCTTCACCGACGGGCTGACACTCGGCTGGCTGGTGCGACGCGACGATGCCGAGGCCCGGCGACTCGTCGGGACGGTGGCGCACCTCGTCGCAACCCTCGCCGAACCGGGGCCGAGATGAGCGGCCTCGGTGCCGCAGCAGTCGACCACTCGGCAGACCGACGGGTCACCGGGCGCTGGGTCGCCGCCTTCGCAGTCGCCTGGCTGGGCGTGTGGATGGCCCAGCTGGCCCCGCTGCAGCTCCTCCTGCCCGCGCAGATCGACGCGACGCTCGCTCCCGAGCACTGGGTGGACAGCGTCGTCGCCTTCGGGGTCGTCGCCGGGGTGGCCGGACTCTGCTCGATCATCGTGTATCCGCTGACGGGCGCCCTGTCCGACCGCACCCGGTCGCGGTTCGGGAGACGCCGCCCGTGGATCGCAGGTGGTGCGCTCGTCTTCGCCCTGGGGCTCGTCCTCCTCGGCCTCCAGACCGGCATCGTCGGCATCGGCGTCTGCTGGTGCCTCGCCATCATCGGCTTCTGCATCCTGGGAGCGGCGCTCACCGCGACCATCTCCGATCAGGTGCCCGTCGGACAGCGCGGCTTCGTCTCGGGTTGGATCTCCGCTCCGCAGGCCGTCGGGGTCATCCTCGGCATCGCCCTCCTGCTCCTGCTCGGCACCCGGATGGCCGTCGGGTACCTGGCACTCGCCGTCCTCCTCATCGTGCTCGTCGTACCGTTCCTCCGGCTGCCCGATCCACTCCCGACGGGTGATCGACCCGTGACGCTCACCGTGCACGCGCTCCTGGAGAGCCTCTGGATCTCACCGCGACGGCACCCCGACTTCGCCTGGACCATGCTCAGCCGCGTTCTCGTGAACCTCGGCAACGCCTTCAGCACCTCGCTGCTCTTCTACTTCCTGCTCTTCGGGCTGGGGGACGCCGACGCCGAGACCGACCTGCTGCTGGTCACGATCGTCTACACGGTGTTCGTCGTCGGGTCCTCGATCCTGCTCGGCCGTCTGTCCGACCGCATCGGACGACGACGCGTCTTCGTCGTCGCGGCCTCCGCCTCACAGGCGCTCGCCGCACTCCTGCTCGCGATCTGGCCCTCACTGCCGATGGGGTTCGTCTCGGCGGCACTGATCGGGCTCGGCTACGGCTGTTTCATGTCGGTCGACCAGGCGCTGGCGACGCAGGTCCTGCCGGACCCGGCGTCGCACGGCAAAGACCTCGGCATCATGAACATCGCCCAGGCGGTGCCGCAGGCGGTCGCCCCGCTCATCGGCGCGTGCCTCGTCGCCTGGCTCGGCGGATTCGCCGGCCTCTACCTCGTCTCCGCGGCCTGCGCCGTCGCAGGGGCGGTCGCTGTCACCCGAGTACGAGGAGTGCGCTGATGACCATCGAACTGACCGCCGGCGGCCGGGTGTCCGAGCCGATGCCCTGGCTCGACCCGAGACGGTACTGGGGCGGTATCGAGCGGGCCGTCTCGGACGTCGACTCGCCCGTCGCCGTCCTGCATCTCGGAGCCCTCCGCCACAACACGCACGACATGCTCCGACGTGCCGCGGGGAAACCGATCCGCATCGCCAGCAAGTCCATCCGCGTGCGAGCGGTGATCGACGCGCTCCTCAGACAACCCGGGTACGCCGGTGTGCTGGCCTACTCCCTGTCCGAGGCGCTCTGGTTGTCCGAGACGGTGGACGACATCGTGGTCGGTTACCCGACAGCGGAGCGCGGTGCCATCGCACGGCTGGCAGCCGACGAACGTGCGGCCTCGCGGGTCACCCTCATGATCGACTCCCTCGACCACCTCGACCTCGTCGACGCGGTGGCACCACCGGAGCGACGCGCGCGGATCCGCGTGTGCATCGAGCTCGACGCCTCCTTCCGTGCACCCGCCCTCGGCCACGTCGGTGTCCGCCGCTCGCCCCTGCGCACGCCGGACGAGGTCCGGGCTCTCGCCGAGGCGGTCGTCGCCCGACCCGGCTTCAGCCTGGTCGGGATCATGGCCTATGAGGCGCAGATCGCCGGGCAGGGGGACGACCTCGCGGGGCGACCGGCGTGGTCGGCTGCGCTCCGCGCGATCCAGCGACGCTCGTGGGTCGAACTCCGGGAACGTCGTGCCGCCGTGGTCGAGGAGGTCCGAGCGGTCGCGGATCTGGAGTTCGTCAACGGCGGCGGGACGGGATCCCTGGAGCTGACCGCGTCCGACGACTCGGTGACCGAGATCGCGGCCGGGAGTGGCGTTTTCGGCGGACACCTCTTCGACCACTACCGGGCGTTCACGCCGGCACCGGCTGCGGCGTTCGGTCTGTCGGTCGTCCGGAAGCCGTCGCCGGAACTGGCGACGATCCTCGGCGGCGGATGGGTCGCCTCCGGTCCGCCGGGGCTCGACCGCCTCCCGCTCATCGCGTGGCCGGAGGGCCTCGAGATGCTCCCGCGCGAGATGGCCGGCGAAGTGCAGACGCCGGTCGCCGGGGCTGAGGCGGCGTCGCTCAGGCTCGGCGACCGCGTCTGGTTGCGGCACACGAAGTCCGGGGAGCTCAGTGAACGGGTGGACGCCTTCCACGTGGTCGGCGACGACGGGGTGGAAGCCGTCCTACCGACGTACCGCGGCGAAGGGCAGGGGTTCATCTGATGGGCAGGGCGACGGCGTGGACGAACTGGGCGCGCACCGAGCGGGCGTGGCCCGTGCGGGTCGAGCGGCCCGACTCGGTCGGCGCGGTGCAGCGCCTCGTGCGTGCTGCGGCGGGAGCGGGCCTCCCGATCAAGGCGGTCGGAGCTGGACACAGCTTCACCGGGATCGCCGTGGCGCCCGGTGTGCTGCTCGAGCTCGACGCCCTGAGTGGACTGATCAGGGTCGATCGGGAACGCAGCCGGGTGACCCTCCGCGCCGGCACGCGCCTCCACGACATCCCGCGTCTCCTCGAACCGTTCGGTCTCGCCATGCCGAACCTCGGCGACATCGACCGGCAGTCCGTCGCCGGCGCGATCTCCACCGGCACGCACGGGACCGGGATGGCGTTCGGCGGCATCGCGACGCAGGTCGTCGGGGTGACGATGGTGACGGCGGACGGCGAGCTGCTGACGTCGGACGCCGAGCAGGAACCAGGGCTCCTCCCGGCGCTGGCGCTCGGGCTCGGGGCGCTCGGGATCCTCGTCGAGGTGACGCTGCAGTGCGTCCCGGCGTTCGTGCTGCACGCGGTGGAACGGCCGGAGTCGCTCGACGAGCTGCTGCCCGTGCTGCTCGACCGGGCCGCCGCCGTCGACCACTTCGAGTTCTACTGGTTCCCGCACACCGCGACCGCCCTGACCAAGACGAACCACCGGTTGCCGGGTGATGCGCCCACGCAGCCACTCCGCCCGGTCGCGAAGTGGATCGACGACACGCTCCTCGCCAACGGGGTCTACCGGGTCCTCTGCAACACGGGTGTCGTCGCGCCGGCCATCGTCCCGCGCGTGAACCGGCTCGCGGACCGCCTCGTCGGCGACCGAGAGTTCACCGATCGGGCGCCGCGGGTGTTCACCACGAGCCGCACGGTGCGGTTCGTGGAGATGGAGTACGCGGTGCCGCTCGAGCACCTCCCGACCGCGTTCGCCCGGATCCGCACGCTCATCGAGGAGCGGGGGTGGCGGATCTCCTTCCCCATCGAGGTCCGGGTCGCAGCGGCGGACGAGCTGTGGCTCTCCACCGCATCAGGACGCGCGACCGGATACGTCGCCGTGCATCGCTTCTTCCGCGAGGACCCGGGGGAGTACTTCCGCGCCGTCGAGGCGATCATGATCGAGCTGGGCGGTCGGCCCCACTGGGGCAAACTGCACGGCCGTGACGCATCGTCCCTGCGTGGCACCTATCCTCGCTTCGACGAGTTCACCCGCCTCCGCGATCACCTCGACCCCGGCCGCCTGTTCGGGAACCGGTACCTCGCCCGCGTCCTCGGCGAGTGACAGCCGGCCGGGAGTCCGGTGCGTCCGCGCTGCACGCCTGCTGCGTGCTTCCTCCGAACTCCCCAAGGGCACCGGCGGGTCGCAGGTAGAATGGGCGGACCCGCTCTCCATCGACTCACAAGGAGCCCATCCTCATGGAATGGCTGATCCCAGTCCTCATCGTCGTCGCCCTGGTCGTCATCGTCGGCATCTACTTCTGGGTGACGTACAACTCGCTCGTGACGCTGAACGTGCGAGTCGAGGAGGCGTGGAGCGACATCACCGTCCAGCTGAAACGGCGCGCCGACCTGATCCCGAACCTCATCGAGGCGGTCAAGGGGTACGCGGCGCACGAGAAGGCGGTGTTCGAGAACGTGACGAAGGCTCGTGCCGAAACGCTCACCGCCCAGGGACCGGCGGCCGTGAGTGAGGCCGAGACCCACATGCAGCAGGCGCTGAAGAGCATCTTCGCCGTCGCGGAGGCCTACCCGCAGCTCCAGGCGAGCCAGAACTTCCTCCAGCTCCAGTCCGAGATCGTCGACACCGAGGACAAGATCCAAGCCTCGCGCCGCTTCTACAACGGCGGTGTCCGGGAGCTGAACACCAAGGTCAAGGTGTTCCCGAACAACCTGTTCGCCAAGGGCCTCGGGTTCTCGGAGCACGACTTCTTCGAGGTCACCGACAACGCGGCGATCGCCGAACCGCCGCGCGTCCAGTTCTGACGTGCGGTAGCGCAGTCCCATGTACCGCGCCATCGCCAGGAACAAGCTCAACACGGTCCTGATCTTCGTCGTCTTCCTGGTCATCATCGGCGGCCTCGGTTGGCTCGCGGGGTATCTCTACCAGAATCTGACGATCACGATCGTGGTCCTCGTCGTGGCCGTCGTGTACGCGGTGATCCAGTACTTCTTCGCGGGGCGGCAGGCCATCGCGATGACCGGAGCGCAGCGCATCGAGCTGGCCGACAACCCGAGGCTGTACCGCATCGTCGAGAACCTCGCGATCACGACCGGGACACCGATGCCCGAGGTGTACCTCATCGCCGACCCGGCACCCAACGCGTTCGCGACGGGTCGCGACCCCCAGCACGCGATGGTGGCCGCGACGACCGGCCTCCTCGAGATCCTCAACGACGCCGAGCTGGAGGGGGTCATGGCCCACGAGCTCGGTCACGTCCGCAACTACGACATCCGCGTGTCTATGGTCGTCTTCGGCCTCGTCGTCGCGATCGGGTTCCTTTCCGACATGCTCCTCCGGATGACGATCTGGGGAGGCGGCAACCGGAACAACAACAACGGCGGCAACCCCGTGATGCTCATCATCGGCATCGTGGCGATGCTCGTGGCGCCGCTGCTCGCGACGCTCGTCCAGCTGTCCATCTCGCGGCAGCGTGAGTACCTCGCCGACGCGACGGGGGCCCTCACGACCCGTCATCCGGAAGCGCTCGCGAGCGCGCTGGGGAAGCTCGCCGCGTACGGCCGACCGATGGCGAAGCAGAACTCGTCCATGGCGCACCTCTGGATCTCCGACCCGTTGAAGCCCGGCACGGTCGCCCGCCTGTTCAGCACCCACCCGCCGCTCGTCGAGCGGATCAAGCGCCTGAGCACCATCGGCGACGGTTTCTAGGCGAGGACATCCCGGCCCCGGACACACGAATGGGGCGGCACCCGGAGGTGCCGCCCCATTCGGCGTTCAGGCGAGAACCGTTACTCGGTCTGCTCGTCGGAGTCGAACGTCACCGTGACCTTGTCGTCGGCGTCGATCGTGATCTTGCCGGGGAAGTTCAGGTACGTGTCCCACACCTGCTGACCAGCCACGGCGCTGCCGTACCAGGAGGCGTCGAACGAGCCGTCGATGCGGCCGTCCGAGGTGTAGAAGTACGAACCGCTCTCATCGACCTCGACGGTCGGGGGAGAGGTGAGCGTCCAGGTCACCGGGCCGACACTCGTGAACTGCTTCTGCTGCCAGTCCGGCATGACGCCGCAGCTGGTGTCGAGCGTGGTGACGTCGAGGCACTTCTCGATCATCGCGACGACCTGCTTCGTGACCTCGGTCGTGAGCGCCTCGGTGGCGGTCACGTCGATGTCGATGAAGGCTGAGCCCTCACCGGCCGTGTACGACGTGAGGGTGACGGTCTGCGCGTCGCCCTGCAGGAACTTGCTCTCCGGCGGAGCGATCGTGTAGACCGCCGGGTAGGCGAAGAGGCTCTCGTCGGACGCGCCGTCGAAGTTGACGCCGTTGACGCTGAACGCCGTGCCACCGAGACCGGTGTAGACGTTGATGCTGCCGACGAGGGAGCTGGCGAGCTTCCACTGGTCGAAGAACAGGAACTGCTTGCCTTCGCTCTCGAGCGTGACCGAGTCCTCGTACTTCTTGCCGGCGAGTTCGTACGTGACCTGCACGCGTGCCTCGCCGTTGCGGTTGTAGACCCGGCCGACCTCGGGGTTCTTGATGCGCTCGTCGGCGCCCTTGAGGACCTCGTTGGTGAGCAGTGCGGTCGGCTTGACGGGTTCGGGGGCTGCCGCTTCGGCGTCGGGATCGGCCGACGCGGAGGGGTCCGGCGTGGCTTCGGGCTCTGCAGACTCGTCGTCGGTGCTGCCGACGATCGACGGGTCCGGCGCGACGAGGCTCGTCGCGAGCTTCGCGTCTCCGGCGGCGATGGCCTTGAGGTATTCCTCGACCTTCGCCTGCGGGCCGAACGCCGTGGTGTTCAGCACACCGATGGTGATGGCGGCTGCAGCGATGAGCACGAGTGCGCCACCGGCGATCGACGACCACAGGATGATCCGCTTCTTCTGCTTCGGGTCCATCGGTTGCTTCGGAGCGCCGGTCGCGTACGGGTTCTGCGCCGTCGCGTACTGGCCGTTGGGCTGCTGGCCCTGCTGGTACGGGTTCTGCGCGCCGGTCTGCTGTCCGGTCTGCTGACCGTAGGGAGCCGGGGGTGCCTGGTTCGGAGTCTGCTGCTGTCCGGACTGGTACGGGTTCTGCTGACCCTGCTGGTACGGGTTCGGGGTCTGCTGCTGTCCGGACTGGTACGGGTTCGGGGTCTGCTGCTGGCCCGACTGGTACGGGTTCGGCGTCTGCGGCTGTCCTGACTGGTACGGGTTGGGCTGCTCCTGACCCTGCTGGTACGAGGGCTGCTGGTCGCCCTGGGGCGGCTGGTGCTGCTGCTCGCCCGGGTTCGGCGGGCCTGGTTGCTGTGGTGTGGTGTCGTCGTTGCTCATGGGCGGGTTCCCCTCGTTTCGGACCATGAAGGTGCCCCCCAATCCTATAGTTGTTGTGTATCTCCTGAGAGTGATTGTGCAGGCTGAGCATGGGGAGTAGTGCCCATGTCCGGCGTGAGTGGGAGGAGCCGGGTGCCAAGGGCATGCGCCAACGGTGCCGCCAGCGTCCCGCGGTCGACGACGACCACCGCGTCGAGTCCCTGCCAGTGGGCCGTCTGCTCGAGGAGCTCCGCCAGGCGTCCCGCGATCGCGTCGTCGGCGACGGGACGCAGCCCCCTGACGACGGCATCCTGGTGCCCACGCTCGAACCAGGCGGACTGGACCCGCAGGACCCCGGCCTGGCGGTCGCTCTTCAGGTCGACGCGCGCGACGATCTCGCCGTCGATGAGGACCGGGAGTACGTAGTAGCCGTAGACCCGCTTGGGCTCCGGCGTGTAGATCTCGATCCGGTAGTGGAGCCCGAACATGCGGAGGGCGCGCTCGCGGAACCAGACGACCGGGTCGAACGGGCTGAGCAGCGCGGCCCCCTCGATCCGCCGTGGCCGTCGGGCGTCCCGGTGCAACCATGCCTCCTGCGCCCCGCCGCGTCGCTCCCAGCCGGCCACGGTCACGGGTTCGAGCACACCGGCGTCCACCAGCTCGTCGACCGCCCGGCGGACCGCGGTCTGCGGCTTGATCCGGAAGTAGTCCGCGAGGTCGGCGACGGTCGCGACGCCGTGCGCTGCGGCGGCCTGCTCGACGAGCGCACGGATCGCATCGGCCCGGTCGACGTCGAGGTCGAGGAGGTGCTGCGGGAGCGCCTGCTCGGCCAGTGCGTACCGGCGTTCGAACCGGTCGCGACCGGCAGTGACCACTTCGCCGTAGAGGAACAGGACCTCCAAGGCCCGCTTCACATCGGACCATCCCCACCAGGGTCCGCGTCGGACGTTCGCGTCGTGTTCGATCTCGCTCGCCTTCAGTGGCCCCTCGACGCGGAGGAGTGCTCGCACCCAGTCCAACATCTCCGTGTTCTGGCTCGCCCAGGTGGTCTCGTCGCCGGCATGCTTCGCGCGGTGCGCGTCCATCCGCCACCGGAACAGCGGCCACGAGTCGCGGGGGATGAAGGCCGCCTCATGCGCCCAGTATTCGAGGTAGGGCGCGTCGGCTCCGAGCGTCAAGCGATCGAGCAGTGTCTTGTCGTACCCGCCGAGCCTCGCGAACAGCGGCAGGTAGTGACTGCGCTCGAACACGTTGACGGAGTCGATCTGCAGGAGCCCCAGCCGGTCGATCGCCGAGCGCAGGGTGCGGGTACCCGCCGGGGTCGTGCGCTGCGGGGCGCCGAGTCCCTGCGCACCGAGCGCGATCCGTCGGGCGAGGGCGGGGGAGAGGGAAGCGGACACGGCCCGACGCTAGCACCGGCGTCGGACACCCGCCGTGCACTGCGGAGGCGCCGCCGCCCACCGGCGTCCGCATGCGCTCACCGGCATGTGCCAGCCCTACACTTGAGCAATGGCGGACGACACTCCGAAGACCTGGTGGGGACGCTTCCTCCCCGAAGCGGCCTCGCCCGTGCGCGAACCGGACCTGAGCGGATCGAGCAGCGTCCCGCGCGGCATGCGCGTGGCCGCAGCGTGGTCCTGGCGGATCCTGCTGGTGGCCGCGGTCGTCGCGCTGCTCGTCTTCCTCGTCGTGCAGCTCCGCCTCATCGTCATCCCGCTCCTCATCGCCGTCCTCGTCTCCGCGCTGCTGAAGCCTCTCGTCGACGTCCTGGTGCGTCACCGCTGGCCGAAGGGCCTCGCCATCGCACTCGCGATGGTCGGCACGCTCTCCGTGGTGAGCGGACTGATCTTCCTCGCCATCTCGCAGATCACCTCGCAGTTCGCCTCCGTGCAGGCCCGCACCATGACCGCCTACGGCGATTTCAAGGCCTTCCTGCTCGCCAGCCCGTTGCACGTGACCGAGACGCAGCTCAACGACTTCATCGCCCAGGCATTCGACTCGCTCCAGCAGGACAGCCAGGTCCTGCTCTCAGGCGCCCTGTCGATCGGTTCGACGCTCGGCCATGTCGCGACGGGCGTCTTCCTGACGCTCTTCTGTCTGCTGTTCATGCTCATCGACGGTCGGACGATCTGGCGTTGGACGGTGCGCGTCTTCCCGCAGCGGGCACGCCCCGCCGTCGACAGCGCCGGTCGCGCAGGATGGCGGACGCTCGGCAACTACGTCCGCACACAGATCCTCGTGGCCTCGATCGATGCGGTCGGTATCGGACTCGGCGCGTTCTTCCTCGGCGTCCCGCTCGCGATCCCGGTCGCCGTGCTCGTGTTCCTCGGCTCGTTCGTGCCGATCGTCGGTGCCGTCGTGACCGGAGCCGTGGCCGTCTTCCTCGCGCTCGTCTACAACGGTCCGGTCATCGCGCTGCTCATGCTCGGTGTCGTGCTCCTCGTCCAGCAGCTCGAGGGGCATGTCCTGCAGCCGCTCATCATGGGTACGGCCGTCAAGGTGCACCCACTCGCCGTCGTCCTCGCCGTCGCGGGCGGCACACTCGTCGCCGGCATCCCCGGCGCCCTGTTCGCGGTGCCCGTGGTGGCCGTGATCAACGTGATGGTCCACACCATCGCCAGCGGCACGTGGCGGACCGGCGGCAGTGCGCCGCCGGAACCGGGTACCGACGGCGCCATCTGGCAGACCGTCCCGAGCCCCAGGCGAATCCGTCCGGGCTCCCGCTCGTCCCACGAGCCGCAGGATCGCCCAGGCGATCATGAGCCCCAGCACCCCAGCGAAGACCTCCGAGAGACCTCGTCCCCAGAAAGTCCAGGACCCCGCACACCATGACCGATACAACGACCACCACACCCGTGTTCCCCGGCCCGTCGCTCGCCGCGTTCGAGCGAGCCAGGGACACCCTCGTCGGCACCGTCCAGCGCACGCCGATGGAGAGCTCCCGCTACCTCGCCGACGTCCTCGGCGTGCCCGTGCATCTCAAGTGCGAGAACCTCCAGCGGACCGGCTCCTACAAGATCCGCGGCGCGTACAACCGCATGTCGAGCCTCACCCCCGAGGAGCGGGCGCGCGGCGTCGTCGCCGCCTCGGCGGGCAACCACGCGCAGGGCGTCGCCTTCGCCGCCCGCGAGCTCGGCATCACCGCGACCATCTTCATGCCGGTCGGCGTCCCGCTCCCGAAGCTCGCCGCCACGCGCGACTACGGTGCGCACGTCATCCTGCGCGGCCACACGGTGGCGGAACCGCTGATCGCCGCCGCCGAGTTCGCCGCGGAGACCGGTGCCATCCTCATCCCGCCGTTCGACCACCCGGACGTCATCACCGGGCAGGGCACGCTCGGGCTCGAGATCCTCGAGGAGGTCCCCGACGTCGAGACGGTCATCGTGCCGATCGGCGGCGGCGGGCTCATCTCGGGTGTCGCGGGGGTCATGAAGCAGCGCGCGGCCCTCGAAGGACGCACCATCCGGGTGATCGGCGTCCAGGCGGCGAACGCGGCCGCGTACCCGGTGTCGCTGGAAGCCGGAACCCCGACGACCATCGCCGTGCAGCCCACCATCGCCGACGGCATCGCCGTGGCCCGTCCCGGCGAGCTCAACTTCGAGATGATCAGCGCGCTCGTCGACGAGGTCGTCACCGTCAGCGAGGACGACCTCGCCCGGGCCATCGTGGTCCTCCTCGAGCGCGCCAAGCTCGTCGTCGAACCTGCCGGAGCCGCCGGCGTCGCGGCGATCCTGGCCGGGAAGATCGAGCCGACCGGCACGACGGTCACCATCCTCTCCGGCGGCAACATCGACCCCCTCCTGTTGCAGCGGGTCGTCAGTCACGGACTCGCAGCCTCTGACCGCTACCTGACCCTGCGCATCCCACTGCCCGACCGGCCGGGCCAGCTCGCACGGACGGCGGAGCTCGTCGCGCAGGCCAATGCGAACGTCATCGAGGTGCTGCACACCCGACACGGACACGGCCTGCAGATCAGCGACGTCGAACTCGAGCTCAGCATCGAGACGCGCGGGCCCGACCACCGCGACCTCGTCGTGCAGACGCTCCGCGAGGCGGGGTACGACCCGCAGATCGTCGACGACTGATCCGACTGCCGGAACGCAGCAGGGCCCCGCCGTGTCGGCGGGGCCCTGCTGCGTCTGGTCGGTCGCGAACGACGCGACCTGCCGGATCAGGAACCGGTGTAGGTCTCCACCGCGCTGATCGACACCGTGATCTCCTTGCCGTTCGGCGCCTCGTAGGTGGTCTTGTCGCCGATCTTCAGACCGAGGATGGCGGCACCGAGCGGGCTGCCTTCGCTGTAGACGTCGAGGTCGGTGTTGCCCGCGATCTCGCGGCTGCCGAGCAGGAACCGCTCCTCGCCGCCCGCGACGACCGCCGTGATGACGGTGCCGGACTCCACGACACCGGTGGACTGCGGTGCCTCGCTCACCTTGGCGTCGCGCAACATCTGCGTGAGCGTCCGGATGCGGGCCTCCTGCTTGCCCTGCTCGTCCTTCGCGGCGTGGTAGCCGCCGTTCTCCTTGAGGTCGCCCTCTTCGCGAGCCGCTTCGATGCGCTTGGCGATCTCTTCGCGGCCCGTCGTGCTGAGGTGTTCGAGTTCCGCCTGCAGTCGGTCGAAGGCCTGCTGGGTGAGGAACGTCTCCTGGATCTGCTCGGACACGATGGAACTCCTTTGCATGGTGGGTCCGCACATGACGGCCGAAACGCCCGTCATATGCCAGACGCCCCGGCGGAATGCCGGGGCGTATGAAGTACTGTCTTCGAGTATCGCACGATCGGCGCGGGAGTGTGGCTCGCGCGCCGACGCCCTCGCTGGTCAGGAGCGGTGCTCGACCACCCAGCAGGTGTCGACGACGCCGGTGTTGCTGAGCTCCGTGGTGCGGACGCTCTCCGTGAAGGTGCGGGTGCGCTGCTCAGACGGCGGCAGCTCGACGACCTTCCATCCGACGACCGCGAACTGCTCGTTGAGTGCCTGGACCGAGCAGGCCATGGGGGTGTCCTGCGGACCGGTGACCTCGAAGGACACGCTGACCATCGTGTCGTCGACAATCTCGTGCGCCGTGTTGCGCGACTCGATGCTCGGCCGACTGCCGTCGAGACCGGCCCACACGACCCACGCGATGAAGACGACGGCGAACGCTGCGGCGGCCAGCCAGATCAGGCGGCGGTCACGGGCACGGTTGCCAGGGGTGCGTCCGTAACGCGCCGCGATGGCGTCCTGAGGGCCGGCATCCTGCAGGGGAGAGGTCACGTCACGGGCTCCGGTTCGAACGGTTAAGCTGGACCAGGAGTGCGAGACGCCTCGAGGTCGACACCTCAAGCGTATTGCCTCTTCCTGGATGCGGAGTCCCGACCGCGTCGTCACGTCACGAGTCGCGAAGCGGTCCCCTCGCGCAGACCAGCCGGAAGGCGGAGCACCATGACCATGAGACTGCTCGCCGTGCACGCGCACCCCGACGACGAGTCGAGCAAGGGCGCGGCGACCCTCGCGCACTACCGGAGCCTCGGCGCCGAGGTCATGGTCGTCAGCTGCACCGGTGGTGAACGCGGCGATCTCCAGAACCCCGGGCTCGCCGACGTCGCGATGATCGAGCGCGACCTCCCCGGGTACCGTCGCCTCGAGATGGCTGCGGCGCAGGAGATCCTCGACATCGAGCACCGGTGGCTCGGCTACCAGGACAGCGGGATGGCCCGTGACGACGGTACGGTCCCACACGCGAGCTTCGCCGACATCCCCCTCGAGGTCTCGACCGGTGTGCTCGTGCGCATCGTCCGCTCCTTCCGACCGCAGGTCATCATCACCTACGACGAGAACGGGGGCTACCCGCACCCCGACCACATCCGGTGCCATGAGGTGAGCGTCGCCGCGTTCGAAGCGGCGGCCGATCCCGCGCGCTATCCCGAAGCGGGCGAGCCCTGGCGCGTCGACAAGCTGTACTACGACCGCTCGTTCAGCCCCGCCCGGCTCGAGGCCGTGTACGCCTACCTGTTGGAGCACCACCCCGACGACCCGGCGGTCGAGCGGCTGGCCGAGATGCGGGAGTGGATGGCCGGCCGGCCCGATCTCGCGACGACGCACGTGCCCGTCGGCGACTTCTTCGAGGCTCGCGACGCCGCGCTCCGGGCGCACGGCAGCCAGGTGCCGCCGGACTCACCGTTCTTCTTCTGGCCCAACGACGTCCTCCGTGCCGCATGGCCGTTCGAGGACTACCAACTGGTCACGTCGCACGTCGCGTCGACCACTCCAGAGTCGGAGCTGTTCGACGGCATCGACACCAGCGAAGGAACCGCATGATGCACCACCTGTTCACCGAGGTCCTGTTGGCGGTCACGCCGTCGCCGTCGCCCTCGCCGGCGTTCGACGAGAACCAGGTGACGCCGGGACCGTGGGGCTTCGTGATCACCTTCGCCATCGCCGGCATCGTCGTCTTCCTCGTCATCGACATGGTGCGTCGCGTGCGCCGTGTGAACTATCGCGCGGAGATCGACGAGCGGCTCCAGGCCGAGGTCGCCGAGCGGGCAGCCGCGGACCGCGCTGGGAGCGACACCGGTGACGCGGCCCCCGCAGGCGTCGAGGACGACTCTCGCCCGCCGTCGGACCGGTCGGCCCGCTGACACCACCACCGCGACGCCTCGCCGCTCGCCGGGAGGCGGGTCGTCAGCGGTTGTAGACCGGGTCGATCGCGATCAGCAGGATCCCGGTCCAGTGGGAGAGGAACGCGAGCACCGTGCACAGGTGGAAGAGCTCGTGGAACCCGAACCGCCCCGGCCAGGGGTTCGGGCGCTTCATCGCGTACATGACCGCGCCGACCGTGTAGAACAGGCCACCGGCGGCGACGAGCACCATCGTGGCGAAGTTGCCGCGGGCGATGTCGCCGAGGTACGCGACCGCACCCCACCCGAGTGCCAGGTAGAGCGGGACGTACAGCCACCGCGGGGCGTTGATCCAGAACACGCGGAAACCGATGCCGAGGAGCGCGCCGCCCCAGACGAGCACGAGCAGGAGGTTGCCCTGCGCCGGTGGTAGCGCGAGCACGGCGAGCGGCGTGTAGGTGCCGGCGATCAACAGGAAGATGTTGGCGTGGTCGATCCGCTTGAGGAGGAGCTTGACCGAGGGTCGCCAGGAGAACCGGTGGTAGAGCGCCGAGTTCCCGAAGAGCAGCATCGAGGTGAGCACGAACACCGTCGAACTCCACTTCGCGGCCGCACCCTGTGCGAGCACGACGAGGACGATGCCGGCGACGATCGAGATGGGGAAGATCCCGGCGTGCAGCCATCCGCGCCAGGTCGGTTTGACCTCCTCCGGTGCGGCGGCATCGTCGGCGGCGACCTCGAGCAACGGCAGCTTCGGCAGCTCGGGATCTCCACTCGTCATGGGTCCAGGATACGGGGTGGCACGGAACCCGTACTGGGAGCGATGCAGGAAACTGCACTAGCGTTGCAGGGTGATGACGAGGCATTCCGCACCGGTGGACGGCTTCCTGTACGGCGTCTACGCACGGCGCCTCCGGAAGGCGCTCACTCCGCAGACGCTGCCGCACCATGTCGCGATGATCATCGACGGCAACCGGCGGTGGGCCAAGCAGCTCGGGTACGACACCGCGGCGCACGGCCACCGGGCCGGTGCGGCGAAGATGCGTGAGTTCCTGACCTGGTGCGACGATCTCGGCATCGGCGTCGTCACCCTGTACCTGCTGTCGAGCGACAACCTGGTGAACCGCGCGCCGGACGAGCTGGACGACCTCGTCGACATCATCGCCGACCTCGCCGAGGGGCTGTCGCACTACCGTGACTGGCGCGTGAAGCACGTCGGTTCGAGCGACGGTCTCCCGGAGTCGCTGCGCACGGCGTTGACGAGTGCTGAGGAGCGCACGGCCGACCGTGCCGGCATGCACATCAACCTCGCGGTCGGCTACGGCGGTCGCACCGAGATCGTGGACGCGATGCGCGCGATCGTCGCCAAGCACCACCTCGAGGGTCGGAGCCTGGAAGACCTCGCGGCGCTGCTCACCCCCGACCTCATCGGTGAGCACCTCTACACGGGAGGCCAGCCCGACCCCGACCTCGTCATCCGCACCAGCGGCGAACAGCGGATGAGTGACTTCATGCTCTGGCAGAGCGCCCATAGCGAGTTCTACTTCGTCGAGGCGCTCGGGCCCGACCTCCGCGAGGTCGACTTCCTCCGCGCCCTCCGCGACTTCTCCAGACGGCAGCGGCGGTTCGGCGGATGAGCCGGTCCACGCCCGCCTCGGAGCCGGACGAGCCGGAGACGGCGTCCCGGTTGGAGACCTTCCAAGCAGGATTCGGTGAGGTCGACGGCTATCTCAACTACGGCAGTGTCGGTCCGTTGGCCGCGTCCGTCGTCCTCGAGGCCGCCCGCTGGAACGACGTGCTCGCGAGCGCGACGCCCGGAACGCTCGGCGCGGTCGACGGGCAAGACGAACGGATGCGGACCGCCGTCGGGACGCTCACCGGGTTCCGCGCCGACCAGGTCGTCGCCCAGCCCAACACCTCGCAGGGCCTCATGCACGCGATGTTCGGTCTGAGCGGCACGGTCCTGCTCTCCCGCCTGGAATACCCCACGCTGCCGCTCGCCGCGGAGCGGGCCGCCGAGCACCGGCACGTGCTCACGCCGAGATGGCTCGAGACGCGACGCGGACACGTGACGGCCGAGAGCGTGCACGAACAGCTCGACGACACCGTCACCGCCGTGGCCGTGAGCCTCGTCGACTACCGCACCGGATACGTCTGCGACCTCGAAGCCGTCCGCGAGGTGATCGGCGACCGCCTCCTGATCGTCGACGCCATCCAGGGCTTCGGCGTGGTCGACGCCCCCTACGCCGTCGCCGACGTGGTCGCCTCGGGCGGGCAGAAGTGGATGCGCGCAGGCTGGGGCACCGGATTCCTCGCCCTGAGCGACCGCGCCGTCGAGCGGCTCGAGCCGGTCTTCTCGGGCGTGACCGGCACCGACGAGGCCTGGCCGTTCAGCGCTACCCCGGCACCGAGCCGATCCGTGCGCGCATACTCGATCACCAGGCCCGACCCGCTCGCGGCGGCGCGGTTCGCGGCGTCCTTGGAGGACACGGTCGCCGTCGGGACCGCGACGGTGCACGCGGCGATCGCCGAGCTCACGGCCGAGGTGATCGAGCTCGCGGACGAGTTCGGTGTCGCGGTGGTCTCCTCGCGAGACGAACACGATCGCGCGGGCATCGTCGTCCTGGAGCCGGAGGAGTCCGTCCTCGACACGCTGTGGACCTCGCTCGAGAACCACGGCGTCACCGCGACGATCCGCGCCGGGGCCGTGCGGCTCAGCGTGCACGCCGGCACCAGTCGGCAGACGCTGGACCGACTGCGCGGTGCGCTGCTCTCGTTCGCGACGGCCGCGAGCTACTGAGCCGCCGTCCGACCACCGGCGGTCCAGGAGACGGCCCTCATCTGTTCACCTCCCCGTAACAGGACACGGGGCGTGTCGTCGCACCGATGTCGGTGGCCGGACGTACGTTCATCTCATCGGGCATGGAGCCCGGTCGAGACGGCCACACAAGTTCGGCTCGAAACCCTGCAGGCGGCCGTTTCGCACAGTGATCCGAGCATCAGATGCTCGGGGTGGGAGTGGTTGTGGCCTCGCGAGAAATCCAGAACACGTCAGCCGACATCGAGACGCGGGATGCGTCGACGAGACCGAGCCGACGACCTGCCGACCACACGGTGAGCGGGGGAGATCAGGCGCAGGCCGAGATCACCTACGTGCTCGACACCTCCGTGCTGCTGTCGGACCCCAAGGCGCTCTTCCGGTTCGCCGAGCACGCCGTCGTCATCCCGGTCGTCGTCATCAGCGAGCTCGAGGGCAAGCGCAACGACCCCGAGATCGGCTACTTCGCACGTCAGGCACTCCGCATCCTCGACGAGCTCCGCATCGAGCACGAACGCCTCGACTTCCCGATCCCGGTCGGTGACGGCGGATCCCTGCGGGTCGAACTCAACCACTCGAGCATGGCCTCGCTGCCGTCCGGTCTCCAGCTCGGCGACAACGACTCGCGCATCCTCGCGGTCGCGCTGAACCTGGCGAACGACGGCCTGACGGTCACGGTGGTGTCCAAGGACCTGCCGCTGCGCGTCAAGGCGGCGTCCATCGGTCTGCAGGCGGAGGAGTACCGGGCGGAACTCGCGGTCGACTCCGGCTGGACGGGCATGTCCGAGATCACCCTCGGCTCCGAGGACATGAGCACGCTGTGGGAGCGCGAGGAGGGGACGACGCCGATCATCGAGGACCTGCCGATCAACACCGGCCTTGTGATCCACTCCGACCGGGGATCCGCACTCGGGCGGGTCACGGGCAAGCGCAGCTACAAGCTCGTCCGCGGCGACCGCGACGTCTTCGGTCTGCACGGACGCTCGGCCGAGCAGCGGCTCGCGATCGACCTCCTGCTCGACCCCGAGATCGGGATCCTCTCGCTGGGAGGTCGAGCCGGGACGGGGAAGTCCGCGCTCGCCCTCTGCGCGGGTCTGGAGGCCGTCCTCGAGCGACAGGCGCACAAGAAGATCATGGTGTTCCGGCCGCTGTACGCGGTCGGCGGCCAGGAGCTCGGGTACCTGCCCGGCGACCAGGGCGAGAAGATGAACCCCTGGGGACAGGCGATCTTCGACACGCTCGGCGCGGTCGTCTCGCAGAACGTGCTCGACGAGGTGGTGGAGCGGGGCATCCTCGAGGTGCTGCCGCTGACGCACATCCGAGGCCGTTCGCTCCACGACGCCTTCGTGATCGTCGATGAGGCGCAGTCGCTCGAACGCAACGTGCTCCTCACGGTCCTCAGCCGGATCGGGCAGAACTCGCGGGTCGTCCTCACGCACGACGTCGCCCAGCGCGACAACCTGCGCGTCGGCCGCCACGACGGCGTCGCCTCGGTGATCGAGACGCTCAAGGGGCACCCGCTGTTCGCGCACGTCACGCTGACGCGCTCGGAGCGCTCGGCCATCGCGGCACTCGTGACCGAGATGCTCGAAGGGAACGAGCTGGCCTAGCGGCCGTCGGCAGAGCGGGCCGACAAGGCTCGCTCCGCCGCCTCCGGCCGCCTGTGGAGAACGCCGGAGGCCGGCACGATGATCCTCCTATCCTGACGGGATGCCCTCGCGACCGACCTCCACCGGCGGGCGGCTCCGCCCGCGTGTCGCCACCGCGGCGATGGCCGGCTCGACGCTGCTGCTCGTGGCGGTCACTCCGGGCCGACTCGACCCCGACCCGCGTCCGGTCGTCATCGTGCTCGTCTGGCTCGCCTGCATCACGCCGCCGCTCGTGCGCATCGACGTCGCGGAGCGGCGGCTCCCGAACCGTCTCGTGCTGCCGGCGCTCACCATCGCGGTGCCGCTCACGGCCATCGATGCCGCAGTGCGTCAGGTGGCCCCGCTCGAACCGCTCCTGATGGGGTCCGCGGTCGGCGCCGTCCTGTACGCATGCGCCCTCTTCGGCGGGCTGGGCATGGGGGACGTGAAGCTCGGCGCGCTGCTCGGCCTCGCGGTCGGCTGCTTCGGGACGTCCGCGGTGCTGCTCTTCGCGGTGGTGTCGGTCTTTTCGGCCGGCCTCGCGGGTGTGGTCGTCGTGCTTCTCGCACGCTCACATGGTGGCTCCGCTGGCTGGCGCACCCGCATCCCGTTCGGCCCGTTCCTGCTCCTCGGCTGCTGGAGCGCGGTCGCCGCCACGGCGTGACCACACGGACGGAGACGGCCCCGGAACCGCGAGGGTTCCGGGGCCGTTCGGTGTTTCGACGAGCGGGTCGACTCAGCCGGGGTGCGTCATCGAGAGGACGTCGAGCGCCGTGTCGAGCTGCTCCTCCGTGATCTCGCCGCGTTCGACGAAGCCGAGGTCGACGACGGCCTCGCGGACGGTGAGGCCCTTGGCGACGGAGTGCTTGGCGATCTTCGCCGCCGACTCGTAGCCGATGATCTTGTTCAGCGGGGTGACGATCGACGGCGAGGAGCCGGCGAGTGCCGCAGCGCGGTCGAGGTTGGCCTCGAGGCCGTCGACGGTCTTGTCGGCGAGGACCCGGGTCGCGTTCGACAGGAGACGGATGCTCTCGAGGAGCGCCGTGCCCATGACCGGGATCGCGACGTTGAGCTCGAAGGAGCCAGAGGCGCCGGCCCAGGCGATGGTCGCGTCGTTGCCGACGACCCGTGCGCCGACCATCAGGACGGCCTCCGGGATCACGGGGTTCACCTTGCCGGGCATGATCGAGGATCCCGGCTGGAGGTCGGGGATGTGCAGCTCTCCGAGACCGGTGTTCGGGCCGGAGCCCATCCAGCGGAGGTCGTTGCAGATCTTCGTGAGGCTGACCGCGATGACCCGGAGGGCTCCCGAGGCGTCGACGAGTCCGTCGCGTGCGCCCTGGGCCTCGAAGTGGTCCTGCGCCTCGGTGATGGGCAGCTCGGTCTCCTGCGCGAGCAGCTCGATGACGAGCTGGGGGAAGCCCTTCGGCGTGTTGATGCCGGTGCCCGTCGCGGTCCCGCCGAGCGGGACCTCTGCGACGCGGGGGAGCGCCGTGCGCACACGCTCGATGCCGAGACGCATCTGGCGCGCGTAGCCACCGAACTCCTGGCCGAGGGTGACCGGCGTGGCGTCCATGAGGTGCGTCCGGCCCGGCTTCACCGCGGTCTTCCACAGCTCGGCCTTGCGCTCCAGCGAGACGGCCAGGTGGTCGAGGGCCGGGATGAGTTCGTCGATGAGGGCGCTCGTGACGGCGATGTGCACGGAGGTCGGGAAGACGTCGTTGGAGGACTGCGAGGCGTTGACGTGGTCGTTGGGGTGCACCGGGCTGCCGAGGCGCGCGCTCGCGAGCGTCGCCAGAACCTCGTTCATGTTCATGTTCGACGAGGTGCCGCTGCCGGTCTGGTAGGTGTCGACCGGGAACTGCGCGTCGTGCGCGCCGGTGATGACCTCGTCGGCCGCTGCGGCGATCGCGTCGGCGACACCCTGGTCGAGGACGCCGAGCTTGGCGTTGGCGAGTGCCGCGGACTTCTTGATCCGGGCCAGTGAGGCGATCTGCGCCGACTCGAGCCCGCTGCCCGAGATCGGGAAGTTCTCGACCGCCCGCTGCGTCTGCGCACCGTAGAGCGCGTTCGCGGGGACCCGCACCTCACCCATGGTGTCGTGTTCGATGCGGTACTCGGTTGCTGAGGTGTCTACCACGCTGTTCGTTCTCCTTCGTGCGATTGCGGTGGTGCTGCGCTCGACCGGTCGGTGAGCGGGGTGGAGGTCATTCGGGGACGGTGACGTCGCCGATCACGATGTCGGCGACGGCGGTGCCCTCGAGGAGCTTGTAGTTCGCGCCGATGATGGCGACCGTCCCGGCCGCCACGGCGTCGCTGATGAGCTCGGAGCGCGAGACGACCTCCATGACGGTGCGGCGGAGGTGGCGTCGTCCGACCTCGGAGGTGTCGACGGAGGCCGCGTCGATCGGTGCGGGGCCGGCGACCGCGCTCACGGCGGGGACGATCTGCTGGATCAGCTGGTCGATGTACGGGGGGAGCGGGGTGGCGTCCTCGATCTGCGAGTCGATCGCCGCGCGGACGGCGCCGCACTCGTCGTGCGCGAGCACGAGGATGAGTGGGACCTGCAGGACGCCGACGGCGTACTCCAGGGTGCCGAGCACCGAGTCGGAGACGATCTGGCCGGCGTTGCGGACGACGAAGAGGTCGCCGAGCCCTTTGTCGAAGATGATCTCGGCCGCGAGGCGGGAGTCGGAGCAGCCGAAGATGACCGCCTCCGGGGCCTGGGAGTGCGCGAGGGTGGCGCGGCGTTCGACGTCCTGGCGGGGGTGGGCGGGCTGACCGGCGACGAACCGCGCGTTCCCGCGCTGCATCTCGCGCCAGACGGCACCGGGGCGCTTCTGGGTCATTCTGAGTCCGTTTCTGCAGGGGCGCCCGGCGGGGCGTCGAGGTTGGCGGTGACCCCGGTGCGCACGGAGCGTGCGACATCGAGGACGTACTCGGGCTTCGCCGTGCCGAACACGGCGACCGTGCTCCGACCTGCGACGGTCGACAGGGCGTACGCGACGTTACCGTCGTCGGAGCCGCTGCCGTTCGCGTATTCGACCCACTCGACGCCGTCGATCGTGACGGTTCCGGTGGGGCGTGCTTCGTCGAGCTCGGCGAGGAGCCAGGTGTCGTTGGCGTCCACGCCTTGCACGAGGCCGACGAACTCGTCGTCGGGGGAGATGAGTCCGACGTTCCAGGAGCGGATGTCGGGCGTGCCGGCGACCGGTGAGGCTGCGGTGCGGACGTCGGCGTAGTTGCTGCCCCAGTCGTCGCCGAGCTCGGGGGTGAGGAGCGGGACGGGGAGGTCGGGCTGCGCCTGGCCGGCGAGCTGCGCGTAGTCGACGGTCGGGCGTTCCGGGGCCTCGCCTCGGGGCACGGCGAGCACGATCACGACCACGAGGCCGACCGTGGCCAGGAGCGACAGGACGAGGTTGTTGACGGTCTTGCGGGAGCGGTACAGGCGGGAGTTCTCCGCCTTGCGGTCGGCGGTCTCCTGCGGCGTCTCGGGGCGGCCGAGCTCGGCCACGACGCGCGGCGGCTTCGTGCCCTTCACCGCGGTGCGTCCGGAGTGCCGGATCCGAGCTGGGCGGCGCGTGCCGCGTCCAGCCGTGCCTTCGCGCCGATCAGCCACTCCTCGCAGCGCTGGGCGAGCTGTTCGCCGCGCTCCCAGAGGCGGAGGGAGTCCTCGAGCGACGCCGAGCCCTGCTCCAGCTCGGACACGACACGCACGAGCTCGTCGCGTGCCTGCTCATAGCTGAGCTCCTGGACATCGGAGGGGGTTGGCATGCTTCTATCCTATTCGTCGTCGGTCCGGGCGGCAGCCGTGGCCGGGCCGGTACTGGAGGCGCCGATCGCGCCGGAGGCGAGGGTGACCAGGAGCTCCGTCCCGGCGGGCGCGTCGCCCTCGGCACGGATGACCGCGCCACCCGGGACGCCGGCCTCCGGGTCCGCTCGTTGGACGATGGCGTAGCCGCGGTCGAGCGTGCGCTGCGGCGACAGGGCGCGGAGGTGTGCGCGGAGTTCCGTCACCTCGCGCTGGGAGCGCTCGACGGCGCGGTCGATGAGCTCGGCACCCCTGGCGACCGTTCGGGTCAGCTCGTCCGCCCGCGAGTCGACGATCCAGGACGGGTCGGCGAGCGCGGGACGGGTGCGGAGCGTCGCGAGTCGGTCGATCTCGTGACCGAGCAACGAGGTCACCCGGGAGGACAACCGGACGCGGGCCTGCTGCACGCGAGCGAACTCCTCCGCGACGTCGGGGACGACCCGCTTGGCGGCATCGGTCGGTGTGGAGGCACGGAGGTCGGCGACGTCGTCGAGCAACGGGCGGTCCGCCTCGTGGCCGATGGCGCTCACGAGGGGTGTGGTGCAGGCGGCCGCGGCACGGACCACGCGTTCGTCGCTGAACCCGAGGAGGTTCTGGAAGTCGCCACCGCCGCGCGCGACGATGATGACGTCGACCTCGGGGTCGGCGTCGAGCGTCTGCAGAGCGCTCACGACGTCGCCGGGGGTGCGGTCGCCCTGGACGGCGGCGTGGACGACGCGGAACCGGACCGAGGGCCAGCGCAGTTCCGCGTTGCGCAGGACGTCCTTCTCGGCGTCGGAGTCCTTGCCGGTGACCAGCCCGATGCACTGCGGGAGGAACGGGAGCGGGCGCTTGCGCGACGCGTCGAAGAGCCCCTCCTCGGCGAGCTGCCGACGGAGTCGCTCGAGTCGCTCGAGGAGGTCGCCGATACCGACGTGCTTCATCGCCATGACCTGCATGGTGAGTGTGCCGCCCTTGAGCCAGTAGTTCGGCTTGACCAACGCGACCACGTGGTCGCCCTGTTTGAGGTCGGCGGGGATCTTCGCGCGGACGGACGACCAGATGGTGAACCCGACCGTCGCATCGATCTCGAGGTCTTTGAGCTTGCCGTAGACGTTGCCGCCCGAGGCGCCCCACTGCGTGATCTCGCCCTCGACCCAGACCGTGCCGAGGCGGTCGATGTAGTCGCGGAGCTTCGTGCCGAGGAGCGCGACCGGCCAGGGGGCTTCCATGGTGGCCGGTGCATCGCTCATCCCTCAAGCTTAGCCGCGAGCAGCGACGGCGCGCCGGTCGCGGACCACCCGGCCGTTCACGGCCGACTCCCGAGCGCTGCCGCGTAGAATCCACACGTGACCGATCTCCGCGACGCCCCAGCCATCGGCCTCGGCATGCCGAGGCTCCGACGTATCGCCGGACGCCTCGCAGACCTCCCCGTCGCCGGGGAGAAGCGCGTCCTGCTGGCAGCCCCGCGCGGTTACTGCGCCGGCGTGGACCGCGCGGTCGTCGCCGTCGAGAAGGCGCTCGAGCACTACGGCGCGCCGGTGTACGTCCGGAAGCAGATCGTCCACAACGTGCACGTCGTCGATCAGCTCGAGGCCCAGGGCGCCGTGTTCGTGGAAGAGGTCGACGAGGTGCCGTCCGGCGCGCACATCGTCTTCAGTGCGCATGGCGTCTCGCCCGCCGTGGTCGATGCCGCCGCCGACCGCGGGCTGCTCGCGATCGACGCCACCTGCCCGCTCGTCACGAAGGTCCACCGCGAGGCCGTGCGCTTCGCCCGCGACGACTACGAGATCCTGCTCATCGGACACGAGGGGCACGAGGAGGTCGAGGGCACGGCCGGTGAGGCGCCCGACCACGTCACGCTCGTGACGAGCCCGGAAGCCGTCGACGACCTCGTCGTCGCCGACCCCGACAAGGTCGTGTGGCTCTCGCAGACCACGCTGTCGGTGGACGAGACCATGGAGACGGTCCGCCGCCTGCGCGAGCGGTTCCCGAAGCTCCAGGATCCGCCGAGCGACGACATCTGCTACGCGACCCAGAACCGTCAGGTGGCCATCAAGAAAGTTGCCCAGGACGCTGACCTCGTGATCGTGGTCGGGTCGGCGAACTCCTCGAACTCGGTGCGTCTCGTGGAGGTCGCGCTCGAGTACGGCGCGAAGGCCGCCTACCGCGTCGACTACGCGAACGAGATCCAGCAGGCCTGGCTCGACGGCGTCGTCACGGTCGGTGTCACGAGCGGCGCCTCCGTGCCGGAGGTCCTCGTCGACGAGGTCCTCGAAGAGCTCTCCGGTGCCGGCTACGGCGCGGTGCAGGAAGTCAAGACGGCCGAGGAGGACCTCATGTTCTCCCTGCCGAAGGAGCTGCGCAAAGACCTTGCCGGCACGACCGATCCGCGCGCCCTGGGAGGGCGTCGACCATGAGCGAATCCCGCCCCCGTCCGCAGTTCGGTGAATACGCGTCCCCCGAGGAGCAGCGTGCCCGGATCGCCGAGCCCATCGACGAGCAGCGGGCGGAGGAGCTCGGCATCGCGCCGGTCGTCCCCGTCGGACGGCAGCCACGGCAGCAGCAGGAGCCGACCCTCCGCGAGCAGACGCGCGAGCAGGCGCATGAGCCTGGGGTGATGCAGCCGGGCGCTCCGACCGTGACCGCTAGACGTCCTGTCGCCGGAGACCGCATCGCGACGTCGATCCTGCTCGGACTCGGCCTCGTCGGCCTGATCGTGACCATGCCGGGCCTGCTCGACCTCCCGGGCCTGATCCGCCCGGCACTCGTGCAGATGGGTGTCTCGGGATACTCCTCGGACGGTCTCGCGAGCGCCATGGGCATCCTGGCGCTCGGTCTCCAGATCGCCCTGTGGGTGGGCGCCATCATCCTGTCGAGCCGGTCGCTCCGCGCGGGTCGATTGACCTTCTGGATCCCGCTCGTCGCCGGTGTCGCGGCGAACCTGGTCGTGGTGATCTGTCTCGCCGTGGCCATGGGCGCCGACCCGGCGTTCATGGAGTACGTCCGCTCGCAGCAGCCGTAGTCATCCACACACGAAGAACGGGCCCGGCAGCGATGCCGGGCCCGTTCTGTTCGTGCAGGTGACTAGGAGGTGCTGGTGCCGTACGAGCCGAGCTGCTTCGTCGACTCCACGACGCGAGCGGCCATCGCCGACTCGGCGACCTTGCCCCAGGCACGGGGGTCGTAGAGCTTCTTGTTGCCGACTTCGCCGTCGAGCTTCAGCACGCCCTCGTAGTTCGAGAGCATGTAGCCGGCGATCGAGCGGGTGAACGCGTACTGCGTGTCGGTGTCGATGTTCATCTTGACGACACCGTTCGCGACGGCCTCGGCGATCTCGGCGTCGGTGGAACCCGATCCGCCGTGGAACACGAGGTCGAGCGGCTTGGGGCCGTGGCCGTACTTGGCGGTGAGGCCGTCCTGGATGGTCTTCAGCAGCTCGGGCTGGAGCTTGACGTTACCGGGCTTGTAGACGCCGTGCACGTTGCCGAAGGTGAGGGCGGCCATGTAGCGACCCTGCTCGCCGAGGCCGAGCGCCTCGACGGTCGCGATGGCGTCGTCGAGGGTGGTGTACAGGTGCTCGTTGATGTCGTGGCTGACGCCGTCCTCTTCGCCGCCGACGACGCCGATCTCGACCTCGAGGATGGCGTTGATGGCCTTGGTGCGCTTCAGCATCTCGGTCGCGATCTCGAGGTTCTCTGTGAGCGGGACCGCCGAGCCGTCCCACATGTGGGACTGGAAGATCGGGTTGCGACCGGCCTTGACCTCTTCTTCGGAGGCGGCGATGAGCGGCATGACGAAGCCGTCGAGCGCGTCCTTCGGGCAGTGGTCGGTGTGGAGCGCGACGGTGACGGGGTAGTTCTTGGCGACCTCGGTGGCGAACTTCGCGAAGGCGATCGCGCCGGCGGCGCGGTTCTTCACGGTGTGGCCGGCGAAGTAGTCGGCGCCGCCCGTGGTGACCTGGATGATGCCGTCGGAACCGGCCTCGGTGAGGCCCTGGAGGACGGAGTTGATGGTCTGGCTGCTCGAGACGTTGAACGCCGGGTACGCGAACCCGTTCGACTTCGCCTTGTCGAGCATCGCTGCGTACTGTTCCGGGGTGGCGACGGGCATGTCTTCTCCTTGCGTGGGGACGATTCGCCTTGAAGTCTAGTGACTCGGGCTCCGAGGCATACGGCACGATGGGGACATGATCGAGCGCGCCCCGGACACCGACCTCCTCGACGGCTTCCTCGACGCCACGCGGGCCGCCGCTGCCGCCGTCGCGGGTCTCGTGGGTGGCGGCGACGGCATGCGGATCGACGGGGTCGCCGTCGACGCGCTCCGCCGGGCGCTCGAATCGCTCCCGGTCGACGGGCGCGTCGTCGTGGGGGAGGGCGAGAAGGACCAGGCGCCCATGCTCTTCGTGGGCGAACGCTTCGGCACGGGTGCGGGGCCGGCGATCGACCTCGCCGTCGACCCCGTGGACGGCACCAAGCTCGCGGCCACCGGGAAGCCGGACTCCGTCGCCGTGATCGCCATCGCCCCGCGCGGTGCGATGTTCGACATCGGCCCGGCGTACTACCTCGAGAAGCTCGTCGCGGCTGGTGCGGGACGCGAGCTGTCGCTCGGCGACCCGATCGCGGTGACCCTCGACCGGCTCGCCGCGCGGCTGGGGCGGCCGGTCGAGCAGCTGCGCGTCGCGGTCCAGGACCGTCCTAGGAACGCGGCGACCGCCCAGGCCGTGACCGCCGCCGGTGCCGAGCTCGTGAGCTTCACGGATGGCGACGTCGCCCTGTCACTGCGGGCCGCGGCCGCCGACGGCGACCTCGATCTGCTCCTCGGCGTGGGCGGGGCCCCGGAGGGCATCCTCACGGCTGCCGCGGTCCGGGCCCTCGATGGCTGGATGACGGCGCGCTTCGCACCGCAGTCGCCGGAGGAACGGGCGCGGCTTATCGAGGCAGGGACCGATCTCGAACGCGAGGTCCCGCTCGACGAACTCTGCCGCGACGACGCCTGGCTGCTGCTCAGCGCCGTCACGTCGACCGCGCTCGCCGCCGGAGCCGAACTCGCCGGAGTCCGGGCCGGCGCTGACGACGGTGTCACGGTCGAGTCCGTCGTCGTCGGTCCCGGGAGCCCGCTGACGAGGTCACGGAAGCGCCTCGATCGAGACGCACTCGGCGGCCTTCCCGGCCCGGTTCGATAGGCTGAAACCCTCATCCACCGAAGCGTCGTGTCCCACGAGGCGAGCGATCCATGGAGGATCCAGTGACCCAGCCTGAAACCGGCTCCCACTATCTGCAGCCCGACCGCAACCTCGCCATGGAGCTCGTGAGAGCGACGGAGGCCGCCGCGATCCGGGCGGCGCCGTTCATCGGGCGAGGCGACAAGAACGCCGCCGACGGTGCGGCGGTCGACGCCATGCGCGCCTTCCTCGGCACCGTCAACTTCGACGGCGTGGTCGTCATCGGCGAGGGCGAGAAGGACGAAGCGCCCATGCTCTTCAACGGCGAGCACGTCGGCAACGGCCGCGGCCCGTCCTGCGACATCGCGGTCGACCCGATCGACGGCACGAGCCTCACCGCCGCCGGCCGGCAGAACGCCCTCTCCGTCATCGCCGTGTCCGACCGTGGCAGCATGTTCGACCCGTCCGCGGTGTTCTACATGGACAAGATCGTCACCGGCGCCGACGGCATCGGTGTCGTCGACATCAGCCAGTCCATCGGCGACAACATCCGCGAGCTCGCAAAGGCCAAGGGCAAGCAGCCCGAGGACATCCGCGTCGCCGTCCTCGACCGACCGCGCCACGCGCAGCTCATCGAGGAGATCCGCGCGGCCGGAGCTGGAACGCGTCTGCTGCTCGACGGCGACGTCGCGGGTGGCATCAACGCCGCGCGCTACGACTCACGGATCGACATGTGCGTCGGCATCGGCGGCACGCCCGAGGGCATCATCACCGCGTGTGCCGTGAAGGCGCTCGGTGGCCTCATCCAGGGCAAGCTCATGCCGAAGGACGACGCCGAACGCGAGCGTGCGCTCGCGGCCGGTCACGACCTCGACCGTGTCCTCGGCGCGAACGACCTCGTCCGCGGCGACAACACGTACTTCGTCGCGACGGGCGTCACCCACGGTGAACTCGTCGACGGCGTGCAGCGCAAGGGTCCGATCATTCGCACCGAGAGCCTCGTGCTGCGGTCGCGTTCCGGCACCATCCGTCGTGTCGAGGCGGACCACCTCGCTGCGAAGTGGCTGTAGCCGCTCCTCCAGCAGCGCGAAGCGCCCGGTTCCACCTCACGGTGGTGCCGGGCGCTTCGTCGTGCGGCGTTCGCGCCGGTCAGTCCTGAAGCCGGTGCGCGAGCCGGGCCTCGAGCTCGCTCGGCTCGGCATCGGACGGCTCCGGCGAGGGCTGCGCCTCCGGTGCGGTGAGGCGCTTCGGTGAGGCGTCGCTTTGGCTCACCTGACCGATGACCGTCGCCTCGTCGAGGGCGTCGAGCTTGCGCGCCGTGACGAGCACGCGGGTCTCGAACGACGAGGCGAACTGGTTGTAGTTGGTGACCGTGCTCTCGATCGAACGGCGCAGGCGGTCGGCGTGGTCCGACAGCGTCGAGAGCCGCTGGTAGAGCTCCTTGCCGAGGTCGAACAGTCGCTTCGCGTCCTCGGTGAGGACGTCCTGCTGCCAGGTGAACGCGACCGTCTTGAGGACCGCCCACAGGTTGACGGGGGAGGCGAGGGCGACCCGTTTGCCGAAGGCGTAGTCGAGCAGGCTCGCGTCGGCCTCGAGCGCTGCGGCGAGGAGCGACTCGCTCGGGATGAAGCAGATGACGAACTCCGGGCTCGACTCGAGGCCGCGCCAGTACCCCTTCGCCGCGAGGGCGTCCACGTGCGACCGCACGGCCTTCACGTGCTGCGCGAGGAGGGCGGTGCGTCGCGCGGCCTCCTCGCCCGTCGCGGTGACGGGGATGGTGCTGGCTTCGAGGTACTGCGCGAACGGCACCTTCGCGTCGACCGCGATCGACTTGCCGCCGGGGAGCCGCACGACCATGTCGGGTCGGCCGACGCCGTTGTCGGAGGTGATGCTCGACTGCAGGTCGAAGTCGACGCGCTGCGTGAGGCCCGCGGCTTCGACGACGTTGCGGAGCTGGGTCTCACCCCAGACGCCGCGGGTCGCGTTGTTCCGGAGCGCCGAGGCGAGCGACTCCGTCGTGGACCGCAGGCGTTCCTCGGACTCCGAAGCCGTCTTCAGTTGTTGTGCGAGCTCGCCGTGCTGTCGGCTGCGCTGCTGCTCGAGTTCCGCGACCTTCGCCTGCATGTGTTCGAGGCTGTGCTGCACGGGCGCGAGGGCCTGCAGGACCTGACTCTCCTCGTGTTCCTGGCGCGATCGTCGTTCGGCGTCGGCGCGGTGGCGTTCGGCGAGCTCGCGGTACTGCTCGCGCTGGGCGTTCAGCTCACGCCCGAGACCGTCGGCTGTGGCGTCGAGGGCGGCGAGTTCGGCGCGCAGTGCGGCGCGGAGTTCCGCCTCCTTCGCGGAGGCGTCGGCGAGGAGCTGCGCCTGCTGGCCACGGAGGTCGGCGAGCTGGGCGGTGTGCCTGGCCTCGAGCAGCGCCGGGTCGACCGATCCCGTGCCGGTGCGCCGCTGCAGCAGGAGGACCGCCACGGCTGCGCCGATGACGAGTCCGATGAGGAGGCCGATCCCGAGGGCGAGTGCGCTGTCCATGCCCTCAGTGTGTCGCGGGCCGCCGACATCGCTCGGAGGCCGCGCGGCGACCGTGGGCTCAGGCGGCGACGGCCGTCCCGATCCGGCCGATCTTGACGCTCGTGAGCTGCGCGAGTTCGGCGATCGAGGAAGCGCCGTGGCGGGCGGCGGCGTGGATGATGATGTGCGCGGAGGCCTCGGCGTCGCCGGTGGCGTCGTGGTGCTGGAAGTCGTCGAACCCGGCGGCGAGGGCGGCCACGGGGAGCCGGTAGGAGTCGAGCTGATACGTCTTGCGGGCGACGTTGAGGCTGCACAGGTAGCTGAGGTCGGGGCAGTCGAGGCCGGTGGCTGCGCACCCACCGCGGATGACGCCCATGTCGAAGCCGGCGTTGTGTGCGACGAGCGCGTCACCCTGGGCGAAGTCGAGGAGGGTGTCGAGCTGGTCCGCCCAACCGGGCGCACCGAGGACGTCGGTCGCGACGATCCCGTGGATGCGCGTGTTCCACTCGAGGAACGCATCGTGTCCGGCGGGGGGCTGGATGAGCCAGCCCGCGCGGTCGACGACGATGCCGTCTCGGACCCTGACGAGGCCCACGCTGCAGGCGGAGGCGGGTGACGAGTTCGCGGTCTCGAAGTCGATGGCGGTGAAATCCAGTGGCACGTCCTCACCCTCGCACCAGCGTCCGACACCGCCCGGGTGGCACGCCGCATGCCGCTCGATCGACCGTGTCGATCCGTGCCCTGAGTGGAGGTGCGACCCACGGGGACGCGCGGCCAAGTACGATAGACCCTCGTGGCTCTTACTCTCGGCATCGTCGGCCTGCCCAACGTCGGCAAGTCCACCCTGTTCAACGCGCTCACGCGCAACAACGTGCTCGCAGCGAACTATCCGTTCGCGACGATCGAGCCGAACGTCGGCGTGGTCGAACTGCCCGACGCCCGGCTCGGCAAGCTCGCGGAGATCTTCGGCAGCGAGCGCATCCTGCCCGCCGCGGTGTCCTTCGTCGACATCGCCGGCATCGTCAAGGGCGCGAGCGAGGGGGAGG
Organism: Plantibacter sp. MCCC 1A11337; assembly: GCF_013349365.1. Lineage (NCBI taxonomy): Bacteria > Bacillati > Actinomycetota > Actinomycetes > Micrococcales > Microbacteriaceae > Plantibacter > Plantibacter sp. MCCC 1A11337. Next base: position 839,136 of record NZ_JABJWX010000001.1, on the reverse strand, counting down.
GGCTCGGCAACAAGTTCCTCGCAAACATCCGCGAGGCCGACGCCATCGCGCAGGTCGTGCGCGGCTTCGCCGACCCCGACGTCGTGCACGTCGACGGCGACGTGAACCCGGCCTCCGACATGGAGACCATCAACACCGAGCTCATCCTCGCCGACCTCGAGACGCTCGAGAAGGCGGTCACCCGGTTCGAGAAGGAGGTCAAGGGCAAGAAGCTCGACCCCTCCGTCCTCGCGGCGGCGAAGGAGGCGCAGGACGCGCTGAACGCCGGCACCCCGCTCTCGGCGACGAAGATCGACCTCGCGCCCATCAAGGAGCTCGGTCTCCTCACGGCCAAGCCGTTCATCTACGTCTTCAACGTCGACGAGGAGGTCCTCCAGGACCAGGCGAAGCTCGACGAGCTGGCCGCGCTCGTGGCGCCGGCGAAGGCCGTCTTCCTCGATGCGAAGCTCGAGTCGGAGCTCGTCGACCTCGACGAGGACGACGCCCGCGAGATGCTCGAGTCGACCGGCCAGACCGAGTCCGGCCTCGATCAGCTCGCACGCATCGGTTTCGCGACGCTCGGCCTGCAGACCTACCTCACGGCGGGCCCGAAGGAGTCGCGCGCGTGGACGATCCCGCAGGGTGCCAAGGCGCCCCAGGCGGCCGGCGTCATCCACACGGACTTCGAGAAGGGCTTCATCAAGGCCGAGGTCATCTCCTTCGACGACCTCGTCGAGACCGGCTCCGTCGCCGAGGCCCGCTCCAAGGGCAAGGCCCGCATGGAGGGCAAGGACTACGTCATGCAGGACGGCGACGTCGTGGAGTTCCGCTTCAACGTGTAGGTCCCATCACTGCGGCATCAACGGAAAGTCGTTAGGTACGCGGTAAGTTGATCGCGGGGCGGGCTCGTAATAAAGGGTGAGGACCAAGGGGGGTCACGAATGGGGGCAAACGATGTTGTCTTGCTTGAGGACATGGTCGAAAGGTCGCGGCGGGAAACCGACGGCTATAATGCCGCTGAACAGGAAGCGTATTTCGTCTCCTACCACTATTTGAATAAGTACCGTCCTAGTCACGACGACGTATTATCTGGGATTGTCGACGGAACGCGCGACGGTGGGTTGGATGCGATTCATATGTTTGCGAATGGCTACTACCTTCGCGACGATGTGAACGTGGCCGCGCTCGGTCGAAACCCTCAGTTGGATTTGGTGCTAATTCAGGTCAAAAATACGCGCGGCTTCGGCGAAAGTGCGATCGATAAACTAATCGTTCACCTTCCTAGGCTTCTAGATTTTGCGCGCGATGAAAGTGTCCTCGCCAAACAGTTCAACTCTCGAATAATCGAGATCACGCGCAGGTTCCTAGAGACTTATCGTGCGATGGACATTCCGCGTCTTCGAATCTTTGTGGCATTCGCGGCCTTGAAATCTGAACAAATGCATGAAAACGTTCGGGCAAAAGCGGACCAGCTCGAGCAGACCCTAAAGCAGTGCTTCGGAAATTGCGAACCCGCCGTTCAGCTTCTCGATGCGGCAAGTATTGCTAACCTGGCACGAGATAAGCCACCGGTGAAGGCGGAGCTTACGCTGGCGGAAAATCCAATCTCCACGGACATGTCAGGTGGTTACGTAGGATTGGTAAAACTCTACGACTACCAGAGGTTCATCACGGACGATACCGGTAAGTTGGATGCAACGCTTTTCGACGCCAACGTTCGTGATTACGATAGTGAGTCCGGCGTGAACAAGAGTATCCAGGAGACACTCAGTAAGCAGGACAGTGACGTTGACTTCTGGTGGCTCAATAATGGCGTGACCATTGTGGCTGACCGTGTTCAGCCTGCAGGGAAGCTTCTGCACTTGGACTCTCCGCAAATCGTGAACGGGCTCCAGACTTCCCACGAGATTTATAAGCAAGGCTCCTCCAGTGAGCATTCTGAGGATCGCGGCGTACTCGTCAAAATTATCCAGGCCGATGACGATAATGTAAAAGATCGAATCATTCGCGCAACTAACAGTCAGACAATTCTTGGACTGAGTTCCTTGCGAGCGACTGACCGCGTGCAGCGAGAGATCGAAGAGTTCCTTAAGATCAAGGGTCTCTACTATGAGCGCCGCAAAAATTACTACTATAATCGCCAGATTCCTTTGAAGGAGCTTGTGTCAATTGACCAGATGGGTCAAGCGGTCCTGGCTACTCTGGTCCAGGCCCCGCACGTTTCGCGCGGCGAGGTCTCTCGGATCTTTCAGAACGAAATCTACGATGTAGTCTTCGGTGGGTCTACTCCAATGGCGACCTACTACGCCGCGATCAGGATCGTGAGAGCGGCTGAGAGCTTCTTACGTGAGAATCGAAATACCGAGGGCCAGGTGGAGGACTTCGTTTTCCACCTGGCGATGGCGGCCACAGTCGCGATGACGCGGAAGAATGAGCCAAACGCGAAGGATCTCGCCTCGATCGATGAGGTTCCGTCGCGAGAGCTACTCGCGGACCTCCTCGGCGTTGTTCAGAGAGGCTTTGCTGTTACTGCGACAGCGACCCGGGAGGTGGTTTTCGACAAGGTTTCGAAGGACGTTCGCGCCACGCAGTCCATCCGTGAACACATGGCGCGTTATCTCGCGTCCTCGCGCCGCCGCCGACGCTCTTCTGCACGTGGAAACTAGGGGGCCGAGCTGGTCGTCCCTATGCAGCGGAGCGGCTTGGCGGCCGACGCGTGCATCACTTCGCATGGTTTCCTATACCTGGCCGTGGCGTAGCGTCATTTAATCGTGCTTCAATGTCTAGCACGCCGAAGGCGCACGTTCCGTTATTCACGAGTGCCAAAGCTGACGGAACGAGCACGCTCGGTGGTGGTCACCGCTTCCGCCGCTGTTCCGCGATCCACGTGTGATCGGCGATCGCCGCTGAGACGGCTTTGCGATACTGCGGGCCGTCTGCGCTGCGGTACAGATCCCTGCTGAAGAACTTCGACTCAGCTCGATAGGGCGCGCTGTTGTGGACACGCGTCGCGAGATCCGACAGGACATCGTGGTCGCCCGCGAGGTAGGCGGCGAGCTCGGTGTCGTTCAGTCGGATGAGCGCGGAATCGTCGATGAGGGCGCTGTAGCTGTATCTCGCGTGGAGGTAGAGCGAACCCTCCTGCTCGACGAGGAACCACATTCCAGGTTCATGGTCGACGTAGCGCACCGTCACCACCACCCTCTGGTGCGAGGGAGCAAGCCGGCGAGGGCGGCGACCCCGGCGAGGGCGCTGACCGCCCCGAGGAAGCCCAGAGGGGTGTCACGGAGCGGGCCGATGACGAGCAGGGCACCGAGGCCGAGCGCTGCCACGCAGAACCCGGTGCGCCAGCGTCTCCCGGCCTTCGCCGATGGGCGGCGGTCGGGCAGATCGGTGGGTCGCGGGCGCGCGCGGCGGCGTGCGCTCAGCGGCGGTCCGCCGTCGTTTGGCCCGTCGACGGCACGCCCGAACCCGTCGACCCACGGACCTGCACCGACCTCGGGGCAGCGGTTGTGGACGTTCGTCTCGCGGGTCGAGGCATCCGCCGGGTGAGCCGGCATGGCTGCAGCGAGATCCACGTCGAACCTGACGGAACCGTCCGGCAGGAGGGCGTCGTAGCCGATGAACCGCAGTGGACGTCGGCGCCATCTCGACGTGCCACGAAACGCCGTCGCGCGGACGGCGACGGGTCGATCGGGCGATTCGCGCATGGGTCGATGGTGGCACAGTGGGTCACCGTCGTTCAGCACCCTGGTGGTTCCGACGCCCCCAGCCGCCAGCGGGGTCGTGCTCCGGCGGTACGCTCGATGAGGCGCCACCCGAACGGGCGCCTGGGGGAGGCACCGGGTGACGATCGATCTGGCGAGCATGCTGGTGGTGGCGGTGATCGTCTGCGCCGCGTGCGGGATCTTCTACGGACTCGACAGCGCGCGAACCCTCGCCGGGCGCCACCTGGCGGCCTGGATGTCCGGATTCGCCACCACCCTCCTCTCGGCGGTCAGCTATCTCGCCGCCACGCTCAACGGCGACTCGGTGTGGATCGTCGCCGTCGCCAACGCCGCCATGGTCGCCTCGATCGCCGCCCTGTGGGTCGGGTGCCGGCTGTTCAACGGTCGACGCAGCCTCGTGCTGTTCGGCACCCTCTTCGTCGGGGTGACGGCGATCTCCGCCGTCCTCGACCCCACCGACGACCCGGAGTGGGCCGGTACCATCGCCCGGCTCATCTCGCTCATCATGCTGTCGCTGCTCGTCGCGTACGAGGCACGGCGGGGGCGCATGCGGACGGCGCCGGCGTCGCTGGTGCTCGTCGTCGTCATGCTCCTGCACGCGGTGTTCACCGCCGTGCGCCTCGCGGTCTACCTCGCGGCGGGTCCTCACTCGGAGATCTTCGAGCGGCTGTTCAGCACGCCCATCGTGACCTACATGAACCTCGTGTTCGTCGTCGCGGTCGCCGTCGGCCTCGTCCTCCTGCGCTCCTGGGAGCGCAAGCAGCGCCTCTCCTCGGAGCGGGTGGGCGTCCGCGCGGTGGGGCGCCGCGCGTTCATCGCCGAGGCGACCCGACTCCGCGACGGGCAACAGTCCGATCGTCGCCTCGCGATCCTCGTCGTGGCCATCGACGGCTACGGCGACCTCCGCCGCGCCTACGGGATGGCGACGGCGGGGGAGCTGGAGGCGCTGCTCGCCGCCGCGGTCTTCCGTGCGTTGCCGGCCGGGTCCGTCTGCACCCGCGTGTGGAGCGGGACGATCCTCGTGGCCACGTCGGTCGAACCGGGGCCGACCGGCCTCTCGGGTCTGCACGACCTCGCGGCGCCGATCGCCGCCGGCTACCGGGAGGCCGTGACGCAGCAGCTCGACGGCTTCGCCGGCGCTGCCGACGTCGGCGTCGCGGTGGATTCGGCTGCGCCGACCCCCGTCGAGACGCTCGTGTCGATCGCGCGGACGGCCAGGGCCGAGGCAGAGCGGCGAGGCGAGTCGGTGCGGGTCGTCGAGTCCGCGTCGGAGACGCAGGACCGCTGACGGCGCGTGCGGCTCAGCGACCCTGGCGCTTCTTGTACGGGAGCGGCTCGCCCTTGACCTTGGGCGCGCGACCCTTGCCCTTGTTCGCCTTGGCCTTGCCACCCGGCGCGGGAGCCGACTTCGCTGCCGCTGCCGCAGAGGCGTCGAGCTGGCGACGCGCCTCGATGAGGAACGCGTAGCCGGCGTCCGTCAGCTGCGTGGACTCCACGTCACGGGCGAACAGTTCCGCTCCGACGCTCTCCTCGAGCCTCCGGACGTCGGCGACGACGGTGCTCCTCGGCACACCGAGCGCCTTGGCCGCCTTCGCGAAGTGGAGGGTCTCCGCGGAGGCGACGAAGGAGCGCAGCTGCTTGTGGTCCATGCCCTCAGCCTACGGTCACGGCGTCAGGCTGCCGACCAGTGTCGCGTCAGCCACCCAGCTGGTCGCGTCGACGACGTCGCACGATCACCGAGGCGACACCCGCGAGCAAGCCGAGGCCGAGCAGAGAGCCGGCCACGATCGCGAGCGTGGATCCCTGGAACCCGGTGTCGGGGAGCCTCGTGATGTCTCCGGCCGGAACCGCCGGCTGACCGGGGACCTGCGGAGTGCCCGGCGGGACGGCCTCCGTGATGACGATCGTCGATTCGATGGAGTCGTCGGGTGCGGTGCCGTTACTCGCGGTGATGGTCACCGTGTAGGTCCCGGGCGTCGTCGGCGTACCGGTCACGCCACCGGTCACACCGTCGAGGACGAGTCCCGGGGGCAGGGCACCCGAGGTGACGGTGTACGTCGCGTCGGGGCTGCCGGTCGAGGTGACCGTGCTGTCGTACGTCGTGCCGACGGTGCCGCCGGGGAGCGGAGCGGAGGTGACCTCCGGGCTCGTCGTCACGACGGAGCCGCTGCCGTCGTCGCAGCCTGCAGGACGAGTGATGACCGTGTTGTCGAGCGTCACAGCGCCCGTGGATGCGAGCAGGCGACCCTCGACGACCGTGCCCGATTGTGTGGAGATGGACGCGTCGGCGAGGATCGTGCCGACGAAGGGCGCGCCTCCGCGGAGCGTGGCCGAGCTGCCCACGCGCCAGAACACGTTGCAAGCACTCGCGCCGCCGACGAGGGTGACCGAGGAGCCGACGGCGGTGTCCAGCGTGCTCGCGGCCTGGAAGACCCAGACGGACTCTGCAGCGCCGGTGAGCGTCACATTGCCGGTGAGGGAGATCTCCCCACCTGCATAGACGCCGGGCTCGAGGTTGAGGCCGGTGAGGTCACCGACCTGCTGCGGGGCCGGCGTGAGACTGGAGGCGGTACCCATCGCGATGAGGAGGTCGTTCTTGGCGGTGGCGGCGACCTCGTTGGTCACATCCTGGACGCCGTTGACGATGCCTGGCGGGAAATTGGTCACGGCGCTCCCCGGGCTCAGCCCGAGGTCGCCGTTGATCGTGGTCGGGGAGTCGGTGTTGGTGACGGTCGACCCTGCGAGCACGCCGTACTTGGCTGCCGTGCCCAGGTTGATCGGGCCGTCGATCGTGGTCGCGGCGTTCGCCGGTCCGGCACCGATGGCCAGGAGTCCGACGGTCACGACTGCCGCTGCGGCGAAGAGCCGTGGGCGAGTGCGACGGGGTCCGGCGCTGTGGTCGAGTGGGGAGAGTTCGAGGCGCATCAGGGCCCCTTCCATGTGGGAGGGGCGCGAAGCCAACGAGAATGGCGACATCAACCGCAACTGTTCCCTGTGTACCACTTTCGGGGGTCGCGCGGTCAGCTAGCGCTCCTGGCGTAGCCAATCGTTATCTCGGTGCGATACGCTACTCCGCCGACTCGTGGCGCGGAATGAACGTTCGGCGAAGCCTGCTCCGAATGAGACGATTGCAGCATGACTGCAACGCTCGTGGCCCAAGGCCTGGCCGGAGGACACGGCCACCGCACGCTCTTCGACGGCCTCGACCTGACGGTGGCGCCGGGGGACGTCATCGGGGTCGTCGGGATGAACGGCGCGGGGAAGTCGACGCTGCTGCACCTCCTCGGCGGCTCGCTCGAACCGCAGGCCGGCACGATCACGCTGTCGCCCTCCGACGCCTTCGTGGGCGCGCTCCCGCAGGAACACGAGCGCGTCGTCGGCGAGAGCGTCGCCGCCTACATCGCCCGGCGCACCGGCTGTGCTGCGGCGACCGAGGCGATGGACGCGGCCGCCGCGGCGCTCGCCGAACCCCCGCAGGCGGGCACGGACCCCGCGGACGTCTACTCCGCCGCCCTCGACCGCTGGTTGGCGAGCGGGGCGGCCGATCTCGAGGAGCGGATCCCCGCGGTCCTCGCCGACCTCGGGCTGGACCTCGACGCGGATGTCACGACCACGATGATGACCTCACTGTCGGGCGGGCAGGCCGCTCGCGTCGGACTGGCGGCGCTGCTGCTGTCGCGATTCGACATCGTCCTCCTCGACGAACCGACCAACGACCTCGACCTCGACGGTCTGGAGCGGCTCGAACGCTTCGTGCAGGGATTGCGCGGGGGTGTGGTGCTCGTCAGCCACGACCGTGAGTTCCTCGCCCGCTGCGTCACGCGCGTCCTCGAACTCGACCTCGCGCAGCAGAGCAACCGCGTCTTCGGGGGCGGATACGAGGCCTACCTCGAGGAGCGCGAGGTCGCCAGGCGGCACGCCCGCGACGCCTACGACGAGTTCGCCGACAAGAAGGCCGACCTCATCGGTCGTGCCCGGGTGCAGCGGGAGTGGTCCAGCCAGGGCGTGCGGAACGCGATGAAGAAGGCACCCGACAACGACAAGATCCGGCGGAAGGCCTCGGCGGAGTCCTCGGAGAAGCAGGCTCAGAAGGTCCGGCAGATGGAGAGCCGCATCGCCCGGCTGGACGAGGTGGAGGAACCGCGCAAGGAGTGGCAGCTGCAGTTCACGATCGGCAGCGCACCGCGCTCGAGCACGGTCGTCGCCACGCTCTCCGAGGCCGTCGTCCGGCAGGGCGACTTCCAGCTCGGCCCCCTGTCCCTCCAGGTGAACGTGGGCGATCGCATCGGCATCACGGGGCCCAACGGCGCCGGCAAGTCCACCCTGCTCGCGACGCTGCTCGGTCGCCGCGAACCTGATGCGGGCAGCGCGAGTCTGGGCTCCAGTGTGCGGATCGGCGAGATCGACCAGGCCCGCTCACTGCTCGTCGGCCCGGAGCCGCTCGCCGACCGTTTCGAGGCGATCGTGCCCGACCTCAGTCCGGGAGAGGTCAGGACGCTGCTGGCGAAGTTCGGGTTGAAGACCGACCACGTGAACCGGCCCGTCGACGAGTTGTCGCCGGGGGAGCGCACCCGCGCCGGGCTCGCGGTGCTCCAAGCCACCGGGATCAACCTGCTGGTCTTGGACGAGCCGACGAACCATCTCGACCTCGCCGCCATCGAACAGCTCGAGGAGGCGCTCGAGAGCTACGACGGGACACTCCTGCTCGTCACCCACGACCGCCGCATGCTCGACACCGTCCGGATCGAACGGCGGTGGGTCGTCGAGGCCGGCCAGGTCACCGAGCGCTAGCGGCGATCGTCATCCGGGCCGTCGGTGGAGACCCTCGCCGGACATGAGCGAGGACCCCGCGGCGTTCGCCAGGCGGGGTCCTCGTCGTTCAGAGGGCGCGTCAGTCGCGCAGCTGCTCCTTGTAGTCGTTCTTCGCCTCGGTGGTGTCGCGCTCGGCCTCGGCCTTCTTCACGTCGGCCTCCGCCTGCTTCACCTTGGCGTCGGCCTTGGCCTCGTCCAGCTTGTCGCTGATGCGCTCCTTGGTGTCGTCGACGGCCTCGCCGATCTTCTTGCCCGTCGCCTCAGCAGCGTCCTTGGCGTTGTCCAGGAATCCCATCGTCAACTCCGTCTCTGATCCCGACTGTCGGTCACGATTCCAGCCTCACGGACCGATGCCTGCGCGGCAACCACTTGTGTTCCGCTGCATCGGCGGCTAGAGCGTGCGACGGCCCGTTCAGGGGGCTGGGGCGCCACCGTCGGTCGGGGTCGCGTGCGGCAGCCAGTCCTTGAGGATGACCTCCTCGGGGTCGACCAGACGCTCCGTGTGGAGGTCGTACTCCGGGTCTCGCTCGGCGAGGAACCGGGTGACGGCGTCAGCGTCCTCATTGTCGTGCCGACGTCGTGCGCGGTCTGCCGCGTCCTGCTCGGTGCTCATGGATCCCACCGTAGCCCAGCCTCCGTCGGTGGGCACCGCCAGACACCCGGCATCGGACACCCGCCACCGAGCGCGCGGCCGACTCGTCCGGTCGGTCGTCGTGGGGTTCAGCGGAGACCCACGACGGCCTCCACCGAGGCGACGACGGCGCTCGCCGTCCGGTCCAGATCGGCCGCGGTGACGGCGGCGGTCCAACTGAAGCGCACAGCGGTCTGCGCGACCTCCGGAGCGATGCCGATCGCAAGGAGGACCGGCGACGGCTCGTCGCTGCCGGCGGCGCACGCGGAGCCGCTCGAGGAGACGACGCCGCGCCGTTCGAGTTCGAGGAGGACCGCCTCGCCCGAGGTCCCGGGGAACACGAACGACGCGATACCCGGCAGCCGTCGTTCGGGGTGGCCCGTCAACCGAGCGCGCGGGACCTCGTTCAGGACCCTCGCGATGAACTCGTCACGCAACCCACTGACACGGTCGACCGCTTCCACCCGATCACGCTCGGCGAGCTCCAGCGCCGTCGCGAGCCCGACGGCGGCGGCCACCTGTTCGGTCCCGCTCCGGCGCCCGCGTTCCTGCCCGCCGCCGTGGAGGAGCGGTTCCAGGGGCAGTGACCCGCGAACGGCGAGCAGTCCGACGCCCTTCGGAGCGCCGAGCTTGTGGCCGGCGAGGCTCAGCGCGTCCACGCCGAGGCGGTCGAGTCCGAGGGGAAGCCACCCTGCCGCCTGCACGGCGTCGGTGTGGAACGGGACGCCTGCGGCGCGCGTGACGGCTCCGAGCGCCGACAGGTCCTGGACCGTGCCGATCTCGTTGTTGGCCGCCATCAGCGAGACGAGCACCGTGTCCGGCCGGAGTGCCGCGGCGAGTTCTGCCGGGTCGACCAGGCCGGTCCCGTCCACCGGGAGCACGGTGGCCTCGACCCCGTGGAACCGCGTGAGGTACGCGACCGATTCCGCGACCGCCTCGTGCTCGATCGGCGAGGTGACGACATGGCGTCCGCGATCGAGGGCCGCCAGAGTGATGCCCTTGACCGCGAGGTTGTCCGCTTCGGTGCCGCCCGAGGTGAACACCACGTCGCCAGGTCGGACGCCCAGCACGGTCGCGACGCGTCGCCGGGCGTCCCGTAACGCTCCGGCCGCCGCCTCGCCGACGGTGTGATGGCTCGACGGGTTGCCGAAGGTGCTCGTCAGGTACGGCCACATCGCCTCGAGCACCTCGGGGCGCACCGGCGTCGTCGCCGCGTTGTCGAGGTAGAGCATCTCAGTCGACCGAGACGTCGAGTCCGAGGTCGAGGGAGCGGACACTGTGCGTGAGGGCACCGGAGGAGATGACGTCCACTCCGGTCTCCGCGATGGCCCGCACCGTCGACAGCGTCACGTTCCCGCTCGCCTCCACGATGGCGCGGCCGGCGATCAGCGCGACGCCCTCGCGGAGCTCGTCGACGGTGAAGTTGTCGAGCATGATCGTGTCGACGCCCGCCGCGAGTACCGCCTCGATCTGGTCCAGGCGGTCGACCTCGACCTCGATGGTCGTCGTGTGCGGGAGCTCCTCGCGGGCCCGCAGCAGCGCCTCGGTGACCGTCAGCCCACGCTCGAGGAGGACCGCCAGATGGTTGTCCTTGACCATGACGGCGTCGGAGAGCGAATGGCGGTGGTTGTGTCCGCCGCCCGATCGCACCGCATGGCGCTCGAAGACGCGCAGGCCCGGGGTCGTCTTCCGGGTGTCGACGATGCGGGCGCGGGTGTCCGACACGGCGTCGACGTAGGCCGCGGTGATGGTCGCGATGCCGCTCATCCGCTGGACGAAGTTCAGGGCGACGCGCTCGGCGGTCAGGACGGCACGCGCCGGACCCGACACCATGGCGATGGTGTCGCCCGCGGCGAACCGTTCGCCGTCGGCGACGAGGAACGCGACCGTGATGCGTGGGTCGGTCAGTCGGAACGCCGCTTCGAAGACGGCCGAGCCGCTGAAGACGCCCGCCTCTCGAGCGGCCAGGGAGGCCGAGGCCGTGGCGTCCTCCGGGATGAGGGTCGCCGCCGTGAGGTCACCCCACGGGGCGTCCTCGACGAGGGCCGCGGTGACGGTGGTGTCGATGAGGTGTGGGGTCAGCATGGTGCGAGCACGGTTCCGTTCACGGATGGGTGGGTGGTGGGCTGGGACGCGGCGGCCGAGGTGGCGAGGACGATCGCGATCGGCGACGCCTGATCGGGATCGACACCGGGATGGTCGTCCCTGGCGTGGGCACCGCGCGACTCGGTGCGGGCGAGGGCGGCGGCGACCACGGCCCGGGCGAGCAGCAGGAGGTTGCGGTCCTCGGCGGCCGCGACCGACCGCGGTGTGGTGATGACGTCGTCGAGTTCGGTCGACCACCGGTCCAGGGTCCGGCGCGCGAGCTCGAGACCACACGTGTCGCGGACCAGCCCGGCGTCCCGCCACATCACGGTGTGGAGCGCCGATCGGCTGAAGGGCTCGACGGGACCCGCCGGAAGCCCGGGGTCGCCTTCGGCCGCGCGGGGATCCAGGACGACCCGCTGACCGCCGAGCCTCGGGCGACCGGCGACCGGACCCGGTGCCGCATCGATCGCCGCGACGGCGCGGGCCGCGAAGACGGCACCCTCGAGGAGCGAGTTGGAGGCGAGGCGGTTGGCACCATGGACGCCTGTGCGTGCGACCTCGCCCACGGCGAGGAGCCCGGGCAGGGTTGTCCGGCCGTCGAGGTCCGTGGCGATGCCGCCCATCCAATAATGTGCGGCCGGGGCGACGGCGACCGGTGAGCGCGACCAGTCCACGCCGGAGACTCGGAGATGCTCGTCGATCCCCGGGAAGCGCGCGGCGAGGCGGTCCGCACCGAGCGCGGTGGCGTCGAGCGTCACCGGCGCGCCACCCTGCGCTGCCATGGTCCGCGCGATCCCACGGGCGACCACGTCGCGGGGCGCCAGCTCGGCGTCGGGGTGGAGCGCACGCATGAAGCGTTCACCGTTCGCGTCCCGGAGGACGGCCCCCTCGCCGCGGACGGCCTCGGAGACGAGGAAACTGCCGGGTGCGGCGAGCGCGGTCGGGTGGAACTGGACGAACTCCACGTCGGCCAGCACCGCCCCGGCACGGAGTGCTGCAGCGGCGCCGTCGCCGGTCGCCACCGCCGGGTTGGTCGTGAACGGGTAGAGCTGTCCGACACCGCCGGTGGCGAGGATCACCTGGTCGGCGTCGACGGTGAACGCACCGCGCTCGGAGGACCGGAGGTGCACACCGGTGACCGTCCCTGCCGTGACCACCAGGTCGACGAGGACGGTGTGCTCCAGCACGGTGACCCGCCGGGCTGCGAGCGTCTCGACGAGCGCCGTCTCGATCGCCGCGCCGGTCGCATCGCCGCCGGCGTGCAGCACCCGGGGGTAGGAGTGGGCCGCTTCGAGGCCCTTCGCGAAGGCGTCGCCGTCGCGGTCGAACGCCACACCGAAGGCGATGAGCTCGCGGATCCGTTCGGGCCCCTCGGTGCAGAGCACCCGCACGGCCTCCTCGTCGCACAGCCCCGCGCCGGCCAGCAGCGTGTCCCGGACGTGGTCCTCGACGCGGTCGTCGTCGAACATGACCCCGGCGATCCCGCCCTGGGCATAGCGCGTATTGCTCTGGCCGAGGACGTCCTTGGTGACGACCACCACGTCGTGCCGTTCGCTCGCGTGGATCGCGGCCACGAGACCGGCGATCCCGCTCCCGACCACGAGCACCGTCGCCATGTCAGCCGGCCTGGGTTCCGGTGGCGACCGGCGGCTTCGCGGCGAGCATGCGCTCGAGCGACAGCCGCGCCGGGACGGCCACGTCGTCGGACACGGTGATGCGGTTGAGCACCTCGCCCGCGACGAGTCCCTCGAGCACCCAGGCCAGGTAGCCGGGGTGGATGCGGTACATCGTCGAGCAGGGGCAGATCACGTCGTCGAGGCAGAAGATCGTGTGCTGCGGGTACTGCGCGGCGAGGCGCTGCACCATGTTGATCTCGGTGCCGATCGCGAACGTGGTGCCGTCGGGTGCCGCCGCGATGGCCTTCTGGATGTAGTCCGTCGACCCCGCTTCGTCTGCCGCGTCGACGACCGCCATCGGGCACTCGGGGTGCACGATGACCCGGACGCCGGGGTGCTGCGCCCGGGCGCGGTCGATCTGATCGACGGTGAACCGCTTGTGCACCGAGCAGAAGCCGTGCCACAGGATGACCTCGGCCTGCTCCAGGTCGGTCGCCTCGTTGCCGCCGAGCGGGCGGTTCGGGTTCCACATCGGCATGTGCTCGAGTGGCACCCCCAGCTTCTTGGCGGTGTTCCGACCCAGGTGCTGGTCCGGGAAGAACAGCACCCGCTGTCCCCGCTCGAAGGCCCACCGCAGGACCGTCTCCGCGTTGCTGGACGTGCAGACGATCCCGCCGTGCCGACCGCAGAAGCCCTTGAGCGCCGCCGAGGAGTTCATGTAGGTGACGGGGATGACCGGTACCCGGCCGTCGGCGTCCGGTTCGGTCCCGTAGAGCGCCTCGAGGGCCTCCCACGCCTCCTCGACCTGGTCGATGTCCGCCATGTCGGCCATCGAGCATCCGGCGGCGAGGTTCGGGAGGATCACGGCCTGCTCCGGACCGGACAGCAGGTCGGCGGTCTCGGCCATGAAGTGCACGCCGCAGAACACGATCGCCTCGGCCTCGGTGCGGGCCTTGGCCGCGTTCGCGAGCTGGAAGGAGTCTCCGATGTAGTCGGCGTGCTGGACCACCTCGTCGCGCTGGTAGAAGTGTCCGAGGATCACGACGCGGTCTCCGAGCGTCTGCTTCGCGGCCACGATGCGGCGGTGGAGCTCATCGTTCGAGGCGTCGCGGTAGGCGGCCGGGAGCTGGCCTTGCCGAGGCGAACCGGTCGGGATGACGTCGCCCATCGACGCGCCAGGGCCGTAGCTCGGCGGTTGCAGGTCGAACACCCAGGGCCCGGCCGCGAGTTCGGGCGCACAGGTCGCGCCGTCGGACACACCCTCGGTGATCTGCTGGATGGTGTCGTCGACGGATGCGGTGATGGTCATGCTGGCTCCTCGGACTGCTCACGGGTGGTGGTCGGGGTGGACGTCGTGGGCCTGCGGCTCGTCGACCGGCCGGGCGACGGGGTCTCCGGTCGGTTGACGGGCTGGGTCCACCGGTAGAGCCGCGCCGGGCGGTGGCGCCCACCGGTACGGAGTTCGTCGGTCTGCAGGACGAGACCGGAGGACTCGACCTGGCGTCGGAAGTTCGCGGGGTCGAGTTGCTTCTGCAACACCGCCTCGTGCACCTCCCGGAGTTCGGAGAGGGTGAAGGTCTCCCCGAGGAAGGCGTGCGCGATGTGGCTGTACTCCAGCTTGTTGCGGAGCCGCCACAGGGCGTACTCGACGATGTCGCGGTGGTCGAACGCCAACGGGGGGAGTGCGTCGGCCGGGAACCAGCGGACGTTCTGGCCGAGCCGCGTGCGCTTCGCTTCGTCGGACCCGACGAGCGCCCAGTAGACGATCGAGACGACCCGCTCGGCGGGGGAACGGTCGAGGTCGCCGAACGCGTAGAGCTGCTCGAGGTACCGCGGACGGAGGGAGGTGGTCGTCTCCAGGGTCGACGAGGCCGCGTCCGCGAGCGATTCCGCGGCACCGAGCGGGCCACCCGGCAGCGCCCAGAGGCCGTCGTAGGGCTCACGGATGCGCCGGACGAGCGGGAGCCAGATGCCGGGTGCCGGATCGGTCGCGCCGAACCCGTCGTCGGCCCGGAGCGTGAAGATGACGGTCGAGACCGCGAGGCCGACCTGCGGGTCCGTCTGCTCCACGGGAGTCGTCGGTCGCTGCATGGGGGATCTCCGAATTCCGGAGCACCGGCGGCACTTCAGGTGGAAATGACCTGTACTCGCTACAGGATTAGTGTACACCTGACTCGAACAAGGTCCTGCGCCGAGGCGACCACTCGCGATATGCTGGCGGCTCAATCGAACATCGGGCCGCAAACACGATGCGGGAGAGCCGGTACGCCGGCACCGAAGGAGCAAGCCTCCCCGCCAATCTCTCAGGTCCTGTACCGCATCGGACTGGCCACTCTGGAAAGCAGCGCACGTTCGTGGTGCGCTCGCCGACGGTGAAAGCAGTGTCCGCAGCAGCGGCACTCGTGAAGCTCTCAGGCCAATGACAGAGGGGGAGTTCCCAACGGGCGCCGTCAGGTGTCCGCAGCGCACCACGCGACCCCGGAGAACTCGTGACCGACCTCGAACGAACCAGCCCGCTCCATGCCGTCCACGAAGCCGCCGGCGCGAGTTTCACGGACTTCGCCGGATGGCAGATGCCCGTGCGGTACTCGAGCGATCTCGCCGAGCACCACGCCGTCCGCACCGCCGCCGGCATCTTCGACATCTCCCACATGGCCGAGATCCAGGTCGTGGGCGACGACGCAGCCGACTTCCTCGACCAGGCGCTCGCGGGCAAGCTGTCCGCCATCGACCTGCTCCAGGCCAAGTACTCCCTGCTGCTGAACGAGGCCGGCGGCATCGTCGACGACCTCGTCGTCTACCGCAACGGCGAGCACGAGTACCTCGTCGTCGCGAACGCGGGCAACCACGACGCCGTCGTCGCAGCGCTCACCGAGCGCGCCGCGGCGTTCGAGCACGTGGTCGTCATGGACCGCAGCGACGAGATCGCGCTCATCGCCGTCCAGGGGCCCGCCTCCCGTGCCATCCTCCAGGCGACCGAGGGGCTCCACATCCTCGATGAACTGCCCTCCCTCGACGAGGTGAAGTACTACCGCGCGACCGGTGCCTCCTTCGAGAACGGCACGCTCTTCATCGGGCGAACCGGCTACACCGGCGAGGACGGGTTCGAGCTGTACGTCGACGCGGCCGATGCCGTCGAGCTGTGGAACGCCATCGTCGCCGCCGGGACACCGCTCGGGCTGGTCCCCGCCGGCCTCGCCAGTCGCGACACGCTCCGCCTCGAAGCCGGCATGCCGCTCTACGGCCATGAGCTCGGTCCGGACATGCTGCCGGTCCAGGCCGGACTCGGTCGGGTCGTCGCGCTCGGGAAGCACGGCACGTTCGTCGGACGCGAAGCCGTCGAGGCAGGCCCGGCGGACGGCGCACCGGTCCTCGTCGCCCTCGTCTCCGAGGGGCGTCGCGCCGGTCGTGCCGGTTACCGCGTCCTCGCCGGCGACACGACGGTCGGCGAGGTGACGAGCGGGGCACTGTCGCCCACCCTCGGGCACCCGATCGCCATGGCCTACGTACACCCCGACCACGCCGAGCCGGGCACCGTGCTCGACATCGACGTCCGCGGCACGCGGATCCCCGCGACCGTCACCACGCTCCCCTTCTATTCGAGAGAGAAGTAACCCATGGCCGACAAGACCACCCTCAAGTACACCGCCGAGCACGAGTGGATCCGCGTCGAGGGCGATCTCGCCGTCATCGGGATCACCGACTACGCCGCCGAGAAGCTCGGTGACGTCGTCTTCGTGGACCTCCCCGCCGTCGGCGCGGCGCTCTCGGCCAGCACCGTGGTCGGCGAGATCGAGTCCACGAAGTCCGTCGGCGAGCTCTTCGCCCCGCTCGACGGCGAGGTCGTCGAGGCCAACGACGCCGTCGTCGACGACCCGTCGCTCGTCAATAGCGACCCGTTCGGTGCCGGCTGGCTCGTCTCCGTCCGGTACGACGCGCTGCCCGACACGCTCCTCAGCTGGGACGACTACGCCGCGCTGGTGGGCGAGTGATGGCGGACCGCTTCGCAGAACGGCATATCGGAACCGACACCGCAGCCCAGGCGACGATGCTCGCCGCCGTCGGATACGACAGCGTCGACGCCCTGCTCGCCGCGGCCGTCCCGTCCGCGATCACTGCCGCCGAACTCGCCTCGTCGAGCATCCCCGACGCCGCGACCGAGCGGGCGGCGCTCGCCGAACTCCGAGAGCTCGCCGGCCGCAACACGGTGAACCGGAGCCTCATCGGTCTCGGCTACTTCGACACGATCACGCCGGCGGTCATCAAGCGGAATGTGCTCGAGAACCCCTCCTGGTACACGGCCTACACGCCGTACCAGCCCGAGATCTCGCAGGGCCGCCTCGAGGCGCTCATCAACTTCCAGACGATGGTCGCGGACCTCACCGGTCTCGACACGGCCAACGCCTCGATGCTCGACGAGAGCACCGCGGTGGTCGAAGGCATGCTCCTCGCGCGCCGGGCCTCGAAGCTCGCCGACGCGACGTTCATCGTCGACGCCGACGCGTACCCGCAGACGAAGGCGCTCCTCCGGAGTCGCGCCGAAGCGGTCGGCATCGACCTCGTCGAACTGCCGTTGTCGTCCACCTCGCCCGAGGACCTTCCGGCGGCGTTCGGCGTCTTCGTGCAGTACCCCGGCGCCTCCGGGCTCGTTTGGGATCCGTCGGCGGTCCTCGCGGCGGTCAAGGCGGCCGGCGGCGTGTCGGTCGTCGCGGCCGACCTCCTCGCCCTCACGCTCATCTCCTCGCCCGGTTCCCTCGGCGCGGACATCGCGGTCGGGACGAGCCAGCGCTTCGGTGTGCCGATGGGCTTCGGCGGGCCGCACGCAGGGTACCTCGCGGTCCGCAAGGGCCTCGAACGCCAGATGCCCGGTCGCCTCGTCGGCGTCAGCCAGGACGCGGCGGGTCACCCCGCGTACCGGCTCACGCTGCAGACGCGCGAGCAGCACATCCGCCGTGAGAAGGCCACGAGCAACATCTGCACGGCCCAGGTCCTCTTGGCCGTCATGGCAGCGATGTACGCCGTGTACCACGGGCCCGGCGGGCTCAAGCGGATCGCACAGTCGGTGCACGCGACCACCGCGAGTGCAGCCCGTCTGCTGGAGTCGGCGGGTGTCGAGGTGCTCACGGAGCACTACTTCGACACCCTGCAGGTGCGGGTCGCCGACAGCGCGGCGGTGGTGGCGGGCGCGCACGACCGCGGCCTCCTGCTGTGGGCCGTCGACGAGACGACCGTCTCGATGAGCTTCGACGAGGTGAGCGCGGTCGAGAGCGTCGTCCCGACGCTCGTCGAGGTGCTCACGACCGCTGGGACCGCCACCGTCGGAGAGCCGTCGGCATACGTCTTCGACGAAGGGTCGTCCGCCTCGGCGTTCGGGCCGAGCGCCGTGTCGGAGTACCCGGCCGCGCTCGCCCGCGAGACCGAGTACCTCACGCACCCGGTGTTCAATACGCACCACTCGGAGACCGCCATGATGCGGTACCTCAAGCAGCTGGCCGACCGCGACTACGCGCTCGACCGCGGGATGATCCCGCTCGGTTCGTGCACGATGAAGCTCAACGCCGCCACCGAGATGGAGGCCGTCACCTGGCCCGAGTTCGCCGGGCTGCACCCGTTCGCCCCGCGCGAGGATGTCGCAGGCTCGCTCGAACTCGTCGACCAGCTCGAGACCTGGCTGGCCGAGGTCACCGGTTACGACTCCGTGTCGCTCCAGCCGAACGCCGGCAGCCAGGGTGAGCTCGCCGGTCTCCTCGCCATCCGCGGCTACCACCGCGCGAACGGCGACGAGCAGCGGACGGTCTGCCTCATCCCGTCGAGCGCGCACGGCACGAACGCGGCCTCGGCCGTCCTCGCCGGCATGCGGGTCGTCGTCGTGGCGTGCGACGAGCAGGGCAACGTCGACCTCGACGACCTCCGGGCGAAGATCGAGGCCAACGCCGAGTCCCTCGCCGCGCTCATGATCACCTACCCGTCCACCCACGGCGTGTACGAGCACGAGGTGAAGACGATCACCCAGGCCGTGCACGACGCCGGCGGCCAGGTCTACGTCGACGGTGCGAACCTCAACGCGTTGCTCGGGTACGCGCGGTTCGGGGAGTTCGGCGGCGACGTCTCGCACTTGAACCTGCACAAGACCTTCTGCATCCCGCACGGCGGTGGCGGCCCCGGTGTCGGGCCGGTCGCGGCGAAGGCGCACCTCGCGCCGTTCCTGCCCGGTCACCCGCTGGCGCAGCGCGCCGAGCACCCACTGCTCGGGGGCGGGACGGTCGTGCACGACGGCGGTCCGATCTCGGCGGCGCCCTACGGCAGCCCCAGCATCCTCCCGATCTCGTGGGCCTACGTCCGCATGATGGGTTCGGAGGGGCTCCGCGAGGCGACCGGGGCCGCGGTGCTCGCGGCGAACTACATCGCTGCGCGACTGCGCGACCACTATCCCGTCCTGTACACGGGCGACAGCGACCTCGTGGCGCACGAGTGCATCCTCGACCTCCGTCCGCTCAAAGAGGCGACCGGGATCTCCGTCGACGACGTGGCGAAGCGCCTCGTCGACTACGGCTTCCACGCGCCGACGATGTCGTTCCCCGTCGCGGGGACGCTCATGGTCGAGCCGACCGAGAGCGAGGACCTCACGGAGGTCGGCCGCTTCGTCGACGCGATGATCACGATCAAGGCGGAAGCGGACGCCGTCGCCGCGGGCGAGTGGCCTGCCGACGACAACCCGCTCGTCGGGGCGCCGCACACGGCCCAGTCGGTCATCGAGGGGGAGTGGACGCACGCGTATTCGCGCGAGCTCGCCGTCTACCCCGTGCACACGCTCGTGCGCACGAAGTACTGGCCGCCGGTGCGTCGCATCGACCAGGCGTACGGCGACCGCAACCTCGTGTGCGCCTGCCCGCCGCCCGAGGCCTTCGCCTAGCAGGTCCATGAGCACTCCCTCGCCCATTCGTGGGCGAGGGAGTGCTCATTCGCCCACAGATCGGCGAACGGGTGCTCAGGACGACGGCGTCGGCGCGAAGATCTCCGGCCACCAGGCCACGGCGAGCGGGAAGCCCGCGAACGAGATGATATCGATGACCGTGTGTGCCACGACCAACGGCATCACCCGACCCCAGCGCTTGTAGCACCAGCCGAACGCGATCCCCATGGCGACGTTGCCGAAGAAGGGCCCGATGCCCTGGTACAGGTGATAGCTCCCGCGGAGGACGGCGGTCGACAGGATGATCGTCCACCACCCCCACCCGATCTCGCGGAGCCTGGTGTACAGGTAACCGATGATGATGACCTCCTCCTGGAGGCCGGCGCGGAGGGCGGAGAAGACGAGCATCGGGATCGTCCACCAGTACATGGTGTCGGGAAACGTCGAGACCGCGACCGTGACGCCGAGGGCGCGTCCCAACGCGTACACACCGATGCCGGGGACACCGATCGCGGCGACGAGGAGCAGACCGCGGCCGAGGTCGCGTCCGGGGGAGCGGAGGTCGAGTCCCATCCGCGCGAACCCGCTCCGTCCGGGCTGCCAGAGCAGGTAGATGACGAGGGCGACCGGCGCGAGCTGGAAGAAGAGCCCGAGGAACTGGTAGCTGAAGTCGAGCCATTCCCGGCTGGCCTGCGTGGTGTTGATCGCCGCCGACTGATCGGAGAGCGGTGGCCCCGCGGTGAGCTTCGCGATGAGCGAGATGATCGAGTACACCGCAGACGCCCCGAGGCTCAGCGCGAGCACGATGCCGATCTCCCACCACCGACGGCTGTCTCCGGCGCCCTCGGGGAGGTTTGGTCCCCGCTCGGTGGTGTTCTGCTCGCTCACCGGTCCATTCTGCTGGCTGGTGGCTCCGAGCGCACCGCATAGCATCTGCGCGTCCACTCGGCTGATGTCGGGAGCAAAACGGCTTACGATTCGTATCCAGAAGGTGGATGCGACCGCACGAGTTTTGCGATCACGACCGTTCTCGTGCGTGGCAGGCGGGATCCGTGCACGAAAAAGCACTCCGGAGCAACAATCCGTCGATTGGGTTACCGCTGTGTAACGTTTGGCGTCCCAGTTTGCTCGCCGTCCTGCTTCTGCTTATCGTCAGAGTATTCAAAGAGCGATCCAGCGCACACGATGCGCTGGTTTCGCTTGCCCTTTCCCCAAGGAGGAACTGTGAAGTTCAGTCGGTTCGGCTCTGCCGCCGCCATCATCGCAGCCGGGGCTCTCGTCCTCACCGGATGTTCCGGTGGCGGTTCCAGCAGCGAGAGCACCAGCAGCGCATCATCCATCATCACGACCAACGGCTCCGAGCCGGAGTCGGGCCTCATCCCCAGCGACACCAACGAGGTCGGTGGCGGAAAGATCCTCGACGAGATCTTCGCGGGCCTCGTCTACTACGACGCCAAGGGCAAGCCGGTCAACGACCTGGCTGAGTCGATCGAGACCGACGACTCGATCACCTTCACGATCAAGATCAAGCCGGACCAGAAGTTCACCAACGGTGACCCGGTCGACGCCGAGTCGTTCGTGAACGCTTGGCAGGACGCCGCGCTCCTCTCGAACGCTCGCAAGAACAGCTACTTCTTCGAGGACATCAAGGGCTTCAGCTACGACGCCGACCAGCCCCTCACCGGCCTCAACGTCGTCGACGACACGACCTTCACGGTCGAGCTCAACGAGGCTCGCTCTGACTTCCCGCTGCGCCTCGGATACTCCTCGTTCTACCCGCTGCCCAAGTCGGCGTTCGACGAGGCTGGCAAGGTCACGGCCGAGTTCGGTCAGAACCCGATCGGCAACGGCCCCTACAAGCTCGACGGCGAAAAGGCCTGGAAGCACAATGAGTCCATCGCGCTCGTCACCAACGACGAGTACAACGGTGGCCGCAAGCCGAAGAACGGCGGCGTGACGATCAACTTCTACGCCAGCTTCGACGCGGCCTACGCCGACCTGCTCGGTGGCAACCTCGACGTCCTGGACCAGATCCCCGACTCGGCCATCTCCACCTTCCAGGACGACCTGGGTGACCGCGCTGTGAACCAGCCCGCTGCCGTGTTCCAGTCCTTCACAATCCCGTCCCGCCTCCCGCACTTCAGCGGCGAAGAGGGTCAGCTGCGTCGTCAGGCGATCTCCTACGCGATCAACCGCAAGCAGATCACCGACGTCATCTTCGAGGGCACCCGCACCCCGGCGACCGACTTCACCTCGCCCGTCATCGACGGCTACTCGAAGGACATCCCCGGCAACGAGGTGCTGACCAACGACGAGAAGAAGGCCAAGGAACTCTGGGCCGAGGCTGACGCCATCTCCCCGTGGGACGGCTCCTTCCAGATCGCCTACAACGCCGACGGACCGCACCAGGCCTGGGTCGACGCTGTGACGAACAACATCAAGAACACGCTCGGTATCGAGTCCTCCGGTGTTCCGGTCGCCGTCTTCGGTGACTTCCGCGAGAGCATCACGAGCCGTCAGATCCAGACCGCGTTCCGCAGCGGATGGCAGGCCGACTACCCGGGTCTGTACAACTTCCTCGGCCCGCTGTACGCGACCGGCGCTTCCTCCAACGACGGCGACTACTCGAGCCCCGAGTTCGACAAGCTGCTGAGCGAGGGTGCGAGCGAGTCCGACCTGGATGCCGCGAACAAGAAGTTCCAGGAGGCCCAGGAGGTCCTGTTCAAGGACCTGCCCGCCATTCCGCTCTGGTACCAGAACGTGAGCGGTGGTTTCGGCGAAGGCGTCCAGAACGTCGAGTTCGGTTGGAACTCCGTGCCCCTCTACTACGAGATCACCAAGTAATCTTGTAGACGGCACAACTGGGTGGGTCCGGTTCTTCCGGGCCCACCCAGTTTTCACGAGTTCAGGAGTCCCGCTTTGGGCAATTACATCCTCCGCCGTATCCTGCAGGCCATCCCGGTCCTGCTCGGTACGACGTTCCTCATCTACTTCATGGTGTTCGCCCTCCCGGGCGATCCCATCCTCGCGCTCTTCGGTGACCGGACCCCCAGCCCGGCCGTCCTCGAACAGTTGCGCGCGGAGTACAACCTCGACAAGCCGTTCATCGTGCAGTACTTCCTGTACCTCGGCGGCATCCTCACGGGCGACCTCGGTACCTCGTTCTCCGGGCAGCCGGTCTCCGAGATCCTCGCGCAGACCTTCCCGGTCACGCTCCGCCTCGCTGTCCTCGCCGTCTTCTTCGAGATGGTCGCCGGCATCACGATCGGGCTCGTCTCGGGACTCCGCAAGGGCGGTATCTTCGATGCGTCCTTCCTGGTCGTCAGCCTCATCCTCATCTCGCTGCCGGTCTTCGTGGTGGCGTTCATCGCGCAGTTCGTCTTCGGCATCCAACTCGGTTGGTTCAGGGTGACCGTCGGTGCCGGTGCGCCGATACAGGACCTGTTACTTCCGGCACTCGTGCTCGCGACGATCAGCTTCGCGCAGATCACCCGCCTGACCCGCGGCGCCGTGATCGAGACCCAGTCGCTCGACTTCGTGCGCACCGCGGCCTCGAAGGGCCTCAGCCGTCGTCGCATCATCCCGGTGCACATCCTCCGTAACTCGCTGATCCCGGTCGTCACCTACCTGGCCGTCGACTTCGGTGTGCTCATCGTTGGAGCGACGGTCACCGAGGGCATCTTCAACGTGCCCGGTGTCGGTCGCACGCTCTACCAGGCGATCATCCGCGGGGAAGGGCCCACCGTCGTGTCCTTCGTGACCGTGATGGTGCTCGTCTATCTGCTCGTCAACCTGCTGGTCGACCTGCTGTACGCCGTGCTCGACCCGAGGATCCGCTATGTCAAGTCATGATCAGGAACCACAGATGAAGCGTTCATCCACGCACTTCGTCGCCCCGCTGGAGGAGACGCCGCTTGCGGTGATCGATGCTGTCAAGGTCGACGAGAAGCCGAGTAACCTCTGGACCGACGCCTGGGCGTACATGCGCCGTCAGCCGATGTTCTGGATCTCGGCCGTACTGATCGTGCTCGTCGTCGTCGTGTCGCTGTTGCCCGGCCTGTTCTCACACGTCGATCCACGGAGCTGCAATCTCGACAACAGCCTCGGCGACCCGTCGCTCGCACACCCGCTCGGCTTCACGAAGCAGGGCTGCGACATCTACTCGCGGGTCATCTTCGGTGCCAACACGTCGCTCGCGGTCGGGCTCATCGTGACCGCGATCGTCTGCGTGCTCGGCATCAGCTTCGGTGCGTTGTCCGGCTTCTACGGCGGCTGGGTCGACTCGGTGCTCTCGCGCATCGGCGACATCTTCTTCTCGATCCCGTACATCCTCGCCGCGGTCGTCGTCATGTCGGCTCTCGCCGCATATCGCAGTGTCTGGACCATCTCCCTCGCGGTCGGGCTGTTCGTCTGGCCGAGCGTCGCGAGAGTGCTTCGTGCTGAGGTCCTGCGAGTGAAGAACGCGGACTACGTGCAGGCCTCCATCGCTCTCGGCGTCTCGCGGTTCCGGATCCTCGTGCGCCACGTCCTGCCGAACTCGATCGCCCCGGTCATCGTCGTGATCACGCTGTCGTTGGCCTCGGCCATCGTCGCAGAAGCCACGCTCTCGTTCCTCGGCGTCGGACTCGGCTCGGAATCGATCTCGTGGGGCGCGGACATCTCGCAGGCCCAGCGCGACCTCCGGACCGCTCCGCAAGTGCTCATCTACCCGTCCATCGCGCTCTCGCTCACCGTGCTCAGCTTCATCATGCTCGGCGAGGTCCTGCGCGATGCACTCGACCCGAAGGCGAGGGCACTCCGTTGAGCAGCCACACCCCATCGGCCGGCGCACGCACCGGGCAGCCGCTCCTCGAGGTCAAGGACCTCGAGGTCGGGTTCCGGACGCAGAGCGGCACCGTCCAGGCCATCCGTAAGACGAGTTTCACCATGATGCCCGGTGAGACGGTCGCGATCGTCGGTGAATCGGGTTCCGGGAAGTCGACGACGGCGCACGCCATCATCAACCTGCTCCCCGGGACCGGCAAGATCACGGGCGGCGAGATCCTCTTCGAGGGTCGTGACCTCTCCAAGCTCTCGCGCAAGGAGATCGAGGACGTCCGCGGACGCCTGATCGGTTTCGTGCCCCAGGACCCGATGTCCAACCTCAACCCGGTGTGGAACATCGGGTTCCAGGTCGAGGAGGCCATCCGTGCCAACGGCATCGCCCAGGGCAAGCAGGCCGTTCGCGCCAAGGCGATCGAGGTCCTCCAGCAGGCCGGTCTGTCCGACGCCGACCGTCGCCTGAAGCAGTTCCCGCACCAGTTCTCCGGCGGCATGCGTCAGCGCGTGCTCATCGGTATCGGTCTGTCCTCGAGCCCGAAGCTGCTCATCGCGGACGAGCCCACCTCGGCGCTCGACGTCACGGTGCAGCGGAAGATCCTCGACCACCTCGAAAGCCTGACCCGCGACAGCGGCACGGCGCTGCTCTTCATCACGCACGATCTCGGCCTCGCCGCCGAGCGCGCTGAGAAGCTCATCGTCATGTACAAGGGGCAGATCGTCGAGGCCGGTCCGTCGGTCGAGATCCTGCAGAACCCGGTGCACCCGTACACCCAGCGTCTTGTCGCTGCGGCGCCGAGCCTCGCATCCCGTCGTATCCAGTCCGCGACCGGGTCGCTGGAGACGCTCGAGCACGAGGCCCCGGCCGGTTCCGAGGGGATCGACCTCATCGTGGCAGCGGAGCACCGTGCCGCCGCGCAGCTCGATCTCGCGAAGGTCGAGCCGGCGATCGTCGTCGACGACTTGGAGAAGGTGTACAAGATCCGTGGACAGAAAGGTCAGGCGAGCGAGCTGAAGGCGGTCGACGGTGTCTCGTTCCAGATCCCGAAGGGCACCACCATGGCGCTCGTCGGCGAGTCCGGTTCGGGCAAGTCCACGGTCGCGAAGCTGCTGCTCCAACTGGAGACTCCGACCTCGGGCAGTATCCGCATCGGTGGCAAGGTGATGGAGGGGCTCGATCGCAAGGGCCTCCTCGCGCTGCGCCGCAAGATGCAGCCGGTCTTCCAGGACCCCTACGGCTCCCTCGACCCGCTGCGGAACATCGGCAACACGATCGCTGAACCGCTCGTCACGCACAAGGTGGGCGACAAGGCCTCCCGCCGTGCGCGCGTGCTGGAGCTCCTCGATCAGGTCTCGCTGCCGCAGGCGGTCGCGACCCGGTACCCGAACGAGCTCTCCGGTGGACAGCGTCAGCGCATCGCGATCGCTCGCGCACTCGCGTTGAAGCCGGAGATCGTCGTCCTCGACGAGGCGGTGTCCGCACTCGACGTCCTCGTCCAGGCGCAGATCCTGCAGTTGCTCGCCGACCTCCAGTCGGAGCTGCAGCTGACGTACCTCTTCATCACCCACGACCTCGCGGTCGTGCGCGTGATCGCCGACAACGTCGCGGTCATGCAGAAGGGGAAGATCGTGGAGGCGTCGACCACGGACGACGTCTTCGAGAACCCGAAGCAGCAGTACACGCGCGAACTCCTCGACGCCATTCCCGGCGCCGGGATCGAGCTCGCGCTGTAACCCGCGCAGAACGCCAAATGGCGGTGCCACGGAGCGATCCGGGGCACCGCCCTTCGGCGTTTCAGGGGGGCGTCCGCCGGCCGCTAGCCGAGGAGCGCCGAGGCGACGCCCCAGGCGAGGAGTGCCGCCGTGACGCCCAGGGCGACGACGTCCCAGCGCGAGGTGGCGAGGCGGTCGTCCTTCGGGTCGATCCGACCCCAGCGTTCGTGGGCACGGTCGATGAGGTCGACGGCAGTCGGACCCTCGTTTCCGGCACGACCGGGTCGGCGGACGCCTGCAGCGCGGTCCTGATGGTCGACCCCGCTTCGTCCGGCACGTCCGCCGATCAGCGACGGGCGGTCGAGCCCAGCGCTCGGTGCGCCCCAGCTGGTGATCTTCCGCCCGTCCCGCAGGAGCACCGTGAGCTGGTAGCGGCTCGTCGCCTCCTCCATGCGCGACCAGGGGATGTCGTGGAGACGCCCGACGTTCACGACGGTCAGCTGCGACGGTTCGATGATGATGCACGGGCGGACGAGGACGAGGTAGACCAGCCACACGACGAGGACCTCCCACGGGAGCGCCTGGACCGCGAAGCCCCAGGCTCCACGGCTCACGGCGTCGATGATGAAGAAGACCATGAGGATGGCGGTGACCCCGAGGATCCAGAAACCGCTCGTGCTCCGCAGGGTGGTCCGATTGCCGGCGTTCGTCGCTTCGTTCACGTCCACCATCCTTCCAGGCCGCCGACCCTCGGGCGCCGCTCGGCTCGATCAGGCGGTGACGAGCCGGTCGCTCTCCGCATGGTGACACGCGACGAGCCGTCCGTCGACCGGGCGCTCTCGTGGATCGTCGCGTTCGCAGACCGCCTGCCTGTCGGCCGGCAGCAGCTGGAACAACGGGCACCGGCTCCGGAAACTGCAGCCGACCCGGTCGTCGCTGGGGGAGGGGAGGTCGCCGTTCAGCAGGATGCGCTGCCGACTGCGTTCGATCTCGGGGTCCGGGACCGGCACCGCTGACAGGAGCGCCCGCGTGTACGGGTGCTTCGGGTCGTCGAAGATCGTGGCGCTCGGTCCGTACTCGACGATGCGTCCGAGGTACATGACCGCCACGTCGTCGGCGATGTGCCGGACGACGGCGAGGTCGTGGGCGACGAAGAGGTACGAGAGTCCGAGCCGCTGCTTGAGGTCTTCGAGCAGATTGATGACGCCGGCCTGGACGGAGACGTCGAGCGCGGAGACCGGCTCGTCGAGCACGAGGATCTTCGGTTCGACGACGAGCGCCCGAGCGATGCCGATGCGCTGTCGCTGTCCACCCGAGAACTCGTGCGGGTATCGGCCGGCGAAGGACGGCTCCAAGCCGACGAGTTCGAGCATGGCCCCGACGCGGGAGCGGATCTCGGCGGGGGAGACCCCGTGGACGGTCAACGGCTCGCCGATGATGTCCTCGATCGTCATGCGCGGATCGAGTGAGGCCATCGGGTCCTGGAACACTACCTGGATGTCGCTGCGCAGCTTCCTGCGGTCGGGCTTCGACAGCGTCGCGGTGTCGACCCCGTTCACGTGGATGCTGCCGCCCTGCGTCCTCGCGAGTTCGAGGATCTCCATGATCGTCGTCGTCTTCCCGCACCCGGACTCGCCGACCAGGCCGAGGGTGCGCCCGCGCTGCACGCTGAACGAGACCCCGTCGACCGCGCGGACGGTGCCGATGTTGCGCCGGAAGACGACGCCCTTCGTGAGCGGGAACGCGCGGGTCAGATCGCGGACGTCGAGGACGGTCTCCGGAGCGACCTCGGCGACGAGCTCCTCCGGCACCTCGTCCGGCCGAGGGAAGATCTCCGGGCGGCGCAGCGACCCGTCGGCGATCTCGCCGGCGCGGATGCACGCGGCGGTGTGATCGACCGAGGTCGTCGGGTCCTCGACGGGCCCGTCGAGGACGGGGAGCAACGCCGGTTCGCCCTCGAGGCACGCGGCCACGGCGATCGGGCAGCGCGGGGCGAAGGGGCAGCCGGTCGGCACGGTCGTCAACAGCGGTGGGCGTCCTTCGAGCGGGACGAGTCGCTCTTGCTGGTTCGCCGCCATGTTCGGCATGGAGCGCAACAGACCGATCGTGTACGGCATGAGCGGTTCGCGGAACAGCGGGACCACGGGCGCCGTCTCGACGATCCGGCCCGCGTACATCACGGCCACCCGGTCGGCGTTGCCGGCGACGACACCGAGGTCGTGCGTGATGAGCACCACGGCGGCGCCGGTGATGTCCTTCGCCTTCTGGAGCACCTCGAGGATCTGCGCCTGGATGGTGACGTCGAGCGCGGTGGTCGGCTCGTCGGCGATGATCAGCTGCGGGTCGTTGGCGATGGCGATCGCGATCATGGCCCGCTGACGCATGCCACCGGAGAACTCGTGCGGGAACGACTTCGCACGCCGCTCCGCGTTCGGAATGCCGACGATCTTCAGGAGTTCGACGGCCCGGGTCTCTGCGGCGCGCTGCGAGAGCGCGGAGTCGTGGAGGCGGAGGCCTTCGGCGATCTGCTGACCGATCGTGTAGACGGGCGTGAGCGCCGAGAGCGGATCCTGGAAGATCATGGCGATGTCCCGCCCGCGGATCTTCGACAGCTCCTGGTCCGATTGGCCGAGCAGCTCGACGCCGTCGTAGCGGATGCTGCCGCTCACCTGCGCGTTGGTGGGGAGCAGCCCCATGACGGCCATCGAGGAGACGCTCTTGCCGGAGCCCGACTCGCCGACGATGCCGAGGAACTCACCACGCCGCACCTCGTAGGAGACACCGCGGACGGCATGCACGGGCGTGCCGGCGTTGGGGAAGGTGACGGTGAGGTCGTCGACCTTGAGGAGCGGCGCGGTCGCCTGGGGGTCAGTCACGGTTGGCTCCTGAGGTCGGGTCGATGGCGTCGCGCAGGGCGTCGCCGAGGAGGCTGGAGGCGAGCACGGTGATGACGAGGATCGCTGCGGGGAAGACGAACAGCCAGGGCCGAGTCACGGCCGCACTCGCACCGGCGGCGAGCAGGGTGCCGAGCGAGACGTCGGGCGCCTGCACGCCGAAGCCGAAGAAGCTCAGGGTCGTCTCCGACAGGATCGCCGCGCCGATGCCGAGCGTCGCGTCGATGATGAGGAGGCTCGCGACGTTCGGGATGATGTGGCGACGGATGATCGTGAACCCGGGGACGCCCATGAACCGGGCCGCCTTGACGTATTCGCGTTCGCGGAGCGACATCGTCTGCCCGCGGATGACGCGCGCGAGCACCATCCAGCCGAACAGGACGAGGAAGACGACGAGGGCGAGCCAGGACAGCGACTTGAACGCCGGGCTCAGGAGCACGAGGAGGAAGAAGCCGGGGATGACGAGGAGGAGGTCGATGAGCCACACGATCGCCTTGTCCCAGACGCCTCCGACGTAGCCGGCGATGGCCCCGACGAGTCCGGCGATGATCGCAGCGCCCGGGCCGACGATCAGACCGATGACGATGGACTTCTGCAGCCCGACGAGCGTCTGTGCGTACACGTCCTGGCCGATGTTGTTGGTACCGAACCAGTGGTCGAGCGAGGGCGGCTGGCTGAAGGCGAGGCCGTCCTGGTCGGTGAACGACCAGGGGGAGAGCAGCGGGCCGATGAACGCCCAGAGGATGATGAAGAGGAGGACGCCGCCACCGATGCGGGCGCGCTTCGTGACGAGCACCTTCCGCAGGATCGTGCGCCCGCGGGACTGCGGACGCTTGGGGGCGTCCGCCATCTTCTCCGGGTCGCCGACGGTGAGGGTCGAGGGGTCGGTCAGTGCCATGTCGTTACACCCGCACTCTCGGGTCGAGCGCCGCATAGATCACGTCGGAGAGCGTTCCGGCGATCAGGACGAGGATGGAGGTGAACAGGATGGTCCCGGCGGCGGCGTTGATGTCCGAGTTCGAGACGCTCGTGAGGAGGTACTCGCCCATGCCGTGCCAGCTGAAGACGTTCTCCGTCACACTCGCTCCGGTGAGGATGAGCCCGAAGGAGTAGGCGAAGAACGTCGACATCGGGATGAGCGCGACGCGGACACCGTGCCGGATGATCGCGGAACCGCGGGTCCGGCCCTTCGAGCGCGCGGTCCGGATGTAGTCGGCGCTCATCACGTCGAGCATGGCGCTGCGCTGGTACCGCGAGTACGAGGCGACGGCGCCGACGGTGAGGGTGATGGTGGGCAACAGCAGATGCATCGCCCGGTCGCCGAACTGTGTCCAGAACCCGCCCTGGAGGCCGGCGGTGTACTCGCCGGTGAAGTTGATGACGTTCGTGCCGACCGCCTGGTTGAGTGACGTCGCGAGGATCATGAGCACGACGCCGATGACGAAGACGGGCATCGCGAGGATCGTGAACGAGGCGTAGGTGATGATCTGGTCGCTGGCACGGTACTGGCGGACCGCGCCCCACACGCCGAGGGCGACGCCGATGACCGCGCCGAGGATGGTGCCGATGACGAGGAGGCGGAGGCTCGTACCCGAGCGCTCGAAGATGTCGGCGGTGACCTGGGTGCCGCGCGTGCTGATCCCGAGGGAGCCGGTGGTCACCAGTTGCGTGACCCAGTCCCACAGGCGTTCGAGCAGCGGGACCTTCGGGTTCACGCCCATCTTGTCCAGCGCCGCATCGATGGACGCCTGGGGGATGGGCGGGTTCTTCCCGAGGAACCGGGCCGACGGCTGGAGCGTCATGCTCACGAGCACGTAGCCCAGCATGGTGGCGATCGCGGAGAGGAACAGGTAGTTGACCAACCGCCGTGCAATGAACCCGATCATGTACCAGCCTTGCGAAGTCGTTGTGCGGGACCGCGTCGTCCCGTCAGCTGTGCTCCCCTCGTGGGGGTGGAGACACTGTAACCCCCAAGTGTCTGGAATCAGAAAACGACGCGTGTTCTCAGGAAACGAAACGTATGTTTCCGGCACGTGTTGCCGATAAATCGAAACGGTAACAATTCATCCCCACTTGTGGGGGATCCCCGGAGCGGGTGCAAGATGGTCCACATTGGCCTGCGCGCCTTCCGCTCCGCATCGGTGCGGCCTTGCGCAGTTACACGTCACGAAAGGTGGATCTCGATGAGTTCCAGAACACAGGGATCGAAGCGGCGCGGCGGGATGATCCTCGCCGGCGTCTCGATCGTCGCCCTCGCATTGACGGCTTGCACCGGAGGCGGTTCAGGCGGTGGCGGCTCGACGTCGAAGCCCGCCGAGCTGTCCGGCACCGGCTGGGAGCGCGCCGACGCCGACCAGATCGCCCAGGGCGGTTCGCTCAACCTCGCCGTCGACGCGATCCCCGCGAACTGGAACCTCTACAACCTCGACAGCGGCACCGTCGACGACCAGTTCCTCAGCAACCTGTACACACCGTCGTTCATCAACATCAAGGAGGACGGCACCTGGGAGGCGAACCCCGACTTCGCGACCTCCGTCGAGCTGAAGACCGAGGACCCGCAGGTCGTCGAGATCAAGATCAACCCGGACGCCGTCTGGTCGGACGGCACCGCCATGAGCGTCGACGATTTCGCCGCGACCTGGAAGTCGCTGAACGGCGTCGACCCCGCCTACGCGCCCACCGCCACGAACGTGTGGAAGGACATCGAGTCCGTCACCGCCGGCGACAGCCCGCAGGACGTCCTCATCACGTTCAAGAACAAGAACGCGGACTGGCCGTCGATCCTCGGCAACATCTGGCCGAAGTGGCTCGGCGCGACGCCGGAGTCCTTCAACACCCTCTGGGCGACCGGACCCTATGCGGCCGACGGCACGACCTACGTCTCCGGCGGTCCGTACATCGTCAGCAAGATCGACCAGACCGGCGCGGTCGTGACCTTCGAGCCCAACCCGAAGTGGTGGGGCGACAAGCCGAAGCTCGACAACATCATCTTCAAGCAGGTGTCCCGCTCGGGTCTCGCGCAGGCGTTCTCGAACAGTGAGATCGACGTGTTCAGCATCGGCTCGAACGCCGACAACTACGAGACGGCCAAGAAGCGCAGTGACGCCGAGATCCAGCGTTCGCGTGGAACGACGTACAACCACATCACCCTGAACGGCACGTCCGAGGTCCTGAGCGACCCCGAGGTCCGCCAGGCGTTCGCCAAGTCGATCAACCGTCAGACCATCGCCGAGGCCCGCCTCGCAGCGATCGACGCACCGACCGACCTGCTGAACAACCTCATCTTCCTCCCCGGCCAGGACGGCTACGAGGACGACGCCTCCAAGGTGCTCGGCTACGACATCGACGCCGCCAAGAAGCAGCTCGACGACGCCGGTTGGAAGGAAGGCAGCGGCGGCATCCGCGAGAAGGACGGCAAGAAGCTGACCGTCCGCTACGTCATCGACTCCGACAACCCGGTCTCGGCCGAGACCTCGCAGCAGGTCCAGGCCATGGTGAAGGAGTCCGGCTTCGACCTCCAGATCGACACCGTCCCGTCCGACGACTTCTTCACGAAGTACGTCACCACCGAGACCCGCGACTTCGACGCCGTGAGCTTCGCGTGGCAGGGCACCGCGTTCCCGATCTCGAGCACCGAGTCGATCTTCTACCCGGCCGACTCCGGACAGAACTTCCCCGGCGTCACCGACGACTCGCTCGGCGAGCTCTGGGCGAGCGCCAACGCGGAGCTCGACCCCGACAAGCGCCTCGAGATCGCGAAGGAGATCGACAAGAAGATCGTCGCCCTCGCGACCACGCTGCCGCTGTTCCCGGTGCCGTACACCTACGGCGTCAAGAGCGGCCTCGTGAACTACGGGCCGACCCAGTTCGAGACCATCGACTGGAAGAACGTGGGCTGGAAGAAGTAAGCATCAGCACGCGTTCGATCTGAACGCAGCCTCGACGGGCATCGGCGGGAAACCGCCGGTGCCCGTCGCCGTTCAGCCCCCGGCCAGGACTCCTGCGGTATGATGGTCCGTCGGCACCATCGTGCCCGAATCCCATCCACTTGAAGGAAGCCACCCTTTTATGGCGCTCGCCACTCGTTCCGATCTGCGCAATGTCGCGATCGTGGCCCACGTTGACCACGGCAAGACGACCCTCGTCGACGCCATGCTGCGACAGACCAACTCTTTCGCCGAACACGCCCACCTCGAAGAACGCGCCATGGACTCGAATGAGCTCGAGCGCGAAAAGGGCATCACCATCCTCGCCAAGAACACGGCGATCTCGTACAAGGGCGAACACGCCACCGACGGCCCGATCACGATCAACGTCATCGACACCCCGGGTCACGCCGACTTCGGTGGAGAGGTCGAGCGCGGCCTGTCCATGGTCGACGGCGTCGTCCTCCTCGTCGACGCGTCCGAGGGCCCCCTCCCGCAGACCCGCTTCGTGCTCCGCAAGGCGCTCGAGGCCAAGCTGCCCGTCATCCTCCTGGTCAACAAGACCGACCGTCCCGATGCGCGCATCGACGAGGTCGTCGTCGAGAGCCAGGACCTCCTCATCGGACTCGCCAGCGACATGGCCGACGACGTCCCCGACCTCGACCTCGACGCCATCCTCGACGTCCCGGTCGTGTACGCCTCGGGCAAGGCCGGCCGTGCGTCGTCCACCAAGCCCGCCAACGGCGAACTGCCCGACAGCGAGAACCTCGAGCCACTCTTCGAGGCCATCCTCGAGCACATCCCGGCTCCGCAGTACGACGACGAGCACCCGCTCCAGGCGCACGTCACGAACCTCGACGCCTCGCCGTTCCTCGGCCGCCTCGCGCTCCTGCGCATCTTCAACGGCACGTTGAAGAAGGGCCAGACGGTCGCCTGGGTCCGCCACGACGGCGACGTCCACAACGTCCGCGTCACCGAGCTCATGATCACGAAGGCGCTCGACCGCTACCCGGCCGAGAGCGCCGGCCCCGGCGACATCGTCGCCGTCGCCGGTTTCGCCGACATCATGATCGGCGACACCCTGGCCGACCCCGAGGACGTCCGCGCGCTGCCGGCCATCACGGTCGACGACCCGGCCATCTCGATGACGATCGGTACCAACACCTCGCCGCTCATGGGCAAGGTCAAGGGCCACAAGCTCACCGCCCGCATGGTCAAGGACCGTCTCGACCGCGAGCTCATCGGTAACGTCTCACTCAAGGTCCTCGACATCGGTCGACCCGACGCGTGGGAGGTCCAGGGCCGTGGAGAGCTCGCGCTCGCCATCCTCGTCGAGCAGATGCGTCGCGAAGGCTACGAGCTCACCGTCGGCAAGCCGCAGGTGGTCACGAAGCGTATCGACGGCAAGGTCCACGAGCCCTACGAGCACCTGACCATCGACGCTCCCGAGGAGCACCTCGGCGCGATCACCCAGCTTCTCGCCGCTCGCAAGGGTCGCATGGAGAACATGTCGAACCACGGCACCGGCTGGGTCCGCATGGAGTTCATCGTCCCGTCGCGCGGCCTCATCGGCTTCCGCTCCGAGTTCCTCACCGCCACGCGCGGTACCGGCATCGCCAACGCGCTCGCGCACGGCTACGGCGAGTGGGCCGGCGCGATCACGACGCGCAACAACGGCTCGATCGTCGCCGACCGCTCCGGCGTCGTCACCCCCTTCGCGATCATCGCGCTGCAGGAGCGCATGTCGTTCTTCGTGCAGCCGACCGAAGAGGTCTACGAGGGCATGGTCATCGGCGAGAACTCGCGCAACGACGACATGGACGTCAACATCACCAAGGAGAAGAAGCTGACCAACATGCGTCAGTCTTCGGCCGACAACTTCGAGTCGATGACGCCGCCGCGCGTCCTCACGCTCGAGGAGAGCCTCGAGTTCGCCCGCGAGGACGAGTGCGTCGAGGTCACGCCCGAGCACGTGCGCATCCGCAAGGTCGAGCTCGACGCTCAGGCCCGCCAGCGCAGCTACTCGCGTCTCAAGAAGCAGTCCGAGTAGGCGGTAACCGCTCCAACCCGATGCCCGGTCCTCTCAGGAAGACCGGGCATCGGGTCGTTAAGCTGATGGGCATGCGCCGACCCGCCTCCCTCGCCCTGCTGGCCGCCCTCGTCCTCGCTCCGACGCTCGCCGGGTGCAGCGTCATCGAGTCGACCGTCAAGGACTCGGTCGAGCAGGGTATCCGCGACGCCACCGGTGGCGACTTCGATGTGAACCTCGACGAGGGGCTGCCGGACGGCTACCCCGTCGACGCGGTCCCGGTGGTCGACGGCACGGTCAACGGTGGACGTGGGACGGTCGACGGCAAGGACACCTTCGTCGTCACGGTGCAGGCGACCGATGCGGCCACCGCAGCCAAGGATGCGCTCGTCGCGGCAGGCTTCACGGTCGACGGGGAGATCGCGAACGGCGACGGTTCGATCGTGACGCTGTCGACGACGGCCTACGACGTGAAGCTCGTCGCCTCGGCGGACAGCATCCTCTACACGGTGACGGTCAAGTAGCCGCCCCTCCGGTCCCTGAGCGCTCTTCCGGTCGCTGAGCGCCCTTCCGGTCCCTGAGCGCCCTTCCAGTCCCTGAGCGCCCTTCCGGTCCCTGAGCTTGTCGAAGGGCGCACTTCGACAGGCTCAGTGACCGGGAAGGGAGGGCTCAGTGACCGGGAAGGGAGGGCTCAGTGACCGGGCAGGGAGGGCTCAGCAACGGGCCGGGGAGGCTCAGCGACCGAGCAGGTCCTACGCGAAGAGCGTCTCGCCGACCCAGCCGTCCTGGCTCGCGCCCGGCGGCACCGCGAAGATCGCCGACCCGACGTGCTTGATGTACTCGTTGAGCGCATCGGTGGCCAGCGCGCGCTGCACGTCGATGAACTGCTTCGGCGATCGCTGGTACGACATGAAGAACAGTCCGGCGTTCAACCGCCCGAGGTCGTCGTTGCCGTCGACGAAGTTGTATCCGCGTCGCAGGAGCTTCGTGCCCTTGAGCTGGGTCGGGTGCGCCAGGCGCACGTGTGAGTGCTTGTCGATGAGCGGCTGATCCGTAGCCCCGACCGCTTCGAAGTCGGGCTCGGTGAACTCCTTGCCGCCCGACAGCGGTGCGCCCTCGCCCTTGCTCCGACCGATGACCCGCTCCTGCTCCTGGAGCTGCGCGCGGTCCCAGGTCTCGATGATCATGCGGATCTTGCGGACCACGAGGTAGGAACCACCGCTCAGCCAGGCGGCGCTGTCCCCGTCCTGGACCCACACCTGCTCTTCGACCGTCTTCGTCTCCTCGGACTTGACGTTCGCAGTGCCGTCTTTGAAGCCGAACAGGTTGCGCGGGGTGACCTGACTGGTAGAGGTCGACGAGGTGCGACCGAAACCGAGCTGCGACCAGCGGATGGAGGCACGTCCGAACGCGATGCGGCTCAGATTGCGGATCGCGTGCACGGCGACCTGTGGGTCGTCGGCGCAGGCCTGGATGCAGAGGTCGCCGCCGGTGAGGCCCGCCTGCAGGTTGTCGCCCGTGAAGCGGGGGAGCTTCTCCAACTCGGCAGGGCGCCGGTCGGCGATGCCGAACCGGTCCGTGCCGTCCTCGGCGGTGAAGAGTGTGGGTCCGAACCCGAAGGTGATCGTGAGCCCGCTGGCGGGCAGTCCGAGCGCCTCGCCGGTGTCGACCGGGGGAGCGAGCGGGGAGCCGTCCACGGCGCCACCGTCGGCGACCTCCTGGCCCTGAGTCATGCGTGCCGCGGCGACACTCCAGTCCTGGAGCAGCTCGACGAGCTCCTCCCTGGTGGTCCCCGCCGACACGTCGTACGCGGCGAAGTGCAGGCGGTCCTGCGCCGGCGTGGTGATCCCGCTCTGGTGCGCCCCGCTGAAGGGGTAGACCGTCGTGACGCCCGAGGCACTCGCCGAGGCGCTCACGGCTGCGGTGATGGCAGCGGTCGCCCCGGCTCCGGCCGCCAGCCCCGCGGCGCCTGCTCCGGCGAGGCCGAACAGCGCCCGTCGCGACAGCCCGCGCCGTGGGGTGTCGCTCGGCGGTGTGGACGCGGCGCCGGGTCCAGGTTCGGTGGGCGCCGATCCTGCCTCGGGTGCAGGGGTCGTGGGGAGAGTGTGCTCGGTCATCGGACCTCATGCTATTCAGGGATGGCTGGAAGGCCGCAGGGCCGGAACCCCCAGAATGCTCTGAGCGGTTCCGGCCCGGCGCGCCGCGGAGGCGGCGGTGGATCCGGTCGGTGTTACTCGGCGACGCCGAGCACCGTGTGGGTGAGCTGCGACAGCGGCTCGGAGAGGGCGTTCACCTGGTCGGAGAGCTCCTTGCGCTGCTCCTCGGTGACGGTGTCGTAGCTCACGAAACCGTTGTCGAGGCTGCCGTACTTCGCGAGCAGGTCCTGCAGCGCCGTGAACTCGGTCTCGATCTGGCCGACGAGCTTCGTGCCCGCGTCGCCCTTGCTCGCGGCGATGTCCTTGACGTTGCCGAACGCGACCTCGGCTCCCTGCACGTTGGCCGCGAAGTCGTAGAGGTCGGTGTGGGACCACCAGTCCTCCTCGCCGGAGATCTTGCCGACGGCGACCTCGTCGAGGAGACCGATGGCGCCGTTCGAGATGTCGCCGAGGCTCACGGTGAAGTCCTTCTCGGAGACGAGGTCGAACAGCTGCTGCACGTCGTCGACGAGACCGGTGGCGAACTGCTGACGCTGCTCCGGCGTCGACGGCGTCCAGTCCAGCAGCGCGCTCGTGCCGTCGGAGTTCAGTGCGTCGGCTGCCGGTGGCCAGAGGTCCTTCTCGATCCGGTGGAAGCCGGTCCAGTCGAGTCCTTCAGCCACGGCGTCGACCTCGCGGTAGTCGATCTTCGGGTCGAGGTCGCCGAAGGCCTCGGCCGTCGGCTCGATGCGTTCGTACGAGACGCGCGTCGTCGCGAACAGCTGACGGGCGGTCTCGTCGTCGCCGGCGACGTACGCGTCGGTGAAGGCCTTCACCTGCGGCACGAGTTCGGCCACCTGCGACTTGATGTAGGCGACGTAGTTCGTCACGGCCTGGTCGGTGAGCGCCTGCTCGTCCTTCGAGACGGCGGCGTTCTCGCCCGTCACGGTGAACTCGGCGAGGCCGACCGGTGCGCCGACGAGCTGGAACTTGCAGGCCGTGTAGTACGTGCCGGGGTTCAGCTGTGCGACGTAGGACACCGTCTGGCCCGGCGTCACGTTCTCCTTCTCGCCGACGATGCGCAGCTTGTCCGAGGCGAGGATCTCGAACTCGTTGACGTCGGTACCGTTGTTGGTGATCGAGAAGGTCACGGCACCGGCCGTCGCCTTCGCCACGGACACCGAACACGAGTCGTCGGTGATGGCGACGGTGAGTGCGTCGCTTCCCGTCTTGTTCGGGACGCATCCCGTGAGGGCGAGGGCGAGGACGCCCGCACCGGCGAGGCCGGCGATGATGCGGTGCTGCATGGAGACTCCTGTCGGAAGGTGCTGGTGCTTGGTTCGTGGTGGGTCGGGGACCGGTCAGGCGTTCGTCGTGACCGGTTTCGTGACCGAGGTCGGGCGCCGACGGCCGAGTCCTGAGACCCGGATGAAGCAGACGAGCGTGACGATCAGGTACAGCAGCCACGCACCGAACTGTGCCCACGTCGGGGCGGGGGTGAAGTTGAAGAGTCCGCCGAGGACGGTGCCGTACCAGCTCGTCGGAGGGACGACGGCGCTCAGGTCGAACGCGGCCTGCCCCCAGCCGGGGATGACGCCCGCCTCCTGGAGGTCGCCGACGCCGTAGGCGAGGACGCCGGCGGCCACGACGACGAGGAAGAGGCCGGTCCACGTGAAGAAGGTCCCGAGGTTGATGCGGACGAATCCGCGGTAGATGAGATAGGCGATGACGACGGAGGTGAGGATGCCGAGGAGCGCGCCGATCGAGCCGACGACGGCGTTCTCGCCGGAGTTGACGCTCGCCCAGATGAACAGGGCGGTCTCGATCCCCTCGCGGCCGACGCTGATGAAACCGAGCACGATGATCCCGATCGCCGACCCGGCGACGGCGGCGTCGAGTCGTGACTCGAGGTCGTGCTTGAGCTCTCGGGCGTTGCGCCCCATCCAGAAGATCATCCAGGTGACGAGCCCGACGGCCAGGATGGACAGTCCGCCGCCGAGGATCTCCTGCGCCTGGAAGCTCAGCCCGTACGGTCCCCAGGTGAGGATGGCACCGACGCCGAGCGAGACGACGATCGCGACGGCGACGCCGAGCCACAACCTGGGGAGGACGTCCCGGCGGCCGAGCTTGTTCAGGTAGGCGACGAGGATGCCGACGATGAGGCCGGCTTCGAGGCCTTCTCGGAGGCCGATGAGGTAGTTCGCGAGCACGTGACCGGACTTTCGGGCGTCGAGCAGGCGGTCGCCCGGGGGAGGCCGTCGTCTGCGGGGTGGGGATGCATCCGAGGGCGCGCCGGGCGGGGACCGTGGTCCGGGCGGGGCGCTGCGACTTCGGAACGCGGTTGGGTAAGGCTAACCTTATCCGACGTCGACCATAGCGCCTGACACCGAGGGTGTCCAGATACAATCGGCGGATGACCGATCCGGCCCCCGACCCCAGCCTCCCAGACGGCCGCACGGTCGGCGACGACCGCTGGTTCCCGCCGACACCGCCGCAGCCGGACCCACCACACGAGCCGTCCACGGCATCACGGGTGATCGGGATCGTCCTCGCGTTCCTCGTCGGTCTGGCGTACGGCGCCATCGGCACGGTCGCTCACGCCTGGGCGCCCTCCGTCCTCGGTGTCGCGCTCCCGGTCGGGCTGGTGCTCGGCATCCTCGGTGTGGCCATGCTCCTAGTCGGACTCCGGATCGTCCTGGGAGACCGGCTCGCAGCGTCGGCAGCGGCGCTCGGGGTCATCCTCATGATCGGGATCCTGCTGCTCGAGAGCACCGGTGGCTCCGTCCTCATCCCGCAGAGCGTCTCGGGCCTCGTCTGGACCATCGCCCCCGGCCTCATCGCCGTCCTCGTCGTGGCGTGGCCGAAGCTCCCGGAGCGCGCCCGCAAGCGCGACGACCGTCACGCGGGACCGACGCCCGAACCGCTCCCCGTCTCGCCGCAGGCGTAGACTGGACAACTCAGTGCTCGTGAAGGGAGCCACCCGCCCGTGACCTACGTGATCGCCCTGCCGTGCGTCGATGTCAAGGACCGCGCCTGCATCGACGAATGCCCCGTCGACTGCATCTACGAGGGTGAACGGTCGCTCTACATCCACCCCGACGAATGCGTCGACTGCGGTGCGTGCGAGCCGGTCTGCCCGGTGGAGGCGATCTACTACGAGGACGACCTCCCCGAGGAGTGGGCGGACTACTACAAGGCCAATGTCGAGTTCTTCGACGAGGTCGGTTCCCCGGGCGGGGCCGCGAAGGTCGGCGTGATCCCCTCGGACCACCCGCTCATCGCCGCCCTGCCGCCCCAAGCCCACGAGTAGTCGCGTGGCACTGCAGCCGCTGCCCGACTACCCCTGGGACCTCATGGTCCCGTATGCGGAGCAGGCCCGTCGGCACCCCGACGGCATCGTCGACCTCTCGATCGGTTCGCCGGTCGATCCGACTCCCGGCCTCATCCGGGATGCGCTCCGGGCGGCCACGGACGCGCACGCGTACCCGACCACGGTCGGCACGCCCGAACTCCGGCAGGCGATCGTCGACTGGTTCGCGCGCCGTCGTGGTGTCGAGGGGCTCACCCTCGACGCCGTCCTCCCGACGATCGGCTCGAAGGAACTCGTCGCGCTGCTCGCCTTCCTCCTCGGCCTGGGCGCCGGCGACACCGTGGTCCACCCCGTGGCCGCCTACCCGAGCTACGCGGTCGGCGCGGCGATCGCCGGAGCCGAGGCGTTCGCGTCCGACGACCCCGCCGAATGGCCGGAGAGCACCCGGCTGGTCTGGCTGAATTCCCCCGGCAACCCCGACGGTCGTGTCCTGTCGGTCGACGAGCTGCGGGCAGCCCGAGCCAGAGCCCGCGAACTGGGCGCCGTCCTCGTGGGCGATGAATGCTACGCGGAACTCGGCTGGGAGGGGGAGTGGTCCGACACGCCGACCCCGTCCGTGCTCGATCCACGCGTGACCGACGGCGACACCGAGGGCGTCCTCGCGATCTACTCCCTGAGCAAGCAGTCCAACCTCGCCGGCTACCGTGCCGCGTTCCTCGCGGGCGACGAGCGCCTGGTGCGTCGGCTGGTCACCGTCCGGAAGCACGCGGGTCTCATGCTGCCGGCCCCGCTGCAGGCCGCCATGGTCGCGGCGCTCGGCGACGACGCCCACGTCGCGGAGCAGAAGGCCCGGTACCGCGCCCGCCGTGAGGTGCTGCTCCCGGCCGTCCGCGAGGCCGGGTTCCGGGTCGATCGCAGCGAGGCGGGACTGTACCTGTGGATCACCGAGGGCCAGGACGCCTGGGTGAGTATCGACCGCTTGGCGTCGATCGGTGTCCTTGCTGGCCCGGGGGTGTTCTACGGCGAGGCCGGGCCGCAGCACGTGCGGCTCTCCCTGACCGCCACCGACGAGCGCATCGCGGCCGCCGCGTCCAGACTTCGGGGCCTCCGCCCGATTTCGGGGTGAACTCCAAGGAAGTCGCCGGATCACTGTGGGAAACAACAGTTGGGTCCGAAGCCGATTAGGCTGTATGTGACACGCCGTCGTATCGGAGGGCGATGTCGAGTCCCTATCGCACGAAGATATGAGGAGGCGCCGTGGGCGACGTCGAGAAACAGGCTTCCACCGAGACGCATCAGGTCACCCTGAACTACCCCGGCGGAACGGCCGAATTCCCGATCCACCAGTCAGCCCAGGGCGCGTCGAGTATCGACATCTCCTCGCTCACGCGGCAGACCGGCCTGACCACACTCGACTACGGGTTCGTCAACACCGCGGCGACCAAGTCGGCGATCACGTACATCGACGGCGACCAGGGCATCCTGCGCTACCGCGGCTACCCGATCGAGCAGCTCGCCAAGCAGTCGACCTTCCTCGAGGTCGCCTGGCTGCTCATCCACGGGGAGCTCCCGACGGCCGACGAACTCGGCGGGTTCGACGAGAAGATCCGGCGCCACACGCTCCTCCACGAGGACCTCAAGCGGTTCTTCTCGGCGCTCCCGCACACGGCGCACCCGATGGCCGTCCTGTCGAGCGCCCTGCAGGCCATGTCGACCTACTACGAGTCGGACGCCAACCCGCACGATCCCGACCACGTCGAGCTCACGACGGTCCGCATGCTCGCGAAGCTCCCGGTGATCGCCGCCTACGCGCACAAGAAGTCGGTCGGGCAGGCGTTCCTCTACCCCGACAACTCGCTGAGCTTCGTCGACAACTTCCTCAAGCTGAACTTCGGCAACCTCGCCGAGCCCTACGAGATCGATCCCGTCCTGTCGAAGGCGCTCGACCTCCTGCTCATCCTGCACGAGGATCACGAGCAGAACGCCTCGACCTCCACGGTCCGCCTCGTCGGCTCCACCGGAGCGAACCTCTACGCCTCCGTTTCCGCCGGCATCAACGCCCTGTCGGGTCCGCTGCACGGTGGCGCGAACGAGGCCGTCCTGCAGATGCTCGGCCGGATCCAGGAGTCCGGCGAGGGCGTGCAGCGCTTCGTCGACCGCGTGAAGAACAAGGAAGACGGCGTGAAGCTCATGGGCTTCGGGCACCGCGTCTACAAGAACTACGACCCGCGCGCCAAGCTCGTCAAGGAGAGCGCCGGTGAGGTGCTCCGGGCGCTCGGTATCAACGACCCGCTGCTCGACCTGGCTCAGGAGCTCGAGCAGATCGCCCTCGAGGACGACTACTTCAAGGAGCGCAAGCTCTACCCGAACGTCGACTTCTACACCGGCGTCATCTACAAGGCGATGGGCTTCCCGACGCGGATGTTCACGGTGCTCTTCGCCATCGGACGCCTGCCCGGATGGATCGCCCACTGGCGTGAGATGAACCTCGACCCGCAGACCAAGATCGGGCGCCCGCAGCAGCTGTACACGGGTTCGCCCGAGCGTCCCTTCCCGACGCGCTAGTCCCGTAGGCTCCTGAGCCTGTCGAAGGGCGGCCCCGCATCCACCTCGGATGCGGGGCCGTTCTGTGCTCGGGGACGCCGGGTCAGGCGTGCAGTGCCGCGTTCAGCTCGACGCCCGAGCCCGAGCGGGGGAGCACCTCGACGGCCCCGGTGAGCGAGTTCCGACGGAACAGGAGGTTCGGGACACCCGACAGCTCGACCGCCTTGACCGTGCGCGGCGCG
Organism: Plantibacter sp. MCCC 1A11337; assembly: GCF_013349365.1. Taxonomy (NCBI): domain Bacteria; kingdom Bacillati; phylum Actinomycetota; class Actinomycetes; order Micrococcales; family Microbacteriaceae; genus Plantibacter; species Plantibacter sp. MCCC 1A11337. The sequence continues at coordinate 795,758 of NZ_JABJWX010000001.1, read as the reverse complement.
CCCTCGGCCGTGGCCGCAGCACCCGCGAGGACGACCTTGGTGCCCGCGGTCACGTAGAGACCCGCCTCGACCACCGAGTCGTCGCCGATCGAGATGCCGATGCCGGAGTTGGCGCCGAGGAGGGCGCGCTGACCGATCGCCACCCGCTGCGTCCCGCCGCCGGAGAGCGTCCCCATGATCGACGCACCACCCCCGATGTCGCTGCCGTCGCCGACGACGACGCCCTGCGAGATGCGTCCTTCGACCATCGACGCGCCGAGGGTTCCGGCGTTGAAGTTGACGAAGCCCTCGTGCATGACGGTGGTACCCGGTGCCAGGTGGGCGCCGAGCCGGACGCGCGAGGCGTCGGCGATCCGGACCTTGTCGGGCGTCACGTAGTCGAGGAGTCTCGGGAACTTGTCGATGCCGGTCGCGTGGATGCCGGAGCGGAGGAGCGACGGCCGGAGACGGTCGAAGTCCGCGGGGTGCACGGGGCCGGCGTTGGTCCAGACGACGATCGGGAGGTGCGCGAAGACACCGTCGAGCGAGATCGTGTTCGGCTGGACGAGCAGGTGGCTGAGCAGGTGCAGCCGCAGGTAGGCGTCCGGGGTGCTCTGCGGAGCGGCCTGCAGCTCGATCTCGACGGTGACGATGTCGATGCGGACGGCCCGGCGCTCGTCGTCGGTCGCGAGGGCCTCGAGGTCTGCGGGGGCGATCCAGCGGTCGCGGCCCTCGGGGATCCGTCCGAGCGAGGGCTCGGGGAACCAGGTGTCGAGCACGGTGCCGTCGGCGGCGATGGTCGCGAGGCCGGAGCCCCAGGCGTGAGTCGGAACGGGGGTCTCGGCAGGCGCAGCGGTCATGGCTCCAGGGTACCGGCCAACACTCAGGCCGACGGCCAATACACTGGTGCCATGCCAGCCGAAGTCCCCGTACTCGACCTGTCCGTCTCCTCGGTGGAACTCACCCAGCAGCTGTGCGACATCGCCTCCGTCTCGGGAGACGAGGCCCGCATCGCCGACGCGATCGAGGCGTCGCTCGAGGGGCTCGAGCACCTGACGATCGTGCGCGACGGCGACACGGTCGTCGCTTCCACCTCGCTCGGACGTGCCCAGCGGGTCATCATCGCCGGCCACATCGACACCGTCCCGATCAACGGCAACGTCCCGACCCGGTTCGAGGAGCGCGACGGCGAGGCGGTGCTCTGGGGTCGGGGGACGGTCGACATGAAGGGCGGCGTCGCGGTCCAGCTGAAGCTCGCGGCTGAGCTCACCGATCCCGTCGTCGACATCACCTGGATGTGGTACGACAACGAGGAGGTCGCATCCGACCTCAACGGCCTCGGTCGTCTCGCGCGGAACCGTCCCGACCTGTTCGTCGGCGACTTCGCGATCCTCGGCGAGCCGAGCAACGCCGGCGTCGAGGGCGGCTGCAACGGAACGCTGCGCGTCCACGTGAGCGCCCACGGCAGGCGCTCGCACGCGGCCAGGAGCTGGGTCGGCGTCAACGCGATCCACGCGATCTCCCCGGTCCTCGCGACACTCGCCTCGTACACGCCACGGGAGGTGGAGGTCGACGGGCTCGTCTATCGCGAGGGCGTCAACGCGGTCGGGATCACCGGCGGCGTCGCCGGGAACGTGATCCCCGACCTCGTTACCGTCGAGGTGAACTACCGCTTCGCTCCGAGCCGGACGGGTGCCGAGGCGCTCGCCCACCTCGAGGAACTCTTCTCCGGCTTCGAGGTCGTGCAGACGGACGTCGCGGAGGGCGCTCGTCCCGGGCTCGACGCGCCGATCGCCCAAGACTTCCTGGCCGCGGTCGGCGGCACACCGGCCCCGAAGTACGGATGGACGGACGTCGCACGCTTCTCTGCACTCGGCGTCCCCGCCGTCAACTACGGACCGGGTGACCCGCTCCTCGCCCATGCCGACGACGAGCGCGTCCCGCTCGCGCACATCGAGGACTGTGAGCGCGGGCTCCGCGCCTGGCTGACCGGGCCCGATGGTCGCTGACACGGCCCACTCGACCGAGGTCGAGGAGCGGCCGTCCATGTTCCGGCGCTGGGCCCGCCTGCCGTGGTGGGGGCGGATCACCATCGTGTACGTGCTGTCCCGCCTGGTGACGACCGCGATGTTCGCGGTCGCGAGTCTGCTGCAGGCGCCGGACTCCCGGTTCGGCGCGTTCCCCTCGCTGGGGACGCTCGCCGCCGGCTGGGACGGGCAGTGGTACTGGTGGATCGCGACGTACGGCTACCCGACCCAGCTGCCGCTCGACGACGCCGGCCGGGTCGCGGAGAACGCGTGGGCGTTCATGCCGGTCTATCCGGGGGTCGTGAAGGCGCTCTCGGTCGTCACCTTCCTGCCGTGGCCGGTCATGGCCGTGATCGTCTCGCTGTGCTGTGGCCTGGGGGCGGCCCTGCTGTTCCACCGGCTCCTGCGCATCCGCCTCGGCGATGAACGGGCGATGTTCGCCGTCGTGCTGTTCTGCATCGCCCCGCTCAGCGCCCTGTTCCAGGTCGCCTACGCCGAATCGATGTTCCTGCTGCTGCTGACGCTCGCGCTGCTCCTGCTCGTGACGCGCCGGTACGGCTGGCTCCTCGCGGTCATCCCGGTCATGGCGTTCACCCGCCCCGGAGTCCTGGCCTTCTCGCTCCTGCTGGGCCTCCATCTCATCGTGCGGATCGTCACGCGACACCGCGACCCGCTGGCGCGCCGGGAGGTCGTCCTCATCCTCGCGGGCGGGGCACTCGCCGCCGTCGCCGGATTCGCGTGGATGGTCATCGCCGGCCTCGTCACCGGGACGCCGGACGCGTACCTCGAGACGGAGCTGGCGTGGCGGGCCGCCTTCATCGGGGAGCAACCGCTCGTCCCGTTCTCCGCCTGGATCCAGGGCGGCCAGTTCTGGTTCGGGGATGGTCCGGGCATCGCCGTCGTCGCAGCGGTCTTCGTCGGCTCCGTCGTGCTCCTGTTCCTCCAGCCGGTGCGCCGGCTCGGTGCCGACCTCCGGTTGTGGGTGGGGTCCTACCTCCTCTACCTCTTCGCGGTGTTCTTCCCACAGACGAGTGTCTTCCGGCTGCTCGTCCCGGTCTTCCCGCTCCTCGGTGCCGTCGCCGTCCCACGGAACCGCTGGTACCGCGGTGGCGTCGTCATCGTCTCGCTGGCGCTGCAGTGGTGTTGGATCTTCGTCATGTACGGGCTCGCGAACGCGTATTGGACCATTCCCTGAGTGCCGATCCGGCTTCATCCTGCGCCTCGCCGCGCTCAGGATTATCACGAGCCCCCGTGATACGAGATAATGGGGGTCAGTCGAAAAACGAGAGGGGACTCGCATGGCCGCAATGAAGCCACGCACCGGAGACGGGCCAATGGAGGCCGTGAAGGAGGGTCGGCTCATCATCGTGCGAGTGCCTCTTGAAGGGGGAGGGCGTCTCGTCGTGTCGGTCAACGACGCAGAGGCTCAAGAACTGCATGATGCACTCGCGGGTGTGGTGAGCGCGGGCTGATCCCCGTCACCGACGCCGCATGAGCTGAGAACCGGCCGTCATCACTGCTCGCAGAGTCAGGATGGCGGCCGGTTCGTCGTCGTGCGGAGCGCTCAGAGGTTGGGTTTGGTGATCTGCAGGAGGCCGTCGCCGGCGGGGGACAGGGCGCTGACGACCGCGTCGGACGCGGAGATCTCCTGGACGAGCGAGCGGAACAGTCCTGTGGTCTCGTCCCGCTGAGCCGGATCGGCCACGCGGCCTCGCCAGAGCGCATGCGGGACGAGCACGGTGCCGCCGGGACGCACCAGACGGAGTCCGTGCTCGACGTACTCGATCACCGATCCCGGGTCGCCGTCGACGAGGACGAGGTCGTAGGAGTTCTCGTTCATCCGCGGCAGGACGTCGAGTGCGCTGCCGGTGATGAGGCGGATGCGGTTGGTGGTGATGCCGGCCTCCGTGAACGCCGCGCGTGCCTGCTGCTGGTGCACGATCTCGGTGTCGATGGACGTCAGCACCGCGCTCGTGGCACCGCGGAGCAGCCAGAGCCCGGAGACGCCGGTGCCGGTCCCCACCTCGACGATGGACTCCGCGCGGGTGGCCGCAGCCACCACCGCGATCTGCGCGCCGATCGCGGGAGAGATCGGTTCGACACCCAGTTCGTGCGCGTGAGCGCGCGCCGTGAGCATCGCCGCGCTCTCGACGACCATGTCGCCCGCGTACTTCCAGTTGAGATTGTGTTCTGACACCTTGCCTCCGGATCCCAGCGTATGGCCTGGAACTGCTCCGACAGCTGAGGCTCGCGCGGTAGTCTGATGTCGTGTTCGGTCTGACCTTCGACAAACTCCTCATCATCGGGGTCATCGCCGTGTTCCTGCTGGGTCCGGAACGGCTGCCGTACTACGCCTCGCAACTGGCGCGACTCGTCCGCACCCTCCGCGACCTCGCCTCCGGTGCCAAGGACCGGATGCGCGAGGAGATGGGGCCGGAGTTCGACGAGGTCGACTGGAAGAAGCTCGACCCACGTCAGTACGATCCGAGGCGCATCATCCGCGAGGCGCTCCTCGACGACGAGCCCCCGGTGTCGCCGACGGTCGCGACGACCGCTCCGCTCGACGCGGCTCCCGCGGCCGCCGCTGCAGCCGTTCCGTCGCTCGAGAAACCGAAGTCGATCCAGGCGGCGACCGACGAGCGCCTGCGCCGACTCGCAGCCGGGGAGACCGCCGCGCCCCCGTTCGACCTCGAAGCCACCTGAGTCCGCTTCGGTCGCACGCGTCCGACCCGGACCGCTCAGTTCGTGCTGACGCCGAGACGGCGACCGGCGAGGCCACGCGGTCTGGCAGCGAGCTGTCCGGCCAGCCGGAGGATCTCGGCGGCCGCGGGATCCGTCGGATCCGAGAGCACGATCGGCAGCCCGGCGTCTCCACCTTCCCGAAGCGGGACGCTGAGCGGGACCGAGGCGAGGAGCGGTACCGGTGCGTCCTGGCCGATCGACAACCGCGCTGCGAGCGCCTCGCCACCCCCTGAGCCGAACAGCTGCAGGATGCTGCCGTCGGGCTGGGGGAGACCCGCCATGTTCTCGATGACGCCGTGGACGCGCTGCCCGGTCTGGCGCGCAACCACGCCGCTGCGCTCGGCCACCTCGGCGGCGGCCGGCTGCGGTGTCGTGACGACGAGCACCTCGGCGTGGGGGAGCAGCTGGCCGATGGAGATGGCGACGTCCCCGGTGCCGGGCGGGAGGTCGAGGAGCAGGACGTCGAGGTCGCCGAAGAACACGTCGGTCAGGAACTGCTGGATGGTGCGGTGGAGCATCGGTCCGCGCCAGGCGACGGCGACGGCGGTGGTGCCGTCCGTCGGTGCGTCGATGAACATGCCGATCGAGACGACCTTCACGCCGTGGGCGACCGGTGGCAGGATCATGTCGCCGACCTGCGTCGGTTTGACGGCCACGCCGTCCTCGACCAGGCCGAGGAGCCCCGGGATGGAGAACCCGTGGACGTCCGCGTCGACCAGGCCGACCCGCAGACCACTGGCGGCGAGTGCGACGGCCAGGTTCGCGGTCACCGTCGACTTCCCGACACCGCCTTTGCCGCTCGTCACGGCGTATACACGGGTCAGTGAGTCCGGGCCGAACGGGATGCCGCGGGCGCTCCGGCCGCCTCGCAGGCGCTCCGTGAGCGCTTGACGCTCCGCCGTCGACATCACCTGGACGTCGACCGCGACGCTCGTGACCCCGGGGGTCGCCGCGGTGGCCTCACGCACGTCGCGCTCGATGCTCGCCGCTGCCGGGCAGCCGACGATCGTGAGCTTGATCGTGACATCGGCCGCACCGTCGTCGTCCACCGTGATCGGGCCGACCATGTCGAGTTCGGTGATCGGTCTGCGGATCTCGGGGTCGATGACCCGGGCGAGAGCAGTCCTGATCCGCTCGGCGAGGCCGGTGTCAGCGGCGTCGGCGTCAGCCACGCCGACGCTCGGGCCCGTCGTGTTCGGGCTGGTCGGTGCGATCCCGATCGAGTTCCTCGAGCAGGGAGCGCAGTTCGGCGCGGATGAAGTCCTTCGACGCCATGTCCTTCAGGGCCAGGCGCAGCGCGACGACCTCACGGGCGAGGTACTCGGTGTCGGCGAGGTTCCGTTCGGACCGCTGCCGGTCCTGCTCGATCTGCACGCGGTCGCGGTCGTCCTGGCGGTTCTGGGCGAGCAGGATGAGCGGCGCCGCGTAGGAGGCCTGGAGGGAGAGCACGAGCGTCAGTGCGACGAAACCGATGTCGACGGAGTCGAACCGGAGGGCGAGCGGTCCGTAGGTGTTCCAGCCGATCCAGAGGATGACGAAGAGCGTGAGGCCGAGCAGGAACCACGGGGTGCCCATCGCCCGGGCGATCCACTCCGTGAAGCGGCCGAAGCGGTCGCGCGAGGCCGGTGCGCGGCGGATGGACCGCACGGAACTGCGAAGTCCCTTCGGAGCGTCGAGCCTGATCTCATTGCGGGGAGCTCGTGCCACGACCTGCCCTCCTTCCGTTCGTTCCGAGCCGCTGTTCCGACGGCGGGAGTTCGTCGTTCTCGTCGATGCTGCGCCAGTCGTCGGGGAGCAGGTAGTCGAGCACGTCGTCGATCGTCACGACCCCGAGCAGGCGGTGCTGTTCGTCGACGACGGGCACCTGGACGAGGTTGTAGCTGGCGAGGATCCGCGAGACCTCGGCGGCGGAGGTCCGGACGCCCACCGGGTCGAGGCTCTGATCGAGCAGCGTGCCGAGGCGCTCGTGCGGCGGGTAGCGGAGCATGCGCTGGAAGTGCACCATCCCGAGGAAGCGTCCTGTCGGGGACTCGTACGGCGGCAGGGTGATGCAGACTCCGGCCGCCAGCGCCGGTGCCAGCTCGGAGCGTCGGATCGACGCGAGGGCTTCCGCGACGGTGGCGTCGGCGGAGAGGATGATCGGCTCGGTCGTCATGAGGCCACCCGCGGTCTCCGGGTCGAACCGGAGCAGCATGCGGACGTCCTCGGCCTCCTCCGGTTCCATGAGCTCGAGGAGGTGCTCTCCGCGATCCTCGGGGAGCTGGGCGATGAGGTCGGCGGCGTCGTCGGGCTGCATCTGGTCGAGGACGTCAGCCGCGCGGTCGTCGTCGAGCTGGCCGAGGATCTGCACCTGGTCGGTCTCGGGCATCTCCTCGAGCACGTCCGCGAGTCGGTCGTCGGACAGCTCCTCAGCGACCTCGATCATCCGGTCGCGCGGGAGGTCGAGGAGCGTGTTCGCGAGGTCGGCCGGTTTCAGGTCGGCATAGGTCGCGATGAGCTGCTCGGCGGACTGCGCCTCGCCGAGTTCCTGCTCCTCGCGCAGCTCGTTCCAGGTGGCGAAGGTCGTCGGGCCCTTCACGAAGGGGGAGGCGGTGGTCTTCGGGCGGCGGACGAACAGCTGCGACACCTGCCACTCGCCGGGCCCCTGCTCCTCGATGGCGACGTCCTCGATCGTCGCCTCCTCGCCGGTGGTCCGGAAGACGACACGTCGGCCGAAGAGTTCGGCGATCACGCGCACCTCGCCACCGCGCTGCTCGAACCGGCGGACGTTGATGAGTCCCGTGGTGATGATCTGCCCGGCGCCGATGCTCGTCACGCGGCCGATCGAGACGAACACGCGGCGCTTGCCGGGGATCTCGACGATGAGGCCGACGACCCGCGGTGGTTTGCCGGTGCGGTAGACGACGAGCACGTCCCTGACCTTGCCGACACGATCGCCCGCGGGGTCGAAGACGGTGCACCCGGCGAGCCTGGCGACGAACACTCTGGTTGCACTCACGACTACTAACCTACCCGCCGGTGGTCGGCCTGGAGCGTCCGCTCCGGGCGGGGTGAGAGGATGGAGGTATGAGTGATCCGCGACAGTTCGGCCGGAAGGGCGCCCCGACGCTCGGCGTCATCCCGCGAGGCGAGACGGTGGCCAGCTACGAGAGCTACGAGTCCGCGCAGGCCGCGATCTCCTCGCTCGCCCACACCGATTTCCCGGTCAAGGAGATCTCGATCGTCGGCAGCGATCTCAAGAGCGTCGAACGCGTCACCGGTCGCCTCAGCTACGGCCGTGCTGCGGGAGCCGGTGCGGTCAGCGGTGCCTGGCTCGGACTGTTCCTCGGGCTCGTCCTCGTCATCTTCAACCCCGAGACGAACCTCATGCTGCTCGGTGCCGCGGTGCTCATGGGTGCCGCGTTCGGCATGCTGTTCGGCATCGTGTCGTACTCGGTGACCCGCAAGCGGCAGGAGTACACCTCGGCCACGCTCGTCGTCGCGACGCGCTACGACCTCATCGTCGGCGGTGAGCTCGCGAACCGTGCACGCAACCTCCTGGAGCGCGGCCCGGAGACCGACGCGGGCTGATCCAGCCGCGTCAGGCTCCGAGCCGTCGCCCGACGGACGGGCTCAGCGCGCGACCCAGGCCTCGACCTCGTCCGCGGTGCGCGGGATGCCGGCGGACAGGTTCTCCGCGCCGTCCTCGGTGACGAGGATGTCGTCCTCGATCCGGACGCCGATGCCGCGGTACTCCTCGGGGACCGTGAGGTCGTCGACCTGGAAGTAGAGGCCGGGCTCGATGGTGAAGACCATGCCTGGCTCGATCACGGCGTCGGCGTACATCTCGCGGCGGGCCTGGGCGCAGTCGTGCACGTCGGTGCCGAGGTGGTGGCTCGTCCCGTGCACCATGTACCGCCGGTGCTGCTCGTTCTCCTTCAGGAGCGCTTCCTCGGCGGTGACGGGGAGCAGTCCCCACTCGGCGGTCTTGCGCGCGATGACCGCCATCGCGGCCGCGTGCACCTCTCGGAACCGGATGCCGGGGCGGACGATGGCGAAGGCCTCGTCGGCCGCCTCGCGGACGGCCTCGTAGACCCTGCGCTGGACCTCGGTGAACGTGCCGGACACCGGGAGCGTGCGGGTGATGTCGGCGGTGTAGTAGCTGTCGAGCTCGACGCCGGCGTCGATGAGGATGAGGTCGCCCGGGACGACCCGTCCGTCGTTGCGTGTCCAGTGGAGGATGCAGGCGTGCGGTCCGGCGGCGGCGATGGTCTCGTACCCGACGCCGTTCCCATCGGCGCGAGCCCGCCCGGCGAAGACGCCCTCGACGATGCGCTCGCCGCGCTCGTGAGCGAGGATCTTCGGGAGTTCGGCGATGACGTCGTCGAAGCCGCGCGCGGTCGCGTCGACGGCGAGACGCATCTGCGCGATCTCGTAGGCGTCCTTCACGAGGCGCATCTCCGACACGGCGCGCGTCAGCTCGTCGTCGACGTCGACCGTGAGATCGGCGGCGTCGGCCGTGAACGCCGAGAGGTCGGCGGTCGTGATCGCGAGGTCGGCCGCCACCTGGGCGAGCGACGGACGTGCACCGATCCAGAACTCGCCGATCGCGGCGTTCGTGTAGAACTCGTCGGTGTCGCGGCCCGCTCGCTCTCGGAAGTACAGGGTCGCGGTGTGGCCGGACCCCTCGGGATCGAGCACGAGGACGCTGTCGGGTTCGGTGTCGGCCGCCCAGCCGGTGTAGTACGAGAAGGCGGAGTGCGCCCGGTACAGGTAGTCGGTGTCGTTCGACCGCTGCTTCATCCCGCCCGCGGGGAGGACGAGACGCTGACCGGGGAACTGAGCGGACAGGCGTTCACGACGAGCCGCTGCCAGGCCGGCGGTCTCCCGCGGCTCAGGCAGGACCTCGGGGCGGTCCGCCCACCCGGTGCCGATGAAGGCACGGAAGCCCTCGGACCAGGCGGCCGCCCGGTTGGAGGTCGCCTCGGTCTGGACGGTGTTCGAACTGGATGTGTCTGCGGAAGTCGCCATGCCTCCATTGTCGCACTGCGGTGGCGACAGGTGCCCGTCGCTCAGCCCGCCGTGCGGGGGAGCAGCGTCGCGACCACGGGCCGGTGATCGCTGCCGGTGCCGTCGACGTCGGTGAGCACGCGAGCCGACACGGTGACCCATCCCGGTGACGCCATGACGTGGTCGATCGGCGCGCCGAGGACCGCCGGGAGCTCGGTCGGCCAGGTACCGAGCCCGGCTGCCGCGTCGGCTGCGGCGGCGTCGTGGCATGCGCCCAGGTCGCCGACGCCGCGCAATCCGGCGAGGTGGTCGAGCGTCGCGTTGAAGTCACCGGCCATGATCATGTCCGCGTCGTCGGTGCAGCGGCTGGCGAGATCGGCGAGTTCCGAGCGCCAATCGTCGAGCCGACTCGGCAGTGGGGCCGTGGTGTGGACGGCGACGAGGGTCGGTCCGCGACCGAGGACCGGATCGGCGATGAGGGTCTCCGAGCGTTCGATGGCGGTCGGCCCGGTCGCCGTCGGTACGCGGACCGCGTACTCGCCGAGTCCGGTGCTGATGAGGAGGCTCGTCCCTCCTGCGTCGGCGGCGGTCGAATGCGCCACCATCGGCCGTCCGGCGGCGGTCATCGTGGCGGCGACGACCGCCGCGGTGTCGGACGAGGTCTCCGGGAGGGCGACGACGTCGGCGCCCTCACGCACCGCGATCGCCGCGATCGTCCCGGGGTCGACGGCGTCGCCGAGGGTGTTCCAGGCGAGGACCGTGACCTGATCTGCGAGATCGGTCGCCTCTCCGGCGACCATCTGGTCGTCGACCCCGCGGTTGGCGGTGACGACGGCGCCGGTGACCGAGACCGCGGCGAGGACGACCGCCAGGATGGCGGGGAGCACGCGGCGGGATCCCCGGACCAGGATCGTCGTCACGAGGCAGAGGAGGGCGCCGCCGGCGGCGATGATCGCCACGACGAGGCGGAACGCGCTCAGTTGGACGACGACCTGGGCCTGTTCGAGACCGAACAGGCCGGGGAGGACGGCCACGACCAGCAGGGCCGTGGTCGCGATCGCGAGCACGGCCGCGGTGACGCCACCGACGGTCTTCAGCACCCGCGTCAGCGTAGGCGAGCGGTCTGGGAGTCCTCGGGGCGGGACCTGCGACTAGGGTGGAAGCGTGGTGAGCGCTCGAGACATGCACGGCCCCGCCGATCTGCACACGCACTCGAGCGTCTCGGACGGCACGGAGACGCCGACGCAGCTGATGCGCGCTGCCGGTGCCGCAGGGCTCGGCACGATCGCCCTCACCGACCACGACTCCACCGCCGGTTGGGCCGAGGCGGCCGTCGAGTCGCGTCGCCAGGGCATCACCCTGCTCCCCGGAATGGAACTGAGCACCCGCTACGAGTGGCGGAGCGTGCACCTGCTCGCGTACCTCATCGATCCGCTGAACGGCGACCTGCTCCAGGAGACCGCGAAGATCCGGGAGTCCCGGCTCCGGCGGGCCGAAGGCATCGTGGCACGCATCGGTGACGACTACCCGCTGTCCTGGTCGGACGTCCTCGCGCAGACCCGCGAAGGCGCGACTGTCGGCCGGCCCCACATCGCCGACGCCCTCGTCGCCCTCGGGATCGTGGCCGACCGTGGTGAAGCATTCGACGGCATCCTGCACCCGCGCACCGGGTACTACGCGCCGCACTACGCGCCCGACCCGCTCACGGCGGTCAAGCTCGTCCGCGCCGCCGGTGGTGTCCCGGTGATCGCCCACCCGGTCCCGGCCGGTCGCGACCGGATGCTGCCCGAGCCGTACTTCCGCGAGCTCGCCGATGCGGGTCTGTTCGGGCTCGAGATCGAGCACCGCGAGAACACCGAGGAGGGCAAGGTCGTCGTGCGCCGGATCGCCTCCGAGCTGGGCCTCGTCGCTACCGGCTCGAGCGACTATCACGGCACCGGTAAGCCGAACCGCCTCGGCGAGAACACCACGGACATCGACGTGGTCCGGCGCATCGTGGGCGAGGCCACCGGCTCGGCGCCCGTCCTGCCCGACTGACCCGCGGCGCGCCGGGAGCTCCCGTCGGACCTCTTCCGGTCACTGAGCCTGCCGAAGTGCCCACGGGGCGTCCGGCTCCGAGCGCAGCGCTCGCGACATGCGGAACGCCCGCATCCGGAAGGGTGCGGGCGTTCTGCGTGGTGGATCTACGCCGTCGGTGCCGGGGGTGCGGTGCGGCGCGTCCGGCTCCGACGGCGGGGAGCGCTGTTGCCGTCGCGGTGCTCCGGACCGTGGCCGTCGTGTGTGCCTGCCGCAGGCGCGCTGCGGTCGACGGTGTCGGTCGAGGCGGCGTCGTGCGTCCGCGAGTGGGCGCGGGTGCTCGGCTGGGACTCGAGCCGGGTGCTGGTCGGCTGCGTGCGGTCGCCTCCGCGTCCGCCGCGCTCACCACCGCGACCGCCGCCGGTCCGCGAACCGTCGCGTCCGCCGCCGGTCCGGGAACCGTCGCGTCCGCCTGTGCTCCGCGAACCCTCGCGTCGCGGAGCGGGCTCGACGGCCTTGGCGGGCTTCAGTCGGCCCTTCGTGCCTTCGGCGATCCCGAGGTCGGTGAAGAGGTGCGGGCTCGAGGAGTAGGTCTCCGTCGGCTCCGGCTGGCCGAACTCGAGGGCGCGGTTGATGAGCGCCCACTTGTGGAGGTCGTCCCAGTCGACGAACGTGACGGCGATACCCGTCTTCCCGGCACGACCGGTACGACCGACGCGGTGGAGGTACGTCTTCTCGTCCTCGGGGATCGTGTGGTTGATGACGTGGGTGACGTCGTCGACGTCGATGCCACGGGCGGCGACGTCGGTGGCGATCAGGACGTCGCGTTTGCCGGCCTTGAACGACGCCATCGCCCGCTCGCGCTGCTCCTGGTTGAGGTCGCCGTGCACCGCCGCGGCGTTGAACCCGCGGTCGGTCAGTTCCTCGACGAGCTTCGCGGCGGCCCGCTTGGTCCGCGTGAAGATCACGGTCTTGCCGCGTCCTTCGGCCTGCAGGATGCGCGAGATCACCTCGTCCTTGTCGAGCGAGTGCGCGCGGTAGATGAGGTGCTTGATGTTGGCCTGCGTGAGCCCCTCGTCGGGGTCGCTCGCCCGGATGTGGATCGGCTTGCTCATGAAGCGGCGGGCCAGGGCCACGATCGGACCGGGCATGGTCGCCGAGAACAGCATCGTGTGACGCGCGGCGGGGGTCTTGGAGAAGAGCTTCTCGATGTCGGCGAGGAAGCCGAGGTCGAGCATCTTGTCGGCCTCGTCGAGCACCATCTCGGTGATGCCCGAGAGGTCGAGGAGACGCTGGTTGTTGAGGTCGATGAGACGGCCGGGCGTGCCGACGACGATCTGGGCGCCGGCCTTCAGCTGCTCGATCTGCCCCTCGTAGGCCTTGCCACCGTAGATGGAGACGAGCGTCGTGGACCGGTTCGAGATGAGGATCTCGATGTCCTCGGACACCTGGACGGCGAGCTCACGGGTCGGGACGACGACGAGGGTCTTGACGCCGGGAGCCGGGTCGAGGCCGAGGCGCTGGACGATCGGGATGCCGAACCCGAAGGTCTTGCCCGTGCCCGTCTTGGCCTGGCCGATGATGTCCTGGCCGGCGAGCCCGAGGGGGATCGTCTGCTCCTGGATGGGGAACGGTTCGATGATGCCCTTGGACGTGAGGGCGTCGACGATGTCCTGGTCGACACCGAGATCAGAGAAAGTCACGGAGATACCTGTCAGTGCAGTCATGGTCTACACCTTCGATTGCACACAGGTGTAGGGCCCCGATCCGACGCCGGGGCACGGCTATTCTACCCGGGAGGTCCCGAGAGGCCGCTGGGCGCGCGGAACACGGCGATCGGCGTGCTGCGGATAGGGTGGTCGCATGGCTCGTTGGTTTGCACGACGTCGGCGTCCCGGCACGCAGACGCCTCGTCTGCGCTCGCGGGAGGACGCCGTCCAGGCGACCCGCGTCGACCTCCACGAGCTCGCGCCCAGCACCGCGGACTACCTCGGTCAGGTGGCGCAGCTGCAGCTCGGGTTCTTCATGACGCTGTCGTTCGCCGTCGAGCACGCTCCGAACGACGCCGATCGGGAGACGCTCGCAGAGGCCGCCGCCACGGCGCTGCGCAAGCACCAGGCGCTGCTCGCGTGGCTCCGGAGGACGAGCGACGACCCCGTCGCCGTGCTCGAACCCTACGCACGCACGCGGGACGAGTTCCAGGCGATCCTGCGAACCGGTACCTGGGACGAACTCCTGCTGGGCGTCCTCGTGGCGCGGGGCTTCCTCGACGAGTTCTTCGCGCAGCTCGCACGCGGTCTGGACGGAGCGGACGCCCGGGATCTGGCTGCGATCGTCGCCCCCTGTCCCGAGGAGGACCCGCTCGTCGGGATCCTGCACCGGGTGATCGCATCGCACCCGGAGCGCGCTTCGACGCTCGCGATGTGGGGCCGCCGGTTGCTCGGCGACACCATGCTCGTCGCCAGGTCGGCCCTCGTGACCGAGAGCAAGGCGCTGCCGGACGACGCCCGGGTCGAACCGGTCTACACGGAGCTCATCGCGAACCACACCAGACGGATGGACGCGCTCGGGCTCACGGCCTGACCGGTCGTCCCCTCCGACACGACGACGCCGCCGCTCCGGCTGGAGCGACGGCGTCGATCGATCGAGCGCTTCGGGTCAGGCGGCGACGCCCTGCTGCAAGCGGGTCAGCATCGCCTCGTCCGACGAGGTGCGGACGCGGACGAGCACGAGGTCGACCACCACACTCACGACGACGGACGCGCCGAAGGCGAGCACCCAGATCCAGCCGCCGTCCCACGCCATGCCGGCCCACGTCGCCGCGACCCAGACCACGGCGGCGACGAGCGTCGCGACCGCCGGGATGAGCGCGGCCCCGTGCTGGTCGCGGCCGGGCAGGAGGTAGCGGACGGCGAGACCGAGGATGGCACCGCCGAGCACGACGAAGAGGAGTTCCATGGTCAGCCGACGAATCCGATGCGGCGGGACTCCTCGGTTCCGAGCTCGACGTAGCCGATGCCCGCGGTCGGGATGAGGTAGCTGGTGCCCTTGTCGTCCTTGAGTGCGAGCAGCTTGGCGTCCGTCTCGAGCGCGGTCTTGACCGCCTGCTCGATCTCCGACGCCGGCTGCGAGGTCTCGAAGCCGATCTCGCGAGGGCTGTTGAGGATTCCGATGCGAATTTCCACCTTGAGTGCCTTTCGGTTGCGTACGGCAAGACTACGGGAGTCGTGGTCCTCCGACCGGCGCGGGTCGGCTGCTGTCAGCGAACAACGGAACGCCGGTCGGCCGTCGCGGCGATGTCGGGAGGCTCCGGTAACGTGCGGACCATGACGGTTCCCGACGCCTCCGACGATCCGACGGGTACGGTCCGTGACGCGGACCGCGCGCCCGTCGGCGACCCGGCTGTCGGCACGGGCGTCCGGCTCGACGACTCGCAGGAGGCCGTGCTGCGGCTCGCGGACGACCGGTCCGCCGTCGTGCTCGGGGCTCCCGGCACGGGCAAGACCACCACGCTCATCGAAGCGGTCGCGGAACGCGTGCACTCGCGCGGGCTGCGCACGGACGAGGTGCTCGTCGTCGCCTCCTCCCGGTCGTCGGCGCAGGTCCTCCGCGACCGCCTCGAGGCCCGGGTGGCGCGCGCCACACCCGGATCCCTGGCGCGCACCGCCATCTCCCTCGCCCTCGAGGTCATCGCGGGCTCCGGGGCGTTCGCCGGTTCAGGACGACCGCGGTTGCTGACGGGCGGCGAGCAGGACCAGACCATCGCCGAGCGACTCCTCGGCGACGAACAGGACGCGACCGGTCCGCTGTGGCCAGCGGAGCTCGGTCCCGAGGTCAGGCGCCTGCAGGGGTTCCGCACCGAGCTCCGGAACCTCATGGAACGCAGCGTCGAACACGACGTCGCGCCAGCCGAGCTACGTCGGCTCGGTACCGAGCACGGGCGTCCGGAGTGGGTCGCGTCCGCGGGCTTCATCGAGGGGTTCCTCGCCGACGACTGGCGCGGACACCTCACGCCCGCGGCGGCCCTCGCCCGCGCCGTCCGGCTCCTCGACGAACAGGAACCGGGGACGGGCGTGCTCGGCAGCCTGCGGGTGGTCTTCGTGGACGACGCCCAGGAGGCGACCCACGGCGTCCTGCAGCTGTTCGCCGCGCTCGCCCGACACGGGGTCGCGATCGTCGCGTTCGGCGACCCCGACCTCACGACGGGTGCCTTCCACGGTGCCCGTGCCGACGCCCTCGGGCGGTTCGCCGAGGTGCTCGGCCGCCCGGTGGACATGCTCGTCCTCGGGCAGGTCCACCGCGGGACACCGGACATCCGGGCGACGGTCCGCGGCGTCGCCGAGCGCATCGGCACGGCCGGCGCCGGACTCCATCGCACGGCCGCGCCACCGGTCGATGACGCGGAGACGCCCGAACACTCCGTCGTCACCGTGGCGGCCGGTTCCCCGGCCGAGCAGATCGCGGTCGTCGCACGCTTCCTCCGCGAGCGCCACGTCCTCGACGGTGTCGCGTGGGCCGACATGGCGGTGGTCGTCCGCAGCGGCGGGCTGATCCCGGCGATCGAACGGGGTTTGTCCTCCCTCGAGGTGCCCACCCGGGCGAGCACCGGCGGAGCACCGCTGCGCGACCACCCGTTCGTCAGGTCGGTCCTCCTCGCCATGTCGGTGGCGCTCGGGCGGACGCCGCTCGACGCCGAGGTCGTGACCGAACTCCTCCACAGCGCGCTCGGCGGACTGGACTCGATCGGGGTCAGGCGACTCCGGGCCGCGCTCCGCCACGCCGATCTCGCTGAGGGCCTCGACCGCAGTGCGGACCGCCTGCTGGAGGAGGCGTTCGCCGTCCCCGGTGCACTCATCGGACTCGAGACGCCCTCCGCCGCCCGCGCCCGCTCACTCGCCGACAGCCTCGCCGAGGCGAGCGCGCAGGCCGCGGCGGGCGCGTCCGCCGAGGAACTCGTCTACGGCCTCTGGTCGCGGAGCAGACTCGAGCGCTCCTGGGTCTCGCTGTCGAAGGGCAGCGGTCAGGCCGCCGAGGAGGCGAACCGCGACCTCGACGCGATCACCCAGCTGGCCGATGCGGCACGCACCTTCGTCGAGGCGGAGCCCGACACCCCGGCCTCCGTCTTCCTCGACCGCCTGCTCGAACAGACGGTCGGCGACGACTCCCTCGCGCCGACCGGCCTCCGGGAGGCGGTCACGATCGCGACGCCCGCCGCCCTGGTCGGTACCGCGTTCGACACGGTCGTCGTCGCCGGCATGCAGGACGGCGTGTGGCCCAACCTGCGGGTCCGCGACTCACTGCTCGGCGCCTCGGAACTCGTGGAGCTGCTGGAGGGTACGGCCACGGCGACGGCGGACGCACGACGCGCGGTCCTCCACGACGAGCTCCGACTCTTCGCCCAGGCGACCTCCCGTGCGCACCGGTCGCTCATGGTGGTCGCGGTGGTCGACGACGACCACCAGGCGAGCCCGTTCCTCACGCTGCTCCCGGAACCCGATCCGCACCGGGCATCCCTGTCGCCCCTGTCGCTCCGCGGCCTCGTCGGCACCCTGCGTCGCTCGCTCACTCGCCGGATCCGCCCCGCGGACCCTGCCGAGCGTGCCGCGTCCGCCTCGGCCCTGGCCATCCTCGCGACAGCGGGAGTACCCGGCGCCCCGACCGAGGAGTGGTACGGCGTGGCCGCACCGAGCTCGACGGCACCGCTGCACGACCCCGCCGTCGAGGAGCTGCCGGTCTCCCCGTCCCGCATGGAGGCCTTCGAGGAGTGCCCGCTGCACTGGGCGATCGCCCGACTGGGCGGCGGTGCCTCCGGGTTCGCCTCCGGTCTCGGCACGATCGTGCACGCCGCGCTCGAGCACGCGGAGTCCTCCGACGAGGCCGCGCTCTGGGCAGCGGTGGAGGACCGCTGGGACGAACTCCACTTCGAAGCGGACTGGGAGGGCGCAGCGACGAAACGGCGTGCGGCGGAACTCGTCCACCGGCTGTCGGCGTACCTCCACGACGCGGAGCGGGCGGGCGTGACCTCCATCGGCAACGAGAGCCGGTTCAGCCTCCGCATCCCCATCGGTGAGCTGGGCGGCGCGGCCGTGCTCGGCGGCTCGATCGACCTCGTCGAGCTCGTGCCCGACACCGACGGGACACGGCGCGTCGTGATCGCCGACCTCAAGACCGGCGGCTCGGCGCCGAGACAGGACCGGGAGGTCGCCGACATGGCGCAGCTCGGCGCCTACCAGCTCGCGCTGGCGTCCGGCGCGATCGCCGGTACGGAGGGGCTGCTGAGCGGTGGCGCGAAGCTCATCGTCGTGTCGGCAGGCACGAAGCGCAAGGAGTACTACGACCCGGCCCAGCCGGCCTTCGACGACGAGGCCCTCGAGCGCTTCCGCGAGCGTGTCCTGTCGGACGCGATCGGCATGGCGGGAGCGGTGTTCGAGGCCCGTGTCGGGACCCACTGCCATGACCCGTTCGCGTTCGGCGAGTGCGCCATCCACGTCGTCCCGGCGGTGAGTTCGTGAGCACGGAGGAGACCTACTCGGCCGAGATGCTCGCCGGCCTGCTCGGCCTTCCGCAACCGACGACGCAGCAGGTCGAGGTCATCGAGGCACCCATGGCCCCGGTCCTCGTCGTCGCCGGTGCCGGCAGCGGGAAGACCGAGACCATGGCCTCACGCGTCGTGTGGCTGCTCGCCAACCGGCACGTGAGCGTCGACGGGATCCTGGGGCTCACCTTCACGAGGAAGGCCGCGGGTGAGCTGGCGGCACGGATCGGCAAGCGGATCGCCGCCCTCCAGGACATCGGGATCCTGGATCCCGCGGCAGACGCCCTCTTCGACCGTCCCGAAGTGTCCACCTACAACGCCTATGCGAACGCCCTGTTCCGCGACAACGCTCTCCTGGTGGGCCGTGAGCCCGAGTCGGTCCTGCTGTCCGAGGCGTCCGCCTGGCGACTCGCGCGACGCGTCGTGGTCCGGCACGGAGACGAACGGCTCGCCACCCTCGGCAAGTCCGTCGACCAGGTCGCCGAGCTCGTCCTCTCGCTGAGTCACGAGCTCGCCGAGATCGACGGCACCACCGAGGAGCTGCTCGGCTTCGTGGAACGGTTCGTCGGCATCGGCGAGCTCCCCGACGGCGGTCGCGGGGCGTACGCGCAGATCGACCAGGCCGTCGAGGTCGTGGGTGCCCTGCCGGTCCTGCTCGATCTCGCGCACCGGTACGCCGACGAGAAGCGCCGGCAGGGACTCGTCGAGTTCTCCGACCAGGTCGCCCTCGCGCTCGCCGCCTGCGAACGTTCGCCGAAGGTCGCCGCCGTCGCGCGCGATCGCGCGGGCGTCGTCCTGCTCGACGAGTACCAGGACACCTCGGTCGTGCAGACCAGACTGCTGTCGACACTGTTCGCCGACCACCCCGTCATGGCGGTCGGCGACCCGCATCAGTCCATCTACGGCTGGCGGGGCGCGAGCGCGGCGAACCTCGCACGGTTCTCCCGCGACTTCGGTCGGGAGGTCGTCGCCACCCAGTTCAACCTGTCCACGAGTTGGCGCAACGACCATACGGTCCTCGAAGCCGCGAACGTCCTCGTCCGCCCGTTGCAGCAGCAGGCGCAGACGGCGGGGAAGCTGCGCGTCCTCGACCTCGAGCCGAAGCCCGGCGCCGGGGCGGGCTCCCTCGCCGTCGAGTTCCCCGAGACCGGTGCCGAGGAGATCCGGATGGTCGCCGAATGGTGCGCCGACCGGTTGCTCGCCGAACGCGGGGGAGACCCGGCCGGTTCGGCCGCGATCCTGTTCCGGGCACGTCGACCGATGCAGGAGTTCGCCGACGGCCTCGCTGCGCTCGGCGTCCCCCACCACATCCTGGGTCTCGGGGGTCTGCTCTCCTCGCCGGAGATCGTCGACGTGACGGCGGCGCTGCGGGTCATCCACGATCCCGGTGCCGGGTCCTCGCTCATCAGGCTCTTGAGCGGGCCTCGCTGGCGGATCGGCGTCCACGACCTCGGTCACCTCGTGGAGGTGGCCCGGTACCTGCAGGCCATCGACTGGAAGACGAAGCGGTACGACGCCGAACTGGCCGCCCGGCTCCGCGAGTCGGTCGCCGACGACGACGGGCGGTCGATCATCGACGCGCTCGACTTCATCGCCGCGGACCGCGTGCCGGCGGGCCTCGCCGCCGGGTTCACCGACGAGGCGCGTTCGCGCCTCCGGGAGGCCGGACTGGTGTTCGCCTCCCTACGGCGTCGTGCGGGCAGCGGCCTCCCCGATCTCGTCAGAGCGGTCGAACGCGAGTTGCGACTCGACATCGAGGTCGTCGCGAACGAGTCGACCGGATCCGCGGCCCGCGCTCCGGCCAGACTGCAGGCGTTCCATGACGAGGTCATCTCGTTCATCCAGGCGGAGGAGCAGGTGACGCTCGGCAGCATGCTGGCCTGGATCGACCGCTCGCTCGCCCGAGACGACCTCGGTCCGGCGAGCGACGCACCCGACCAGGGTGCGGTCCAACTGCTCACCATCCACGGTTCGAAGGGCCTCGAATGGGACCATGTCGCGATCCCGCGGCTCGTGGTCGACGAGCTGCCCGCCAAACCGAAGGACGGTAAAGGCTGGGTGCGTCTCGGGACGCTGCCGTACGACTTCCGAGGCGACGCGGCGGAGCTGCCGGAGTTCGCCTGGCGGACGGCCGAGACGCGGAAGGAGGTCGTCGACGCTCAGCTCGCCTTCTCGGAGGCGCTCGGCGAACGCGCGCTCGACGAGGAGCGGCGGCTCGCGTATGTGGCGGTGACCCGCGCCAAGCACGACCTCCTGCTCACCGGCTCGTTCTGGTCGGGCGATCGGAAGCGGCCCCGGGCCGCGAGCACCTACCTCCTGGAGCTGTCGTCGGCGGGCGTCATCGCACCGCTCCCCGCCGCATCCGCCTTCGAGGAGAACCCGGTCGACTCAGGTGCCGCGGTCCTCGATTGGCCACTCGATCCGCTCGGAGCGCGTCGGAGCGTCGTCGTACGGGCGGCGGCCGAGGTCGAGCAGCGGCGCGGGCGGCCTGAGTCCGAGCTGCTGGCGACCCTCGGCCCGCTCGAGAACGAGCTGACGCTGCTCCTCGAGGAACGACGCCGTGCCGCGACGACGACCGCGCGCGGTGAACTCCCGGTGCGCATCCCCGCGTCCAAGTTCAAGGAGTTCGTCACGGAACCGGAAGACGCACTCGAACGACTGCGTCGCCCCGTCCCGCAACGGCCCTATCGGCAGACCCGTCTCGGAACCCGGTTCCATTCGTGGGTCGAGGCGCACTACGGACGCTTCGGATTGCGGGAGCTGGTCGACGCGCTCCCCGAGGAGCTCGACGTCGAACGCCCGGGGCCGGAGGCGTCGGAGGGGATCGGGTTCGAGGAGCTCACCGAACGGTTCCTCGCCTCGGAATGGGCGGACGTCCGTCCCATCGAGGTCGAGACCGAGATCCACGTGCCGCTCGGCGACACCGGACGAGTGGTGGTCTGCAAGCTCGACGCGGTGTTCGAGCGCGGGGACCGGTTCGAGATCGTCGACTGGAAGACCGGCGCGGTACCCACGACACCGGAGGACGTGCGGAACGCCTCGTTCCAGCTCGCGCTCTACCGTCTGGCGTACGCGCACCACCGGGAGGTCGACCCCGAGCGCATCGACGCCGTGCTCTACTACGTGAGCCACGACGTGCAGCTCCGGCCGGAACGCCTCTACTCGGAGGAGGAGCTCCTGTCGGAGTGGGAGCGGTCCTTCGGGGAGGTCGTCGAGTCCCAGAGCTCGAACGACGAGGTGTCGATCTGATCCGTGGCGTTCGCGTCCGCGTCGGTTCCGGCGTGGTCGGGATCGTCGTCGGCCTCACCGTCGTCGGTGTCGTCGTCGGTGGAGCCGCCGGGATCGCGGCCGAGGGCGCGCTCGAGTTCTGAGCGGTCGTAGGTGTCGGTCTGCATGGCGATGCCGGGGGAGGACGAGCCGATCGGTGTGCGGTCGAGCATGTCCTCGACCTCGTCGACGTCGAGGACGGGTCCGGTCGTGGTGCCGAGGGGGTCCGTCACGTCGCCGAGCACGCGGTCGACGAGACCGTCGAGCATCGCGACGGCGTCGTCGACGATGGTCTCGTCGTGGCTGTCGCGACCGTGCAGGAGCCAGCGGGCGATCTCGAGTTCCGCGTAGAGCCGGGCGCGGAGGGTGACGAACCGGTCGGGTCCGCGAGAGCACGAGGCGGCGTAGGCGGACAGGGCTTGCTCGCCGGTCGCGCCGAGCGTCGCGATCCAGTGGAGGTCGAGGGCCGGGTCGCCGACCCGCAGTGAGCCCCACTCGATGACGCCGTTGACGAGGCCATGGCCGTCCTGACGGATGACGAGCACGCGGTCCGCGGCGAGGGATCCGTGGATGACGGTGGGCTGGAACTGCCAGAGCGAGTGGTCCTCGACGGCCGCCTGCCAGCGCTCCCGGACGGCGGTCGGGAGGAGCCGTGTCTCGGCGGCGCGGGACACGATGCGGTGCGCGTCCGCCCGGATGAGCTCGGTGGACAGCAACGGGAGGCCCGCTTCCGCGATGAACGCCGTCGGGAGGGAGTGGATCGCGGCGACCGCGGCACCGAGCGAGTCCGAGAGGACCTCGTCGCGGCCGAGCGCGGTCGGGTCGAGGTGACTGCCGGCCACGAAGTCGAGCACGACGGCGCGAGTGCCGTCGACGGGCAGTTGGCCCACGACGGTCGGGGCGTCGAAGGGCAACCTGCTGCGGATACCTGGCGTGAGTGCGCGCAGGGCGATGAGGTCCGCGGACTGCTCCGTCTCGGCCTGCTGCGAGGTCGGGATGCGCACGATGAGCTCGCGCCCGTCGGCCGTCACGAGACGGGCCGCGTCGTAGTTCCCCTCGCCGCCGGCGGTGTGCGCGCCGGACCCGCGGACCTGGAGGTCGGCGACGGCCGAGGTGGCCAACGCGGCTAGAGTGAGATGGGATCTGGCCATGACATCCAGGGTACGGGGCCGTCCCGGTGAGCCGCGCTCGCCACGCCCTCAGAGAGGTTGTCCATGACGATTCAGGTTCGCGCACTCGCCGGTCTACCGCTCGCGAGGGGCGGACTCGACCGTCACGGCGAGCTCCGTTCCCGACCGGACGTGCTCGACGGGCTGCGGGTCGACCCGAACGCCCGAGCCGTCGTCCTCCGCGGTCGGCGAGCACTCGTGACCGGTGACGCGCTCGACCTCCTGGTTCCCTCCGATCTGCCCGAGCCGGAGCTCATGGTCTACCTCGGAAGCACCGTCGAGGACAGCCCTGGGACGCCACCGGGCACGGACATCCTGCTCTGGGTCCTCGCCGACGCCGACGCCGACGCGATCACCGAGGATGATGACCGCTGGTTCGACCTCCGTCGGAGCGGACACCGCCTGTCGGACCGCGATGTCGGGATCCTGGCGACGTCGCTCGCCATCGCCGGCTGGCATCGTGCCGAGCCGTTCTGTGCGCACTGCGGCTCGCCGACCACGGTCCGCAACGCCGGCTGGGCGCGGCACTGCCCGGTCGACGGCAACGAGCTCTTCCCGCGCATGGACCCCGCGGTCATCGTCGCCGTCGTCGATCCTCAGGGACGGATCCTGCTCGGGTCGAACGCGATGTGGGAGCACAACCGGTATTCGCTGCTGGCCGGGTACGTCGATGCCGGCGAGTCCCTCGAGCAGGCCGTCGCCCGCGAGATCTTCGAGGAGTCGGGGATGCGTCTCGGGACGCCCGTCTACCTCGGTTCGCAGCCGTGGCCGTTCCCTCGTTCGCTCATGCTCGGCTTCGTCGCCCCGCTCGCGGCGGACCAGGATCCGGAGGCACTCGTCCCGGACGGTCAGGAGATCCTCGACCTGCGGTGGTTCACGCGGGAGGAACTCGAGGACCCGGCCGCCGACGTCATCCTCCCCGGACCGTCGTCGATCGCACGAGCCGTGATCGAGGAATGGCTCCGCGGATCCTGGTCTCGATGAGGCGCGGTACCACCGAGGGTCGACGATGAGCAGCCCGGCCGAACTGCTGGCCGGACTCGACCCCGATCAGGCTGTCGCGGCGGAGGCGCTCCGGGGCCCCGTGTGCATGCTCGCCGGCGCAGGCACCGGCAAGACCCGTGCGATCACCCATCGCATCGCCTACGGCGTCGCGACCGGGACGTACACGGCGTCGCGCGTCATGGCGCTCACCTTCACCAGTCGCGCGGCTGCGGAACTGCGTGGCCGGCTCCGGGCCCTCGGCGCCGAGGGGGTCTCGGCCCGGACCTTCCACGCCTCCGCGCTCTCGCAGCTGAACTTCTTCTGGCCCCAGGTCGTCGGCGGACAGGTTCCCGCGCTCGTCGAGAGCAAGGGCAGGGTCCTCGGGCACGCGGCGGAGCGACTCCGGTTGCGGGTCGACACGGCGACCCTGCGCGACGTGGCGGGCGAGATCGAATGGCGCAAGGTGTCCGGCCTGACCCTCGAGCAGTACGCGGCGTCGAACCGGCCGCTGCCGGCCAAGCTGTCCCTCGAGCAGGTCGTCTCGCTCCAGGAGACCTACGAGCAGTTGAAGGACGAGCGTCGGCGCATCGACTTCGAGGACGTCCTGCTCGCCTGCGCCGGCATGATCGAGACCGAGCCCGCCGTCGCCATGCAGGTGCACGAGCAGTACCGGTTCTTCGTCGTGGACGAGTACCAGGACGTCTCGCCGCTGCAGCACCGACTCCTCGAACTCTGGTTGGGCGGTCGACGGGACGTGTGCGTCGTCGGCGACGCGAGCCAGACCATCTATTCCTTCGCCGGTGCGCGGTCCGACTACCTGCTCGACTTCCCGACCCGGTACCACGACGCCACGGTCGTCCGGCTCGAGCGCAACTACCGCTCCGCCCCGCCCGTCGTGGCCGCGGCGAACACGCTCATGCGGGGTCGTCCGGGGGCACTGCACCTCTCAGCGGCCACCGCACGCGACGACGAGGGCACCCAGACCGCACGGCCCGAGACGCCGGCGGTCGGCCTGCGGCAGTATCCGAACGAGCTGTCCGAGGCGAGAGGCGTGGCCTCGGAGATCCTCGTGCAGCTGCAGGCGGGCGTCCCGGCCTCGGAGATCGCCGTGCTCTACCGGATCAACGTCCAGGCGGCGGCGTTGGAGACGGCCCTCGGCGAAGCCGGCATCCCCTACGTCATGCACGGCTCCAAGCGCTTCTTCGAGCTGCCCGAGGTGCGGCAGGCCCTGCTCCAGCTCCGCGCGGCCTCCGTCTCGATCAGCGGTGAGCCCCTGTTCAAGTCCGTGAGTGACGTGCTCCGGTCGCTCGGCTGGAGCCAGGACCCGCCCGACGGCGGCGGTGCGGTGCGCGACCGCTGGGAGTCGCTCAACGCGATCATGGGGCTCGTCGACCAGGCGCCGGAAGGCACCTCGTTCCGCGCCTTCACGGATGAGCTGCAACTGCGGCAGGCCGCTCAACACGAACCGACGGTCGAGGCGGTCACGCTGGCGACGTTGCACTCGGCGAAGGGCCTCGAGTGGGAGGCGGTGCACCTCATCGGGCTCTCCGAGGGATACCTGCCGATCTCCTACGCGAAGCAGTTCGAGCAGGCGGACGAGGAACGGAGGCTTCTCTACGTCGGTATCACGCGCGCCAAGCGGCTGCTCAACCTGTCCTGGTCCGAGATGCAGCAACGCGGTGGTCGACGCGAGCCGTCGCGGTTCCTGGCAGAGCTCGGCATGCGCACTTCGAGTGCTCCCGGACGACGCGGCGCCTGACCCCACCGGTCGCGGCGTCGACCACCAGCTGGGTGCTCGCGAGGATGGGCTGAGACGCGTCGAGATGGCGGATCACCAGGCGGGTCACGCGGGTCGCGACCTCCGCGCCGAGGAGCTGGGTGTCGAGCGGCGAACGGCGGCCGAGGAGCTGGGATGCGACGGCCGGCCAGGCCGGATCGTCGTCGGTGCGGTGCAGCTCCACGCAGTGCAGGCACGGCCCTGAACCGGGTGTCACGAACGGCCCGATCCTGACGACACGATCACTGAAGACGACCGGCAGGTGCGGGACGTCGTCGCGGAGCCAACGCGTGTACCGACTCGGCGGGATGACGAAGTCGGCGAAGAGGACGGCGACGTCGACGTGGTCGGGCTGCGGCCCGGGTTCCGTCGACACGGACTCCGTCGGCAGGAGTCCGACCGCCTCCTGCTCGGAGAGGAGGCGTCGGACGAGCTCGGCCGCCGGGCTCGCGCCGTCCACGACGACCCGATGCATCATGGCGGTTCCGGAGGTGGCGCCGTGGTGCTCGATCACCGGGTCGAGTGTCGAGAGGACGCGATCGAACTCCTGGGCCGGAATGTCGAACGCGTCCGGCAGTCGTCGCTCGACCAGGTCAGGGAAGCCGGCACGCAGTGCCGCGACGACCTGCTCGGTCTCGGTCCGGACGCTCTCGAGCACGACCGCTTCATCGACGCCCACCTGCAGGCTGTGCGGGGTCCGCCAGAGCAGTGGTCTCCTGGGATCGATGCGCGTCGTCATCCATCGATGATGGCGGGTCGACGACCGGTCGCGTCGGTACTGTCCACAGCTCGCCCGGTAGGACGAGTTGTGGAGCGTCGCCGTGGGTCAGACCGGGGGGCCGCCGGCACCGTTCGGGCCGGAGGGCTCCGAACCGGGCTCGTCGTCGTGCTGGTCGCCGCGTTCCTCGCCACGGAGGAGGTCTTCGAGCGCGAGATCCATCTCGTCCTGCTCCGGACGCTCACCCCTGGCCTCGGCTTCGAGGCGCGCGATGAGGGCCTCCGGGGCGTCGATGTCGGCTGCGGTGGGCACGAGGTCGGGGTGCGACCACAGGGCGTCGCGCTGCGCGGTGCCCACGGCGTCGGTGACCTGCTGCCACATCTGCGCAGCCTCACGCAGCCGGCGGGGGCGCAGTTCGAGTCCCACGAGTGCACCCAGGGCCTGTTCGGCCGGCCCACCGGCGGCGCGGCGTCGGCGGACGGTCTCCGCGATGGCCGCGGAGCGGGGGAGACGCTCGGTGGCTGCCGCGGTGACCACGTCGACCCAGCCCTCGATGAGGGCGAGCGTCGTCTCGAGTCGAGCGAGGCTCGCGTCCTGCGCTTCGGTTCGGGCGGGGATGAGCGCTCCGCTCGTCATGGCCTCGCGGAGTTCCTCGGGGTTCGACGGGTCGAAGCTCTCGGCGAGCTCCTCGAGTCGCTCGGTGTCGATCCGGATGCCGCGCGCGAAGTCGGTGATCGAGGAGATGAGGTGCAGGCGGAGCCAGCGGGCGTGGCGGAAGAGTCGTGCGTGCGCGAGTTCACGGACCGCGAGGTAGATCTGGACCTGATCCGCCGGGATGTCGAGACCCTCGCCGAAGTCGGCGACGTTCTGGGGCACCAGGGCTGCCTCGTTGTCGTCGAGCAGTGGGATGCCGATGTCGCCGCCGGAGACGACCTCCTTGGAGAGCTGACCGACGACCTGTCCGAGCTGCATCGCGAAGAGCGTGCCGCCGATGCCGCGGACGAGCTGTCCGGCGTTCGCGATCATGCTCGACAGCTCCTCGGGCGCGCGTTCCGTGAGCACGCCGGTCAGGGCGTTCGCGATGTTCGTGGCCACCGGCTCGGCGAGCTGCGTCCAGAACGGCATGGTCTTCGTGGCCCAGCGGGTCCTCGTGTACAGGGCCGGTTCGCTCGACAGCTCGGCCACGTCGGTGACGTCGGCGAGCCACAGGGAGGCGATGTGGAAAGCCTGCTCGAACGCCGCACGCTGCTCGGGCGTCGTGTCCTGGGCGCCGTCCCCGGCGATGGTCTTCGCCTGCTGGAGCGAGGTGTCCCAGTTGATGCCGTCGCCACCGGAGCGGAGTGCGCCCTGGAGCTGCGACATTAGCGCAGCGAGACTGGCCGGATCGCTGGGGAGGCCGGCCGCGCCGGCGAGCTGGCTCGGGTCGAACGAACCGTTGCCGGAGAGGAGCTCGCGGAGCATGTCGCGGAACTCGTCCTCCGGACTCTTGTCGGAATCCTCTGGCACGTCAGCCGCCTCTCAGATAGCTCGGTGCTGGGCCTTCTACGCTAGTCGCACCTCGCTGAAGAATCGCCGGGGTATGGTTGGTCGGGTTTCCGCCCACCGCGAACACTCCGGAAGGCTTGCATGTCGCTCTTCGCCGATGAGGCTCCCACCGCTTCGGCGCCGACCGGTCAGGGTCGCAATCGTCGCGCCCGGTTCGGTTGGATCGTGCTCAGCCTCTCGCTCGTCCTCCTCGGAGTGCTGTCGGCGGTACCCGCGCCGTACGTCATCGAACAGCCGGGTCCCGTGTTCAACGTGCTGGGTACGACCGAGGGCGACGACGGCGACGTCCCGCTCATCGAGGTCCACGACGAGCAGACCTACGACACCGGCGGCACGCTCGACATGTTGACGGTCCAGCTGGTCGGGAATCCGCAACGGAGCCCGGGCTGGCTCGACATCGTCTCGGCCTGGTTCGACCCGAGCCGCGCCGTCGTGCCGATGGACCTCTACTTCCCGCCCGGCGTCACGACCGAGCAGCGCGACGAGCAGAACGCGACCCTCATGGTCGACTCGCAGCAGGACTCGGTCGCGGCGGCGTTGCGTGAGCTCGGGTACGAGGTCCCCGAGCACATCGTGGTGGCACAGATCGCGGAGGGTGCCCCCGCGCAGGGTGTGCTGCAGCTCGACGACGAGATCGTCGCGGTCGACGGTACGCCGGTGACCGGCCTGGCGGCCCTGCGGGACGCGATCAACGCCAACGGCACGGACAAGCCGGTCACGCTCGACATCGTGCGCGGGGGAGCGGCGAGCACCGTCGAGATCACGCCGACGACCGCGACCGCGTCCGACGGGACGACCTCGACCGTGATCGGCATCGGTACCAAGACCACCTACGACCTCCCCGTCGACATCACCATCCAGCTCGACAACGTCGGCGGCCCGAGCGCAGGGATGATGTTCGCGCTCGGCATGATCGACCTGCTCACCCCGGGTGAGCTCAACGGCGGGAAGGACGTCGCCGGGACCGGGACGATCGACGCCGACGGCAACGTCGGCGCGATCGGCGGCATCCGGCAGAAGCTGTTCGGTGCGAAGGACGCCGGTGCCGAGTGGTTCCTCGCGCCGGAGAGCAACTGCGACGAGGTCGTCGGACACGTCCCCGACGGGTTGACGGTCTTCGCCGTGAAGACCCTCGACGATTCGCTCGCAGCGCTCAAGGCCATCGCCGACGGAGCCGACACGAGCAAGCTGCCCACCTGCTCGGCCGGTTGAACGCTTCGGGCGCTCTCCCAGCCCGGCCGCTTTAGGATGGGTGGGACGACCCCTATCTGAAGAGGCCACACGTGACATCCGCAGCAGCAGAGAAGCCCCTGTCCACTCAGCGCCGACGCGCCCCGATCGCGATCACGGTGGCGATCATCGCCGCGCTCCTGATCGGGTTCTTCGTGTTCTCGGGGTTCTACGCCGACCTGCTGTGGTTCCAACAGCTCGGCTTCACCGAGGTCCTGACCACGCAGTGGATCGCGGCGATCGCCATGTTCCTCGTCGGGTTCGTGGGTATGGCCCTGCCCGTGTGGCTCGCGATCGAGATCGCCTACCGGACACGCCCGGTGTACGCGAAGCTCAGCTCCCAGGTCGACCGCTACCAGCAGGTCGTCGAGCCGCTGCGCCGACTCGCGACCTACGGTATCCCCGCGCTGTTCGGCCTCTTCGGCGGTGTCGCCGCCGCTTCGCGCTGGCAGCTGGTCCTGCTCTGGATGAACGGCACGCCCGCAGGCACCAAGGACCCGCAGTTCAACCTCGACGTCTCGTTCTACCTCTTCGACCTGCCGTTCTTCCAGGCCGTGGTCGCCTTCTCCTCGGCGGTCGTCCTGATCGCCCTGATCGCCACCGCCGTCGTCACCTACCTCTACGGAGGCATCCGGGTGGTCAGCCGCGAGGTCTGGATCTCGATGGCGGCCCGCGTACAGATCTCGGTGCTCGCCGCGCTCTACCTCATCCTGCAGGCCGTCAGCCTCTGGCTCGATCAGTACACGACCCTGAACGACACCGGCACGCTCATCACCGGAGCCTCGTACACCGATGTCGCCGCGACCATCCCCGGTCGGGTGATCCTCGCCGGGATCGCGCTCATGGTCGCCGTCCTGTTCGTCGTCACCGCGTTCACCGGCCGCTGGCGTCTGCCGCTCGTCGGCACAGCGCTGCTGATCGTCGCGTCGCTCATCGTCGGCAGCCTCTACCCGTGGATCGTCCAGCGCTTCCAGGTGGAGCCGAACGCGAAGAGTCTCGAGACGCCGTACATCAAGCGGAACATCGACATGACGCGCGACGCCTACGGGATCGCCGGCGTGGAGGAGGAGGAGTACGCGGCGACCACCGACGCGACTCCCGGCGCGCTCCGTCAGGACGCCGAGACCACGGCGAACATCCGGATCATCGACCCGTCGCTCGTGAGCGCATCCGTGGCACAGCTGGAGCAGTTCAAGCAGTTCTACTCCTTCGACAAGCAGCTCGACGTCGACCGCTACAACATCGACGGCAAGACGCAGGACGCCGTCGTCGCGGTCCGCGAACTCAACGTCGCCGGTCTCGACAACTCGCAGTCGTGGATCAACAACACGGTGGTGTACACCCACGGGTACGGGCTGGTCGCCGCCTACGGCAACCAGCGCTCGGCCTCCGGCGAGCCGGTCTTCCTCGAGTCCGGCATCCCCACCACCGGCTCGCTCGGCGATTTCGAGCCGCGCGTGTACTTCGGCGAGCAGTCGCCCGACTACTCCATCGTCGGTGCCCCCAAGGGCTCCGACCCGGTGGAACTCGACTATCCGTCGGGCACCCAGGGCGAGTCGCAGACCTACACCACCTTCGACGGCGACGGCGGGCCCAAGCTCGACAACGTCTTCAAGAAGCTCGTCTACGCCCTGAAGTTCCAGTCCGAGCAGATCTTCCTGTCGGACTCCGTGAACAGCAAGTCGCAGATCCTCTACGACCGCGACCCGCTCACCCGGGTCCAGAAGGTCGCCCCCTACCTGACGCTCGACTCCGACCCCTACCCGTCGGTGGTGGACGGTCAGATCGTCTGGATCGTCGACGGATACACGACGAGCGCCAGCTACCCGTACTCGAAGACCGTGAGCCTGTCGGACACCATCTCCGACTCGGTCACGCCGGCGCAGAACTACGCGCTCGACGACGTCAACTACATCCGGAACTCGGTGAAGGCGACCGTCAACGCGTACGACGGCAAGGTCACGCTCTACAGCTGGGACGACCAGGACCCGATCCTCAAGACCTGGCAGAAGGTGTTCCCGTCGACGGTCAAGCCGATGTCGGACATGTCCGGCGACTTGATGAGCCACGTGCGGTACCCGGCCGATCTCTTCAAGGTCCAGCGCTCGGTGCTCGGTCAATACCACGTCACCAACGCCGGTTCGTTCTACTCGAGTGAGGACGCCTGGGTCACCCCCAACGATCCGCAGTCGACCGACACGAACAAGACCTATCAGCCGCCTTACTACCTGACGATGCAGTTGCCTGGCCAGGAGTCTCCCTCCTTCTCGCTGTACTCGACGTTCATCCCTCGTCAGGGCGGTGAACAGTCGCGGAACGTGCTCACCGGCTACCTCGCGGTCGACGCGAACGCCGGCGCCGAGGACGGGAAGCGGAGTTCCGACTACGGCAAGATCAGACTGCTGACCCTCCCGAAGGACGACACCGTGCCGGGCCCTGGTCAGGTGCAGAACACCTTCGACTCCGACCCGAGCGTGTCGAGCCAGATCAACATCCTGAAGCAGGGTCAGACCGAGGTGCTGAACGGCAACCTGCTGACGGTGCCCGTCGGAGGTGGGCTGCTGTACGTCCAACCGGTGTACGTGAAGTCCACGGGCGACACGAGCTTCCCGCTGTTGCAGAAGGTGCTCGTGGCCTTCGGCGACAAGATCGCGTTCGAGGACACCCTCGACGAAGCGCTCGACGTCCTGTTCGGTGGAGACTCGGGTGCCGACGCCGGTGACACGAACGTGCCGGGAGACAGCACCACACCCCCGACGGACGGCACGGACACCGGAGGCGGCACCGACAGTGGAACGACCCCGAGCACGGGCGACCCGACGGTCGACGCCCAGATCAAGACGCTCCTCGACCAGGCGAAGGCTGCGATGGTCGAGAAGGACGCCGCGATGGCGAGCGGCGACTGGGCTGCTTACGGGGTGGCGGACAAGAAGGTGTCGGACGCTCTCGCGCAGGCTCTCGCGCTGCTGAACGGCTGATTCCGAGCCCACGATCTGAACGGCGTCGCCCTGACGGGCGACGCCGTTCGGCGTTCGAGGGGGAGGGATTCTGCCGGCGACGGGGTCCTTGGCGGTACGCGATTTGCACGGCCCCAGAATGCATGCTAGGTTTATCTCTTGTGCCGCAGGGTGGAGCAGTTCGGTAGCTCGCTGGGCTCATAACCCAGAGGTCGTAGGTTCAAATCCTGCCCCTGCAACAGAAAAGATGAAATCCCGGTCTCCTCGAGACCGGGATTTCGTCGTTTACGGAGAAGTATGGTCTGGAACGACCCGGTCCCTGAGCTTGTCGAAGGGCGGTCGGGTCGGGGCACTTCGACAGGCTCAGTGACCGGGTGTGGGTGGTCCGGGCTCGAGGGTCAGTCGAGCACTGCAACCGGGAGGCCGAACGCTGCTGCCACGCCGGCGTTGGTGACCGCACCCGCGTGGACGTTGACGCCCGCGCGGAGCGCTGCGTCGGCGGCCACCGCTTCTCCCGTGCCCTGGTCGGCGATGGCGAGTGCGTACCGGAGGGTGGCGTTGGTCAGCGCGCGTGTCGAGGTCTCCGGGACGGCGCCGGGCATGTTGGCCACGCAGTAGTACAGGCTGTCGTGGACCCGGAACGTCGGGTCGTCGTGCGTCGTCGGCCGGGAGCCCTCGAAGCAGCCGCCCTGGTCGATCGCGATGTCGACGAGTACCGAGCCGGGTTTCATGTCCGCCACCATGGCGTCGGTGACGAGCTTCGGGGCCTGAGCCCCGGGGATGAGGACCGAGCCGATGACGAGGTCGGCGTCGCGGAGCTGCTCCGCGATCTCGTACGCCGATGACGGTCTGGTCTGGATCTGCCCGCTGAAACGGTTCTCCAGCTCGCGCAGGCGAGGGATGGAGATGTCGATGATCGTGACGTCCGCCTGCATGCCGAGCGCGTTGGCCGCGGCGTGCTCGCCCGCGACCCCGCCGCCGATGACGACGACCTTCGCCTTGGGGGTTCCGGGCACGCCGCCCAGGAGCATTCCGCGTCCGCCGGTGGCTCGCATGAGGTGGTACGCGCCGACCTGCGTCGACAGTCGTCCCGCGACCTCGCTCATCGGCTGCAGGAGCGGCAGGGAGCGATTGGGGAGTTGGACGGTCTCATAGGCGATCGCGGTGGTCCCAGAGGCGAGCAGGGCGTCGGTGAGGGGTCGGTCCGCTGCGAGGTGCAGGTAGGTGAAGAGCGTCTGGTCGGCCCGCAGGAAGCCGTACTCGGCGGCGACGGGCTCCTTCACCTTGAGCAGGAGGTCGCCCGCCGCCCATACGGAGGCCGCATCGGCGGCTATGGTCGCGCCGGCGGCGCGATACGCTTCGTCGGGATTGCCGGACCCGAGGCCGGCGCCCGCCTGGACGACGACCTCATGGCCGTGTCGGACGAGTTCGTGGACGCCGCCGGGCGTCGCCGCCACCCGGTTCTCGTTGTTCTTGATCTCCGTGGGGATGCCGATTCGCATGGCTGGTTCCTCTCGCAGGCTGGGCCAAGACTCGGCTCTCCCGCTCGTCGGTGGACGGTGTGCGACTATTCTGAGGTTGCTGCGTTTCAGGCTCATGAACACCGCAGCTTTCACGGAATGTTCCCTGAAAATCGCCGATGATTCGGAAAAGATCGAGAGCAGGCGCAGCATGACGAACAATCTGCACAGCAGTGCGGACCTCGACGACGTCGATCACGCACTCCTGCGGCTCCTCCAGGAGAACGCGCGCATGACGAACGCCCGCATGGCGGAGCTCGTCGGCATCGCGCCCTCGACGTGCGTCGCCCGGGTGCGGTCGCTCGTCGATCGCGGCGTGATCACGGGGTTCTCGGCGCGTATCGATCCGGTCGCGGTCGGGCTCGGTCTCGAGGCGCTCATCAGCGTCAACATCAGGGCAGGAGCTCGAGCCCGTATCGCCGAGTTCAGCGCCGGCATCCGACAGCTCCCGGAAGTCGTGCAGGTGTTCTTCCTCGGCGGCTCCGAGGACTTCGTCATCCATCTCGCGGCGCGGGACAGCGCCCACATCCGCGACTTCGTCGTCGAGCACCTGTCGGCGGATCCGACGGTCGCCTCGACGCGCACGAGTCTGGTGTTCGATCACTCGTTCATCGGCGTCGCGGTGGGGGAGTGACGGTGATCCGCGGCTGTACCGGCCGGGTGAAGGTCACGAACGCATAACGAAGGACTCGAACGGAAAACCCTGACCATGTTCGGTTTTGCCATGGAGGCCTTGCGCGATGTCCGCCTTTTGGGGGATCGTCGATTAGCCAGCAGCTGTAAGTTTCGTTAGCGTTGTCGACGGCCCGCAAGGGCTGACCTACGTGACCGCGTCCCGCCCCCTGTCGCCCCGTGACGGCGTGCTGGACGTACGGTCGAACGCCACGCGGTAGCCGTTGTCGCCCCACGTGATCCGAGCCCGCGCGCTGTCCATCAGTGCGCCGATGGGGCGGATCGAGAGCCGTTCGACCCGGCCTGACGATCGACAGGAAGAGCGCACCGCGGTTCCGCGTGCGCTTCCAGGAGAACACATGACCGAAACGATTGCCGTCTCCGCGACGGGACTGTACAAGGTCTTCGGCAGGAAGCCGAAGGAAGCCGTGAAACGCCTGCAGGCCGGTGCCGCGCGTGACGAACTCGCCTCCGGCGGGACCACCGCGGCCGTCATCGACGCCTCGTTCGAGGTGAAGCAGGGCGAGATCTTCGTCGTGATGGGCCTCTCCGGCTCGGGCAAGTCGACGCTGATCCGGATGCTCAACGGCCTGCTCGAGCCGACGGCGGGCACCGTGACCATCGCCGGGAAGCCGATCTCGGGGGTGTCCTCGAAGCAGCTGCGTGCGGTCCGACAGGACAACATCTCGATGGTCTTCCAGCACTTCGCCCTGCTGCCGCACCGCACAGTGCTCGAGAACGCCGCCTACGGACTCGAGGTGAAGGGTGTGCCGGCCGCTGAACGACGCGAGCGGGCCCAGGCCGTCGTCGAGCGCGTCGGGCTCGCAGGCTGGGAGGACAAGCTCCCGGGCCAGCTCTCAGGCGGGATGCAGCAGCGCGTCGGCCTCGCCCGCGCACTCGCCTCGGACACCGACATCCTCCTCATGGACGAGGCGTTCTCCGCGCTCGATCCCCTCATCCGCCGCGAGATGCAGGAGCAGCTCGTCGAGCTGCAGGCCGAGCTCGGCAAGACCATCGTGTTCATCACCCACGACCTCAACGAGGCGATGTTCCTCGGCGACCGGATCGCCGTCATGCGTGACGGCCGGATCGTCCAGGTCGGCACCCCGAACGACATCCTGACCGACCCGGCGAACGACTACGTCGCCCAGTTCGTCCAGGACGTCGACCGCGCCCGCGTCCTGACCGCCGGTGGCGTGATGGAACCCGCGCGCTCCGTCGTCTCCGCGTCCGCCGGACCCCGGGCTGCCCTGCGCATCATGCGCGACCTGCAGACCTCGACCGCCTTCGTGGTCGGTCCGGGCCGGCAGCTCCTCGGCGTCGTCCGCGACAAGGACGTGCTGCGTCTCGTCCGGGCGGGCGACCACCAGCTCGGGAGCGTCATCACCGCCGACCTCGCCACGGTCTCGCCGGAGGCGGCGCTCGTCGACCTCTTCGAGTCCGCCGTCGAGAGTGCCCTGCCCGTCGCCGTCGTGGACGAGCGGACGCGCCTGCTCGGCGTCGTCCCGCGGGTGACCCTGCTCGCCGCCGTCGGCAACGTCCCGACCAACACGGACGAGATCAGCCTCGTCGGGCCGCCGGCGACGGTGCCCGTCGAGCTCATCACGGCGACCCTGCGGTCGACCGCGGAGGACCCGCAGCACCCCGACGACGTGACCTCGTCGATCGAGACCAGCGCCGCCGAACCGGCAGCGAGCCTGCCGGAAGGGAGTGTCCGATGAGCGGCATCCGTCTCCAGTCGTCCGGGTTCCTGGACGCCATCACCCGCCCAGAGATCGGTGCGTGGGTCGAAGCCTTCGTCGACTTCATCACCGACGTCTTCCAGCCCGTCTTCGACGTCATCCGGAGCGTCTTCCAGGGGCTGTACGACGGCGTCGACCTCGTGCTCAGCGGTCCGCCGTTCTGGGTGATCATCATCGTCGCCGCCCTGCTGGCCCTCGTCGCACGGGGCCCGGTGTTCGCCGTCGGCTCCGCGGTCGGGCTGTTGATCATCGTCGGCGTCGAGCAGTGGGACAACGCGATGGACTCGCTCTCGCTCGTGCTCGTGGCCGGTCTCATCGCCATCGTGATCGGGATCCCGCTCGGCATCCTGGCGGCCCGCTCGAAGGTCGCATCGTCGATCATCCGCCCGTTGCTCGACTTCATGCAGACGACTCCTGCGTTCGTGTACCTCATCCCCGCGCTCATCCTGTTCCGCATCGGCGTCGTCCCGGGCATCGTCGCGACGATCGTCTTCGCGCTGGCCCCGGCAGTCCGTCTCACGGAACTCGGGATCCGCAACGTCGACCGCGAGGTCGTCGAGGCCGGCAACGCGTTCGGTGCTTCCTCCTGGCGGATCCTGCGCCAGATCCAGCTGCCGCTCGCGATGCCGAACATCATGGCCGGAGTCAACCAGGTCATCATGCTCTCGCTCTCGATGGTCGTCATCGCCGGCATGGTCGGCGCCGGCGGCCTGGGAGGCGACGTCGTCAAGAGCCTCTCCCGGATCGACATCCAGCTCGGCTCCGAAGCGGGCCTGTCGGTCGTCATCCTGGCGATCTTCCTGGACCGTCTCACCGCCTCCCTCGGCGGCGGTCGCAAGCAGCGCGGCAAGCGTACGAAGGCTGCCCCGGCCTCGCCCGCCGGGATCCGCCCGGCACCGGCCGCAAGCACCACGACGACCGACAGCACCGCCTCAGGCGAGGAACAGCGCACCCCCGCCGAGTCGCCGACCGCCGTGCGGTGACCCACCGGCACACAGCTTTCCATCCGACGACACCGATCCCCGCGTCACGCGGGACGAAAGGAATCATCGAACATGCAGTACCGCACCAAGATCGCAACCACCATCGCAGCGGGGGCGGCGGCGACGCTCGCCATTTCCGGCTGCTCCGCCGGCGCCGCCGATGAGACGCTCGAGAACGGCGACAAGCAGGCGGTGACCATCGCCGTGTTCAGCGGCTGGGACGAGGGCATCGCGGCCTCCGAGCTGTGGAAGGCCGTGCTCGAGGAGCAGGGCTACGATGTCACCCTCGAGGAGGCGGAGCCTGCCCCGGTGTTCTCCGGCCTCAGCACCGGTGACTACGACCTGACGCTCGACGTCTGGCTGCCGACGACCCACGCGAGCTACATCGAGAAGTTCGGTGACGACGTCGTCGACCTCGGCGCCTGGAACACCGACGCCAAGCTCACGATCGCCGTCAACGAGGACGCCCCCGTCGACTCGCTCGAGGACCTCGCGGACAACGCGGACCTCTTCGACAGCCGCCTCGTCGGCATCGACCCCGGTGCCGGACTCACGGAGGCGACCCAGGACAAGGTCATCCCCGAGTACGGCCTCGACGACTGGGAGTTCCTGACTTCGGGCACCCCGGCGATGCTGTCGGAGCTGAAGGCCGCGACCGACTCCGGTGAGAACATCGCCGTCACGCTGTGGCGTCCGCACTGGGCCTACGACGCGTTCCCGATCAAGGACCTCGAGGACCCGAAGGGCGCGCTCGGGGACGCCGAAGGCATCCACAGCTTCGGCAAGGCCGACTTCGCGGACGAGTACCCGACGCTCGCCGGGTGGCTGAAGGACTTCGACTTCGACTCGGAGCGACTGTTCTCGCTCGAGAACGCGATGTTCAACGAGGGTGACTCGAAGGACTACGCGCCGGTCGTCAAGCAGTGGATCAGCGACAACCAGGAGTACGTGGACTCGCTCACCAAGTAGCGGATCGAAGAGACGACGGGCACCGGAGCGATCCGGTGCCCGTCGTCTCGTGCATCTGAGCGTCAGCGGCGGAGTCGGGCGAGGCCGTCGACGGCCCGCTCCAGCACCTCGACGCGTTTGCAGAACGCGAACCGGACCAGTGACGCGTAGTCCGGGTCGTGCCGGTCGAGGCAGAACGCCGACAGCGGCACCGCCACGACGCCGGCGAGCGCGGGCAGCGCCCGGCAGAACGCCGCAGCATCGTCGAAGCCCAACGGAGCCGCATCGGCCACGATGAAGTAGGTGCCGTCCGGCCGGAAGGTGTCGAAACCGGCGGCTGAGAGGCCCGCGCTCAGGAGGTCCCGCTTGCCGCGCAGGCCGTCGGCGATGGCCGTGAACGAGGCGTCGGGCAGTCGGAGTCCGGTCGCCATCGCCGGCTGGAACGGTGCGCCGTTGACGTAACTGAGGTACTGCTTGACCGTCGAGACGGCCGAGACGAGTTCGCGGGGTCCGCTCAACCAGCCGATCTTCCACCCGGTCGTGCTGAAGGTCTTGCCACCGGATGAGATCGTGAGTGTGCGTTCGACGGCACCCGGCAAGGTCGCGATCGGAACGTGTTCGACGTCGAAGGTCAGGTGCTCGTAGACCTCGTCGGTCACGATGATCGCATCGTGGCGCTCCGCCAACTCGGCGACCAGGTCGAGCGTCGCGCGGTCGAGGACGGTGCCGGTCGGGTTGTGCGGCGTGTTGACCAGGATGACCCTGGTCCGGTCGGTGACGGCGGCGCGGAGCTCGTCCGGGTCCGGCTGGAAGTCGGGTGCGCGCAGCTTGACCGTCCGATGCCGCCCACCGGCGAGGGCGATGAGTCCGCCGTACGCGTCGTAGAACGGCTCGAAGGTCACGACCTCGTCGCCGTGCTCGACGAGGGCGAGCAGGGTCGCGGCGAGCGCCTCGGTCGCTCCGGCGGTGACGAGCACCTCTCCCTGCGGGTCTGGCTGGAGACCGTAGAACCGTCGCTGGTGCTCGCTGATCGCGGTGCGGAGGTCGAGGGTGCCCGGGCCGGGCGGGTATTGGTTCTCGCCGCGCTCGATGGCCGCGACCGCCTCGGCCAGGACGGCCTCGGGTCCGTCCTCGTCGGGGAACCCCTGGCCGAGGTTGACGGCTCCGGTCTGCAGCGCGAGCGCGCTCATCTCCGCGAAGATCGTCGACGAGACGTGTCCGTCCTCGTCGACGAGGACGGCGCCTTCGGCGGTGCGCCGCCAGGGTCCGTCAACCACCATGTCGATATCCTTCCGTGGCCGCGGGCGCGGGCCGCTCCCAATCTAGGACACCGTGCGCAGGTCCTTACGGCGAAGCCCTAGCCGGCGCACAGCGGGCGCGAATGAAACACTCAGCTCGGCACGGGAAGCTGACTGCGCTTGGAAGGAGCAGAATCGCCATGACCGACACCGCAGACGGACAGCAGCCCGCCGAACACCCCCAGTCCACCCCGAACGGTGAGACCGCGCCGCAGTCCGCACCCGCTGAGCAGGCGGGCGGCACCGTGCCTCCCGCGGGCGAGGCACGGCCGTCGACCTCAGGAGCGTACTTCCCGCCCCCGACCGCGATGCCACCGGTCGCACCGCCCGCCGGTCAGCCGACGCAGCAGCCGTACGGCGCGGCCCAGCAGGGCTCGCCGTACCAGCAGGCGCCGCAGCACCCGTCCGCAGCCTTCTCCCGTCAGCAGCAGCCGAACCCGTACGCCGCCTACCAGCAGCCCACCGGTCAGCAGCCAGCGGCCCAGCCGCAGCCTGGTCAGCAGCACGGTCCCTACGGTGCGTCCCCGTACGCCCAGCAGCCGACCGGGCAGCACCCTGGCGTCCCGACGCCACCGGCAGCGCGGACGAAGAAGACCAACCGCCCGCTCGCGGGGATGGTCGCGATGCTCGCCGTCGGCGCCCTCATCGGAGGAGCGTCCGGTGCCGGGGCGACGCTCTGGGTCACGAACGCGACGAAGTCGAGTGTCTCGAGCAACGAGGCTGGCTCGAAGGCGTTCACCATCAACGACGACGCCGACGTCAGCCTGACCACGGCCATCGCCGCGACGGCCGGGCCGAGCGTCGTGACCCTCTCGGTCCAGGGCGGGCAGAGCGCCGGCACCGGCTCGGGGATCATCCTCAGCAAGGACGGTTACGTCCTGACGAACACGCACGTGGTCACCCTGGACGGCCAGGTCGCCGACCCGACCATCCGGGTCACCGATGCGAACGGCAAGCTGTACAACGCCAAGATCGTCGGCACGGACCCGATCTACGACCTCGCCGTCATCAAGCTCGACGACGCCTCGGGTCTCAGCCCGATGGAGTTCGCGAACTCCGACAAGCTCAACGTCGGCGAGACGGCCGTCGCGATCGGTGCGCCGCTCGGACTGGCGGGAACCGTCACCGACGGCATCGTCAGCGCCCTCAACCGGAGCATCACCGTCGCCTCCTCCGCCGTTCCGGACTCCGGATCGAGCGACGACGGCGGGTCCGGCGACTCGAACGGCGACAACCAGAGCCCCTGGAACTTCGACGTGCCGGGGCAGACCACCCCGACCGCGCCGACCTCCTCGATCTCCATCGCGGTCATCCAGACCGACGCGGCGATCAACCCCGGCAACTCGGGTGGCGCGCTCGTCGACGGCACCGGCAAGCTCATCGGGGTCAACGTCGCGATCGCGAGCGCCGGAAGCACCGACTCGTCGTCGCAGAGCGGCAGCATCGGTGTCGGCTTCGCCATCCCGGCGAACATCGCCAAGCGCGTCTCGGACGAGATCATCAAGACGGGTAAGGCGACCCACGGCCTGCTCGGCGCGACCGTGAAGGACGCCTCGAGCGACGCCAAGAGCACGGTCGCGGGCGCGCTCATCGACAAGGTCACCGACAACGGCGCCGCGCAGGCCGCGGGTCTGAAGTCCGGGGACATCGTCACCGAGTTCAACGGCGTCCCGGTCACCGGTGCGAACGACCTGACCGCTCAGGTGCGGGCGCTCGCGGCGGGGGCGACGGCGAAGCTCACCTTCA
This sequence comes from Plantibacter sp. MCCC 1A11337, assembly GCF_013349365.1. NCBI lineage: Bacteria > Bacillati > Actinomycetota > Actinomycetes > Micrococcales > Microbacteriaceae > Plantibacter > Plantibacter sp. MCCC 1A11337. The sequence continues at coordinate 754,914 of NZ_JABJWX010000001.1, read as the reverse complement.
CCCGCGGCAACGACTCGCAGACCGCCGAGGTCACGCTCGGCGAGCTCGCGCTCTGACACCCGGGGCGTCACGCCCCGGAGGACGCCCGCACGGCCTCCGTGCGGGCGTCCTCCGCGTCCGGGCCACCCCGACGACCGGCTGCTAGGCTCGATCGAACGAAACACGGAGTGAACCCCCATGTCGAACGACACAGGCCAGGCCGACGCACCGTCGTCGCCCGGAGTCTCCTACGTGATGCCGGTGTTGAACGACGTCCGACACGTCAGAGCAGCTGTCGACAGCCTCCTGGCGCAGGACTACGCCGGCGACGTGGAGATCACGATCGCCGTCGGGCCGAGCATCGACGGCACGACCGAGCTCGTCCGAGAGCTCCAGGCGGCCGACCCCCGCATCCACGTGCTGGAGAACCGCGTCGGGTCGACCCCGGCCGGGCTCAACCTGGCGATCGCCGCGTCGACGCATCCGATCGTCATCCGGGTCGACGCCCACTCGGAGCTGCCCGACGACTACGCGCGTCTCGCGGTCGAGACCATGCTCCGCACGGGGGCGCAGAACGTGGGCGGCATCATGGACGCCCAGGGACGCACGAGCTTCGAGACGGCGGTGGCGCGGGCGTACGGCTCGCGTGTCGGACTCGGTGGCACACCCCACCACGTCGGCGGTCGAGAGGGGCCGGCCGACACGGTCTACCTCGGCGTCTTCGACCGCGAGATGCTCATGCGGGTGGGCATGTTCGACGAGCGCATCAAACGCGGACAGGACTGGGAGCTCAACCGCCGGATCAAGCAGGCCGGCGGCCTCGTCTGGTTCACGCCCGCGTTGCGCGTCGTCTACCGCCCGCGTGCGAGCATGCGCGCCCTGGCGCGACAGTTCTTCTCCACCGGACTCTGGCGCGGCGAACTCAGTCGGAGTTTCCCCACCCGCGGCACGCTCCGTTACTTCGCGCCACCGGTCCTGGTGCTCGGCATCGTGCTCGGCACGCTGCTCGGGCTCGGAGGCCTGGTCCAGCTGGGAGCGGGAGCGACGCCGTGGCTGCTCATCGGGTTCGCGGCCCCCATCGCCTATGCGGCCATCGTGCTGCTTGCGAGCATCGTGGTCACCGGGCGGGACGGGATGCGCACGAGCCTTTGGATGCTCGCCGTCCTGCCGTGCATCCACTTCTGCTGGGGCACGGGGTTCGTGCTCGGTTACGGCTCGCTCGCGAAGGGCATCTCCGCGCTGCGCAATCCACCGAAGGCGGTCTAGATGTCGGATCCCAGCACGGCCGGAACCGGTCCGCGGCTCACGCCCCCGCGGACGATCGCCGAACTCCGAGCCGTGGCGCAACCGCCGGAGGTCCGCGCGCGGAAGAACGCCGAGCACTGGACCGCCGACCTCTACCTGCGAGACCTGTCGCCGTACATCACGTGGTTGCTGCTGCGCACGAGCATCAGCGCGAACGGCGTGACGGGTCTGATGATCCTGACCGGTTGGGCGACGGCCGCCGCGCTCCTCATCCCCGGATTCGGCGGTGCGGCCCTCGCACTCGTGCTCGGGCAGACGCAGATGCTCGTCGACTGCTGCGACGGCGAGGTCGCGCGTTGGCGGCGGACGTCGAGTCCGGCAGGTGCGTTCCTGGACTCCGTCGGCCACTACTCCACCGAGTCACTCATCGCGATCGCGCTCGGTGTCCGTGCCGCCGCGTGGCCGGTGGATGCGCCCGAGGACCTGGTCTGGATCACCCTCGGATTCGCGCTCGCGCTGTTCGTCGTGCTCAACAAGGCGCTGAACGACATGGTGCGGGTCGCCCGCGCCGGCTTCGGGGCGCCGAAACTCACCTACTCGACCGAGGAGTCGGCGCCGCGCGGGGGACTGCTCGCGACGGCGCGGACGGTGGCGCGGTTCCTCCCGTTCCACCGGCTCTTCCACTCGGTCGAACTCACCATGGTGATCTTCGCCGCTTCCGTGGTCGGCCTGTTCGTCGGCGACGTCGAGGCGATGCGCTGGGTGCTCGCGATTCTCGTACCGCTCGCGCTCCTGACGCTCGTCGGGCATTTCGTCGCGATCGTCTCGTCGAAACGGCTCCACGCGTGATGTCCGGCCCGATCCCGGTCACGCGCTCCGTCGGCGTCGTGGTCCTGACGCAGGGGACCCGCCCGGTCGAGCTCACCGCAGCCGTGGAGAGCGTGCTCGCCCAGCAAGCGGTGGAGCTCGACGTGGTGGTGGTCGGTAACGGCTGGCAGCCGACCGGACTTCCGGACGGCGCTCGAGGCCTGGCCCTGTCGGAGAACCTCGGGATCCCCGCCGGACGCAACCGTGGTGCCGACGCCGTGCAGGGGGAGTTCGTCTTCTTCCTCGACGACGACGCGACCATCCCGTCCACCACGTTCCTCCGCGACGCCATCGCGATGCTCGACGCGGACCGGTCCATCGGCCTCATGCAGCCCCGGCTCGCCGACGCGGACGGAGCAGCGACGCCGTCCCGCTGGGTGCCGCGAACGCGCGACAAGGACCCCAGGCATTCGAGCGCCGTGTTCTCCTGCCTCGAAGCGGCCGTCCTGCTGCCGCGGTCGGTGTTCGACGCCGTCGGTGGGTGGGCCGACCCGTTCTTCTACGCGCATGAGGGCATCGAGCTCGCCTGGCGGGTCTGGGACCAGGGGAGGCGAGCCTGGTACGAGGCCTCCCTCGAAGCGAACCACCCGGTGACCGAACCGACGAGGCACACCGCCTACTACCGGCTCAACGCGCGGAACCGGGTCTGGCTCGCACGGCGGAACCTCCCCGCACCGCTCATTCCGCTGTATGTGGGCTCCTGGACCGCGATCCAGGTGATCCGGTGGTGGCGGAAGCCGGAGGCCCTCCGCCCCTGGTTCGGCGGCTGGCGTGAGGGCTGGCGGACGGACCCCGGCGAACGTCGCCCACTGCGCTGGCGGACGGTCTGGCGGATGACGCGCGCAGGGCGACCTCCGGTCATCTGAGCGGCCGGCGCCCGTCGTGATCCGACCGTGACCTGGCGTCGTTACGCTTGACGGATGCTGGAGCTGACATGGGACTGATCAGAGACGGTCGTCGTGCCATCACGCTCGCCAAGGACCTGCTCGCCAACCGCCGCGCCAGAGCCGTCCTCGCGGCGCAGATGCAGGCGGCTCCCGTGATCGAGCCGGGGCGCTACAAGGTGGCCGTGTACTTCGCGGACGGTGCCGTCAACATGTACCAGATCCGCCAGTGGTACCGGCCGCTCGCCGAACTGTCGAAGCGGTGGCCCGTCCTCATCCTCAGCCGCGGTGCGACGGCGGCGGCGAAGCTGTTCGAGGAGTCGCCGATCCCGACGGCCTACGTCCGGACGGTCGTCGCCCTCGAGCGCACGCTCGCCGAACAGGACATCCGCGTCGTGCTGTACGTCAACCAGAACGCCAAGAACTTCCAGATGTTCCGCTACGGCTCCCGCTGGCACGTCTTCGTCAACCACGGCGAGAGCGACAAGATGTACATGACGACCAACCAGTTCAAGGCCTACGACTACAGCCTCATCGCCGGCCAAGCGGCGAGGAACCGGCTGGAGCGGGTGCTCTGGGACTACGACTTCGACAAGCGCGCGATCATGATCGGCCGCCCCCAGGCCGACCACTATTCGGGCGAACTGCCCTACACGCCCGATGAGCGGACCGTCGTCCTGTACGCGCCCACCTGGGAGGGCGACCGCGCGGCCGCGGCGTACGGCTCGATCGCGAGCCACGGCGTGGCCCTCGTCCGAGCACTCATCGCGACCGGGCGGCACCGCGTCGTGTACCGTCCGCACCCGCGGAGCGGTGTCGTCGATCCGGCCTACGCGAGCGCGAACCGCGAGATCATGGCCGCGCTCCAGGAAGCGAACCGTGCGGACGCCTCGGCCCAGCACGTCGTCGACACGGGTGCCGACCTCGGTTGGCAGCTGGCGGCGGCGGACGCGGCCATCGTCGACATCTCCGCGATGGTCTACGACCGCCTCGCGAGCGGGAAGCCGCTCATGATCACCCGTCCCGTGAACCCGGAGGCGGAGATCGACACCGGAGGGTACCTCTCGGCGTGCGAGTGGCTCGATGCGTCGGACGCCGCGGACATCGTCGACGGCGTCGACCGACTCCTCGGTGATCCCGAGACGGTCGCTCGGCTGCAGCACTGGGTCGAGTACTACTTCGGCGACACGACGCCCGGAGTGACGACGGCGAGGTTCCACAGCGCCATCGAGCATCTGATGTCGGAATGGGAACGGTTCGCCCTCGCGCACGCCGATGGCCGGCCGAAGCTCGACGAGCATGAGGACGATGAGGACGAAGACGAGGATGACGACGGCAGAGGACGCGCCTGAGGCGCCCTGAGCCGTTGAGTCCGCGCCCAGGAGAACCGCGTAGGGTCGGGCAGGTGAATCCGTCCTCCGGGCGACTGGCCTCCCTCGACGGAGTCCGTGGTGTCGCCAGCGTCGTCGTGGTGCTCTACCACGTGTCGTTGCTCGCACGACCCTTCGCGACGGGCCGGATCTCGGAGCCCGCCTGGGACATCGCGACCGAGACGCCACTCAAGCTGCTCTTCGCCGGCACCGAGGCCGTGCAGGTGTTCTTCGTCCTCAGCGGTCTCGTCGTCGCGCTGCCGCTGTTGCGAGGCGGCGCGAGCTGGCCGGGGTTCTTCGCCGCCCGATTCGTGCGGCTCTACCTCCCCGTGTGGGGATCGCTGCTGTTCGCCGCAGCCCTCATCCTCCTCATTCCGAGGGACCCGGCGTCGGTGACCACCGGTGAGTGGATCGCGAACGCGAACGCGACGAGTGTCGACCCGCTGCACCTCCTGAGAGAGGCCACCCTGACGCCGGCGAGCTACACGCTGGTGAACACCCTGTGGTCGCTGCGCTGGGAGCTGATCTTCACGCTCCTCCTCCCGATCGCCGTCCTCCTCGCTCGGTTGCTGCGCCGCTGGGCGTGGCCGGTCGCCGCACTGATGTCCGTGATCATGGTGCTCGGACGGGTCGCGGGACTGGACGCCGCCGTGTACCTGCCGGCGTTCTTCATCGGTACGCTGATCGCCGTCAGGCTCGACGACCTCCGAGCCTGGGCTGCGGATCGGTCCCGCCCGCTGCAATGGGCGTTGCTCACGGGCGGGTCCGCGCTCCTGCTCGTCGCGAGCTGGCTCTCCCGACCGTTCGTCGAATCCTCATCGACGCTCGGTCAGGCGCTCTGGGGCCTGTCGGGTGTGGGCGCGGCCGGCCTCATCGTCGTCGCCATCGGAAGCCCCTTCGCCCGTCGGCTCCTCGAGGCGCCGACGGTCCTCTGGCTCGGGAAGGTGTCCTTCAGTCTGTACCTCGTGCACGCCCCGATCCTGGCCACACTCGCCTTCTCGTTCGGAGACGAGCGTTGGTGGCTGGTCGGGATCGTCGGTGTCCCACTGAGCCTGCTGGTCGCCGCCGGGTTCTTCCAGCTCGTCGAGCGTCCGTCCCACGGCCTGGCGCGCAGCGTCGGTCGGGGGGTACAGGCGGGGGTCGCTGCGGTGCGTTCCCGGATGCTCAGCCGACGCGAGGGACGAGCGCGTTCCGCTTCTTCCGGCGAGCGGCCGCGTGCAACTCCTGAGCCCACCGACGGGTGACGGCCTCGTCGTCGTACTGCTCTGCGGTCGCCCTGGCGTGCTGACGCATCGCATCCACCTCGCCCTCGGGGAGCGACAGGAGGCGTTCGATGGCGGCTGACACGACGGCCGGTTCCGCGGACGGCACGAGGAACCCGTTCCAACCGTCGCGGACGATGTCGGCCGGCCCGTACGGTACGTCGACGACGATGGGGAGACACCCGGCCGCCATCGCCTCGATGAGCACGAGTGGGAAGCCCTCGGAGGTCGAGGTCATGACGAGGAACGAACCCGAGCCGAGCTGCTGCCGGGCCGAGCGGTCGTAACCGTGGAGGACGACGCGGTGGTCCGGGTCCTCGGCGGCGAGGAGCGTCTGCAACTCGTCGAGCAGTTCGCCGCCGCCGTAGACGTCGAGCGTCGGGGGAGGCCCGTCCACCGGGGTGGTGGCGAGGACGGCGCGGATCGCGTTCGCCGGCCGTTTCCGGGCCGTGAGCGAACCGAGGAACATGCCGCGGCTGCGAGGCCGAGGTGCACGCGCGACGTCCGGTGCGACGAGTTCGCGCGAGTTCGGGATGACCCCGAGCGAGGCGTGCTCGCCGAGCATGGTCGTCACGTCCGCGAGCTGGCGATCGCTGAGGAGGGCGACGAGGTCGAAGTCGTCGAGCGCCTCGAACACCGCTCGCCGTGACTCCCGCAGCCGACCGTGTGGTCGTTCCGTACCCTGGAGGTGCGAGGCGTGGACGACATGCGCGGTGACGACGTTGCGCTTCCGGTAGCTCAGGACGAACGGGGCGATGGTCTTGCTGTCGACGATCATCCAGGCCGGAGCGCCCGCGGTGAGCGTGTCGAACCAGGCGCGGTACAGGGACCAGATGCGCCCCCAGGACCGGACGGGACGGCTCTGGTCGTCGCAGAGGACCACGGACCGGCCGCCCTTGACACCCCGCTCGCGCGTGTCGCGGCGGTCGGACAGGAGCAGGGTGCCGTCGGTCCGGTAGACGTCCACCTGCAGGATCTGACCGGACTCGTCATGTCGCTCGCGGCTGAGGACCACGTCGCCGCGGCGTCGTTCCACGCTGCCGTCCTCCAGGGGGAGCGGGGTGAACCCGTGGCGGGCCAGGTCGAGGGACCCACCCGGCAGGGGGTTGTCGCGCAGCCAGTCCCAGAGGTTGACGACCCGGAGGCCGTCGATCAGGTCTCCTCGCGTGCGCAGCCGTGCCTCCAACTCGGGGTAGTCCGCGCGGTGGTCGAAGGTGAGGACGTCGACGGGGGTGTCGGCCAATCGGATGAACGCGCGCGAGCGCTGGAGCATCGCCTCCGTCATGCCGCCGAAGTCGTCCGACAGACCCCAGGTCACCGCGAAGTGGCGGCCTTCCGGGAAGGGCTTCTGGGGACGGCGCAGGAATGGAAGTCTCACCCTCCGACGGTACGCGATGGACCTGGAGGGATGCCGCATCCGGACCGGCCCGGTCGGCGCTGAGCCCGAGCGCGCCGAGGGTGGTCAGGGACGCTGTTCGGGCCCGTCCGGGTCGACCGTCTCGCTGCCGGCCGCATCGCCGCCGGCCTCGATGGCCAGGTGCTTGCGGCGACGGAACACCTGGTCGCGGACCTTCCCGAGGCCGGACCGGCCGGAGACGGCCCGCATCCGTGGCTCGAGGTCGAGGGGGACGACGAACGGCGCCGGTCCGAACGCCTGGCGAGCGGCACGGACGACCTGTCGGCCGAGCATGTGATTGCCGATGCCGCCGACGGCAGCTCCGACGCCGAAGGGCAGTGCTTTGCCGATGACGCCGGCGCTGCCGCTCGCCGCGAAGTGCTTCACGAAGCGCACCCGCAACTGGTCGGCGACGGGGCCCACGATCATGGACGGCAGACCCTGGGTGATCGTCTGGCCCCAGAACGCCTGCCGGGGGATGCCCTTCCCGGCCGCCTGGGATCCGAAGTTCCGCAGGAGGTCGGTTCCGGCCTTGCCGAGCATCATGGTCATGACGAGCGCGCGGGATCGCATCGGATCGGCCAGGGCGATGCCGTGGACCTCGGTGACCGACTGGGCGAACAGGGCGGTCGCCTCGAGGAACCCCGCCGTCTCGACACCGGAGAGCGCAAGGGTCGTCGCCGTCCCGATCGCCGGGACGACGGCGGTCGCGCCCACAGCGGCTCCCGTCGTCGTCACCGTCGTGAGGTACCGGCGCTCCAGGACACGGATGAGCTGGTCCGCCGTCGCGTTCGGGTACATCCGCCGGATCGACCGGATGTGTGCCACGACCACCGGTCGCTGGACCCAGAGCAGTCGGTCGAGCGCCCGCACCCATCCCGGCTCAGGCAGCATGGGCTGCTGTGCTGCGGCGGTGGGGAACTGGGCGGGACCCGGAACGGGTCCCGGCTGCGGTCCGGTCATGACGGCCTCCTCGTGGGCGGGGCGGCCAGTCTACGTCGACCCACTGCGGGTCGACTGACGCTTGCTGGCAGGCCTCAGCTGTTGTAGTCGGCGTTGTAGCGGTCGAGCACGTCGTCGATCGGCGCGTCGAGCACGAGCGCCCCCTTGTCGAGGTAGAGCCCCCTCGTGCAGAAGCGTCGGAGGTCCTTCTCGTTGTGCGAGACGAAGAACAGGGTGCGCCCGCCATCGAGGAGTTCCTCGATGCGCCGGTAGCACTTCTCGCGGAACGCGCGGTCGCCGACGGCGAGGACCTCGTCGACGAGGATGATCGGCTCCTCGAGCTGCGCGATCACCGCGAAGGCGATGCGGACCTTCATGCCGCTCGAGAGATGCTTGTACGGGGTGTCCACGAAGTCGGCGATCTCGGCGAAGGCGATGATGTCGTCGAACCGTCCGTCGATCTCGCGCCGGGACATGCCGTGGAGGCCGGCCGTCAGGTACACGTTGTCGCGGACCGTCAGGTCGTTGACGAAGCCGCCGGTGATCTCGATGAGCGGCGCGACACCCTCGTGCACGCCGATGGTGCCCTCATCGGGCAGGACGACGCCCGCGACGAGCTTGAGCAGCGTCGACTTGCCCTGACCGTTCCGTCCGACGACGCCGATGGCCTCGCCGGGGGCGACATCGAAGGAGACGTGGCGCAGGGGCCAGAACTCACCCGGCTTCGAGCGTCGGTCGCGTCCGGCGAAGAGGTCCTTGAAACTCCGCCGACCGCCACGGTTGCGCCGGAACCGGATCCCTGCGTCGGCCACCGAGATCGCCGGCCGAGCGGCGGTTGCGTTGCCTGTGGGCATCAGATCTCCTTCAGCACGGAGCGCTCGCAGCGCTTGAAGACGAGGAGACCGACCGCGAGGATGACCGTGGACATGGCGGCGGACACACCCACGAGGTGCCAGTTGAGCTCCTGTGGGAAGAACGCGGAACGGTACAGCGCGAAGATCCCGCTGAGCGGGTTGAACGCCGCGAAGGGCTCGATCCTGTCGGGCAGCGCCGTCGTGCTGTAGATGATCGGCGTCGCGTAGAACATGAACCGCAGGACGAGCTTGACGGCGCGCTCGAGATCGCGGAAGAACACGACGAGTGGGGCGACGATCAGGCAGAGCCCGATGGTCAGGACGGCTTGGATGACGATGGCGAGCGGGAACAGCACGATGTCGAGGTTGACCTGCGCGCCGCTGAAGATCGCGAACGCCGCGAGGACCGGGAGCGCAGCGAGGAACTCGATGCCCTTCGACAGCACGATCCGGTTCACCCAGATGGTCCGGGGGATCGTCGTCGAACGCACGAGTTTCGCCTCGCGCAGGAAGGCGCGGGTGCTGTCGGACACCGATCCGGTGAACCACATCCATGGCAGCAGTGCCGCGAGGAGGAACACGATGTAGGGTTCCTCGCCGACGTCGCGCCGGAACACCTGCGTGAAGACGAACCAGTAGATCCCACTCATGACGAGGGGGTCGAGGATGGACCACACGTAGCCGAGCGCGCTCGTCGAGTAGCGCACGCGCAGGTCTCGGACCGTCAGGATCCAGAGCGCGTGGCGGTACCTCGCCGATCGCGACATCCTTGGCCGCGTCTCAGCTGAAGAACTCACGTGACCAACCTTATCGAGGTGACGCAGGAACGCCGCCCGCGACGCTCAGCGTCGGGACGGCGTTCGTGTGCGATGTGGACGGGGACCTCAGACGAAGAGGTTCGCGCGCTCGAGGTCCTCGGCGAAGTCGACCTCGACCGCGTAGAGGTCGGAGATGTCGACCGGCTCGACGAGCATGCCCTCGCGCTCGATGGCGAGCTCGATGCCGCGCTCGAAGTAGTCCTGGTCGCCGACCTTGGTCAGGTAGCGGTGGAGCATCGTCTTGTCCTGCGACGAGATGTAGTTGATGCCCACGGCCTCGCCCAGCCCGCCGACGACGGTCTTCGAGAGCTCCTTGATGTAGCCCTCGGCGCTCGTCGTGTACTTGACCTCCTCCTCGGACACCTTGGAGGTGTTGACGGTCACGAACGAACGGTCTTTGGCGATCATCGCGGCAGCGCGGTCGAGGACGGCGGGGTCGAAGACGACGTCGCCGTTCATCCAGAGCACGCCGCCGGCCTGAGACGCCGCGAGGGCACGCATGAGGCTCTTCGAGGTGTTGGTCTGGTCGTACTGCTCGTTGTAGACGAAGGAGGCGTCGGGGAACGCTTCGATGATGTGCTCGAGCTTGTAGCCAACGACGATCGTCACCTTGGCGCTCGCTCCGAACGCGTGGTGGATGTTGTCGAACTGCTGCTGCATGATGGTGCGGCCGTCGCTGAGCTCGGTCAGGGGCTTGGGAAGCGAGCGGCCGAGACGGCTGCCCATCCCCGCGGCAAGGATCACTACCTGGGTGGTCACGTTGTTCTCCTCAGTGTGGGTATGGAATCACGCGGTGCCACGATGCTGTGGACGATTCACCGAGGATTAACCAAGACGTGCATTGAAAGACACTCCGTTATGCCAAAATACAGGCTAGCCGCGGTGAACTCCGTCTGTCAGGGGTTCCCAGGGTCCGTTGTCGTTTTGTGATCGACCACCCGGCGTTTACACAGCTTGGGGGAGATGTGTCAACCGTTCATCCTGAGACTCCGCTGTCCGCTGCGGCCGCCGCTGTTGGTAGGTTTGCTTGGTGACTTCCACGACTCCGCCAGATCCCGCTCAGCAGCCGGCGCCTGCCGACGGCACGCCGACGAGTCCGGGCACGCCGAACACCGCCGACGCCACCGGCGCTCCTGCGCCGTCGACCGCTTCCGACGATCAGGCCGCTGCGGCGCCGACGGCACCGAAGCGCGCACCCCGCTCGACGACGCCTCGGGCTGCCGGAACGGCGAAGGCCCCGGCGAAGCGGCCGAGCACGCCCCGCACCCGCACCACGTCGGCGAGCGAGACCTCGGGGGAGCCCGGGGACGCCACGAAGCCGGCACCCAAGACGACCACGGCACGCTCGACGACCGCTCGGACCTCGACGGCGAAGACCACGGCCACCAAGTCGACGACGGCGCGCACCACTACCGCGAAGCGCACGCCCGCGAAGTCGGCTGCTGCAGCTGCCGATGCTCCGGAAGCCACTGCGTCGGCCGAGACGAGCACCACCCCGAAGACGCCCCGGTCGACGACCGCGCGCACCACCGCCGCGAAGCCGGCGACCAGGGCCGCCGGCGCCAAGACGACCACCGCCCGCACCTCGACGACGAAGTCCACGACGGCCCGGACGCCGGCCAAGCGCACGCCGGCGCGCACCAGCGTCGCGAAGCAGCCCGAACAGACGGCCGCCGCAGCCGCCGGCGTGCTCGACGAGGTCAGCGCACCGGGATCGGTCGAACGGCCGACGACGTCGACGCCCTCCGAGCAGCCTTCCCCTGAGGTCGTCGACCGGATCGCCGTCGAGGAGCCTCGGGCCGACGCCACGCAGACCGAGACCCCGGCGACCACGTCATCCATCGCCGAGGAGGCTGTGGACGACACGGCCCGGCAGGCGACGCCGGCACCGTCGGGGTCAGTATCGGTGGCGCCTCCGGGGGAGGAGGCCGTCACTCCGGCTGCAGCACCGAAGCGTCCTGCCGGCCGTCCCGCGCCGACACCGTCGTCCGCCGCCACCTCGTCACCCGCCGCGACGCCGCAGCGCAGCGAGGCCGACGGCGATGGCGCCCATCCCGTCGTCCTGTCGATCTCGGGACTCGTCAAGCAGTTCGGCGACACGGTCGCGGTGGACGGCGTCGACCTCGAGGTCCGACGTGGCTCGTTCTACGGCATCGTCGGGCCGAACGGCGCCGGCAAGACGACCACCCTGTCCATGGTCACGGGTCTCCTCCGTCCCGACGCAGGGTCCATCACGGTCCAGGGCGTCGACGTCTGGCAGGATCCCGCCGAAGCCAAGCGGGCGATCGGCGTGCTGCCCGACCGGCTGCGGCTCTTCGACCGCCTGACCGGCAGCCAGCTCTTGTACTACTCCGGCGTCCTGCGGGGGCTCGACCCCGCGACCGTCAAGTCACGGACCACCGATCTGGCTCGTGCCTTCGGTCTCGACGACGCGCTCGGCCGTCTCGTCTCCGACTACTCGGCGGGCATGACGAAGAAGATCGCGTTGGCGGCCGCACTCATCCATTCGCCGCGTGTCCTCATCCTCGACGAGCCGTTCGAATCGGTCGATCCGGTCTCCGCGGCGAACGTCATCGAGATCCTCCAGCGGTACGTCGCCAACGGCGGGACCGTCGTGCTCTCGAGCCACGGCATGGACTTCATCCAGCGCGTGTGCGATCACGTGGCCATCATCGTGCAGGGCAAGGTGCTGGCCGCCGGGTCCGTCGACGAGGTGCGCGGAACGGGCACGCTCGAGGAGCGGTTCGTCGAGCTCGCCGGGGGCCGCAAGTCGGCAGAGGGAATGGAATGGTTGCACAGCTTCTCCGACTGAAACTGCAGCTGACGCTCAACGCGTTCCGCCGCAGCCCCTGGCGACTGGTCGGGCTCGTCCTCGCGATCGCGGTCGGCGTGTGGATCGTCGTGCTCGCGAGCACCGGTCTCGTCGCACTGCGCGGTGGTGATCCGGAGGTCACCCGCAACCTGCTCGTGCTGGCCGGGTCGGCCGTCGTGCTGGGGTTCATCATCCTGCCGCTCGTCTTCGGTGTCGACGATCAGCTGGATCCTCGGGCGTTCTCCCTCTTCGGGCTGCCCAACCGCACGCTGTCCGCCGGCTTGCTCGTGGCGGCGCTCGTGTCGGTCCCGTCGCTCGTCCTCGCCGTCCTCGCGGCCTCCTCGGTGGTCACCTGGTCGCGGTCGCCGTTGCCCGCCGTGCTCGCCGTGGTCTCCGCCGTCCTCGGCGTGCTGCTCTGCGCGCTCCTGGCCCGCATCGCCACCTCGATCTCCGCGAGCCTCCTCGCGACGCGCCGCGCCAAGGAGGTCATGGGTGTCCTCGGGTTGGTGCTCATCATCGCCGTGGCCCCGGCGATCATCGCCCTCACCACCGTGGACTGGCAGCGCGACGGATTCGCCGTCCTCGGACGGGTCGCGGACATCCTCAGCTGGACCCCGCTCGGCGCCGTGTGGTCGTTCCCCGGCGACGCAGCACTCGGTGGAATCGCGCCGGCGATCGTCAAGCTGCTGCTCACCGCGGCGACCATCGCCCTGCTCTGGTTCGCCTGGCAGGCGTTCGTCGCGCGACTGCTCGTGGCGCCGGAGCGCCTCGGCACTGGCCGCGACAGCACCGGCCTGGGCTGGTTCGACCTGCTCCCCGGTTCCCCGTCCGGAGCCATCGCCGCTCGGAGCATGACCTACTGGCTGCGCGACCCACGGTACCTCGTCTCCCTCGTGATCATCCCGATCGCGCCCTTCATCTTCTTCGTGCCCATGCTGGTCGCCGGCATCCCGATGAACGTCCTCGCACTCGTCCCGCTCCCGGTCGTCTGCTGGTTCCTCGGCTGGCTCCTGCACAACGACCTCGCCTTCGATTCGACCGCGGTCTGGTTGCACGTCGCCTCGGGGGTCCGCGGACGATCGGATCGGATCGGCAGACTCTTCCCCGTGCTCCTCATCGGCATCCCGCTCATCGCGGTCGGGTCGACGCTGAGCATCCTGTTCTACGGCGACTGGGACGCCCTGCCGTCGATGATCGGGGTGAGCACGTGCCTGCTGTTCAGCGGTGCCGGTATCGCGAGCTTCGTGTCCGCACGGTTCCCGTACCCGACGTCGCTTCCCGGCGACAGCCCGTTCCAGCAGCCGCAGGTTCCGGGAAGCAGCGGTCTGTCCGCGCAGTTCCTGAGCCTGCTCGGCACCGTGCTGCTCACGATTCCGGCCGGCTGGCTGGCGGTGCTCGGGCTCACCGGTGAGCCGAACTGGAACTTCGGGGCACTCGCGGTCGGCGCGGGTACGGGCATCCTGGTCCTCGCGATCGGGATCTTCGCCGGCGGTCGCGTCTTCGACCGCCGCAGCCCTGAGATCGTCGGCTTCGCCAGCTCGCACTGACCCGATGTCGGCGACCGGATCGGCCCGCAGGAGACCCGGGTGCCGTCCGGCGGTACCATGGAGCCATGGCGCAGCATGACAGCACGAAGCAGCAGATGAGCACGATCGATCCCGGTGGCACTCCCGACGGTGGGAGCACGGCGATCATGGATCGTGAGCTCGAGGAGCTGATCGAGAGCGAGAACATCGAGCCCGGTGATCACGAGCGCTTCTCGCACTACGTCAAGAAGGAGAAGATCCTCGAATCGGCGTTGAGCGGCAAGCCGGTCAAGGCGCTCTGCGGCAAGAAGTGGACGCCGGGTCGCGACCCCGAGAAGTTCCCGATCTGCCCGGCCTGCAAGGAGATCTACGAGAAGCTCCTCCGCGACTGACGCTGGAGCGCACCGCGGCCGACGCTGAGACGCGTCGCCTCGGTCAGCCTTCGAGGTAGACGGTCGGGAGCACGGGGTCGCCGCGGGTGAGGCTGACGGCCCGGGGTGGCAGTTCCGCCACCGCCTGTGCCCGGTGTTCCCTGGCCTGACGCGTGCCTGCAGCACCGAGGTACGGCTCGTCCACGAGTCCGCCTTCGACGAGCTGGACCATCAAGGGGCGTTCCGAGGCGGCGTCGGCCGCACCCTCGTGTTCGCCGGCCGGACCGTCGCCGAGGTAGATGCGCTCCTCGCGGGCGACCCCGTGCCGGTCGTAGGCGCGCGCAGCGGTCTTGCGGCCGCCGACGGTCGCCTTCTCGGCCGACTTCTTCGCGACGCTGATCCAGTCGCCCTGGTCGTCGCGGTGCGCCACGAGCTTGTAGACCATGCCCATGGCGGGGGAGCCGGAGCCGGTGACGACGGAGGTGCCGACGCCGTAGGAGTCGACCGGGGATGCGGCCAGGGCGGCGACGGCGTGCTCGTCGAGGTCGTTGGTGACCGTGATGCGGGTCGACGTGGCGCCGAGCTCGTCGAGGAGGCGGCGGACCTGGTCGACGACGATCGGCAGATCGCCGGAGTCGATGCGCACGGCTCCGAGCTCCGGGCCCGCGAGGCGCACGCCCAGTCGCACGGCCTCCTCGATGTCGTAGGTGTCGACGAGCAGCGTGGTCCCGGCACCCATCGTGTCGATCTGGGCTCGGAAGGCGTCCTCCTCGGAGTCGTGCAGGAGGGTGAAGGAGTGCGCGGCCGTCCCCATCGTCGGGATGCCCCAGCTGCGTCCGGCCTCGAGGTTCGAGGTGGCGCTGAAGCCGGCGATGTACGCCGCCCGGGCTGCGGCGATGGCCGACCGTTCGCCCGTCCGACGGGAGCCCATCTCGGCCAGGGGACGGCTGCCAGCCGCAGAGGTCATGCGGGCGGCAGCCGTGGCGACGGCGCTGTCGTAGTTGAACACGCTGAGCGCCAGCGTCTCGAGGATGACGGCCTCGGCGAACGTGCCCTCCACGACCAGGATCGGCGAACCGGGGAAGAAGACCTCGCCCTCGCGGTAGCCCCAGATCGATCCCGAGAAGCGGTAGTCGGCGAGCCAGTCGAGCGCCGTCGTGCTGACGACGCGCTCCTCGCGCAGCCACTCGAGTTCCGATTCACCGAAGCGGAAGTGCTTGAGCAGTTCGAGGAAGCGGCCCGTGCCGGCCACGACGCCGTAGCGGCGGCCGCCGGAGAGGCGTCTGGCGAAGAGCTCGAACAGGCACTCCCGATCCGCGGTGCCGCGGTGAAGGGCGGCATCCAGCATCGTGAGTTCGTATCGGTCGGTGAGGAGAGCTGAGGACTCGTGCACCTGTTCAGCCTAGCCGCGAGCGTGCTCGGAACGTGGTGATCGGTCGGTCAGCGACGTCCATCGGCAGGGGCGGTAGGCTGGGTCATCGTGAACGACGCACCCATCGGCATCTTCGACTCCGGCGTCGGCGGACTCACGGTGGCGCGAGCGGTCAGCGATCAGCTCCCCGCCGAGTCCGTGATCTACATCGGCGACACGGCTCACTCGCCCTACGGTCCGAAGCCCATCGCCGACGTGCGGCGCTACTCGCTCGAGGTCCTCGACTCGCTCGTCGACCAGGGCGTGAAGATGCTGGTGATCGCCTGCAACACCGCATCGGCGGCCATGCTCCGCGATGCCCGAGAACGCTATTCGGTCCCCGTGGTCGAGGTGATCCAGCCCGCTGTGCGGACCGCGGTCCGGAGCACGAGGAACGGGCGCATCGGCGTCATCGGGACCGAGGGGACGATCAACTCGCGGGCGTATCAGGACCTGTTCGAGGTCAATCCCGAGCTGACGGTGTTCGGCCAGGCCTGCCCCCGGTTCGTCGAGTTCGTGGAGGCCGGCGTCACGACCGGCCCCGACCTCCTCGAGGCGGCGGAGGAGTACCTGGCCCCGCTCCGGCACGCCGGCGTCGACACCGTCGTCCTCGGGTGCACCCACTACCCCTTCCTCAAGGGCGCGATCAGCTACGTGATGGGTCCGCAGGTGTCGCTCGTCTCGAGCGACACCGAGACCGCGAACGACGTCTACCGCGTACTCGTCACCCGCGACCTGTTGCGCGACAGCAGCGAACCCGCCACCCACCGGTACGAGGCGACCGGGAGCAGCGCCGACGACTTCATCGCCCTCGCCAACCGTCTGATGGGTCGGGAGATCTCCACCGTCTCGCTCGTCCAGACCGGCGTGATCGACCTTCCATCCCACCAGTTCGAGGAGCACATCCATGAGTGACATCGCGCGCGCCGACGGCCGCACCAACGACCAGCTGCGTCCCATCACGATCGAGCGCGGCTGGAGCGAGCAGGCCGAAGGGTCGGCACTCATCAGCTTCGGCCGGACGAAGGTCCTCTGCACGGCCTCGTTCACCAACGGCGTGCCGCGTTGGCTCAACGGCAAGGGTCGCGGCTGGGTCACAGCGGAGTACGCGATGCTGCCCCGTTCGACCAACGAGCGCATGGACCGTGAAGCGGTCAAGGGCAAGATCGGCGGTCGTACCCACGAGATCTCGCGACTCATCGGTCGGAGCCTCCGCGCCGTGATCGACACCAAGGCCCTCGGCGAGAACACGATCGTCATCGACTGCGACGTCCTGCAGGCGGACGGTGGCACCCGTACGGCGGCGATCACCGGCGCCTACGTCGCCCTCGCCGATGCGATCGAGTGGGCGCGCGGCAAGAAGTTCATCTCGCAGAAGGCTTCGCCCCTCACCGACAGCGTCTCGGCCGTCTCGGTCGGGATCATCGACGGTGTGCCCATGCTCGACCTCGCCTACGTCGAGGACGTGCGCGCCGAGACCGACATGAACGTCGTCGTCACCGGCGGCGGATCGTTCGTCGAGGTGCAGGGGACGGCCGAGGGTGCGCCGTTCGACCGTCGCGAGCTCGACTCCCTGCTCGACCTCGCCGTCGGTGGCGCGGCGTCGCTCAAGGCCATCCAGTTCGAGGCCCTCGGACGCTGATGGGCGTCGAGATCGTCCTCGCGACGCACAACCAGCACAAGGTCGAGGAGTTCCAGCGGCTCGTCAGCCGCGACGTCCCCGGGATCACGGTCCTCGCCTACGACGGTCCGGAGCCTGTCGAGGACGGCACGACCTTCAGCGAGAACGCGTTGATCAAGGCGCGGGTCGCCGCCGCCCACACCGGCTCCATCGCCCTCGCCGACGATTCCGGCATCGGCGTCGAGATCCTGGGTGGATCGCCGGGTATCTTCTCGGCGCGCTGGGCCGGCTCGCAGCACGACTCGACCGCGAACCTCGCCCTCCTCCTCGATCAGCTGCGGGACGTGCACGAGGAGCATCGTGCCGCCTGGTTCGCCTGCCACCTCGCCCTCGTGGTGCCGCCGGGGATCGACGGAATGGCCCCGTTCGAGCACGTCGCCGTCGGCACGTGGCGTGGAGCCCTCGCGACGGAGCCGAGCGGGACGAACGGCTTCGGCTACGACCCGGCGTTCATCCCGGATGGTGAGCGACGGACGGCCGCGGAACTGTCACCGGCTGAGAAGAACGAGCTGAGCCACCGCGCGCTCGCCTTCCGGGCACTCGTCCCGGTGCTGCACCGGCTCGTGCCCGAGGGGCCCGCGTCGACCGCCAGCTGAGCATGATACTCAGGACCATTCCTATCTCGGCATGAACCCTTCCGCGGGCGCTGGGAAGCTCCTACGGTTGATGCATCATGGGTCACGATCACGCACACGCCGGCACCGCCAACCGCAGGAGACTCGCGGTGGCGATCGCCATCATCGCGACCGTCCTCGTGGTCGAACTCTTCGGTGCCTGGGTGAGCGGTTCGCTGTCCCTCCTCGCCGACGCCGGGCACATGCTGTCCGACCTCACCGGGCTGGTCATCGCGCTCGTCGCCACGATCGTGGCCGCGCGCCCGGCCACCGATCGCCAGACCTTCGGGTATCAGCGCGCGGAGGTGTTCGGCGCGCTCATCAACGCGCTCATCCTGATCGCCGTCGCGGTGTCGGTCCTCATCGAGGGGGTGTCCCGCCTCGTCGACTCGGTGGACGCGGAGGTCAAGAGCCTTCCGATGTTGATCGTCGCCGTCATCGGTCTCGTCGCGAACCTCGTCGCCCTCCAGGTGCTGCGCGGCGGCCGTGACACGTCGATCAACATGCGCGGCGCGTACCTCGAGGTCCTCGGCGACCTCCTCGGTTCGATCGCCGTGATCATCGCCGCGGTCGTCATCATGCTGACGGGCTTCGCTCAGGCCGACGCGATCGCTTCGCTCGCGATCGCCGCGATGATCGTGCCGCGGGCGTGGTCGTTGCTCCGCGACGTCGTCCACGTCCTCAGCGAGTCCGCGCCGTCCGACACGGACGTGCAGGAGATCCGGGACCACCTGCTCGGCACCGACGGGGTCGTCGCCGTCCACGACGTCCACGTCTGGCAGATCACGTCCGGCCAGCCGGTCTTCTCGGCCCACGTCGTCGCCCGGCAGGAGGTGTTCGCCGACGGTGGCACGGGGGAGCTGCTCGACCGTCTCGGTTCGTGCCTCCACGACCACTTCGACGTCGAGCACTCGACCTTCCAGCTGGAGCCCGAGGAACACGCCTCCCACGAGGAGTCGCACCACCGCTGACGCGCGGGGCGGGCCCGATTGTGGCGACCGCTCGCGCGAGCGGCGCCACCGGCGATCAGACCGTTTCGTTCCCGCGGTCGCGCTTGAAGACGTCCTGGTCGGCGAGCTTCGAAGCCGCGGCCCGACGCTCCTCCTCGGTGATGGTGCCCTGCAGCGCCTTCGCCTTCCGGCTCGACTGGATGTAGTGCCAGGTGGTCGGGATGAGGGTGAGGACGACAGCTCCGATGAGGATGACGTCGATGTAGTTCTGCACGAAGGTGGCGACCGGAGGGATGTATCCGAGCAGGTAGCCGAAGAAGGTGAGTCCTGCGCCCCAGATGAGCGCGCCGATGAGGTTGTAGAGCGAGTACTTCTTGTAGTTCATGTGGCCGATGCCGGCAGCGACCGGGGCGAAGGTCCGGACGATCGGGACGAAGCGCGCCAGGATGACCGCGAGGGCGCCGAAGCGCTCGAAGAAGGCGTTCGTCCGCTCGACGTTCTTGATGCTGAAGAGACCGGACTCCTTGCGTTCGAACACCTTCGGCCCGAGTTTGTGCCCGATGAGGTACCCGACCTCGCCGCCGAGGAACGCCGAGAACCCGATCGCGAGGCAGACCCACCAGATGTCGATCTCAATGACGCGGGCGGAGCCGAACGCGAGGAGACCGGTGATGACCAGCAGGGTGTCGCCGGGGAGCAGGAATCCGACGAGGAGGCCGGTTTCGGCGAACACGATCGCGCAGACCACGACGAGGGCCCAGGGACCGACGGCGGTGATGATGCCCTCCGGGTCGAGCCAGGGGATGAGGGCGGTGTGGACCATGCGGAGCTCCTGCTGTCGGGGGAGGGATGGAACGGCGTACGACGATGTCGCGTGCGGGAGAAGGGACTTGAACCCTCACGCTCGAAAGCACAGGAACCTAAATCCTGCGTGTCTGCCAATTCCACCACTCCCGCGGCCCGCTCAGTCTACGGGAGCGAGGTCGGGAACGTCCTGAGCTTCGGGGAGGAGGCACGGACAGCGGAGCCCGGGTCGGCCCGTGTATGCTCGGCTCCATGCGAACGACGTGTGCAACGAGCTGGTGGCCCGCCTCCTAGGCGGACCGCTCACGTGCACACACGACGACTCGACCGCCTGACAGGGCGGTCGTTCTCGTTCGGAGGCCCTGTCGGATCGGTCCCAGCCTGAGGACACCACCATGACCACCCTGCTCCACCGCGTGCTGCACGCCGGCCCCGATTTCCCGTTCGCGGTGCTCCGCCGACACGGCAGCGACACCGTCGACCTCTACACGGGTGAGGTCGTCGACGTCGAGTCGCTCGCCGACATCCCGCTCGGAGCCACCGGCGACGACCACCAGCCCGAGGTCCTCACGCTCGTGCCCTATCGCCAGGTACGCGAGCGCGGTTTCGCGGCGATGGACGACGGCGCCCCGCTGCGCTGCCTCGTGGTGAGCGAGCGTGAGACGGTGACGCTCGACGACATGCTCGAGCGACTCCCCGCCGACGCGGTCCCGCTGGTCGACGGCGGGTTCGACGTCTCCGACGAGGACTACGCGTCGATCGTGCGCCGCGTCATCGAGGACGAGATCGGACGCGGCGAGGGCGCCAACTTCGTCATCCGGCGCGAGTTCACCGCGACGACCGAGGTGCCGGCCGAGCGCGCGGTCCTCGCCTGGTTGCGGGCACTCCTGTCGGGGGAGACCGGCGCCTACTGGACGTTCGCCGTGCACACCCCCGGCGTCTCGATGGCCGGTGCGACGCCCGAGCGCCACGTCGCGGTCGCCCGCGATGCTTCGACCGGTGAACGCACCGTCACCATGAACCCCATCAGCGGCACCTTCCGCCACCCGCGCTCCGGCGCGACGGGCGACGACTTCCGCGCGTTCCTCGGCGACGTCAAGGAGACCGAGGAACTCTTCATGGTCGTCGACGAGGAGATGAAGATGATGAGCCGGGTGTGCGCCTCCGGTGGACGCATCCTCGGCCCCTGCGTCAAGCAGATGTCGCGCCTCACCCACACCGAGTACCTGCTCGCCGGGACGAGCGAGCTCGACGTCCGCGAGGTCCTGCGGTTGACGATGTTCGCACCGACGGTCACCGGCTCGCCCATGCAGAACGCGTGCTCGGTCATCGCCCGCCACGAGCGGAACGCGCGCGGCTACTACTCCGGCGTGCTCGCGCTGTTCACCCCGGTGGGCGACGGCGACTACGAACTCGACGCACCGATCCTCATCCGCACCGCCTACGTCGACGACGCCGGCCTCGTCCGCGTGCCCGCCGGTGCGACGCTCGTCCGTCATTCGGATCCCGAGTCGGAGGTGGCCGAGACGGCGGCGAAGGCGGCCGGCGTGTTGACCGCTCTGGGCGTCATGGCGCCCGCCGAGCTCGGCCCGACCGTCGACCTCGCGGCGGAGCCGGGCGTACAGGACGCGCTCCGAGCGCGGAACGAGCGGTTGGCGTCCTTCTGGTTGCAGCCGCAGCACCCGGCGCCCGTCGGTTCACTGTCGGGCCGTACCGCGGTCATCGTCGACGCCGAGGACGAGTTCACCGCGATGCTCGCCCACCAGCTGCGCCACTTCGGGATGACCGTCAGCGTGGAGCACTGGTCGGCGGTGACCGACGCACTCGTGGACGTCGACCTCCTCGTCGCCGGCCCGGGTCCGGGCGACCCGCTCGACCTCGCCGACCCGCGGGTCCGCCGGATGCACGAGATCGTGTCGGCGCGCCTCGCCGCCGGAGCGCCACTGCTCGCCGTCTGCCTGAGCCATCAGGTGCTGGCGATCCAGCTCGGGCTGCCGATCGAACGCCTCGACGCGCCCCGTCAGGGGCTGCAGCTCGACCTGGACCTCTTCGGCGAGCAGTCGTTGATCGGGTTCTACAACACCTTTACCGCACGGCTGGCGGGTGAGGCTCCGGTCGGTGGGGTCGAGATCGCCGCCGATGCGGCGTCGGGCGACGTGTTCGCGATGCGCGGTCGCGGGTTCGCGTCGGTCCAGGGGCACCTCGAGTCGGTGCTGTCGCGCGACGGGCTCCGCACCCTCGGGTCGCTCGCGGGCCATGCGCTCGCGGGTGTCGCATCCGGGCGATCGACTGCCGCCGTCGGCTCCTGAGCGTCATGCGCCGCCTGGACGGTCGGTGATGCCGACCGCCCAGGCGAGGTGCCGGGCTGGGCAGCCGGTCAGGCGTCCGCCTGGTCCAGCGTCGTGAACGGCGTGACGTCGGCCAGCTGCGGTCCGAGGCCGATGTCGATGAGGCGGACGTCGCCGGCGTAGGCCGAGCCGGGTGGGATGAGCAGCCCGGCCTTCACCGCGCCGAAGGTGACCGTGACCTCCGCCGGCAGGACGGCACCCTCGGGGACGCTTCCCTCGTCGGGATCGATGCCGCTCGGGACGTCCACGGCGACGACGGTCGGCCCGCCCGCGCTCTGCACGACCGGTAGGACCGCCTCGACGATCGCCTTCGGCGCACCGCGCAGGGTGGGGTTCCGGCTTGCGCCGATGCCGAAGACGGCATCGACGACGAGCGCGGCGCCCTTGGCCTCGTCGGCGGTGTCGTCCGGCTCGGCGGGGGAGTTCATGAGGAAGCGGACGCCGGCCTCGTTGGCGGCGGCGTAACCCGCCTCATGGGCGTGGTCACCGGTCCTGGCCACGACGAGGTCGAGTGGGATGTCGTCCGGACCGGTCGTGCCGGCGAGTTCCGCCGCTGCGAAGAGGGCGTCACCGCCGTTGTCGCCTGATCCGACGAGCAGCAGGATCTTCCAGAGGTCGGGTGCTTCGCCCTCGAGGCCCTCCGCGCGGTCGGCGAGGACCGCCCGCAGTTCTTCGGCGAGTCCGTGGGCGGCTCGCGCCATGAGCGGTTCCCCGGCTTTCAGGAGTGGTGCCTCTGCGGCTCGGACCTGGTCTGCGGTGTAGCCGTTGATCATGGCGCCCACTCTTCCGGCTCGCGTCGACCGCCGCAAGCGGTTGCGATCGGGGACCGGCACCGGAACAGCCGGCGGATCGACCGGTTCAGGCGAGTTCGAGTCGGATGTCCGGGTGGCCGGCGAAGACCTCGAGGAGCAGGTCGAAGTAGGTCTTGCCGCGGCCGGCGTCGAGGTCGTCGAGCTGCGTGGTGATCCGCGCCGTGTCGAACGGCGCGCCCCGCTCGAGCTTCTCCTGCAGCCACGCGCGGGTGGCCGTGACGCCGAGGGCGGTGCGACTCGCGTCGTGGTCAGTCCAGACGAAGTGCACGTCCTCGAGATCGCGGAGCGCACCGATTCCGCCATAGAGGACGTCGTCGAGGGCGTCGAGGCTCGGGCCGAGATCCCAGTCCTCGTCCTGCATCACGAGCTCGTTCATCACCGCGTAGAACGAGGCGATGTCGTGGATGCGGGAGCCGTCGATGCGGAAGGTGGTCGGCACGGTTCCCGAGCCTAGTGACCACTCAGTCACGGGTCGAGCAGGTGGTGCTGTGGATAACTTCTGCGGGGTGTGGCCGGTGTTCGTCAGGATGGCCGCATGGGGACAGCGGCGGAGATCATCACGGCGCGCGTGCGCGACCGGGTGCGCGAGGAGTTCGGGGAGCCGGGTCGGCGTGGGGGAGCCGGGCGGATCGCTCGCGAGGAGGTGCGTCGCTACAACGAGCGGGCGTTGAACGACACGACGCCGCTGATCGACGATGAGCACGGGATGACGAGCGAGGTGCTCGCCGCGGTGACGGGGTTCGGTGCGATCCAGCCGTTGCTGGACGATCCGGGTGTCGAGGAGATCTGGATCAACGAGCCGACGAAGGTGTTCGTCGCCCGTGGTGGGATGTCGGAGCTCACGGACGTGGTCCTCGGCGAAGGTGACGTCCGCGACCTCGTGGAGCGGATGCTGCGCGCCACCGGTCGACGGGTCGACCTCGCGAACCCGTTCGTCGACGCCTCGCTTCCGGACGGCTCGCGGCTGCACGTCGTCATCCCCGACGTCACGCGACGGCACATGTCCATCAACATCCGCAAGTTCTCCGCGCGGATCCGCGACCTCGGTCAGCTCGTGGCCGCCGGGTCGATCAGCTACCAGGCCGCCGAGTTCCTCCGCGCCAGCATGACCGCGGGGGCGAACCTGCTCGTGTCCGGCGCGACCCAGGCCGGTAAGACCACGATGCTCGGCGCCCTCATCGCGGCGCTGGACCCAGCCCTCCGCATCGTCACCGTCGAGGAGACCTTCGAGCTCGCGCCGGGCAACCGCGACGTCGTCGCGATGCAGTGCCGGCAGGCCAGTCTCGAGGGCACGGGAGAGATCACGCTGCGTCGGCTCATCAAGGAAGCGCTCCGGATGCGGCCGGACCGCATCGTCGTCGGCGAGGTCCGGGAGGCGGAGAGCCTCGACCTCCTGATCGCCCTCAACAGCGGACTGCCCGGGCTCTGCAGTATCCACGCGAACTCCGCGCGCGACGCGATCGGCAAACTCTGCACGCTGCCACTGCTCGCGGGTCGGAACATCGACTCGGGGTTCGTACGCCCGGCCGTCGCGTCCTGTGTCGACCTCGTCGTGCACTGCGAGCTCGACCGGTCCGGACGCCGACGGGTGGCGGAGATCATCGCGGTCGGCGGGAGCGGGGAGTCCCACACGATCGAGGCTTCCACCCTCTTCGAGCAGCGCGACGGAGAGCTCCGCGCGACCGGTCGCTTCCCGCTGAACGACGCGAAGTACCGGGCGGCCGGGATCTCGCTCGCCTCGATCCTCGCCGTCGGCGAGCGATGAGTCTCGTCGTCGGAGCGGTCCTCGCCGCAGGGCTCCTCCTCACCGTCGCCCCCTGGTGGTGGCCGGACCCTGAGCCACTGCGCGACACCCTGGAGCGATGGCGGCCGGTCGCTGCGCTCCGCGAACTCCTGATCCTGGCCGGTCTGCCCGGTCGGTACTGGGCGGCCGCCATCGTGGTCTCCGTCCTCGCCGGTCTCGTCTCCGGCGCGGTGGTCCAGGCGCTCTGCCGGGTCCTGCCGTTGAGCGCCGTCGTCGCCGTCGCAGGACTCGTCGCCCCGGTGATCGTGCTCCGAGCCCGCGCCACCTCTCGACGTCGCCTGCAGCGGGAACTGTGGCCGGATGTCGTGGACCACCTGTTGTCCGCGATCCGGTCAGGGCTCTCGCTCCCGGATGCGGTGGCCGCGCTCGACACCGTCGGACCCGCACCGCTCCGCCCGGCGTTCGCCGCGTTCAGTGCCGACTACCGGGCTGCCGGCCGCTTCGCCGACGGCATCGACGACCTGAAGACCGCGCTCGCCGACCCTGTCGCGGACCGCATCCTCGAGACGGTGCGCATGGCCCGCGACGTCGGAGGCACGGAACTGCCGGCGGTGCTCCGAGCGCTGTCCGCGGGGCTGCGCGAGGAGTCGGCCATCCGAGCCGAGGCCGAGGCGCGACAGTCCTGGGGGGTGAACGCCGCGAAGCTGGGCGTCGCAGCACCCTGGGCGATCCTCCTGCTCCTGTCGTCCCGGCCGGAGGCGTCCGCCGCCTACAACTCCCGGGAAGGAGCGGTCCTGATCATCGCCGGCGTTGTGGTCTCCGCCCTCGCCTACCAGGCGATGCTCCGCGTCGGACGCCGCCAGCCCGAACGACGGTGGTTCCGGTGAGTGCCGACGGAGCGTGGGCGCTCAGCCTCGGAGCCGTGCTCGGGGTCGGTCTCTGGGCGCTCGCGATGCTCCTGCCGGCACTCGGACGACCGCGGCTCGCGGACCGCATCGCCCCCTACGTCGCCGACCTCTCCAGCGACGCCCGGTCACAAGCCGCGCGCCGCTCGACCGACCCGCTACCGGTCCTCGGGACCCTGCTGGTGCCGGTCCTCCGCGCCCTTCGATGGTCGCTCGGCCTGGTCGGCGCCGATCAGGAACTCGTCATCCGTCGATTGGGTCAAGCCGGCGGACCGACGCTCGAGCGGTACCGACTACTGCAAGTCCTGTGGGGGCTCGGCGGCTTCGCGGTCGCCGCGGCGCTCGCCGTGTTCTCCTTCAGCAACGGACGACTGGCGCTCCCGTTCGCAGCACCGCTCCCCGCGGTCGGGGCGGTGGCCGGAATCGTCCTCCGCGACCAGCTGCTGGCACTCGCCGCCAGTCGCCGCCTCGCGCGGATCGAGGAGGAGCTGCCGACGGTGCTCGAGTTCCTCAGTCTGAGTCTCGCGGCGGGCGAGGCAATCACGGACGCCATGGACCGCGTGGCGCGCATCGGGTCCAGCGGGGAGCTCGGCAGGGAGTTCCGCCGGGTGATGGCGGACGTCTCCACCGGTATCCCGTTCGCCACTGCACTCCGGCAGTTCGAGGCACGACTCGCGATGCCGATGCTGTCGCGATGCGTCGACCAGATCCTGGGCGCGCTCGAACGAGGCACACCGGTCGCAGCCGTGCTCCTCGACCACGCACACGACGGACGCGACATCGCCAAACGCCGTCTCCTCGAATCCGCCGGGAAGAAAGAGGTCGCGATGCTCGTGCCCCTCGTCTTCCTCATCCTGCCCCTGTCCATCATCATCGCCGTCTTCCCCGGAGTGTTCGTGCTCCGGACCGGCTTCTGACGAAAGGTTCCACATGTCCTCCCCCTCCTTCCTCGACCGCACGCTTCGCCGGAGTCGCGCCCTCCTCGCCGAGGAGCGCGGCGACGTCCCCGGCTGGGTCCTCATCACGCTCATGACGGCCGGGCTCGTCCTCCTCATCTGGGGTGTCGCGGGCCCGGCACTCACGCAGGTGTTCGAACAGGCCATCGACCGTGTCTCCGGCATCTGAGCCTGAGATCGGCGGATGGAAGCGGCGGCTCGTGCGCGGCGAGGACGGATCAGCCGTCGCCGAGTTCGTGTTCGTCGGAGCGATCCTCACCGTCCTGATGATGTCCGTGGTCCAGCTCGCGCTCGCCCTCCACGTCCGGAACACGCTCATCGACGCGGCGGCGGAGGGTGCTCGGTTCGGCGCACTGGCCGACACCGAGCTGCTCGATGGTGCCGAACGAGCACGACAGCTCATCGCCGTCGCCGTGGGGGAGGGCTACACCGGTGATGTCAGCACCACACTGGCCGAACAGCGCGGAGTCGGCATCGTCACCGTGACCGTCCGCGCACCGCTTCCGGTCGTGGGCTTGATCGGACTGCCCGGCGTCCTGGAGGTGGAGGGTCATGCGGTCCTCGAGACACTCGAATGATGAGCTGCGTCACCGACCGACCCCACTGGACGACGACGGATCGGCCTCCCTCGAGTTCATCACCGTCGGTCTGGTCCTCCTCGTGCCGATCGTCTATCTCATCGTCGCGCTCGCCGAGGTGCAGGCCGCAGTACTCGCGGCTGACGGGGCTGCGGCGCAGGCGGCGAAACTCTACGCGCGGGCCGACGACGACGCCACGGGTCGCGACCGCGTCGAGGACTCGCTCGCACTCGCACTGGGCGACTTCGGGCTCGACCGGTCCCAGTCGTCCGTCACCCTCGACTGTGCACCAGCCGGTCTCCCGTGCGGGCAGCGCGGCGGTGCCGTCACGGTCACCGTCGACATCCTCGTCGTCCTGCCGCTGATGCCCGAGATCGTCGGCGTCCAGGCCGCGGTCCCCGTGACCGGCGCCGCCACGGCACCGATCTCCCGGTTCGATGACCGGTTCGGCGAGGCGGAATGAGGGTGCCGGGCGGAGGCCGATGTCCGGACGTCGGCGAGGAGGACGGGTCCACCATGCTCCTGACCATCGGATTCGCCGTGGTGGCGCTCGCCGTGGTCCTCGTCGGGAGCGCCGCCACGTCCCTGTACGTGGAGCACAAGCGGCTCCTCGACCTCGCCGACCGCCTGGCCGCGACCGCTGCGGAGTCCTTCTCCATCGACGACGTCACGATCCAGCCCGACGGGACCTTCCGACCCGTCCTCGATGACGACTCGGTCCGTTCGAGTGCACGCGACGACCTCATCACCGGCGGGGCGGGTGCGCTCACCGGCGTCGAGATCGTCGCGGCGCGGACCCCGGACGGCCGGAGCGCGGAGGTCTCGCTGGCGTCGGACTGGCGGCCGCCGATGCTGACGCTGTTCGTCCCGCAGGGCCTCCGGATCGAGGCGACCGCGAGTGCTCGCAGTGTCTTCTGGTGACGGCGGACGGACCTGCCGTCGATCAGGGGAACGGGCGCGTGCCGCGATCGATGTAGCGGGGGATGAACCGGAAGAGGAGGAACGCGCCGATGAGCCCGACACCGCCGATGGTGCCGGCGGCGAGGGAGATCGACGCAGCCGCGGTGATCCCGGACATCGCCAGGGGAGCCGCGGCGGTGCCCGCGTCGCCCAGGAAGCGATAGGCGCCGAGGAACGGCGCGGGACGGTCCGGCGGCGCGAGGTCCGAGCCGAGGGTCATGAGGATGCCGCTGCCGAGCCCGTTGGACAGCGCCAGCACGAGGGCGACGGCGATGAACCAGACACGCGCCCCATCGAGGTCGTGGGTGAAGGCCAGGACGATGAACCCGGAGCCCAGCCCGATCATCGAGGGGACGGCGGTCCAGATCCGCCCCCAGCGGTCCATCACCTGACCGCTGGCGTAGAAGAGAGCGAACTCCACCGCGCCGACGACGCCGATGATGAGCGCCGTGTCCGTCTCCGAAACGCCGATGCTGACGGCCCACAGCGGGAGCAGCACCGCCCGGCACGAGCGCAGAGCGCCGACGAGTGCAGCGGTCGTCCCCATCCTGGTGAGCACCGCGCCATGGGCTCGGATCGACGCGATGAGACCGCTCGACTCCTCGGACGCGAGCTCCTCACCCTCGGTCCGCTCCTCGCCGTCGGCGGTGCGTGTCGACGGCGGTCGCCCGAACATCTCCGCAGGGTCGGGGAGGACGAGCAGGGTGATCGCGGAGCCGGCGCAGCAGATCACCATCACCCAGAACGCCGCCTGAGACGTCCCGGTGAGGTGGATGACGCCTGCGGCCAGGAACGGGCCGATGAACGTGCCGGCGCGGAAGACACCGCCGAGGGAGGAGAGCGTCCTCGCCCGGTACCGCATCGGCACGTACGTCGTCATGAACGCATGCCGTGCCAGACCGAACACGGCGGTCGCGAGCCCGATGCAGAAGATGCCCACGGCGAGGACGAGCGGATTGGGGGAGATGGCCGCCGTCGCGACACCGACGACCGCGAGCAGCGCCGCCCACATCATCGCGAAGCGTTCGCCGATCCGACTGACGATCCAGCCGGAGGGGACGTCGCCGACGAGTTCGCCGAGCATGATGAGCGAGGAGATGACGCCGGCGACGGCGAGCGTCGCCCCCAGGTTCCCGGCGACGGCCGGGATGATCGGGATGATGGCGCCTTCACCGATCGAGAACAACAGTGTGGGGAGGAAGACCGAGACGGCCACGGAGCGCAGCTGGAACGGGCGTTCGTCGGAAGTCATCCCCTCGATCGTACGCCCGCGGCCCTGCGCGGTAGGCTGAAGCCAAATGTTTGACTTGGACCTCTCCACACAGATCAGTACCCTCCGCTCGACCTTCGACGACATCCGCACCGTCGTCGACGTCGACCGTCTCGAAGCCGAGATCGCGACGCTGAGCGAGCAGGCGGGTGCCCAGGATCTCTGGGACGACACGACGAACGCGCAGAAGGTGACGAGCGCCCTCAGCCACCGTCAGTCCGAACTCGCCCGCATCACCAGCATCGCGAACCGGCTCGACGACCTCGAGGTGCTCATCGAACTCGCGACCGACGCCCAGGACGAGGAGTCGGCCGAAGAGGCCCGCCAGGAGCTCGTCAGCCTGCAGAAGGTGCTCGGCGAACTCGAGGTGCAGACGCTGCTGAGCGGCGAGTACGACCCGCGCCCCGCCGTCGTCACCATCCGCGCCGGCGCCGGTGGTGTGGACGCCGCCGACTTCGCCGACATGCTGTTCCGCATGTACCTGCGGTGGGCTGAGCAGCACAAGTACCCGGTCACCGTCATGGACACGAGCTACGCGGAGGAGGCCGGCATCAAGTCGGCGACCTTCGAGGTCGACGCGCCGTACGCCTTCGGCACCTTGAGCGTCGAGGCGGGCACGCACCGCCTGGTGCGCATGAGCCCCTTCGGTGCCGCCGGCAAGCGTCAGACGAGCTTCGCCGCCGTCGAGGTCATCCCGCTCATGGAGGAGACGGAGATCGTCGAGATCCCCGAGTCGGACATCCGTGTCGACGTCTTCCGGTCCAGCGGCCCCGGTGGACAGTCGGTCAACACCACCGACTCCGCCGTGCGCATCACCCACCTGCCGACCGGCACGGTCGTCTCGATGCAGAACGAGAAGAGCCAGATCCAGAACCGTGCCGCAGCCATGCGCGTGCTCCAGTCGCGACTCCTCCTCATCCAGAAGGAGCAGGAGGCCGCGACGAAGAAGGAGCTGGCCGGCACCATCACGGCGAGCTGGGGCGACCAGATGCGCTCCTACGTGCTCGCGCCGTACCAGATGGTCAAGGACCTGCGGACGGAGCACGAGCAGGGGAACCCCGCAGCGGTGTTCGACGGCGATCTCGACGGGTTCATCGCCGCGGGCATCCGCTGGCGGTCGATGTCGAAGGCGGAGTAGCGCGGGGCGGCATAGTCTTCGCCCAGCCCTCGTACAGGGTACGGATCGCGGGCGTGTCCTGCCCGTAATCGGCAGGTCGCTCCTTAAGCTCAAGGAGCCATGATTCGGTTTGATCACATCTCCAAGAAGTATCCGGGAACCTCGCGTCCCGCGCTCAACGACGTCGATTTCGAGATCCTCCGGGGAGAGTTCATCTTCCTCGTCGGCGCCTCGGGGTCGGGGAAGTCGAGCTGCCTCCGCCTGATGCTCAAGGAGGACAAGCCGAGCAAGGGCAAGATCCATGTGCTCGGCCACGACCTCGGTTCCATCTCGAACCGCAAGGTGCCGTACTTCCGGCGCAGCCTCGGGGTCGTGTTCCAGGACTTCCGTCTACTGCCGAGCAAGACGGTCTACCAGAACGTCGCCTTCACCCTCCAGGTGATCGGCAAGTCGCGCGGCTTCGTCCAGGAGGCCGTCCCCGACGTCCTCAAGATGGTCGGACTCGACGGCAAGGCGCAGCGCCTGCCGCACGAGCTGTCCGGTGGTGAGCAGCAGCGCGTCGCCATCGCCCGCGCCATCGTCAACAAGCCGCAGATCCTGCTCGCCGACGAACCGACCGGTAACCTCGACCCCGCCACCAGCGCCGGTATCATGCAGTTGCTGGAGCGCATCAACGCGGGTGGGACGACGGTCGTCATGGCCACGCACGAGGCCGGCTTCGTCGACCAGATGCAGCGCCGGGTGATCGAGCTGCAGGACGGTCAGATCGTCCGTGACGAACGCCACGGTGGATACGGCACGACCGCGGCCATCCCGGGTCTCGTCAGAGGATCCTCCAAGGCTGCCGCTCCGGCGGCACAGTCAGCTCCCGCAACGGCCTCGACTCCGGTCGCACCCGTCGTCGAGACCTCCTCGGTTCCGGTGACGACCACGACCTCGTCCGTCGCTGCCAGCTCCGAGCCCACGACGAGTGCCGTGGCCGCAGCCGCGGTCGCAGCCACCGCGGCCACGCCGACCGCTCCAGCCGCACCGACCGCGCCCGCCGCGGTCTCGCGCGAGACCACACCGCAGGCCGACACCGACGAGGTCGTCACCCGGGTGTCCGGCTCGACGCCGATCCAGGAACCGGCCGTAGCACCCGTCGCCGAGCCTGAGACTTCGGCGACGCGAGCCGAGGAATCGACACCGGAAGCGCCCGAGGCCGAGCCGACGACGCCGGAAGCGGAGCCCGCCGTGCCACCGGCGGCTGCGGTCCCGGAGGTCGCGCCTCCGCAACGCCTGAGCAACGCCACGGGCCCCATCGGGCTCCCGGCACGCAACGAGATCGACCCGATCGAGGTCGAACACCTGTCGCTCGCCGAGCGACTCGGCCTGCGTGCCGCGGCGCGCGGCACTGAAGACGGAGAGCAGAACGTGGGGCCGACCAAGTGAGACTCGCACTGATCTGGTCCGAGGTCTGGAACGGCCTGCGTCGCAACGTCTCGATGGTCGTCTCCGTCGTGCTCGTGACGTTCATCTCGCTCACCTTCGTCGGTACGGCCGTTCTGCTGCAGATGCAGATCGGCCAGATGAAGAACTACTGGTACGACCGTGCGCAGGTCGCGATCTATCTCTGCACCGCCGACAGTGCGGGCGACACCTGCGCCGCCGGTGCCGCGACCGAAGAGCAGCGCGCCGCCGTCCAGAGTGCCCTCGAGTCGTCGACCCTGGCGCCCTTCGTGGACAAGTTCTACTTCGAGGACCAGGCGCAGGCGTTCACGAACTTCCAAGAGCAGTTCAAGGGCAACGACATCGCACAGTTCGTCACGGCGGACCAGCTGCCCGAGACTTTCTGGGTGAACATGAAGGACGCCTCGCAGTCCGATGTGCTCGTCGAGGCGTTCTCCGGCGTCGCGGGCGTGGAGCAGGTGACGGATCAACGCCAGTACCTCGACCAGATCTTCTCGGTCCTGAACATCGCCAGTTACACGGCGATCGGGATCGCGGCACTCATGCTGGTCGCTGCAGCCCTGCTGATCGCGACGACCATCCGACTGTCTGCGTACTCGAGACGCCGGGAACTCGGCATCATGCGACTGGTCGGTGCATCGAACCGGTTCATCCAGACACCGTTCATCCTCGAGGGTGTGTTCGCCGCGCTCATCGGCTCCATCCTCGCGGCCGGGGCGGTGATCACCATCGTCCAGGTGTTCGTCCAGGGATACCTGGCGGACCGCATGCGGTACGTCAACTTCGTCGATCTCGGTGACGCCTTCGTGGTCCTCCCGATCCTGCTGCTCGTCGGCGTACTGTTGGCGGCGATCTCGGCCAACTTCGCGATCTCGCGGTACCTCAAGGTCTAGCGGGGAGGCGGTGCGGCCACCGCACCGCTCGCTCTGCGTTAGACTGACAGGCTGCCGCGATCGCGGCCGGTCCGTTCCGATGGATCCGAACCAGAACGTCAGGAGTACACCGTGCCGAGGGAACGGGGCGAGAACGTCGTGGCCACGAACCGCAAGGCCCGCCACGACTACACGATCGAGGACACCTACGAGGCCGGCATGGTCTTGACGGGTACCGAGGTGAAGTCGCTGCGAGCCGGGCGGGCGTCGCTCGTCGACGGGTACGCCTTCATCGACCGCCGTGAGGCGTGGCTCGACGCGGTGCACATCCCCGAGTACGGTCAGGGCACGTGGACGAACCACCCGCCACGGCGCAAGCGCAAGCTGCTGCTGCACCGCGAGCAGATCGACAAGATCGCCCACAAGATCGCCCCCGGTGGCTTCACCCTCGTGCCGTTGAAGATCTACTTCAAGGACGGCAAGGCCAAGGTGGAGATCGCCGTGGCGAAGGGTAAGAAGGAATACGACAAGCGGCATGCCCTGCGAGAGAAGCAGGACACCCGTGAGGCCGCGCGTGCGATGGCCACCAGGAACCGGCTCGGCGAATAGGTGACAGGCGCCACTCGGGCGCGGTACACTTGAAAGCTGCACCGCAAGGTGCTCGTCCACCGTTCGCGGTGGATTGACAACTCGACAGCGTGTGACAACGACCCTCTTCGCCTCGTTCTCCGAGGCGCTGAGTCCATGGGGATGATCGGTTTCGACATTGCCTGCGAAACTGCGAGAAGCGGGTCGAGGATGCAGGGTTATCTCGTTAACGATCTCTGCAAAACAACAAGTGCCAACTCTAAGCGCACTGACTTCGCCCTCGCTGCTTAAGCGAGCCCGATAGTCCGTCAGACCGAGCGTGTCCCCGTCTCGGATCCTGGCGTCATCTAGGGGACTTGCTGGATGACGGAGCCGCGACGTCATCCGGGACTTTTCTTCGGCTGGGCCCGTCGACCAAGATGCCCTTGTCAATGGTCGGGGCCGAGTAGAACGTGTCAAGGGATACGCCCGTAGAAGGCGCAGAATCACAGCAGTGGACGGGGGTTCAATTCCCCCCATCTCCACTCCGGACGTTGTCACACGCTGCCGAGTCGACGACAGGCCCCCGCTTCGGCGGGGGCCTGTCGTCGTTCCTGGGGTCGGACGGGTACCCACGGGCTGCTAACCTGGGAGTCCAGAGGCCGCCACCACCCGGGAGACCTGCATGGCGACAATCCTGCTTGTTTTTGCTGCGATCGCCGTCGCCACGCCCACACTCACTCGAGTGCTGTCGACGAAGGTCTTCTACGTCATCGCGTGTATGCCCGCGGCGGCATTCGTCTGGACGCTCTTCCAAGCCGGCACGATCACGGCCGGCGGCACGGTCGTCGAGACGATCGAGTGGATCCCGCAATTGAGCATCGCGCTCTCGTTCCGGATGGACACGCTCGCCTGGCTGCTGTCCCTCGTCGTCACCGGCGTCGGTGCCCTCGTATTGCTCTACTGCGGCCGCTACTTCTCGTCGACCGAGCCCGGCCTCGGTCGCTTCGCCGCGCTCCTGTTCGCCTTCGCCGGCACGATGTTCGGCCTCGTGACCGCCGACGACATCATCGTCATGTTCATGTTCTGGGAGATCACGAGTGTGCTCTCCTACCTGCTCATCGGGCACTACACCGATCGCAAGGAGAGTCGCGGTGCCGCGCTCCAGGCGCTCCTGGTGACGACCTTCGGCGGGCTCGTCATGCTCGTGGGCGTCATCATGATCTCCGTGCAGGCGCAGAGCACCTCGCTCGCCTCGATCGTCGAGCAGGGTCTGACCGGCCCCGCGACCACCGTCGCCATCCTCCTCATCCTCGTCGGGGCGATCTCGAAGTCCGCGCTCGTGCCGTTCCACTTCTGGCTGCCGGCCGCGATGGCCGCACCGACGCCCGTGAGCGCATACCTGCATGCTGCGGCGATGGTGAAGGCCGGGATCTACCTCGTCGCGAGGCTCGCTCCCGGTTACGCCGACACCCCGGGTTGGGACGCGATGCTCGTCGGTCTGGGCGTCCTCACCATGGTCGCCGGAGCCTGGCGGTCGCTGCGTCAGTACGACCTCAAACTGGTCCTGGCCTACGGGACGGTGAGCCAGCTCGGATTCCTCATGGTCATCTCGGGGTACGGCACCCGCGATTCGGCCCTGGCCGCCGTCGCGCTCCTGCTCGCCCACGCCATCTACAAGGCGGCGCTCTTCCTCGTCGTCGGCATCATCGACCACCGTGCTGGGACGCGTGACTGGCGGCACCTCTCCGGTCTGGGACGTCAGACGCCGGTGCTCGCCGTCATCGCGGCGATCGCGGTCGCGTCGATGGCCGGCATCCCACCGCTCTTCGGGTTCGTCGCGAAGGAGGCGGTCTTCACCTCGCTGCTGGAGGGCGCGCTCGAGGGCGACGTGTGGGGGTGGGTCGCGATCATCGGTACCGCCGTCGGGTCCGTGCTGACCGTCGCGTACAGCGCCCGATTCCTCTGGGGCGCCTTCGGCGACCGACGCGGCGCCGCGCCGACCGAACTGCATGCCGAATCCGGAACGATCATGATCGCGCCGGGCATCCTCGCCGTCGCGACCATCGCTCTCGGCTTCGCGACGAAGCCCATCGACACGGTGCTCGCGCCCTACGCGGACTCCGTGGGGGAGGGCGACTATTACCTCGCGCTCTGGCACGGCCTCGAGCCGGCGCTCGGCATCTCGGCCGTCGTGGTGCTGCTCGGTCTGCTGCTCTTCCGCTGGAGGCTCCCGGTCGCGCGTCTGCAGGACCGCCTGCCACCCCTCATCGACTCGTCGAAGGGCTATTGGGCGGCGACCCAGGGCATCGACCGGCTCTCCGCGAAGGTCACCCTGTTCGCCCAGCGCGGCGGGCTCGTCCAGTACCTGTCCACCATCCTCGTGGTCTTCGTCCTCACCCTCGGCACGATCGCCCTCCTCGGGCGCGCCTGGCCGAGCGAGATCCGACTGTGGGACTATCCCGCCCAGGTGGCCATCGCCTTCATCATGGCGACCGCGGCGATCGCGGCCGCCCGGGCGAAGCAGCGCATGGCCGCTGTGCTCCTCGTCGGCGTCACCGGGTTCGGGCTCGTCGCACTGTTCGCCCTGCACGGCGCTCCCGACCTCGCGCTGACCCAGGCCCTCGTCGAGACGATCACGATCGTGGTGTTCGTCCTCGTGCTCCGCCGACTGCCGGCCAAGATCGCCCAGCGCAACGCCCCGGTCCACCGCGTCCGTCGGGTCGTCATCGGGACGCTGACCGGCCTGGTCATGGGGCTCATCGGGGTCATCGCCCTCGGCGCGCGGCAGGCCGAGAGCATCGCGACCGAGCTGCCACGGCTCGCCGTCGAGGAGGGCCACGGCAAGAACATCGTGAACGTCATGCTCGTGGACA
Organism: Plantibacter sp. MCCC 1A11337; assembly: GCF_013349365.1. Taxonomy (NCBI): domain Bacteria; kingdom Bacillati; phylum Actinomycetota; class Actinomycetes; order Micrococcales; family Microbacteriaceae; genus Plantibacter; species Plantibacter sp. MCCC 1A11337. Next base: position 718,674 of record NZ_JABJWX010000001.1, on the reverse strand, counting down.
TTCGGGCCTGGGACACCATGGGGGAGATCTCCGTGCTCGTCGTGGTGGCCACCGGTATCGCGAGCCTGCTCTTCGTCTCACAGCGGGGCGCCGAGGTCCCGCGCCTCAGCGGTGCGCGGCGCCGACGTATCCCGGGCCTCCGATCCCAGGTCGTGTCGGACCCCCACCTCGCGGACAGCGAGATGGAGGCGCCTCGCGACGCGGTGGGGCGGCACTCATGGCTCATCGGTGGCCGGGCGATCGCCGAGGCGAACCGTTCGATCCTCCTCGAGGTCCTCGTGCGGCTCCTCTTCCACCCGGCGATCGTCGTCTCCGTCTTCCTCCTCTTCGTCGGCCACAACGAGCCGGGCGGCGGCTTCGCCGGTGGTCTGCTCGCCGGCCTCGCGCTCGTGATGCGGTATCTCGCCGGCGGACGTTACGAGCTCGGCGAAGCCGTGCCGATCGACGCGGGCAAGGTGCTCGGCGTCGGGCTGCTGCTCGCGGTGGGGACGGCCGTCGGTTCCCTGTTCTTCGGCGGCGAGGCGCTCCAGTCCGCGTACTTCTCGGCCGACGTCCCGATCCTCGGACACCTCTCGTTCGGCACATCCAGCATCTTCGACATCGGCGTCTACCTCGTCGTCGTCGGACTGGCACTCGACATCCTGCGCAGTCTCGGGGCCGAAGTCGACCGTCAACAGGAGGAAGCCGACATCGACGAGCAGAGTACGGACGAGTTCTCGGCGAGTGAGGTCGAGCAATGAGCGCCTCACTGACCCTCGTCGTCCTGATGGCCGTCATGTACGGCACCGGGGTGTACGTCATGCTCGAGCGGAGCCTCACCAGGTTCCTCATCGGGTTCGTGCTCGTCGGTAACGCGACGAACCTGCTGATCCTGATCATGAGCGGCCCGAGCGGCACCGCACCGCTCGTCACGGGCACCGCCTCCGACGAACGCATGGTCGACCCGGTGCCGCAGGTGCTCATGCTCACGGCCATCGTCATCAACTTCGGCGTGACCGCCTTCATCCTGGCGCTCATCTACCGGACCTGGTGGTTGGCGCAGCTCGGCGACGAGGGCGACACCCTCAGCGACGAGCACGCCGACGACACCGAGGCGGCGACGGAGGCGGTCTTCAACCAGGTCGACCTGGACGACGAGGCCATCCAACGGGTCCTCGACGAGAGCAACGAGCACGGCGACGATCGCAAGACGACCAGGAAGGGGGCAGGCGAATGAACGCACTCGTCCCGCTCGTGGTCATGATCCCGCTGATCGGTTCGGCGATCGCGCTCATGTTCCGCAACCGCCGCAAGACGCAGGTGGCGATCAGCGTCATCGCGCTCACCGCGGTGACCGTGATCAGCGCGATCCTGCTCGCGGCCGTCGACCAGAGCGGCACGATCGTCGTGGAGCTCGGCGGCTGGTCCCCGCCGTGGGGGATCGTGCTCGTCGTCGACCGGCTGTCGGCGATCATGCTGCTCGTCGCGGCCCTGATGCTGCTGGGCGTCCTCATCTTCGCCATCGGTCAGGGCATCGTCGACGGCGACCGCGAGACGCCGGTGTCGATCTTCCACCCGACCTACCTGGTCTTGGCGGCCGGGCTGTTCGACGCCTTCGTCGCGGGCGACCTCTTCAACATGTACGTCGGCTTCGAGATGCTCCTCGCATCCAGCTACGTCCTCCTCACCCTGGGCGGCACCGGCGCGCGGATCCGCGCCGGTGTCACGTACATCGTCATCAGCCTCATGTCGTCACTGCTCTTCGTCGCCGCGATCGCCCTCATCTACGGCGCGACGGGCACGGTGACGATCGCCCTCGTGGCGGACCGCGTGCGCGACCTGCCGATGGAGGTGCAGGCGATCCTCTGCGCCGCGCTCCTGCTCGGGTTCGCGGTGAAGGCTGCGGTGTTCCCGCTCTCGTTCTGGCTGCCCGACTCCTACCCGACCGCGCCGGCGCCGGTCACGGCGGTGTTCGCGGGCCTGCTGACGAAGGTGGGTGTGTACGCGATCATCCGGACCGACACGCTCATCTTCAAGGACGTGCCGCTGGCGACACCCTTGATGGTCATCGCCTTCCTGACCCTGCTCATCGGCATCTTCGGCGCGGTCGCCCAGGCCGACATCAAACGATTGTTGTCGTTCACGCTCGTGAGTCACATCGGCTACATGATCTTCGGCATCGCCGTCGGCGGGGTCGCCGGGACCGCCGCGACGATCTACTACATCGTCCACCACATCGTCGTCCAGACCACGCTGTTCCTCACCACCGGTCTCGTCGAGCGGATCGGAGGGACGACCTCCATCTCCCGGCTCGGCGGCATCCTGAAGGCCTCCCCGATCGTCGGCGTGCTGTTCTTCATCGGAGCGATGAACCTCGGCGGCATCCCGCCGTTCTCGGGCTTCCTCGGCAAGATCGGGCTGTTCCAGGCGGGTGTCGCCCTGGGCGACCCGCTGTCGTACATCCTCATCGCCGCCGGAGCCGCGACCTCGCTCCTGACCCTGTACGCCCTGGCACGCGTGTGGAACATGGGCTTCTGGCGCGGGAAGGACGAGGTCGCCGGATACTCGTCGCCGTTGCTCGACCAGCTCGCGGAGAGCCCCGAGGACTCGGGGTCGGTCGACACCAAGACCATCTCGCGCCCGATGATCGGTGCCACGACCGGCATGGTCGCGTTGACCCTCGCCCTCACGGTCTTCGCGGGGCCGCTCTTCGGACTGGCCACGCGCGCGGCGGAGAACATCGAGGACCCGGACAACTACATCACCGCGGTCTTCCCCGACGGAACGGAGCACCTGGAGTAATGCAACCGTCACGTCGTCGCGCTCTGTTCAGCCAGGCCCTCCTCCTGGCCGGACTCATCCTGCTCTGGTGTCTCCTCTGGGGGATGTTCGACCTGCTCACGCTCGTGACCGGCCTCGGGGTCGCGTTGCTGGTGTCGTTCCTGTTCTACCTGCCGGCCGTCGAGCTGAGCGGCCGCATCAACCTCTGGCGGACCGCGATCTTCCTGGGCAAGCTCCTCGTCGACATCGTGCGGGCGAGTGCGGAGATCGCGTGGCTCGTCCTCAAGCCGAGGTTCCGGTCCAGCAACGCGGTGATCGCGGTCCGCCTGCGGACGACCTCCGACCTCATCATGAGCTGGACGGCCGAGGCGGTCTCGATCGTCCCGGGCTCGATCGTGGTGGACCTCGACCGCACGGCCTCGACGCTCTACCTGCACGCGCTCAACGTGCATGACGACGCCGACATCGACGCGGTCGTCGCCGAGGTCCTCGGGACGGAGCGACGGCTCATCCTCGCGATCGGTTCCCGCGCCGAGGCGGACGCCCTCCGCCACGACCATGACCACGTTTCGATCGGAAGGGGGCAGTGATGCTCGTCGTGATCATCATCGTCTCCGTGTTGTTCGGTGCCGCGGCCCTCGCGGCGGTCTACCGGATCATCCGCGGGCCGAGCCTGCTCGACCGCGTGATCGCCTCCGACGTGCTCGTCGCCACCGTCATGTGCGCGATCGGGGCCGAGATGGCGATCAACCGTCACACGGACGGCCTGCCGGTCCTCCTGGCGCTCGCGATGTTCGCGATCGTCGGCTCGGTCAGCGTCGCGCGGTTCATGTCGAAGCAGGACGACGCATGACCGGCGAGCTGGTCCGAGACATCGTCACCGGGGCCCTCGTGCTCGTCGGGGCGATCATGTGCTTCGCCGCCGGTGTCGGCCTGCTGCGCTTCCCCGACGTGTTGTCCCGCCTGCACGCGGCGACCAAACCGCAGATCCTCGGGCTCATCGCGATCATGGCGGACGTCGCCGTCTCGAGCCCGACGGTCGGGACCATCACGATCGCGATCGCGATCATCGTGTTCCAGAGCCTCACCGCGCCGATCTCCGCGCACATGGTCGCCCGGGCGGCCTACCGCAGCGGCAACTTCGACGGGGCCGTCCTCGTCCGCGACGAGCTCGCGGGACGCGAAGAACTCGGCGAGGAACGACATCCCGGCCACACGCCCGAATAGCGGCACAATATCCCCATGGGAATGCTCATCTACGGGTCCGGCGACGAGTACGAGATCGAAGACCGCGCGCTCGCGCACCTGAAGGCCGTCATCGGGGCGAAGCTGCGCCGCCAGGAGAGCTTCTTCCTCAGCTGGGCGAACGATCCCGAGCACGGTTCCGGACGACGCTCGCTGTGGTTGTCCCCGAGCATCCCGCTGCAGTTCCGCTTCTTCGGGAGCCGTCCGCCGGAACTCAACCGTGCGTGGCTCGAGGTCCTCTCGGATTCATCGCACACCCCGCGAGGGCTGCAGCTCATCCCGGAGTCCGAGGTCGACGGATACCTCGCGGGGAACGGAGCGCCGCGCGACGCGGGCGCCGAGTCCCACGACCAGGATCACGGCTAGGACGGGTCGTCCGTCCCCACGAGCAGGACGCGCAGCGCCGTCTCCGGTGAGCCGCGACCGTCCGGTGGGATCGTCTCGCCGTGCGTGTAGCGATCGACGACCCGCGGGTCGACGTAGCTGGACTTCGCGATCGCCGGGGTGTTGCCGAGGACCGCTGCGGCGTCACGCATGGCCTGTGCGAGCGCCTTCGAGCGTGCCGTCTTGGTCTGCACGGGTCCGGTCTTCGCCAGGCTCTCCGCAGCCGCGACGGTGCCGTGCAAGGTCCGGAAGTCCTTCGCGGTGAATTCGCCGTTCGTCTGTGCCCGGACGTAGTCGTTGATCTGGCTCGCCTGGAGGTGCCGCCACCGGTTCCCGTCCTTCCAGGCCAGGAGGCGGGCGTGCGGTCCGCGGCGCTTCAAGGAGCGGATGAGTGAGGCCAGGTCGGCGTCGACGATGTCGGACTCCCAGGGCTGTCCGCTCTTCGCCGGGAACTTCAGTGCGACGGTGTCGCCGCTCACGCGAGCGTGCGCGCCCTCGAGGGTCGACAGGCCGTGACTCCCGTTCGCCTCCGCGTACTGCTCTCCGCCCACGCGGAGGGAGCCCGTGTCGAGCATGCGGAAGGCGCCGGCCGACACCCGTGCGAGCGGGTACCCCTCGAGCCGAAGGTCCCGGGTGACCCGACCTCGCGCGGCCGGGAGAGCCTCGGCGAGGGCCAGGGCGCGGTCGAACTTGCTCCGGTCCTGACGCTCGCGCCACGACGGGTGGTAGAGGTACTGCCGCCGACCGGCCGCGTCGATACCGGTCGCCTGGATGTGCCCGTTGGCGTAGGGGGTGATCCAGACGTCGTTCCAGGCTGGAGGGACCACCAGACCGTCGATCCGGGCTCGGATCTCCTGATCGTCGAGGAGCGAACCGTCCGGCAACCGGTAGCTGAAGCCGCGCCCGGATCGAACCCGTCGGATGCCCTGGCCGTTCACGTCGCTGCGCCTCAGTCGTACCATCCGCCCAGCGTACGACGCGCTCGGATCCCGCTCGGCGGGCTTGCGCCGCGCCGTGCGCCCGTGTCAGCCGACGGGCGGCAGCTCGGCGAGGAAGGCGTCGTGCAAGCGCCCGTTCGTCGCGAGGGAGCTCCGTGTGGAGATGGTCTCGATGCCGTCGATGTCCGTGAAGCGACCGCCGGCCTCGAGGACGATCGGCACGTGTGCGCCCAGGTCGTACTCCTGCACGCCGAATTCGGCCACGGCGTCGATCGAGCCTTCGGCGAGCAGCATGTAGGGCCACATGTCACCGATGGCCCGATCGCGCCACAGGGAGCCGCACAGGGCCAGCAGCTGCGGGATCCGCCCGACCGAGGCCCACTGCGCGATGCTCTGGAAACTGAAGGACGCGTCGGCGAGGTCGGAGACCCCCGAGACGGACAGTCGGCGAGGGGTGGTCTCGCCGAACCGGACGCCCCACGCGCCGTGTCCGATGGCGCCCCACCAGCGGGCGTGCATGGCGGGTGCGCTGACGACGCCGACGACCGGGACGCCATCGACGGCGAGGGAGATGAGCGTCGCCCAGTTCGAGACGCCGCGGAGGAAGTTCGCCGTCCCGTCGATCGGGTCGATGATCCACTGTCGATCCGTCGGGCCCTGTGCGCCGTACTCCTCGCCGAACACGCCGTCGTCCGGGCGCTCGGTCTCGAGGATGCCGCGGATGGCGCGTTCGACGGCGAGGTCGGCGTCGGTGACGTGCGAGCGGTCCGGCTTGGTGGAGACGTCGAGGTCGCGTGCCTCGAAGCGGCCCATGGCGATGCGGTCGGCCGCGTCGGCGAGCCGGAGCGCGAGATCGAGGTCGGCGGGGGAGACGGTCACGGGTTCGGTCACCCCTCCAGGATAGGGTCGCGCGGGCCTGATCGGACGACGCCCGAAAGGCAGGAGACGTGCCTCCGCGACACGCCGACGGGCTCGATTTCGCACCCGGGCCAGTTGGGTGCTAGTGTCATATCTCGGTTCGGAACACTCCGAAACCACGCACCTCTAGCTCAATTGGCAGAGCAACTGACTCTTAATCAGTGGGTTCCCGGTTCAAGTCCGGGGGGGTGCACCACACCAGCAACGGCCTCGTCTTCGGACGGGGCCGTTCTGCATTGCGGTTCGGCTCGTGTTCGAGCATTCGGCTCGACGAAGCGCTCCGGTAGCGTTTCGCGACAGCTCCCGTCCGATTCGCGTCATCGGGCCGGAGCGGGGCTCAGGCATGAGACCCTGGAGGGGTCGGCAGCATGGCGGGATCGGGTCCTGCCGTTGCCGACGGAAGCCTTCGCGTGGTCACCCCACCGCGCGGAGCAGAGCGACGGTCGGGCATTCGTGCCCACCAGCGCCGTGACGCCTCATCGATTCGGGTTCGATGAGGCGTCATGCCCGCTCCGGGCTCGGCAACGATGAAACGGCCGCCCACCGGAGCGGACGGCCGTTCGCGATGTCGAGTGTCTGCTCAGGCGACCGAGCTGCGGCGGGCCGGCACCGGGTTGACGAGGCTCGCGTCGATGAATTCGGGCTCGGCCCAGACGGTGATGGGGTAGTGCTGCGGCTCGAGGAGGGTCCGCTCGACGAGCGTCGGCTCGGCGTCGTCAGCCGCGGCCTCGGGGTGGTCGTCACCAGCCTGCGCCTCGGACGGGGCGTCGACCGTCTCGGTGATGGCGGCGGGTTCCTCGGCGACGGCCGGCTCGACGATCTCGAGGGACTCGGCCTCCTCGGCGGCGTCGACCACGGATTCCTCCTGGCCGCGAGACCAGAGCCGCCATCCACGCGCAGGCGCGGCCTCGGCACGGACCGTCACCGCTGCCTGCTCGAGGTCGATGTCCGTCGCGATCTCGTGGGCGAGCTGCTGGGCGTAGACCTCGTGGAAGATCTCGTCGCCGGAGCTCGGGGTGCGGCGAGACAGCACCCAGGCGCCGTTGGCACCGAGTTCGCTCGCCAGTCGTGCGTGGACGAGGTCGAACAGCTGCTTCTCGGACAGCTTCGATGCGGAGACTGGTGCTGCGTGGCGTCGGCGACCGAACATGGCGGGCCCTTCATCGAAAGCGGATCATCCGTGAGGCTGGACTGGCTTCATTGTCGATCACGAGGCGCGGAACGACGCGGAGACACGCGGCTGACCGCCCCAATTCTCGGGTTTCCCGCGCGGTCGTGGTAACGCGTCCGGCGCGACCTCAGCGGCCGATCTCAGCCTGCTTGCTGTCCTCGAGCACCGAGCTGATCGCGAGGGCGAGCGAGATGCCCCAGCTCACCCAGAGGAGGGCGAGCTTCCAGTCCCGCGGTCCCTGGCGGGTCGCCTGGAGGGCGGAGATGCCGCCGAAGACCGTGGAGATCATGCTGCCGTTGAAGAGGAATTTGCGCATGTCTTCACGCTAGCCGGTAGGGGAGGCCCCCCGCATCCGGGCTTTCCTTCGGGTTCTCGCCTGTGCTAGCGAACGCACGCTTCGCGAAGGCCAGTGAGGCCCGCAGCTGGGCGAGGCGGAGCGTGTCGCCGCCGGTCGCGGGCAGGTGCACCTCCGCCACGATGCTCCCCGACCAGTCCGCCGCGCGCAGCAGCTCGAGGACCTCGGCGACCGGCTGCTCACCGGCACCCGGGAGGAGGTGTTCGTCGAGGAAGGCACCACGCGGCGACGGCGCGGTCCCGTCGCACAGGTGCACGTGTCGGAGGCGGTCGCCGTAGCGGGTCGCGATCTCGAGCGAGTCCTCACCCGCGAGGGCCGCGTGGGAGAAGTCGAGCGTCAGGGCGGCGCAGGCGAGTGGGGCCGGGTCGTAGCCGAAGGCGAACGGCTGCACCCGGAGCCCGCGGCTCTGGAAGCACGCCATGTTCTCGACGGCCAGCTCGAGGCCGTGTGTCTCGGTCAACTCCGCGACGAGGTCGACGAAGGCGTGCGCGTAGCGCCGCTGCCAGCGGAACGGCGGGTGCACGACCACGGTCGACGCGCCGACGGCGGCGGCGAGCTCCGCCGAGCGCCGGAGCTTCTCCCGATGGTCGCGGCCCCAGACGAACGCGGTCCGGGTCAGGACCGGCGCGTGGATGGAGAGGATGTCCAGGCCGGTCTCGGCGGCGAGGGCGCGGAGTGCGTCGGCGTCCTGCGTCACGCGGTCCTGGGTGACCATGACCTCGACCCCGTCGTAGCCGGCTTCGGCGGCCAACTCGAACGCGCGCCGGGTTCCCAGCGGGTAGACGCAGGACGTGCTCATGCCATGGCGGATCATCAGCGCAAGCATATGCTCGCCGTCTGAACACGCGGTTTCGCCATGCGGAACGCTGCTAGCCTGAACAGCGAACCCGAGTACCCCGGGAGGGCCATCATCACCAGATATTCCGCGCCTGACGGCGGATCAGCGTCGACCTTCGACTTCATCGTGGTATCCAACCGGCTGCCGGTCGACCGCGTCGTCGACGCAGACGGTGCCGAGAGCTGGCGGACCTCACCCGGTGGACTCGTGACCGCCCTCGAACCCGTCATGCGCGGTGCCGACGGCGCATGGATCGGATGGGCCGGCTCGGCCGACCTCGAGATCGAACCGTTCGACAACGACGAGATGTGGATCATCCCGGTCCCGCTGTCCGAGGACGAGATCGCGCGCTACTACGAGGGCTTCTCGAACGACACCATCTGGCCGCTCTACCACGACGTCATCGCTCCGCCGAGCTACCACCGCGAGTGGTGGGACTCCTACGTCGCCGTGAACCGACGGTTCGCGGAGTCCGCCGCGTCGGCCGCGTCCGACGGTGCGACGGTCTGGGTGCAGGACTACCAGCTGCAGCTCGTGCCGAAGATCCTGCGTGAGCTGCGACCCGATCTCACGATCGGCTTCTTCAACCACATCCCGTTCCCGGCCTACGGCATCTACTCCCAGCTCCCGTGGCGACGCCAGATCATCGAGGGACTGCTCGGCGCCGACGTCATCGGCTTCCAGCGCGTCGCGGACGCGGGCAACTTCTCCCGGGCGGTCCGCCGCCTGTTCGGGTACGAGACGAAGGGGGCCGCGATCCAGGTCCCGCTCGACGCGGCACTCGTGTCGGTCACGACGGACGCCGCACCGGCCGCCTCGAAGCGCGGCGCCCCGTACCGCACGGTGATCGCCCGGCACTTCCCGATCTCGATCGACAGCAAGGGGTACCAGGCCCTCGCGCAGCGCCCCGACATCATCGCCCGTGCCAAGCAGATCCGCGAGGAGCTCGGCAACCCGGAGACGATCATGCTCGGCGTCGACCGTCTCGACTACACGAAGGGCATCGGGCACCGACTCAAGGCCTTCGGCGAACTCCTCGCACAGGGCAAGCTCGCGGTCGAGGACGTCACGCTCGTCCAGGTCGCGAGCCCCAGCCGCGAACGCGTCGAGACGTACCGCCAGCTCCGCGACGACATCGAACAGACGGTCGGCCGGATCAACGGCGACTTCGGCACCATCGGCCACACCGCGATCCAGTATCTGCACCACGGGTACCCCCGTGAGGAGATGGCCGCGCTCTACCTCGCCGCCGACGTCATGCTCGTCACGGCCCTGCGCGACGGCATGAACCTGGTCGCGAAGGAGTACGTCGCCGCTCGCTACGACAACGACGGCGTCCTCGTCCTGAGCGAGTTCGCCGGCGCGTCCGACGAACTGAAGCAGGCCCTCAAGATCAACCCGCACGACATCGAGGGGATGAAGTCGGCGATCCTCCAGGCCGTGCACATGACGAAGGCCGAGCGTGGTCGTCGCATGCGGGCGCTGCGCAAGCGCGTCATGGAGTACGACGTCGCGCGGTGGTCGGCGTCCTTCCTCGACGAGTTGCAGCGCGTGCGCGACCAGTCACCGACCATCGAGCAGGGGAGCACCACCCAGTCATGAGCACCACCGACGAGCCCACCGACACCCTCGGGGGGCTTCCCCTCGGACTGCGTGCGGAACTCCGCCGCCTGGCCGACGTCCCGAAGCTCCTGGTGGCCCTGGACTTCGACGGCACGCTGGCCCCGGAGGTCGACGACCCGGATCAGGCGCGCGCGCTGCCCGCGGCCCGCAAGGCCGTGTTGGCGCTGATGGACCTGCCCGGGACACGCGTCGCACTCGTGTCCGGGCGCGCGATCGACAGTCTCGTGGCCGTGGCCGAGCTACCCGACCACGCTCTGTTCGCCGGCTCGCACGGCGTCGAGATCCGGCTCGACAACCCCGACGACGCCCTCGCCCTCGACGACGAGGAACGCGAACAGCGGGAGACCCTCCAACGGATCCTCCAGGACGTCGCGGAGGGTTACGATAATGTCTGGATCGAGCGGAAGCCGGCAGGGTTCGCCCTGCACACGAGGCTCGCCAGTGAAGAAGACTCCAGGATCGCCCACCTCGAAGCACTCGCCCACACCAAGGACGAGTTCGGCGCCCTGACGGTTCGAGAGGGCAAGAACGTCCTCGAGTTCTCGCTCAGGAGCGCGACCAAGGGCGAAGCCGTCGAACACCTCCGGCGGTACACCAAAGCAGATGCCGTGTTCTACGCGGGCGACGACGTCACGGACGAGGACGCGTTCGGCGCACTCGGCCCCGGCGACCTCGGGGTGAAGAGCGGTGCCGGCGTGACCGCCGCCGACTTCAGGGTCGAAGGACCGTCGGAGATCGCGCGCGTCCTCGGCATGCTCGCGGAATATCGAAGCAACAAGGAAGCCGTAGACTCTTAAAATGCCAGAGATCGACATCAAACCACGCAGTCGTGCCGTCACCGACGGGATCGAGGCGACCACTTCGCGCGGCATGCTCCGCGCCGTCGGCATGGGCGATGAGGACTGGGACAAGCCCCAGATCGGCATCGCGAGCTCGTGGAACGAGATCACGCCCTGCAACCTCTCGCTCGACCGCCTCGCACAGGGGGCCAAGGAGGGCGTGCACTCGGGCGGGGGATACCCGCTGCAGTTCGGCACCATCTCCGTCTCCGACGGCATCTCGATGGGCCACGAGGGCATGCACTTCTCGCTCGTCTCACGCGAGGTCATCGCCGACAGCGTCGAGACCGTGGTCATGGCCGAGCGCCTCGACGGTACGGTCCTGCTCGCCGGCTGCGACAAGTCGCTGCCGGGCATGCTCATGGCGGCCGCACGACTCGACCTCTCCTCGGTCTTCCTCTACGCCGGATCGATCGCGCCGGGTTGGGTCAAGCTCTCCGACGGCACCGAGAAGGAGGTCACGATCATCGACTCCTTCGAAGCGGTCGGGGCCTGCAAAGCCGGCAACATGAGCGAAGAGGACCTCAAGCGCATCGAGTGCGCCATCGCCCCGGGAGAGGGTGCGTGTGGCGGGATGTACACGGCCAACACGATGGCGTCGGTCGCCGAGGCCCTCGGGATGAGCCTCCCGGGTTCGGCTTCGCCGCCCTCGGCCGATCGCCGTCGCGACTACTTCGCGCACCGTTCGGGCGAAGCCGTGGTCAACATGCTCCGACTCGGCATCACCGCGCGTGACATCCTGACGAAGGAGGCGTTCGAGAACGCCATCGCCGTCGCGATGGCCTTCGGCGGATCGACGAACGTGGTCCTGCACCTGCTCGCCATCGCCCGCGAGGCCGAGGTCGACCTCACGCTCGACGACTTCAACCGCATCGGCGACAAGGTGCCGCACATCGGCGACCTGAAGCCGTTCGGCCAGTACGTCATGAACGACGTCGACCGTCACGGCGGCGTCCCCGTCGTCATGAAGGCGCTGCTCGACGCCGGTCTGCTGCACGGCGACTGCCTCACGGTCACCGGCAAGACCGTCGCCGAGAACCTCGCCGACATCAACCCCGACCCGATCGACGGCACGGTCATCCGCACGCTCGACAACCCGATCCACGCGACCGGCGGCATCACGATCCTCAAGGGGTCGTTCGCGCCCGAGGGCGCCGTCGTGAAGACGGCCGGATTCGACGCCGAGGTCTTCGAAGGACCCGCGCGGGTCTTCGAACGTGAGCGCGGTGCCATGGACGCACTCACCGAGGGCAAGATCAACAAGGGCGACGTCGTCATCATCCGCTACGAGGGCCCGAAGGGCGGACCGGGGATGCGCGAGATGCTCGCGATCACGGCCGCCATCAAAGGCGCCGGACTCGGCAAGGATGTACTACTGTTGACGGACGGTCGATTCTCAGGCGGCACAACCGGACTGTGCATCGGCCACATAGCACCCGAAGCGGTGGACGCAGGTCCGATCGCCTTCGTGCGCGATGGTGATCTGATACGGGTCGATATCGCTGGCCGCTCGCTCGACCTACTCGTCGACGAAGCAGAGCTGGAAGCCCGCCGCGACGGCTGGGCGCCTCTTCCCCCGCGCTATACCCGTGGCGTTCTCGCAAAGTACTCTCGTCTCGTGCACTCCGCAGCGGAGGGCGCGATCACGGGATAACCGAGCATCTCGTTCGTGCATCTCATCGCTGAAGGAATCATCATGCCCACGGAATCCCAACCCGTGCCTCATCCCAGAACACCTGCGGCCCCGGCCGCACCGGAGATCCTGACGGGAGCCCAGGCGATCGTCCGATCGCTCGAGCTCCTCGGGGTCACCGACATCTTCGGTCTGCCCGGCGGCGCGATCCTGCCGACCTACGACCCGCTGATGGACTCGACGAAGCTCCGTCACATCCTGGTCCGCCACGAGCAGGGCGCCGGCCACGCGGCGGAAGGATACGCCGCCGCCGGCGGCGGGATCGGCGTGTGCATCGCGACGTCGGGCCCCGGCGCGACGAACCTCGTCACCGCCATCGCCGACGCCTACATGGACTCGGTGCCGATGGTCGCGATCACCGGTCAGGTGTTCTCGACCCTCATGGGCACTGACGCGTTCCAGGAGGCGGACATCGTCGGCATCACCATGCCGATCACCAAGCACTCCTTCCTCGTCAAGACCCCGGAGGAGGTCCCGGCGGCCATCGCCGCGGCCTACGAGATCGCGGGTACCGGCCGTCCTGGACCGGTGCTGGTCGACATCACGAAGGACGCCCAGCAGGCCGAGGCGCCGTTCATCTGGCCGCCGAAGGTCGACCTGCCCGGCTACCGTCCGGTGACGAAGGCGCACGGCAAGCAGATCCAGGCCGCTGCGCAGCTGCTCGTCAACGCTAAGAAGCCGGTGCTGTACGTCGGAGGCGGCGTGATCCGCTCCAAGGCCTCCGAGGAACTGCTCGCGCTGGCGGAGGCGACCGGGGCTCCGGTGGTGACGACGCTCATGGCTCGCGGGGCGTTCCCCGACTCGCACACGCAGCACCTCGGCATGCCCGGCATGCACGGCACCGTCCCGGCAGTGCTCGCGCTGCAGGAGGCCGACCTGCTCGTGTCGCTCGGTGCCCGGTTCGACGACCGCGTGACCGGCAAGGCCTCGCTCTTCGCGCCGAACGCCAAGGTCGTCCACGTGGACGTCGACCCGGCGGAGATCTCGAAGATCCGCATCGCGGACGTCCCCATCGTGGGCGACGCGAAGGACGTCATCGTCGACCTCCAGTCGGCGTTCGAGTCGGCCGCCCGCGAGGTCACCCCCGACATCGCCGAGTGGTGGTCCTACCTCGACGGCCTCCGCGAGGAGTTCCCGCTGGGCTACGCCGAGCCGACCGACGGTCTGCTCTCGCCACAGCACGTCATCTCACGCATCGGCGAGATCACCGGTCCGGAGGGCGTCTTCGCGTCGGGCGTCGGCCAGCACCAGATGTGGGCGGCGCAGTTCATCAAGTACGAGCGTCCGAACTCCTGGTTGAACTCGGGCGGTGCCGGGACCATGGGCTACTCGGTCCCAGCGGCCATGGGCGCCAAGGTGGCCCAGCCCGATCGCCACGTGTGGGCGATCGACGGCGACGGCTGTTTCCAGATGACCAACCAGGAGCTCGCGACCTGCACGATCAACAACATCCCGATCAAGGTCGCGATCATCAACAACTCCTCACTGGGGATGGTCCGACAGTGGCAGACGCTCTTCTACGACGGTCGGTACTCGAACACCGACCTGAACACCGGGCACGACACCATCCGCGTCCCCGACTTCGTCAAGCTGGCCGAGGCCTACGGTTGCCTCGCGATCCGCGTGACGAAGGAGGAGGAGGTCGACGCCGCCATCAAGCTCGCCCTGGAGACGAACGACCGTCCGGTCGTCATCGACTTCGTGGTGAGTGCGGACGCGATGGTGTGGCCGATGGTGCCGCAGGGTGTCAGCAACAGCTACGTCCAGTACGCCAAGGACCACAGTCCGTCGTTCGATGAGGAGGCCTGAGCATGAGCAGCCACGTCCTGAGCCTCCTCGTCGAGGACAAGCCCGGTCTGTTGACCCGCGTCGCCGGGTTGTTCGCCCGCCGGGGCTTCAACATCGAGAGCCTCGCGGTCGGCCACAGCGAGATCGAGGGTCTGTCCCGGATCACGGTCGTCGTCGACGTCGAGGAGCTTCCGCTCGAGCAGGTGACGAAGCAGCTGAACAAGCTCATCAACGTCATCAAGATCGTCGAGCTGGATCCGGCGCAGTCCGTCCAGCGCGAGCACCTGCTCATCAAGGTCCGCGTCGACAACTCCACCCGTTCCCAGGTGCTGGAAGCCGTCAACCTGTTCCGGGCCCGCGTCGTCGACGTGGCGACCGACGCCCTCGTGATCGAGGTCACGGGCGACTCCGGGAAGACGACCGCGCTCCTCAAGGTGCTCGAGCCCTACGGCATCAAGGAGATCGCCCAATCGGGTCTCCTCGCCATCGGGCGCGGCTCGAAGTCCATCACCGAACGCGTCTTCAAGAACTAGTCGCATCTGCGACGTATTGCGAAACCACAACCAAGGAGAGAACCACCAGTGACTGAGATTTTCTACGACCAGGACGCAGACCTGTCGCTCATCCAGGGCAAGAAGGTTGCCGTTATCGGCTACGGCTCGCAGGGCCACGCACACGCGCTCAACCTCCGCGACTCCGGTGTCGAGGTCGTCGTCGGCCTGAAGGACGGCTCGAAGTCGATCGCCAAGGCCGAGGAGCAGGGCTTCACCGTCAAGAACGTCGCCGACGCCTCCGCATGGGCCGACGTCATCGTCATCCTCGCTCCGGACCAGCACCAGCGCACGATCTTCGCCGAGTCCATCAAGGACCAGCTCGCTCCGGGCAAGGCGCTCGTCTTCGGCCACGGCTTCAACATCCGCTTCGGCTACATCGAGGCTCCCGAGGGCGTCGACATCTTCATGGTCGCCCCGAAGGGACCGGGCCACACCGTCCGTCGCGAGTACGAGGCCGGCCGTGGCGTCCCCGTCATCGTCGCCGTCGAGAAGGACGAGACCGGTGGTGCCTGGGCGCTCGCCTGGTCCTACGCCAAGGCGATCGGCGGCCTCCGTGCCGGCGGCATCAAGACCACCTTCACCGAGGAGACCGAGACCGACCTCTTCGGCGAGCAGGCCGTCCTGTGCGGTGGTGTCTCGCAGCTGATCCAGTACGGCTTCGAGACCCTCACCGAGGCCGGGTACCAGCCGCAGATCGCCTACTTCGAGGTGCTCCACGAGCTGAAGCTCATCGTCGACCTCATCTGGGAGGGTGGCATCGCCAAGCAGCGTTGGAGCGTCTCCGACACGGCTGAGTACGGCGACTACGTCTCCGGCCCGCGCGTCATCGACCCGAGCGTCAAGACCAACATGCAGGCGGTCCTCAAGGACATCCAGGACGGCACCTTCGCCAAGCGCTTCATCGACGACCAGGACGCCGGCGCTCCCGAGTTCCTCGAGCTGCGCAAGAAGGGTGAGGACCACCCGATCGAGGCCACCGGTCGCGAGCTGCGCAAGCTCTTCGCATGGAACGCCTCGAACGACGACGACTACGTCGACGGCAGCGTCGCCCGCTAGTCTCCGCTCGTCCAGCCGCTCAGCGGCACCGAGCCGGAACGCCCGCCCCGATCCGTCGGGGCGGGCGTTCCGTCGTCTGCGGAAGACCTCAGGGCGTCGTCGCTCCGGTCGTGCCGGGCTCGAGGAAGATCTCGATGACCGGGATCGGGGTGTCGGGTTCACCGATCGGCAGGTGCAGGGTCACCGTGTCGGGACCGAGTCCCTTCGGTTGGGTGTGCTGGTTCGGCAGGTCGTGCTCCGGGCGATGCACCTGGAAGGGCACCTCGGAGCCGTCCGACAACAGCTGGGCGTAGCGCACCCGGCCGCCGAGACCGGGCAGGTGCAGGTGCACGAACGGCCAGGCGAAGACGAGCACGTACAGCCGGTCGCCCCGTTGCGTGTACCGGACGTCGCTCGGACTGCTGAACTCCGACGGGCCGCATCCTCGGATCGCCCGCTCGTGGAGCGCGAACCAGTCGGCGAGAACGTCGAGTCGTTCGATCGCGCGCGGATCGATCGTCCCGCGCGCGGTCGGTCCGATGTTCAGCAGCATGTTGCCGTTCTTCGAGACCGAATCGATGAGCATCCGCAGGAGCAGCTCCGGCGACTTGTAGTCGAGGTTGTCGCGGTCGTACCCCCAGCTGCCGTTCAGGGTCTGGCAGGCCTCCCACCGGAGGGGGTCGCCGTCGGGACCGACCGGCGTCACCACGGGCTGATACTGCTCCGGGGTGGTGACGTCGCCCGGGAGTTCGAGGCGGTCGTTGATGAGGATCTCCGGCTGCAGCCCGCGGATCATCTCGACGAGTTCCTCGGAGCCCCAGTCGGCGGCGCCCTTGCCCGGCAGGCCTTCGATGCCCTGCGAGTAGCTGAAGTCGAAGAAGAGGTAGTCGATCGGGCCGTAACCGGTGAGCAGCTCGCGCACCTGGCCGTGCAGATAGTCGCGATAGCGGGACCAGTCCCGGTCGGCGTTCGCGGCGAGCGCCTCGGCGTCCTCGCGTCGCGGGTGGATGCCGTCGACCGTGAAATCGGGGTGATGCCAGTCGATGAGCGAGTGGTAGAAGCCGATCCGGAGTCCCTCGGCGCGGAACGCCTTCACGAACTCCGCCACGAGGTCACGGCCGGCGGGCGTGTGCGTGGACGTGAAGTCGGTGAGCGCCGAGTCCCACAGGCAGAAGCCGTCGTGGTGCTTCGTCGTGAGGACCGCGT
This sequence comes from Plantibacter sp. MCCC 1A11337, assembly GCF_013349365.1. Lineage (NCBI taxonomy): Bacteria > Bacillati > Actinomycetota > Actinomycetes > Micrococcales > Microbacteriaceae > Plantibacter > Plantibacter sp. MCCC 1A11337. The sequence goes on along the minus strand of NZ_JABJWX010000001.1, from coordinate 701,327 downwards.
ACCGGAAGCCGGCCGCCTTGGCCTGCTTGGCCCAGGCGCGGGGGTCGAACCGGTCGGGGTCGAAGTGTTCGCGGTAGCGCTCGTAGTGTTCGGCCGAGAGGCGCTCCCGCGTCTGCACCCACTCGTGGCGTGCGGGGAGGGCGTAGAGGCCCCAGTGCAGGAACAGTCCGAATCTCGCCTTGTCGAACCAGGCGGTGTCGGGTCTGGGGATGGTGGTCTCGGTCACGGCGGCCCTTCGATCGTCGAGTGGGTTCACGGCGGTGCGGGGGCAGGCTAACACGAAAGGTCGGATGTCTGCCGTCTGGTGGCCGGCGTGGGCGGGGTCGACGGGGCTGGCGCGCGTCGGTGAATCAGACGTCGTGGGATTCGGAGACCTGCACGGGCACATCGGTGTCCAATGACGCCTTCGCCGCCAACGCGACGGTCAGGGCCGCGAGGGCGCTCCGGCCGGTCACCCGGAACGGTTGGATGTCTCGATCGACGCAGTCGAGGAAGGAGGCCATCTGCCGTCGGTAGGCATCGGTCTCGTCGAGGCCGACGAAGCCGTGCGCGGCGGCCGACCCGAGCGCGTCGATCGTGAGCGGCGGTGTGTGGGTCGGGGACGCGCCGACGAATCGGTGGGCGATGAGCCCGGTGCTGCCGAGCACCTCGATGGCCGAGCTGAAGCCGAAGGCCGGCGGGAGCTCCATGGAGGTGAGGACACGCCCGATGCCGCCGTCGGCGTAGTCGACGGTCGTCTCGATCGGGCGACCGGTGCCGGTGCGGCGTGCTGACACGGATCGGGGCTGGCCGAGGAGCTGGTTCAATTGGTCGAAGTCGTGGATCGCGAAGTCGACGAGGGGGCCGCCGGAGCGTCGCTCGTCCTGCCACCACGGTGACGGGGCGGCAGGGGAGCTCAGCCGTTCGGCCGTGACGGCGAGGGGTGTGCCGACGGCGCCGGCGCGCACCGCGTCGTCGATCGCCTCGTACCCGCCGAAGAATCTGACGACGTGCGCGACCATGAATATCCGGTCGGACGCGTCGGCGGTGCGCAGGATCGCGTGGGCGTCGGCGAGCGTCAGAGCGATCGGTTTCTCCAGCAGGACGTGTTTGCCGGCACGGAGCGCGCTGACGGTGAGGTCCCGATGGGTGTCGGTCGGCGTGCAGATGACGACGATGCCCACGGAGGCATCGAGGAACACCTCGTCGACCGAGGTGGTGAGTCGTGCTGCCGGTGCCTCCGGCATGGCTCTCGGCGACCGGGCCGAGCACAGGTAGGCGATCCGGTCCGCTGCACCGAGTCCGGCGAGCGCGCGGACGTGCGCCAGTCCCATGGCGCCGGTGCCGATGACGGCGATCCGGTCCGCCGTCACCGCGTCGCCCCAGCAGCCAGGTCCTCGCGCAGGCGGCTGAGGGTCGCGTCGTCGACGTCCCCGCCCAGCATCCTGATGCCCAGGGCGGCGGCTCCGACGAGGCCGTCGGCGACCGGGACGAGTCGGGCCCCGGCGGCAGCCGATGACAGGCGCTCCGCGGCGGAGGGGACGGACGGGAGGAGTCCGTCGACGAGCACGCTGCCGCCGACGACGAGCGTGCGCTCTCGCTGGTCGGGATCCGGAGCCAGCACCCGTTCGACGAGGACGGCCAAACGGTCCACGGCAGCGTCGAGGATGGACCGCGCGACCTCGTCATCCGCGGCTTGGAAGGCGAGCGGCGCCAGGCGGGCGATGGCGATGGGGGGACCGTCGTTCACCGAGCGGATGAGTGTGTCGAGTACCGGGGACCGTCGGTGGTCGGCGCCACCGGATGAGGACGGGTCCGGAGTGGACCCGATCGCCTGGGAGAGCAGCGGGGTGAGGCCCGTGCGGGGTCCGATGCCGTCGAGATCGGCGGCGACCGCGCGGATCACGCGTCGAGCGATCCAGAATCCGGAGCCGCCATCACCGAGGAGCCAGCCGGCGCCGCCCACCTCTCGGACGACGAGACGGTCCCTGATCCGTCCTGCAACGCTCCCGGTCCCCGCGACGAGTACGACGCCGTCGGGCGCCGCCGAGCCGGAGCCGTACATGCCGAGCAGATCCGGCTCGATGACGACCGGTCCGAGTCCGAGCGGTACGAGGTGCGCGTCCAGGGCGCGGCGGTAGGCGTCGGACACCTGCCCCGCCTGCGTGATCACCACGGGCGACCCGGACGGGAGAGGCGACACGGACGTCGTCGTCCTGGCCAGGTCGAGCGCGGCACGAGCTGCGAGCGCGATCTGCGTGGCAGCGCTGTCCGCGCCGGACGAGGTCGGATTCCCGCCGCCCGCCCGACCGGAACCGAGGCGACGTCCGGAGGCGTCGACGAGCACCGCCCGGGACGAGGTGCCGCCGGCGTCGACCGCCAGAGTTGTTTTCATGGTCGTCATCATCTCGAAACATGTTGCCGTGGGCCACAACGTACTGTAAGAATCAGTTTCGCGTCACTCCAACGAAGGAGAAAAGGAATTTCCATGACTGTTTCCATCCGCACCGACCCACCGGTCGAGCACGCCACCGGCGTGACCAACCGGATTCGGTCGCGGATGCCGGAGATGTCCGGGGTCATGCTGCGTATCGCGGACTATCTGTTGGAGAACCCCGACGCCCCCCTGACCCTCACGATCGGTGAACTCGCCGCCGATTCGGGCGTCTCAGCGGCGACCATCACCCGGTTCTGCCGGATCATCGGATATACCGGCTACGCGCCGTTCCGGGTCGACCTCGCCAAGGACTTCGGTCGCAGCACCGCTCGCGACTCCTGGCAGACCGACATCGGCCGGGCGTTCGGCCCCGACGACTCGGCGCCGGACGTCCTGAGCACGCTGCTCAACGCGCACACGCGGACGTTGCGGGAGACCGCCGACGTCATCGACCTCGAGGTCATGCTCGAGATCGCCGCAGCCATCGCGCGCAGCCGGAACGTCGACATCTACGGTGTGGGCGGCAGTGCGATGCTCGCCGACGAGATGCAGGCCAGGCTGTACCGGATCGGCATCAGCACGCACGCCTGGTCGGAGGTCCACGCGGGCCTCACGAGCGCGGCGATCCAGGGCCCCGACTCGGTCGCCCTGGGGATCAGCAACACCGGGCGCACCGAGGAGACCATCCAGATGCTCCGCCAGGCGGGTCGCGCGGGCGCGCTCACGGTGGCGATCAGCAACAACCCGGACTCCCCGCTCGTCGCCGCGTCGACCCTGGCCATCATCACCTCGGCCCACGAACGGTTCCTGCAGCCCGACGACCTCTCCGCCAAGCACGGTCAGCTGTTCGTCCTGGATCTGTTGTACCTGTTCGTCGCGCAGCAGAACTTCGAGCGCACGACCAAGCGCCTCGCGGCCTCCGCCCTCGCGGTCGCCCCGCACCGCCGACCGACCAAGGCCGGCGCCCTGTCCGAGACCGCCTCGCCCGTGGGCGTCTGAGAGGAACCGAATGAGCACCACATCCACCACGAGCTGGACCGATCACGTCGATCGCTACACCGACGAGGTGACCTCGCGCCTCGCGGACATCACCCGGGCGGCACGGTCCGGCGAACTCGACCCCGCGATCGACCTGCTGGTCGCGGCCCTCGAGCGCGGAGCGGTCATCCAGGCGTTCGGCACCGGCCACTCGGAGGCGTTCGCGATGGAGATCGCCGGACGCGCCGGTGGACTGATCCCGACGAACAAGATCGCGCTGCGGGACGTCGTCCTCCGCGGCGCACGGTCCATCGACGACCTCGGTGGTGCCGCGCTGGAGCGCAGCGGCGATGTCGCAGCGGAGCTCTTCGCGATCTCTCCGGTGGGGGAGGGTGACGTGTTCATCATCGCGTCGAACTCCGGCGTCAACGGGTCGATCGTGGGACTCGCCCTGATCGCCAAGGAACACGGCCACCCCGTCATCGCCGTGACCTCGCTCGAGCACACCTCGCGCGTCGAGCCGAAGCACCCGAGCGGGCTGCGGCTCTCCGAGGTGGCCGACGTGGTGCTCGACAACCGTGCTCCGTTCGGTGACGCGACCATCGAGGTCCAGGACGGCGTCCCGGTCGGCGCGGTGTCCTCGATCACGGCGGCCTACCTCGCGCAGCTCCTCACCATCGGCGTCGCGGCGAGGATCGCGGCGACCGGCGAGACCCCACCGCTCTACATCTCGGCCAACATCCCGGGCGGCGACGAGCACAACAGCGTGCTCGAGGACCGCTACCGAGGCCGGATCAGACGTGACGCCTGAACCCGAGGCGTCGCTGTACCCGCACCACACACCCGACAACACCACCCCGACAGCACCACACCCGGGCAACACTCGAATCACTGGAAGGTAGACCGATGGACAAGCAGCCAGCAACGCTCCAACGCCGCGATTTCCTGCGAGGAGCACTCGCGACCGCGATCCTCCTCCCGCTGGGCGGGACGCTCGCGTCCTGTGTCGGCGGCGGAGGCGGGGCGACCACCACCGGCGGACCGGTCTCGGCCGACAACCCGTTCGGGATGGCCGCCAACTCGACCGTCGACGCCGTCATCTTCAAGGGCGGGTACGGCATCGAGTACACCGAGTTCGCCGGGAAGCTCGTCGAGAAGCAGCAGGCGGGCTCGACCGTCAAGGTCACGGCCGCCACGAACATCGCGCAGACCCTCCAGCCGCGATTCGTCGCCGGCAACCCGCCGGACGTCATCGACAACAGCGGTGCCGGCCTCATCGGCATCAACACCATCCGCGAGCAGCTCGCCGACCTGACGGACGTCATCGAGGCGAAGAACTACGAGGGCAAGGTCATCAAGGACACCCTGTACCCGGGTGTCGTCGAGCCGGGCACCTTCGACGGCAAGTTCGTGCAGTTGAACTACGTGCTGACGGTCTACGCGATCTGGTACTCGGCGGCACTCTTCGAGGCCAACGGCTGGACGCCCCCGAAGACCTGGGCCGAGGCGCTCGACCTCGGTGCGAAGGCCAAAGCGCAGGGCAAGTACCTGTTCGGTTGGGGCACCGAGGCGGCCACCTACTACCTCACGATGGCGATCGCCTCGGCGATCAAGGAGGGTGGCGACGAGGTCCGTCTCGCGCTCGAGAACCTCGAAGCCGATTGCTGGTCGAAGCCGGCCGTGCAGGACGTGCTCACCGCGATGAAGCAGATCGTCGACGCCGGTTACATCAAGCCCGGCGGTGCGGGGACGCAGTTCACCGCGGCCCAGGCCCAGTGGAGCAACTCGGAGGACTTCATCCTCTACCCCTCGGGTGGCTGGATCGAGAACGAGATGAAGACCCAGACGAAGGACGGGTTCAAGATGACGGGGGCCCCGGAGCCGACCGTCACCGCGAACTCGGCCCTGCCGTACACGGCGCTCCACAGCACCGCGGGTGAAGGCTTCATCGTCCCGTCGCAGGGCAAGAACGTCGGCGGCGGCAAGGAGTTCCTGCGGGCCATGCTGTCGAACGACGCCGCGGTGAACTTCGCCAAGACGACCTTCTCGTCGACGATCGTCAAGGACACGATCCCCGAGGACGGCTTCGGCTCGACGGCGCTCGTGTCCCAGGTGAAGATGCTGAACGACGCCGGCTCCGATGTGTTCTCGTGGAACTTCATCGACCTGTACGGGCTCAACACGGACCTCCTCGTCCTGTGGAACACGTTCCTGCAGGGTGGTTCCGACGTCGCCACGCTCACCAAGGGCATGCAGGACATCTCCGACAAGGTCCGCAACGACGACTCCGTGGACAAGGTCACCGTCAAATGACGGCTGTCGGCACACCGCTCGGGAAGGTGGGAGGGGCTACCCCTCCCGCCGCCCGGCGGCTGCGCCGCCGGGACTTCACGTTCGACCGGGTCACGTTCTTCCTGGTCTTCCTGATCGTGCCGGTGGTGGGGTACGTCGTCTTCGTGGTGTCGCCGTTCGCGCAAGCGGCGTACTACTCGTTGACGAACTGGTCCGGGTTCTCCCCGGGCATGGACTTCGTCGGGTTCTCGAACTACACGAAGCTCTTCCAGGACCAGACCTTCCTCCAGTCCATGGGCAACAGCGTCGCGCTCGCGATCGTCCTGCCGCTCGTGACCCTCGGGATCGCATTCCTCTTCGCCTCCCTCATCACGATCGGTGGGCCGAGCAACGGTCCGATCCGCGGCCTCCGCAACTCGAGCGTGTACCGCGTGATCACCTTCTTCCCGTACGTCGTGCCGGCCATCGTCATCGGCCTCATCTGGAAGCAGATCTACGACCCGTCGTCCGGGCTGCTGAACGGCTTCCTGACCGGCATCGGGCTCGACCAGTTCACCTCCTTCGCCTGGCTCGGTTCACCGGACACGGCGATGATCGCGACCATGTTCGTCATCGTCTGGGGACTCATCGGGTTCTACACGGTGCTCTTCATCGCGGCGATCAAGGGCGTGCCGGCCGAGGTGTACGAGGCGGCACGGATCGACGGCGCGGGGCGCCTGCGGACCGCGCTCACGATCACGATCCCGTTGATCCGAGACAACATCCAGACGGCGTACATCTACATGGGCATCCTCGCCCTCGACGCGTTCGTGTACATGGCCGCGTTGAATCCCGGCGGCGGCCCGTCCAACACGACGCTCGTGATGTCGCAGCAGCTCTTCACGACGGCGTTCACCAAGGGCCAGTTCGGCTACGCCTGTGCGATGGGAGTCGTGCTCGCGCTCGTCACCCTGATGTTCGCGGGCGTCGTCTTCCTGGTCAGCCGACTCACCGGCGGCAACGATGAAGGGGTGGCGGAATGACCGTCCAGACCACGGCGACGACCGCGAACCCGGCGGTCGTCGGAACCGGCACGCGCACACCGGCCAGCCGCAAGCCGACCACGGGCGACCGCGTCGTCGGGACGGCATCGCACACGGTGCTCATCATCTGGTCGATCGTGGTCGTCGTCCCGCTGCTCTGGACGGTCATGTCGTCGTTCAAGACGAGCTCCGAGATCTTCGCCTCGCCGTTCTCGCTGCCGTCGAAATGGAACTTCGACAACTACGTGAACGCGTGGACGACGGCCGGTATCGGGAGCTTCTTCCTGAACTCGATCGTGGTGGTGTTCGGCGCCCTCATCGTGACCATGCTGTTCGGCTCGATGTGTGCGTACGTGCTGGCGCGGTTCCGCTTCTTCGGGAGCCGGGCCATCTACTACCTGATGCTCGCCGGTCTCACCTTCCCGGTGTTCCTCGCGATCGTGCCGTTGTTCTTCGTGCTGCAGAGCCTCGGGTTGCTCAACTCGCTCCCGGGACTCATCCTCACGTACGCGGCGTTCGCCTTCCCGTTCACGGTGTTCTTCCTGTTCTCGTTCTTCAAGTCGCTGCCGGTCTCCATCGCGGAGGCGGCCGCGATCGACGGAGCAGGGGAGTGGCGGACCTTCTTCCAGGTGATGCTGCCCATGGCGAGGCCGGGGCTCGCGACCGTCGCGATCCTCAACTTCGTGGGGCTGTGGAACCAGTTCCTCCTGCCCGTGGCGCTCAACTCGAACCCGCAGAACTACGTCCTGACGCAGGGGATGGCGTCGTTCGCCGCGCAGGCCGGGTACTCGGTGGACTTCGGTGCACTCTTCGCGGCGTCCGTGATCACCGTCGTCCCCGTGCTCATCGTGTACCTGATCTTCCAGCGCCAGCTGCAGGGTTCGGTGTCGCAGGGCACGGACAAGTAGCGCCGCGGCGTGCGCGTCCTCGGCTCGAGCGGATCACTGGAACAATGGGTCCAATGAGCCTCCAGTCGCCAATCGCCGTCGAGATCGCCGTCCAGGACGTGGAGGGGGTCCGCATCGCCATCCGCGAGGGAGCCCAGCGGGTCGAGTTGTGCCAGGCCCTCGGCACCGGTGGGCTCACCCCCTCCATCGGACTGGTCATGGCGGCGGTCCGTGCTGCGGACGAAGCCGGGCTCAGCGACTTCGTGCACGTGCTCGTGCGTCCGCGAGAGGGTGGTTTCGTCTACTCGCCCGCGGAGATCGACGTCATGTCCGGCGACATCCTCGCGCTCGAGGCCGCGGGTGCTGCGGGCATCGTGGTCGGCGCCCTCCGGTCCGACCGGACGATCGACCTGGAGGCGCTGGCTCAGCTGCGCCAGGCTGCGGGCTCGCTCGCGGTGACGTTCCACCGGGCCGTCGACGCCACGACCGACCTCGTCCGGTCCGCCGACCAGCTGCGCGACGCCGGTGTGGACCGTCTGTTGACCTCCGGCGGCGCGCGCGCGAGCATCGACGGCGCGGAGAAGCTCGCGCAGATGGCCTCGAGGGGTGACAGCTCGATGCAGATCATGGCCGGTGGCGGCGTCACGATCGATGCGATCCCCGCCCTCGCCCGGGCGGGTGTCGACGCGGTGCACCTGTCCGCCCGTCGTCGTGCCGGCCGGGTCACCGAGACCGGCCCCGGCGGAGGATCGCCGAGCTACGACATCACGGACGCGACGACCGTCGCTCGCGCGGTGGCCGCGGCCAGGCGCGCCGCCGTCGCCGTCTGAGATCCGTCGCCACCGAGGGGATCGTCGATCGGTCCTATCGAGTGATCAGAGTGCCACAATGACGAGGGCGAGGATCAGCACGAGCTGACCGATCAGTCGTGGGACGAACGGCACGGCGAGGCGACCGAACCGCTCGGGCTGGCGTGCGGCCGCGGCGTTCGCCGGGAACACCGCGACGAGGAACACGATCAGGCAGACCACTGCGGCGAGCCTGGTGGGTGGGACGAGCAGGCCGACGCCGCCCGCGATCTCGCACACACCGGTGAAGACGACGAGCATCCGCGGTGTGATGGTGCTGTTCCGGAAGGGTCCCGGGATCATCGCGGCCATGGTCTTCGCCGGTCCAGGCAGGAAGTGGAGGACTCCCATGCCGATGAACATGATCGCGAGGACGACGGTCAGGACGGACTGCAGGAGCTGGAACGGGTTCACCAGGCAATTCTGCTCCGTCGAGTCCGGATCGCCGCACTCGGTGGTCGGCCCGGCGGCGATAGGCTGACGGTATGACTGAGCCGCGGGACGAAGACGCGCTGAGCTGGGCGGGCGACGACGATCCGACGCTCGACGCCTCGGCTTCCGGCGACCGGACCACGCTCGAGCCCGCATCGCAGGAGCCGATCACGCGTGGTCGGGCGACCGCGGCGGTCCCGTCGGCCTCGGAGTCGGCCGGTCCGGTCGCGGAACCGGTGGCCCCTCCTGTCGAGGTCGACGTCGCGAAGTCGACCGATCGGGTCACGGACGAGGCTGGTGTCGGAGAGCGCGAGCAGATGAGCTCGGTCATGCTCGTCACGCTCGGTATCTTCGGCGGGGTCTTCCTGCTGTACAGCGTCGGTTGGCTGATTTCGGCGTTCCGCCCTGACGCGGCCGTCCCGAGCGACGCGGTCGGCCGATTCATGTTCGATCTCGGACAGGGACTCGCGGTCGCCGCGGGACCCGTCTGGATGGCGGCGACCCTCTGGTTGACCCGCGGCGGCAGACCGGTCGTCAGGATCGCGATGCTCCTGCTCGGTGTCGTGCTCATCCTGCCCTGGCCGTTCCTCCGAGGAGTGTGACCCTGATGCCCTCCACCACCGCGGACCCCGTGTCGAAACCCGCCGCCGAGCGGCCCGGCTGGCTCAGCTGGTCCATCGCCGTCCTGTTCGGCCTGTTCTTCGCCTATGACGTCTTCGAGGCCGTCGGTAACCTCGTCGGCATCGTCGGAACGGCGAACGGCCTCGCCGTGCCGGTGCTGCCACTCGGCTGGGTCGTCCTCATCGGCGGCCTGCTCCTGCCGATCGTGGCCTTCGCGATCGCCTTCTGGACCGGTCGCGACCGGTCGCTCGGCGAGCAGGCCGTGCGCTATCTCGTCGCACTGTGCGTCGTCGCGGCGATCTCGCTGTCGGTCCTCGCGATGTTCGGCGCCCAGCAGTTGATCGACCTCTCCGTCTGACCCGGCCGCCGCCTCGTCACACGACGAAGCGCCCGGTGCGCCTCCGATAGGCTTGCGATGGCCGCCGGACACCGACGCGCTGCCCACCCCACTGCTACTGCGAAGGAACCGTTCCGTGTCGAAACCGGTCGTACTGATCGCCGAAGAACTCTCACCAGCCACCGTCGACGCCCTCGGGCCCGACTTCGACGTGCGCTCCGTCGACGGGACGGACCGCCCGGCTCTGCTCGCGGCGATCGCCGACGCCGACGCCATCCTGGTCCGATCAGCGACCAAGGTCGACGAAGAGGCCATCCAGGCGGCCACCCGGTTGAAGGTCGTCGCGCGCGCGGGTGTCGGTCTCGACAACGTCGACATCAAGGCGGCCACGACGGCCGGGGTCATGGTCGTCAACGCGCCGACGTCGAACATCATCTCCGCTGCCGAGCTCACCGTCGGGCACATCCTGAGCCTCGCCCGCCACATCCCGGCCGCGCACGCCGCGCTCGCCCAGGGGCAGTGGAAGCGGTCCAAGTACACGGGTACCGAGCTGTACGAGAAGACCATCGGCATCATCGGCCTCGGCCGTATCGGTGCCCTCATCACGGCCCGTCTGCAGGCGTTCGGCACGAACGTCATCGCGTACGACCCCTACATCACGTCCGCTCGTGCGCAGCAGCTCGGGGTGCAGCTGGTCACGCTCGACGAGCTGCTGGCGCAGTCCGACTTCATCACGATCCACATGCCGAAGACGCCGGAGACGACGGGCATGATCGCCGGCCCGCAGTTCGCGCTGATGAAGCCGACGGCCTACGTCGTCAACGTCGCCCGCGGCGGCCTGATCGACGAGGACGCACTGTACGAGGCGCTGTCCAACAACGTCATCGCCGGTGCCGGCCTCGACGTCTTCGTCAGCGAGCCGCCCACCGACACGAAGCTGCTCGGGCTCGAGAACGTCATCGTGACGCCGCACCTCGGTGCCTCCACCGATGAGGCGCAGGAGAAGGCCGGCGTCTCGGTCGCCAAGTCCGTGCGCCTCGCGCTCGGCGGCGAACTCGTCCCGGACGCGGTCAACGTCGCCGGCGGTGTGATCGACCCCTACGTCCGTCCCGGCATCCCGCTCGTCGAGAAGCTCGGGCAGGTCTTCGCCGCGCTGTCGACCTCGTCGCTCACGAGCGTCGACGTCGAGGTCCACGGCGAACTGAGCGGGTACGACGTCAGCGTGCTGAAGCTGGCCGCGCTCAAGGGGATCTTCACGAACATCGTCAGCGAAACGGTCTCATACGTGAACGCTCCGCTGCTCGCCGAGCAGCGCGGTGTCGTCACGCGCCTGCTCACCGACGAGGTGAGCGAGGAGTACCGCAACGTCATCACGCTGCGCGGAGCTCTCAGCGACGGATCGCAGATCTCGGTGTCGGGCACGCTGACGGGCACGAAGCAGACCGAGAAGATCGTCGAGATCAACGGCTACGACGTCGAGGTGCCGTTCGCGAAGCACCACATCGTGATGGTCTACACCGACCGGCCCGGCATCGTGGCCGTCTACGGTCAGCGGTTCGGCGAGGCGGGCATCAACATCGCGGGCATGCAGATCGCCCGTCACGAGGCCGGCGGCCCGGCGCTGAGCGTGCTGACGGTCGACTCACCGGTCGCAGACGACGTCCTCGAGGTCATCCGCGAGACGATCGACGCGACGCTGCTCCGCGAGATCGACATCACCGAGCAGTAGCCCGACCGCCGCTGCGACCCGATGCCCCGTGCCGACCGGTGCGGGGCATCGTCGTCGCTAGGTCGAGACGCCGAGACGCCGAGACGCCGTCGCCGCTTCGGTACGCCCGGCGGGGGTCGCGGCTCAGTGACCGCCGGCGGGAAGCAGCCGCGCGATGACGGCCAGGAGCCGCTCGATCGACTCGTCGCTGCCCTCATCGGGATCGCTGACCCCCATGCCGAGCTGCGCCGTGTTGGCGTAGAGGCCGTCGGACATCAACACGATCGCGCGGGCGGTGTCGGGATCGCCGACGGCGTCCTCCACCGTGCGCAACCAGCTCCGGCGGATGTCCGCCATCGCCTCGCTCGCCTGAGCGTGCTGTCCCTGCGCCAGCCGTGCGACGGCGATGATCGTCCGGTCGAACGGGGTGCCGCAGTCGACGGAGGTCCGCACGAAGTACTCGACGACACCCTCCGGGGCCGCGAGCATCCGCGCCGTGTCGGCCTCGCTCATGTCCGAGAGCCGCTCGATGAGGCCGTCGACGAGGGCCTCCTTGCTGCCGAAGTGGTAGAGCAGACCGCCCTTGGAGACACCGGCCGCCGCGGCGACGGCGTCGAGGGTGGCGGCGCGTTCACCCTGCTCGATGAGGAGTTCGGCGAAGGCGTCGAGGACGCGTTCTCGGGCTGCGGTCTGCTTCGCCATGGCTCCATCGTATTCGGCTCGTCGGATTCGGATTGATACTATACCGGCTGGACGGTATAGTCGAGCGGGCGGCGCCCGACCGGCGTCGTTCTCCACGCTGTGAAAGAGGTCCCCGTGTCCACCGCCACCGAACCCACCGCCGTCGCCGCTCCCCGCGCCGGCCGGCGAGCCTGGTTCGCGCTCGCCGTCCTCATGCTCCCCGTCCTGCTGGTGTCGGTCGACAACACCGTCCTCAACTTCGCGCTGCCCGCGATCTCGAGCGCGCTCACCCCGACCGGCACGCAGCTGCTCTGGATCGTCGACGTCTACCCGCTGGTCCTCGCCGGCCTGCTCGTGTCGATGGGCAGCCTCGGCGACCGCATCGGTCGTCGTCGCCTCCTGCTCATCGGCTCCGTCGGATTCGGTGTCGTCTCCGTCGCCGCGGCGTTCGCGCCCAGCGCCGAGCTCCTCATCGCGGCTCGAGCGGCGCTCGGGTTCTTCGGAGCGATGCTCATGCCGTCGACGCTCTCGCTGCTGCGGAACATCTTCCTCGACCGCGACCAGCGACGGTTCGCCATCGCCGTCTGGGCCAGCGGGTTCGCCGCCGGCAGCGCGCTCGGGCCGATCGTCGGTGGGATCATCCTCGAGCACTTCGCCTGGGGTGCGGTGTTCCTGCTCGCCGTGCCGGTCCTCCTGCCGCTCGTCGTCCTCGCGCCCTTCCTCATCCCGGAGTCGAAGGACCCGAACCCCGGACGCATCGACGTCCCGAGCATCCTGCTCATCCTCCTGACCATGACGCCTCTCGTGTTCAGCATCAAGCACCTGGCGGAAGCTGGCTTCGACGTGCTCACGGTCGTCTCGATGGTCGTCGGCGTGGTCAGCGGCGTCCTCTTCATCCGTCGTCAGCTCCGCCTCGAGCACCCGCTGCTCGACCTGAGCCTGTTCCGGCGGGCCTCGTTCAGCGGCGCCGTGGTCATCAACCTGCTGAGCGTGACGGCGCTCGTCGGTGGGCTGTTCTTCGTGTCGCAGCACCTGCAGTTGGTGCTGGGCCTGCAGCCGCTCGACGCCGGGCTCGTCCTGCTCCCCGGGCTCATCGTGATGATCATCGCCGGCCTCGTGATCGTGCCGATCTCCAAGCGGGTCCGTCCGGGCATCGTGGTCCCGATCGCGCTCGTCGTCTCCGCCGTCGGATACGCCTCCATCGCGATCACCGGGGGAGACGTGTCGGCCCTCGGGATCGGTCTCGCGTTCGTCGCCCTCGGGCTCGGCATCGGGTCCGCCGAGACGGTGTCGAACGAGCTCGTGATCGCGAGTGCGCCGCCTGAGAAGGCCGGCGCGGCGTCCGGTGTCTCCGAGACCGCGTACGAGCTCGGCGCGGTGCTCGGCACGGCGACGCTCGGCACCGTGCTCACCGCGTCCTACCGGTCGTCGGTCGTCCTGCCGGACGGACTGACCGCTGCGCAGCAGCAGGCGGCGGGGGAGACACTGGGTGGTGCGGCGAACGTCGCCGCGCAGCTGCCCGGCGACCTCGCGGGTGCACTCATGGACTCCGCGCGGCACGCCTTCGACAGCGGTGTCGGTGTCGCAGCGTGGATCGGCGTCGGCCTCATCGTGGCCGCCATGCTCGTCGCGGCGATCGGTCTGCGCCGGGTCCGGTAGCGCTCCGTCGATCGTGCCACCCGGAGACGGGTGGCACGATCCGCCCGAGGTCGGAGGCGTTAAGCTGGGCGCACACCGTCGTCGCATCCTCAGGAGTCGCATGTCCCGCACCGTCAAGCTCGCAGTCATCCCCGGCGACGGGATCGGTCCCGAGGTCGTCGGCGAGGCGCTCAAGGTCCTCGATGCGGCGGTGCAGGGTGGCGACGTCCGGTTCGAGCAGACGCCCTTCTCGCTCGGCGCCGCCCGGTTCCTCGAGACGGGCGACGTGCTGACCGACGCGGACCTCGCCGCGATCGCCTCGCACGACGCCATCCTCCTCGGAGCGGTCGGCGGCGTGCCCGGCGACCCCCGGCTCGTGAACGCGAACATCGAGCGAGGGCTGCTCCTCAAGCTCCGGTTCAGCCTCGACCACTACGTCAACCTGCGCCCGACCGTCGTGTACCCGGGCGTCCCGAGCCCGCTGAGCGAGCCCGGCGACGTGGACTTCGTCGTCGTCCGCGAGGGCACGGAGGGGCCGTACGTCGGCAACGGCGGAGCGATCCGCCAGGGCACGCCGCACGAGATCGCGAACGAGGTGTCGGTCAACACCGCGTACGGTGTGGAGCGGGTCGTGCGCTATGCGTTCGCCGCTGCGGCCGCGCGTCGGGGGAAGCTCACCCTCGTCCACAAGACCAACGTCCTCGTCTTCGCCGGGTCGCTCTGGAAGCGCGTCGTCGACGCGGTGTCCGCGGAGTTCCCCGACGTCGCGGTCGACTACCTGCACGTCGACGCGGCCACCATCTTCCTCGTCACGGATCCTGCTAGATTTGACGTCATCGTCACGGACAACCTCTTCGGCGACATCCTCACCGATCTGGCCGGCGCGATCAGCGGCGGCATCGGACTCGCGGCCTCGGGAAACATCAACCCGGACGGCACGTACCCGAGCATGTTCGAGCCCGTCCACGGATCGGCGCCCGACATCGCCGGGAAGCAGCTGGCCGACCCGACCGCCGCCATCCTCTCCGTCTCCTTGATGCTGTCGCATCTCGGGCTCGAGACGGAGGCGGCGCGAGTCGCCACTGCCGTCACCGCCGACATCGCCGCCCGCACCGGCGCAGCACGCACGACGACCGAGGTCGGCGATGCGATCGCAGCCCTCGCGGCGAACCGGTAGACGCCCACCAGACACGCAGATCACGACGGAAGACACCATCATGACGATCAACCTCCCCATGGCGCAGCGCGAGCTCGCCTTCACCGTGACCCCCAACGAGCAGCCCGTCCCCGACGCCGAGCGCGACGTGATCCTCGCCGATCCGGGCTTCGGGCAGCACTTCACCGACCACATGGTCGACATCTGCTGGTCCGAGCGCGGTGGATGGCACCGCCCGCGGGTCCAGGCGTACGGTCCGATCTCGCTCGACCCGGCCGCCGCCGTCCTCCACTACGCCCAGGAGATCTTCGAAGGACTGAAGGCGTACCGTCACGCCGACGGCGCCATCTGGTCGTTCCGCCCCGACGCCAACGGCCGCCGCCTGCAGCGCTCGGCCAAGCGGCTCGCGCTGCCTGAGCTCCCGGTCGAGTACTTCGTCGAGTCGATCAAGCAGCTCATCGCCGTGGACGGCGCCTGGGTGCCGTCCGCGCCGGAGACCAGCCTGTACCTGCGACCGTTCATGTTCGCCAAGGAGGCCTTCCTCGGCGTCCGCCCGGCGAAGAAGGTCAACTACTACGTCATCGCCAGCCCGGCCGGCGCGTACTTCACGGGCGGCGTCACCCCCGTGTCCATCTGGCTGTCCACCGACTACAGCCGTGCGGGCAAGGGCGGCACCGGGGCGGCGAAGACCGGCGGCAACTACGCGTCCTCCCTGCTCCCGCAGGCCGAGGCGTACGAGCACGGGTGCGCCCAGGTGCTCTTCCTGGACGCACAGGAGGCGACCTACATCGAAGAGCTCGGCGGGATGAACGTCGTCCTCGTCAAGCGCGACGGCACGCTCGTCACGCCGGAGTCGGACTCGATCCTCGAGGGCATCACCCGCGACAGCATCCTGCAGCTCGCGGAGGACCGTGGACACCGGGTGGAGCGCCGTCGGGTCACGATCGACGAGTGGCGCGAAGGCGTCGAGAGCGGCGACATCGTCGAGGTGTTCGCCTGCGGGACGGCTGCGGTCGTCACACCGATCGCGCAGCTGAAGGCCAAGGACTTCACCGTGGGCGACGCCGACGCTCCGGCGGGCGAACTCACGATGTCGCTGCGTCAGGAGCTGACCGACATCCAGTACGGCCGCCTGCCCGACCGTCACGGGTGGATGACGCGGCTCGACGCGGAGTAGCCTCCGAGCAGCCTGGGAAGCCCCGCACCTCGTGCGGGGCTTCCGTGTCGCCGGGGCACCTCGGGATAGGCTGGACTGGTGAAAATCGCTCGCTTCAGTCACGATCAGGCCATCCGATACGGCATCATCGACGATGCGGATCTCGTCGTCCTCGACGGCGATCCGCTCTACTCGGGCTTCGAACCGACGGGGGAGCGTGTCCCGCTCGCGGATGCGGTCCTGCTCGCGCCGGTCATCCCTCGCTCCAAGGTCGTCGCCGTCGGCAAGAACTACCACGACCACGCAGCCGAGATGGGCGGGGAGGCTCCCACCGAGCCGCTGCTCTTCCTGAAGCCCAACACCTCCGTGGTCGGGCCGGGAGACGCCGTCGTCTTCCCCAAGCAGTCCGAGCGCATCGACTTCGAGGGTGAGCTCGCCATCGTGATCGGCGGCGTCGCCAAGAACGTCAGCGCTGAGCGTGCCGACGAGGTCATCTTCGGCTACACGATCGCGAACGACGTCACGGCCCGCGACCTCCAGGAGTCCGACGGTCAGTGGGCCCGGGCGAAGGGCTTCGACACGTTCTGCCCGCTCGGCCCCTACATCGAGACGGAGTTCTCCTTCGACGGCGCGACGATCGAGACCCGAGTCGACGGTGAGGTCCGCCAGCACGCCCCGCTCTCCGACATGGTGCACTCCATCGGTGCGATCGTGGAGTACGCGTCCGCCGTCTGGACGCTCCTCCCGGGCGACGTCATCCTGACCGGGACCCCGGCCGGCGTCGGACCCTTCACCGACGGGCAGGTCGTCGAGGTCGAGGTCTCGGGCATCGGCATCCTCCGGAACACCGGCCGCCGGCCCTGACCCGCGTCAGCTGCGCTGGCCCAGAGCGGTCAGCGCAGCTGCGACGTCGTCGTCGGTGTTCCAGAGATGGAACGCGACCCTCGCACGGCCCGCGCGACCCGATGCGGTGATCCCGGCCGACTGCAGCGCCCGGAGGTCGTGTCCATCGGGGTCCGTCCACGTCACGATCGCCGAGGCAGTTCCCGTCAGGAGCGACCGGCTCTCGCCGATGCCCTCCCGGAGCGATGCTGCGAGCCGGGTGTCGTGCTCGTACACGGCGACGGCGTCGACCGCCGCGAAGAGGGCGATGGCGGGCTCGGCGCCGACCCAGGCCTGCCACGCGGGGGAGACGTCGAACCGTCGAGCGCTCTCGGCGAGATGCAACGACGGTCCGTAACAGGACGACCAGACGTCGTCGCCCGAGTACCAACCGGCCTGGCTCGGTCGGAGGCGGTCCGACACCTCGTCGCGCACCGTCATGAACGCCACACCTCGTGGCGCGCAGAGCCACTTGTAGGCGTGGCACACGGTGATGTCGTCGGCCGAGGCGTCGACGGGGAGCCACCCCGCGGCCTGGGTGAGGTCGTTGAGCGTCAGTGTGCCGTGGACGGCCGCCGCCTCACGGATCGCGACCACGTCGGCGACCGCGCCGGTCGCGGACTGCACCGCGGAGTAGGCGACGAGCCAGGTCGAGGCGTCGATGTGGGCGGCGAGTTCGGTGAGCGGTGCGTGGCGGACACGCACGCCGCGGTGCGCCTGCACGAGGAATGGAGCGACGAGCGAGCTGAAGTCGCCCTCGACGCAGAGGATCTCGGCGCCGTCCGGCACCGACGCCGCGATCATGGCGACCATGGCGGAGGTCTGGGATCCGATCGCGACCGAACGGAGGGGCACGTTGACCAGCTCGGCGAAGGAACCGCGCACGCGCTCGACGACGGCGCCGTAGGCGGCTGCATCGGTTCGAGCAGCCTGCCACGCGGAGAGGTCGGCCATGACGGCGTCCGTCGTGCCGATGGTCGGCAGTCCCAGCGTGCAGGCGGCCAGGTAGCCGGGTGCGGATGGGAAGGATCCGCTGGCTTCCTGGAGGCTGAGGGTGCTCATGCATCCAGTCTCTTCGCCCGGCATCCATGCGACAAGGACAGGCTCTCGATGAGAACTATAACCGTGGATTATGCTTCGAGGGTGTCCACCCTCTCACCGCATCCCTCGTCATCGACTCTCGACGCCGGTTCCATCCTCGTCGTCGGCGCCATCGCCTCGACCGGGTCGATCACGGCCGCCGCGCACGCGCTCGGCTCGAGCCAACCAGCGGTGAGCCAGCATCTCCGCCGGCTCGAGCGGCGGCTCGGCATGCCGGTCGTCGAGCGCGTCGGTCGGGGCGTCCGCCTCACCGAGGCCGGTGCGATCCTCGCCGGACACGCGGTGGCGGTGGACCGAGCGGTGCGCGCGGCGTCCGAGGAGGTCGCGGCACTCGCGGGGTTGCGGAATGGTCGGGTGCGCCTCGTCGCCTTCCCTTCGGCGTCGTCGATGCTCGTGCCGCAGCTCCTCGCTCGCCTGGCCGACGAGCATCCGGGGATCGGGGTCTCCTTCGTCGAGGCCGAACCGCCGGAGGCCGTCGCCGCGGTCCGTGCCGGTGAAGCCGACGTCGCGATCACCTTCAGCTACCCGGACGACCCGGACGACCCGCATCGGGAGAGCGCGGCCGGGCTCCGCGTGCGCCGGTTCGGAACCGACCCGATGCGTCTCGTGCTCCCGGTCGGCCACGCTCGAGCCGGTGACCGACAGGTCGACCTCGCGGCGCTCGCCGGTGAGCGCTGGATCGCGGGTTGTCCGCGCTGCCGAGGACATCTCCTCGGCCTCTGCCGGTCGAGCGGCTTCGAGCCCGTCATCGCGCACGAGACCGACAATGCGATCGCGGTCACCGCCCTGGTGGCGGCCGGGCTCGGCGTAGCCCTGCTACCAACGCTCGCGCTCGCGGCCGCGCAGCTGCCGACCGAGGTGGTCGTGCTGCCGACGCGCAACGACGACGACCGGGCGCTCCACCTCGTCAGCGCCGAGCACGCGGACCGCATCCCCGCCGTCGCTGCACTCCTGCGGATCGCCGCGTCCCTGGGCGGCGCGACTAAGATGACAGGCGATGTCTGACACGATTACGCACCCCTTCTCCACGGCTTCCGGCACCGACGTCCGCGTCCGGTTCTGCCCGTCGCCGACCGGCACGCCGCACGTCGGTCTCGTTCGCACGGCGCTGTTCAACTGGGCGTACGCCCGGCACACGGGGGGCAAGCTCGTCTTCCGCATCGAGGACACCGATGCCGCTCGCGACAGCGAGGAGAGCTACGAGCAGCTCGTCGACGCGCTCACGTGGCTGCGGCTCGACTGGGACGAGGGCGTCGGCGTCGGCGGACCCCACGCGCCGTACCGGCAGTCCGAGCGGAGCGACATCTACGCCGACGTGATCGCGCGGCTGACGGCTGCCGGGCACCTCTACGAGAGCTTCTCGAACGCCGACGAGATCGACGCCCGCAACGAGGCGGCCGGCCGGCCGAAGCAGTTCGGGTACGACAACTTCGACCGCGACCTCACCGACGAGCAGCGCGCCGCGTTCCGAGCCGAGGGCCGCGAGCCGGCGCTCCGTCTGCGGGTCCCGGACGACGACCTCAGCTTCGACGACCTCGTGCGCGGTGAGATCACCTTCCCGGCCGGGTCGTTCACGGACTTCGTCCTCGTGCGCCCGAACGGCAAGCCGCTCTACACGCTCGTGAACCCCGTCGACGACGCCATCATGCAGATCACCCACGTCCTCCGCGGCGAGGATCTGCTGCCGTCGACGCCGCGGCAGATCGCGCTGTACCACGCGCTCATCGACATCGGCCTCACGACCTTCGTCCCACGGTTCGGTCACCTGCCGTACGTCATGGGCGAGGGCAACAAGAAGCTCTCGAAGCGCGACCCGGAGGCGAACCTCTTCCACCACCGCGACCGCGGCTTCGTGCCGGAGGGGCTCATCAACTACCTCGCGCTGCTCGGGTGGTCGCTGAGCGGCGACCGCGACGTCTTCTCGATCGACGAGATGATCGCCGCGTTCGACGTCGTCGACGTCAACCCGAACCCGGCGCGCTTCGATCTCAAGAAGGCGGAGTCCATCAACGGCGACCACATCCGACTGCTGGAGCCGGCCGACTTCCTCGGCCGCATCACGCCGTACCTCGTCGAGGCCGGTGTGGTGAGCGAGCCGGTCACCGAGGCGCAGCAGGCCGTGCTCGAGCAAGCCGCCCCGCTCGTCCAGGAGCGCATCGCGCTGCTCGGTGAGGTCCCCACACTCCTCGGCTTCCTGTTCCGCGGCGCCTCGGAGCTCGAGTACCAGGAGGACGCGCTCAAGGGCCTTCCAGCGAACGCCGGCGAGGTGCTCGCCGCATCCATCGGCGCGCTCGAGCTCGTCCCGGAGTCGGAGTGGACGGCCGGATCGATCCAGGACGCGCTCGCCGGCGCACTCATCGAGGGCCTCGGATTGAAGCCCCGTATCGCCTACGGCCCGCTCCGCGTCGCCGCGTCCGGGCGCCGGATCTCCCCGCCGCTCTTCGAGTCGCTCGAGATCCTCGGGAAGACGGAATCGATCACGCGACTCGATCGGCTCTCCGCGCACCTCGCGTCATGAGCGACTCGTACGACGTCGTCGTGGTCGGCGCGGGACCCGCGGGACTCTCGGCCGCGCTGAACCTGGCGCGCGCGCGTCGGCGCATCCTCGTGCTCGACGGCAATCGCCCACGGCACGCTGCGACGCTGCGCTCGCACGGCTTCCTCACCCGCGACGGCATCGCTCCGCTGGATCTCCGGCGGATGGGGCGCGAGGAGGTCGCGGCGTACGCGAACGCGGAGGTCCAGTTCGCGTCCGTGCAGTCGATCGAGCCGACTGCTGACGGCTTCCACGTCGTCGCCCAGGGGGTCCGCGGCGAGCCGGATCGCGACGTCGTGACCCGGACGGTCGTCGTCGCGAGCGGTCTCACGGAGACGTTGCCGAAGGTCACCAATGTGCGGGCCTTCTACGGAACGGATCTGCACAGCTGCGTCGAGTGCGACGGGTACGAGAAGGCCGACGCGCCGCTCGCGCTCATCGGGGAGACGACGGACCTGGCGGAATGGGCGATCCTCGTCGCACAGTGGTCGTCGGACCTCATCGTCTTCACGAACGGGACCGACACCGTGACCGGCCCGGAGGAGGCCGCGCTCGCCTCCGCGGGCATCCGGGTCGAGCGCGGTGTGATCGCGGAGCTCGAGGGCGGTCGCGACGGCTTCACCGGTGTCCGCCTCGCCGACGGTGTGCTCATCCCACGCTCCGGCGGCTTCGTCCGGCCGCAGTGGGCCGTGCCCCTCGGATATCTGGAACGGCTCGCCCTCGATCGCGACGCCGACGGCTACGTCGTGGTCGACGCCTGGGGTCGCACGTCCGTGCCGGGCGTGTACGCCGCCGGCGACATCACGCCTCCCGGTCCGCAGCAGCTCATCGTGGCGGCCGGGAACGGCGCTCGAGTGTCCCGCGCACTCAACCGGGACCTCGCGGGCGTCCCCAGCTGAGTGACCCGCGACGCGCCCGGGACGCTTCGATTTGAGACGGCCGCCTCCGTAGGCTAGTGTTGTTCTTCGGTCGGGGCTTCGGTTCTGACAGTGGGGTATGGTGTAATTGGCAACACGACTGATTCTGGTTCAGTTGTTCTTGGTTCGAGTCCAGGTACCCCAGCCAGACAGCAACATCACGACGAAGGCCCGCGATCATCGCGGGCCTTCGTCGTTTCCGGCGCGATCAGCCCGTCCGTTGGTCGGTGGGCGCCGAGGCACGTCGACGTCCTCACCGCGGTCCGGAATCCTCTTGGGCGGCCGTGCGCTCGAACGCGATGATGCGCTCGACGGCCGGGACGATCTGCGCGGCCATCCGACGGAAGACCTCTGGTCCCTGGCCGAACGGGTCGACGACGTCGTCCTGCGCCGGATCAGGGAGTCGTGCGCCCGTCCGGTTGGCCGCCAGTTCGGGGCCGAGATGCTTCCAGCGCCCTGCTCGCGAACGGGGGAGTCGCCCCGAGTCGACGGTGTCGAGGAGTCGGGCGAACTCGCGCAGGGAGAAGGTCCGACGCAGCGCTTCCGGGCACAACCTGAGGACGGCGCCGCGATGCTCCCGCGTCATGGTCAGGACGACGTCCTGTCGAGTGATGAGGCCCGCGGTGAGCTGCGTCGCGGCGAAGCCGGCTGCCGCCGCGGCGAATGGACCGAGCAGTGCCGCGCTCGAGGGGTCGATCGGGTGTCCGCGCAGCGCGCCCGTCCCGGCGCTCCGCACCTCGAAGCCGCACGCCTCGACCTCCGCCAGCCCGCTCGTGAGCAGGACCTCGGCGTACGGGGATCGACAGATGTTGCCGGTGCAGACGATCAGGATACGGGTCGGAGGCGGATCGAGCGGAGTGTTCATACCGTGGTCCGCCCTGGTCGACGCGTCGGGTCGGTCCGGTGGTAGTACGCGTAGGACGACGACTGTTCTCCCCGAGCCACCTCGACACGGTTGAGCACGACTCCGAGGAGCTTCGCCTGGACGAAGCTGAGGTTCTCGAGCGACTGCCGGAGCTGGTCACGGTGCAGTCGCCCGTCGGCCGACGCCACGAGCAGGACGCCGCTCGCAAGGGTCGACAGCGCTGTCGGGTCCGAGACGTTGATGAGTGGGGGCGTGTCGATGATCACCACGTCGTACGCGCGTTCCATCTCCGAGAGCGCGCGCTCCATCGCCGCTGATCCGAGGAGTTCGCTCGGATTCGGCGGCAGCTCGCCGGAGGTGAGGACGGCGAGGCGTCCCGCCCCGACGACCGCTTGCGCCGCATCGCCGAGGCTGATCCTGCCGGTGAGCACGGTCGTGAGCCCGACCGCGTCCTCGAGACCGAACATCTCGTGCTGGCGGGGTCGGCGCAGATCCGCATCGACGAGGAGGACGGAGTTCCCCGCCTCCGCGAGGACGAGCGCGAGGTTCGCCGAGGTGGTGCTCTTCCCCTCGCCCGGGACCGAGGATGTGACCATCACACTGCGGAGTCCGCCGTCGATGGAGGCGAACTGGAGGTGCGTCCGAAGCTGCCGGAAGCTCTCGGCGCGACGGCTGTAGCTCTCCGTCGATCCGAGGATGAGTTGGGCCGTGTCGGCGGGTTCCGTGTGGAAGGCGCCGAGGATGCTCGTGTCCGTGAGCTTCTCGATCGCCGCGCGACCGCGGAGACGGGTGTCGAGGACCTCGATGAGCAGTGTGATCCCGACGCCCAGGGCGAGGCCGATGAGGACACCCACCGTGAGGTTCTGCAGCGCGTTGGGTGCGACAGGGGATCGGGGTGGAGACGCTTGTTCGACGATCGTCAGCCCGACCGGGGTCGGATCGCCCGGTGCACCGGCAGCGTCCACCTCGTTGGCGCTCTCGACGTCGTCGACGAGGTCGACGAGCACCTGGGCTGCGGTGTTCGCGATGCGGGCTGCCGCGACCGGATCGCTGTCGACGGCGGAGATGTCGATCAGGACCGACTGTGCGGGATTGGAGGCTGAGATCGTCCCGACGAGCGACGCGGGGTCGAGGTCGAGGCGCTCCGCCACCGTGGACCGCACGGTCGAACCGGTGGCGAGGATCACATACGAGGCGACGCGGCTCTGGGCGAAGGCGTTGCCCTGATTGAGGTCGCCCACGGAGTCGCCGCCGGTGACGGCGACGAACAGCTGGCCCGTCGACTGGTACACGGGCTGGGTGATGAGGGTGTACCCGTGGGCGAGCGCCGCTGCTCCTGCGGTGATCGCGACGATGAGCAGCCAGCGATGGCGGAGGATGCGCAGGTAGTCCTTCAGGTCCATCCTGATATGTTAGTCGTCTGGTATGTGCCTCTCGCGCAGCGGAGACGACGCAGGGCCCGGACTCACGAGTCCGGGCCCTGCGTGGCGGTGGTGGGGCGGTCTGCCGGTCAGGCGGCCTTCCCGAACCGGTCGGTGCCGTTCGCGCGAGGTCGGCGCGGGGCGCGGTTCGTCTGACGGACCGTCGGTTCGGTCATGACCGGTCGTTCGCTGCCGACCACGGTGCGGTCTGCGACCCTGGCGTCCCGATCGACGCTCGCGCCGTGGGCGACCTGGACGTCGGCGCCGAGACGGGCGTCGCTTCCGACTCGTGCTCCGCGTCCGATGACACAGCGCTCCCCGATGTGGACGTTCGCGCCGATGAAGGCGCCTTCGCCGATCACCGCGGACCGGTCGATCCAGGTTCCGGCACCGATCCAGGCGTTGGCACGGATGTCCGCGTCAGCCTCCACGAAGGTGGTGCGTTCGATGAACGCCGACGGATCGATCAGTGCACGAGCTGCGACCATGCCCTTGCCGTTCGGGTGGTGACGGTACCGTTCCACCTCGCCGGTCCGGCCTTCGATCTCTTCGTACACTCTCGCCATGGGTGACCCCCTTCTGGTCTACTCAACACTGGGGACAACGCCGGATGGCTCCCGGTCATTCCTTCCCGGGGCCTGCCTGGGAATCCCATGAGTCTCGTGCTGTGCTGTAGAGGGTGTTCGGAGGGGGAGCCCGCCGCGGTTTGGTCGTGACGGGTCATTGGAAGTCCCGCGAACGGGTGTTCGCCCCGATCCGGAGCGCTTCCAACCGATCCGCCACCAGATTGACGATGCCTTCCGGGGATCGCTCGAGCATGCCGCGGACCACCATCGCCGGGGCCTCCCTGGCCACGCGGCGATACCGGTTCCAGACGCCGACGCTGCAGATCACGTTGACGAGACCCGCTTCGTCCTCGAGGTTCATGAAGGTGATGCCGCTCGCCGTGGCCGGCCGTTGCCGATGCGTCACGACACCCCCGACCTCCACGCGACGGTCCGTCTGCGCCGTCAGGAGTTCGTCGGACCGCAACGCCCCTCGGCGTGTGAGTTCGGCTCGGACGTGGCGGATCGGATGGTCGTCGGTCGACATCCCGGTCGACCAGATGTCGGAGATGAGTTGTTCGGCGGCCGTCGGAACCGGGAGCAACGGCGGCTGCACGGTCGTGAACGTCCCCTCGAGCTGGTCGGGACGATGCCGACTGGCCTGCGCTGCGCCCCACATCGCCTCACGACGGGTGAGGCCGAATCCGTCGAAGGCGCCCGCCGCCGACAGCGACTCCAACTGCGAGGAGCTCAGGCCGATCCGCCTGGCCAGGTCGGCCTGGCTGGTGAACAGCCCTCCGGACTCCCGTTCGGCGACGATCCGCTTCGCGAGCTCCTCACCGATCCCCTGGACGGAGGAGAGTCCCAGCCGGACGGCGAGTGCGCCGTCGCGCCGGTGTCCTGCCGAATCGTCGGGAAGGAGCGGATCGAAGAGCCCGGTCGGTCCCTGCTCGTGTTCGAGGCAGCGCGTGCGCCCGCCGGGAGCGACCGGGGCGCCGGGGGTGGCCTCCGGGTCGAGCGCTTCGAGGCCTGCCTGTGCGCCGGAGCGATGCAGATCGGGACGCAGGACGGAGACGCCGTGTCGGCGGGCGTCGGCGACGAGCGTCATCGGCGAATAGAACCCCATGGGCTGCGCGCGGAGCAGAGCCGCGAGGAAGGCCCCCGGGTAGTGCAGGCGCAGCCAGGCGCTCACGTAGACGAGGAGGGCGAAGCTCAGGGAGTGGCTCTCGGCGAAGCCGAAGTTGGCGAAGGCCTGGATCTTGGCGTACACGGCATCGGCGTCCGCACCGACGATGCCGTTGCCGGCCATGCCGAGGTACAGCGTGTCCTTGAGGCTCTCGATCTTCTCCTCGCCACGCTTCGATCCCATCGCCCGGCGCAGGAGGTCCGCATCCTCAGCCGAGCACCCACCGACGGCCATCGCCATCTGCATGAGCTGCTCCTGGAACAACGGCACGCCGAGCGTGCGTTCGAGGACCGGTTCGAGGCTCGGGTGGAGGTAGGTGATGGGCTCCTGGCCGGTCTTCCGGCGCAGGTAGGGGTGTACCGCGCCGCCCTGGATGGGCCCCGGGCGGATCATGGCGACCTCGATGACGAGATCGTAGAACCGGCGGGGGAGCAGACGCGGCAGCATGCCCATCTGCGCGCGGCTCTCCACCTGGAAGACCCCGATGGTGTCGGCCCGGCAGAGCTGGTCGTAGACCCCTGCTTCGTCCTTCGGGATGGTCTCGAGGGTCCAGCGCTCTCCGGTGTGCTCGGCCACGAGGTCGAAGCAGTACTGGATGGCCGAGAGCATGCCGAGACCCAGGAGGTCGAACTTGACCAGACCCATCCAGGCGCAGTCGTCCTTGTCCCACTGGAGGACCGTGCGACCGTCCATGCGCCCGTGCTCGATCGGGCAGACCTCGCCGACCGGGCGATCGGTCAGGACCATGCCACCCGAGTGGATGCCCAGGTGCCGGGGTAGGGTGAGCATCTGCTGCGCGAGGCCGACGACGCGCTCGGGGATGTCGTGGTCGGTGCTCGACATGACCCCGCCCCAACGCTCGACCTGTTTCGACCAGGCGTCCTGCTGACCGGGGCTGTACCCGAGCGCCTTGGCGGTGTCGCGGACGGCGAACTTCGGCCGATAGCTGATGATGTTCGCGACCTGAGCGGCGTTGCGGCGTCCGTAGGTCTCGTAGACGTACTGGATGGCCTCCTCGCGCCGGTCCGAGTCGAAGTCGACGTCGATGTCGGGCTCCTCCTCCCGCATGCTGGAGAGGAACCGTTCGAACGGCAGCTCGTAGAAGATCGAGTCGACGGCGGTGATCCCGAGCAGGTAGCAGACGGCCGAGTTCGCGGCGGAACCGCGTCCCTGGCAGAGGATGCCACGGCCGCGGGCGAAACTGACGATGTCGTGCACGATCAGGAAGTACCCGGGGAAGTCCTTCTGCTCGATGACCTCGAGTTCCCGTTCGATGCGTCGGAGGTGTTCGG
The DNA here is from genome assembly GCF_013349365.1 of Plantibacter sp. MCCC 1A11337. NCBI lineage: Bacteria > Bacillati > Actinomycetota > Actinomycetes > Micrococcales > Microbacteriaceae > Plantibacter > Plantibacter sp. MCCC 1A11337. The sequence continues at coordinate 674,410 of NZ_JABJWX010000001.1, read as the reverse complement.
GAGTGGCGTCGGGGTATTTGACGGGGACGGCTTCGAGCACCAGATGCCGGAGCCAGCTCATGGGCGTATGGCCCTCCGGCACGCGCTGTCGCGGGAGCTTCGGGCGGACCGCCCGCAGGCTGAAGGCGAGTTCATCCGCCAGCTCGACGCTCCGTGCCACCGCTCCGGGGTATCTTGCGAACCGGTCCGCCATCTCGGCTCCGCTTCGCAGGTGCGCGGTTCCGGCCGCGGGAAGCCATCCGTCGAGTTCGTCGAGGCTGCGTCGTGCTCGGACGGCCGCCAGCGCGGTCTGGAGTCGATGCTGCTCGGGCGTGGCGTAATGGACGTTGCCGGTCGCGACGACGGTGAGGTCGAGCAACGCCGCGATCTCGGCGAGTGCATCGTTCTCCGCCGAGTCCCCCGGGTGGCCGTGGTCGCTCAACTCGACGACGACGTGCTCCGGACCGAACAGGGCGACGAGTCGGTCGACCGCGGCGGCGGCGGCCTCCGGACCGTGCTCACGGAGCGCGGTGCGGACGAACCCCTTACGGCACCCGGTGAGCACGGTCACGTGGCCGGCGACGGAGGCGGCGAGCCGCTCGAGGTCGTAGATCGGGTGGCCCTTCTCGGCTCCGTCGGCGAGTTGTGCGTCCGTGATCGCGCCGGCCAGGCGGTGATACCCCTCTGCTCGACGGGCGAGCAGGAGCAGATGATGCCCGACGGGGTCGGGGACGCCGTTCTGCGGCCGGTCCAGGCCGATGGACAGTTCGGCACCGTAGACCGTCCGGAGGTCGGGGAACCGTTCCGCCGCCTCGGCCATCCGGACGACACCGTAGAAACCGTCGTGGTCGGTGAGCGCGAGCGCGTGCAGGCCGAGTGCCGCAGCCTCTTCGACGAGCCGCTCCGGCGGGCTCGCGCCGTCGAGGAAGCTGAAGCTCGAGTGCGCGTGGAGTTCCGCATAGGGGACCCGCGTCGTCGACGGGCGCTGCTCCGGTGGTTCGGGGACGTACGGTTGACGCTTCCGCGACCAGGCCGGGCTGTCCCCACCGTCGGCTCCCAGCGGCAGGGTGGCCGGACGGCTCGCGTCGGACAGACGGCGCTCGAACTCCGACCATGAGACCGGGGGGTTGTTCCATCCCATGCTGGGCTCCTTCGTCATGCGGTGTGGTGCGGACGCGATGCGGTTCAGTCGTAGCGGGCCTCGGCCCTCCAGTGCTGCTCCTCCAACAGGAGCAGCCAGGCGTCACCCGCATCGTCGAGGACCTGGAGACGGTGGACGCGATGGTGGCCGTCGTCGTCCCACCAGCGTTCGTCGATGCTCCAGGGGCCGGCCCAACCGTGGATGACGTGCCAGTCCGAGAGGGCGAAGAACCGTGCTGGTGCTGCACTCACGGTGCTGCGCTCGTCGACGGCCACAGTCTGACCCGTCGCGTCGACGACCTCGACCGGCACGGCGGTGTCGAAGACGGTCGACGGAGCCGCTCCCGGGATGGTCCCGGGCCACGGCCGGTTCCGACGTTCGGCCACGGCCGCCTCACCACCCGGCGGAACGCTGCCCCAGGGGACGAGGATGCGGCGGTCGAGGAGGAGGCGGCCGCCGGACGGCACCGCGGTCACGACGCCGTCGTGGCCGAGCATGCTCTGGACACGGGCGAGTCCGCTGTGGATGCGTTCGTCCGGTCCGCTGCCCCAGAGTCCTTCCTCGTGTTCCGCGGCGTCGTCGAGGGTCTCCGGGACGACCTCGACGAGTTCGACGGGGGAGGCGAGTCCGTGATCGATGTCGGACGCGCCCTGCAACTGCCAGCGCACGCGATCGAGGACGTCGCCGGCGGTGAACCAGCGTGGGTGGAGCCAGGTGCGGGTGGAGCGCTCCCCGCGCTCGCTCCGCATGCTGATCGTGATCGCGGTGGTCACGAGGCCGGCCTCCGCCAGGCCGGTGATGAACCGTTCCGCGGACTGCCGGAACCCGAAGGTCAGCTGGTCGATGCGGTCGAGCGGGGGCTCGAAGGCGATCGACACGGCCAGCTCTGTCGGCGGCACCCGAGGGACGACGCTTCGGGCGTCCGCGCCGGCTGCGAGGCGGTGCGCTCGGGCGCCGTCGGGGCCGAAGCGGTCGCGGACCTCGGTCGCGGGCAGTGCGCCGAACGCCCCCAGGGTGCTGATCCCGAGCCGGTGCAGCAGTGAGCTGAGTTCGGGGCGCCCGAGGGTGGACAGGGGGAGTGGGGCCAGGAAGGCGGGAGAGGCTCCGGAGGGGATGGCGATGATCCGGGAACCGTCCTGCTGGAACGCGGTGGACCTCGCGGCCTGCTCCGCGGCGAAGGGGCCGTCGGCGATGCCGATCCGTGCATCGGGGACACCGAGCTCGTCGAGGCGGGTCAGGAGGACCTCCGCCGCAGCCGACTCGCCGCCGTAGTATCTGCTCGGTCCTCGGGATCGGATGGCGCAGAGCCCGGCCCGGAAGGGCTGGACGCCCGGCATGAGCTCCTCGATGCCGAGGAGGACCGGCTCGAAGGCGCGGGTGTCGACGACCGGGTCGTAGTCGGCGGTCGCCAGTTCCGGACAGCGGGCCTCGGCCTCGCGGACACGGAGTCCACGCCGCACTCCTGCTCGACGTGCGCTGGCGTCGCAGGCCAGGACCTCACCATGCTCGACCAGGGCCAGCGGAGCGTCGGCCGTGTCCTCGGACAGCGTTCCAGAGAGTCGTGCCGCCACGATCGGCCAGTCGGGACACCAGAGGACCATGGTGCGCTCGACCGGTCCCGCAGGCGGTTCGGTCGTCATCGGTTCACGACCATCGGGAGCCGGACGACCGTGTCGTCGTCGAGGAGGCCGGAGCCGGCGAGCGGTGCGGTGCGACCCTCGGTCGATCCCAGGGGCAGCGTCAGGTGCGCGGTCCTGGGCCGGCCCGCAGCCCCCTGGCCGAGCATCGAGCTGACGGTGAGTCGCCGATGCCGGAGATGTCCGTGCCCCGCCCCGAGGCCGCTCCAGGAGCTCTCGGTCACGCGCAACGTCGCATCGCTCTGCGGCCAGGAACCGAGGACGATCAGTGCGGCCTCGCGCTGCCGGAGGCGAGCCGCGAGTCTGGCGGCGTCGCTCGGGGCGATCCGTCCGGGAGGCGCTGTGATGAGCACGCCGGCGACGTCGGCCATGGCCGCGGTGACCGTGAGCCAGTCCGGACCGAGCTGGGGGACGAGGACGAGTCGTTCGAGGTCGATGCCCATGGAGGCCGCCGCCTCCACGCCGAACGACGGGAGACCGATGACGGCGCACCAGGTCCCGGCTGCTGACGGCCCGGCCATGAGCGACATGGCGAGCGCCGTGGAGCCGAGCACGGAGTAGCTGCCTCCGGCCTGGAGGGCGCCACCGGGCAGGAGCCGGGAGAGCTCAGGAGCGGTCGGCAGGGATCGGGTGTCGAGGCGCGTCCCCTGCATCCGCTTGATGCGCCCCTGGAGTTCGTGCAGCTCGGTCGCGGTGTCCGCCCTGACGGGGGAGTCGACGAGTGCGCGGAGGGCCATGGCTCAATATTCGAACATATCTTCGAACAAGTCAACCGGCTCGATCCGGTCTCGACGACGACTGACGGATGACTCGACCATGGTCCGGCATCCCACCGACACGCGGTCCGCGGTGTCAGCGGCGCCCGGTACGCTGGGCCCATGTGCGGACGTTTCGTCGTGACCGAATCCACCGAGGAGCTCATCGAGCTCTTCGACATCGACCACGCGGCTGCCGAGCTGCCCGGGCCCTCGTACAACGTGCGCCCGACCGAGCAGATCCCGATCATCCTCGACTCGGTGAAGACGGGGCCGGCGGTCCGCCGGCTCGAATCGGCGCGGTGGTCACTCGTGCCGTCGTTCGCCACCGAGCTGAAGAGTCAGTACCCGACCTTCAACGCTCGCGCGGAGGAGGTCGCCACCAAGCCCACGTTCGCGCCATCGGTCAAACAGAAGCGCGCATTGGTCCCCGCCGCCGGGTACTACGAGTGGCACACCGAGGGCGCGACGAAGACCCCGTACTACGTGCAGACCGCTGGTGGTGAACCGATCGTCTTCGCGGCCCTCTACTCGTGGTGGCGCGACCGCTCGCGACCGGACGACGACCCGCGGCGTTGGGTGCTGAGCGCGACCATCCTCACGCGGCCGGCGGTCGGTCCCTTGCAGGAGCTGCACCCACGGACGCCCGTGACGCTGCCTCCGGAATGCTGGGACGCCTGGCTTGACCCGCACCACGAGGCCGACCAGGACGAGGTCGACGAGATGGTGTCCGCAGCGACCGACGTCGCCGAGCAGCTCGTCTTCCACCGGGTGGCGCCGTTGCAGGGCGATGGACCGGAGCTCATCCTCCCCGTCCAGGAGTAGCCGCAGGAGAGTCGGCCGGATGCACGGAACGGAACCGCCCCGGAGACACGAAATCTACCCCGGACACACAGAACCGCCCCTGACGCGAACGTCAGGGGCGGTTCTCGGTGTCTCAGACGCGAGGGCTGGAATGACCTGCCGCTCGGATCGTCAGCTCCGACTGATCAGAGAATCAGAGGGGGCGGATGTTCTCGGCCTGCAGGCCCTTGGGGCCCTGGTTGGTCTCGAACTCGACCTTCTGGTTCTCCTCGAGCGAGCGGTAGCCGCTCGTCGCGATGGCGGAGAAGTGTGCGAAGACGTCGGCGCTGCCGTCGTCAGGAGTGATGAATCCGAAGCCCTTTTCGGCGTTGAACCACTTCACAGTTCCAGTTGACATGTATTTCCTCTTTCATGAGTGACCGTTCCCGACTTTCGGGCCCGTTCGTCGCGGTGTTCTTTGCTCGCTCCTCAGAAAAGCAGCGTATCCATCGGTGGAAACGCGGCTTGAAATACCTGCGCAACACAACAACTTCGATCCACGTTAGCCCATCTCGGCTCGAAACGGCAGCCGATCAGGTAACGGATTGGCCAATTCCGCATCTTTTTCCGACATTCGTCGTGATGCCTGGGTATCTCCAGCGGATCTCGCGGTGTGCGGTGATTCCCCAGCCGTCGACCGTAGGCTGAGGCCATCTGCAGAGCTCATGCTCGCCCGAGCGTCCGCTCACCATCCCGGCTGGGAAGTCGACACGATTCCTCCGGAGTGCCCATGTCAACTGAAGCCATCCTCGGCCCGGTTCGTGCCACGAGCCCCCGCAAGCCCGGCGCTGCGAACGTCACCAGCTCCTACTCGTCGCTGTTGAAGACGGTTCGCGAAGCAGGACTCCTCCGCCGCCACCGCACGTTCTACATCCTCACGTTCTCGTTCCTCGTGATCGCGCTCCTCGGCTGCGTCACCGGCTTCGTCCTGCTCCGCGAGTCGTGGTTCCAGTTGCTCATCGCCGGCGCGCTCGGCATCATCCTCACCCAGTTCGCCTTCCTCGCCCACGAGGCATCGCACCGTCAGGTCTTCGAGTCGGGCCGGGCGAACGACCGCGCCGGTCGCTTCCTCGCGGCGGGCATCGTCGGCATCAGCTACTCGTGGTGGATGACGAAGCACACGCGCCACCACGCGAACCCGAACCAGGTCACCAAGGACCCCGACATCGAGATCGACACGATCTCCTTCATCGAGGAGGACGCGGCGAAGGCCAAGGGCCTGCAGGCGCTGATCACCCGGAAGCAGGGCTACCTCTTCTTCCCCCTCCTCATGCTGGAGGGCATCAACCTCCACGCGCTGTCCTTCAAGACCCTCTTCGGTCCGGGCAAGGTCGACGGCCGCGCCGCCGAGATCAGCATGATCGTCGCCCGCGTCGGTCTGTACCTGGCCGCGATCTTCCTCTTCCTGCCCGTCGGCATGGCGTTCGCGTTCCTCGGCGTCCAGCTCGCGGTCTTCGGCGTCTACATGGGTGCGTCCTTCGCGCCGAACCACAAGGGCATGCCGATCATCCCGGCGGACATGAAGCTCGACTTCCTCCGCAAGCAGGTGCTGACCTCGCGCAACGTCCGCGGCTTCGGCATGGCCACCTTCATGGGCGGCCTGAACTACCAGATCGAGCACCACCTGTTCCCGAGCATGCCTCGCCCGGCTCTGGCCCGTGCTCGCGTCATCGTGCGGGAGCACTGCGAGACCCAGCAGGTGCCGTACACGGAGACGACCCTGCTGCAGTCCTACGCCATCGTCATCGAGTACCTCAACCGGGTCGGGCTCTCAGCCCGCGACCCGTTCGACTGCCCGGCGGCGGCGAACTTCCGCCGCCGGTAGTCGACCGGTCTCAGACCTCGAGCGTGTCGAGCGGGGCGAGCGGGTAGTAGGTCCCGCCGCCCTGTTCGGTCGCCCACTGCAGGCGGTCGTGCGACATGCTCTGTCCCGGCCCTGAGAGCACCATCTCGTGCGTCCCGAACGCGCGCTTCGGCGCGACGGCGGTGACGAAATCCATGCCCTCGGAGATCTTCATCCAAGGCGCACCGGCCGGCGCTGCAAGGACGTCGACGTCGACCCCCTCGGGGACGGCGAAGGAATCGCCGGGGTAGTACACCAGGTCGTTGATGAGGACGCCGACGTTGTCGATCACCGGGATCGACGAATGGATGACCGCGTGGGTCCCGCCGAAGAAGCGGAGCGTGAACGGCCCCGCTTGGACCACGTCTCCCGGGGCGACGACGGTGATGTCGTACCCGTCCGCGGCGGCAGCGACACCGGCTGGTCCGTAGAGGACGGCCTCCGGGCTCGCGGCGAGGATGCGGTCGAGGTGCTCCGCGGTCCAGTGATCGGGGTGCAGGTGCGTGATCAGGATCGCCGCGGTGTGCTCCACATCGGCGATCGGCGACGTGAACGCGCCCGGGTCGACGATCAGCTTGGCGCCGTCCGTCTCGAGGAGGAATGCTGCATGTTCGAACTTCGTGAGTCTCATAGGACGAGTGAATACCGTGGGAGCGCCGGGGGCAACCCGGTCGTCCGGGTATCCAGCCGCCGTGGGCCTGTCAGAATCGGCAGGTGACCACGCAGCCCCGACGCATCGGCGTCGCCATCAACCCGACCGCGTCGTTCGGCTCGACCCGAGCCGTCGGCCCGATGGTGCTCGACGCCCTCGAGCAAGCCGGGCACCGTGCCGTCCGGCTGCAGGAGCAGACCGTCGGGCAGCTCCGGAGCGCGGTGCGGACTGCCATCGAGGCCGGGTTGGACGCGCTCGTCGTCGTCGGTGGCGACGGCATGGTGAGTCTGGCCGTCGAGGCGGTGCGTGACTCGGGCCTGCCGTTCGGCGTGGTCCCGTCCGGTACGGGCAACGACATCGCCAGGGGACTCGGGATCCCGCTGGGGGATCCCGCAGCCGCGATCGCGTCCCTGCTCCGTGCGCTCGAGGGTGGGCCGCGCGTGATCGACGCCGGCACGGTGACGGACGGCGAGCGGACGACCTGGTTCGTCGGTGCGGTGTCCGCAGGCTTCGACGCCCTCGTCAACGAACGGGCGAACCGCATGCGACGGCCGCGCGGGCGCAGTCGGTACACGATCGCGATCCTCCGTGAGCTCCTGGCCCTGCGAGCCCGCCGGTACGAGCTGACCGTGGACGGGACGCCGGAGACGGTCGACGCCGTCCTCCTCGCCGTGGCGAACAACACCTCGATCGGTGGTGGCATGCTCATCGCGCCGCAGGCGGACCTCGCCGACGGCCGATTCGACCTGTTCGTCGTCGCACCCGTGTCCCGGTTCCGGTTCCTCCGGCTGTTCCCCAAGGTCTTCTCGGGTGCCCACACCGGCCTCGACATCGTGCGCCTGTCGCCGGTCCGTTCCGTCTCGATCGCCGCGGACGGCATCACGGCCTATGCCGACGGGGAGCGCATCGGTCCGCTGCCGGTCACGATCGACGTGGTCCCCGGAGCCCTCCGCGTGCTCGCCTGAGCCTGTTCACCCGACCGCGAGCACCGCGCGACACGCCCGTCGGATGCCGCTGGTGGCCTCGATTTGTACGGCTCGAAATCGTATGGCATACTCATATCCGTTGCTTACGGCCCCATCGTTTAGCGGCCTAGGACACCGCCCTCTCACGGCGGCAGCACGGGTTCAAATCCCGTTGGGGTCACAACACCGAACGAAGCCTCGCTCTCCTGAGTCATCAGGGAGCGGGGCTTCGTTCATTCGGCGGCTCGAGCCTGCCCCGGGATGTCCACGCAGGCCCTCCAGGATGCGCGGATGGCAGGGCCCGCACCGATCTCGCCGAGCGTCGCTGCGTGCTAGCTTGGCCGGGTGACCGTGAAGCAGAAGCGCCGCGCTCCGGCGACAGCCGCAGTCCTGATCCTCGCCGCGCTGCTGACGGGGTGTTCCATCCCGGTGACGGGGGAGCCCGTGGCCGGCGGTGCGGGCCCGGTCGTCGACGTGGCCGGGGGCACCGACGACACGCTGCGCAAGGACTTCGACGCGAGTCCCCAGGAGGTCAACGACTACTGGACCGACGACAAGTTCGGCGGAGCGACGGCTCCGGATCTGAAGCCGGGCGAGGACACGCTCACGGGCGACCAGGCCACCGGCGTGGTCGTGCACCCGAGTACCGGGGTCGGTCCCGACGTCGACGTCAAGGCCATCACCCCGACAGCAGCCGGCGACCCCTACCCGGCGACCGGCTTGGCGGCGGCGACGCAGGGACGTCTGTACTTCTCCATCGGCGGTGCCACGTACGTCTGTTCCGCGAGCGTCGTCAACGCCCCGACCATGGACCTCGTCCTGACGGCGGGCCACTGCGTCTGGGACACGTACGGCAAACAGCTCGCCGAGAACATCATCTTCATCCCGGCCGACGCAGCCAACGGTCAGACCCAGCCCTACGGGCAGTGGGCCGGGGTCAGCACGTACGTCCCCGACGAGTTCACGAGTGAGGCGACCTCGGACGCCAGCGGTGCGACGAGCGGCAACGGCTGGGCCTACGACTTCGCCTTCATCCGGCTCGCCCCGAACGCTGCAGGTCAGAAGATCCAGGAGGTGACCGGCGGTCAGGGCATCTCGTTCGGTACGCCGCCCGAGGGCATCACGGTGATCGGGTATCCGTCCGCCGCACCGTTCGACGGTCAGTCGCAGCGCTACTGCGCGAGCCAGGCCGCCACCAAGGGCTATGCCGGATACCGGGTCGACTGCCTCATGACCCCGGGTTGCTCGGGCGGGGGCTGGCTCACCCGCCTGGATCCCGCCACCGGCGCCGGGTACGTCACCTCGGTCACCTCACGCGGCGACGGTTCCTGGCTCGAGGGCCCCGTCCTCGGACAGCGGGCGCTCACCCTATACAACGATGCTCTGGCGGAGGGGTCATGAACGCCAGAACGAGTATGACGCGATATCGCCGGCGGATCGGCGCCGTGGCTCTGGCCGGGAGCGCCGCGCTCGCCTTGAGCGCGTGCACGACGCCCGGATCGGCGTTCCCCGACGCCGCCGCCCAGCAGAGCTACATGCAGGATCTCGCCGAGGCGAGGTTGGAGTTGCTGTCAGCCCAGATCGGCCAGGCGCCGGACGTGATCGGGTCGGCATACGTCCACGCCGTCTCGGGAGACCTCGAGTCGCACGAGAACGACTCGGTCGTGCTCTTCGGCGACCCGACCGCGTCGTTCAGCCAGGACAAGGGCTCGGCCGACGGCGACACCGTCGACATCTATCACCAGGCGGGAGTCGACTACGACCTCCTGCTGCTCGGCGGTGAACTCATGGAGCTCGCGCCCACGGAGTGGGTGGCCGTCCAGACGCAGTACGTGGCTGACGAGGACGCCGAGGGTTCGCTCGGGCCGGCCTGCGTCTACCCCGGTATCTCCATCGCGTGCGACATCTACAGCGCGGTCGAAACCACTCGCAGCTCGGGGGACGGCGCGCTCAGCAGCGTCGTCGTCTCGATGCGCAACGACGGCTCCTCGCAGATCTCGACGAGCGCGAGCCTCGAGAGCGTGCTGGCCGTCGGGACGCTCTTCGACCTCCCGGACGACCTCGTCTCGTCGTTCAGCGAGGACGACCTCGCGACGCTCCTCCCGGTGACGATCTTCCAGAACGCCGAGGGCGGCCTCGTGAAGATGGAGTTGAGCGGGACGGTCGACAGCGAGACGACGCTGCAGTTGCAGGCCGGCTTCGAGGTGTCGGGCACGTCGACGCTCGAGGACCTGCCGACCGCACCATCAGGATTCGACGTGACGGTGATCCCGGCGGCCGATCAGGCCGCGTTCTGGGATCGGATCGAGGAGTTGAGGAAATGACCGACGACCAGAAGCCCGAGGACCTCGGAAAGCCCCCGGTCGGCGGCCCCCTGCGCCCCGACCAGCAGCCGCCGGGATTCCCCGACCCGAACGCACCCCGCCTGGAGTTCGGACCGGGAAGCCCGCAGCGTCAGACGCCGTCGCAGAACGGTGCACCCCAGAACGGCGCGCCGCAGGGTCAGAACGGACCGCCGCAGGGCGTCCCGTCTCAGAACGGCCCGTCTCAGGCGTCCGCGCCTGGTCAGACCGGCGGAGCGCCTCGTCTGCAGGGAGGCGCCCCAGGGCAGCAGTCCAACGGTCCAGCGCCGCAGCCGCCCACCCAGCCTGGAGCGCCGTTCGCCGGCGCGCCCGGGGGGCAGCCGTGGGTGCAGCAGCAGCGGCCCTCGAACGCAGGCCCGAACCAGCAGCCGCAGCAGCACGGGCGGCCAGGCGGTCCGGACGGGTTCCGGCCCCCGACATCGACTGGTCAGCCCGGTCACGCGCCCGGGGGTCCTCAGCAGGGTCAGGCCCCCGGCCAGGCTCCACAGGGACGTCCGTTCGGCGCGCCGCAGGGCCAGCCTCAGAACCGGCCTCAGGGGCCGCAGGGTCAACCTCCTTACGGTCAGGCACGCCCGACCGGGCCACAGCCCTTCGGTCCGGGACAGGCGCAGCACCCGACCGGCCCGTTCCAGCCAGGTCCGCAACAGCAAGGATCGCAGTCCGGTCCGCAGCAGACCGGTCCGTTCCGTCCCGGCCCCGAGTACGGCGTCGCGGGCCAGCAGCCTGCTCCGAGCCGGAAACCCGCGCGCAAGCCGCTCGGGCGCAAGCTCTGGATCGGCGTGCTCATCGGTGCGGTCGCCGCATCGCTCATCGCCGTCCCGCTCACCCTCCTCTCGGTCGGTCGCCTGTTCACGCCGATGCTCGACCGCGCCTCGGTGCAGACCGGTGTGGCCGAGGTGCTCAAGCAGGACTTCGGCCTCGCGGACGTCGAGAAGGTCGAGTGCCCGAGTGACCAGCCGGCCACGACAGGGACGCAGTTCGAGTGCACGTTCTCGTACAACGCGAAGAGCTACCCGGTGGCCGTCGAGGTCATCAACGACCAGGGGCAGTACCGCGTCGGGATCGACGCGCCGAAGTAGCACGGTGTCGGCGCCGACGTCCCCTCGAGCGACGACGGTACCGACGTCTCCGCTCCGGACCGGGTGGTACGCTGGGCGAATGTTGTCCGGGCTGCTCCTCCTTCCCAGCCGCGACGAGGCCTAGATCCAGGCTCCCTCGTCGCGGAGGTCGCTGACGCCTGACCCCTCATCGTTTGAAGGAATTCCACGACATGTCGCAGCTGAACGCCGATCCGTCCGTCCCGAGCATTCCCGAGCACCCGCGCACGCTCGCCGAGAAGGTCTGGGACGACCACCTCGTCGTCAAGGGTGAGGACGGCACGCCCGACCTCATCTACATCGATTTGCACCTCGTCCACGAGGTGACGAGCCCGCAGGCCTTCGACGGCCTCCGCCTGGCCGATCGGCCGCTGCGTCGCGTCGACCTCACGATCGCTACCGAGGACCACAACACCCCGACGCTCGCGATCGACAAGCCGATCGCCGACCTCACCAGCCGTACGCAGATCGAGACCCTCCGTCGCAACGCCGCGGAGTTCGGGGTGCGGATCCACTCCCTCGGCGATCTCGATCAGGGGATCGTGCATGTCGTCGGGCCGCAGCTCGGCCTCACGATGCCCGGGATCACGGTCGTCTGCGGCGACTCGCACACCTCGACCCACGGCGCCTTCGGGGCCATGGCCTTCGGTATCGGCACCAGCGAGGTCGAGCACGTCATGGCCACGCAGACGCTGCCGCTGAAGCCGTTCAAGACCATGGCGATCACCGTCGAGGGCACGCTGCGGCCGGGGGTGACCGCGAAGGACATCATCCTCGCCGTCATCGCGAAGATCGGCACCGGCGGCGGGCAGGGCTACGTCCTCGAATACCGCGGCTCGGCGATCCGTGCGCTCTCCATGGAGGGCCGCATGACGATCTGCAACATGTCGATCGAGGCCGGTGCCCGCGCCGGCATGGTCGCCCCGGACCAGATCACCTACGACTACCTGCAGGGTCGTCCGCACGCACCGACCGGAGCCGACTGGGACGAGGCCGTCGCCTACTGGGACACGCTTGCGACCGACGAGGGCGCCGCCTTCGACGCCGAGGTCTTCCTCGACGCCGACACGCTGGAGCCCTTCGTCACGTGGGGCACCAACCCCGGACAGGGCGTCTCGCTGAGCGAGAACGTGCCCGACCCGGCGGCCATCGCCGACCCGAACGAGCGGTCCGCCGCCGAGCGCGCCCTGGAGTACATGGCGCTCGAGGCCGGCACTCCGATGAAGGAGATCCCGGTGGACGCGGTCTTCATGGGCTCCTGCACGAACAGCCGGATCGAAGACCTGCGGGCGTTCGCATCCATCATCGAGGGCCGCACGAAGGCCGAGGGGGTGCGGGTCATGGTGGTCCCGGGTTCCGCCCGGGTTCGGATCGAGGCGGAGGCCGAGGGGCTCGACAAGATCATCACCGACTTCGGTGCGGAGTGGCGGTTCGCCGGATGCTCCATGTGCCTCGGGATGAACCCCGACCAGCTCGCTCCGGGCGAGCGCTGCGCCTCGACGTCGAACCGGAACTTCGAGGGCCGTCAGGGCAAGGGTGGCCGCACGCACCTCGTCTCGCCGCTCGTCGCCGCGGCGACCGCCATCCGTGGAACGCTTTCCAGCCCGGGCGACCTCGAGGTCGAGCCCGGCAGACACGCCGCCACCGAGCAGGAAGGCGTGCACGCCTGATGGACAAGTTCACGACCGTCACCGGCATCGCCGCTCCGATGCGGCGCTCCAACGTCGACACCGACCAGATTATCCCCGCCGTCTACCTGAAGCGGGTCACGAAGACCGGCTTCGAGGACGCGCTCTTCGCGGGGTGGCGTCAGGACCCCGACTTCGTCCTGAACCAGCCCGTCTACGAGGGTGCCAGCATCCTCGTCGCGGGGCACGACTTCGGCACCGGCTCGTCGCGTGAGCACGCCGTGTGGGCCTTGCGGGACTTCGGGTTCAAGGTCGTCGTGTCGTCCCGCTTCGGCGACATCTTCCGCGGGAACTCCGGGAAGCAGGGTCTCCTTGCCGCTCAGGTCACCGAGGAGGAGCTCGAGCAGCTCTGGGCTGCGATCGAGGCCACCCCCGGCGCCGATTCCGTCGTCGACCTCATCTCCCGGACCATCACGGTCGGCGATCTCACGGTTTCGTTCCAGGTCGACGATTACACTCGGTGGCGGCTCATCGAAGGACTCGATGACATCGGGCTGACGCTCCGTAGCGAAGAGCAGATCACCGCATTCGAAGCCCGGCGGCCGAACTGGCTGCCCCGCACCATTCCCGTCAAGTAGCAAGGCAGTAGGTACCGGTTTGAATTCACTCGTCCAGGCGTCACAGGCGGCAGGCTCGTCGGTCGGACTCGATGTCGACCGCATCACGATCAACGGCGGTATCCCGCTCCGGGGCCGCATCGAGGTCAAGGGTGCCAAGAACCTCGTGACCAAGGCGATGGTGGCGTCGCTGCTCGGCGAGAACGTCAGCGTCCTGCGCAACGTGCCGAACATCAGCGACGTCCGGGTCGTCCGCTCCCTGCTCGAGATCCACGGCGTGGACGTGACGGAGGGCGAGAACCCGAACGAGCTCCGCCTCGACCCGACCAACGTCGAGTCCGCCCACATGGAGGAGATCGACGCGCATGCCGGCTTCTCCAGGATCCCGATCCTGTTCTGCGGGCCGCTGCTCCACCGCCTCGGGGCGGCGTTCATCCCCGACCTCGGAGGGTGCCGCATCGGCGACCGTCCCATCGACTTCCACCTCGACGCGCTCCGCAAGTTCGGCGCGGTCGTGGAGAAGCTCCCGCAGGGCATCCGTCTCTCAGCTCCGAACGGTCTCCACGGGACGACGGTGCACCTCCCGTACCCGAGCGTCGGCGCCACGGAGCAGGTCCTGCTCACGGCGGTCCGTGCCAAGGGCACCACGGAGCTCAAGGGTGCGGCGATCGAGCCGGAGATCATGGATCTCATCGCCGTCCTCCAGAAGATGGGCGCGATCATCTCCTATGAGCCGAACCGCGTGATCCTCATCGAGGGCGTGGACAAGCTCGAGGGGTACGACCACACGGCCATCGGCGACCGCAACGAGGCCGCGAGCTGGGCGTCGGCCGCGCTCGCGACCGACGGCGACGTCTTCGTCGGCGGCGCGAAGCAGCAGGACATGATGACGTTCCTCAACATCTTCCGCAAGGCCGGTGGCGGGTTCGACATCACCGACGACGGCATCCGGTTCTACCGCAAGGAGGAGCTGAAGCCCGTGGTCATCGAGACCGACGTGCACCCCGGCTTCATGACGGACTGGCAGCAGCCCCTCATCGTCGCGCTGACGCAGGCGACGGGCGAGTCGATCGTCCACGAGACCGTCTACGAGAACCGGTTCGGCTTCACGGACGCGCTCAACACCATGGGCGCGAACATCGTCGTGCACCCCAATGGACTGTCGGGTACGCCTCGTCGCGTGCCGCGGCGCAACCTCGAGCAGGCCGCCGTCATCAACGGCCCGACGCCGCTGCACGGTGCCGACATCGAGGTACCCGACCTCCGCGGTGGCTTCAGCCACCTCATCGCGGCGCTCACCGCCGAGGGCAAGTCGACGGTCAGCAACGTCGGCATCATCAGCCGTGGGTACGAGAACTTCATCGTGAAGCTCCAGCAGCTCGGTGCTGACTTCGTCCTCGAAACGAGGTAGTCCGCCGTGGGGGTGGAACGGTCGAGGCCGTCGATCTACTGGTTGCTGTCGTCGATCGCGATCCCGCCGTTCAGTGCTCTCGTCAAGCTCCACGTCCGGCACGGCGAACGCCTGCCGCAGGAGGGGCCGTTCATCCTGTCGCCCAACCACGATAGCGAGTTCGACCCGCTGATCATGGGCGTGGCCGTCTGGCGACTCGGGCGACAGCCCCGCTTCATGGCGAAGGGCAGTCTGTTCACGGTCCCGGTGGTCGGGTGGTTGTTGCGGAAGTCCGGACAGATCCCCGTCGAGCGCGAGGGTTCCGCCCGCGGCATGGATCCGGTCAGCGCTGCAGCGCACCTGACCGAACGCGGTCAGGGCGTCATCGTGTACCCGGAGGGTTCGCTCACCCGCGACCCGGGTCTGTGGCCGATGCGCGGGCGCACCGGCGCGGTCCGGATCGCCCTCACGCACGGCCTGCCGATCATCCCCGCCGCGCACTGGGGTACGCAGGAGGTCATGCCTCGGTACGGCAGGCTGCGGGTGTTCCCCTTGCGGAAGCGCGTCGAGGTCGCCATCGGCGAGCCGGTGGACCTCTCGGCGTTCATCGGGCGGCAGCTAGACTCGAAGACGCTGAACGAGGCGACCGAGGTCGTCATGCAGGCCATCACCGCCCTCTGTGAGGAGCTGCGCGGTGCCCAAGCTCCCGCGGAGCGTTGGGATCCCTCGAAACACCAGCAGAAGGAGACAGGCCGCTTTGAGTCCTAGGAACGTTCCGCAACCACCGGCCGCCACGAGGGTCGCCGTGCTCGGAGCGGGCAGCTGGGGCACGACGTTCGGCAAGATCCTCGCGGACGGTGGCTCCGACGTGGTCATGTGGGCCAGGCGACCCGAGCTCGCTCGAGAGATCACCGAAGCCAAGCGCAACAGCGACTACCTGCCCGGGATCAATTTGCCGATGCGGATGACCGCGACCGCGAGCATGGTCGACGCCGTGCGCGGTGCCTCGGTCGTGTTCCTGTCCGTCCCGAGCCAGTCCCTGCGCGACAACCTCATCGCGCTCCGTCCTCACCTCGAGGACGGCACCCTCGTCGTCTCGCTCATGAAGGGCGTCGAGCGTCGCAGCGGATCCCGGATGAGCGAGGTCATCCGAGAGACCCTCGACATCGATCCGTCCCGCATCGCCGTCGCCTCGGGCCCCAACCTCGCGCTCGAGATCGCCCGCGAGCAGCCGACGGCCGCCGTGATCTCCTCGGAGAGCCTCGAGACGGCGCAGACGGTCGCGCTCCTCGCGCGCAACCGGTACTTCCGCAGCTTCGTGAACACCGACGTCATCGGTACCGAGTTCGGCGGTGTGCTCAAGAACCTCATCGCCGTCGCGATCGGCATCGTCGACGGCGTCGGCTACGGCGAGAACACGAAGGCCTCCATCATCACCCGCGGGCTGGTCGAGATGACCGACTTCGCGGTGGCCCACGGCGCGCAGCCGGAGACCCTCTCGGGCCTGGCCGGGCTCGGCGACCTCATCGCGACCTGCCAGTCTCCGCTGTCACGGAACAACACGGCGGGGCGTCTGCTCGGCCAGGGGTATCAGTTCGACGACGTCGTCAAACAGATGCAGCAGACCGCGGAGGGGCTCGCGTCCGTGGCGCCGGTGCTCGAGCTGGCCAAGGCGAAGGGGGTCGCGATGCCCATCGTCGAACAGGTCAAGCAGGTGCTCGACGGCACGCTCGACCCGAAGGACATCGCACCGCACCTCACGACCGACGACGACGAACCCCAGGGGGAGAGAAGCAACGATGACGCACAAGACCGGAGTGGTGGTGCTCTTTGGAGGCCGTTCAAGCGAGCACTCGATCAGCTGCGCAACGGCGGGCGGCGTCCTCGCCGCGATTGACCGCGAACGCTACGACGTCTACCCGGTCGGGATCGCCCACGACGGCTCGTACGTCCTCGAGGTCGACGATCCGAGCCGGTACGCGCTCGACCCCGCCCACCTGCCGGAGGTCGACCCCTCGCGGCCGGCCGTGCGCTGGCCTGAGCGCGTCGGCAGCCGTGAGCTGACCGTCGTCGGGGAGGACGGCGTTCCGTTCACCCTCGGCCCCGTCGACATCGTCTTCCCGATCCTCCACGGTCGGTTCGGCGAGGACGGCACCGTGCAGGGCATGCTCGAGCTCGTCGACCTCCCGTACGTCGGCTCCGGCGTCCTCGCGTCCTCCCTCGGCATGGACAAGCACTTCACGAAGACGGTGCTCCAGGCCGCCGGGATCGCCGTCGCGCCGTGGGTGCGGTTCACCGCCCACGAGTGGGCCACGGCACCCGAGGAGGTGCTCGCATCGCTCGGGTCGCTCGGGTCACCGGCGTTCGTGAAGCCGGCGCGAGCCGGTTCGAGCGTCGGGGTGTCGAAGGTGTCGACGCCGGACGCGTTCCGTGCGGCGATCGAACTGGCACTCGCCGAGGACTCGACCGTGCTCGTCGAGACCGGTCTGGTGGGCCGAGAGGTCGAGTGTGCGGTCCTCGAGTCCCTCCCCGGCGAAGCACCTCGGGTCTCGGTTGCCGGCGAGGTCGTCGTGACCGGACGCGACTTCTACGACTTCGAGGCGAAGTACCTCGACGCCCCCGGTATCGAGCTCGTCTGCCCCGCCGACCTCCTTCCCGAGCAGTTGTCGGAGATGCAGGACCTCTCTCGTCGGGCGTTCGAGGCGTTGGGCTGCGCGGGGCTCGCCCGGGTCGACTTCTTCCTGACTGCGGACGGCTTCGTCGTCAACGAGGTCAACACCATGCCGGGGTTCACCCCGATCTCGATGTTCCCGAGCTGCTGGTTGGCCTCGGGGCTCAGCTACCCCGAGCTCATCACCGAGCTGATCGAGGTCGCCCGCGCCCGCTCCTGAACGGCGTGGCCCCGGGAACGGTCAGCCGTCGGTGGGGATCGGAAGTTCGGCGTCGCCGAGGGCGGTGCACTTCCCGGTGACAGGGAGCACGGACACGGCAGGCGCCAGATCGGCCAGGACGGTGCTGCTGGCGACGGCATCGCCGTCGAGCACGATCTCGACCGCGGGCGTGCGCCCGAAGGTCGTGAACCGGTAGTTCGGCGCGTCGGTGTCGTCGATGATCCAGTCGACGCCGTTCACCGACTGGCATTGCTGCGTGGTCGGGCCGGGGATCGCGACGCCGCAGTGCAGGAGGACCGTCGCGGGATCGCCCCAGGCCCCGGTGGCCTGGGCGTCGGTCCCTCGCTCGGGCAGTTCGGCGACGGCGTCGGGGAGACGCACCGTGACCTCCGCGCACTGCGGGTTGTTCGCGTCGGCGGCGGGTTCGAGCGCGACGGCGGGCGCGCACCCGGCCAGGGCCAGGGTTGCGGCTGCGGCGAGGGCGGTGGCGAGGAGCACACGAATCGGGGACATCGCCCACCAGGCTACCGTTGATCCCATGAACGAGTCTGGGAGCGCGTCCGACGATCACGGAACGGTCGGGGCCTGTGTCGGGGACCTCGCGGAGGGGGAGCTGCTCGAGCGCATCTTCCCTCGCTTGCCGCACGCCGACGCCGAACTCCTCGGGCCGGGTGACGATGCCGCGGTCGTCCTTGCGCCGGACGGTCGGTTCGTCGTCACGACGGACACGATGATCCACGGGCCGGACTTCCGGCTGGCGTGGTCGAGCGCCCACGACCTGGGGTGGAAGGCTGCGGCCAGCAACCTGGCGGACGTCGCGGCGATGGGGGCGCGTCCGACGGCACTCGTCGTCGCACTCGCCATGCCCAAGCACCTGCCGGTCGCCGTGCTCGACGGGTTCGCTGACGGCCTGCGCGACGCGTGTGCGGAGCTCGCGCCCGGCTGCGGTGTCGTCGGTGGTGATCTGGCCGTGTCCGACGTCTTCATGATCGCGGTGACGGCGTTCGGCGACCTCGAGGGTCGTGCCCCCGTCCGACGTGACGGAGCGCGACCCGGCGACGTGGTCGCGGTCGCGGGGGAGTTGGGTTCGGCTGCGGCAGGTCTGCGACTCCTCTTCTCGCGTGGGGTCGACACCGACGGCGTGCCTTCGGCCGAAGCAGCATCCGTCCTACGACGCGATCACCGGTTCGAGGTGGAGGCACAACTCGCGCCACGGCCACCGATCGCGGCCGGGGTCGTCGCCGCCGTCGCCGGTGCCACGGCGATGCTCGACCTGTCGGACGGGCTCGCGCTCGATGCCGGTCGCCTCGCGCGGGCGAGTGGGGTCGCGATCGACCTGCGGGCAGAGGAGCTGGGTGCGGACGTGGCGCTCGCCCTCGCCGGTGGCGAGGACCACTCCCTCCTGGCGACGTTCCCGTCCGCCACGACGATCCCCGCCGGCTTCCGGACCATCGGCACGGCCCGGACCGGTGCCGGTGTCCTCGTCGACGGTGTGGCCTACGACGGTCGCGCCGGTTGGGACCCGTACCGCGACTGGGACGACGCGTCCGGTTGAGCGGTGTTCCCGGCCGCCGTGGCGCGAGGACCGTGCGGTGACGCGGTGACCGTGACCCGCTGACTCAGACCGGCGTGATCCACCAGACGACGGTCTCGCCGTAGGTGCTCTTCCGCAGGACCTCGAGCGCCGCGGGAAGGGTCGGTTCGGGTGAGCGGGAGCTCCGCTCGACGAGCACGAGCCCGTCGTCGGTGACCAGACCGACGAGCGCGGCAAGGTTGGCCGTGAGCTCCGTTTCGGGGAGGTCGTACGGGGGATCGATGAAGACGAGGTCGGACGGTATCGTCGCCCCGGACAGGTAGGTGCCGACCGACTTGGCGTGCACCGTGATGCGCGGTGCCGCTCCGCGAGGCGCTGCCGAGGTCACGATCCTCGCGTTGGCACGACACAGCTTCGCGGCCTCCGACCCTCGGTCGACGAGGGTGATCACCGCGGCACCCCGGCTGGCGCACTCGAGCCCCAGCGACCCCGAGCCTGCGTACAGGTCGAGCACCTCGGCGCCGGCGATCACGTCGCGGGCCTCCAACGCGGAGAAGAGGGCCTCGCGGACGCGATCGCTCGTCGGTCGTGTACCGCTGCCCGGAACCCGGATCGTGCGTGATCCGGCGAAACCCGAGATGATCCTGATGCCGGCCATGGTCCCATCCTCGCAGGCTGGGCGAAGCCGAGCGAACCGCGGTGTCCGAGGTCCCGAATAGAATCGACGGCATGACGGGGATCGAGCTGGGCACGAAGCTCGGCGGTGTCCTCGGCGGACGAACCGCGACGGCACTCCAGAAGGCGTTCGGCGTCGAGACCGTCGGCGACCTCCTCGAGCACTACCCGCGTCGCTACGCGAAGCGCGGCGAGCTGACGGTCATCGGCCAGCTGCCGCTCGGCGAGGACGTGACGATCGTCGCCGACGTCCTCGAGGTCCGCGACCGCCAGATGAAGCAACGCAAGGGCTCCATCCTCGAGGTCGTCATCTCCGACGGTCAGGGTCGACTCAACCTCACCTTCTTCAACCAGCCCTGGCGGGCGAACGAACTCCGGCCGGGCTTGCGCGGCATCTTCGCGGGCAAGGTCGGCGATTACCGCGGCAGCTATCAGCTCGCACACCCGCAGTATCAGCTCTTCCCCGACGACGCCGACGCACCGGCGCTCGCGGACGCCCAGGCGAAGGCGTGGTCGGAGGCGCCCATCCCGATCTACCCGGCGACGGGCACGATCACGAGCTGGAACCTCAAGCAGTCAGTGGAGCTGGTGCTCGACGCCCTGCCGCCGCAGGAGGACCCGGTCCCGCTGTCGGTCCGGGCTGCGAGGGGTGAGCTCTCCTTCGACGCCGCCATCCGGGCCGTCCACCGCCCGGCGGTGGACCGCGACTGGCAGCGTGGTCGCCGCAGCCTGCGGTATCAGGAGGCGTACCTCCTCCAGACGGCCCTGCTCCAGCAGCGTGCGGCCACCCGTGCGCTGGCGGCCGAACCCCGCGTGCCGAAAGCCGGCGGCTACCTCGAGCGCCTCGATGCCGCGCTCCCGTTCGAGCTGACCGGCGACCAGCAGACGGTCGGCACGGAGATCGCGGCCGACCTCGCGCAGCCCAATCCGATGAACCGGCTCGTCCAGGGCGAGGTCGGTTCGGGCAAGACGCTCGTCGCCCTCCGGGCGATGGCGGCCGTCGCCGACAGCGGGGGACAGTCGGTGCTGCTGGCGCCCACCGAGGTCCTCGCGGCGCAGCACCTGCGGTCGATCGTCCGTTCGCTCGGCCCCGACCTCTCGGCCGAGCTCATGCCGACGCTGCTCACCGGCCAGCTGCCGACGTCCGATCGCAAACGGGCGCTGCTGCGGATCGTCGCCGGCCAGGCTCGGATCGTGATCGGGACGCACGCGCTGCTGGGCGACGCCGTGACCTTCGCCGATCTGGGGATGGTCGTCGTCGACGAACAGCACCGCTTCGGCGTGGAGCAGCGAGACCAGCTCCGTCAGAAGGGACGCACACCGCCGCACGTCCTCGTGCTGACCGCGACGCCGATCCCACGGACCGTGGCCATGACCGTCTTCGGCGACCTCGACGTCAGCATCATCAGGGAGCTGCCACGCGGGCGGCAGGGGATCGAGAGCTTCGTGGTCGCCCTGGCCGATCACCCGCGGTGGATCTCCCGCGTCTGGGAGCGCCTCGCCGAGGAACTCGCGCAGGGGCGGCAGGGGTTCGTGGTGTGCCCGGCGATCGACGCCAAGGAGGTCGAGCCCGGCGAGGCGCTCGAGGAGGACGTCGATCCGGCGCGGCCGATCGCGTCCGTGCTCACCACGGTGGAGCAGCTGCGTACCCACCCGCTGCTCGCGTCCCGACGCATCGACGTCCTCCACGGCCGGATGAGCGCGGAGGAGAAGGACCGGACGATGCGGGCCTTCGCCGCCGGTGAGATCGACGTGCTCGTGGCGACGACGGTCATCGAGGTGGGCGTCGACGTCCCCAACGCCTCGACGATGGTCGTGCTCGACGCGGAACGCTTCGGGGTGTCGCAGCTCCACCAGCTCCGCGGACGCGTCGGCCGAGGCGGCGTCCCCGGGCTGTGTCTGCTCGTCACCGCGGCGGAGGCGGAGAGCACCGCACGCGAGCGCGTCGACGCGGTGGCCGCGACGCTCGACGGCTTCGACCTCGCGCAGGTCGACCTCGAGCTGCGGCGCGAGGGTGACGTCCTCGGCAGCATGCAGTCTGGCGGGCGGTCCTCGCTCAAGCTGCTCCGGGTCGTGCACGACAGCGAGGTCATCATCGAGGCGCGGGCGGATGCCGCCGAGCTCCTCGAGACCGACCCCGACCTCACCGACCACCCGGTGCTGGCCGAAGCGCTCCGCCGACGCCTCGACGAATCCGACCGCGCCGCGCTCGCCAAGAACTGAGCACCGATAGGCTGGCGGCATGAAGCGGATCGCCGTCGTCCCCGGATCGTTCGACCCAGTCACCCTCGGTCACCTCGATGTCATCGAGCGGGCGGCGCGCATCTTCGACGAACTGCACGTGCTGGTCGTGCACAATCCCGACAAGTCCGCGCTGCTGCCGATGCCGCAGCGGGTGTCCTTGCTCGAGCGCTCCATCGCCGACGGCGGGTTGCCCGACAACATCGTCGTCGCGCAGTGGAACGTCGGCCTGCTCGTCGACTACTGCACGGACGTCGGCGCGAGCGTGCTCGTGAAGGGCATCCGCTCGCAGGTCGACGTCGCGTACGAGACGCCCATGGCGATCATGAACCGCAGCCTCGCCGGCGTGGAGACGGTCTTCCTCCTGCCCGATCCGGCGCACGCGCACGTGTCCAGTTCACTCGTCCGGCAGGTGGCCGCGCTCGGTGGCGATGTCAGCCCGTACGTCCCGCAGGTGGTGGCGACCTTCCTCCAGGAGGGCTAAGGCGTCCTCCCGGTCGGGTTCGGCGTAGAATCGTCGATCGTGACTAGGAAGAGAACGAACAATTCGCCGTTCAGCGTCAACGTGCGCGATCTGGTGAACCGTCCCGGGGAGATGCGCGAGCACGACCTCGAGGTGGTGCTCGCCGAGCGCTGGGGCGAGGGCCTGGTCGCCGTCCAGGAGGGCACGACGCTCTCCGAGCAGGTGCGTCTCGAGTCCGTGCACGAGGGGATCCTCGTGACCGTCGACGTCGACGCACTGGCGACCGGCGAGTGCGGACGCTGCCTCCGCGACATCGAACTGCCTGTCGAAGTCGAGATTCAGGAACTTTTCGCGTATCCTGATTCGGAAGCGTCTGACTTCGAGGTTCACGACGACCACGTGGATCTTGAACCTCTGGTCAGAGATGCGGTAGTTCTCGCATTACCGTTTCAGCCGGTGTGCCAGCCGGATTGCCCCGGACTCGACCCCGAGACCGGTGAGCGGCTGGCCGAACGTCCGGAACGACACCCTCACGACGTCGCAGATCCTCGCTGGTCTGCGCTCGCGGGCTTGTCCTCAGACTCCGTACTTGACACAGACGCCAGCAGCGCCCAGCGCGCCGCTGCAGACACAGAAGAGAGATAGATCATGGCTGGAAACCCCCCGAAGCGGAAGGTCTCGCGCTCGAACACCCGCTCGCGTCGCTCGCAGTGGAAGGCCGCCGTGCCGACGCTCGTGAAGACGGTGGAGAACGGCCGCGTCACGTACAGCCTGCCGCACCGCGCCAAGGTCGTCGAGGACTCGCAGGGCACCGCCCTGTACCTCGAGTACAAGGGCCGCAAGGTCGCAGACGTCTGATCCGCGCGTTGAACGTCCGCGTTCGAACAGCGTGAACACGAATCATTCCGACCACACCGGAATCGGCTCCGTATCGGAGACCGATCCCGGTGTGGTCGTTTTCGCACGGCAACTCGGTGTCGACGTCTCCTACGAGCTGCTCGACCTGGCGCTGACGCACCGCTCGTACGCGTACGAGCACGGTGGACTCCCGCACAACGAGCGCCTCGAGTTCCTCGGCGACTCGATCCTCGGGCAGGCCGTCACCGTCATGCTCTACCGCGACTTCCCGCACCTCGACGAAGGCCAGCTGGCGAAGCGACGTGCGAGCCTCGTCTCGACGATCGCGCTCGCCGAGGTCGCACGTTCGATCGGGCTGGGCGAGCGGATCAAGCTCGGCAAGGGTGAGGACCAGACCGGTGGGCGCGACAAGGCGTCCATCCTGGCCGACACGATGGAGGCCGTCATCGGTGCGACGTACCTGTCGGCCGGCCCCGAGGCGGCGACGGCACTCGTCCTGCGACTGGTGAACCCCCTGCTCGAGAACCCTGAGCGCTTCGGCGCGGCGATGGACCCGAAGACGAGCCTCCAGGAGGCCGCTGCGGCCATCGGGGCGCCGGCGCCCGTCTATGAGATCGCCAGCTCCGGCCCCGACCACAACCGACGGTTCGTCGCGACGGTCACCGTGGGCACCGCCGTCACGGCGACGGGCTCCGGTACGAGCAAGAAGCACGCCGAGATGGCAGCGGCCCTGGAAGCCTGGTCGAGGATCAGTGCCGGAACTCCCTGAGGTCGAGGTCGTCCGCGCCGGCTTGGAGCCCGCCGTCAGCGGCGCGACGATCGCCGGCGTCGAGGTCTTCGACGAGCGCTCCCTGCGCCGCCACGCGAGTGGTGTCGCCGACTTCACCGCACGGCTGACGGGGAGGACCATCCGATCGGCCGTCCGACGCGGAAAGTTCCTCTGGTTCCCCCTCGACGACGATGAGGCGATCGTCGGTCACCTGGGTATGAGCGGGCAGATGCTGCTCCGGTCGCCCGGTGACGACGCCGACCGCCTCCTGCGCATCCGCTTGCAGTTGGAGCATCCCGAGCACGGCGAGCTCTGGCTGCACTTCGTCGACCAGCGGATCTTCGGGTCCATGGCGGTGACCGCGCTCGTCCCGACGACGGACGGAGCCGCAGGTGGGTTCGGCGACGAGGTCGCGATGGTGCCCGACCAGGTCGCGCACATCGCCCGCGACCCGATGGACCCGGCCTTCGACGACGCCGTCTTCCTCCGACGACTGCGCGAGAAACGCACCGGTGTGAAGCGGGCGCTCCTCGATCAGACCCTGGTCAGCGGGATCGGCAACATCTACGCGGACGAGTCGCTCTGGGCGGCGCGCATCCACCCCGAGCAGGAGACCGCCCGTCTCGGGCTCGGTCGCGCCGGCCGGCTGCTCGATGAGGTGCGTGCCGTGCTCGCGAAGGCCCTGGCGGAGGGCGGGACGAGCTTCGACGCCCAGTATGTGAACGTCAACGGTCAGGCGGGGTACTTCGCGCACAGTCTGAACGCCTACGGTCGGCAGGGTAAGCCGTGTGCGCGCTGCGGCACGTTCATCGTCCGCGAGCAGTTCATGAACCGCGGCTCGCACCGCTGTCCGGTCTGCCAGCGCCGCACCTGACGATCAGTCGCTACGGGGGAGTCGGCGCTGCCATTCTCCGGTGTAGCCGACGATGCGGAACCCGAGTCGGTCGTTGATCGCGAGCATGTGCGCGTTCTCGTCGGCGTTCCAGGTGTAGATCCGGGACCGCTCGGGTGCCTGATCGGCGAGTGCGATGAGGTTCGCCGCCTTCATCCAGAGTCCGAGGCCGTGTCCCCGGTGGTCGGCGAGCACGAGCGTGTCCCACTGCTCCGCGTGTTCCTTGCCCTCGCCGAGGACGAGCTCGCTGTACCCGGCGACCGCGCCGCTGTCGCGGTGGACGGCGGCGACGACGATCGCGTGGTCGCCGGACGCCGCCAGCTGGTCCTCGCGCGCGCGGACCCGCTCGGGCGTCCAGACCTCGGGGTCGAGTTCCAGATCGGCGGCCGGGATGTCGGTCGCCATGTGTTCGCGGGCCGTCGCGAGCGAGCCGAGCAGCTCGTCGGGGGTGTGATCCACCCACTGCACGAGGCGGTACGCGTGTCCGGCACGGGCGGTCGACGTCTCGACGATGTCAGGCAGCTCCCCGAGCATCGAGGCGACGTCGCAGCGGTTGGTCCGCTCGACCTGCGCGAGGGCGTATCCACGATCGAGCATGAACCGGCTGGCCGCGGCGTTCGCGGGGATCGCCCGTTCGCCGACGCTCGCACCGAGGAGTGGTTCGTCGGTCGGGATGTCGTCGACGGCGTGCTGGGTGAAGGCGGTCACCGTCGGGCGGCCGGCCGCGAGGGCCCGTCGCTCCAACTCCTGCAGGAGCGCCGTGCCGATCCCTCGACGCCGCTCCTCTGCGAGAACGCCGACGTTCAGGGAGGCCGTCACCGCGTCGGCCTCGGTGCCGTATCCGAGCCAGCCGCGACCGACCACACGCCCGTCGAGGACGGCGGCGAGCAGGACGCGTCGCTGGAACCGCTGGTCGCGGTACTCGGGAAGGGCCATCGCGGAGGTCAAGGCGAAGTCGTCGGTGGACCAGATCTCGGCTTCGAGCGTGTTCGCGACGTCCTGGACCGCGTCGAACACCGCTGAGCTCCCGGTCGCCGGGATCTCGACCTCGTCGATCGTGACGCGCATCGTCGCCTCCCTCCCACACCAGACCGTCCTGGGTGATGCGGTCCATGCTACGACCGCCGCGGCGGGCCGGCACAGCGTGGTGTCCCTCGTCCGTCCGCGGATTCGCTACCGTAGTGCACAGCATCCGCGACGCGGGAGAGGAGGTGCGCGTGTACCTGAAGAGCCTGACGCTCAAAGGGTTCAAGTCCTTCGCGCACCCCACCACCTTCGCGTTCGAGCAGGGCGTCACCTGCGTCGTGGGTCCCAACGGCTCCGGCAAGTCGAACGTCGTCGACGCGCTCGCCTGGGTGATGGGCGAGCAGGGGGCGAAGACCCTTCGCGGCGGCAAGATGGAGGACGTCATCTTCGCGGGAACGTCGACCAGAGGACCGCTCGGTCGAGCCGAGGTCACGCTCACCATCGACAACAGCGACGGCGCGCTGCCCATCGAGTACACCGAGGTGACGATCAGTCGCACCCTGTTCCGCAACGGCGGGAGCGAGTACGCCATCAACGGCGACACGTGTCGGTTGCTGGACGTCCAGGAGCTCCTCAGCGACTCCGGTCTGGGCCGCGAGATGCACGTCATCGTCGGACAGGGGCAGCTCGACGCGGTGCTGCGGGCGACGCCCGAGGAGCGCCGCGGCTTCATCGAGGAGGCGGCCGGCATCCTGAAGCACCGCCGACGCAAGGAGAAGACGCTCCGGAAGCTCGAGGCGATGCAGACCAACCTCACACGGTTGAGCGACCTCGCCGGAGAGATCCGCCGGCAGCTGAAGCCGCTCGGTCGTCAGGCGGAGATCGCCCGGGAGGCGCAGACGATCGCCGCGGTCGTCCGCGATGCCCGCGCCCGGATCCTCGCAGACGACGTCGTGGGCCTCCGGCGCTCCCTCGACGAGCACAACCGCTCGGAGAGTGAGCGCCACAGCGAGCGCCTCGTCCTGCAGGAGCAGCTGGAGCAGGCGGAACTGCGGATCAACCGGATCGAGCAGGCACAACTCGGCGACGCGGTCGACGACGCCCGCCGGATCACGTTCGAGCTCGAGAGCGTGCAGGAGCGCCTCCGGAACCTGTACACGCTCGCCAACCAGCGGCTCGCGCTCCTCGGATCATCGACGGACACGACGGCCGCCGAACCCCGGATCACGAAGCAGATGGTCGCCGACGCGACCGCGGAGATCGACGGACTCCGGGTGGCGGTCGCCGACGCGGAGCGCGCGTTGCAGGAGGCGCAGGCGGACACCCGCGCGAAGCGCGCCGCACTCGACGCGGTGGACGTCGAGATCGCGGCGCAGAGCGCGCTCGTGTCACGACACGACCTGGAGCTCTCCAAGCTCGCGGGCGCCGTCGACGCCGCAGGGTCCAAACTCGCCGCGGTCCGTGGCGAGGCGTTGCGCCAGCAGAACGCGATCGACGCCGCTGCCCTCCGTCTGGACGCTGCGCGGCTGGAGTACGAGGCGCTCGAGGAGGACCCGACCGTGGCGGACGCCGCCGACTCCGGGCTCGACGACGCCTACGAGGCGGCCCAACGCGGCGCGGCGGAGGCCGAAGGGGAGATCGAGGGCCTGCGCGAGCAGCTCCACACCCTCGAACGTGAACGCGATTCGCTCGGTGCCAAGACCAGTGCACTCTCGCGCGCCCTCGACCTCAAGACCGGTTCGGCCGAACTCGCTGCGAGCGGGATCGACGGGATCGAGGGGATCGTCGCGGACCGGGTGCAGGTCCGACCCGGCCACGAGTCGGTTGTGGCCGCAGCGCTCGGCACGCTCGCGGAGGCCGCCGTCGCCGTCGACCGGCACGCTGCCCGGCGGGCGCTCGATCACGCGGCCGACCAGGATCTCGGCCGGGTCGAGATCGTCATCGCCGACGGTGCGCGGGACGTCCCGGACGCGCCCGCCGGGTTCACCTCGGCTGCCGAGCTGGTGGAGGCCCCTCCTGGCGTGCTGGGGATCCTCGCCTCGGTCCTCGTCGTCGACTCGCTCGACGACGCGATCGCGGCGTACGACCGACTCGGCTCGTCACTCAGCGCGTTCACCCTCGTGACCCGTGACGGCGCGGTCGTCACGGACAGCATCGTCCGCGCGGGGAGCGGCGGAGCGCAGAGCCGCATCGAATTGCTGGCCGAGCGCGACGCGGCAGCCGATCGACACGGCGAGGTCGAGTCGCTCATCGAACGGGCGCGCTTCGCACTGGCCGAGCAGCGCACGATCCTGCAGGAGGCGAAGCAGACCGCGCAGGCTGCGCTCAGCGCCCTCCGCGAGTTCGACGCCAACCGTGCGTCACAGGCCGAGCGCGTGAACCGGGTCACGGTCCGGTACGAATCCGCACAGGCCGAACACGACCGCCTGCTCGCCGCTGCCGGGACGGCGGAGGCGGCCGTCGCCGACGCCGCTGCCGCCGTGGAGCGGGCCAAGCTGGACCACGACACCGCTCGCGCGCGTCCACGACCCCTCCTCGACGTGTCGGCACGCGATGGGCTCTCCGCCGAACTGGACGCGGCGCGCGAGGCCGAAGTGCAGCACCGCCTCCTCCTCGAGACCGCGCGCGAACGCGTGCGGGCGGAGGAGCTCGCGGTCGCGAACCTCGAGCGGCAGCGGCAGGCAGACCAGGCCGCGGCTGAGGAAGCGGCTCGGCGTGCGGTCATCCGTGCGCGCCAGGCCGCGGCCGCCACCGCCGTGACGGAGGCGCTCCCGCCCGTCCTCGACTCGGTCGACCGGTCGGTCACCGAGGCCCGCGTCGCGCTCGCGGCAGCCGAGGCGACGCGGGCCAGCCGGAACGCCGAGCTCGTACGACTGCGCGGCGAGGAGCACACGCTCCGGCAGCGGCTGCAGGTCGTCACCGAGAGCGTCCATGGTCTCGAACTCCAGATCTACGAGAAGAAGCTCCACCTGTCCGGTCTGCTCGAGCGCGCCGGGTCGGAGCTGGGACTCGTCGAGGACGTGCTCGTCGCCGAGTACGGGCCCGAGGTTCCGGTGCCCGTCGACCCTCCGACACCCCGCGCGACCGCCCGCTCGGCTGTGCGAACGGCCGACGACACCGGTCCGGAGGTCTCGCTCGAGACGACGACGCCCGACTCGGACGAGGCGCCCGAGGCACGTGCCGACGGAACCGCGACGCCGGAAGCCGAGCCGGAGGAGGAACCCACCGAGGAGTCGGACGACGTGCCGACGACGCCCTACGTCCGCGCCGAGCAGCAGAAGCGTCTCGCAGCAGCGGAGCGCACCTACGCCCAACTCGGACGGGTCAACCCGCTCGCGCTCGAGGAGTTCGCGGCACTCGAACAGCGCCACCGCTTCCTCACCGAACAGCTCGCCGACCTCACCAGCACCCGCGCCGACCTGCTGTCGATCATCGAGGACATCGACGGGAAGATGGAGGTCATCTTCGCCTCGGCGTTCGCCGACACCGAAGCCGCCTTCACCGAGGTGTTCCCGATCCTGTTCCCGGGCGGCACGGGCAGCATCTCGCTCACCGACCCCGAGCACATGCTCACCACGGGCATCGAGGTGTCGGTCAAGCCCGCCGGCAAGAAGATCGAGCGCCTGTCGCTGCTGTCGGGCGGGGAGCGCTCGCTCGCCGCGGTCGCCCTCCTCATCGCCATCTTCAAAGCCCGACCGAGCCCGTTCTACATCATGGACGAGGTGGAGGCGGCCCTCGACGACGCGAACCTCGGGCGGCTCCTCACCATCTTCGAGGACCTCCGTCAGACGAGCCAGCTCATCGTCATCACGCACCAGAAGCGCACCATGGAGATCGCCGACGCCCTCTACGGCGTCTCGATGCGCCAGGACGGGGTGTCGGCCGTCGTCGGTCAGCGCGTGGCAGCAGAACGCGCGAGCTGATCCGGTCTCGTCCCCACGCGACGGCACCGCCTCGCCGACGGCTACGCTGAGACCATGGCTGCACGCACACCCTGGTCACTCTCCGGTGCCCTCAAAGGCATGTTCCAACGTCCGACGATCGACGAGACCACCTGGGAGGACCTCGAGGACGCGCTCATCGGCGCCGACTTCGGTCCCGACGTCACCGAGTCGATCGTCACAGGCCTGCACGCCTCCGTCGACCGCTACCGCACCACCGACCCGCGCGACCTCCAGCGCATGCTGCGCGAAGAGGTCGAGGAGCGGCTGTCGAAGTTCGACACGACGCTGAAGCTCAGCGAGCGTCCGGCGGTCGTCCTCGTCGTCGGCGTCAACGGGGTCGGCAAGACGACCACCATCGGCAAGTTCGCGAAGTTCCTGCGCAACTACGACCGCACCGTCGTCGTGGGCGCCGCGGACACCTTCCGTGCCGCTGCCGTGGAGCAGTTGGCGACGTGGGCGGAGCGCGCGGGCGCACAGATCGTCCGCCCCCAGCAGCAGGGACAGGACCCGGCGTCCGTCGCCTTCCAGACCATCGAGTACGCCAAGCGGACCGGCACCGAGATCGTCATCATCGACACCGCCGGTCGGTTGCAGACGAAGGGCGGGCTCATGGACGAGCTGTCCAAGATCCGTCGCGTCGTCGAGAAGCAGGCGCCCATCGCCGAGGTCCTCCTCGTCCTCGACGCGACGACCGGTCAGAACGGTCTGTCGCAGGCGCAGGCGTTCATCGAGCACGCCGGGGTGACCGGGCTCGTCCTGACGAAGCTCGACGGCTCCGCGAAGGGCGGGTTCGTCCTCGCCGTGCAGGAGAAGACCGGCATCCCGATCAAGCTCGTCGGCCAGGGCGAGGGCATCGGCGACCTCACCGGCTTCACACCGCACGTCTTCGCACAGAACCTGGTGGGCAGCTGATGGCGATCGAACACGACTACTTCGGTGTCATCGCTACCGAGCCTGGTGGTGGCGTCTACTGGTCCGACAACATCGACGTCGGGGAGCAGTCCGTCTCCATCTCGTTGAGCGCCCCCGACGAGGACGACATCCCGGCCGATGCGCTCGACCTGGCGGCGGCGATGATCCTCGCCCTCGAGGGTTTCGACCTTCGCTCGCGTGAGGCGATGCTGAGCGAGGTCGACGACCGCACCTCCGAGGTGACGGAGTACATCATCCAGGCCGTCGAGGAGCTGGGGGAGTCCCTGCCGGACGTCCTGGTCGACGAGTCCGGAGACCGCGACGTCGACGTCATCCGGTCGATGACGCTGTTGAGCGTCGGGTTCGCGCCGCACCAGCACAACGGCGACGAGGCGTTCGCGGTCTTCGAGTACTCGCTCGACGCGGACCAGCTCGACGGCGTGCTCATGGTCGCCTACAGCTCCGACGGCGAGGTCACCGGGGTCACGAGCGAGGACTGAGCCCGGCAGGCCGAGGCGTCGGCCTCAGACCGCCTGGGCGAAGCCGAGTGAGGCGTCTGCGAGGTGCTGCAGTCCCTCGGGGACCTCGCGGCCCTTCGCGGTCATCGACTGCGCCCAGAGGCGTCCGGCGCGGTAGGACGATCTGACGAGCGGTCCGGCGAGCACGCCGAGGAACCCGATCTCCTCGGCCTCCTCCTTGATCTCGAGGAACTCCTGCGGCTTGACCCAGCGGTCCACGGGGAGGTGCCGAGGCGTCGGTCGGAGGTACTGGGTGACGGTGATGATGTCCGTGCCGGCCTCGTGCAGATCCTCGAGCGCCTGACTGATCTCGCTCCGGTCCTCGCCCATCCCGAGGATGAGGTTGGACTTCGTGATGAGGCCGGCCGCACGTGCCTGGGTCAGGACGTCGAGGGAGCGCTCGTAGCGGAAGGCGGGCCTGATCCGCTTGAAGATGCGTGGGACCGTCTCGACGTTGTGTGCGAAGACCTCCGGTCGGGAGGCGAACACCTCGCCGAGGAGGTCGGGGTCGCCGGAGAAGTCGGTCGCGAGGATCTCGACCCCCGTCCCCGGGTTCGTCTCGTGGATGCGCCGGACGGTCTCGGCGTGCAGCCACGCCCCCTCGTCGGGGAGGTCGTCACGTGCCACACCGGTGACGGTCGCGTAGCGCAGCCGCATCCGCTGCACCGAGTCGGCCACCCGCCGTGGCTCGTCGCGGTCGTACTCGGCCGGCTTGCCGGTGTCGATCTGGCAGAAGTCGCAGCGCCTCGTGCACTGCGATCCGCCGATGAGGAAGGTCGCCTCGCGATCCTCCCAGCATTCGAAGATGTTCGGGCAGCCGGCTTCCTGGCAGACCGTGTGCAGACCCTCCTCCTGCACGAGCGCCTGGAGCTGTCGGTACTCGGGTCCCATCGTCGCGCGGGTCTTGATCCAGTCGGGCTTCCGCTCGATGGGGGTCTGCGCGTTCCGGACCTCGAGCCGCAGGAGCTTCCGTCCGCCGGTGTCCGCCGCGGGCGCGGGTGCCGGTGCGCCGCAGCCGCTCACGCGGCCGCTCCGATCGTGGTCGCGGACGCGGCCGTCCAGCCGGGCCGGAGTGCTTCGAAGATCTCGGAGACGCGCTCGGTGACGTCGCTCGGCGTGATCCGCCGACCGAGCTCGGTGCTGATGGTGGTGACGCCGGCATCGGCGATGCCGCACGCGACGATGTGGCCGAAGGGCTCGAGGGAGTTGTCGCAGTTGAGCGCGAAGCCGTGCAGCGTGACGCCCGCCTGCACCCGGACACCGACGGCGCCGATCTTCGCGGCCGGTCCGCCGTTGACGGGGTCGACCCAGACACCCGACCGTCCGTCGATGCGGCGGCCGGTGACACCGAGCTCCGTGATCGTCTGCAGCATGACCTCCTCGAGCAGGCGGACGTGCGCCACGACGTCGACCGGCTCCGGGAGGCGGACGATCGGGTAGCCGGTGAGCTGTCCGGGCCCGTGCCAGGTGATGCGGCCGCCGCGGTCGACCTCGACGACCGGTGTGCCGTCGTCGGGGCGCTCGTGCGGGCGGGTCAGCTTGCCCGCCGTGTACACGGGCTCGTGTTCGCACAGGATGAGGTGCTCCGGCCCGTCACCGCTGACGACAGCCTCATGGACCCGACGCTGCAGCGCCCAACCCTCGCGGTACGGGACGAACGTGGGCGCGAGCCCGGCGATGAGGAGCTGTGTCATGGCCGCCATGATAGCATTGTTGGACGCCGTCCAAATACTCATCTTCCGACCGTGGCGGCGATCGACCGGGTCGCGCCGCGGTCTGCCCTAAACTGGAGGGATCATGGCAACGTTCGGCACACTCTCTGACCGCCTCGCGGATACGTTCAAGAACCTCCGCACCAAGGGCAAGCTCTCCGCGGCCGATGTCGACGGCACCGTCCGCGAGATCCGTCGCGCCCTCCTCGACGCGGACGTCGCACTCGACGTCGTCAAGGACTTCACGGGTCGCGTGCGCGAGCGCGCCCTCGGCGACGAGGTGAGCAAGGCCCTCAACCCGGCGCAGCAGGTCGTCCAGATCGTCAACGACGAGCTCGTCACGATCCTCGGCGGACAGCAGCGGCGTCTCGAGTTCGCGAAGAAGCCGCCGACCGTCATCATGCTCGCCGGACTCCAGGGTGCCGGAAAGACGACGCTCGCCGGCAAGCTCGCCAAGTGGCTCAAGAAGGACGGCCACACGCCGCTCCTCGTCGCGTCCGACCTCCAGCGCCCCAACGCCGTCAACCAACTCCAGGTCGTCGGCGAGCAGGCGGGCGTCCCCGTCTACGCTCCCGAGCCCGGCAACGGGGTCGGCGACCCGGTCAAGGTCGCCCGCGACGGCGTCCGGTTCGCCGAGCAGAAGCTCTACGACACCGTCATCGTCGACACCGCCGGACGACTCGGCGTCGACGCCGAGCTCATGAAGCAGGCGTCGAACATCCGCAAGGCGGTCGATCCCGACGAGGTCCTCTTCGTCATCGACGCGATGATCGGTCAGGACGCGGTCGCGACGGCCAAGGCCTTCCTCGACGGCGTCGACTTCACCGGCGTGGTGCTCTCCAAGCTCGACGGCGACGCCCGCGGTGGTGCGGCACTCTCCATCGCCTCGGTCACCGGACGCCCCATCATGTTCGCGTCGACCGGTGAGGGTCTCGACGACTTCGAGCCGTTCCACCCCGACCGCATGGCGAGCCGGATCCTCGACCTCGGTGACATCCTCACCCTCATCGAGCAGGCGCAGCAGAACTTCGACGAGGAGGAGGCGCGCAAGGTCGCGGAGAAGTTCGCGACCGACTCCTTCACGCTCGACGACTTCCTCAAGCAGATGCAGCAGCTGCGCGGCATGGGTTCCATCAAGAAGATGATGGGCATGCTCCCCGGCATGGGGCAGATGAAGGAGCAGCTCCAGAACTTCGACGAGCGCGAGATCGTCCGGACCGAGGCCATCATCCAGTCGATGACCAAGGCCGAGCGCACGAACCCGAAGATCCTCAACGGGTCCCGTCGCCTGCGTATCGCCAAGGGTTCCGGCATGACCGTCACCGAGGTCAACGCCCTCGTCAACCGTTTCGAGCAGGCGGCCAAGATGATGAAGACGGTCGCCAAGGGTGGCGTGCCGAACATCCCCGGGATGGGTCCGGTCCCCGGTGCGCGGACGAACCGACCGAAGCCGCAGGCCAAGAAGAAGGGTTCCCGTTCGGGCAACCCGGCCAAGCGCGCGGCGGAGAACGCCGGCGCCGTCGAGACGCAGGCTGCCGCCACGGGCGCTGGCTTCGGCCTCGGCGGCGGTTCGTCGTCGGGATCGGCCGCCCCGACCGAGGCGGAGCTCGCCGAGCTGCAGAAGTTCCTGGGTCGCTGAGTCGAGCGGAGGCGGTATGCGCGCGCTGAGGGCACCGGCCTCGGTCGTCGCAGTCGTCCTGACCGTGGGCTTGCTCGCCGGGTGCTCCGCGCCGTCACCGGGCGAACGCGTCCTGGGTACCTGGGGTGAGGGCACCGGCGCTGCCGATCCGCACCTGGTGTTCACCGACGACGGCCGAGTGAGTGGTTCGGACGGCTGCAACAGCCTCTCTGGATCCTGGCGTGCGAAGGACGACGCGGTCGTCGTCTCCGACGTCGCGAGCACCCTGATGGCGTGCCCGGGCGTCGACACCTGGCTGCGGGGGATCGCACAGGCGACGCTCTCGGACGACGGCGGGCGTTTGACCGTGACCGACGACGCCGGCACGCGGATCGGGACGCTCGACCGAGCGGAGTGACGCCGCCTCGTCAGGCGGAGGGCTGGACCCCGTGCCGCAGCTCCTTCGCGAGCGAGCTCACGACCGCCTGCAGGCTGCCGCCGTTCGCGTGGGCGACGGCGAGCTGACGCTGGTAGCTCGCGCCGTGCTCGATGATCGTGGCGATGCTCGCCAGCTCATCGGCGCAGCCGAGCCGACGGGCGACCGGCGCGAGGGTGTCGAGCAGGTCGTGCAGGTCGTCGGTCACGAGGCGCTCGTGGCCCGAGGAGTCGAGGATGATCTCGGCGTCCAGGCCGTAGCGGGCCGCGCGCCACTTGTTCTCGCGGACGTACCACGGCTGCAGGGTCTGCAGGCGCTCTCCGGCGTCGAGGCGGTCGGACAGGTGCTCGGTGAGACAGTGGATGAGCGAGGCGAGGGCGCCGAACTCCGCGACGGTCGACGCCCCGTCGCACGCGCGCATCTCCACCGTGCCCCACTGGGGCGACGGTCGCACATCCCAGCGGACCTCGGTGTGGTCCTCGATGATGCCGGTCACCGTCATGTCGTCGACGTAGGCCTCGAACTGCTCCCAGTCGGAGAGCTGGTAGGGGAGGCCCGCCGTCGGGAGCTGCTGGAACATGAGCGCACGGTTCGACGCGTACCCGGTGTCGACCCCGCCCCAGTACGGGCTGGACGCCGACAGCGCCTGGAGGTGGGGCAGATAGGTCAGCAGCCCGTTCATGATCGGGAGGACCTTGTCGACCGTCTCGACGCCGACGTGCGCGTGCACACCCCAGATCATCATGTTGCGACCCCACCACCGGGTGCGGTCGATGAGCTTGTGGTACCGGGGCTTGTCGGTGACCTGCTGGTCGTACCATTGGCCGAACGGGTGCGAACCGCTGCAGATGAGCTCGACGCCCATCGGATCCGTGATCGCCCGCACCTCGGCCAGCTGGCCCTCGAGGTCCGCGATCGCCTCGGGGACCGTGTGGTGGACACCCGAGACGAGTTCGACGGTGTTGAGGAGCAGCTCGTTGGTGATCTGCGGATGATCGGAACCGTCGCTCGGGCGGAGTTCCGACAGGACGGTGTCCGCTGCGCCGACGAGATCGCCGGTGTCGCGGTCGACGAGGGCGACCTCCCACTCGAGGCCGACGGTCGAACGCTCGGATCTGGCGAACTCGATGGGCATTGGCGTCGACCTCCCGCAGGGCGCGGCCGGGTGCCGCACGCCAGCCCATCTTCACACGGGGTGGAGGGGTCATCCGGTATCGGTGTCGCCGGATTACCCAGATCGCCCGATGTCTGGCAGAATAGAGAGTTGAGTCTGCGCGGAGTTCGACCCTCTATCCGACGCCCGCAGCAACCACAGTTTTCGCGTCGAGCGTGTGGCCCCACCTTTCGGCAGCGAGCACATCAAACATCACATCATTCAGGAGAATCGTGGCTGTCAAAATCCGTCTCAAGCGTCTCGGCAAGATCCGTGCGCCGTACTACCGCATCGTCGTCGCAGACTCGCGCACGAAGCGCGACGGTCGTGTCATCGAGGAGATCGGCAAGTACCACCCCACCGAGGAGCCCTCGTTCATCGAGGTCGACTCCGAGCGTGCGCAGTACTGGCTCAGCGTCGGCGCCCAGCCGACCGAGCAGGTCGCAGCACTCCTCAAGCTCACCGGTGACTGGGGCAAGTTCAAGGGCGACAAGGACGCCGTGAGCACCGTCCGCGTCAAGGAGCCGAAGGCCGCCTTCGTCGCCGACGAGAAGAAGAAGCCCGTCCTCAAGCCGAAGGCCGAGACCCCCGCGGCCAAGGCTGCTCCTGCCGAGGCCGAGGCGCCCGCTGCCGACGCCGCTGAAGCAGAGCAGGCGTAGTCTTGCTCGCTCCCGCGCTCGAACATCTCGTCAAGGGGATCGTCGATCACCCGGATGACGTTCGCGTCACGGCACAGAACTCCGCCCGTGGCGAGGTCCTCGAGGTTCGTGTGAACCCCGAGGACCTCGGCCGGGTCATCGGTCGTGCCGGCCGGACGGCCAAAGCCCTGCGCACCCTCGTGGCAGCGCTGGCAGACGGTCGGCGGGTCCGAGTCGACGTGGTCGACACGGACGCCTCCGGCGCCAGCGCGTAGGTGGCGGACGAGACGGAGCCGAAGACCCAGTTGCGGGTCGGTCGGCTCACGAAAGCCCATGGCCTGAAGGGCGCCCTGAAGGTCGAGCTCTACACGGATGAGCCGGAGCACCGGTTCACCCCGGGCGCGACGTTCACGCTCCAGGTCCCTGCGGGATCGAAGTGGCGCGGCAAGACGCTCGAGCTCATCGAACTGCGCTGGTACAACAGTCAGCCGGTCGCCTTCTTCGTCGGCATCTCCGATCGCAGTGAGGCGGAGACCCTCGTGAAGGCGATCCTCTGGGTCGAGCAGGACCCCACCGAGCTGCCGGTCGACGATGACGCGTGGTACGACCACCAGCTCGTCGGGTTGGCCGTGCACCGAGACGGCGTCGCCGTCGGTACCGTCGCCCGTGTCGACCACTTCCCGGCTCAGGACCTCCTGATCGTGAAGACCGGCGACGGCGAGGTCATGGTCCCGTTCGTGAAGGCGATCGTCCCCACGGTCGACATCGCTGCCGGGATCGTCACGGTCACGCCGCCCACCGGTCTGTTCGAGGAACTCCCGGAGGCCGACGAAGCCCCCGAGACGTCGACGGCCGGTCCGGTCGAGTCCGAGGCCTCCGACGAGGATCAGGACGACACCGGAGCATCACAGCCGGAGCAGTAGAACCCGTTCCGAGTCGGTCCTCCCGGCTCGGAACACCCACGACGGAGGCGTCGGTTGCATGCAACCGGCGCCTCCGTTGTCGTCTCCGGCAGATCACGCCGGTACCGGCTCGCTCTGACGATCGCCGTCCGCGACCCGAGCGAGGACCGCGGCGATCCGGCCGGTGCACCCACCGCAGCCGGTACCGGCGCGGGTCGCCTTGCCGATGCAGGCGACCGTGGTACTGCCCGATTGCGCGGCATCCATGATCCTGCCGACCGTCACGCCGTTGCACGTACAGACGGTCGTCGAGGGGGCGAACGCGTCGGCGGAGGCACCGCCGATCGCGTCCGGCCCGTCGAGCCGGAGCAGTACCGAGCGATCCGCCGGCAGTTCGCCGCCCCCGTCGTACAGGAGCGTCAGCTCGGCCGCAGTGCGCGGCATACCGACGCAGACGAAGGCGGTCAGGACCCCGGCGCGGGTGATCATCTTGACGTAGCGGCCGTGGTCGGGGTCCGCCCACACCGAGACGCTGCGTGGAGCGGCCGGATGCACGCTGCACCCGTCAGCGGCTGTCGGCTCGACGTCCCAGGGCTCGGCCTGGACGTCGCCGACCGCGACGACGTCGACCCGCTCGGCCTTGAGCGCGACGGTGCTCGGCCGCTCGACCGGTGGCGGACCCAGCTCGAGCGGTGGTCCGCCGGCCGCGGCCTCGAGCAGGAGACGAGCGGCGAGCCACTCGGCCTGCCGCCATCCTGGGCCGATGAGCCCCGACGGGCCGCCGGGGACGATGCGTTCGCGGCGCAGGTCCGGTGTCGGCGTCAGCACGTGCGCGCAGTCGCCGATGGCGAAGATCCGTTCGTCCGACCAGCTGCTGAGGTCTTCGCCGACGAGCACCCCGGAGCCGACACGGACCCCGGCGAGGGTCGCCAGATCGGAGCGTGCGCTCACCCCGCACGACAGGACGAGCAGATCGCCGGTGATCCGTTTCCCGTCGGCGGTGATCAGCGCTTCGAAGTGCCTCCCGCCCGCGGGGTCGTCCCGATGGCCGACCGCCTCGGCGCGGCTGTGTGCGATGACCTCGACACCCGCTGCCCGGAGCGCCGCGGCGAGCACGGAGCCGCCGCCGCGGTCGAGGTTCCGCGGCATCGGGGTGGGGCCGTGGTGGACGACGACCACGTCGGCGCCGGCGCGCGCGGCGGAGAGCGCGAGCTCCAGTCCCAGGACACCGGCACCCAGGACGACGATCCGGCCGCCCGATCGGACGACCTCGGCGACGGCGTCGGCGTCCGCGAGGTCACGCAGGGTGCAGACGCCGCGGGGAAGGTCGTGGTCGGACAGCAGCAACGACCGTCCGTACTTCTCGAGCGCCGGGAGGTCCCGCTTCCGTCGATCGACGCCGTCGAGTGTCGGAACGTTCGCGCGCGCACCCGTCGCCAGGACGAGCCGGTCGTAGGGGAGCATCTCCCCGGTGTCGAGTTCGACGGTCCGCATCTCGCGATCGATCTGCATCGCGGTCGTGCCGCGCAGGACACGGATACCGTCACGGGCGAGGTCCTCGGCACTGACGAGCGTCATATCGGCGAGTCCGGTCGCGCCGACCGCGTGATCGGCGACCAGTACCCGGTTGTACGCGTCGACCGGTTCCTGCCCGACCACGGTCATCTGGATCGAGCCGTCCCGCACGCCGGGCGCGACCTCCTCGGCGAATCGCGCACCGACCGGGCCGAATCCGACCACGACGATGCGGAGTGGTCGACCTGGTCGCGGACTCATCGGAGGGCTCCGGTCGCTGTGGCTTCCGGCAGTGGTGCGCCAGCGGCCGGGCGCAGTCGCACCACCGCGCGCTTGAAGTCCGGCATCCCGGAGATCGGATCGACCGCGTCCTGCGTCAGGAGGTTCGCCGACGCGTCGCCCGGGTAGTGGAACGGCAGGAAGACGGTGTCGTGACGGATGTCGCCGTCCACACGGGCTCGAACCGTCAGCGTGCCCCGGTGGTTCGAGACCTCGACCAGTCCGCCCTCGACGATGCCGAGTCGTGCCGCCGTCGCGGGGTGGACCTGGACGAAGACCTCGGGGCGAGCGTCGTCGAGCTCGGGGATGCGGCGGGTCTGGGTGCCCGACTGGTAGTGCTCGAGGAGGCGTCCGGTCGTCAGGGTGAGTTCCTCCCCGGTCTCGGGCGACTCCGAGGGCCTCGCAGGGCGGACTGGGACGATCCGG
This sequence comes from Plantibacter sp. MCCC 1A11337, assembly GCF_013349365.1. Taxonomy (NCBI): domain Bacteria; kingdom Bacillati; phylum Actinomycetota; class Actinomycetes; order Micrococcales; family Microbacteriaceae; genus Plantibacter; species Plantibacter sp. MCCC 1A11337. The sequence continues at coordinate 634,158 of NZ_JABJWX010000001.1, read as the reverse complement.
GCGAGGCCGTCGTTGTGCGCGAACCGTTCCGCGAACAGCCGGGGTGTGCCGCCGCTGCCGACGGGGAACGGCCAGTGCGCGGCGAGACCGGTGTCGAGCAGGGCGTGGCTCAGTCCCGAGTAGTCGGCGACCCCTCCGGCGGATGCGGCCGCCAACTCGTCGAACACGATTGACGGGTCCAGCTCGAATCGGCCCGGAGCATCGAGACGACGGGCGAGTTCGTGCATGATCCAGAGCTCGCTGCGGACGCCGACCGGAGCATCGAGCGCCCGCCGGCGGCGGATCACGCGCCCCTCCAGCGACGTCATGGTGCCCTCCTCCTCCGCCCACTGCGTCGTCGGGAGGACGACGTCCGCGAGCGCGGCGGTCTCCGACAGGAAGAAGTCGCAGACGACGAGCAGCTCGAGGCGGCCGAGTCCGTCCCGGACCGTCTGCACGTTCGGAGCGGATACGACGACGTTCGAGCCGTGGACCAGGAGCGCGTGCACACCGTCCGGTTCACCGAGTCGGTTCAAGAGGGCGACGGCCGGCAGCCCGGGACCAGGGATCGATTCGACCGGCACACCCCACACCTCGGCGACGTGACGGCGGGCTTCCGGATCGGTGATCTTGCGGTACCCGGGTAGTTGGTCGCACTTCTGACCGTGTTCGCGGCCGCCCTGGCCGTTGCCCTGGCCGGTGAGCGTGCCGTAGCCCGATCCCGGCCGGCCCGGTAGTCCGAGTACGAGTGCGAGGTTGATGGCGGCGGTGGCCGTGTCGGTGCCGTCGACATGCTGCTCGACGCCGCGACCGGTGAGGATGTAGGTGCCGTCCGAGGCTGCGAGCCGACGAGCCACGTCTCGGAGGACCGGCGCCGGCACACCGGTCACGGATTGGACGCGTTCCGGCCACCACGCGCTCACGCTGCGCCGCAGGCCGTCCAGCCCGGTCGTGCGCTCGGCCAGGTAGGCGTCGTCGGCGAGCCCTTCGGTGAGGACGATGTGCGTCAGCCCCAGGAGCAGGACCAGATCCGTCCCGGGCGCGGGCTGCACATGGACTCCACGTCCGGTCTCGGTGAGTCGTGCGGTGGCGGAGCGGCGCGGATCGACCACGATGAGGCCGCCCGCGGCCTGAGCACCGACGAGATGCCCGATGAACGGGGGCATCGTCTCCGCGACGTTGGAGCCGAGGAGCAGGATGGTCGACGCGTCGTCGAGGTCCTCCAGCGGGAACGGCAGCCCCCGGTCGACCCCGAACGCACGGTTGCCCGCTGCCGCGGCGGACGACATGCAGAACCGACCGTTGTAGTCGATCCGGCTCGTCCCGATCGCGATCCTGGCGAACTTGCCCAGCTGGTAGGCCTTCTCGTTCGTGAGGCCACCGCCTCCGAAGACCCCGATGGCGTCCGCCCCGCGCTCGTCGCGGAGGCGGAGGATGGTCGATGCGACGAGGTCGAGGGCCGCATCCCAGCTCGTCTCGGCCAGCTCACCGGTGACGTCGCGCACCAGAGGGGTCGTGAGGCGATCGCCGCGCGCGAGGAGCTCGGCCGACGTCCACCCCTTCTTGCAGAGGCCGCCCCGGTTCGTCGGGAAGTCCCGTCCGGCGACGTCGACCGGGAGCCTCGGAACGACCCCGTCCACCGCCGCGGTCCGGGTGAGGGACATCGCGCACTGCAACGCGCAGTACGGGCAGTGGGAGTCGGTCACCGGGGCGGTGGGACGAGGCATGCGTGGTCCTTCGATCAGGAGCGGGTGGAGCGACGACTCAGAGTCGCTGGCCGGCGAGTGACGCGTTCTTGCGGAAGTAGACGAGGAAGGTGACCGCGAACAGGACGACGTACGCGCCGATGAAACCGATGAACGCGGCAGAGTAGCTGCCGGTCGCGCCGTGCGAGAACCCGAGGATCTGTGGGATCACGAAGCCGCCGTAGGCACCGATCGCCGAGATGAGCCCGAGCGCTGCGGCGGCCTTGCGCTGCGTCCCGACGTCGCCGCTGCGGTGGTGGGCGTCGCGCAGGCCGGATCGCGCCGCGAAGACACTGGGGATCATGCGGTACGTCGAGCCGTTCCCGACACCGGCGGCGACGAACAGGAGCAGGAAGCAGCCGAGGAAGAGCCAGAAGTTCGCCAGCGGCATGGTCCACAGCACCGCGAGCGCCCCCAGGGCCATGACGGCGAACGCGCTCATCGTGACGACGGCCCCTCCGAAGCGGTCGGCGAGACGCCCACCGAAGGGTCGTGCCAGCGAGCCGATCAGGGCTCCGAGGAAGGCGAGCGAGATCGATGCCGAACCGACGGCGAAGGAGGAGAAGTCGGGGAACTGGTCCGCGATGAGCTTGGGGAACACACTCGCGAAGCCGATGAACGAGCCGAAGGTGCCGATGTACAGGAGTGCGAGGAGCCAGAGGTGCGGTTCCCGGAGCGCGGCGGCGGATCCGCGGAGGTCCGCCTTCGCTGACGACAGGTTGTCCATGTAGCGGTAGGCGCCGAACATCGCGAGGAGGATGAAGGGGACCCAGATCCATCCGGCCAGGCTCAGATTGAGGGTGGCCGCGGCTCCGACGGTGACCGCGATGGGGACGACGAACTGCGCGACCGCTGCCCCGAGGTTGCCGCCCGCCGCGTTCAGTCCGAGCGCCCAACCCTTCTCCCGCTGCGGGTAGAAGTAGGTGATGTTCGACATGGAGCTGGCGAAGTTGCCACCGCCGAAGCCGGCGAGTCCGGCGACGACGAGCATGACGCCGAACGGGGTGTCCGGATTGCCCACACACAGCGCGAGCGCAATGGACGGGATGAGGAGCAGCCCCGCCGAGATGATCGTCCAGTTGCGCCCGCCGAACCGCGGGACCATGAACGAGTACGGGAACCTGAGGGTCGCACCGACGAGGCTCGGCATCGAGATGAGCCAGAAGGTCTCGGCCGTGGAGAAGGAGAACCCGGCGGTCGGGAGCATGACGACGACGATGCTCCAGAGCTGCCAGACCACGAAGCCGAGGAATTCCGCGAAGATCGACCACCGGAGGTTCCGCCCAGCGATGCCGCGGCCCTCCCGATCCCAGAACGCGGTGTCCTCGGGATTCCACCCGTCGATCCAACGACCGGGGCGGTGGGTCAGGGCGACCGGGGTGACGGCCGGTGTCGACGTGGTCGGTGGGGCGTCGGCTGCTTCGAGGTTCGTGGTCATGGCTGCTCCGAGCGTTCGGTGAAGCGGGACGGGACGGTTACTGTCTCCGAAGCTACCGACGCCGTGTTTCGGGGCCCCACCCGCGAGGTAACACCTGGATCACCGCCTGCTCACAGGCACTCATCACCCTGGTGAGGCGGATGAACGCGCGCGGTCCAGGGGCCGGATCGGCCGCCGTCAGACGTCGAGGCGGTAGCCGCGCTTGACGATGGTGTTGATGAGTCCGGGCACGCCGAGCGTCTGGCGGAGACGGCTCATCTGCACTTCGAGCGCGTGGTGGTCCGCGGCTGCGGGCAGCGCGTCGGCCAGTGCGGCGCGCGAGAGGACGGCTCCGTTCGCGCGGACGAGGGCGCGGAGGAGCGCGAGCGAGTTCGGGGGGAGCCGGACCCGCGAGCCGGGCAGCTCCACGATGGAGCCACGGATGGCGATCGGGCCGTGCAGTGTCTCGGCTCGGAGGATCGCGTGCTGCTCGAGGTGTTCGCACAGCAGCCGGATGAGTGCCCCCATGCGGAACCGCTCGGGGACGATGGGCTCGATGTCCTGAGCGAGCAGTGGCGCCGCCGTGACCGGCCCGACCGCCGCGCACAGCACGTCGCGACGGAAGGCGTCGACGACGGCGTCCTCCTGACCGAGTGCTTCTGCGGCCGTGAACAGGGCGACGACCGACGGGGCACTCGTGAAGGTGACCGCGTCGAGGGAGCCACTCACGATCGCCTCGACGAGTCGCCGCACACGCTCGTCGGTCGCATCGGGGTCCGTCCACCGGTAGGGGGCGACCGTGTGCACCTCCTGGTGGACGGCACGGAGCCGTTCGAGCTGGCGCTCGTCGGTGTACCCGTGGAGCTGGACGGCGACGCGGAGACCTGCCGGGTAGTCGGCGACGACCTTGTCGACGAGCGAGGCTGTGGTCTCGCGGTCGCTCATGCCCACGTCGTTCAGACCGGCTGCTCGGATGGCACCGCGTGCCTTGGGCCCACGGACGAGGATGGCCGTTTCGGCGAGCGCTTCGAGGAGTTCGTCGCCGAGGCCAGCGGCGTCGGCGACCTCGAACCACCGTCGGATGCCGTACGAGGTCGTGGCGAGCAGGACGTCGGGGCGTGCGGCGATGATGTCGCGGGTGTCGTCGATGAGCGGTTCGTCATGCTGTGCGTGTGCGATCCGCAGCGTCGGTGCGTGCACGACGGTGGCGCCGCGCCGCTCGAAGGCGTCGATGAGGTCCTGCGATCGACGGTCGCTCGTCACGCCGATCCGGAAGCCCTCGAGCTGGTCCGCGCGGAATCCCGGGACCGGAGTCGTGACGTCCGGGCCGGCGTCGGCGGCCGGCGGGGTGGTGTCGATCACGCCGATGCCCCCAGACGTTCGGCCCGCGCCAGCAGTTCCGAGGCCTCGGCGTCACCGTCGAAGGCGAAGGCGACGACGTGGCCGATCACGATGACCGCCGGTGACCGCACACCGGCGGCTGCGGCGACGTGGAGGATCGTCCCGAGGTCTGCCACGGTGGTGCGCTGGGTCTCGCTGTAGCCGCGCTCGATGATCGCGACAGGGGTGTCGGCGGCGAGTCCCGAGGTGAGGAGTCCGTGGGAGATGGAGGGCAGCGTGCCGACACCCATGAGGACGACGATGGTCCCACCGAGGCCGGCGAGGTGACGGTGTTCCTCGTCGGAGAGCGGCGCATGACCACTGACCACGGTGAAGAGGTGACTCAGGTTCCGGTGCGTGAGGGGGATCCCGGCAGCCGCGGGCACGGCGACGGAACTCGAGACGCCCGGGATCACGCGGACGGGGACGCCCGCGCGGTGGCAGGCCAGGACTTCCTCGCTGCCGCGCCCGAAGACGTAGGGGTCGCCTCCCTTGAGGCGGACGACCGCCGCGCCGTCGAGCGCGTGTTGCACCATGACGGTCTCGATGCCGTCCTGTCCGATCGGGTGATGGCCGGGGCGCTTGCCGACGTCGACGAGGAGCGCGTTCGGGGCGAGCTCGGGGAGGGTGTCGTGGGGTGCGAGCCGGTCGTAGAGGACCACGTCCGCGTCGCGGAGGGCCTCGACGGCGGCGACGGTCAGCAGCGCGGGATCGCCCGGTCCGCCGCCGACGAGCGTGACCCTGCCTGGACCCGACATCTACGCCCCTTCCCTCACTGGAATGGTAGGCCCTGCGAGATAGACGGCCTCGCCGCGGTCGATCTCCTCCGTCGTCGCGGGCCGGTACTGGCCTCGCTCCGCGACCCGCGCGAGTCGCGGTTCGGCGTCACCCGGCTCGTTGACGAAGGAACGGAACCGGCGGAGGCGCTCCGGGTCGGCGAGGGTCGCCGCCCACTCGTCCTCGTACCCGTCCACATGGGCGGCCATGGCCTGTTCGAGCTCGGCGGCGAGTCCGAGCGAGTCCTCGACGACGACCTCCCGCACGTGGTCGAGCCCGCCGTCGAGGTCCTCCATCCACCTGGCCGTGCGCTGCAGTCGATCCGCCGTCCGGATGTAGTACATGAGGTAGCGGTCGATGTACCGGATGAGCGTCTCGTCGTCGAGGTCTCCGGCCAGGAGCTGCGCGTGGGTCGGCTGGAACCCTCCGTTGCCGCCGACGTACAGGTTCCAGCCCTGCTCGGTGGCGATGATCCCCACGTCCTTACCACGTGCTTCGGCGCACTCGCGCGCGCACCCGGAGACGCCGAACTTGAACTTGTGCGGTGCCCGGAGGCCGCGGTACCGGAGTTCGAGGTGGACCGCCATGCCCACGGAGTCCTGTACGCCGAAGCGGCACCAGCTGGAGCCGACACAGCTCTTCACATTGCGGAGCGACTTCCCGTACGCCTGTCCGGACTCGAAGCCGGCGTCGACGAGGATGCGCCAGATGTCGGGCAGCTGTTCGAGGCGGGCGCCGAACAGGTCGATGCGTTGACCGCCCGTGATCTTCGTGTACAGCCCGTAGTCGGTGGCGACCTGCGCGATGACCGCGAGCTTCTGCGGTGTGATCTCGCCACCGGGGATCCGGGGGACCACGGAGTAGGTGCCGTCCTTCTGCATGTTCGCGAGCGCCCGGTCGTTCGTGTCCTGCAGCGTCCCCCGGCCGCCGTCGAGGATGTACCCACCCTGCTGGCTGGCCAGGATGGAACCGATCACCGGCTTGCACACGTCGCAGCCGCGGCCGGTGCCGTAGCGCGCGAGGATCTCGTCGAAGGAGGTGAGGCCGAGCACCCGGATGGTCTCGAACAGCTCCTGGCGGGACAGTTCGAAGTGTTCGCAGAGTGCCCGCGAGACGGCGATGCCGGACTTCGTCAGCTCCGTCTCGAGGATCTTCTTCACGAGCGGGACGCAGGAGCCGCACTGGGTCCCGGCACGGGAGCAGGTCTTGAGCGCCCCCAGCTCGGTGCACGCCTCGCCGTGCACGCCCGCGATCGCGTCTCGGACGGTCCCCGCGGTGACGGCGTTGCACGCGCAGACGAGCGCTGCGTCGGGGAGCTCGTCCCCGGCCGGTGCCTCCATCCCTGAGGCCGACAGGTAGGCGGCCGGCTCACTGGACAATTCAGCGCCGAGGAGCGGACGCAGCGAGGCGTAGGGCGAGGCGTCGCCGACGAAGACCCCGCCCAGAAGGATCTTGGCGTCGTCCGTCATGACGAGCTTCTGGTACAGCCCCCGCGCCGGGTCCGCGTACACGATCTCGAGACTCTGCTCCGTGCGTGCAAGTGCGTCGCCGAAGCTCGCGACGTCGACGCCGGACAGCTTGAGCTTCGTCGCGTCGTCGACGGTCGTGAACTCCGCCTCGCCACCGAGCAGCCGATCCGCGACGACCTCGGCCATCGCGTTCGCCGGCGCGACGAGGCCGGTGCATCGACCGTCGAAGCACGCGACCTCGCCGATGGCCCAGACACCAGTCGCAGACGTCCTGCAGTCGGTCCCGATCACGACACCGCCGCGGTCACCGAGCTCGATTCCGGCATCGCGGGCCAGCTCGTCCCTGGCGCGGATACCGATCGCGAACACCACGATGTCGACGTCGACCTGCTGGCCGCTCGAGAACTTCACGCCCGAGACACCGCCCTGCTCGTCCACGAGGATCGACCGTGGCCTCGTCCCCAGATGCAGACCGATGCCCTGGCCGCCGATGATGCGCCCGAGGGCTCGACCGGCTCCCTCATCCAGCTGGGCGGACATGAGCCACGACCCGGAGTGCACGACACTCGCCTCGGCACCGAGCCGTGCCGCACCACCGGCAGCCTCGAGCCCGAGCAACCCGCCGCCGGCGACGATCACCCGGGCGGGACGGCCTCTCAGGGCGCCGATGCGCTCGATCTCCGACACCAGCAGGTCCACGTCGTCGATCGTCCGGTAGACGAGGGCGTGTTCCGAACCGTCGATCTCGGGCACCGGGGCCGAGGAGCCGGTCGCCAGGACCAGCTCGTCGTATGAGACGACCCTCCCCAGGGAGGTGTGCACCGTCCGGGCCTCGCGGTCGATCCGTTCGGCGCGTTCGCCCAGCAGGAGCGACACGTGCTGCTCGTCCCAGACACCAGTCGGCGCGAGCGTGAGGTCGATCGCCGCATCGTCGAGACGCTTGCTCAGTGCCACACGATCGTAGGGACGGTGGAGCTCCTCGCAGACGACCGTGATGTGCATGGTGCGCCCGGCGTCGCGACTGTGCAGGGCATCGACCAGCCGGTGCGCGGCCGGGCCGCCGCCGACCACGACGACGCGACGCGACAGATCTCCTGCGGTGGGATCGATCATCATGGGCCCCCTCGGCTCGTGTTCCAGCGAGCGTACTGACACGGCGTTTCCGGTCCGTTGCCCGCATGTGTCCCGAACGCGTCCAGGACCGCACACGACGCCCGGCCGGATGTGAGGTCGGTTTCACCTCACCGAAACGTCACGGGTGATCCGACGAAACACCCCGCCCGTAGCGTCGATGCTCCGACGCACGATCAGGAGGCCGACGATGAGCATCACGATGCAGCAGCACACGGGGCGGACGGCGCTCGCCGAGTGGCGACGCGTCTGCGCCATCGACGACCTCGAGCTCTCCTGGGGCGAGGTGGCGTTGCTCCGCGCCCGGCAGATCGCGGTGTTCCGCATCGGGGCCGAGGAGGTCTACGCCGTCGACCATCGGGACCCGCACACGGCCGCGCCGGTGATGGCTCGCGGCATCGTCGGTTCCCGAGGGGAGCGACCGACGATCGCGTCACCGTTGCACAAGCAGGTGTACGACCTCGGCACGGGCGAGTGCTTCACCGACCCGAACCTCTTCCTCCAGACGTTCCGCACCCGCATCGTGGGCGGTTTCGTGGAGATCGAGCTGGGGGAGGACGCATGACCCTGCTCGAGGCCGCGGTGCGCCGCCCGCAGACGCGGACGAGTCCGGCGCTCCTGGCCGTGTCCCACGGGACGAGTTGCCCGATCGGACAGGCCTCCGTCGCCGCGCTCGTCGACGCCGTCGGACGATCGCGTGCCGACCTCCACGTCGCCGGCGGCTTCGTCGACGTCCAGCAGCCCGACGTCCCGGCCACCCTCGGTTCGATCGAGCCCGAGCGGCCCGCGGTGGTCGTGCCGTTGCTCCTGTCCGCGGGGTTCCATGTCCACGTCGACCTCGTCGAGGACCTCGCGGCGACGGATCGACCGACGGCACTCGGGCGGGCGATGGGACCGGACGACCGCCTCGTGACGGTCCTCGCCAGTCGACTGGAGGCGCTGCACGTGACGCCGGATGATCGGATCGTGCTCGGAGCGGCCGGGTCCACCGACGCCCGGGCCGTCGCCGACTGCGTCGACATGGGACGCCGGCTGGAATCGCGACTGCGTGTGCCGGTCGAGACGGCGTTCGTCTCCGCGGCTCAGCCGTCGGTGCCCGACGCGGTGGCGGCGGCCCGAACGAGCCGACCGCGAGGGCGGGTCATCATCGCCACCTACCTGCTGGCGCCAGGCTATTTCGCGCGGCTGCTCGAGGAGGCGGGAGCGGACCTCGTGACGCAGCCGCTCCTCCACCTCGGAGAGGTTCCCGATCCCGGCATCGTCGACCTCGTGGTCGACCGTTACGAGGAGGCTTCGGCCGGACTGTCGGGCTGACCGACGCGACCGGGACGACGACCGTCGGGCGAATAGACTGCTCCTCATGCGCATCGACATCGTCACGATCTTCCCGACCTTCTTCGATGCTCTGGACCTCTCGCTGCTCGGCAAGGCGAAGCAGAGCGGGCTCATCGAACTGGACGTCCACGACCTGCGGGATTCGACGCACGACCGTCACCGCACCGTCGACGACACCCCGTACGGCGGGGGAGCCGGCATGGTCATGAAGCCGGAACCCTGGGGCGAGGCGCTCGACGGCATCCTGGGCGACGACACCGAGGAGGAGCCGCTGGTCATCTTCCCGTCTCCGGCGGGCGAGGTGTTCACGCAGGCGATGGCCCGCGAGCTCGCGGCCGAGCCGCACCTCGTCTTCGGCTGCGGCCGGTACGAGGGCATCGACCACCGCGTCTTCGACCACACGGCCAGCCGAGCGCGGGTCCGGCTGGTGAGCCTCGGCGACTACGTCCTCAACGGGGGAGAGGTCGCCGTGATGGCGATGATCGAGGCGATCGGTCGGCTCGTCCCGGGGGTCGTCGGCAACCCCGAGAGTCTCGTCGAGGAGTCGCACGAAGACGGGCTGCTCGAGTACCCGAGCTACACGAAGCCTGCCGAGTGGCGAGGACTCCCGGTACCGCCGGTGCTGCTGAGCGGCAACCACGGTGCGATCGCCACCTGGCGTCGTCAGCAGCAGATCGAGCGGACCCGCGAGGTCCGCCCGGATCTGCTGCCCGCCGACGAGCCGGACGCCTGAGCGCGCCGGGGTTCCGCGTTCGACGACTGTCAGGGTCGACGCCGTACGGCGGCGGCGATGCCGGCGATGACGAGGACCGCCCCGGTCGCGATGATCGCCCCGGTGATCCATCCCAAGGGGTCGATGCGCACCTCGGTGAGGTTGGTGACGAGCATGGCCCCGGCGAAGACGAGCAGGAGCACGCCCCACAGGATCGTGCCGAAGCGCGGCGCCCGACCACCTCGATCCGTCGGGCCGACACCGGTCCTCGGCTCATCGGCCGTCTGCGCGGTGGTCGGCCGTGTGGCGTCCGACTCCGTGGCTTTCGTCTGATTGGTCTCCGACGGAGCCGATTCCGTCGTCTCGTCGGCTGGCGACGACAGGTTCGCCGTTCCGGTCCGGTCGTCCTGCTCGCTCATCGTCCCGCCTCCGCTTCCTCGGTCACGACAGCGCTGCCGGCGACCGTCCACACCCGTACCCGCGTCGTGTCGCTCGATGTCGTGCGGCCGTACCGCGCATCCTCTTGGAAGAGAGCCCCGCCACGTCGGTCCGTTCCGTCCCGACCGTCGCGGTCCGTCTCCAGTGTGCCCGCGATCGCCGAGAACTCGACGATGACCGGCACGTCCTCGGGGAGGAGGACGTCGACCTCGCCGGCGACCATCCACACGTCGATGGTCCCGCCGCGCAGCGCGTCGTCGTCGGCGAGTTCGCCGAGGTCGAGGGTGGGTTGGCCGGCGATCATCACGTAGCCGCGTCGGTCGTCCGCATCCGTCGACGTCACGGTCCAGGTCGTGCGTCCGACCGGCAGGAAGGAGGTGCCGAGTGGGAACACTCCGGTGACGAGCAGGGAGATCACGGCGGCCCAGGTGAAGAGCCCGAGCCAGCCACTCTCCCGTCCGCTGATACCCGCGACGATCGTCGCGACGGCGAGTGCTCCGAGGGCGCTGGCGAGGCCGATGACCACGACGACCGGGATCGAGAAGCCGGCGCCTGCAGCGACGACGGCCGCACCCGCACCGGCGAGCAGTGCCAGGCCGAGGGTGATCGCCACGAAAGCTGCTCCAGGCTGCTTCGACCGGTGCTCCCGCGCCTTCGTCTCGCGTTCGGCCCGCTGCTCGGCGCGCTGCCGGTTCATCTCGTCCCGGAACTCCTGGCTCGTCCAACCGCGCTGCTGGCTCGGAGCCCCGTCCCAGGCGGCGGCGGTGGCGGCTCCAGGGAGCGGGACGGTCGCGCCCGCATGACCTGGCGAACCGTCGACCTTCGCGAGCGACACCGGGTTCGCGGCACCGGGGGAGGCCGGGGCCGAGCCGGCAGGGCCCGCGGGGGAGGCCGTGGGCGATGGTGCCGTCGGCTTCGGGATCGAGGCGTCACTGGTCCACGGGTCGCGCTGCGGCGGTGTCTCAGGCGGCGTCGGCCGCCCTGGGTCGCGGCGGGAGAACATCACGATCAGCCAGACCGCCGCGGCGACCAGGGCGATCACCCAACCGGCGGTCATGGTCGACTCCAGCCACCCGGGCAGGTTCCACGCCTGCGGCACGCCGTCCCACCAGAGGCCTCGCATGAACGGCACGGCGGTGAGGACCGCGAGGATGCCGATCGCGACGATCGCCGGGTCGAAGACGCCCCGGATCGCACGCTCGAGGTGGATCCGACCCTGCTGGTCGGGGATGAGCGCCCAGCCCGCGGCGTAGACGAAGAGGACCGGCCCGCCCAGGATCGCGATGACGATGAGGGCTCCGCGCACGATCATCGGATCGAGGCCGAGCCGGGCCGCGACACCCCCGGCGACGCCGCCGAGCCACGAGTCGCTCGAGCGACGGAGACCGGTGGACCGCCACCAGTCGAAGAAGCGGGTCGTCGGATCCTGCGGGGCGGGTGCCCCCGGTTCTGCCCCGGTGGGCGGCGTGCTGTGGTTCGTCATGGTCCGATTCTGGCGAAGCGTCCGGGTCCTTCCCATCCGGCATGACCCTGAGCGAACCCTGATCCTGTCGTCCCAAGGTGCCGACCGCACCCCGAACTGCTTGGATGGCTCCATGGGAACCGAGGTGATGAGCCGTCCGAGGCGCCGCCTGCTCGGCGGTGTCTGTGCAGGCTTCGCCGAGCACACCGGTCTCCCCGTCGCCGCGGTGCGGACCGCGACGGTCATCCTCGCGGGTTGCGGCGGAGCGGGCCTGCTCCTCTACGTGTGGCTGTGGGTCATGACGCCGACGCAGGGCGCGGACGCACCGCTCGATCCCCGTGAGCACCTGCTCCGGCCGGCCTCGACCGATGACGGAGGCGATCTCGACGGCCCCCGTCATGCGCCGATCACGGAGGTGCTGCTCGGGATCGCCCTGCTCGCGGCCGGGACCGCACTGATCGCGACCCGGACCGGGCTGGACATCCCGCTCGAGGCCGTCATCCCCGTCATCGTCGTCCTCGCGGGAGCCGCACTCGCGTGGCGGCAGTTCGGCGAGCGTGGTCGCGGTGAGGGCTCACGTGCCCTCCTGGTCCGCGTGCTCGGAGCGCTCGTCCTCGTCGTCCTCGGCATCCTCCTGTTCTTCGTCACCGGGGACCGCCCGAACATGTGGACGGTCATCGTCGCAGCGATCGCCGTGCTCCTCGGGGTCGCCGTGGTCATCGCGCCCTGGGCGCTCCAGCTGAACCGCGACCTCGCCGACGAGCGCGCCGCGCGGATGCGCGAGGCCGACCGCGCCGAGATCGCCGCGCACCTGCACGACTCCGTGCTCCAGACGCTCGCGCTCATCCAGCAGCAGGCCGGCCCGGGGAGCGAGGCGTCCCGTCTCGCCAGGGCGCAGGAGCGCGAGCTGCGGAGCTGGCTGTTCTCCGGTGGTACCGCTCCGACGGGTGACCTCGCGACCGAGCTGCGGACCATCGCGGCCGCGGTGGAGGCCGACCACGCCGTGCGCGTCGACGTCGTCGCGGTCGGGCGTGCGATCGACGACGCTCCGGAGCCGCTCCTCGCCGCCGCGCGGGAGGCCGTGCTCAACGCGGCACGTCACGCCGGCGGCGACGTCTCCGTGTATCTCGAGACGGCACCGCAGCGGATCGAGGTGTCGATCTCCGACCGCGGCCCCGGCTTCGACCTGGAACAGGTCCCGCGGGACCGCCTCGGGGTCCGGGAGTCGATCATCGGCCGGATGCAGCGCATCGGTGGCGAGGCGACCATCCGTTCGGGGCCAGGCGGACGAGGTACCGAGGTCCGTCTCGTCCTGCCCGTCCACGACACCGCGCCGACTGCGCCGCTGCCCGACACCGTCCCGACCGTTCCGAGGAGCCGACCATGAGCGACCGACCACTGACCGTCGTGATCGTCGACGACCACTCGATCTTCCGTTCCGGGCTGCGCAGCGAGCTCGATCCCGGCATCGAGGTGCTGGGGGAGGCCGGCGACGTGGAGGAGGCCGTCCGGGTGATCGGGGAGACCCGCCCGCAGGTCGTGCTGCTCGACGTCCACCTGCCGGGTGGCACCGGCGGCGGTGGCGCGGACGTGATCGTCGGGTCGGTGTCGATCGCGCCCGCCACCCGGTTCCTCGCGCTCAGCGTCTCGGATGCCGCCGAGGACGTGGTCCGGGTGATCAGGGCCGGAGCCCGCGGGTATATCACCAAGAGTTCCTCGGGGGCCGAGGTCGCGGAAGCGGCACGACGGGTCGACGACGGCGACGCGGTCTTCTCACCGCGGCTCGCGGGATTCGTCCTGGACGCCTTCGGTGCCGTGACGGGGGAGACGGCGGAGTCCGTCGACGAGCTCGACCGGCTGTCCGCCCGCGAGCAGGAGGTCATGCGCCTCATCGCCCGCGGTTACGCCTACAAGGAGGTCGCGACGGAGCTGTTCATCTCCGTGAAGACCGTGGAGACCCACGTGTCGAGCGTGCTGCGCAAGCTGCAGCTGTCATCGCGCCACGAACTCGCCGCCTGGGCTCTGCAGCGCAAGCTCCTCTGACCACGCGGGCCGGGACCGACATCGGCCGACAGCGAACGACCAGTGCACGCTCAGGGGCCCGGCGGTAGCCTGAAGGCATGATCATCCGTCGGGCGTTCTACTACTGGCGATTCGCCGCGATCTTCGTGCTGCCCGCCTGGCCGTTCGTCGGATGGGGACTCTTCGGTGAGAGCGGCTGGAGCCTCTTCGGGCTCTTCATCGCCATGCCGATCCTCGCCATCGCGCTCGCTGCGATCGCGTTCCTCATCTCCGCCAGGGCCAGCGTCCGGACGACGAAGCTCGTGTCCTGGACGGACGTCGGCCTGCTCACGCTCTGGCACGTCACGATCATCTGCTTCGGTTCCTTCAGCTCGGGCGTCGCCCTCTGGGCGGTCCTCGGCGTCGTCGCCGGCCTCGCCGCCTTCTGGGGCGTCATCGCGCAACTCATCTCCGAGACGGCTCGCCGGGCTCGGGAGACGATGGCCGAATTCGAGCGCATGGCCGCTGCAGCCGGGCCAGGCACGATGCCCGGATCGGCGATCCCGCCGCAGCCTCGGTTCGATCCCGGCCCGATCGACGGCGGCGAGTTCATCGTCATCGAGGAGTCGAAGCCCGACGAGCGCTGCTGAGCGGTCGTCTCCACCGCTGTCGCCCGCGCCGTCCGGGGCCCGGTTTCCCATCCGGGGCCCTTTCATGACACAATTGCTGTTTGTGCCTCCGCAGTTCTGCCACAGGGGAACGCCGGCATCGGGCACACCCTTCCTTCCGAACGTATTCAGCGGTCGACCTGTGGCGGTCGCAGAGATGGAATCATCATGCACATTCTCGACTCAGTCGATGCAGCATCCCTCAAGTCGGACATCCCCGACTTCCGCGCCGGCGACAACGTCAAGGTGCACGTGAACATCATCGAGGGCAACAAGTCCCGTATCCAGGTCTTCCAGGGTGTCGTCATCGGCCGCTCCAACGAGGGTGTCCGCGAGACCTTCACGGTCCGCAAGGTGAGCTACCAGGTCGGCGTCGAGCGTACCTTCCCGGTGCACTCCCCGAACATCGACCACATCGAGGTCGTCACCCGCGGTGACGTCCGTCGCGCGAAGCTGTACTACCTCCGCGAGCTCCGTGGCAAGAAGGCGAAGATCAAGGAGAAGCGCGACAACTAGTCGTCCTCCCGGTCGCCCTCCGCGATCATTCCTGAGCTCCCCACCGGATAAGCTGGTGGGGAGCTCAGGCGGTTAAATGACAGACAATTCCCTGGCGGCAGACGCGTCGCCCGACCACCAGCAGCGCCCCCGCGGCAAACGCGGAGCGCTGCTCTTCCTTCGCGACCTCCTGATCATCTTCGTGGTCGCGCTGCTGGTCTCCTTCCTCATCAAGACCTTCCTCGTGCGGTCGTTCTACATCCCGTCCGGGTCGATGGAGAACACGCTGCAGATCCAGGACCGCATCCTGGTGAACGAGCTCGTCCCCGACGTGGTCTCGCTGAACCGAGGCGACGTGGTCGTCTTCCAGGATCCGGGCGGCTGGCTGCCGCAGACGGTCGAGGCTCCGCAGCCTCCCGTGACCGCAGCCGTCGAATGGGTGCTGTCGATCTTCGGCCTCGTCGCTCCCGACAGCGACGACCACCTCATCAAACGCGTCATCGGCCTGCCGGGCGACCACGTGTCGTGCTGCAACCCCCTCGGGCAGATGACGGTCAACGGGGTTCCGCTGAACGAACCGTACGTGAAGCTCCCGGCCGGCACCGAGAAGGTGTCCGGAGACCCGTTCGACATCGTCGTCCCGGAGGGCTCGCTCTGGGTCATGGGCGACAACCGGTACAACTCGAAGGACTCCCGGTACAACGGCGACACCCCCGGTGGGGGCTTCGTCCCGATCGACAACGTCGTCGGGCGCGCGTTCGTCATCACCTGGCCGTCCAGCAACTGGGCCTGGCTCGACAACTACCCGACCGTCTTCCAGGGCATCCCCGCCCCAGAAGAGGAGTGATGGCCGTCAGCGAACCGACCCTCGAGGTCGAGCACGAACTGTTCGCTGCGGGTGTCCCGTCGGTCATCGGCATGGACGAGGTGGGTCGCGGAGCGATCGCCGGCCCGGTGGCCGTCGGCGCCGCGGTGGTCGCCCCGGCGTGCGGGCCGTTCCCTGCGGGACTCCGTGACTCGAAGCTGTTGAGCGAGCGAGCGAGGACCCGCCTGGAACCGCTGGCCCGCGAGTGGGTGTTGTACGGGGCCGTCGGGCTCGCGAGTCCCGCGGAGGTCGACGAGCTCGGCATCACCGCGTGCCTCGGACTCGCCGGCCGTCGGGCGCTGCTCGAACTGCACGCCGTCGGCGCGGACGTCACCGGGTCCACCGTCCTGCTCGACGGCAACAGCGACTGGCTGAGCCGGGCGCTCCAGCGACCGCTCACCATCACCACGAGGGTCAAAGCGGATCGGGACTGCGCCTCGGTCGCTGCGGCGTCCGTGCTCGCCAAGGTGCACCGCGACCGACTGATGATCGAGTTGCACGAGGCACTGCCGGAGTACGGGTGGGAGGGCAACAAGGGATACGGCTCGGCGCAGCATCTGTCGGCCCTGACCGAGCACGGCCTGACCCTCCACCACCGGAGCAGCTGGCTGCCCACCTACACGTAGACTGGAGAGACCATGGACGAAGACGAGTTCGAAGACTACGACCGCGAGGTCGAACTGGCCCTCTACCGCGAGTATCGCGATGTCGTGGGTCAGTTCAAGTACGTGATCGAGACCGAGCGCCGGTTCTACCTCGCCAACGAGGTCGACCTCGTGCGGCGCGACACGGCGAACGACTTCTACTTCGAGCTCTCCATGACCGACGTCTGGGTGTGGGACGTCTACCGGTCCGACCGCTTCGTCAAGAGCGTCCGAGTGCTCACGTTCAAGGACGTCAACGTCGAGCAGCTGTCCTCGCGCGACTTCGAACTCCCGAAGGAACTCACGCTCGACGAGTAGGCGAGGCCCCCGCGACCGACAGCGCTCCACAGGCTCGCTTCGCCGCTCGCTCGTCGACGACAGACCCACCTCCGGGTAACGCGCCTCGTCTGCACGCTTGGCTGGATGCCAGGAGGTGCACATGGCACGGAAGGACGAACTCGGCCGACGCGGCGAGCAGGTGGCGGCGGATCATCTCGAGGCGTGCGGATACCGCATCCTCGACCGCAATTGGCGATGCCCGCAGGGTGAACTCGATCTCGTCGCGGACGACGACGGCACGCTGGTCTTCGTCGAGGTGAAGACCCGTTCCGGCATCGGCTTCGGTGATCCCTCGGAGGCGGTCACCCCGAGCAAGCTGGCCCGGATCGGTCGCCTCGCCGGAGCCTGGTGTGCTGAGCACCGACCGCGATCGAGGCGGATGCGCGTCGACGTCGTCGGCATCGTGCTGCCGTCCGAAGGCGACATGCGACTCCAGCACCTGCGGGGAGTCTCCTGATGGCCGTCGCACGCACCTGGTCGGTCGCACTCGCCGGCCTCACGGGCGCGATCGTGGAGGTCGAGGCGTCTGCCGCCGCGACCGTGCCGGGTATGGCGATCGTCGGTCTTCCCGACAAATCGCTCGGGGAGGCCGCGCACCGCATCAAGAGTGCGACGGCGAACTCCGGCTGCGAGCTGCCCGGCGGCAAGCTCACGATCAACCTGTCTCCCGCGTCGCTGCCCAAGCAGGGGAGCGCATTCGACCTCTCGATGGCGATCGCCTGCCTCGCCGTCGGCGGTCTGGTGCGCCGGGAGTCCGTCGAGCGGGTCGTCCACCTCGGTGAGCTCGGGCTCGACGGTCGGCTCCGTCCGCTCGTCGGCGTACTACCGGCCGTCCTCGCCGTCGCCCGCGCCGGTTACGACGCGGTGATGGTGCCGACCGCCAACGTCGACGAGGCGCAACTCGTGCCCGGCGTCACGGTGATCGGGGCGACCTCGCTGCGTGATGCGGCCATCTGGCACGGTGCGGAACTCTCCGCGATCGACCTCGAACCCGTCCGACAGCGGGTCGATCGGCTGCCCGTGCCCGACCCACTCGATCTCGCGGACGTGGTCGGACAGCCGGATGCTGTCGACGCGATGGTCGCGGCGGCGGCCGGCGGGCACCACGTCATGATGGTCGGACCTCCCGGGGCAGGCAAGACGATGCTGGCCGCCCGGCTCCCCGAGATCCTTCCCGACCTCGACGCCGAGGCCGCGGTCGAGGTCAGCTGCCTCCGCTCGCTCATCGGTCTGCCGCCGGACGGCGCGCTCGCCCGACGACCACCGTGGGAGAGCCCGCACCACTCGTCATCGGCGGCGGCGATCATCGGTGGCGGTTCGCGCCAGATCCGGCCCGGAGCAGCCGCGCGCGCGGCGCACGGCGTGCTCTTCCTCGACGAAGCACCGGAGTTCCGCGCCGACGTCCTCGACTCACTGCGTCAGCCACTCGAAGCCGGTGTGGTCACCGTGCATCGTGCGCACGGCAGCGCGACGTTCCCGGCAGCCTTCCAACTCGTTCTCGCCGCGAACCCCTGCCCCTGCGGTCAGTACGGCACTGCGGACGGGGTCTGTACCTGTTCACCGCAGGCCCGTCGACGCTATCTCGGGCGGATTTCGGGGCCGCTCCTCGACCGGATCGACATCCGCGTGCGGGTGCACCGGATCACCTCGGCACTGACGAGTCTTTCGCAGGAGGGTGGGGTCTCCACCGCCGAGGCTCGTTCCCGCGTCGAAGCGGTGCGGGCCGCGAGCGCCGAGCGGTTGGCCGGGACCGGCTGGACGACGAACGCACAGGCGAGCGGCACCTGGCTCAGGAGCCCGCGGATGCGGCTGCCCGGATCCGTCACCAGCGCGTTGGACCGCTCCCTCGAGCGGGGAGGCATCACGATGCGTGGCTACGACCGCATCCTCCGATTGAGCTGGACGCTCGCCGACCTCGACGGGGCCGAAAGCCCCACAGCCGAGCACTTGGGGCGCGCCCTCTTCCTGCGGAAGGGCATCTCATGAGTGCGTGGTTCGGTTTGGACCGCGGGTTGGTCGAACGCCTCGTCCGAGGCCTCGGCGGCCTGGAACAGGTCGAGGCCGCGGGCAGTCCGCGCGCAGATGGAGGTGCCGAGGACGTCTCGGAGGCCGGTGATGACGTCGGCGCCGCCGCGATCCGGGCGGCGTTCGCTCGGGCGGCCTGGACGATGATCGCCGAACCGGGCGACGGCGTCGCCGGGCTCGTGGTCGGTGCGCTCGGCCCTGCGGGCGCACTGTCAGCGGTCCTGAAACGGGTGGGGCCGACCGAACTGCATCGCCGCATCCTCGGCAGCGAGTGGTCGGGCGGCTCGGGCTCGACGTCGGCCGATGCCGAGTCAGACGATCCCGCTGCGATGCCGGCGTCCCGTGTGCTCGGAAGTGCACTGGAACGCTGGCGGCCCCGGCTCGTCTCGGCCGACCTCGTCGCCGCGTGTGAGACGGCGATCGAGGTCGGCGTCCGACTCCTCCTGCCTGGCGCTCCGGGCTGGCATGCGGGGTTCGAGCACCTCGGTGTGCACGCGCCGCACGCCCTCTGGCTGCGCGGCTCTCCCGATGTGCCTGCGGGAGAACGCGCCATCGCGTTGGTCGGTGCCCGGGCCGCGTCCGGTTACGGCGAGCACGTCACCCTCGAGGCGGCGGCCGGGCTCGTCGATCGGGGCTTCGTGATCGTTTCGGGTGCCGCCTACGGCATCGACGGCGCGGCGCACCGAGCCGCCCTCGGGAGCGGAGGCGTGACCGTGGCCTACCTCGCAGGTGGGGTCGATCGGCCATACCCTGCCGGTCACGACGCGCTCATCCGTCGGATCCGCGAGGCCGGCGGAGCCGTCATCAGCGAATCACCGTGCGGGTCCACACCCTCGAAATGGCGTTTCCTGCAGCGGAACCGACTCATCGCCGCAGCCTCTGCTGCGACGGTGGTCATGGAGGCAGGAGATCGCTCCGGCTCGATCAACACGGCGGGTCATGCCGCGTCCCTCGGGCGTCCGCTCGGGGCCGTGCCCGGCCCGGTCACGAGTCCGTCGTCGGCTGGCTGTCACCGGTTGATCCGTGAGTACGCCGCCACGTGCGTGACGAACGCCGCGCAGATGGCGGAGCTCGCCGGGTGGACCGCGGTCGACGCGGATGCGCAGGCGTTCGCCTCTCCGGAGGAACGCCGTGTCCGCGATGTGCTGAGCGCCCGCTCGCCGCGCACCGTCGAGGCGCTCGCGAAAGCGAGTGGTCTGAGTCCTCGCGAGGTCACCGGCGTGCTCGGTGCGCTCGATCTCGCCGGGGCCGTCGAGGAACGGGAGCGCGGGTGGGTGCTCGTCGGGGGAAGGGCGTGAGGTGATCGCTCGGCGGGGGAAGGCCACGGCGTCGGACGCGTGGGGCATGCTGTCCACGTGGACATCTGGAGCAGCATCGACGGGTTCTCGGAGCACCTCGCTTCCGAGCGTCGGCTGTCGCCGCAGACCGTTCGCGCCTACGCCTCCGATCTTCGGCAGCTCGCCGACTTCGCCACCGGACGCGACGTCGAGCTCGTCGACGGCGTGACGCTGGACCTCCTGCGCGACTGGCTCTGGGCCGCTTCCGAGGCCGGCTCGTCCAAGGCGACGCTCGCGCGACGCACCGCCACGGCGAAGGCCTGGAGCGCTTGGCTCCTCCGCACCGGCAGGGTCGCTTCGGACGTCGCAGCACGTCTCCGGAGTCCGAAGACGGGTCGGACCCTGCCACGCGTCGTCGGCCGGGGCCCGTTCGACGACCTCCTCGCGGGGCTCGAGGACCGCGCCGCATCGGGGGAGCCGAACGCCCTCCGCGACCTCGCCGTCGTCGAACTGCTCTACGCCTCGGCCCTTCGCGTGTCCGAGCTGTGCGGACTCGACCGGGACGACCTCGACCTCGACCGACTCACCGTCCGGGTCACGGGCAAAGGCGACAAGGAGCGGGTCGTACCGTTCGGCGTCCCCGCTCAGTCGGCGATCGTCGACTACCTCACGAGCGCCCGCCCGCAGCTGGTCGCCCGTGCAGCCGCGAACGACCGCGGACCGACGCCCGGCGCAGCCCTCTTCCTCGGCGCGCGCGGAGGGCGGCTCGGCCCGCGCTCCGTCTACACACTCGTCGCCCGGCTCCTCGACGCCGTGCCCGGTGGCGGTCCGGCAGGGCCTCACGCCCTGCGGCACACCGCCGCGACACACCTGCTCGACGGAGGAGCGGACCTCCGCGCCGTCCAAGAACTCCTCGGCCACGCGAGTCTCGCGACGACGCAGATCTACACGCACGTCTCCGTCGAACGCATCAAGGAGAGCTACCGCAACGCCCACCCGCGGGCCTGAGTCCCCGCGGTCAGCGGGAGCAGGACGGCCGGCGGCACCTCGCCGAGCAGCAGCATCGGATTGACGTAGACGCCGTCGAGCCGCACCCCGAAGTGCACGCAGCCGTCGGCGCAGTGCCCGCCGACGCCGACCGTCCCGATCGGTGCCCCACGGGTCACGCGGCTACCGACGTCGACCCAACCCACCACCGGCTCGATGCTCGAGACGTGTCCGTCGTCGTGCCGGATCACGACGAGTGGGCGGTCGACCACCGTCCCGCTGAACGTCACGACGCCGGCGGCTGCGGCGGCCACCGGCTGACCGAGCGATGCCGCGATGTCGACACCCCGGTGGCCGGCGCTGTACGGGTCGGGCGGCGCGACGAACGGCTCGGTGACGACGTGCGGGGGAGCGATCGGCCAGCTCCAGGCCGGCGCCGCTCCGGACGTGCTCACGGGTGCGAGGAGCACCAGGCAGGAGATGAGGAACCAACTGGCGATCGAGGTCATCATGATCCGAGCCTGACGGGCGCGGGCGAGCGAGTGCGGGTGGGGCGCCTCGAAGCGGGGAGACGGACCTCGTCGGACGGTCTGTGGAGCGCCGTCACCACAGTGGCCTGATGCTATGCTGAACGGAGCACCTCGCTCGTCGGGGTGACTACGCGTGCCATTTCGGCCACCACTTCCAATCGGTCCTCGCTCTCCGGAGCGTGGCGGACGTGCGCCGGGCACCAGGGACGAGGCCATCCGGTCCGTCAGACAACCGAGGCACTCCCACCCGTCCGCGTCAGCGGTGCGGTGGCGAGCGCAGAACAGGAGAACGGCTCATGGCCGTCGTAACCATCCGCCAGCTGCTCGACAGCGGCGTGCACTTCGGGCACCAGACCCGCCGTTGGAACCCGAAGATGAAGCGCTTCATCTTCACCGAGCGTTCCGGCATCTACATCATCGACCTGCAGCAGTCGCTCGGCTACATCGACCAGGCTTTCGACTTCGTCAAGGAGACGGTCGCCCACGGCGGCACCATCCTCTTCGTCGGCACGAAGAAGCAGGCGCAGGAAGTCATCGCCGAGCAGGCGACGCGCGTCGGCCAGCCCTACGTCAACCAGCGTTGGCTCGGTGGCCTCCTCACCAACTTCCAGACGGTGTCGAAGCGACTCGCCCGCATGAAGGAGCTCGAGGAGCTCGACTTCGAAGACGCCTCCAAGAGCGGCTTCACCAAGAAGGAACTCCTCATCAAGAAGCGCGAGCTGGACAAGCTCCACAAGTCGCTCGGTGGTATCCGCAACCTCTCGAAGACGCCGTCGGCGCTCTGGGTCGTCGACACCAAGAAGGAGCACCTCGCGATCGACGAGGCGCGCAAGCTCGGCATCCCGGTCATCGGCATCCTGGACACCAACTGCGACCCCGACGAGGTCACCTACCCGATCCCGGGTAACGACGACGCGATCCGTTCCGTCGGCCTGCTGACGCGCATCATCGCCGACGCCGCCGCCGAGGGTCTCATCCAGCGCCACCAGAAGCCGACCGAGGGCGACGCCCCGGCCGAGCCGCTCGCCGAGTGGGAGCAGGAGCTGCTCCAGGGCGGCGAGCAGGGTTCCGCCGAGACCGAGAAGGTCGCCGATGAGGCGATCGCCGCGACCGACGCCGTCGAGGCAGCCCCGGCTGTCGAAGACGTCGAGGTCGCTGCAACCGAGTCCGCCGCCGACGCCGAGGGCGCAGCTGCCGCCGTCGTCGCCGACGAGAAGTAATCAAGGAGGACACCAGCAATGGCCAACTTTTCTCTCGCTGACCTGAAGGTGCTGCGCGAGCAGCTCGGCACCGGCATGGTCGACACCAAGAACGCACTCGTCGAAGCCGATGGCGACGTCGAGAAGGCGACCGAGATCCTGCGTCTCAAGGGTGCGAAGGGCAACGCGAAGCGTGCCGACCGCTCCACGAGCGAGGGCCTCGTCGCTGCGAAGGAGAACGGCGACACCGCCACGCTCATCGAGCTCGCCTGCGAGACCGACTTCGTCGCGAAGGGTGAGAAGTTCCTCGCCCTGGCCGACCTCGTCCTCGACGCGGTCGTCGCCGCCGGCGCGACCACCGTCGAAGAGGGGAACGCGGCTCCGGCCGACGGCAAGACCGTCGCCGAGGTCATCGCGGACTCCGCTGCGATCATCGGTGAGAAGTTCGAGCTCCGCCGCCTCGCGGTGGTGCACGGTGAGCACTTCGCCGTCTACCTCCACAAGACCAACAAGGACCTGCCCGCGCAGGTCGGTGTGGTCGTCGGCTACTCGGGCGACGACGCGGAGACGGCTCGCAGCATCGCGCAGCACATCTCGTTCGCCAACCCGTCCTACCTCAGCCGCGACGACGTCCCGGCCGACGAGGTCGAGAAGGAGCGCGAGATCGTCACCGAGATCTCGAAGAACGAGGGCAAGCCCGAGGCCGCACTGCCGAAGATCGTCGAGGGCCGCGTGACCTCGTACTTCAAGCAGGTCGCGCTCCTCGAGCAGGACTACGCCAAGGACAACAAGCTGTCCGTGCAGAAGGTGCTCGCTGACGCGGGCCTCACCGTGACCGGGTTCGCCCGCTTCAAGGTCGGCGCGTAGCAGTTGTGACGGGGTCCGGATCGCCAGTGGCGATCCGGACCCCTTTGCGTGCGCGGGCATACCCGTGCACGTGGGATCGGTGACGATCCGGTCAGCGAGTCGACCACTGTCGCGGACAGCGGGCGGCTCCTGACGCTAAGTTGTGTGAGGGACGAGGAAGGACAGGCGGATGCCGGAGAAGAAGCGCAGGGTACTGCTCAAGCTGTCAGGTGAGGCGTTCGGAGGCGGCCAGTTGGGCGTCAACCCCGACGTGGTCGGGTCGATCGCCCGCGAGATCGCTGAAGCGACCGCCGAGGTCGAGGTCGCAGTGGTCGTCGGAGGCGGCAACTTCTTCCGCGGAGCCGAGCTCAGCCAGCGCGGCATGGACCGCGGCCGAGCCGACTACATGGGCATGCTCGGAACGGTCATGAACGCCCTGGCCCTCCAGGACTTCCTGGAGCAGGCCGGCGCCGCCACGCGCGTGCAGTCGGCCATCGCGATGACGCAGGTCGCCGAGCCGTACATCCCGCTCCGCGCCGAGCGCCACCTCGAGAAGGGTCGCGTCGTCATCTTCGGAGCGGGCGCCGGACTCCCGTACTTCTCGACCGACACCGTCTCGGCACAGCGCGCGCTCGAGATCGGAGCCGTCGAGGTCCTCGTCGCCAAGAACGGCGTCGACGGCGTCTACACCGCCGACCCCCGCGTCGACCCGACCGCGACGAAGATCGACACCATCTCCTATCAGGAGGCGCTCCAGCGCGGCCTCAAGGTCGTCGACTCGACGGCCTTCAGCCTCTGCATGGACAACGGCATGCCGATGCGCGTCTTCGGCATGGAGCCGGCCGGCAACGTCACGGCGGCCATCCGCGGTGCCGCGATCGGCACCCTCGTCACCTCCGCATAGGCGGCAGGGCGGCCAGGCCGAGGCCCGCCGCCCGACTAGACTGAACCCAGAAATGCAATCAAAGGAGTGCTCGTGATCGCGGATGTCCTCTCGGATGTTGGTACCCGGATGTCGAAGGCCGTCGAGGCCGCGAAGGATGACTTCGCCACGGTGCGTACGGGTCGCGCCAACCCCCAGCTGTTCCAGAAGGTCCTGGTGAGCTACTACGGCACGCCGACGCCGCTGGCGCAGCTCGCCTCCCTGCAGAACCAGGAAGCGCGCACCATCGTCGTGACGCCCTACGACAAGTCCGCACTGCGCGACATCGAGCAGGCGATCCGTGACATCCCGAACCTCGGCGCCAACCCGACGAACGACGGCACCGTCATCCGGGTCACCATGCCAGAGCTGACCGCTGAGCGTCGCAAGGAGTACGTGAAGATCGTCCGCGGCAAGGGTGAAGACGCGAAGGTGTCGATCCGCAACATCCGTCGCAAGGGCAAGGACGACCTCGAGGCGCTCAAGAGCGAGGTCGGCGACGACGACGTCGCACGCGGCGAGAAGGAACTCGAGGCCGTCACGAAGTCGCACATCGACGCCGTCGACGCCGCGCTGAAGGCCAAGGAGACCGAGCTGCTCTCCATCTGAGCCGCTGTCCCACCGCTGATTCCGTTCGCCGACCGGTCCCTCGACCGCCGGCACGCCCGCTGGAGGTACCTGTGGAAGACGATGTCGCTCCCGGGCGATCGAGCGATCCGTCGCAACCCGAACCCGGCCGGTCTGGGAAGTCGGGTCCGCAGGAATTGCGTTCCCAGCTGAAGGACCGCCGCGCGAAGTTCGAGCGGCAGGTCGACGCCAAACGTGCCGACATCGAACGGCAGGTCCAGGCGACGAAGGCGCAGTTCGACGCGACGAACGAACGCATCGAGGCACGCGTCGGTCGGAACCTCGTGAACGCCATCCTCATCGGGGTGGCCGCGGGCGGCATCATGCTCGTGAGTCTGATCATCTTCAAGGTGATCTTCGTCGTCCTGGCCTCGGCCGTGGTGGCCTTCGCCACGCTTGAGCTGCGGAAGGCCCTCGAGCAGACCGGGCGCCGGGTGCCGGCGATCCCGACCGTGATCTCCGCCGTCGCGATGCAGCCGGCGGCGTTCTTCCTCCACGACGTCTGGCGTTGGTCCGTCGTCCTGCTCGGCATCCTGCTCGTCATCGTCTGGCGCGTGGCCGAGCAGGCCATCGCTTCGAAGCGGACCGACCTTCCCACGCTCGTCCGCGACCTCGCGTCCGGGACGTTCATCCAGGTGTACGTCCCCTTCCTCGCCTCCTTCGCCGTGTTCCTGGTCGCCCAGCCCGAGGGCGAGTGGTGGACGCTGGCGTTCCTGATCCTCGTCATCTGCGTCGACGTCGGCGCGTATGTGAGCGGCCTGTCGTTCGGTAAGCACAAGATGGCGCCGGTGATCAGCCCGAACAAGACCTGGGAGGGCTTCGCCGGGGCGGGTGTCGTCTCGGTCGTGGCCGGTGTGCTGCTCGCGATCCTCATGCTCGGTGTGCCGTGGTGGGTCGGTGTCCTGCTCGGCCTGCTGCTCCTCGGCAGTGCCACGGTCGGCGACCTCGCCGAGTCGCTCATCAAGCGCGACATCGGCGTGAAGGACATGAGCTCGTGGCTTCCCGGGCACGGGGGATTCCTCGACCGCCTGGACTCGATCCTGCCGTCGGCGGTCGTCGCCTACGTGGTCTACCTGCTGTTCGGCGGACTCGCGGTCTGAGCTCTGGCCCGGTCCGATTTCGCCCGATCAGCCCCTCATGGGGGAGAATGGTCCGGTGAGCACGATCTTCCCCACCTCAAAGCGTTCGAAGCGTGGCTACGATCCGGCCGAGGTCGACGAGTTCCTCGACCGCGCTCGCGCCGCCTACGGGCAGGACGCCGACGCCGACGCGGATGCGACCCTGAGCGCGGAGGACATCCGGCACGTGGCGTTCCGGCTCGTCCGGGGCGGCTACAGCACCGAGCACGTCGACGCGGCGCTCGAGCGACTCGAGGACGCCTTCTCGCTCCGCGAGCGGGAACGGTCGGTCGAGGAGCGCGGCGCCAAGGAGTGGCTGCGCGACGCCCGCGGCACCGCGCAGGTCATCCTCAACCGGCTGACCAGGCCGGAGGGCCAACGGTTCCAGCGCGTGAGCCTGCTCGCCCGTGGCTACAGCCGGAAGGACGTGGACGCCCTCGCGGACCGCCTCGTCGCCTACTTCCACGACGGCACACCGCTCAACATCGATCGCGTCCGCACGGCCGTGTTCCGCAACGAATGGGCCGGATACCGCGAGTCGCAGGTCGACGCACTGCTCGACAGCGTCGTGGACGTCATGCTGGCGGTTCGCTGAGCGTCGGGCGACCAGGTGGCCTGATCAGGCATTCTCGGCTACCATCGATGCATCGTGCCTCAAGACTCAACTGACGTGACCCCGTGGAAACCATCAGCCCAGCCGAACACCGGTAAGGCGGTGCAGTCGTACCGTCGTCCGCGCTCTCGGGGCAAGAAGGTCCTCGGGATCTTCGCCGCGACGGCTGCATTCGGCTTCGTCGCCGTGACGATGGTCGACCCGACCTCCAGCGTCGTGGCGTCCTCCTATGCGGAGAAGCAGGCGCAGTTCGGTGGCAACGCGGCGCAGTCCGTCGTCGCGAGCTCGAACTACCAGTACACTTTCGCCCGCGACAGCTACGAGGTCGTCGCTCCGCCGCCGCCGCCTCCCGTGGCGACGCCGGCCGCGACCGACGGCGGTTCCTCGTCCACGGGCAGCGCTCCCGCGGCAGGCACGCCCGACCCGGGTACGGCTCAGGCGATCGCCTACGACATGGTCATGGCCAACGGCTGGGGCGAGGGCGAGTACAGCTGCCTCGTCTCCCTGTGGAACCGTGAGTCGGGGTGGAACGTGTACGCCTACAACGCCAGTTCTGGCGCCACGGGTATCCCGCAGGCGCTTCCCGGCTCCAAGATGGCCTCGGCCGGAGCCGACTGGGCCACCAACCCCGCGACGCAGATCACCTGGGGTCTCGGGTACATCACGAGTCGGTACAGCACGCCGTGCGGCGCGTGGGCCCACTCGGAGTCCAACGGCTGGTACTGACCGGAACCGCCTCCCGACACGGTCGTGGAGGCTGAGCCTAGACTTGACCCATGCCCCGACACCACCGCCACCGGCCACGGCCCGGCGACGACGAGGGTAACGGTCTCGAACGGCTGATGGCAGGGTGGAAACGCACCGAGGACCATCGAGACGGATCCTGGTTCGTCCAGCCCGTCAGCGGTTCCAGTGCGCAGAAGACCTACGTGTGTCCTGGATGCGGACAGTCGATCCCGCCCGGCACCGCACATGTGGTGACGTGGCGCGCCGACGGGGTCCTGGGCGACCAGGCCGACATCGCTGCCCGGCGGCATTGGCACTCCCACTGCTGGCGGATCCGGTGAACGCCCGCACGCCGCGAATCGACCCGACCACACTGCCCCGGAGGACTGACTCATGACCGACACCATCGAGATCCGTGGTGGCGCCGAGCTCCCCGCCGTCCGCGAGGAGATCGAGCTGCATACGGCCGACGGCCTCACCCTCGTCGGCGAGCTCGCGGTGCCGGCCGACGGCGAGATCGTCGCGACCCTGGTGACGCTCCACCCGCTGCCGACCGCCGGCGGGTTCATGGACTCCCATGTGCTCCGGAAGGCCGCGGCGCGCCTGCCTGCGCTCGCGGGGATCGCGGTGCTCCGCTTCAACACCCGCGGCACCTCGTCTCCTCGAGGGACGAGCGACGGCGCCTTCGACGGCGGCGTCGGCGAGCGGGCCGACGTCGAGGCCGCGCTCGCGTTCGTGGCCGAGCGCGGGCTTCCGCACCCGTGGATCGTGGGATGGTCGTTCGGGACCGAGCTGGCCCTGAAGTACGGGCGCGACCCGGCCGTCGAGGGAGTGATCCTCCTGTCTCCGCCGCTGCACCGCACGACGGAGGACGAGCTCCGGGCCTGGGCCGGCGACGACCGGCCGATGGTCGTCCTCGTGCCCGAGTTCGACGACTACCTCCGACCCGCGGAAGCGGCGGAACGGTTCGGCGTCCTCCCCGGGGTCACGCTCGTCCCGGTGGACGGCGCCAAGCACCTGTGGGTGGGGGAGAGCCAGACCCGACGCGTGCTCACCGAGATCGTCGCTGCAGTGCGTCCCGAGGCGCTGCCGCTGCCGACCCACTGGCCGGCTCCCGGCCTCCCAGCGGCCGTCTAGCCGCCTCTCAGTCATTTCCGATAGCCTAAACCACCTGCGTCTCCTGCCGGCCCGACCCGCCGGATCCCGTCGGACGCAGGATCACCCGCGTCGTTCCGACGCCAGAGGAGAGTAATCCGTGCGTTTCGTTCTCGCCATCGCCGCGTTCGTCGTGGCAGCCGTCATGATCGTGACGGGAATCGCGCAACGGACCGTGTTCCTCTCGCCCGGCACCTTCAGCCTGTCGACGACGGTCGACAGCGGAGACCGGTTCATCGTCATCCCCGGGAGCGTGCTGCAGTCGCAGCCGGGAGCGCAGTCCATCGTGGCGGGCGCGGGCGGCGACACGCAGGTGTTCATGAGCTACGGGCGCTCCGACGACATCACGGCCTGGCTCGGCGACGAGCCCTACAGCCGCGTGGGCGTCAACAGTGCCGGTACCGCCCTGACGACCACGACCGTCACGGCCGAGGCGGACGCCACCGACGACGACGGGGCGACCCCGAGTCCCGAGCCGTCGGCGACGCCGGCCCCCGAGGCCAGCGACGACACCACCACCGCCGAGAAGGGCCCGGACCCGCGCGGATCCGACCTCTGGCTCGGTGAGTACGACGAGGCGGGCGCGGTCATCGCGACGATGAACCTGCCGAAGGACATCGACGTGCTCATCGCGACCGACGGCTCGGCCGCAGCTCCGGATTCCCTCCGACTCTCCTGGCCACTCGACAACGCCACCCCGTGGGCCGGTCCGCTGATCGCCGGTGGCATCCTCGTGCTCCTCGCCGGCATCGTGCTCTACCTCTCGGGGATCCAGCGCATGCGTCGCTCGCGAGGCCCGCGTCGCAAGGGTCCGGGACAAGGACAGAAGGGCATCACGAAGATGTCGAGACAACCGAAGCCGCGCCGCCCCCGTGAACTCGGAGCCGGTAAGACGAAGCGCTCCCCGCTGCGCCGGTCACTCGTCGTGGGCGTACCGCTCGTCCTCATCGGGACCCTGGGCCTGAGTGGCTGCTCCCAGGACTACTGGCCGACCATCGGAGCGCCGTCACCGACGCCCACCGTCACCGCGACGGATCTGCCGGCCGACAGCCAAGACCAGGACTTCGCCGCGCCCGTCGTCACCGTGCCACAGGTCGAGCGGATCGTGTCGCGGATCTCGACGGCGGCGTCCGAGGCCGATGCTGCGCTCGACGGCACCGCTGCAGCCGTCCGGTTCTCCGGGCCGGCTCTCGAGGAGCGCACGGCGAACTACGCCCTCCGCTCGAAGGTGGCCGACGCCGCCGGGGCGACGCCCATCCCCGCGTCGCCAGTCACGCTCACCCTGCCCCAGGCGACGGATGCCTGGCCTCGGACGGTCATGACCGCCATCCAGGACAAGGCCGACGAGACGGTGTCGCCGACGGTCCTCGTGATGACCCAGCAGGACCCGCGGTCGAATTACCAGGTCGTCTACGCGGAGAAGCTCCTCGAGGGCGCCCGACTCGAGAACGTCGCGCCCGCGACCATCGGTGCCGCGAGCGTCCCGCCGGACTCGAAGTTGCTCGTCATGCCGCCGGAGGAGATCGCCGCGGCATACGCCGACATCATCACCAACGGCGATGCGAGCACCTTCGCCGGCATGTTCAACGCCGATGGTGACGTCTTCCGGACGCAGGTCGCTGCGGACCGCGCCACGAAGGCCGCGAACCTGCCGACGACGGCGAGCATCGCCTTCTCGGCGGCCGCCGGTACCGGCCCGAACGTCGCACTGGCGACCAACGACTCGGGTGCGATCGTCGCCGTCAACGTGCAGGAGGGCGAGGTGGTCTCGGTGGTCACGGCCGGTGCTACCGTGAAACCCTCGGGTGCGGTCGCCGCGCTCTCCGGGATCACCGAGAGCGCGAAGGGGACGCAGGCCACCTACGGCGACCAGCTCCTGTTCTACGTGCCAGCCGTCAACTCCGGAGAGAAGATCACCTTGCTCGGATTCACCCAGACCCTCATCGCCGCATCGGAGCTCCCGTGAGTGCCGCGGAGCCGAGCGCAGCACACCTGCGCGGCGCCGTCGACCTCTCCGGCCTCGCTCGTCGCCACCAGACGCCGCCCGCGGGCGCGTCGACGCAGGCGGGCGCACCGGCAGAGGAGCCCGGCGCGACGACCGGCCAGACCGTCCAGGTCCCGTCCCTGGTCTTCGACGCGACGGATGACGGGTTCGGTCAGGTCGTCGAGCTGTCCTCCGTGGTCCCCGTCGTCATCGACCTCTGGGCCGAGTGGTGCGGACCGTGCAAGCAGCTCTCCCCGGTGCTCGAACGCCTCGCCGCCGAATACGCCGGCCGCTTCGTGCTCGCCAAGGTCGACGTCGACGCGAACCCGCAGCTCTCCCAGGCGTTCCAGGCGCAGTCGATCCCGATGGTCGTCGCCGTCGTCGGCGGACGCCCGGTGCCGATGTTCAACGGCGCCATCCCGGAGTCGCAGGTGCGCGACGTGATCGAGCAGTTGCTGCAGCTGGCCGGACAGAACGGGGTCTCCGGTCGGGCCGTCGTCGCCGAAGGGGACGCCGCAGCTCCAGCCGAACCCGTGGAGGAGCCGCTGCCGCCCCTCCACGCCGAGGCGTACGAAGCCATCGAGCGTGCCGACTACCCGACGGCCATCGCCGCGTACGAGAAGGCCATCGCGCAGAATCCGAAGGACGACATGGCCGTGGCCGGCCTCGCTCAGGTCCGTCTGCTGCACCGCCTCACGGGGAAGACCCTCGATGAGATCCGCGCGCGCGCCGCTGCTGCTCCCGCCGACCTCGACGCCCAGCTGGCCGTCGCCGACCTCGACCTCTCCGGAGGACACCTCGAGGACGCCTTCGACCGTCTGCTGACGCTGTTCCCCGACCTCGACCAGTCGGGTAAGGACACCGTCCGGACGCGCCTGCTCGAGCTCTTCCAGGTCGCCGGCGTCACCGATCCGCGCGTCATGAAGGCCAGGGCCCGGTTGACAGGCCTCCTCTACTGACCGACCGATGCACGACGAAGGCCCGCCTCCCGAGGGAGGCGGGCCTTCGTCGTGCATCCGGGTGCTGCGGAAGCCTGATCAGCCGACGTGCTTGAGCCAGATCATGCCGAGCGGGGGGAGCGTGAGCTCGGCGGAAGCCGGGCGTCCTGCCCACGGTGACGCCGACGCCTCGACCGATCCGTAGTTGCCCACGCCGGATCCGCCGTACTCCACGGCGTCGGTGTTGAGGAGTTCCTCCCACCGACCGGCGCGAGGCAGGCCGACCCGGTACGGGCCGACGGGGGCGCCGGAGAAGTTGACCAGTGCGGCGATCACGTTGCCGTCGTCGTCCCAGCGCAGGAAGGAGAGCACGCTGTTCTGCGCGTCCCCGGCGTCGAGCCATTCGAAGCCGGCGGCGTCGTGGTCCAGGGCCCAGAGCGCCGGGTGCTCCGTGTACACGGCGTTGAGTCGGGACACGAGGCCGAGCAGCGCCCGGTGGCTCGGCTGGTCCAGGATCCACCAGTCCAGACCGCGTTCCTCAGACCATTCGGAGGGCTGACCGAACTCCTGGCCCATGAAGAGCAACTGCTTGCCGGGGTGGGCCCACATGAAGGCGAGGTAGGCGCGCATGTTCGCGAGTTGCTGCCAGTGGTCACCGGGCATCTTGGCGAGGAGGGAGCCCTTGCCGTGGACGACCTCGTCGTGGCTGATCGGCAGGAGGAAGCTCTCGCTGAAGGCGTAGACCATCGAGAAGGTGATCTCGCCGTGGTGGTGTGACCGGTAGAGCGGGTCGTGCTCGATGTACTGGAGCGAGTCGTGCATCCAGCCCATGTTCCACTTCAGGCCGAACCCGAGACCGCCCGCGCTCGTCGGCGCCGTGACGCCGGGCCAACTCGTCGACTCCTCGGCGATCATGACGATCCCGGGGTTCCGCCGGTAGGCCGTCGCGTTCGCTTCCTGGAGGAGACTGATCGCTTCGAGGTTCTCGCGCCCGCCGTGGACGTTCGGCAGCCACTCGCCGTCCTTCCGCGAATAGTCGAGGTACAGCATCGAGGCGACGGCGTCGACGCGCAGGCCGTCGACGTGGAACTCCTCGAGCCAGTAGAGGGCGTTGGCCACCAGGAAGTTCTTGACCTGGGGCTGCCCGAAGTCGAAGACGAGGGTGCCCCAGTCCGGCTGTTCGCCACGTCGCGGGTCGGGGTGCTCGTAGAGGGGCTGACCGTCGAAGTTCGCGAGGGCCCACTCGTCCTTGGGGAAGTGGCCGGGCACCCAGTCCATGAGGACGCCGATCCCTGCGCCGTGGAGACGGTCGATCAGGTACTTCAGGTCGTCGCTCGAACCGAAGCGGCTCGTCGGTGCGTAGTAGCCGGTGACCTGGTACCCCCAGGAGCCGCCGAAGGGATGCTCGGCGAGCGGCATGAACTCGACGTGCGTGTAGCCGAGTTCCGCGATGTACTCGATGAGCTGGTCCGCGAGGTCCCGGTAACTGAGCCCGGGACGCCAGGAGCCGACGTGCAGCTCGTAGACGCTCATGGGTCCGTTGTGCGGATCGCTCGCGGCTCTCCGATCGAGCCACGCCTCGTCGGTCCAGCGGTAGTCGCTGACACCGGTCACGGATGCGGTGGCGGGGGAGCGCTCGGTGAACCGGGCCATCGGGTCGGACCGACGGACCCAGTCGCCGCGCTGGGTCAGGATCTCGAAGCGGTACAGCTCGCCGGCGCCGATGGTGGGGATGAACAGCTCCCAGACACCCGTCGCACCCATGTTGCGCATGGCGTGCGCCGTGCCGTCCCAGGAGTTGAGGTCGCCGATGACCCGGACCGCGCGTGCGTGGGGTGCCCAGACGGCGAACGCGGTGCCGGCGACCGACTCGGTGACCCCACGCAGCTCGGTGACGTGGGCGCCCAAGGCGTCCCAGAGTCGTTCGTGGCGACCCTCGCCGATGAGGTGCAGGTCGAGTTCGCCGATCGACGGCGCGAACCGGTACGGGTCGTCGGCGTTCCAGATCGATCCGTCGCTGTAGCGGGCGTCGAGCGTGTAGTCGATGATGCCGTCGACGTGGAAGCCCTGCCAGATGCCGGCGCGGACGTGCGCGAGCTCGACGCGCGCACCGTTGGCGAGCACCGCCGTCACCTGCTCGGCCAGCGGGCGTCTGGCCCGGACGACCACGAGGGGGTCGCTCACCCCGCCCAGGTCGATCAGGTGCTGGCCCAGGATCTCGTGCGGATCGTGGTAGCGGCCCTCCGCGACGGCGTCGAGGATCCAGTCCTCGACGGAGGGGAGCGGGAGCTCCCGCGGCGCCGGTGTGGCGTCGACCGGCATCGGTGCTGCTCGACGGCCGGAGCGCTTCGGCGCAGCGGCTCCGTCTGGGGTCACGGGGCTGGTCGTCATGGTCGGATCCTCACGCTCAGGATGTGCACGGGCTCGGTGAAGGCGTCGAGGCGCACGAAGTTGCTGTCGGACCAGATCCACTCGGCTCCCGTGACGAGGTCGGTGACGTCGAAGCTGCCGCCCGGGACGCCACCGAACACGGTCTGGTCGAGGTGCACCATGGTCTGTCGGACCGAGTGCGGATCGAGGTTGGCGACGACGAGCAGGGTGTCGTGCTCACCGGTGCCGGTGAACCGCTGGTCGAGATGCTTGCTGAAGACGAGGATCTGGTCGTCGTCGCTCCAGTGGAAGCTGATGTTGCGCAACTGCCGGAGGGCGGGATGCGCCCGCCGGATCCGGTTGAGCAGGGTGAGGTACGGCGACAGCGAGGTGCCGGCGGCCTCCGCAGCGGCCCAGTCCCGCGGACGGTACTCGAACTTCTCGCTGTCGATGTTCTCCTCGGCACCGGGACGGGCGACGTTCTCGATGAGCTCGTACCCGGCGTAGACCCCCCACGTCGGCGCGGCGGTCGCAGCGATCGCCGCGCGCACCTTGTACGCCGCCCGACCACCGAACTGGAGGTACTCGGTGAGGATGTCCGGCGTGTTGACGAACAGGTTGGGCCGGAGGAAGTCGGCGGTCTCGGTCGCCGCCGCGCCGAGGAACTCCTCGAGCTCCTCCTTCGTGTTGCGCCAGGTGAAGTAGGTGTAGCTCTGCTGGAACCCGACCTTCGCGAGACCCTGCAGCAGGGCCGGACGGGTGAAGGCCTCCGCCAGGAACACGACGTCGGGGTCCGTCCGGTTGACGGTCGCGAGCAACCACTCCCAGAAGTCGAGCGGCTTGGTGTGGGGGTTGTCGACGCGGAAGATGCGGACGCCGAGCGAGATCCAGTGGCGGACGATGCGCAACACCTCGGCCCGGATGCCCTCCGGGTCGTTGTCGAAGTTGACCGGGTAGATGTCCTGGTACTTCTTCGGCGGGTTCTCGGCGTACGCGATCGTGCCGTCGGGGAGGGTCGTGAACCACTCGGGGTGCTCGGTCACCCAGGGGTGGTCCGGCGACGCCTGGAGGGCGAGATCGAGGGCGACCTCCAGGCCGACCTTCTTCGCCTGGCGGACGAAGGCGACGAAGTCCTTCTCCGTGCCGAGGTCGGGATGGATCGCGTCATGACCGCCCGCGGCACCACCGATCGCCCAAGGTGAGCCCGGGTCGTGCTCGCCGGGCGTGAGCGTGTTGTTCGGTCCCTTGCGGAACGTCACGCCGATGGGGTGGATGGGCGGCAGGTAGAGGACGTCGAACCCCATCGCGGCGACGGCCGGCAACCGCCCGGCTGCGCTGCGGAAGGTGCCCGACGTCCACGAGCCGTCCGGGTTCCGCTCAGCACCCTCCGACCGTGGGAAGAACTCGTACCAGGAACCGACGCCGGCCCGGGTGCGCTCGACGCGGACCACTCGCTCGTCGCTCGTGCTCGTGAGACCGGCGAACGGCCGGCGGTCGGCGATGGCGAGGAGTTCGGGGTCGTCGAGCACCGCGAACCGGGCTTCCGGCTCGGCCTCGGTGTCGCGGAGGAGCTTGGCGGCGGCGGTGAGGAAGCGGCGGTCCTTCGCCGGGCGGAGCTTGTCCGTCGCGGCGCGCTCGAGGAGTTCGGCGCCGATGAGGTACATGAGCTCGACGTCGACACCGGCCTCGATCTTGACCCGGGCGTTGTGCTCCCAGGTCGCGAACTCGTCGGCGAAGGCACGGACCTGGTACCGCCAGGTGCCCTCCGTCGCGAGTTGGACCTCGACCTCGAAGCGGTCCGTGCCCGGGGCGCCGGGGGACATCCGATGCGCGACCGTCTTGCCGCGCGGGTCGGTCAACAGGAGCTCGACGCCGATGAGGTCGTGCCCTTCGCGGAACGCGGTCGCGCCGAACGGCACCACCTCGCCCGAGAACGCCTTGGCCGGCCAACGGCCACCTTCGACCGAGGGCGTCGGATCCAGGATCGGGATGCGCCCGATGTTCGGGGACAGCGTGAGCGACACCGGTCCGGCGTCGTCGACGGTGGAGGACTGCGGTACTGACTTCGGCATAGTGCGTTCCATCTCCTTCGGTGCCACTGGTCCGACCGTACCGCGAAACGACCACCGATGAAGGGGCGCGCGGGGTGTCGCGCGTCATGCTAAGGCCTCGGGTGCTGCCGTGTCCTGAGCGGCCACCGCGGTTGCCCTAGAGTGAGCGCGTGAAGGCTATCCGCAGGTTTACCGTCCGCGCGCTCATCCCCGAGTCCCTGACCTCGCTCACCGCCCTCGCTGCGAACCTGCGGTGGTCGTGGCACGAGCCGACGCAGCGCCTGTTCGACGAGATCGCACCGGACGTCTGGCGCGAGTCCGACCATGATCCGATCAGCGGCCTCGGACTCGTGACACCGGAGCGACTGGCGGAACTCGCCGCCGATGCGGACTTCGTCGGTCGGGCCGACGCCTTGCACGCCGACCTCCGCCGGTATCTGGAGGAGCCGCGGTGGTACCAGGGCCTCCCTGACCCGAAACCACAGACGATCGCCTACTTCTCGCCCGAATTCGGTATCGCCGCGGCCTTGCCGCAGTACTCGGGTGGCCTCGGCATCCTCGCCGGCGACCACCTGAAGAGCGCGTCAGACCTGGGGGTGCCGCTCGTCGGCGTGGGCCTCCTCTACCGCTCCGGATACTTCGCGCAGTCGATCACGAACGACGGCTGGCAGCAGGAGTCCTACCCCGTGCAGGACCCCGACGGACTCCCGGTCGCGGTGCTCCGGGAGCCGGACGGGACACCGGTCACCGTCACCCTGGCGCTCCCGGACGACCGGAGCCTGTCGGCACGGGTCTGGATCGCCGAAGTCGGTCGGGTCCCACTGCTGTTGCTCGACACGGACATCCCCGAGAACGTCGCCGAGCTGCGCGGCGTGACGGACCGGTTGTACGGCGGTGGCGGCGAGCATCGACTCCTGCAGGAACTCCTCCTCGGCATCGGCGGCGTCCGAGCGATCAAGCAATGGAGCGAGCTCACGGACCACGCGCTGCCGCAGGTCTACCACTCCAACGAAGGCCACGCCGGTTTCCTGGGGCTCGAGCGGATCAGCGACCTCGTCGGGAACGGACTCTCCTTCGACGAGGCGCTGCAGCTCGTACGCGGCGGGACCGTCTTCACGACACACACCCCCGTTCCGGCCGGGATCGACCGGTTCGACCGTGAGGTGATCACGCGCTACTTCAGCGGTGACCTGCTTCCGGGCGTCGCCGCACAGGACGCCCTCGCACTCGGCGACGAGACGGCGAACGGCGGCTCGGCCGAGGTGTTCAACCTGGCGATCATGGGCCTGCGTCTGGCGCAGCGCGCGAACGGCGTCAGTCGGTTGCACGGTGAGGTGAGCCGGGCGATGTTCCGAGGGCTCTGGCCCGGCTTCGACGTCTCGGACGTGCCGATCACGTCGATCACGAACGGTGTCCACGCCCCGAGCTGGACGGATCCATCGCTCGTCGACCTCGCCGTGGACCGGTGGGGGACGACCGACACGAGTCGGGCGGACTGGTCCGATCCGTCGCTCTCGGACGCCGAGCTCTGGTCGCGCAAGCACGGGATGCGGGAGCGCCTCGTCGCCGACGTGCGGCGCCGGATCGCCGATGGGTATCGGACCCAAAACCCGCAAGCGGTGCTCCCGTCCTGGATCGACGAACTGCTCGACCCCGAGGTGTTGACGATCGGGTTCGCCCGGCGGGTGCCGAGCTACAAGCGGCTCACCCTCATGCTGCGCGATCCCGACCGACTGCGCGCGATCCTGCTCCACCCCGAACGGCCCGTCCAGATCGTCGTAGCGGGCAAGGCACACCCGGCGGACGACGACGGCAAGCGGCTCATCCAGCGCCTCGTACAGTTCGCCCAGGATCCCGAGCTCCGATCGCGCATCGTCTTCCTGCCGGACTACGGCATCGGGATGGCCAAGACGCTCTACCCCGGCTGTGACGTGTGGTTGAACAACCCGCTGCGTCCCCTCGAGGCCTGCGGGACCTCCGGCATGAAGGCCGCACTCAACGGAGCACTGAACCTGTCGATCCTCGACGGATGGTGGAACGAGTACGCGGACGGCGAGAACGGTTGGGTCATCCCGTCGGCGGACGGGGCGGCGGACGACGAGGAACGCGACGCCCTCGAGGCCACGGCGCTGTACGAGATCCTCGAGCACCAGCTGGTACCGCGGTTCTACGAGCGCGAGGACGACGGGCTGCCGCAGCGCTGGATGCAGATGGTGCGACACACGATCTCGACGCTGTCCGAACCGCTCAGCGCCGACCGCATGGTCCGCGAGTACACGGAGCGCATGTACCTCCCGGCGGCGGCGATGGAGCGCGAGCTGAACGCGTCCGATCAGCAGCGGGCACGCGAGCTGGCAGCCTACAAGCAGCGGGTGCGCGAGGCCTGGCCACAGCTGGCGGTCGCCCATGTCGAGAGCGGCGGTGTCGACGCGGTCCCGCAGGTCGGTGACGTGCTGCGGCTGCGCGCCTACGTCCAACTGGGATCGCTGTCACCCGAGGACGTGACCGTCGAGGTGGTCTACGGGGTGCCCGGTGCCGGGGGTGAACTGCTCGACATCCGGACGCAGCCGCTCGAGCAGCAGCAGTCCCCGTCGACGAGTCGGCCGGAGCACACACTCGAGTACGCCGGAACGCTTCCCCTCGATCGGGCCGGCGGGTTCGGGTACACGGTGCGCATCGTGCCGAGACACGAGCTGCTCCTCACCCCCGCGGAGCTCGGGCTCGTCGCCGTGGCGGACCAGTAGGGCGATCCCCTCCGACGCGCCGGTGCGACCCTCGGACCGGTGCGTCGAGGGATCCGACTATCTGGCGATCCTCGCGACGACGGCGGACACGGCCGATCCGAGGTCGGACGGGGCGAGTTCGAGGTCGAACCCGCGCCGACCACCCGAGACCAGCACCGTCTCGTGCTCGAAGGCGCTCTCGTCGAGCACCGTCGGGAGCGCGGTGCGTTGCCCGATCGGGCTGATGCCGCCGACCACGTAGCCCGTCTTCCGCTCGGCGACGGCAGGGTCCGCCATCGTCGCCCGCTTCCCGTCGAGGGCCGCCGCGAGCGCCTTGAGGTCGAGTTGGTCGGCGACCGGGACGATCGCGACGACGAGCGAGCCGTCCACCTCCGCCAGCAGGGTCTTGAACACCCTGGGCGGGTCGACCCCGAGCGCCGTGGCGGCCTCGAGACCGAAGGCCGTCACCGACGGGTCGTGTCGGTAGGAACGCGGGGTGAAGGGGATGCCCAGCGAGGTCAACGTCACCGTCGCCGGGGTGCCGCCTCCCTCGGCCCTCCGTTTCGCCATCGTCAGACGGCTCGGAAGAGCTGCATCGACGTGGCCGAGACCGGGACCGTCTGGCCGGGGACGAACTGCTCCTCCTCGGACATCGGTGCGTCGTCCGCGGAGTTCCAGATGCGCACGAACGCGGTCACGCCCTCGTGCTCGGGCAGGGTGACCTCGACCGGCTGCTCGACGCCGTGCACGATGAGCAGCACGCGGTCGAGCTCCTCGGACTCCGGCGTGCTCGTCGAGAAGAACTGCAGTGTCCGGTTCCTTGGACTCGTCCAGTCCTCGGTGCTCATGGTCCCGCCCGACGCGTCGAACCAGTCCATGACGCTCGCGCCGGGCACCGTCGTCCCAGCGGCGGCGAAGTGCTCCGGCCGGAGGGCGGGGTGTTCGCGGCGCAGTTCGAGGAGCCGGCGGCTGTGTGCGAGCAACTGGTCCTGCCAGGGCTCCCTCGTCCATCCGACCCAGGTCAGCTCGGAGTCGTGACAGTAGGCGTTGTTGTTGCCGCGCTGACTCCGCCCGAACTCGTCGCCAGCCGTGAGCATCGGGACACCCGCCGACAACAGGAGCGTGCCGAGCAGGTTCCGCATCGCCTTTCGACGAGCGGCGAGGATCGCGGGGTCGTCCGTCGGGCCCTCGGCACCGTGGTTGAAGGAACGGTTGTTGTCCGTCCCGTCGCGGTTGGACTCGCCGTTCCCGACGTTGTGCTTGACGTCGTACGAGACGAGGTCTGCCAGGGTGAACCCGTCGTGGGCCGTGATGAAGTTGACGGAGGCCAGCGGACCGCGCTCAGCTGAGAAGGTGTTGCTCGATCCGGCCAGACGGGTCGCGAACCCACCGATCCCGACCGGGGCGTCCGCCCGTCTCGCGTAGTCGATGTCGGAGAGCCAGAAGTTGCGGACGCGATCCCGGTACCGGTCGTTCCACTCGTGCCACCCGGCGGGGAAGTTCCCCGTCTGCCAGCCGCCCATCCCGACGTCCCAGGGCTCGGCGATCATCTTCGCGTCGACGAGCGACGGGTCGTGGACGATCGCCTCGAGCAGGGGGTGGTCGGGCGTGAACTCGACCGCCGCGTTCCGACCGAGCGTCGCGGCGAGGTCGAACCGGAAGCCGTCGATCTGCACCTCGTCCGCCCAGTATCGCAACGAGTCGAGCACGAGCCGTTGGGGGACCGGATGGCCGAAGTCCACGGTGTTGCCGCAGCCCGTCACGTCGATGTAGGCGCCGGTGGCGTCCTGACGGTAGTAGGTCGCGTTGTCGATGCCGCGGAAGCTCGTGCGGGGGCCGCCGGGCCCCTCTTCGGCGGTGTGGTTGTAGACGACGTCGAGGATGACCTCGAGGCCGGCCTCGTGCAGCAGCTTCACCATGCCCTTGAACTCGCGGAGGACCTCGTCCGCGCCTCCCGCCTGCGCCGTCTTCGTCGCATAGGAGGCGTGTGGACTGAAGAAGTTCAGGGTGTTGTAGCCCCAGTAGTTGACGAGGCCCTGCTTGATGAGACGCTGCTCAGAGGTGAACGCGTGCACCGGAAGCAGTTCGACGCTCGTCACCCCGAGGTCGTGCAGATGCGCGATCATCGCGGGGTGGGCGAGGCCCGCGTACGTGCCCCGCAGCTCCTCCGGAACGTCGGGGTGCAGCTTGCTCAGCCCCTTGACGTGCGCCTCGTACACGACGGTCCGGTCGAGCGGGATACGGGGTTTCTGCACACCGCCCCAGTCGAACGCGTCGTCGACGACGACGGACCGCCACTGCTCTGCCGACACCCGGGCGAGGCCGCGGGCGTAGGGGTCGAGCAGCAGGAGGCTCGGGTCGAAGGCGTTGTTCGGCGAGGACGGCCCGGAGGCGCGGACCGCATAGCGTCGGCCGAGCACCAGCTCCTCGGAACTCCCACTCCAGACACCGTCGTCGTCGCGGGTCATCTCGACCGAGTGGGTGATCCAGTTCAGATCCTTGTCGTCGAAGATCACGAGTTCGAGTGCATCCGCATGCTCGGACCACACACGGAGCTCACCACCGGACGGGCCGAGGCGGACGCCGAGATCGTGGAAGGGGTCACCAGCGTTCATGGGTTCTACAGTAGTGAGTGCAGGAGTGCGCGAAGATCCGCGGACAACGCGGTGAAGGGAGGAGCGGCATGGCGGTGTACCTGGACCACGCCGCGACGACCCCGGTGCGATCCGAGGTGATCGAGGCCTACGCGTCCGCGATGGCGACCGTCGGCAACCCGGCCTCCATCCACGGCCCCGGGCAACAGGCCCGCCGCCTCCTCGAAGAGGCACGTGAGCGGGTCGCGGCGACCCTCGGATGCGACCCCATCGAACTCGTCTTCACCTCCGGCGGCACCGAATCCATCAACCTCGCCCTCAAGGGGCTCTACTGGCACCGCCAGCAGGATCGACGACGCGCCGCCGTGCTCGCACCCGCGGGGGAGCACCACGCCACGCTCGACACCGTCGAGTGGCTCGAGCGCCACGAGGGTGCATCCCCGCTCTGGATCCCGCTCGACGACCTCGGCCGGGTCTCACTCGACACGGCGGCCGCGCGCTTCGCCGACCACGGCCCCGACATCGCCGTGGCGACGGCGCTCTGGGCGAACAACGAGGTCGGCACCATCCAGCCCGTCGTCCGGCTGGCGGCGCTCGCCGCAGCGTCCGAGGTGCCGTTCCACCTGGACGCGGTCTCGGCCTACGGACACCTCCCCATCGACCTCGCCGACCTTCGCGCCGCATCCGGATCCGTCGGTGCCGATGGTCTCGTCGCGCTCAGCGTCTCCGCGCACAAGATCGGTGGTCCCGTGGGGATCGGAGCCCTGGTCGTGAGTCGCGCAGCCGTGGTGGAGCCGTTGCAGCACGGTGGCGGACAGCAACGCGGACTCCGCTCCGGTACGCAGGACGTCGCGGCAGCCGTCGGATTCGCCGTCGCCGCTGAGCTCATGGCGCTCGAGCGGACCGCGGAACAGCAGCGTCTCAGCGCCTTGCGCGACCGACTCGTGGCCGGCGTGCGGGCGACCGTTCCGGAGGCCGAGCTGACGGGTGATCCCAGCGAGCGACTCGCGTCGAACGCGAACTTCGTGTTCCCCGGCGCACAGGGGGACTCGATGCTCTTCCTGCTCGACCTCGCAGGGGTGGCGGTCTCGACGGGTTCCGCCTGCCAGGCCGGCGTCCCGGAACCGTCGCATGTCCTGCTCGCGATGGGACGCCCGGAGACCGAGGCCCGATCGGTCCTCCGGATCACGCTGGGCCGGACGACGACCGAGGGCGACGTGGACGACTTCCTCCAGGCGCTGCCGCGCGCGTACGCGCAGGCGAGTCGGGCCGGTTCCGCCGACCGCGACACGGCACTGGGCGCTCGTCCCTGAGCAGCCCTCCCGTCGCTGCTTGCGGGTGGCCGTCCGGCGGCTGGCGCGTAGACTTGCCCGGTGAAAGTTCTGGCAGCGATGAGTGGCGGAGTCGACTCCGCCGTGGCAGCGGCACGCGCCGTCGACGCGGGCCATGAGGTGGTCGGCGTCCACCTGGCGCTCAGCCGGATGCCGGGCACGCTCCGGACCGGCAGTCGCGGGTGCTGCACCATCGAGGACTCGATGGACGCCCAGCGTGCGGCGAACCTGATCGGCATCCCGTACTACGTGTGGGACTTCTCGGAGCGCTTCAAGCTCGACGTGGTCGACGACTTCATCGCCGAGTACCGCGCCGGCCGGACCCCGAACCCGTGTATGCGATGCAACGAGAAGATCAAGTTCGCCGCGTTGCTCGAGAAGGCGCTCGATCTCGGGTTCGACGCGGTCGTGACCGGCCACTACGCCACGATCGTCACGAGCCCCGACGGTGATCGAGAACTGCACCGGGCGAGTGCCTGGGCGAAGGACCAGTCGTACGTCCTGGGCGTGCTCACCGCCGAACAGCTCGCGCACTCGATGTTCCCGCTCGGGGCGACGCCGTCGAAGGCCGAGGTCCGTGCCGAGGCCGCTGAGCGCGGCTTCACGGTGGCGAACAAGCCCGACAGCCACGACATCTGCTTCATCCCCGACGGCGACACGAAGGGCTGGCTGGGGGAGCGGGTCGGTACCGAGACCGGCCAGGTCCTCGACCGCGACGGAGCCGTCGTTGGTTCGCACGAGGGTGCCCACGCGTTCACCGTCGGCCAGCGCAAGGGCCTGCACCTCGGCGTGCCGGCGCCGGACGGACGTCCCCGCTTCGTCCTCGAGGTGCGTCCGAAGGACAACACGGTCGTCGTCGGGCCGAAGGAGGCGCTCGCCATCGGAGAGATCGCCGGCTCGCGCTTCACCTGGGCTGGGAGGGCTCCGGAGGTCGGTGCCGAAGCGATCCCGTGCGACGTCCAGATCCGTGCGCACGCGGACCCGGTCCCCGCCGCGCTGACGCTCGTCGGTGGCGAACTCGTCGTCCACCCGGAGACGCCGCTCGACGGCGTCGCTCCCGGACAGACCGCCGTGCTGTACAGCGGGACGCGCGTCCTCGGTCAGTTCACGATCGACCGCACCGTCAGCGCGGTACCCGTCGGAGCCGCCGCCTCCGCCTGACGACCCCGGAACGACGGAACGCCCGACGAGCCAGGCTCGTCGGGCGTTCCGCGTCGGTCTCAGGATCGGGACGGTGCGCCCGCCTTGGACTTCTTGGGCTTCTTGACGAAGAGGGTCTCCGCCTCCTCGAGCGTCAGGCCGTTGGTCTCAGGGATCTTCGCGAGGACGAAGACGAACGAGAGGAGCGCGAACAGCGCGTACATGCCGTAGGTCACCGGCAGGGAGAACGCGGCGAGGGCCGGGAAACTGACCGTGATGAGGAAGTTCGCGATCCACTGCGCCATCGCCGCGACACCGAGTGC
The DNA here is from genome assembly GCF_013349365.1 of Plantibacter sp. MCCC 1A11337. Lineage (NCBI taxonomy): Bacteria > Bacillati > Actinomycetota > Actinomycetes > Micrococcales > Microbacteriaceae > Plantibacter > Plantibacter sp. MCCC 1A11337. Next base: position 589,822 of record NZ_JABJWX010000001.1, on the reverse strand, counting down.
CTTCGCGCGCAGGCGGTTCGGGAAGATCTCGCCGAGGAGCACCCAGACGAGCGGTCCCCACGACGCGCCGAACGCGACCACGAACACGTTGGCAGCCACGAGGGCGATCGTTCCCCACGGCTGGGGCAACGACACCTCGCCGGCGCTGTCGGTCACCGACTGTGTGAACGCGATCGCCATCGCACCGAGCGAGACCGTCATGCCGATGGAGCCCGCGAGGAGGATCGGCCGTCGACCGATGCGGTCCACGAGCAGGATGGCGACGATGGTGACCGCGACGTTCGTCACCGAGGTGATGACCGAGATGAGGAGCGAATCGGACTCCTGGAACCCGACGGCCTTCCACAGCGTCGTCGAGTAGTAGAAGATCACGTTGATGCCGACGAACTGCTGGAAGATTGACAGGATGATGCCGATCCAGACGATCGGCAGGAGCCCGAAGCGTCCGCCCCAGAGGGTCGCCTTCTTCTGCTGCTCATCGTCCTTCACCGCCTGCTCGGCGAGCTTGACGGCGCGATCCACCTCCTCCTGCGGCCAGACGGTCGCGAAGATCCGACGGGCCTCGTCGGACTTGCCCTTGCGGACGAGGAACCGGGGCGACTCGGGGAGCCGCATCGCGAGCACGCCGTAGACCACGGCCGGGAGCGCGCAGGCGATGAACATCCAGCGCCAGGCCTCGACGCCGAACCACAGCGGGTTCGACGCGCCGCCGGCGGCGCCCGCCAGGACGGAGTCGGACAGGAGCGCGGCGAAGATGCCGAGCGTGATGGCGAGCTGCTGCAGCGAGGCGAGGCGGCCGCGGATGGCGCTCGGCGCGATCTCGGCGATGTACGCCGGAGCCACGACCGAGGCGATGCCGATACCGAGCCCGCCGACGATGCGCCAGATGACGAGGTCCCAGGGGGAGAAGGCGAAGCCGGCTCCGAAGGAGGAGACGAAGAACAGGCCTGCACCGAGCAGCATCGTGAAGATGCGGCCGCGGCTGTCTGCGATCCGACCCGCGAGGTAGGCGCCGAGCGCGCAACCGAGCAGCGCTGACGCGACCGCGAAGCCGATGAGCGCCTCACTGAGCGCGAAGTGGTCCTGCATCGCGTCGACCGCGCCGTTCACCACGGAGGAGTCGAATCCGAAGAGGAAGCCACCGACCGCGGCCGAGACGGAGATGCCGATGACGCGCGCGGTCAGCTGCTTGCTGGTGGGAGCCGCCCCCGTTCCCGGACTGCTGGACTGGGACATGGTTCCTCCGATTCCGCGCGCATGGTTCCTGCGGCACTGCGACACCCTACTCCTCGATGAGACCCGCCCCGACCCCGTTGCGCACATCCGGGAGGACGTGCCGGGTGTCAAGCGCCCGCCGGTGTCGGACGCCGCTCGTAGACTGGACGCCGTGGCGAACAGCACCGGACAGACCCTCCAGCAGGCATCGACCGAGGCCGAGGAATTGACCTCGCGCATCCTCGAGCTCCGCGACGCGTACTACGAGCGAGACGAGTCGCTCGCCTCCGACGAGGAGTACGACGCGATGCTCCGGCGGCTCGAGGAGCTCGAGCGTCTGTTCCCCGAGCTGCAGAGCCAGGACAGCCCCACCCAGACCGTCGGCGGGCGCGCCGAGACCACGCTGTTCGCCCCGGTCACGCACCTCGAGCGCATGCTCAGCCTCGACAACGTCTTCTCGATCGAGGAGTTCCTCGCCTGGGCCGCCAAGGTCGAGCGCGACGCCGGAGGGTCCGTCCAGTACCTCTGCGAACTGAAGATCGACGGCCTCGCCATCAACCTCCGGTACGAGCGCGGCCGCCTCGTGAGCGCGGCCACGCGAGGCGACGGCGTCGTCGGCGAGGACGTCACGGAGAACGTGCGGTACATCCGTTCCATCCCCGAGCGACTGACCTCGTCCGACCCCGAGGTCGAGTTCCCGGAGGTCGTCGAGGTCCGGGGCGAGATCTTCTTCCCGGTCGAGGCCTTCCGCGAACTGAACGCCAACCAGGCGGCGGCCGGTGAACGGGTCTTCGCCAACCCGCGCAACGCGGCGAGCGGTTCCCTGCGCCAGAAGGCGGAGAGCAAGAACCCGGCCCAGCTCGCACTCATGCACGACCGGCTCGGCCGCCTGCAGATGCTCGTCCACGGCATCGGCGCGTGGGAACAGCCACCAGTCGCTCGGCAGTCACAGGTCTACGAGCTGCTGCACAGCTGGGGGCTCCCGACCTCCTCGCACTACCGGGTCCACGACGAGGCGACCGGTGCGGCGGAGTTCATCGAGTACTTCGGCGCCCACCGCGACAGCGTCGAGCACGAGATCGACGGCGTCGTCGTGAAGGTCGACGATCTCGCGCTCCACGGCGAGCTCGGCGCGACGAGTCGTGCTCCGCGATGGGCCATCGCCTACAAGTACCCGCCCGAGCAGGTGAACACGAAGCTGCTCGACATCGTCGTGAGCGTCGGGCGCACCGGTCGCGCCACCCCGTTCGCCGTCATGGAGAAGGTGCTCGTCGCCGGCAGCGAGGTGCGTCAGGCGACCCTGCACAACCAGGACGTCGTGAAGGCGAAGGGGGTGCTCATCGGTGACACCGTCGTCCTCCGGAAGGCCGGCGACGTCATCCCCGAGGTCCTCGGCCCGGTGGTCGAGCTCCGCGACGGTTCGGAGCGCGAGTTCGTCATGCCCGAGCACTGCCCCGAGTGCGGTACCACCCTCGCCCCCGCGAAGGAGGGCGACATCGACCTGCGCTGCCCGAACGCGCGGAGCTGCCCGGCGCAGGTGCGCGGACGCGTCGAGCACATCGGCTCCCGTGGCGCGCTCGACGTCGAGGCGCTCGGCGAGGTGGCGGCAGCGGCGCTCACCCAGCCGGTGGAGCCCGCGGAACCACCGCTGACGACCGAGGCCGGACTCTTCTCGCTCACGATGGCCGACATCTTCCCGGTCACGGTGATCGTCCGCGACAACGAGACCGGCCTGCCCAAGCTCAACGAGGACGGATCCGAGAAGCGCGTCACGCCCTTCCGCCGCCGACGTGCCAAGAAGGACGGCGTGCACGATCCGGCCGCGGCCGAGTTCGACGGTGACGAGTCCTCGGTGCCGTCCAAGAACGCGATCGAACTCCTCGCCAACCTCGACGGCGCGAAGACCCGCCCGCTCGCACGGTTGCTCGTGGCACTCAACATCCGCCACGTCGGCCCGGTCGCCGCCCGGTCACTCGCGGAGTACTTCGGTTCGCTCGATGCCATCCGTGCGGCCACCCGCGACGAGCTCGCAGAGGTCGACGGCGTGGGCGGGATCATCGCCGATGCGCTCATCGCCTGGTTCGAGGTCGACTGGCATCGCGAGATCGTCGAGGAGTGGACCGCGGCGGGCGTGCAGTGGGCGACTCCGGGACACCCGGGGCCGGGCGCCGCTGTCGCGGCCGGCGGGGTGCTGTCGGGTGTCACCGTCGTCGCCACCGGTTCGCTCGAGGGCTTCACCCGGGAGGGTGCGCTGGAAGCGATCGTGCAGGCGGGAGGGAAGGCTGCCTCGAGCGTCTCGAAGAAGACCGACTTCGTCGCCGCCGGCCCGGGTGCCGGGTCGAAGCTCGCCAAGGCCGAAGCACTCGGTCTGCGGATCATCGACGCCGAGCAGTTCGCCCTGCTCGTCTCCGAGGGTCCGGCGGCGCTCGGCGAGCCGGACGTCCCGGCCGAGGACGAGGCCGAGGGCGCAGCGTCCGCCGACGAGGCGCCCACGGACTGAGCTCAGTCCTGGCCGGCCTGCAGCAGCTCGTCGCGGACCTGGCGCCGCAGCACCTTGCCGATGAGCGACTTGGGGAGTTCGTCGACGACGACGACCCGCTTCGGCACCTTGTACGGGGTGAGGATCTCCCGCGCCCAGGCTCTGAGCGCGTCCGCATCCACGGTGGCACCGGGAGCCGCGACGACGGCCGCGACGACCTGCTCGCCGGAGTGGGGATCGGGGAGACCGACGACGGCGGCGTCGGCGACCGACGCGTGTCCGCGGAGCACCTGCTCGACCTCGCTCGGCGACACGTTGAACCCGCCGGTGATGATGAGCTCCTTGATCCGGTCGACGACGGTCATGAACCCCTCCTCGTCGATGGACACGATGTCGCCGGTGCGGAACCAGCCGCCCGGGAGCAGGACGGCGGCGGTCTCCTCGGGCTTGTTGTAGTAGCCGTGGAAGACCTGCGGGCCGCGGACGAGCAGCTCGCCCGCCTCGCCGGCCGGACGGTCGGTCTCCGGGTCGTCGGGATCCACGACGCGCACCTCGGTGCTCGGCAGCGGGAGGCCGATGGTCCCGGGCTTCCGTGCGGTCGAGACCGGGTTCGCGGAGATGACCGGCGAGCACTCGGAGAGCCCGTAGCCCTCGACGAGGAAGCCGCCGGACGCGGCTTCGAACGGGACGACGAGGTCGTGCGGCAGCGGCATCGCGCCCGAGATGGCGATCTCGGTGCCCTGCAGCGACACGCCCTGCTCGGTCGCCGCGGTCAGGAGTCGGTCGGCGATGGGCGGGACGGCGGGCAGGAAGGTCGGCGGTCGCTTCTTCATGACCTTGAGGACGAGCGCCGGGTCGAACTTCGGGAAGAGGACGAGGCGCGAGCCCATGCTCATGGCGAAGGTCAGGCAGAGCGTCAGGCCGTAGGCGTGGAACATCGGGAGCACCGCGTAGACGACGGCCTCCCCGCGCTTCACCGTGGGCACCCAGGCTCGGGACTGCGCCGCGTTCGCGAGCAGGTTGCCGTGGGTGAGTGCGGCCCCCTTGGGCGAGCCGGTCGTGCCGCTCGTGTACTGGATGAGCGCGAGGGCGTCGGTCGCGGGCTTCGGGTGGCTGGCCGGCAGCGGCGCCGAGGTCAGGAGCTGCTCCCACCGCACCGTGCCCGAGACCGGTGCGGTGAGCTGGGCCCGTGAGGCTCTCGCCTTCGGGATGGGCAGACGGAGAGCGGCGCGCATGTGGAGCGGCATCGCCCGGGTCACGTCGATCGTCACGAGCGAGTGCACCGCCAGGTCGGCCGGGAAGTCCTGCAGGTGCTCGGCGACCTTGTCCCAGACGATCGCGAACGTCGCGCGGTGGTCCTCGAACTGGTGGCGGAGCTCTTGGGGGGTGTAGAGCGGATTGTGCTCGATGACGACGGCGCCCAGCCTGAGGACGGCGTAGAACGCGACGATGTGCTGCGGGCAGTTCGGGAGCATGAGGGCGACGGGGTCGCCCGCCCGGACACCGAGTGCGCGCAGGCCCGCGGCGGCACGGGCGATCAGCGCCTCGAGCTCCGTGTAGGTGGTGGTGGACCCGAAGAACTCCAGCGCGACGGCGTCCGGGTAGCTCGCCGCCGAGGCCTCGACGAGATCGCCGAGGCTGCCGGTCTGCTCAGGGATGTCGTCCGGCACGTCGGCGGCGTAGCTCGCGAGCCACGGACGCTCGTGCGGGGGACGGGGACGGCTGCTCGAGTCGTTCTGGGTCACCGTTCCACTGTAGGGGCGGAGCCCGACGGACGACCACGTCCCTGGCGAATAGACTGGAGCGACCGCCACCGCTACACGTACGGGAGACGCATGTCGGAAATCACTACCGAGCAGGTCGCGCATCTCGCGAACCTCGCTCGAATCGCCCTGAGCCAGGACGAGATCGCCCACCTCACGACGGAGCTCGACTCCATCGTGGACAACATCCAGAAGGTGCAGCAGGTGGCCACGCCTGACGTCCCGGCGACGAGCCACCCGATCCCGCTCGAGAACGTGTACCGCGACGACGTCGTCGGCAACACGCTCACGCGCGAACAGGCGCTGCAGAACGCGCCGGAATCGGCCGACGGCCGCTTCAAGGTCTCGGCGATCCTGGGGGAGGAGCAGTGAGCGGGTTGATCGGTCTCACGGCAGCGGAGCTGTCGAGCAAGCTCCGCGCGGGCGAGGTCTCCAGCGTCGAAGCCACCCAGGCCCACCTCGACCGCATCGCGCAGGTCGACGGCGACGTCCACGCCTTCCTCCACGTGTCGGACCACGCGCTCGACGTCGCCGCCGACATCGACGCACGCCGTGCCGCGGGCGAGGACCTCGGCGAGCTGGCGGGCGTCCCGCTCGCCATCAAGGACGTCCTGGTGACGACGGACATGCCGTCCACCTCGGGGAGCAAGATCCTCGAGGGGTACCTGTCGCCCTTCGACGCGACCGTCGTCGCGCGGTCACGTGCCGCCGGTCTCGTGCCGCTCGGCAAGACGAACATGGACGAGTTCGCCATGGGCTCGAGCACGGAGCACTCGGCGTACGGACCGACCCACAACCCATGGGACCTCGACCGCATCCCCGGCGGTTCCGGCGGTGGCTCCGCTGCCGCGGTCGCCGCGTTCGAGGCGCCCATCGCCCTCGGCAGCGACACCGGTGGGTCCATCCGCCAGCCGGCGCACGTGACCGGCACGGTCGGCGTGAAGCCCACCTACGGCGCGGTCAGCCGCTACGGGGCGATCGCACTCGCCTCCTCGCTCGACCAGGTCGGACCGGTCAGCCGCACGGTCCTCGACTCGGGCCTCCTCCACGACGTCATCGCCGGGCACGACGGCCTCGACTCCACCTCGCTCCGTGACGCCTGGCCCTCGATGGCTGCTGCGGCCCGTGAGGGCGCGCGCGGCGACGTGCTGCGCGGTCTGCGGGTCGGCGTCGTCACCGAGCTCAACGGTGAAGGCTTCCAGGCCGGTGTGAAGAGCCGCTTCCAGGAGGCGCTCGCGGTCCTCGAGGCGAACGGTGCCGAGATCGTCGAGGTCTCCGCTCCGAACTTCGAGTACGCCGTCGCCGCCTACTACCTCATCCTCCCGGCCGAAGCGTCGAGCAACCTCGCGAAGTTCGACTCGGTGCGCTTCGGGATGCGGGTCACGCCCGAGGGTGGCGGCACGGTCGAGCAGGTCATGTCCGCGACGCGCGAGGCCGGTTTCGGTCCCGAGGTGAAGCGACGGATCATCCTCGGCACCTACGCGCTCAGCGCGGGCTACTACGACGCCTACTACGGCAGCGCCCAGAAGGTCCGGACGCTCATCCAGCGCGACTTCGCGGCGGCGTTCGACCAGGTCGACGTCCTCGTGAGCCCGAGCGCCCCGACGACGGCGTTCAAGCTGGGCGAGCGCATCGACGACCCGCTGGCGATGTATCTGAACGACGTCACCACCATCCCGGCGAACCTCGCCGGTGTGCCCGGCATCAGCGTGCCGATCGGTCTCGCGCCCGAAGACGGTCTGCCCGTCGGCATCCAGTTCATGGCGCCAGCACGGGAGGACGCCAGGCTCTACCGGGTCGGCGCCGCCCTCGAGGCGCTCCTCGAATCGACGTGGGGGCACACCCTCATCTCGCAGGCACCCGCTCTCGGAGGTCGGTAACCCATGGCCAAGGACAAGCTCCTCTCCTACGAAGAAGCCCTCGAACTGTACGAGCCGGTGCTCGGCTTCGAGGTGCACGTCGAGCTGAACACCAAGACGAAGATGTTCTCCTCGGCACCGAACGGCTTCGGCGACGCTCCGAACACGAACATCTCGCCGGTCTGCCTCGGTCTGCCCGGGTCGCTCCCGGTCGTGAACGAGCAGGCGGTGCGGTACTCGATCAGCCTCGGGCTCGCCCTCGGCTGCTCGATCGCACCCTCGAGCCGGTTCGCACGGAAGAACTACTTCTACCCCGACCTCGCGAAGAACTACCAGATCTCGCAGTTCGACGAGCCGATCGCCTTCGAGGGGTCGGTCGACGTCGAGCTGACCGACGGCACCATCGTGACGGTGCCGATCGAGCGTGCGCACATGGAGGAGGACGCCGGCAAGCTCACGCACATCGGCGGCTCCACCGGCCGTATCCAGGGTGCCGAGTACTCGCTCGTCGACTACAACCGCGCCGGTGTGCCGCTCGTCGAGATCGTCACGAAGCCGATCTACGGCACCGAGCACCGGGCGCCCGAGATCGCGAAGGCCTACGTCTCCGCGATCCGCGACATCGTCGTGGCGCTCGGTATCTCGGACGCGAAGATGGAGCGTGGGAACCTCCGCTGCGACGCCAACATCTCGCTGCGCCCGCGCGGCCAGGAGAAGCTCGGCACGCGCACGGAGACGAAGAACGTCAACTCCCTGCGTTCCGTCGAGCGCGCCGTCCGCTACGAGATCCAGCGGCAGGCGGCGATCCTCAAGGACGGCGGGTCCATCGTCCAGGAGACGCGGCACTGGCACGAGGACACCGGGGCCACGTCGGCCGGCCGGCCGAAGAGCGACGCCGACGACTACCGGTACTTCCCGGAGCCCGACCTGCTCCCGGTCGTGCCGTCGCCCGAACTCATCGAGGAACTCCGAGCGGCCCTGCCCGAGCAGCCGGCCGTCCGTCGTCGCCGGCTGAAGAGCGAGTGGGGCTTCACCGACCTGGAGTTCCAGGACGTCGTGAACGGTGGTCTGCTGAACGAGATCACGGCCACCGTCGAGTCCGGTGCCGCTCCGGCCGCCGCACGGAAGTGGTGGACTGGCGAGATCTCGCGGATCGCGAACCAGCGTGACGTCGAGGCGACGAGCCTCGTGTCGCCCGAGCACGTCGCGGCACTCGCTGCGCTCGTCGAGGACGGAACGCTCAACGACAAACTCGCGCGCCAGGTGCTCGAGGGCGTCATCGACGGGGAGGGCACTCCTCAGGAGGTCATCGACGCCCGCGGTCTCGCGCTCGTGTCCGACGACGGTCCGCTGATCGCCGCCATCGACGAGGCACTGGCCGCTCAGCCTGACGTCCTCGCCAAGATCCGCGACGGCAAGGTCCAGGCGGCCGGCGCGGTCATCGGCGCCGTGATGAAGGCGATGCGCGGACAGGCCGATGCGGCACGTGTGCGCGAACTCGTCCTGGAACGCGCCTCGCAGTAGCGGACACTGCTGCACCCTCGGGCCCGAGCCGCTGTCGATGACGGCGGCCCGGGCCCGATGTCGTCGGCCAGGGGAAGCCCTGGTGCCGACTGCTGGCCCGGCATACACTTCCGCCATGCTGGTCGAAGGCACCATGCGGTGGCAGGTCACGGAAGACGCTCCGATGGCCCTCATGCTGGCGCTCGCGTTCCGCGACATGGCAGGGCTCGGGGAGCAATGCGTCGCGCAGCTTCCCGCAGTCACGCCGGGGCTGGAGCGGATCGACGTCGCCGGCCTCGACCTCGACGCGCTCGCCGTCCAATTCGACGGCTGGTGGACCGGGATCGCCCGTCGCGACACGCGCCTCTTCATGGCCGAGGTCCGTCCACCACACTTCGAGGTGTTCGATCGAGCCCTCGACCTGCAGGAGCTCGCCTACCGGGCGTACGACGAGGCGCACCGATGGGCGTCGGCTCGGATCCGCGAGTACGAACGCGCGCTCGCAGGTCGATCGCCGAGCCGTCTCACCGACGTCTACGAACTCATCCGCGAGCGTCAGTTCGAGTTGCGTCGGCAATCCAGCTCGTTCCGGTTGGACCTCGAGGTACTCCCGATCTGCCGACCGGGGGCCTGGGTGGTCGCGCCCGACACGATCGTGGTCAGTGAGTCGCTCCGGGACGACCGGGAGGCCTTTCGCGAATGGCTACGGCCGCTGGTCCACGGCCTGGTCTGATCCGCTTGCGACGCGCTCGACCGGCCGACGGGTCGGGTTCAGGAGCACGACCGCGATGATCGAGCCGACAGCGCCGGCAGCCGCCATCGCGGCGGTGAGCGGGTGGGAGATCTCCGCGAAGGGCATGATGAAGGCGCTCGCGAGCGCGATCCACACGGCGACGTGCGTCGGCTTGCGCTCCGGGTCGAGGCGCAGCTTGCGGGGGTGCTCGACGCGGCCGAGGAGTGTGCCGACGCCCGCGAGCAGGACCGCGACGACCAGCAGCACGACCGGTCGGGTCCACCACCATGCCGCGCTCAGCGGTTCCGCGAAGGGGATGCCGAGGGCGAGCTGGAGACCGGCGACCGCGATGATCAGGGGGAGATGCCAGAGGTACACCGTCATCAGCCGGGACCCGATGAGGAAGACGACGGCTCGCGCGGCGCGGGTCCGCATGATCGCCGTGAGCAGCGGGTGCACCAGGGCGAGCAGGGCGAGCTGCCCGACGCCGAGGACGACGAGGGGGAGGGTCGGTGGGTTGAGGTTGCCGAGCATGCTGGTCGAGTACGGCAGCCAGGTCGTGATCGGCACGAGCGCACCGTAGGAGACGAGCACCACGGCCACGAGGACGAGGCGAGGGACGGTGCGGAGACGACCATCGGCCAGGAAGAACCCGAACTGCTGCAGCAGCGGCCAGACGAACACCAGGTTGACGAGACCGATGCCCAGGAGGCCGGTCGAGTACCGGACGACGTCGACGAGGATCACACCGGCCAGCAGTGCCGCGCAGGTCAGGACGGGGTGGCGGTCGTGCCAGGTGGCCAAGAAGGGCGCGACCGCCTGGCACAGCAGGTAGGCGGCCAGGAACCAGAGCGGGGACCCGACGCCTGCGGCGACTGCCTCGATGATGGCGGGGTCGACACCGAGCGCCCCGGCGAGCCACAGTCCGACGGCGAGGAAGAGCAGGACCGGGATCGTCGGCAGGGCGAGTCGGAAGACCCGGGACCGGAGGAAGTCGCTGGTCCCGCCACCACGTCGGACGGTGCTGCGCCAGCCGGTGATCGTCGCGAAGCCGCCCACGATGAAGAACAGCGGCATGATCTGGCCGAACCAGGTGCCCGTGTCGAACCACGGTTGCTGCTCGAGCGCCCGGGAGATGCCGATCGCGCCGTCCGGCTCGATCGCCACGGCGACCATCAGGAGGTGGACGACGACCACCGTGACGACGCAGGCGACGCGCACGAGGTCGAGGGCGAGGTCCCGCCCGGAGAGGTCTGGGACCGCCGGGGCCGACCCGGTCCGCGTTCGCGTGCTCATCGCCGGACAGCCTAGCGTCGCCGGGCGCTCCCGCCTCGGCCCTTGTGGAGAGCGTGTCGGAGGCGACTGCGACAATGGAGGTATGAGTCGGCAGGATGGAGCGTCTCGTCGCGTCTCGGCGCACGATGCCGACGACAGCGGTACCCCCATCCTCCATGTCGACATGGACGCGTTCTTCGTCTCGGTCGAGCTCTTGGAACGGCCCGAGCTGCGCGGTCTGCCGATCATCGTGGGCAACAAGGAGGGGCGGTCGGTCGTCACCTCCGCCAGTTACGAGGCTCGCCGGTACGGCGTGCGCGCGGCGATGCCGGTGTCCCAGGCGATGCGGCTCTGTCCGAGCGCCGTCGTGCTGCCGCCCCACCACGGCAGGTACCGCGAGTACTCCGACCGGGTGATGGAGGTGTTCGAGTCGGTCACGCCGCTCGTCGAACCCCTGAGCATCGACGAGGCCTTCCTCGACGTCTCCGGCGCGGTCCGGTTGCTCGGGAGCCCGCGGACGATCGCCGCGCTCGTGAAGCAACGGGTCCTCGACGCGACCGGCTTGCCGTGCTCGGTGGGCCTGGCGGCGACGAAGTACGTCGCGAAGCTCGCTTCCGGCCTGTCCAAGCCCGACGGTCTGCTGGTCGTGCCGGCCGACGAGACCCTGGCGTTCCTCCACCCGTTGCCGGTCGGTGCACTGTGGGGCGTCGGTGGTCGGACGGAGGAGCAGCTGACGAACCGGGGCATCCGGACCATCGGTCAGCTCGCCTCCACCCCGCTGTCGATGCTCCAGCGCGCGGTCGGTGAAGCCTCCGGTCGCCGACTCCTCGAGCTCGCGAACGGGATCGATCCGCGCGGCATCGAGCTGGCACGTCGCGAGAAGAGCGTCAGCCACGAGGTGACCTTCCCGACCGACGTCTCCGACCCGACCATCCTCAGGCGCGAACTGCTGAACCTCGCCGGCCTCGTCGCGATCCGACTCCGGAAGGGCGGCTACGCCGGCCGGACGATCAGCATCCGCGTGCGCTATGCGGACTTCAGCGTCGTCACCCGGTCGCGCACCATCGGCGAGGCCACGAACGTGGGCCGGCGGGTGTACGACGAAGCGGCCTCGCTGTTCGGCGACCTCGATCGCGGCGGACGCCTCGTGCGCCTCGTGGGGGTGAAGGTCGACCAGCTCGTCCCGGCCGATGAGGCCGGTGCCGGGCTCTGGGACCCGGACGAGGAGTGGCGTGAAGCCGAGCAGACGATCGACCGGGTCGCAAGCCGGTTCGGCGATCTCGCGATCGCCCCCGCCTCCCTCCTCGGCAAGCCGAGGCGTCGCGGACTCGGCAGTCGCGGAGACTCGCAGGGTGCTGGGAGCACGGATCAACCCCTTGGACCGGGAGATGCCGAGCGATAGCCTCGCCGTATGACGAATCTCGTGGAGAAGCTGGCAGAACAGGCGAAGGGGCTCGGCGTGACCGCGGCCTATGGGGAGCAGCAGGACATCGACGGGACGAAGCTCGTGCCCGTCGCGCTGACGTACTACGGCTTCGGCGGCGGCTCCGAGGGCGACGGCGACGACGCCCCGAGCGGCGGTGGCGGCGGTGGCGTCTCCATCCCGGTCGGTGCCTACATCAAGACCGACGAGGGTCTCCGTTTCGACCCGAACCTCATCTCGCTGATCGCGGTCGCGATCCCGTTCATCTGGGTGAGCGGCAAGGCGCTCGCCGGCCTCATCAAGGCCCTCAAGAAGTAGCCCCCTCCGTCCAACCCCTGTCGTGCGACCGCGCACGGCAGGGGTTAGACTCGTGCCACCACGGGAGTCCGGTGAACCGGGCTGAGAGGAAGGTATTCGCCTTCGACCGTCGAACCTGATCTGGATCATGCCAGCGCAGGGAGACCATTTCTCGCTATCCCGTGCTCTTTTCCGTCTACAGGAAGGGCACGTATCGTGTCAGCATCGACCAAGATCTCACCCTCTGAACGCGCTGTGTCGCGGACCTTGCGCTGGAGGGTCGTCGACATCGTCGTGGTCGCCGTACTCGGCGTCGCGACCGGCCTCATCTTCTGGGCGTGGAACACGCTCGGATCACTCTGGTACGCGGGTGCCAGCGCCGTCACGCCCGGTTTCGGCGGGATCGCCGTCGGGATATGGCTCCTCGGCGGGGTGCTCGGCGGACTCATCATCCGGAAGCCCGGCGCTGCCCTCCTCGTCGAGACCATCGGGGCGATCGTCTCCGCCCTCATCGGCAACGTATGGGGCATCACGACGGTGTACTCCGGGCTCGCTCAGGGCCTCGGTGCCGAGCTGGTGTTCGCGGCGTTCGCGTACAAGCGCTTCGGCCTCGTTCCGGCGATCCTCGCCGGGGCCGGTGCCGGGGCCGGCGCGTGGCTCCTCGAACTCGTCATGTCGGGCAACCTCGAGAAGGGTGTCGAGTTCAACGCGATCTACCTCGGTTCACTGCTCGTCTCGGGCGCGATCCTCGCCGGTGTCGTCGGCTGGGCACTCGTCAGGGCACTCGCGTCGACCGGAGCGCTCAGTCGGTTCGCGTCGGGGCGGGACGCTCGGCGCGAGGTCTGATCGTGCCGGGAGCGGCTGCGACCGGTCCGGCGCGCGTCGTCGCGCAAGACTGGGGGTGGCGGCATGCCGGTCGGAAGGCCTGGGCGGTGAGCGACCTCGACCTCGTGATCGAACCGGGCGAGCGGGTCCTCCTGCTGGGGGCGTCCGGTGCCGGCAAGTCGACGCTGATCCACGCACTGGCCGGCGTGCTCGGCGGAGCGGACGAGGGGGAGTCCCACGGCTCGCTCCTCGTCGATGGCGTTCCGCCTGAACGAGCGCGGGGTCGCATTGGGCTCGTGCTGCAGGATCCCGACTCGCAGGTGATCCTGTCCAAGGTCGGTGACGACGTCGCCTTCGGCTGCGAGAACCTCGGCGTCGAGCGCGAGGAGATCTGGCGCCGCGTCGACGCCTCGCTGGAGGCCGTCGGACTGGACCTGCCGCTGGACCACTCGACCTCGGCGCTGTCTGGCGGTCAGAAACAGCGGCTGGCCCTCGCCGGCGTACTCGCCATGCACCCCTCGCTCCTCCTGCTCGACGAACCGACCGCGAACCTCGACCCGGCCGGGGTGGCCGAGGTGCGGGACGCCGTCGCTCGGCTGGTCGATGACGGTTCGTCCACCCTGGTCGTCATCGAACACCGCGTCGACGTCTGGCGCGAGCTGATGACCAGGGTCGTCGTGCTCGACGCCGACGGCGGTGTCCTCGCCGACGGGCCACCCGACCTCGTCCTCGACGACGTCGGGCAGCGCCTGGCCGATGCGGGCGTCTGGGTGCCGGGCATCCCGCTGGGGTTGGCCCCTCGTCCGGTGTCCGGCCCATCGGCGGCGGTCATCACGACCGACGACCTGGCGATCGGTCGAACGCGGAAGCAGCCGGTGCAGGAGCACCTGGGGCTCGCGGTGCCCGAAGGCGCGGGGACCGTCATCGTCGGCCCCAACGGCGCGGGGAAGTCCACGCTCGCGCTCACGCTGGCGGGACTGCTGCCGGAGATCACGGGGACGGTGACCGCCGCTCCGCAGCTCGCCGGCAGGCTGGGATCCCGGCCGATCCGCTGGAAGTCGACCGAGTTGCTCACGCGCATCGGGACGGTCTTCCAGGATCCCGAGCACCAGTTCGTCTCATCGACCGTGCGGAACGAGCTCGGTGTCGGCCTGCAGGCCCTCCGCTGGTCCCGGACCGCCATCGACGAGCGGGTCTCCGAGATCCTCGATGCGCTCGGTCTCGGTCGTCTCGCCGAGGCGAACCCGTTCAGTCTCTCGGGCGGTCAGAAGCGCCGGTTGTCGGTGGCCACCGTCCTCGCCGCCCGGCCGGCGGTCATGGTCCTCGACGAACCGACGTTCGGGCAGGATCGACGCACGTGGTTGTCACTCGTCCGCCTGCTGCAGCATGAGCTCGAGCGCGGCGCGACGATCGTCTCCGTCACGCATGACGCGGGGGTCGTCGAGCATCTGGGCGACCATCGCATCCTCCTCGAACCGCCGGAGTTCCAGAGGCGGGCCGCATGACGAGCCTCACGGCAGCGGAGCGCTCGACGGTGCTGCACCATCGACCGCCGCTCGACCGGGTGAATCCGGTGACGAAGGTGCTGGCCGTCCTGATCCTGTCCGTCCCGTTGCTGCTGACGATCGACTGGGTGAGTGCGAGCACGGCGGTCCTGCTCGAAGTGATGCTGTTCCCGCTCTCCGGCCTGCGGTTCACCGCGTTGCTGAAGCGGGCCCTGCCGGTGCTCGTCTTCGCGCCCATCGGCGGGATCAGCATGCTGTTGTACGCGAAGCCGGGAGGGACGGAGTACCTGTCGCTCGGGTTCGTCCGCGTGACGGACAACTCGATCGAGCTGGCGGTCGCCGTGACGATCCGCGTGTTGGCGCTCGGTCTCCCGACGATCCTGCTCTTCGCGCGGGTGGATCCGACCGATCTGGCCGACGGGCTGTCTCAGATCGCGAAGCTGCCGTCGCGGTTCGTGCTCGGGATCCTCGCTGGAGCGCGGATGCTCGGACTCTTCATCGACGACTGGCGCAGTCTCGCGCTCGCCCGTCGTGCCCGTGGGCTGGGGGACCGGGGAGTGGTCCGGCGGTTCGCGTCCATGGCGTTCGTGCTGCTGGTGTTCGCCATCCGCCGCGGGAGCAAACTCGCGACGGCGATGGAGGCGCGGGGGTTCGGGGCACCGATCGAACGCACCTGGGCCAGACCGTCCCGCCTGGGCCGGGCCGATCTTCTGGCCGTCCTGGTGACGATGGTGATCATGGCCCTCGCGCTGTCCACGGCGGTCCTCGCCGGTACGTTCCGGGTCGTGGGCCAGTGAGCGCGGTTCCGCCGGTCCTGCTCGTCGACGGTCGCTCGGGCACGGGGAAGACGACGCTCGCCTCCTCGGTCGCGTCCGCGTTGACGGCCAGCACGGTCGTCCACATGGACGACCTGTATCCGGGATGGGAAGGGCTCGAGGAAGGTGCTCGACTCCTCGTCGAGTGGATCCTCAGACCGTTCGCCGAGCGGCGCGCGGGGGAGTGGCGGCGCTGGGACTGGGAACGGTCCGCCCGTGCGGAGGTGCACCTCGTGCCGAGCGACCGTCCACTCATCGTCGAGGGCTGCGGCTCGTCGTCGCGGGCGTCGCGAATACTCGCCGACACGGCGCTGTGGCTCGACGCGCCGGTGGTCCAGCGCACCGACCGCCTCATCGGGCGCGGTGACGGTGTGGACTGGCTCGCGGGGTGGACCCTCCAGGAGGACGCGTTCATCGAGCGGGAGCGGCCCGACCTCGATGCCGGGCTCCGCATCGAGGCGACCGACGCGGCGGACCAGGTCTCCGCACTCGTCCTCGACGCCCTCGCTCACGACGGTCGTGGACGTTGGAATCCTTGGTTGCGCGAGTGACGATGAGCGTCCGGGTATCGGTCCCTGAGCTTGTCGAGGGGTCAGGGCTCGGGTTCCGGTCCCTGAGCTTGTCGAAGGGTCAGGGCTCGGGTTCCGGTCCCTGAGCTTGTCGAAGG
This sequence comes from Plantibacter sp. MCCC 1A11337, assembly GCF_013349365.1. Taxonomy (NCBI): domain Bacteria; kingdom Bacillati; phylum Actinomycetota; class Actinomycetes; order Micrococcales; family Microbacteriaceae; genus Plantibacter; species Plantibacter sp. MCCC 1A11337. The sequence continues at coordinate 573,463 of NZ_JABJWX010000001.1, read as the reverse complement.
GTCAGGGCTCGGGTTCCGGTCCCTGAGCTTGTCGAAGGGGTGTGCCCCCGGCAGGATTCGAACCTGCGACCAAGAGATTAGAAGGCTCCTGCTCTATCCCCTGAGCTACGGAGGCGGGCGTCGTCCAGGATACCGCAGCGGTGTCTCAGACGCCGACGCCGAGGAGGCCGAGGACACCGAAGACCAGCGACAGGGCTGCGAGGACGAGGGCGATGCTGATGAGGATGACGTGCACGCGCAGGAACGTCGTCGCACGTCCTTGATCGTCGCGTGCACGCGGGTCGGCGACGATCCGCTTGAGGAAGCGGGGCCAGACGACGACGTTGTAGACACCGTTGACGAGCAGCAGGACGGAGATGGCGATGATCACCGCTCGAGTCTACGGAACCGGCGGCGTCGGTCGTGCTGAGTAGACTCGACCCATGAGCACAGCTGGGGACCGTCTGGTCTGGATCGACTGCGAGATGACCGGACTCGAGCTGGAGGTCGACGAACTCGTCGAGATCGCCGTCGTGATCACCGACTTCGAACTGAACATCCTCGACCCGGGTTACTCCGTCGTGATCAAGCCCGATCAGTCGGCACTCGACAACATGGGTGAGTTCGTGACGAACATGCACCGCACTTCGGGGCTGCTCGAGGAGATCCCGAACGGCGTGAGCGTCGCGGACGCGGAGTTCCAGGTCATCGAGTACATCCAGCGCTTCGTCCCCGACGAGTCGAAGGCGCCGCTGGCCGGGAACACCATCGGGACCGACCGAGGGTTCCTCGCGCGCTACATGCCGCGGCTCGACGCCCACCTGCACTACCGCAACGTCGACGTCTCCTCGATCAAGGAACTCGCCCGTCGGTGGTACCCGCGGGTCTACTTCAACGCCCCGTCGAAGCACGGCGGTCATCGCGCGCTGGCGGACATCCTCGAGTCGATCCGTGAGCTCGCCTACTACCGCGGAGCGTTGTTCGTCGACCTCCCCGGCCCGTCCTCCGACGACGCGAAGCAGGTTTCGGAAGCGGTCGTGTCACGGTACGCCCCAAACATGTAATAGACTCATCCAGTCGCTTGTGACGCGGTCTCCGCGGAGCAGGTCGCATGGTGGGTATAGCTCAGTTGGCAGAGCGCCTGGTTGTGGTCCAGGAGGTCGCGGGTTCAAGCCCCGTTACTCACCCCATGTCGTACAGAAGCCGGAGGATCCCTCCGGCTTCTGTCGTATCCGGGGAGTGGGCATGTTGGAGCTGGACACCGAGGCGTTCGAAGCCCTCGTGGTGGACGAACTCGACCGCTTGCCCGACGAGATGGTCGACGGTCTCGACAACGTCGTCTTCGTCGTCGAGGATCGCCCTGAGAACGGCACGCTCGACACGCTCGGATTGTACGACGGTGTCGCTTTGACGGAGCGTGACCGCTACGGCTTCGGCGAGATGCCCGACCGGATCATCGTCTACCGCGAGCCGCATCTGGCGGCATGCGAGACGCTCGACGAGCTCGCCGACGAGATCCACACCACCCTGGTCCACGAGATCGCGCACTTCTACGGGATCGACGACGAGCGGCTGCACGAGCTCGGCTGGGCCTGAGATCCGCCTCGCCCACCGAGTCGTGTTTCCGGTGTGTTGCAAGTGCCTCGGAGTTCCGGGTACGCCTCCGGCGAGCGAGTAGCCTGGGGACATGCGCGAGATCCAGGCCCGCATCATTGCGGAACTCCATGTCAGCCCCACGATCGACCCGGCGGCCGAGGTCCGTTCCCGGATCGACTTCCTGAAGTCGTACCTGCGGGCGACACACACGAAGGGGTTCGTGCTCGGGATCAGCGGGGGACAGGACTCGTCGCTCGCCGGGCGCCTGTGCCAGCTCGCGGCGGAAGAGGTCCGAGCCGAGGGTGGGGAGGCCCGGTTCGTCGCCGTCCGTCTGCCGTACGCCGTGCAGCACGACGAGGACGACGCCCAGTTGGCGTTGTCGTTCATCCGTCCGGACGATTCCGTCGTGTTCAACATCCAGCGCGCGGTCGACGGGTTCGAAGCCGAGTACGCGGATGCGACCGGCGAACCCCTCAGCGACTTCGTCAAGGGCAACGCGAAGGCGCGGGCACGCATGGTCGCGCAGTATGCGATCGCCGGTCAGCAGGGGCTCCTGGTGGTCGGGACGGACCACGCGGCCGAGGCGGTCACCGGCTTCTTCACGAAGTTCGGCGACGGCGGGGCCGACGTGCTCCCGCTCAGTGGCCTGACGAAGCGCCAGGGGCGTGCGCTCCTGGAGTCGCTCGACGCTCCGGAACGGCTCTACCTGAAGGCACCGACCGCCGATCTCCTCGACGGCACTCCCGGCCAGACCGATGAGGAGAACCTCGGACTCAGCTACCAGCAGATCGACGACTTCCTCGAGGGGAACGAGATCGATCCGGTGGCCGCCGAAGCGATCGAGACCCGATATGCGGCGACGGAGCACAAGCGCCAGGTCCCGGTCAGCAAGTTCGACACCTGGTGGCGCTGACCACGAACCCCTGACACGAAGACGGCGGCCCGATCGGTTGATCGGGCCGCCGTCTGTCGGTCTCGCGGTCAGCTGACGCTGGACTGCTTGCGTTCGGCTTCCAGGACCGCGACGTCGTCGATGATGCGCTGCGTCGTGCTGGTGTTGATCGTGCCGCCCGTCGAGCGGGTGATGTCACCGGGCCGTGAAGCCGGCGCGGTGGATGCGGGCTTCACCTCGGCGTACTGCTCGTGGTGCTGCTTGGCGACCCAGGCCTCCTGCTCCGCGACGAGCGCCTGTTCCGATCCGCTGGACTCGGCGCGCCAGCGACGGAGGTCGCCGTCGAAGTCCTTCCGGGCCCGTGCCGGCTTCTTCGACCACTCGACGAGGCGGTCGCGGAATTCCTCGACCACCGGGTCCAACTCGTACCCGAACGTCGCGGAGTTGCGCTTCATCTCGTGGAGCTGGTGATTCGCCCAGTCCGCGGCGACGGCCGCACCCTTGATCGGGCTGAGTCGCACGAGCGTGTCGGCCTGGGCGACCGCCCGATCGCTGAGCACCTGCTCCTGCGGGGTGAGCGAGTTCCAGACGCTGGCCTCGGTGGCGGCGTCGACGAGCGCCAGGATCGCGACGTTCTTCTGCTCTCGATCGCGCTGGTCCACGATGGCCCGAAGCGCGCGACGGCTTGCGCCGGCGGCGACGAGGGAGGACACCACGACGGCCACGATGAAGAGGGCCGCAGCGAACAGCATGGGGCGGACCTCAGCTGAGGTCACCCACTCTACGAAGTCATTCCACCACTGCATGGGCCGCAGACTACCCCTCGTTCGGGCGTGAACACGGGCGACGCACCGGGTTCGACGGGAACGGCGGGAGGGTCGTCGTTCAGTTGCGGAAGGCGTCGATGGCGACCGCGAGATCGCTGAAGCTGCCCAATGGGGCGTACCCGAGGACCGCCGGTCGGAAGCGGTTGGCCCGGTACTCCGGAACGCCGTCCGCTCCGACGGCCTCGATGTTGCCGAGCACACGGCCGTCGGGGGTCGTCACGCGCCAGTAGCCGGGACGGATGCTCAGGGCGTTGGGCATGGGACTCCTCCTGCGCTGGTGGGGTGATGCCGGACGGGGACTGCCGGCTGGTACTCGTCAGCGTATGCGGGGCCACCGACATCGGCCCTGGTCGGGGCGGAACGAGGGTCCTCCACAGCGAGGTGCGCGGTTGTGGACATCGACGAGGGCCGCCCGGCTCGACACAGGGCCTACGGGATCGGTGAGGCTGGGAGCGCGTCCGGGGTGGCGATCGGCACGGACCCGCCCCGGACGCTTCGGCGATCCACCGCCAAGATCGTCGGATCGACAGGAGAGGAACCCATGAACGACCAGATCACCGTCTGCGGACACGTCGCGACAGACCCGAAGCACCATCGCACGACGTCCGGGCTGGACATCACCAGTTTCCGCCTGGCGTCGCAGCAACGTCGGTACGACCAGAAGCAGGGCTCCTGGGTGGCGCAGGAGACGAACTGGTACACGGTGAGCGCCTTCCGTGGATTGGCGACCGCCTCCGCCACATCGATCGTCAAAGGACAACGCGTGATCGTCCTCGGTCGGTTGCGGATCCGCGACTGGGAGCAGGGTGAGCGACGAGGGACGTCGGTCGACATCGAAGCCGATCACATCGGGCCCGACATCGGCTGGCAGCCGAAGGGGGCCGTCGAGTCGCCGGTCGGAGCTGGGGCGAGTCCGGCGTCCGCCGCATCCGAGTCGACCGGATCCGGAACCGGGGAGTGGGCGTCGGCGCCGCCGCAGGACACGCCGTTCTGACGCGCCACGTAGACTGCTCGACGTGCAGAAGAGCCTCCGCGACCGCCCCGCCTCAGCCGTCACCTCGATCCGTCGCCGCTCGTCGATCGCCGGCGTACGGGCCGGCGTGGTGCTCGGCCTGCTCGGCATCGCCGTGACGGGTTGCACCCAGCCCGCTCCCGAGCCGACGGCCACGCCGAGCCAGACGCCGACCGCCACTGAGACGGCTCCGGCGGCGCCGGTGCTGCTCCCCGAGGGCACCGCCTCCGACAACCTGCCGTTCTTCGACGCGGTCAACGCCGCCACGCTCGCCGCGAACCCCGCCGCTGGCGGTCAGGCGATCATCGACGGTCTCGTCGCCGCCGGCTTCCCGAAGGCGGAGATGGAGGTCTCCTCGGACACGACGAGCATCGGCGAGCCGGCCGACTCGATCCAGTTCGCCATCCGGTGGCAAGGACAATGCATCCTCGGGCAGAACGGGCCGGCGACGGGATACCACTCGTCGGTGGTGTCGCAGCTCGACACCGGGCGATGCCTCGTCGGGGTCACCCGCGCGATCGACTGGTAGAGCCGCTGACCAGCCCGGGCTGGTGCAAGCTGTGAGCATGCCATAACCTGACATTTCAGATATCGCCACCTCCTGGGTGGCTCGATCCGGAATCGAGGGCCCGCATGAACGCCAACCCATCACCTGGCGGGGAACCTGCCACCGAGGCCGTCTTCCTGGCCGACGGACGTCTCGCCGTCGCTCCTGCGGCGCTGGCGCACACACTCAAGCCTCGTCACCTGGCGCTGATCGCCCTCGGTGGCATGATCGGCGCCGGGCTCCTCGTGGCGTCGAGCACGGCGATCCTCGCAGCGGGGCCCGGCGTGATCCTCGCGTACGCCCTGGCCGGCGTGGTCGTGGTGCTCGTCATGCGCATGCTGGGGGAGATGGCCTCCGCGTCGCCCGAGACCGGGTCGTTCTCCGCCTACGCCTCGCGATTCATCGGACCCTGGGCCGGTCTCGCGATCGGATGGCTCTACTGGTGGTTCTGGGTCGTGGTCGTCGGCATCGAGGCGACCGCCGCAGCGCAGGTCGTGAGCCAGTGGGTGCCAGGTCTCCCGCAATGGATCCCGGCGCTCGTCATCACCGTCGCGTTCCTCGCCGCCAACCTCGTCTCGGTGAAGTCCTTCGGTGAGTTCGAGTTCTGGTTCTCGTCGATCAAGATCGCGGCCGTGATCCTGTTCATCGCGCTCGGATCGCTCATCATCGTCGGCGTCGTCCCGACCGAGACGGCGACCGTCGCCAATCTCGCTCCGACCGACGGGGGCTTCCTGCCGTTCGGTGTCGGCGGCGTCCTGGCGGCCCTGCTGCCGATCATCTTCTCGATGTTCGGTGCCGAGGTCGCCACGATCGCGGCAGGAGAATCGGTGGACCCGAAGGGTGCCGTCCGGCGAGCGGTGAACTCGGTCGTCTGGCGGATCCTGCTGTTCTACATCGGCTCGATCCTGGTCGTCCTCATCGTGGTGCCGTGGACGGAGATCACGCCGGGGATCAGCCCCTTCGTCACCATGCTGCACGCCGCCGGCATCCCCGGTGCCGGGGTGGCGATGGACATCATCGTGTTCACAGCCCTGTTGTCGACGCTCAACGCGTCGCTGTACACGGCGTCGCGCATGCTGTTCTCGCTCGGGGGCCGCGGGGAGGCCCCGCGAGCAGTCCGCGCGACGACGCGACGCGGCACGCCGGCGGTCGCGATCCTGTGCTCGGCCGTCGTCGGGCTCGTGTGCGTCCTGTTGAACTACCTCGCACCGGACGAGGTCTTCACGTTCCTCGTCAACTCCACCGGCGCGATCGCGATCTTCGTGTGGATCGTGATCGCCGTCGCCCAACTGCGCAGCCGACGGTTCGACCAGGTCTCGGCGTCGGAGAGCTGCGACCGCGTCGGCGGGATCCGCATGTGGGGACACCCGTGGCTCACGGTCATCGTCGTCGTCGCGCTCGTCGCGCTGCTGGCGTCCATGTTCTTCGGCGGACCCGCCCGGCTCCTCGAGGTGACGACGAGTTGCGCGATCGCGGCGGCGGCCGTCGTCGCGGGCATCGTCGTGCAGCGCAAACGACGGGTCCGGCCGTAGACTGGACGGCGACATGGCTGAATACATTTACTCGATGGTCCGCGCCCGCAAGGCGGTCGGCGACAAGCTCATCCTCGACGACGTGACGATGGCGTTCCTGCCCGGAGCGAAGATCGGCGTCGTCGGCCCGAACGGTGCCGGTAAGTCCACGATCCTGAAGATCATGGCGGGGATCGACACCCCCTCGAACGGCGAGGCGAAGCTCACGCCGGGCTTCAGCGTCGGCATCCTCATGCAGGAGCCGGAACTCGACGAGGACAAGACGGTGCTCGAGAACGTCCAGGAGGGCGTCGGCGAGATCAAGGGCAAGATCGACCGCTTCAACGAGATCTCGCTCGCGATGGCCGAGCCCGACGCCGACTTCGACGCCCTGCTCGCCGAGATGGGCGTGCTGCAGGAGGCGATCGACGCCGCTGACGCCTGGGACCTCGACTCGCAGCTGGAGCAGGCGATGGACGCCCTGCGCTGCCCGCCGTCCGACGCCACGGTCGCCCACCTCTCCGGTGGTGAGAAGCGTCGCGTCGCACTCTGCAAGCTCCTCCTGCAGAAGCCCCACCTCCTGCTCCTCGACGAGCCCACCAACCACCTCGACGCCGAGAGCGTGCTCTGGCTCGAACAGCACCTCGCCCAGTACGCGGGCGCCGTGCTCGCCGTCACCCACGACCGGTACTTCCTCGACCACGTCGCAGAGTGGATCTGTGAGGTGGACCGCGGTCGCCTGTACCCCTACGAGGGCAACTACTCCACCTACCTCGAGAAGAAGGGCGAGCGCCTCAACGTCCAGGGCAAGAAGGACGCGAAGCTCGCCAAGCGCCTCGCGAGCGAACTCGAGTGGGTCCGCAGCAACGCGAAGGGCCGCCAGGCGAAGTCGAAGGCGCGTCTCGCTCGCTACGAGGAGATGGCGACGGAGGCCGAGCGCACCAGGAAGCTCGACTTCGAAGAGATCCAGATCCCCGCCGGTCCGCGACTCGGCTCGACGGTCCTCGAGGCCAAGAAGCTCGAGAAGGGCTTCGACGGACGCGTCCTCATCAACGACCTCTCCTTCAGCCTCCCGCGCAACGGCATCGTCGGCATCATCGGCCCCAACGGAGTCGGTAAGACCACGCTGTTCAAGACCATCGTCGGCATCGAGCCGCTCGACGCCGGCGAGCTCAAGGTCGGCGAGACCGTGAAGCTCTCCTACGTCGACCAGTCCCGCGGGGGCATCGACCCCAACAAGACGCTTTGGGAGGTCGTTTCCGAGGGGCTCGACTACATCCAGGTCGGCAACCAGGAGATCCCGTCCCGCGCCTACGTGTCGACGTTCGGATTCAAGGGCCCGGACCAGCAGAAGAAAGCGGGTGTCCTCTCCGGTGGTGAGCGCAACCGCCTGAACCTCGCGCTGACGCTCAAGCAGGGCGGCAACCTCCTCCTGCTCGACGAACCGACCAACGACCTCGACGTCGAGACGCTCTCGAGCCTCGAGAACGCACTCCTCGAGTTCCCGGGTTGTGCCGTGGTCATCACCCACGACCGGTGGTTCCTCGACCGCATCGCGACGCACATCCTGGCGTACGAGGGTACCGAGGAGAACCCGTCGAACTGGCACTGGTTCGAGGGCAACTTCGAGTCCTACGAAGAGGACAAGATCAAGCGCCTCGGACCGGACGCGGCCAAGCCGCACCGCTCCGCGTACCGCAAACTCACGCGCGACTAGGACTCCTGCGAACGGCCCATCGGCTTCTGCCGGTGGGCCGTCGTCCGTTCACGACCCGTACGTCCCCGACCCACGGAGGGCCCAGCAATGACCAGACTCCACGTGCCGATCCCACTGCGGTGGGGCGACCTCGACGCCTTCAACCACGTCAACAACGCCTCGATGCTCAAGCTGCTGGAGGAGGCGCGTGTCCGCGTCTTCTGGATCCCGACGTTGGCGTCGGAGGACGTGCCGCCGACCGCGGTCATCGACGCGAGCCTCGAGGCCGAGACGCTGACGCTCGTGGCACACCAGGAGATCGAGTACCTGGCCCCGATCCCGTACCAGCGTGATCCGCTCGACGTCCAGCTCTGGATGGGCAAGATCGGCGGGGCCAGCCTGCAGGTCGCGTACGAGGTGTACTCGCCGCTGGGCGGGGCATCGCAGACGCTGTACGCCCGAGCCTCGACGACGGTCGTCATGGTGGACGCCAAGACACTCAAGCCGCGCCGGATCTCGGACGTCGAACGTGCCGCATGGGAGCCGTTCCTCGAGGATCCGATCGAGTTCTCGCGACGCTGAGCGACCCCGGTCACCGAGGCTTCGGGAATCGCACCATGCCCTCCTGGGCGACGCTCGCGACGAGGCGACCCGCCCGATCGTAGATGCGCCCGAGGGACAGACCTCGCCCGCCGGTGGCGCTCGGGGAATCCTGCAGGTAGAGCAGCCATTCGTCCACGCGCGCGGGACGGTGCCACCACATGGCGTGGTCGAGACTGGCGATCTTGATGCCCGGGGTGGCCCACGGGACGCCGTGACGACGGAGCACCGGCTCCAGGATCGTGTAGTCACTCGCGTAGGCGAGCGCGGCACGGTGCAGCCCCGGGTCGTCGGGCAGATCCTCGATCGTCTTGAACCACACCGCTTGCCGGGTGGTCCGCTCGCCCTCCACGCGGAGGTAGACGGGGGAGCCGACGTGTCGGAGGTCGAAGGGGCGTCCCGTCGCCCACGCCTCGGCGGCCGGGTGGTCGATCCCGCTGAGGAGCTCGGCGGCTGACGGGAGCGTCTCCGGGTCGGGGATCCCGTCGGGCAGCTCGATCTGATGCTCCGGGCCCTCGTCCTGGGTCTGGAAGGACGCGATCATCGAGAGGATCGGCACCCCGTTCTGGTAGGCCTGGGTGCGCCTGGTGGCGAACGAGCGTCCGTCGTGGATGCGGTCGACCGCGAAGGTGATCGGCAGGTCGACATCGCCCGGTCGGAGGAAGTACCCGTGCATCGAGTGGATGATGCGCTCGGCGTCGACGGTCCGGGTCGCGGCGACGACGGACTGGGCGAGCACCTGACCACCGAAGACCCGCCCCTGTGGCATCCATTGCGACGGACCGGTGAAGATGTCCTCGTCGGTCCGGACACCGGGAGCGCTGAGGTCCAGAGCGGTCAACAGGGAGTGGATCGGTTCCTTCACGCGAACACGCCTTTCATCCGGGGGTCGAGGCTCGGTCGTCGATGCCCGACCCGACCCGCCGAGTCTATCCAGGCCCTGTGGACGCGGTGCCGGAGCGTACACGGCGGTGGCGTAGATTGAGAGGAGATGTCCACCACCTTGCAGCTCCTCGACGCCACCTCGCTCGCCGACCTCCGCACCTTCCTTGCACGCGCCGCCCGGATCGACGACTCCGGTGTGCGACTCCTGGCCGCCGGAGACGTCCTGGCGGTCTCCGCTCCGGTGCTGCACCCGCAGGGGCTGCTCGACCGGAGTCCGACGATCATCGGGATGCGCACCTTCGCACTCGCCGAACCCGCCACGTCCGACGTGCTCGCGACCCCGCGTGAACTCATCGACCGCATCGTCCGCACGCTCGGCGGCGTCGCTGCCGAGGACCTGGTCGCGGATGCCCGCGAGACCGTGCCGCTCGAGCTGCCGCCGTCCACGAGGACGGCTCCGTGGGTCGGACAGGCACCGCCGCGTGGCGGCTGGGTACGCGCGGGCGACGTGGACACCATCGAGCTCGAACTCGTCGCCAGGACGGGGGCCTCGGAGATCGCCGAGACGCTCCCCACAGCGGTGGGCGATCAGATCGTCCAGAAGGTGCGGTCGCAGGTCTGGTCCCGGCCCCTCGGCGACGGCCACGGACTCCCGACCGGTGCCGCGTTCGCCGCGGTGGGCCTCGGCTTCATCGCCGAGCCGGAGCGTGCGGCCGTCTTCCGCTCAGGCGGATGGGTCCGCTTGAGCACCCGACGCGGGCATGTGCTCGCAGGTGCCGTGTCCTGATCCTCAGCCGGCGGCCATCGCGCGGCCGGCGGTCCGACCGCTGAACAGACAGCCGCCGAGGAAGGTCCCCTCGAGCGCGCGATAGCCGTGGATCCCTCCACCGCCGAAGCCGGCCGCCTCACCGGCGGCGTAGAGACCGGGCACCGGGTTCCCGTCGGGACCGAGGACCCGGCTCGCGAGGTCGGTCTCGAGCCCACCGAGGCTCTTGCGGGTCAGCACATGCAGCTTCACCGCGATGAGCGGTCCGGCCTTCGGATCGAGGAGCCGGTGCGGTGCGGCGACGCGGATGAGTTTGTCGCCCCGGTAGGAGCGGGCACCACGGAGCGCCGTGATCTGCAGGTCCTTCGTGAACGGGTTGTCGATCTCGCGATCGCGGGCCTCCACCTCGGCGACGACGTTCGCCGCATCGATGGGCGTCTCCGGGCTCAGCTCCTGCATGCCGGCGACCAGCTCGGTGAGCGTGTCTGCGACGACGAAGTCAGCGCCGTGTTCCTTGAACGCCTCGACGGGGCCGGGCGCTCCCGGACCGATGCGCTTCGCGAGCAGCCCGAGATCCTTCCCGGTGAGGTCGGGGTTCTGCTCGCTCCCCGACAGCGCGAACTCCTTCTCGATGATCCGCTGGGTCAGGACGAACCAGCTGTGGTCGTGGCCGGTGGCACGCAGGTGCGCGAGGGTACCGAGCGTGTCGAAGCCCGGGAAGAGCGGCACCGGGAGCCGCTTCCCGGTCGCGTCGAACCAGAGCGACGACGGCCCCGGCAGGATCCTGATGCCGTGCTGCGGCCAGATCGGATCCCAGTTGGTGATGCCTTCGACGTAGTGCCACATCCGGTCGCCGTTGATGAGATGCCCGCCCGCGCGCTCGCTGATCGCCAGCATGCGTCCGTCGACGTGCGCGGGGACACCGGAGAGCATGGTCGTCGGCGGCGTCCCGAGCCGGGCCGGCCACTGTTCGCGGACGAGGTCGTGGTTCCCTCCGATGCCACCGCTCGCGACGAGCACCGCGGGCGCCCTGCACGAGAACTCGCCGACGACGTCGCGTGAGCTCGGAGCCCCGCGCTCGGCATGCGACGGGGCGAGCACGGAGCCGCGCACGCCGACGACCGCGCCGTCCTCGGTGAGCAGCTCGTCCACGCGGTGCCGGAAATGCGCCGACACCGTGCCGTCCTCGACGCCGGCGCTCACCCGTCGGACGAAGGGCGCGACGACACCGGGTCCGGTGCCCCAGGTGATGTGGAAGCGGGGAACGGAGTTGCCGTGGCCGATGGCGCCGTAACCGCCCCGTTCCGCCCAGCCGACGACCGGGAAGAACCGCACGCCCTGGTCGTGGAGCCAGGCGCGCTTCTCGCCCGCGGCGAAATCGAGGTACGCCTCTGCCCAGCGCTTGGGCCAGTGGTCCTCGGGACGGTCGAACGCTGCTGCGCCAAACCAGTCCTGGGTCGCGAGCTCGAGCGAATCACGAACGCCGAGGTGGCGCTGCTCGGGGGAGTCGACCAGGAACAGGCCGCCGAACGACCAGTGCGCCTGGCCACCGAGGTTCGACTCCGGCTCCTGTTCGAGCAGGATGACCCGCTTGCCGGCGTCGATGAGCTCTGCGGCGGCGACGAGCCCGGCCAGCCCGCTGCCGATCACGATCGCGTCGGCCTCGGTCCGATCGGCGGACGGATGGGGAGGGACGGCTGCTGGCATCTGTTGACTCCTTCGGCGCGGACGTGCGTCCGATCCTACGACCGCGCGGCCGGAATCAGAGGAGACTGCGGCGCGGTGCCCCTGGATCCTCGTCGAAGGTGTTGACCATGGCGTGGGCTGCCCGCTCGAGGTAGTCCCAGAGCGTCGCCTCGTGCACCGGCGCGAGGTCGAGGCTGTCGACGGCGGCGCGCATGTGCAGCAGCCAGCGGTCGCGAGCGTCGGGGTTCACGTGGAAGGGCTGGTGCCGCAGCCGGAGACGCGGATGGCCGCGTTCGGCGCTGTAGGTGCCGGGCCCGCCCCAGTACTGCTCGAGGAAGAGCATCAGCCGGTCGGCCGCCGGACCGAGGTCCTCCTCGGGGTACATCGGTTTCAGGACGGGGTCGCCGGCCACGCCGCGGTAGAACTCGTCGACGAGGGCCTTGAAGGTGGCGTGCCCGCCGACCTGCTCGTAGAAGGACGTGCCTGGTGCCTGGGAGTCGGTCACTGCTGCCCTCTCGGGGGTCGCTTGGTCTTCGGCGCCCGTGGCGGGACCACCGTGGTCGGGTGGGTGCGCGGGGGACGCGAACCGGTCACACTTGCGGCACCCTCGAAGCCCGAGAGGACGATGCTGTTGAGCGACGGCAGCTTGACGTCCATCTCGTCGACGGCCCGCTTCAACCGCATCCGCAGTTCGCGAGCCACGTCGTCCTTGGCACTCGTGCGCGTCTTGATGACCAGGCGGATGACGAGGGCGTCGCCCGAGATCGACTCGAGACCCCACAGCTCGGGCTTCTCGAGGATGCGGGAGCGCCACTTGGGGTCGTGGGCGAGTTCGTTCGCCGTGTCGAGCATGCGCTCCTGGACGGCCTCGACGTCGGTGTCGTACGGGATCGCCAGGTCGATGATGACCCGCGACCAGCCCTGCGACATGTTGCCGACCCGCAGGATCTCGCCGTTGCGGACGAACCAGAGCGTGCCGTTGACGTCGCGTACCTGGGTGATCCGGATACCGACGGTCTCGACGACGCCGGTGGCGGGCCCGAGATCGACCACGTCGCCCACGCCCAGTTGGTCCTCGACCACCATGAACAGGCCGTTGAGGATGTCCTTGACGATGTTCTGCGCGCCGAAACCGAGACCGGCACCGACCGCTGCCGTCAGCAGGGCGAAGGAGCCGATGATGCTCGAGTCGATGACGTTGACGACGAGGATGGCCGCGACGATGACGATGGTGACGTTGACGATGTTGCTGAGCACGGTGCCGAGGGTCCGTGTGCGTTGGACGAGTCGGACGGCGGCAAGCGGCGAGGCGAGCAGCGATTGTGTGTCGGTGACGTCGGCGCTCTTCTTGACGCCACTCACGATGCGGCCGACGACGCGTCGGATGACGAATCGGAGCACCCATGCGGCGGCGAACGCCAGGCCGATCACGATCACCACGCCGATGATCTTCCACCCCGCCGTCCAGAGGAAGGCGGTCACGTCAGGCCAGATCTCATCCCAGTTCATATGGGGCCCAGTGTATCGAGCGACCCGGAGTGAACCGTGTGAGCCGCCCGAGTGCGAGCCGGACGGTGCCTGCGTGGACGGTCATGGACGCACGAGTCCGTGCTTGTAGGCGAAGATGACGGCCTGCACGCGGTCGCGCAGCTGCAGCTTCATGAGCACGCGACCGACGTGTGTCTTCACCGTCGACTCGGAGAGGACGAAGTGGGCGGCGATCTCCGCGTTGCTCAGCCCCTCCGCCATGGCGACGAGGATGTCGTGCTCCCGCGGTGTCAGCTCGGCGAGTTCTGCGGCCGAGCCGTCCTCGGCGGCCGCGGGCGTGCCGGGGAGGGCCGTCGCGAAGAGTTCGAGCATCCGTTTCGTGATGCGGGTCGAGACGGCGGCGTCGCCGGCGTGGACCGCACGGATCGCGGACGTCAGCTCGTTCGGCAGGGCGTCCTTCAGGAGGAAGCCGCTCGCGCCGGCCCGCAGCGCTCCGAAGGCGTACTCGTCGAGGTCGAAGGTCGTCAGGATGATGATGCGGCTGTCGGGGTTCGCGGCGACGATCCTCCTGGTCGCCTCGATCCCGTCGAGTCCCGGCATCCGGACGTCCATGAGGATCACGTCGGGCCGCAGGGTGGCGGCGAGGTGGATCGCCTCGGCGCCGTTCGAAGCCTCACCGACCACGTCCAGATCGTCCTCCGCGCCGAGCACGAGACCGAATCCGAGCCGGATGAGCTGTTGGTCGTCGACGAGCAGGATGCGGACGGGATCGGTCATGGTGTGGTTCCTCGTGGTTCGGTGGTCGGCGGAGACGTTCTCGTCGGACGTGGTTCCAGTGGCAGGACGGCATGGACGCGCCACAGTCGATCGCCGACGGCCCCGGCAGTGACCCGACCCCCTTGGAACGCGACGCGTTCGCGGAGGCCCAGCAAGCCCTGGCCGGCGCCGAGCGACGGCGCGTCCGGAATGGACCCGTCGTTCTCGACGATGAGCTCGAGGTGCTCGTCGTCGGTGGTGATGACGACGTCGACGCGCTTCGGCCGCTCCGCGTACCGCAGCGCGTTCGTGAGGGCCTCCTGCGTGATGCGGTGCACGGCGAGCAGGATCGACGGGTCGTCCGTCGACGGCCCGGAGGCGGTGAGTGCGACCGGCAGGCCGAGTCCGCGGAAGGTCTCGACGAGCGCGGGGATCGACGCGGCGTCGGGTTGCGGAGCGAGGGGCGCGCTGCCGGTCTCACGGAGGACCCCCAGCATGCGTCGCATGTCGACGAGGGAGCTCCGGGCGGCGTCGGTGACAGCGGTCATGGCGGATCGGGACGCCGTCGGGTCCTTCGTCGCCAGGGCCCCCTCGCTCAGCGCGACGATGACGGTGAGACTGTGGGAGACGATGTCGTGCATCTCGCGGGCGATGCGGGTCCGCTCGGCGACGGCGGCGAGCTGGGCCTGCTGGTCGCGCTCGCGGGCCAGCTGTGCCGCCCGATCGACGAGGGCTTCGACGTACCGCTTGCGATTGCCGACGTTGATCCCGATCAGCAGCCCGAAGAGCGCGAAGAGGACGACCGAGATGATGGTCTGCTGCGGCTCTCCCGGTGCGTGTGGCGCGGCCCAGGGCAGGAAGGGGGCGAGGACGGCGACGACCGCGGCGGCGGCGAAGGCCTGCCAGCCCAGTGCGACGGTCCGGTACACGGCCACGGAGTACAGCAGGATCGGCACCGCGAACGCGTCGACGCCCACCGTCTGCGCGACCGAGACGAGCCCGACGACGATGACGAGCACGGCCATCGCGAGCGGACGCCGTCGCCTGAGCAGGACGGCGAGCGTCGTGACGCCCACGATCGCGACGGCGAGGGCGATGCGACCGGGCTGGGCCGCCAGGTCGACGTCGAACCACTCGACGGTGCTGACCGAGAGGGCGACGAGGAGGTACCCGGCGGCGATGAGCGAGTCGGCGGTCCACGGATGCCTCGACCACCAGCGTCGGACGACCCCGGGCGGGCGCGGGAGCATCAGTGCGGCCTCCGTCGCGGCCCGGTCCGGGGCGGAGGAGGGCTTCCGAGCGGTCACGACGAGGACGACCCTGAGGGTCGGTCGTCGTTCACCGGTCGGCGCATCCCTCCAGGATACGGAGAACCCCTCCACAGCGGGTCGTGCCGTGGAGGGGTTCTCGCCAGAGGATCCTGGTACCGGAGTGCTATCCGGCCGAATGGATCAAGCGGCGTCCCGTGCCTGTGCCGCGAGTGCCCGCTCGACCCCGGCGAGGGCTTCGACGAGCATGCGTCGGAGTGCCGGGACATCGGCGTTGGCTTCCAGCCACGCGCGGGTGCGGTCGCGGAGCTCGGTGGAGGCGAGCGCCGCCGGGTAGAGCCCCTCGACGATGTACTCGGCGATCTTGTAGCTGCGCGACTCCCAGACCGAGGTGAGCGCGGCGAAGTAGGGCTCGACGAGCGGCTGCAGGACGGCCGGATCGATGACATGTCCGAACCCGAGACCGACGTTCCGGACGATCGCGTTCGGCTGGTCGTCGTGCTCCACGACCGAGTCGAACGCTGCGCGCTTGCCCTCGACGGTGGGGATCGTCGCCCGTGCACGAGCGGCCGCCTGCGCACCGTTCGCCGTGTTGTCCTCGGCGAGCGCCGCATCGATGTCCGAACCGTCCGCGAGACCGAGGAGGACCAGGCCCTCGAGGAGCTCCCACCGGAGGTCGGTGTCGATCTCCAGGCCCGGGAGTGCCGCGGAGCCGTCGCGCAGCGCACGCAGGTGCTCGCCGTGCTCGGGGGTCGAGGCGAGGGCGGCGAAGAACTTCACGAACTGGAACTGCGCGTCCGAGCCGGCCTCAGCCTCCTGGGCGAGCGTCCAGAGCGCGTCGCCGACCCGGGAGATGGTCGCCAGGCGGCGTTCCGGAGCGACGTAGTTGCGCGCGGCCAGACCGAGCTGGCCGAGCGTCGTGCGCAGGGTCGTCGACTCGGTCTCCGTGGCGATGTTCCCGAGGACGAGCTCCACGTAGTCGGAGGCGCTCGACTCGGCGTCGCGGGTCGCGTCCCAGGCGGCGCCCCAGACCAGCGAGCGTGCGAGCGGGTCCTCGATCGAAGCGAGGTGGCCGATCGCCGTCGCGAGCGACCGCTCGTCGAGGCGGATCTTCGCGTAGGCGAGGTCGTCGTCGTTCAGCAGCACCAGGTCGGGCTGCGTCTCACCGACGAGCTCCGGCACCTCGGTGAGCGCCCCGTCGACGTCGAGTTCGACGCGTCGGGTGCGGACGAGCTTGCCGTCCTGCAGCCGGTACAGGCCGATGGCGAGGCGGTGCGGACGCAGCGTGTCGTAGTCCGCGGGGACCGTCTGACGGACGGCGAACGCGGTGAACGCGCCGTCGGCGTCGACCGTGAACTCCGGGCTCAACGTCCCGACCCCGGCGGTCTCCAGCCACAGCTTCGACCACTCGCGGAGGTCGCGGCCGCTCGTCGCCTCGAGCTCGACGAGCAGGTCGTCGAGCACCGTGTTGCCGAACTCGTGCTTGCGGAAGTAGTTGCCCACGCCGGCGAAGAACGCCTCGATGCCCACCCAGGCGGCGAGCTGCTTCAGGACGGAGCCGCCCTTGGCGTAGGTGATGCCGTCGAAGTTGACCTGGACGTCCTCGAGGTCGTTGATGGTCGCGACGATGGGGTGCGTCGACGGCAGCTGGTCCTGGCGGTAGGCCCAGGTCTTCTCCATCGCGTTGAACGTCGTCCACGCCTCGGTCCACTCGGTGGCCTCTGCGGTGGCGATCGTCGAAGCCCATTCGGCGAACGACTCGTTCAACCACAGGTCGTTCCACCACTTCATGGTGACGAGGTCGCCGAACCACATGTGGGCGAGCTCGTGCAGGATCGTGACGACCCGGCGCTCCTTGATCGCGTCGGTCACCTTCGAGCGGAACACGTAGGTCTCGGTGAAGGTCACCGCGCCGGCGTTCTCCATCGCGCCCGCGTTGAACTCGGGGACGAAGAGCTGGTCATACTTCTCGAACGGGTAGGGGTACGCGAACTTCTCCTCGTAGTACGCGAAGCCCTGACGCGTCTTCTCGAAGATGTAGTCGGCGTCGAGGTACTCTGCCAGGCTCTTCCGCGCGAAGACGCCCAGCGGGATGGTCCGGCCGTCGCTCGAGGTGAGCTCGCTGCGCACCACGTCGTACGGGCCGGCCACGATCGCGGTGATGTAGGAGGAGATGCGCTGCGTGGGTGCGAAGCTCCAGGTCGCCGCGCCGTCGTGCGCCGGTACCGGCTCGGGCGTGGGGGAGTTACTGACGACCTGCCAGGCCGCGGGCGCCGTGATCGTGAAGGTGAACGTCGCCTTCAGATCGGGCTGCTCGAACACCGCGAACACCCGACGGGAGTCCGGCACCTCGAACTGGCTGTACAGGTACACCTCGCCGTCGACGGGGTCGACGAAGCGGTGGAGGCCCTCTCCGGTGTTGGTGTACTCGGCGTCAGCGTCGACGACGAGCACGTTCTCCGCAGCGAGGCCGTCGAGCTGGATGCGCACGCCGTCGGAGACGGTCGACGGGTCGAGCTCGACGCCGTTCAGGGTGACCGAGTGGACGGTGCGCGTCATGGCGTCGATGAAGGTCGAGGCGCCCGGTTCACCGGTGAAGCGGACCGTCGTGGTGCTGCGGAACACCTCGGGACCGGTCGTGAGGTCGAGCACGACCTCGTAGCTCGACGTGTCGACGAGCGCCCTGCGCTCCTGGGCTTCGACTCGGGTGAGGTTCTCTCCTGGCACAACTGCTCCCTGGTGTTGATGGACACGTGACGTGTGAACTGCACGTGGTCGCTCGTGACGACCGCGGCACGGTCAACCAGCCTAGACCCGCCGTCCGTCCGTTTCGGGGGAGTCGACGGGGATCGGCGCGTAGGGTGACGGCATGACGACTTCCGCTGCAGACAACACCCGCGTCGACTTCTGGTTCGACCCCTCCTGCCCGTGGGCCTGGATGACCTCGCGCTGGGTCGACGAGGTCACCGAAGCCCGGAACCTCGACGTCCACTGGCACATCATGAGCCTCGCCGTCCTCAACGAGGACCAGGACGTCAGCGACGACTACCGGGCCTTCTTCCCCCGGGCGCTCCGATACACGCGGCTCGTCGCCGCTGCGGCAGCCGAACACGGACACGCGGTCGTCAAGCCGCTCTACGACGCGCTCGGGACGCGGATCCATCCCGGCGGACGCGCGGAGGACGTCGACGCCGTGATCGCCGAGGCACTCGCCGAGACCGGGCTCCCGGCGGCGCTCGCCGAAGCGTCGACGACGGACGCCTACGACGGGCCCATGCGCGAGAGCCACTTCGACGGCATCGGCCGGGTCGGCCAGGACGTCGGCACCCCCGTCATCGCGATCGACGACGTGGCGTTCTTCGGACCCGTCATCTCGCCGGCGCCGAAGGGCGAGCAGGCGCTCACACTGTGGGACGGTGTCGTCGCCGCTGCCGCCTACCCGGGCTTCTTCGAGCTGAAGCGCAGCCGGACGGCGGACCCGATCTTCGACTGACGCGACGCCGGCGCCCGGAACCCTAGACTTTCCACATGCGCATCCACATCGCCACCGATCACGCCGGTCTCGAGCTCAGTCAGTTCCTGCAGGACCACCTGCGCGCAGCCGGTCACGACGTCGTCGACCACGGCCCGGCCGAGTACGACGCGTTGGACGACTACCCGGCGTTCTGCATCAACGCGGCGAAGGCCGTCGTGCGCGACCAGCAGGCCGGTGTGGACGCCCTCGGCGTGGTGTTCGGCGGCTCGGGCAACGGCGAGCAGATCGCAGCGAACAAGGTCGTCGGTGTCCGCGCGGCGCTCGTCTGGAACCTCAGCACGGCGCAGCTGGCTCGGCAGCACAACGACGCCAACGTCATCTCGATCGGTGCGCGTCAGCACAGCACCGACGAGGCGGTGTCGTTCATCGACGCGTTCATCGCCGAGCCGTTCAGCCTCGAGGAACGTCACGCCCGCCGGATCGCTCAACTCGCCGAGTTCGAGGCGACCGGCACCATCGCCGGCAAGCACGTCGACGCCTGACGCGTCCTCCACCGCCACCGCGCGGCGCGCCGGATCGCGTCGCCCACCGAGTGAGGAGTCACCATGCCCGAGGGGCACTCAGTCCATCGCATCGCCCGACAGTTCGCTCAGAACTTCGTCGGCCACCGGGTCTCCGTGTCGTCTCCCCAGGGGCGCTTCGCCGAGGGTGCCGCCGTGCTCGACGGCCGGACGGTCACCGACGCCAAGGCCGTGGGCAAGCAGATGTTCCTCGAGTTCGACGACGGACTGTGGTTGCGCGTGCACCTCGGTCTGTACGGCGCGTGGGACTTCGCCGGTGAGATCCGGTCGGACCCGACCATCGCCGCCTCGAACGGCCGCATGGGGCAGACGAACCAGCGCGGCACGGTGCTCGACGACGACGATGCGCCGATCCACGATGCGGACGGGGAGAACTCCCTGCACAGCATCGGTGCACCGCGCCGGGCCAGGGTCCGGATGTCCGAGCAGTCGAGTCCACTCGCCGAGATCGACGAGCGGTTCCCACCTGAACCGGTGGGTCAGGTGCGCGTGCGGCTGTTGACCGAGACGACCGTGGCGGACCTCCGCGGGCCGACCGCCTGCGAGGTGATCGACGCCGCCGGGGTGCAGGCCGTCATCGGTCGGCTCGGACCGGATCCACTGCTCGACCCGAGCGCGGAGGCGGGGGAACGGTTCGTGTCGCGTGCACACCGCAAGGGTTCCCCGATCGGCCTGCTCCTCATGGATCAGCAGATCATCAGCGGGATCGGCAACGTCTACCGCGCCGAACTGCTGTTCCGCGCCCGTCTCGATCCGCACCGCACCGGGAAGACGGTCCCCGTCGAGACGCTCCGCGAGATCTGGCTCGACTGGACGCGCTTGCTCGCGATCGGGGTCGAGACCGGGCAGATGATGACGATGGACGACCTGTCGGCGGCCGACTACCGCCTCGCGATGGCCAACCGCGCCGATCGCCACTGGGTCTACAAGCGGGAGGGACTGCCGTGCCGGGTCTGCGGGACGAACATCCTCCTCGAGGAGATGGGCGCCCGCAAGCTGTACTGGTGCCCGAACTGTCAGCGCTGAACCGAACCCGCCTGCCGAACCGACGAGGACCGATGTGATGACCGAGCACCGCCCTGGACCCGTCGGCGACCTCGTCACGACGATCGCCGACGTCCACCTGTCCGGACCGCGCCGCGGAGGCTCGTCCGATGCCGAACGGGTCGACGTCCTGCTGGAGGGCGGCTCGATCGTGGCGATCCGACCCGCCGACCCCGAGGTCCTGCTCAGCTCCGACCCGGGGGTGTTGGACGGTGGTGGTGGCTTCCTGCTGCCGGGGCTCTGGGACCACCACGTGCACTTCACCCAGTGGGCGCGCACAGCCAGGCGCGTGGACCTGTCCTCGGCCGCATCCGCCGCCGAGGCGGTCGAGTTGGTCGCCGAGCGGATCGCTCAGGAGGCCGACGGTGACGGCTGGGTCGAGGGCGCGAGGTTCCGGGACGCCCTCTGGCCGGACACTCCGACGTTCGCCCTGCTCGACGCGATCGCACCGGACCGCGAGGTCGTGCTGGTCAGCGCCGACCTCCACTGCTGCTGGCTGAACAGCGCGGCGCTCCGGGCCACGGGCTTCGCCGACCATCCCACCGGCCTGTTGCGGGAGGAGGAGTCGTTCGCCGTTCTCAAGCAGCTCGACCAGGTCGCCGACGAGCTCTCCGACCGCTGGGTCGACGCCGCAGCCGACCAGGCGGCATCCCGCGGCGTCGTCGGTGTCGTCGATCTGGAGATGCGCTGGAACGCCGCGGACTGGATCCGTCGGGTCGGGAACGGGACTCGCGCGCTCCGCATCTCCTTCGGTGTGTACGCCGAGCACCTCGAGCGCGCGATCGACGCCGGGCTCGTGACCGGGGGAGTGCTCGCCGGAACGGACGGTTTGGTGCAGGTCGGCCCGTTCAAGGTCATCACCGACGGATCCCTCAACACCCGGACGGCCTGCTGCGACGCGCCCTATCCGGGTTCGGCTCCTGGAACCGATGCGCACGGGATGCTCAACGTCCCGCCGGAGCGACTCACCGCATTGCTCACCCTTGCGACCGCCAACGGCCTCCACTGCGCGGTGCACGCCATCGGCGACCGAGCGAACACCCTGGCGCTCGACGCGATCGAGACGACCGGCGCGAGGGGCACGATCGAGCACGCGCAGCTGCTCCGGGCGTCCGACCTCGAGCGGTTCGCGCGGACCGGGACGGCTGCGAGCGTCCAGCCGGAACACGCGATGGACGATCGGGACATCGCCGAGGTCCACTGGGCCGGGCGCACCGACCGTGCCTTCGTGCTCCGCAGCCTCCTCGACGCCGGTGCCACGCTCCGACTCGGTTCCGACGCCCCGGTCGCTCCGCTCGACCCGTGGGTCTCCATCGCCGCCGCTGTGACGCGCAGCCGCGATGGACGCGAGGCCTGGCACGGCGAGCAGGCCATCACGGTCGAGGAGGCGCTGGCGGCGTCGACCAGAGGAGACGACGACGTGGTGGCCGTCGGCCGCCCCGCCGACCTCGTCGTCGTGGGGTTCGACCCGTTCTCCTGCGCACCGGAGGCCCTGCGCACCATGCCGGTCCTGGCGACGATGCTGGGTGGGCGCCTGACGGCGGCCGTGAGGCCCGGCCCGGGGGCGTGACGCTGCTCGGTCCGCGGGAACACGACGAAGGGGCAGCCACGATCGACTGCCCCTTCGGCGGTGATGCTGCGGGTGATCCGCCCGGTTGCTAGCGGCTGAGGTGGGCGAAGAGGAACCAGCGGTCCTTGTCGAGGCCGCGGGCGATCTCGATCGCGACGTCCTGGCTGGTCTGGTCGAGCTCGTCGAGCTCGTCGACCGCGGTGTTGACCGAGGCGGAAGCTGCGTCGATCAGGGCGATGACCTCGGCGATGGTGCGGTCGGACTGCTGGAAGCCCTCGCTCAGCTCAGGCGTGCTGGTCTTGGCGGCGACGGTGCTGAGGCGCGCGTCGACCGGGAGGCCGAGGGCGACGATGCGCTCTGCGGCGAGGTCGGCCCACTCCTGCGCGTGGTCGACGATGTCGTCGAGCAGTTCGTGGACGCCGATGAAGTTCGCACCGCGCACGTGCCAGTGGGCCTGCTTGCCGTTGACGACGATGGCGGTGAGGTCGACGACGACGGGGCTGAGGAACTGCGCGGTGCCTGCTGCGACGTCCGGGTTGGCGACGGCCTGCGGAATGGAGGTGGTGATGTCGGTCATGGTGTTTCCCCTTCGTTGACGAGTGAGGCCCTGGTCGGACGGATTCGTCGGTCTGCTTGAATGCAACGGTACTCAGCCGCAGACATTCCGCAAGGAAGTCGAGGCTCGGCTTACGAAGGGTGCACTCAGCAAGGAAAGCCTGACCGTACCGGCGATTCACCCCGGAACGACGCGGGTTCCCGTCCGTCGGGGCCGCCTGCGATAGCGTGGCCGGTATGACGCTGCACGGTACGGTCAGGAAACTCTCAGACGGACGCTCGCCCCACATCGATCCGAGTGCCTACACGGCGCCGGGATCCGTGCTGGTGGGGGCCGTCACGCTCGCCGCGGATTCGAGCGTCTGGTACAACGCCGTCCTGCGTGCGGACTCCGACTCCATCACGCTCGGCGCCGGGTCCAACATCCAGGACGGGGTCGCCGTGCACACGGACAGCGGCCACCCGACGGTCATCGGACGTAACGTCTCCGTCGGACACAACGCGGTCGTCCACGGTTGCACCGTCGAGGACGACTGCCTCATCGGCATGGGTTCCGTGGTCCTGAGTGGTGCCGTGATCGGCGCCGGGTCGCTCATCGCCGGGGGAGCCGTGGTCCTCGAGGGCATGATCGTGCCGCCCGGTTCGCTCGTCGCGGGGGTCCCGGCCAAGGTGCGGCGAGAGTTGACGGCCGACGAGCAGGAGGCGATCCGGCAGAACGCAGCGCACTACGTCGCGCTCAGAGCGGTACACGCCGCAGCCGTCGACGAGGATTAGCGGCGGCGTGCGTCGCGCTTCTTGAGGCGACGCTGCGCGGCGAGCGAGCCAGAGAGGCAGACGACGCAGCCGATCATGCAGATGAGGCCGACGCCGAGTCGTCCGGTCGCGAGCGCGTACACCCCGACGAAGAAGACGAGCGCGCCGGCCACTGTCCAGATGTGGGGCCAGATCGCGTCGAGTCGCATGCGCTCAGCCTAGGCCGTCGCGCATCCCGTGCTCCGTCCTCCCCGCGCTTCGACCCCTCGAACGGCACACGAGCGACCTCCCCGCTCCGGTGGTCTCCCTCCCGACCCCGATGACCACCTCCGGTCCCTGAGGAACCTCCTCCGGTCCCTGAGCTTGTCGAAGGGCACGCGGAGAACCGGCGCTCCTCCTCCCGGTCCCTGAGCCTGTCGAAGGGCACACGAGCAACGTCCACAACCGATGCGACTCAGCATCTGGAATGTCAGTGGTCCATGGTGGACTTGTCCCATGACCGAGACCACCATCACCGCGACCCGCGTCGGCGACGAGTACGCCGCGCAGCTCGCGGAGTTCTCGGACCAGTACGCGGACATCCAGCGGCGTCGCGCCAAGCTGGACGCCGAGGAGGCCCGACTGCTGGCCCGTTCCGCTGCCTACGCGGACGCCTTCGCCGACGCCACGGTCCCGGCGATCTTCCCGCCGGCGGAGCGTCAGGCACTCTCACGCGGATCCACCTGCGCGGCCCTCGCGATGGCGACCCGCACGCCCGAGCAGACGGTGCAGCGGGCGACGAACGACGCCGAGCGCCTCGTGAACGACGCCCCAGCGGTGCTGGCGTCGCTCGAGGCGGGGCGCATCTCGGCGCGGCACGCGCAGACGATCCTCGATCAACTCAGTGATGTGCCGACCGCAGGGCGAGCGGTGTTCCTCGCGGAAGTCCTGCCGGTCGCAGAACAATCCACCAATGCGTACCTCCGGAAGCGCGCCCGCGTCCTGCGCGAGCGCCTCCACCCGGAATCGATCACCGCACGCGCAACCCGTTCGGAGGCGGACCGCCGGGTCGAGTCCGAACCCGCCGCCGACGGCATGGCGTGGGTGCACCTCTTCACGACGGCGCCGATCGCGCAAGGCATCATCGAGCGGGTCGAGACGGCAGCGGCGGAATCGCGCCAGGCCGGTGACACCCGCACCTGCGGACAACTCCAGGCCGACGCACTCGCGGCCCTCGCCCTCACCGGTGTGACCCCGGAAGACGTCGTATCGAACCCGGTGCTCCCGCACCCGATCGAGGTGCAGGAGCACATCAAGCCGACCGTGCAGATCACCGTGCCGGCGCTGAGCATGGCCGGTGTGAGCGATGCCCCGGCCATGCTCGACGGGTATGGTCCCATCGACCCGGAGACCGCGGCGCGTATCGCTGTGAACGCTCCGAGCTTCACCCGGATCCTGGTTCAGCCGGAAACGGGATCCGTGCTGTCCGTCGGGCGGAACCAGTACCGAGTGCCGGCCGACCTGCAACGGGCAGTGCGCCTCCGGGACGGCACCTGTCGCGCACCAGGCTGCGGCAGACGCGCCAGGGCTTGCGACCTCGACCATTCCGTCGCGTGGGAAGACGGCGGCACCACGGATTTCGGGAATCTCGCCTGCCTGTGTCGACATCACCACCGGATGAAACACCTGCCCGGATGGAACCTCGAGCACGGTCCCGGCGGGGTCCTCGACTGGACAACGCCAGACGGGAAACGCCATCGAACGGAACCGGACCCGGCGCCGTTCTGACCTCCGAACGACAAGGCGTCCTCGTGGGCACTTCGACAGGCTCAGTGACCGGGAGGACGCACTCAGCGAGCGGGAGAGGTGTGCCCGGAACGATGAGGCGTCCTCGTGGGCACCTCGACAGGCTCAGCGACCGGGAGAGGGGCGCTCGGGACGCTTCGCGCTCTGGGCCTGTCGAAGGGTGCGACGTCAGGAAGTCCCTGCGCGATGACCGAACCGTCGCGCCTGCTCTCGCGGCGCCACCTGGTTCTGATGGATCGAGAGGGGATGACGGGAATCGAACCCGCGTAATCAGTTTGGAAGACTGAGGCTCTACCATTGAGCTACATCCCCGAGGCGCCGCACTGCGACGAACTCACCCGGCAATGCTACTGCATCCCGAGCGCCCATCCGTGCAGCCACGTGTGCCGAGGCCGGTTCCGCCCCGGAAACCGCACAGGGGCCGCACAGATTCTGGGCTAGACTGACCGAGGCCATTTCGCCCACCGCTCGTCGGTCGGGCCGGCTGGCCGGATTGTCGCCGATCCGGGGCGTAGCTCAGCTTGGTAGAGCGCCCGGTTTGGGACCGGGAGGTCGCAGGTTCGAATCCTGTCGCCCCGACTCCGTTTTGCGTCCTCAACTGAGGCAGAATCCCCGACACAGGAGAAGTAATCACGTGAAGACCACGGTCGAGAAGCTGAGCCCCACTCGCGTCAAGCTCGCCATCGCGGTGACGCCCGAGGAGCTCAAGCCGAGCATCACCCACGCCTACGGACACATCGCCGAGGACATCAACGTCCCCGGCTTCCGTAAGGGCAAGGTGCCACCGGCGATCATCGACCAGCGCGTCGGCAAGGGCGCCGTGATCGAGCACGCCGTCAACGAGGGCCTCGACGGCTTCTTCCGCAAGGCACTCGAGGAGAACGAACTCCGTCCGCTCGGCCGCCCGCAGGCCGACATCGTCGAGTGGCCGAACGAGAAGGACTTCTCCGGCGACCTGCTCGTGAACATCGAGGTCGACGTCCGTCCCGAGATCACGCTTCCCGACTACGAGGGCCTCAAGCTCACCGTCGACGCCCAGGAAGCCGGCGAAGCCGACGTCCAGGGCGAGCTCGACCGCATCCGGGCACGCTTCGGCACGCTCGTGACCGTCGACCGCCCGGCCAAGACGGGCGACTTCGCCCAGCTCGACCTGGTCGCCAAGATCAACGACGCCGAGGTCGACCGCGCGAGCGGCGTCTCCTACGAGATCGGTTCGGGCGAGCTGCTCACCGGCATCGACGAGGCACTCGACTCCCTCACCGCCGGTGAGACCACCACCTTCACCTCGCCGCTGCTCGGTGGCGAGCACGAGGGCGAGGACGCCGAGGTCACCGTCACCCTGACCGCCGTCAAGGAGCGCGAGCTCCCCGAGGCCGACGACGACTTCGCTCAGATCGCGAGCGAGTTCGACACCATCGACGAGTTCAAGGCGCAGCTGCGCGAGGTCGTCGAGCGCCAGCAGGTCATCACCCAGGGCCGCGACGCACGCACCGCGCTCGTCGACGCCATGCTCGAGGCCGCGCAGATCCCCGTGCCCGAGAGCGTCATCGAGGACGAGGTGCACCGTCACCTCGAGGGCGAGAACCGCCTCGAGGACGACGAGCACCGCGCCGAGGTCACCGAGTCGAGCGAGAAGGCACTGCGCACGCAGCTCCTCCTCGACGCCCTCGCCGAGTCGCTCAACGTCCAGGTGAACCAGAACGAGCTCACCGAGTACCTCATCCAGAGCGCGTCGCAGTACGGCATGGAGCCCGGTGAATTCATCGAGGCACTCGGCCAGCAGGGTCAGATCCCCGCCATGGTCGGCGAGGTCGCCCGCAACAAGGCCATCGCCATCGCGCTCGGCAAGGCCGAGGTCGTCGACTCCAACGGCAAGCCCGTCGACCTGAGCGACTTCGTCGCCGTGGTCGAGGATGAGGACGCCGCCACCGAGACTGCAGCCGACGAGACGACCGAGGCTCCGGCCGAGGACGCCGCCGACGAGGCTCCGGTCGAGGCCGAGCCGAAGAAGGCCGCCGCCAAGAAGGCACCTGCGAAGAAGGCGCCCGCCAAGAAGGCACCGGCCAAGAAGGCCGCTGCCGACGAGGCCGCTGCCGAGTAGGACAGCAACCAGCAGTGACGACAGGGGCGGAAGCGATTCCGCCCCTGTCGTCGTCTCCGGACACATCAGCCGAATGGGAGCAATGATGACGACGACCGACGCAAACGGCTGGGACGACCGGGTCGCAGCCGTCTGGGCCGACGAGACCATCGACGACGAGCAGCGCATCGCGGCCATCGACGCGCTGGTCGCGGAGCGTCCGGCGGGCGACGCCCGTGCCGCGTTCGAGGCTGCCGGTGCACGCGACTCCGCCGGCCACGAGGTCGAGGCCGAGGTCTTCTACCGTGCCGCCCTCGAAGCCGGGCTCGACGAGGAGCACCGTCCGCAGGCGATCATCCAACTGGCCAGCACGCTCCGCAACCTCGGCCGGACCGCTGAGAGCGTCGATCTGCTCGAACAGCAGCTCGCGGACGATCCGACCGGTCCGTACGCGGACGCGACCGCGGCCTTCCTCGCACTGGCGCTCTCCAGCTCGGGGGACCCGCGCCGAGCGACCGCGGTCGCCCTCCGTGCCCTTGTGCCGCACCTCCCGCGCTACCACCGGTCCGTCCGCGCCTACGCCGACGAACTCGAGACGGATCCGCTCCGCTGAGCCCCGGCGGTCGCGCGGTCCGTCCGCTCGCCGTCCGCCTCCGGCGAACCCCGCCGCCCGGGAGTCTGCCGAGGGCGAACAGGGCGTTGGTGGTGCGTCGCCTCCGATAGATTCGAACCACTGCACAACCGAAACGGAGCGATAATGGCCGAACCACAGTTCTCGCCCAGCGTCTTTGACCGCCTGCTGAAGGACCGGATCATCTGGCTGGGCGCCGAGGTCCGCGACGAGAACGCGAACGAGATCGCGGCCAAGCTGCTGCTGCTCGCCGCGGACGACCCGAAGCGCGACATCTACCTCTACATCAACTCGCCCGGTGGCTCCATCACGGCCGGCATGGCCATCTACGACACCATGCAGTTCGTGCCGAACGACATCGTCACGGTCGGTATCGGCATGGCCGCGTCGATGGGTCAGCTCCTCCTCACGGCCGGCACCAAGGGCAAGCGCTACATCACCCCGAACGCCCGCGTGCTCCTCCACCAGCCGCACGGCGGATTCGGCGGGACGTCGAGCGACATCCAGACCCAGGCGCAGCTCATCCTCGACATGAAGCGCCGTCTCGCCGAGATCACCGCGGCACAGACCGGCAAGAGCGTCGAGCAGATCAACGCCGATGGCGACCGCGACCGCTGGTTCAACGCCGAAGAGGCGCTCGAATACGGTTTCGTCGACCACCTCCGTGAGTCCGCGCTCGACGTGGCCGGCGGCGGCGGAACCGTCGACAGCGACAAGTAACCCGGCTTCGACCAGACAGGAATGCAACACATGGAGACTCCAACGTTCAGTGCGGCGGGCCGCTCGCTGCAGATGCCGGGTGCTCGCTACATCCTCCCGAGCTTCGAAGAACGCACGGCCTACGGCTACAAGCGCCAGGACCCGTACGCGAAGCTCTTCGAGGACCGCATCATCTTCCTCGGCGTGCAGGTCGACGACGCGTCGGCCGACGACATCATGGCCCAGCTGCTCGTGCTCGAGAGCATGGACCCCGACCGCGACATCGTCATGTACATCAACTCGCCCGGTGGCTCGTTCACCGCGATGACGGCGATCTACGACACGATGCAGTACATCCGTCCGCACGTCATGACGGTGGTCCTCGGACAGGCGGCCTCCGCCGCTGCCGTGCTCACCGCCGCCGGTACGCCGGGTAAGCGCCTGGCGCTCCCGAACGCCCGCATCCTGATCCACCAGCCCGCCGTCGGCGAGGCCGGCCACGGACAGGCTTCGGACATCGAGATCCAGGCGGCCGAGATCCTCCGCATGCGCGGCTGGCTCGAGTCGACCCTCGCGCACCACTCCAACCGTTCGGTGGAGCAGGTCAACAAGGACATCGACCGCGACAAGATCCTCTCGGCCGCCGAGGCGCTCGAATACGGTCTCATCGACCAGGTGCTCACCTCACGGAAGAACCCGATCGCGGCCATCACGGCCTGACCCGGTTCCCGTGCTCACGACTCGGCGCGTCATCCCAGCGGGGTGGCGCGCCGAGTTGTCGCAGGGACAGGTTAGGCTCGGAGCACCGAATCTCCAGGGAGAGGGAAAGACATGGCACGGATAGGCGAAAGCGCCGATCTGCTCAAGTGCTCGTTCTGCGGCAAGAGCCAGAAGCAGGTCCAGCAGCTGATCGCTGGTCCCGGCGTGTACATCTGCGACGAGTGCGTCGAGTTGTGCAACGAGATCATCGCCGAGCGACTCGCCGAAGCGAGCGAGGAGACGGTGAGCGAGTTCGACCTCCCGAAGCCGAAGGAGATCTTCGCCTTCCTCGAGGAGTACGTCATCGGCCAGGAGGCCGCGAAGAAGGCGCTCTCGGTCGCGGTGTACAACCACTACAAGCGCGTCCGCTCCCGCGCCACGCTCGCTCCCGCCGAGACGGTGCACGACGACATCGAGATCGCGAAGAGCAACATCCTCCTCATCGGCCCGACGGGCTGCGGCAAGACCTACCTCGCGCAGACCCTCGCGAAGCGACTCAACGTCCCCTTCGCCGTCGCCGATGCGACCGCACTGACCGAGGCCGGCTACGTCGGCGAGGACGTCGAGAACATCCTCCTCAAGCTCATCCAGGCCGCCGACTACGACGTCAAGCGCGCGGAGACCGGCATCATCTACATCGACGAGGTCGACAAGATCGCCCGTAAGGCGGAGAACCCCTCCATCACGCGCGACGTCTCCGGTGAGGGCGTCCAGCAGGCGCTCCTCAAAATCCTCGAGGGCACCGTCGCCTCGGTACCCCCGCAGGGCGGCCGGAAGCACCCGCACCAGGAGTTCATCCAGATCGACACGACGAACGTCCTGTTCATCGTGGCAGGCGCCTTCGCCGGGCTGGAGGAGATCATCTCCTCCCGCGCGGGCAAGAAGGGCATCGGTTTCGGTGCACCTCTGCACAGCAAGGGCGACGACGTGAACCTCTTCGGCGAGGTCCTGCCGGAAGACCTCCACAAGTTCGGTCTCATCCCCGAGTTCATCGGTCGCCTGCCGGTCGTCACGACGGTCACACCGCTCGACCAGCACGCGCTCATGGAGATCCTCACGGTCCCGAAGAACGCGCTCGTGCGTCAGTACCAGCGCATGTTCGAGATCGACGGCGTCGAGCTGGAGTTCGACCAGGCGGCACTCGAAGCGATCGCCGACCTCGCCGTCCTCCGCAAGACCGGTGCCCGAGGACTCCGAGCCATCATGGAAGAGGTGCTCGGGCCGATCATGTTCGAGGTGCCCTCCACCGACGAGGTCGCTCGCGTGGTCATCACCCGGGAGTCCGTCGTCGAGAACGCGGCCCCGACGATCGTCCCTCGTGCGGCTCGCCGCCAGGAGAAGTCGGCCTAGACGACACCCAGCGGCGAACAGCCCGCCGCAGCGCCCCGGATCCTCCAGAGTAGCTGCGGCGGGCTTCGTCGTTCAGTCTTCGAGCCCGCGGCGTCGGAGGAGCGGCTCGATGACCGCGTCGCGCCCACGGAAGTCGCGGTAGGCCTCCAGCGGATCCTTCGAACCGCCGACCCCGAGAAGCCTGGTGCGGAAGCGGTCGCCGTTCTCCCTCGTCAGTCCGCCGTTCTCCGTGAACCAGTCGACGGTGTCGGCGTCGAGCACCTCGCTCCAGATGTAGGAGTAGTAGCCGGCGTCGTATCCACCCGAGAAGGTGTGGGCGAAATACGTGCTCGCGTAGCGGGGCGGGACGGCCGGATTGTCGAGTCCGGAGGATCGGAGCGCCGCCGCCTCGAAGGCCTCCACATCGTCGACGCGGTCATCCGCACCGATGCTGTGCCACGCCTGGTCGAGCATCGCCGCGGCGAGGTACTCGCTCGTCGAGAAGCCCTCGTTGAACCCCTCGGACGCCTGGAGCTTCGCCACCAGTTCCTGCGGCATCGGCTCACCGGTCTCGACGTGCCTGGCGTAGCCGGCGAGCACCTCGGGCCACAGCATCCACATCTCGTTCACCTGGCTCGGGAACTCGACGAAGTCCCGGAAGACGTTCGTACCGGAGAACCGCGGGTACTCGACCTCCGCGAAGAGACCGTGCAGCGCGTGGCCGAACTCGTGGAAGAAGGTCGTGACCTCGTCGAGGCTCAGCAGGGTGGGTTCGCCCTGGGCCGGCTTCGGGACGTTCAGGTTGTTGACCACGACGGTGGGCTGGTCGAGCAGGCGGTTCTGGGAGATGAGCGCGTTCATCCAGGCGCCGCCGCGCTTGCTGTCGCGGGTGTAGAGGTCGAGGAGGTACAGGCCGAGGCCGGAGCCGTCCTCGTTCCAGACCTCGAAGACACGGACGTCGGGGTGGTAGCCCTGGAGTTCGGTCCGTTCGGCGAAGGTGATGCCGTAGAGCTTGGTCGCTGCGGCGAAGACCCCGTCGAACAGGACCCGCTCCGCTTCGAAGTACGGGCGCATCACGCTGGTGTCGACGTCGAACCGGTCGATCCTGACCTGTTCGGTCGCGAACGGCCAGTCCCATGCCTCGACGGTCTCGAGGCCGGTGACCCGCTCGAGCTCGCGCTGTTCCCGATCCGCGTTGCGGGCGGCGGGGATCGCCAGACGGGAGAGGAGCGCTGCGACGGCCTCCGGTGTCCCCGCGGTCTGGTCCGCGGTGACCACCGCCGCGTGCGACGGGAACCCCAGGAGCGCGGCGCGCTCGGCTCGGAGGCGGGTGATCTCGAGCACGAGGTCACGGTTGTCGTTCGGTCCGCCGTGCGTGCCGCGGGCACGGGAGGCCGTCATGATCCGCTCGCGGACGCCGCGGTGCGTCAACGACGACAGCGCCGGATGGCCGGTCGGGAGGACGAGGGTGATGAGCCATCCGTCGAGACCTCGTTCGGCGGCCGCCTGGGCCGCAGCGGAGATCTCGCCCGCACTCAGGCCGTCGAGCTCAGCGGCATCGGTGAGGTGGACGGCGAGGTCGTTGGTGTCGGCCAGGAGCTGCTTCTCGAACCGGGTGGTCAGCGTCGAGAGGCGGAGATTGAGGTCGGAGAGCCGCTGCTTCTCCTCGGCGTCGAGACCGGCGCCCGCGAGCGTGTGTTCGCTGTACACGCGTCGGACCAGGTAGGCCGCCTCGGCCGACAGCTGGAGGTCGTCGAGATTCGCGTGGACCGCCGCGATCCGCGCGTACAGCGCGGGGTCGAGCCTGATCGCGTCCTCGTGGGCGGACAGCTGCGGAGCGAGCTCCTCCTCGAGTGCATTGGTGAACGTGGAGCTGTCCGCCGAACTCTGATTGAAGAAGACCGCTGCGACCCGCCTGAGGATCGCGCCGCTCCGTTCGAGCGGGATCAGCGTGTTCTCGAAGGTCGGCGCGTCGTCGTGCGCGGTGATCGCCGCGATCTCGTCGAGTTGCTGCGCGAACCCGGCTGTGAAGGCGGGGCGGAAGTGCTCCTCGCGGATCTCGCCGAACGGCGGCAGTTGATAGGGGAGTGTGCTCGGCTGGAGGAACGGATTCGTGTGTGATTCCATACCTCACCCTATCCAGCGTGCCGGGGAGGAGGCTCAGTCCTCGTCGTCGTCGTCGTGGTCGTCGTCCGGCCGGGTGAGGCTGACGGATCCGTCCGCGTGCTGACGGATGGTCGTACCGTCGTCGAGCTCGACGACGGGTCGGCGTTCGAGCCAGGTGAGGGTCCAGCGCCACGAGGATGCGTCCACGCCCTGCGCGAGCAACTCCTGCTCCTCGGCGGCGATGACCGTCTGCACCGGCGTCGGCACGTTCTCCGGCGGCTTGGCGCCGACGGCCCAGCGGGTCCCGAGTTGCATCACGGCTCCAGGTCGTAGGTGACCCAGCTCGTGCGGGTCGCGAGCTTGTCGTACACGGCCTGGGCACGCTCGTTGTCGGCGGCGGTGATCCACCGCACGACGCTGTGGCCGTCCGCCTTCGCGAGGTCGCGGACGTGCTCGATCAGCGCGGTGCCGACTCCTCCGGTGCGGGCCTCCTCGGCGACGAAGAGGTCGTCGAGGTAGAGCCCGGTCCCACCGGCGAGGGCACGGGGGAACACGCGATAGTGGGCGAGCCCGACGAGGGCGCCCTGTGCGTCCTCAGCGACGAGCGCGGTCAACGGGTGGGTCGGGTCGCTCAGCCAGCCCCACACGAGGACGGCCTTCTCGTCGGTCAGGGGGTTGCCGTAGAAGTCCCCGTAGCCGGAGTACAGCGCGTGCCACGCGAACAGGTCGCTCTCGACGGCGGGACGGATGGTGACGCTCATGCGCGTGCCTCCTCAGCGTCGGCCGCCGGGGCGAAGACGATGTCGCCCACCGACAGGACATCGGCCGTGCGGAACTCGAGGGACTCGATGCGTCCGACGGCGCGGAGGTCGTCTGCGACGAGCGCGAGCAGCTCGATCGATGCGGCGGGTCCGGCGATGACCGCGGAGTCCACCGGGGTCTTCTGGGACGCCTTGGCATCCGTCTTCGCGCGCCGGATGCCCGTGAGCGCCTCGCTCGCGAGCTGCAGCACCTGCGGTTCGCCCGCTGCGAGTCCTGCGAACTCCTCGTCGGTCGGCCAGCTGGCACGGTGCACGGAGCCGTCGTGCGTCCAGGACCAGGCTTCCTCGGCCGCGAACGGGATGAACGGGGCGAACAGGCGGAGCAGGGTCGAGAGCGCGACCCGCAGCGCAGCCACCGCCGAAGCCTGCTCAGGGCTCTCCTCGCCGTAGGCCCGCTCCTTGACGAGCTCGAGGTAGTCGTCGCAGAAGGTCCAGAAGAACGCCTCGGTGAGCTCGAGCGCGCGCGCGTGGTCGTAACCGGCCAGCGCACTGCTGGCGTCGGCGACGGTCTTGCGGAGGACGCTCAGCATGGCGAGGTCGACGGCCTCCGTCACCGGGGCGTCTTCACGACCGGTGAACCCGAGGATGAACTTCGAGGCGTTGAGCACCTTGATCGCCAGGCGTCGGCCGATCTTGATCTGCGTCGGGTTCTGCGGGTCGAAGGCGGCGTCGGTGCCGAGACGGCTCGAGGCGGCCCAGTACCGGACGGCGTCCGAACCGTGCTGTTCGAGCATGGCCGCCGGCGTGACGACGTTGCCCTTCGACTTCGACATCTTCTTGCGGTCGGGGTCGACGATGAAGCCGGACACGGAGGCGTGCTCCCACGGCTTCCTGTCGTACTCGAGGACGCTGCGGAGCATGGTGGAGAACAGCCAGGTGCGGATGATGTCCTGACCCTGCGGGCGCAGCGAGTACGGGAACACGAGATCCCAGAGCTCGGGGTCGCGCTGCCAGCCACCGGCGAGCTGCGGGGTGAGGCTCGACGTGGCCCAGGTGTCCATGACGTCGACCTCGCCCATGAACCCACCGGGGACGCCGCGCTGCGACTCGTCGTAACCGGGTGCGGCATCGCTGGAGGGATCGACGGGCAGAGCGGCGTGGTCCGGCGCGATCGGCTGGTCGTAGACCGGGTTGCCGTCGGCGTCGAGCGGGTACCAGAGGGGGATCGGCACACCGAAGAAGCGCTGGCGGGAGATCAGCCAGTCGCCGGACAGACCACCGACCCAGTTCTCGTAGCGCACGCGCATGAAGTCGGGGTGCCACGCGAGCTCCGAGCCGAGTTCGAGGAGGCGGCTGCGGAGCTGTTCGTCGCGGGCGCCGTTGCGGATGTACCACTGGCGGGTCGAGACGATCTCGAGCGGCTTGTCGCCCTTCTCGAAGAACTTCACCGGGTGGGTGATCTGCTTCGGCTCGCCGATCAGGTCGCCCGAGGCTGCGAGGAGGTCGACGACGGTCTGCTTGGCGCTGAAGACGGTCTTCCCGGCGAGCTGCGCGTACGCCTCGAGACCGGCTTCGGAGGTGATCGCCTCAGGGGCCTCCGAGATGACGCGGCCGTCGAAGCCGAGGATCGCGCGGTTGGGGAGGTCGAGTTCGCGCCACCACACGATGTCGGTGATGTCGCCGAAGGTGCACACCATCGCGATGCCGGCGCCCTTGTCGGGCTGGGCGAGGTGGTGGGCGAGCACGGGTACCTCGACGCCGAACACCGGCGTGGTCACGGTCGTGCCGAACAGCGGCTTGAAGCGCTCGTCGTCTGGGTGGGCGACGAGGGCGACGCAGGCGGGGAGGAGCTCCGGCCGTGTGGTCTCGATCTCGATGGTGCCGCCGTCCGGGCGGTGGAAGGAGAGCCGACGGTAGGTGCCCGGCTGCTCCTTGTCCTCGAGCTCCGCCTGGGCGACCGCCGTGCGGAAGGTGATGTCCCAGAGGGTCGGCGCCATGGCCTGGTAGGCCTCGCCGCGGTCCAGGTTACGCAGGAACGCGAGCTGGCTCGCCGTGATCGACTCGTCGCCGATGGTGCGGTAGCTCTGCGTCCAGTCCACGGAGAGGCCGAGCGCACGCCAGACGGCCTCGAACTGCTGCTCGTCCTCGACGGTGAGGCGCTCGCACAGCTCGATGAAGTTGCGACGCGAGATCGGGATCTGATCGGCGGCCTTCGTGCTCTTGTTGTCGCCACCCTCGAACGGCGGGGTGAAGTCGGCGTCGTAGGGGAGTGTCGGGTCGCACCGGACGCCGTAGTAGTTCTGGACGCGGCGTTCGGTCGGGAGACCGTTGTCGTCCCAGCCCATGGGGTAGAAGACGCGCTTGCCGGTCATCCGCTGATAGCGGGCGATCACGTCGGTGTGCGTGTAGCTGAAGACGTGACCGATGTGCAGGGAGCCGGATGCGGTCGGCGGCGGGGTGTCGATCGAGTAGATGCACTCACGCGTCGCGCCGTCGCGCTCGAACCGGTAGGTCCCCGCGGACTCCCAGGAGGAGCCCCACTTCTGCTCGAGACCTTCGAGGGCCGGCTTGTCCGGGATGCTGGCAGCGGTCATGAGGCGATCTCCTGCTGATATGTGCGGCACCGTGTCTGCGTGCCTGAGTGTGTGGGAACATCCCATGCTATCGCAGGGGACCGGGAGGTCGCCGGACCGCCGACCGCCATCCTCCGCCGATAGCATCGGACCGTGTCGACCAGAGCCGTCACCGGACCCGTCAGAGCCGACCTCCAGGGCCTTCGTGCCGTGGCGGTCTCGCTCGTCGTGGTGTTCCATCTCTGGCCGGGGCTCATACCGGGCGGGTTCGTCGGCGTCGACGTGTTCTTCGTGATCTCCGGGTTCCTCATCACGGCGCACCTCCTCGACGAGGTCGAGCGATCCGGTTCGGTCCGACTCGGGCGGTTCTGGGCCCGGCGCGCACGACGGCTGCTCCCCGCCTCACTCACCGTCCTCACCGCGACCCTCGTCGCGAGCTGGTACCTCGCGCCGCTCGGGGACCTGCCCCGGTTCCTGCGCGAGATCGCGTGGTCGGCCCTGTACATCGAGAACTGGGCGCTCGCCGGATCCGCGATCGACTACCTCGCGGCGGAGGACGCTCCGTCGCCGGTGCAGCACTTCTGGTCGCTGTCGGTCGAGGAGCAGTTCTACCTCGTCTGGCCGGTCCTGGTCCTCGGCGCCGGCTGGCTCGCCGTGCGGGTCGCCCGTCGCTCGGCTGCGCCGACGGTGCGGCGCCGGGGCGTCGCGATCGCGATCGGACTCGTCTGCATCGCGTCGGCCGCCTGGTCGGTCGTCTTCACCGTGCAGGACCCGTCTCCGGCCTACTTCGCGACGACGACGAGGGCCTGGGAGTTCGCCGCCGGGGGACTGACGGCGATCATGGTCGCCGAGGGGGCCCGGCGCGGCTGGGGGCTGCGGGCGGGTGGGCGCACGGTCGTCGCCTGGCTCGGCTTCGCCGCGATCGGGGCGGCTGCCGTCTGGTATTCGGCGGAGACCCCCTTCCCGGCGTTGACCGCGGCGCTGCCGGTGGGCGGGACGATCGCCGTGATGGCGGCCTGGGCCCCGGACGTCCGGTGGTCGCCGACCGCACTGCTCGCCCGGTCGCCGATCCAGTGGCTCGGCGACCGCTCCTACGCGGTCTACCTCTGGCACTGGCCCCTCATCGTGTTCGGCGGGATCGTGCTCGCTCGGTCGGCCACCGTCCCCGAGCAGCTCGTCCTCCTCGTCATCACCGGCGTCCTCGCGGAGGTGACGACGCGGTTCGTGGAGCGCCCGATCCGGTTCGGGCGTGTCGCATCTTGGCGGCCACGACGGGTCATGGGCGCGACCGCCCTCGCGATGAGCGTCCTGTCGATCGCCTCGATCGGGGTGCTCCCCGGTGCCGAGGCGCGCATCGCGGCCGAACAGCAGCGCATCGAGACCCTGGTCGCAACGCCGTCGAACTGCCTCGGTGCCGCGGAGCTCGTCGAAACTGCAGCGTGTCCGCGGGACGACGGAGCGTCATCGGACGGCAGGGAAGGCTCCGGTGGCGAGACCTCGCGCGGCGGTTCCTCGGCGTCTCCCGGGGATGAGACCCGCGGGGTCGTCATTCCCGACGCGTCGCTCGCCGACCTGCCGCCGGACCGCTGCATCACCGACATCCGAGCCGCCGCGTTCGAGGTCTGCGCTTACGGCGCCGGCGCGGAGCAGGCGACGAGGACGGTGGCGCTCATCGGGGACTCGCACGCCGAGCAGTGGTTGCCGGCGTTCGCGACGGCTGCCGAGACGAACGGGTGGCGGCTCCTCGTCGCGGCGAAGAGCTCCTGCCCGTTCAGCGACGCCGAGCGCACGGAGCCCGGGACGAGCGCGGCGGTGCTCGACGAGATGCGCGCCGGGTGCCTGAGCTGGAACCGCGACGCCCTTGAGCTGCTGCGGGACGAGCCGGGGATCGACACGCTCGTCGTCTCGGCGCGCGCCCGGAACCCGGTCGTCGCCGAGGGGGGACGCGACTGGCGGGAGGTGGCTGCGGAAGCCTATGCGGAGCGTTGGGCGCTCGTGCCCGAGACGATCGAGCAGATCGTCGTCCTGCGCGACACCCCGACGATGGCGGACGACGTGCTGGAGTGCCTCCGCGACGACGCTGATCCGGAGGACGGGTGCGCCCGTGACCGGAGCGACGCGCTCACGGAGGATCCGCAGTACGAGGCCGCCCTCGCGAGCACCGACCCACGGGTCCGTGCCGTCGACCTCTCGGACGCCCTGTGCGCGTCCGATCGGTGCTCGCCGGTGGTCGGCGGTGTCCTCGCGTACCGCGATCACCACCACCTGAGCTGGGTGTACGCCGAGACCCTCGCGCCCGTCGTCCAGGCGGTGCTCGACCGGATCCCGACGCCGGACTCAGACCGCGTCGCTCCCTGATGCCGCACCCGGCGCGATGAGGCGCGGAGCGTCGGCTGCCAGTCGGGCGGTGTAGGGGTGGGCCGGGGCGGTGAAGACCTGCTCGGCGTCGCCATGCTCGACCACCCGGCCGTGCTGCATCACGGCGACGCGGTCGCTCATGTGGCGGATGACGCCGAGGTCGTGGGAGATCAGCAGGTAGCTGAGGCCGTGGCGTCGCTGCAGCTCGTCGAGGAGGTCCAGGATCCTGGCCTGGACGGTGACGTCGAGCGCGGAGACGGGTTCGTCGAGGATGAGCGTCGACGGTCGACTCGCGAGTGCCCGGGCGATCGCCACGCGTTGCCGTTGCCCGCCGGAGAGCGTCCGCGGGCGAGCGCGGGCCAGCGAGGGATCGAGGCCGACGTCCGCGAGGAGACGGCTGATGTCGCGAGGTGCTGCCGCGCGTCGACGAACGGCGTCGGCGAGGATGGCGTCGACGCGCCAGTGTGGGTCGAACGAGCTCAGCGGATCCTGCGAGACCCAGCCCAGACGGTTCCGTCGTGGACGACGCGCTCGCTCGGGGAGCTCCGACCACGGTTCGCCCTCGAAGAGCACGGTTCCCGACTGCGGTGCGGTGAGGCCGAGTGCGATGCGGGCCAGGGTGGTCTTGCCCGAACCTGACTCGCCGACCACGCCCAGGGTCGTCCCCGGTTCCAGGCGGAGCGAGACCTCGTCGACCGCCACGATCGGCGAGGCGCTCCGGCCACGCTCGAAGCTCCGGGTGACGGATCGGAACTCCAGCGCTGGTGCGTCCGATCCGGTCTGCGTCGTCGGACGGGTGCGCGTCGTCGGCTGTTCGGCCACCGGGGCCGCGTCGACCGGCTGGTCTGCGCTGAGGCGCGTCCCTCGAGCGCGGTCGGTGGGGACCGCGGCGATGAGGGCTCGGGTGTACGGGTGTGTCGGCCTGGTCAGCACCTGCTCGGCCGGCCCCTGCTCGACGACGACACCGTCCTGCATCACGACGAGGTGGTCGGCGATCGACGAGACGACGGCGAGGTCGTGGCTGATCAGGAGGAGGCCCGCGCCGCGCCGCTTGACGTCGTCGAGGAGGCCGATGACCCGTGCTTGGACGGTGACGTCGAGCGCGGTCGTCGGTTCGTCGGCGATGAGGAGGTCTGGTTCCAGTGCGATCGCCGACGCGATGAGCGCGCGCTGACGGAGTCCGCCGGAGAGTTCACCGGAACGTTGGCCGATGCGCGAAGCCGGGTCGGGCATGCCGACGGATTCGAGGAGTTCGAGCACCCGCCGGGTGCGGGCGGTCCGGTCGAGGTCGGTGCCGAGTCGGAGTGCGTCGTCGATCTCGCGGCCGATCGGTCGCAGGGGGTCGAGCGACACCAGCGCGTCCTGGAGGACGAGTCCGATGCGACGCCCGCGCAGGCGTCGCCAGGCCGATGCTCCGAGTCCGCGGAGATCGGTGCCGTCGAAGTCGAGTCGAGCGGCCGTCACCCGCGCCGATGCGCCGGCGAGGCCCAGGAGCGATCTGGCGGTCACGCTCTTGCCGGAGCCCGACTCGCCGACGATCGCGACGCAGGTGCCGCGCTCGACGTGGAAGGAGACGCCGGAGACGACGTCGTCCCCGCTGCCGAATCCGACCGTCAGTGCTTCCACCTGGAGTAGTGGAGTGGAGTCGCTCATCGGCCGTCCCCCCGAGATCGGCGCTGGAGACCCCGGCCGAGGACCGTGGTGGACAGGGCGGTCGCGACGATCATCAGACCCGGGAACGCCGTGAGCCACCACGCCGTCGCGAGGTAGGTGCGTGCTGCGGCGAGCATGGCACCCCACTCCGGCGCGGGTGGTTGCGCCCCGAGCCCGAGGTAGCTCAGGGCGGACGCCCAGACGACCGCCTGTCCGATGCCGAGGGTCGCGAGGACGAACAGCGGGGCGACGGCGTTCGGGAGGATGTGTCGGAACAGGATCCGGGCGGGCCCGTGCCCGAGCACTCGCGCGGCCTCGACGAAGTCGGAGGAGCGGACCTGGAGCAGTTGACCGCGGATGAGGCGCGCGTAGCCCGGCGCAGTCGACAGGCCGACCGCGATCGTCGCCGTGACCGGACCGGGCCCCGCGATGACGATCACGAGGAGCGCGAGCAACAGGCCGGGGAACGCGAAGAGCACCTCGAGGACGCGTCCCACGGCGAAGTCCGCGATCCGGCCGCCGACTGCGGCGATCGTCGCGAGGACCGCTCCGAGGATCAGTCCGATGGCCGTCGCGGCGACGCCGATGAGGAGCGAGGTCCCCGCACCGTGCACGACCCGGCTCCAGACGTCGCGACCGGACTCGTCCG
This sequence comes from Plantibacter sp. MCCC 1A11337, assembly GCF_013349365.1. Lineage (NCBI taxonomy): Bacteria > Bacillati > Actinomycetota > Actinomycetes > Micrococcales > Microbacteriaceae > Plantibacter > Plantibacter sp. MCCC 1A11337. The sequence continues at coordinate 532,593 of NZ_JABJWX010000001.1, read as the reverse complement.
TGCCGAACCAGTGCGCGAGGGAGGGCGGCGAGAACGCGGCCCGCGGGTCGACCGCCGTCGGTGATGCTGTCGCGAACAGCTGGGGGGCGAGCGCACAGCCGAGCAGGAACAGCACCACCACGGCCGCGACGATCTCGGGTGCGCCGAATCCCGACGACCGGCGCCGTCCGCGGCGGACCCGGGCGTCGGGGCTTCCGGATGTCGGGGTGATCGCGAGCCCGCTCATGAACCGGACCGCCGGATCCGGTCGCGTGGGTCGAGCAGCTCCGCCGCGAGGTCCGCGACGAACATGACGACGACGTAGGCCACCGCCGAGCTCAACACCACGCCGGTGACCACCGGGACATCACGGACCGTCACCGCTTGGAGCAGTGTCCGTCCGAGACCGGGCCGGGCGAAGATGGTCTCCACCACCACCGCGCCGCTGATGAGGTACCCGAAGGCCCATCCCGACAGGTTCACCGCGGGCACGGCGGCGTGACGCAGGCCGTGTCTGAGCAGCAGGCCGGTCGTCGATTCACCGCGCGCGGCCGCCGAGACGGCGAACGGTGCGCTCCCTGCGTCGAGCAACGGTTCCCGCATCACCTGGGCCAGGAACCCGGCGACCGGGATGGCCAGGGTCAGCACCGGGAGGATGAGACCGGCCGCATCACCCGTGCTCACCGGAGGGAGCCATCCGAGCCAGGTGCTGAAGAGTGTGATGAGGACGGTCGCGAGCCAGAACTGGGGGAGCGACGCCGCCACGAGCTCGACGGCCGATCCGAGGGCCGCGGACACGCGCCCACCCCGGGTCGACCAGACCGCGAGGCCGAGCGCCAGGAGCCAGGCGACGGCGAGCGACGCCGTCGCCAGCACCAGCGTGCCGCCGAGCTGTTCGCCGAGCACCTGGGCGACCGGCGTGCGGAGGGACGCCGACTCGCCGAGATCCCCCTGGACCAGTCGGACCAGTTGCGCCAGGTACTGCACGAGGAGCGGCTGGTCCAGGCCGTACTGTTCGCGCACCCGCTCGAGCGCCTCACGCGAGGCCTGGGAGCCGGGGCCACCGAGATAGGCCTGCGCCGGGTCGCCGGGGATCAGCCGGACGGCGAAGAAGGTGACCGTCGCGACCGCCCAGAGCACGAACACCGCACCGGCCAGACGTGCCCCGATCCGCCCGGCCAGGCGGCGGAGGTCGCGTCCCGAGCGGCCGATGGAGCTCACTCCACGAGCCAGGCGTCCCCGAAGACCGGCGTCGACACCGTCGGCAGCGCGCGGACGCCCTGCAGCGAGGTGCTCAGCAGGAAGTGGTTCTGCTGGTCGTAGAGCGGCAGAATGTAGTAGCCGTCGAGGATGATCTGCTGCGCCTGCTCGTAGAGGAACGCCCGCTCCTCGGGATCGAGGGTGTCGCTCGCCTGCTTCAGGATCTCGTCGAGCGCGGGGTCGTCCAGCTGGGCGTGGTTCGCGAAGTAGCCGCTCGGCGCCGGAACGATGCCCGAGGAGTCGTAGAGCACGCGGAGCACGTCCGGTCCCACCTTCGTGTACGGAGCGCTGACGGCCTCGTAGGCGTTGGAGCCGAGCGCCTCGTACCAGCTCGAGAGGTCGAGCAGCTCCAGCTGCACGTCAAAGCCGGCGTCACCGGCTCCGGCCTGGATCTGCTCGAAGAGCGACTGCTCGGCCGGAATCGACTGGTTCGTGCTGACGGGGAACCGCACGGTCAGTCGGACGCCGTCCTTCGTCCTGACGCCGTCCTCGTCCTTCTCGGTCCAGCCGGCCTCGTCCAGGAGCTTGTTGGCCGCATCGAGGTCGTAGCCGAACAGGCTCTCGTCGGAGTAGGCCGTCGCCTCCGCACTCGACAGCGGGGAGTAGGAACGCTTCGCCGTGCCGAAGAACAGCGACTCGATGCCGGCGTTCACGTCCGTCGACCGCACGAAGGCCTCACGCACGCGCTGGTCGTCGAACGGCGCCTGTCCCGCGTTGAGCTCGATGCGGTTCGAGGCACCGGGACGTGGTGCGTCCAGGTCGACGATCGTCTTCGAGTCCTTCGCCTGCGCGATCGTGTCGGGCTGCGCGTTGTCGATGATGTCGACGTCGCCGCTCTGCAGCGCGGCGAAGCGCGACGCGGAGTCAGGGATGAAGCGCCACGTGATGCCGTCGAGGTACGCCGGACCGTCGTTCGCGGCATCACCCGGTGCCGAGTCGTAGGCGTCGTTCCGGACGAGCGAGACGTGGTCCTGCTTCACCCACTCGTCGACGACGAACGGCCCGGTACCGACCGGAGCGTCGCAGTTCGCCGCTTCACCGCGGGCGATCCCCGTCGGGGACTCCATCGCCGTCCACGGCTGCGACAACGACTCCAGGAGCGCGCTGTCGGGAGCGGAGAGCGTGAACCGGGCCGTCGTGGTGTCGACCGCCTCGACCGACGCGACCTTGCCCACCGCGAGGTAACCCGTGGACGACTTCGTCGCCGGGTCCTGCAGGTGCTCGATGTTCGCCTTGACCGCCGCCGCGTCGAACGGGGTGCCGTCGGTGAACGTCACGTCCGACCGCAGGGTGAACTCCCAGGTCAGACCGTCCTCCGACGTCGTCCAGGACTCGGCGAGCCACGGGATGATCTCACCCTTGGCGTCTCGCGAGACGAGCGGCTCGAGGAACTGCGCACTCAACAGGGCCTGTGGGTAGTTGCCGCCGACATGCGGATCGAGACATGTGGGCTCGGCGTCCCCGCTGGCGTACACGAGGGTCCCACCGGCCTTCGGCGTGCTCGACGCGGCCGGCGTCCCCGGTGCACACGCCGCGAGCAGGACCGCGAGCGGAACGAGCGCCGCGGCGATGCGCAACGGACGACGCGAGGACGCAAGGCGCCGACGGGCAGGGGAGGGGGATGCGGGCACAGGGACTCCAGAAGACGATCGACCGGGTGCTGAGGGCCCGGTGACGGCGTCGGACGAATTATTGGACGCCGTCTCGGAACCAGCATAGAGCCTCAGCACCACGCCCCGACCCCTCGCACGACGGCTAGGCTCACAGGCGGCGGAAGGAGCCCCCATGTCACGACCACCGGCACGGAACGCCGTCGGTAGACCCCGACGATCCTCCCGACGCGTCCTCGAGGAGGCGGCCGCCGAACTCTTCCTCGAACAGGGATACCCCGGTACCACCGTCGACCAGATCGCGAGCCGCGCCGGCGTCAGCCGCAACACCTTCTTCAACTACTTCGGCTCCAAGAGCGACGTCCTCTGGGTCGACGTCGACGCCGCACTCGCCGGACTCGAACGGGCGCTCGCCGCAGGCGGGGAAACCCCCGCGACGGATGTCGCCGACGCCATGCCGTCACTGCAGGCCGCCCTCCTGGGCATCGCCGAGGAGCGCTCGAACGGCGCCGTGCCCTGGGCGCTGACGCAGATCGAACTGATGGACACCGCCTGGGAGCTGCAGGCGTCCGGCCTCGAACGGCTCCTGCGTCTCCAAGCCGTGCTCCGGGTCTCGCTCGCGCGCCTCGCCGTCCGCGCCGACGAGCTGACGATCCGGTCCGCCGCAGCGGCGCTCGCCGGCGCTATCGTCGCCGGCGCCGGGGCCTGGGCGGCTGCAGGCGTCGGCCGGGGCGAGCTCGGCGACTACCTCCGCCGCGCGATCGCTCCGGTGGTGGACGGGTACGGCCGCGCCCTCGCCCGGATCGACGAGCCGAGTTCCTCGTAGCCGACCCTCCGCGGAGCCGCTCCGCAGGCTGTACGATTGGACCATCGACATCGATCCGGACATCACCGGGGAGTCCTCGGCAGAACAGCGACCGCTCAGCGGGAGCCCAGTAGAACCGAGCGGGTCAGGCCCGTCACAGCCGATGCAGAGCGGCCGTTCCAGTGGAGCGGCAAGCGGGGTGGTACCGCGTCGGCAGCGCCGGCGTCCTCGCAGGACCCACGAGACCTGCCAGGAGAACGATGAGCTACCCGAAGTCCCAGGAACCGACCCCAACCGAGTCGGCGTCGAACGGCGCGGCGTTCGGCGTGACGCCGTCGCCCAGCTTCCCGTCGATCGAGGAGGGGGTGCTCGCCCGTTGGGTCGCCGACGGAACCTTCCAGGCCTCCATCGACCAGCGCGAGGGGGCTCCGGAATGGGTGTTCTACGACGGCCCGCCCTTCGCGAACGGACTTCCGCACTACGGTCACCTCCTCACGGGCTACGCCAAGGACCTCTTCCCACGGTTCCAGACGATGCGCGGCAAGCAGGTGCACCGCCGGTTCGGCTGGGACACCCACGGTCTCCCCGCCGAGCTCGAGGCGGAGCGCCAGCTCGGCATCACCGACAAGCGCCAGATCGACGAGATGGGCCTGGCCGCCTTCAACCAGGTCGCACGTGACTCCGTCCTCCGTTACACGGAGGAATGGCAGGACTACGTGACGCGCCAGGCGCGCTGGGTCGACTTCGAGCACGACTACAAGACCCTCGACGTGACCTACATGGAGTCGGTCATCTGGGCCTTCAAGCAGCTCCACGACAAGGGCCTCGCCTACGAGGGCTACCGGGTGCTGCCCTACTGCTGGCGCGACCAGACGCCGCTCTCCAACCACGAGCTGCGGATGGACGACGACGTCTACCGCTCCCGCCAGGACCAGACCGTCACGGTCACCTTCCCGCTGGTCGGTCCGAAGGCCGAGAGCCTCGGACTGACCGCCGTCCGCGCGCTCGCCTGGACGACCACGCCCTGGACCCTGCCGACGAACGCCGCGCTCGCCGTCGGGCCCGACATCGAGTACGCGGTCGTCCCGGCCGGCCCGAACGGCACCCCCGACGCAACGGTGCTCCGCGAGGAGGGCTCCGCCCACGCCGACACCGAGGTCCTCGGCGGCGAGTACCTCATCGCCTCGGCGCTGCTCGGCAACTACGCGAAGGACCTCGGCTACGACTCCGCGGCCGAGGCGCAGGCCGCCGTCTCCCGGACGATCGTCGGGCGCGAGCTCGAAGGCGTCTCCTACGACCGCCTCTGGGACTACTACGCCGATGCCGAGTGGGGCATGGAGCAGGCCTGGCGCATCCTCGTCGCCGACTACGTGTCGACCGAGGACGGCACGGGTATCGTGCATCAGGCCCCCGCCTACGGTGAGGAGGACCAGAAGGTGTGCGAGGCCGCCGGTATCCCGGTGATCGTCTCCGTCGACGACGGCGGGAAGTTCCTCCCGGAAGTGTCCGACGTCGCCGGTCTCCAGGTCTTCGACGCCAACAAGCCGCTCACCCAGCTGTTGAAGGCACAGGGCCGCCTCCTGCGTCAGGCGAGCTACGAGCACTCCTACCCGCACTGCTGGCGCTGCAAGCAGCCGCTCATCTACAAGGCGGTGTCGAGCTGGTTCGTGCGCGTGCCCGAGTTCCGCGACCGCATGGAGGAGCTCAACCAGGAGATCACCTGGGTCCCGGAGAACGTCAAGGACGGACAGTTCGGCAAGTGGCTCGCGGGTGCCCGCGACTGGTCGATCAGCCGCAACCGGTACTGGGGTTCGCCGATCCCGGTGTGGAAGAGCGACGACCCGGCCTACCCGCGCATCGACGTGTACGGCTCGCTGGACGAACTCGAGGCCGACTTCGGTGTGCGCCCGACCGATCTGCACCGCCCGTACATCGACGAGCTCACGCGGCCGAACCCCGACGACCCCACCGGCCGGTCGACGATGCGCCGCATCACCGACGTCCTCGACGTCTGGTTCGACTCCGGATCGATGCCGTTCGCCCAGGTGCACTACCCGTTCGAGAACCGCGAGTGGTTCGACTCGCACAGCCCGGCGGACTTCATCGTCGAGTACATCGGCCAGACGCGCGGGTGGTTCTACCTCCTGCACGTGCTGTCGACCGCGCTGTTCGACCGGCCGGCGTTCACGAGCGTCGTGAGCCACGGCATCGTCCTCGGCAGCGACGGCCAGAAGATGTCGAAGTCGCTGCGCAACTACCCGGACGTCAACGAGGTCTTCGACCGCGACGGTTCCGACGCCATGCGCTGGTTCCTCATGTCGAGCTCGGTGCTGCGCGGCGGCAACCTCGTCGTCACGGAGGAAGGCATCCGTGAGGGCGTCCGACAGGTGATGCTGCCGTTGTGGAACACCTGGTACTTCTTCTCGCTGTACGCCAACACGGCGGTGCCTGGTGGCTACGACGCCGTGTGGCGCACGGACTCCACCGACGTCCTCGACCGCTACATCCTCGCCAAGACGCGTGAGCTCGTCGTCACCGTGACCGACCACCTCGAGGCGTTCGACGCGACCCTCGCAGCGGCCTCGCTGCGGGACTTCGCGGACGTCCTGACCAACTGGTACGTCCGTCGCTCCCGTGACCGTTTCTGGTCGACCGACGGTGGCGCCTTCGACCGCGACGCCTTCGACACGCTCTACACCGTCCTCGAGACCTACTGCCGGGTCGCCGCTCCGCTCCTGCCGCTCATCACGGAGCAGGTCTGGACCGGCCTGACGGGCGACCGCAGCGTGCACCTCACCGACTGGCCGGAGCCCGAGGCGTTCCCGGAGGACGCGGCACTCGTCGAGGCGATGGACCGGGTCCGCGAGGTCTCCGGCGTCACCCTCGCCCTCCGCAAGCAGGCCGGTCTCCGTGTCCGGTTGCCCCTGGCATCGCTCACGGTGGTCACACCCGACCCCGCGTCGCTCGCACCGTTCGAGGCGATCCTCCGAGAGGAACTCAACCTCAAGGCCGTCTCCTTCGCCGAGCTGACCGACACCAGCGGCACCGAGTTCGGTGTCACCTCGCGCCTCTCGATCAACGCCCGCGCGGCGGGTCCGCGCCTCGGCAAGACGGTGCAGCAGGCGATCAAGGGCGCTCGGAGCGGCGACTGGTCGGAGGTCGACGGCACGGTCACGGCCGGCGGCATCGAGCTCGTCGACGGTGAGTACGAGCTCGTCATGGAGGCCTCCTCAGGCGCCGCCGGTGGTGTCGCACTCGCGCTCCTGCCCTCGGGTGGATTCGCCCTGCTCGAGACCACGCTGACGCCCGAACTCGAAGCGGAGGGACTCGCCCGCGACGTCATCCGCGCCGTGCAGGACACCCGGAAGGCGGCGGACCTGCAGGTGAGCGACCGGATCCGGCTCCAGCTCCGATTCGAGGACGACGCCGACGAACGTGCGGTGCGCAGCGCCCTCGACGTGGTCGACCTCGCCGGCGACACCCTGGCGACGTCCCTGACCTGGTCGGACGTCGAGGCGCAGGCTGGGGCGTCGGGCTTCGCCCAGTCGTTCGCTGCCGGGAAGTTCGGCAACGCCGGAGCCTTCACCGTGACCGTCGCGCGTGCAGAGGAGACCACCGATGTCCGATGACCAGATCCCCGGAGACGAGCTGTCCGCGGCCGATGCCGCCGACGCCGTGTACCGCGAACTCCTCGAACGGCTGGGGGAGGCCCAGCCGCAGCCGCGTCTCGGTGCGACCAAGCGGGCGCTCGAGCTCCTCGGCAACCCTGAGTCGTCCTTCGCGATCATCCAGATCGCCGGGACGAACGGCAAGACGAGCACGGCGCGCATGATCGAGAGCATCCTCCGTGCCCACGGGCTCCGCACCGGTCTCTTCACGAGTCCGCACCTCGTCCGGTTCACCGAGCGCATCGGGATCGACGGCGAGCGGATCTCGGACGAGGCCGTCGCCAGGAACTGGGACGACATCAAGCCGTATCTCGCGATGGTCGACGCCGAGCTCACGGCGGCCGGTGAGCCCGCGCTGACCTTCTTCGAGGCGCTCACCGTCCTGGGCTTCGCCTGCTTCGGCGACGCCCCCGTCGACGTCGCCGTCGTCGAGGTGGGGATGGGCGGTGCCTGGGACTCGACGAACGCCGCCGATGCCGAGGTCGCCGTCTTCACGCCCATCGACCTCGACCACGTGCAGCGGCTCGGCAAGACGATCGCCGAGATCGCGCGCACCAAGGCCGGCATCATCAAGCCCGGAGCGCAGGTGGTCTCGGCCGCCCAGCACCCCCACGCGCGTCAGGCGATCGTCGACGCCGCCGCGGCGGTCGACGACCCGGCCGTGTTCGAGGGTGAGGAGTTCGCGCTCGTGCAGGACGCCGTGGCGGTGGGCGGACAGCTCATCACCGTCCGAGGACGCGCCGGCACCTACCCGGAGCTGTACCTCCCGCTCTACGGGGACCACCAGGGACGGAACGCGACGCTCGCGATCGCCGCGGTCGAGGCGTTCCTCGGCGGAGCGACCCAGCCGATCGCGGAGGACGTCCTCGCGGAGGGCCTCACCGAGGTCGCCTCCCCGGGGCGTCTGCAGCTGATCGGCACCGAACCGACCGTGCTCGTCGACGCGGCGCACAACCCGCACGGCGCCGCGTCCCTGGTCGCCGCACTCGGCAGCTACTTCGACGTCGACGAGATCGCCTTCGTGGTCGGCATCCTCCAGGACAAGGACGCCGCCGGCATCCTGACGACCCTGGCGCCCGCCGCATCCGGCTTCTTCTTCACCCAGTCGGAGTCGGAGCGGGCGATCCCCGCCGAGGAGCTCTCGCGCCTCGCCGCGTCGCTCGACCTGCCGGCGTCGACCTTCGCCGACACGCTCGACGAGGCCGCGGAGGACGCACGGCGCTGGGCCGAGGAGGCGCCGCGCCGGCTGGTGGTGATCACCGGCTCGATCACCCTCGTGGGCGAGGCGATCGAGGTCGCCGACGACCGGGAATGGAAGGCGACCGCATGAGCGGCATGGCACGGAGCCGGGCTCCACGGAGCATCAAGCAGACCCTCGGATCGATCATCCTCGGCTTCGAGATGATCGTCATGTTCCTCGGCGCGCTCGTCATCTTCGGGCTGAAGGCCCTCCCGGCCCCGGTCGCGTTGATCGGCGGAGCGGTGCTGTGCCTGATCATCGTCGCGACGATCCCGCTCCTGCGATTCCGCTGGGGGTATTGGCTGGGCTGGGCGGTGCAAGCCGCTATCGTGGCTACCGGCCTGCTCGTGCCGATGATGTTCCTCGTCGGCGGGATGGCCGCAGCCGTCTGGACCTATGCGATGGTCCAAGGCGACAAGATCGAGCGTCAGCAGGCGCTCTACCGAGAAGCGAAGGATTGACCGTGGCTGTTGAAGAAACCCTGGTACTCGTGAAGCCCGACGGCGTCGCACGCAACCTGACCGGCGAGATCCTCCGTCGGATCGAGGCGAAGGGCTATTCGCTCGTGGACCTGCGCATGGTCGAGCCGGACCGCGAGCTGCTGGCCGCCCACTACGCCGAGCACGAGGGCAAGCCGTTCTACGAGCCCCTCGTCGAGTTCATGCTGAGCGGTCCCGTCGTCGCGATCCGCGTCGCCGGCAACCGCGTCATCGAGGGATTCCGCTCGCTCGCCGGCACGACCGACCCGACGACCGCCGCGCCCGGGACCATCCGCGGCGACTTCGGCCGCGACTGGGGCCTCAAGGTCCAGCAGAACCTCGTGCACGGTTCGGACAGCCCCGAGTCCGCCTCCCGGGAGCTCGCGCTCTGGTTCGCCTGACGCACCGACTCCGCACGACGAAGCCCGCCTCCGATTCCGGGGCGGGCTTCGTCGTGTGCGTCAGGTGGCCGTTCGGGCCGCCACCGGCTACAGGTAGGACAGGACGTCGAGGCGGAGCTGGGCGATGACCGCCACGACGAGGTAGCACCCGAGCGTCACCACCACGATCCACGAGGACACGACCCCGGCGACGCGGCGGACGGCGGGGGACGCCGGGATGATGCCGTTCCGCAGGGTGAACGCGGTCACCGCGATGAACGAGGGGATCGTCACCGACCAGGTGACCATGCACCACGGGCATAGCGTGCCGAGGACGAAGATACTCTGCGAGATCAGCCAGATGACGAATCCCAGTGCGCCGAGGAACCCGATGTTGAAGGCGATCCAGAACCACCGCGCGAACTGCGCACCGGCGAGGACCGCGACGCCGACGGCGATCGGCGCGATCCAGGCGGCGAGACCGATGATCGGATTCGGGAACCCGAGGATGGCACCCTGCCAGGAGTTCAGGTTGACCCCGCACTGCACGAGGATGCTCAGATTGCAGCCGAGCTGGGCGTTCGGATCCTGCAGGAGCTGGAACTTGTCGAGGGTGAGCGCGAACGCCGCGATCCACCCGATGACGCCTGCGACGATGAGGAAGACCGCGAGGCCCCTGGGGCGCGCGTCGATGACCGGAGTTGACACGCCCTGATTCTCGCACGCCCGCCTGAACGGCGGCGGGACATGCCCGGGTGGTCCGTACTCAGGACCGTCGGCCCTGTTCGTGCGATAATCGTGGGGTGGTGTCCGAGCCGCGCTCGACCGCACGACACAACAGGCTTGTTGGGCAATGAGAGCCCAGGACCCGCCGGCACGTGCCGGCACGATCGTGAGAGCTCCGAGAGCCAGCGATCACACAGGATTTGCGAACGGCTGCACCCGCGGCCGCACGCACGAGACGAAGAACCGGAGGGTGGCGCGGCCACCGACCCGGCATAGGGGAGTACACCAGGAATGGTGAAAGAGCACACCGAGGATCCGGCCACGCCGGGGACCGAGCACGAACCGACCGACCAGCACCTCACGACGCCCGAGACGGCGGACGAGTCGACCAGCACCGAGACGGACGCCCAGGTGGCCGGGCCCGACGAGCAGTCGGCACCTGCGGCACCGGTGCGTCCACCGACCACCATGCTGCTGTTCCAGGCACCCGACCTGCCGCCGATCGTCCACCGCGACGACGAACCGCTCGAGGCCGAGCTCAGCTCGTCGAGGCGTCGCACGCGTCGTCGTGCCGGCGAGGACGGACCGGAGCAGGGCGAGCGGGGTGGCGACTCGCGCCCCGACACCCGCAACGTGGTCAAGGTCCGCACGCCGCGTGAGCCGGAACTCATCACCGAACCGCAGAAGGTGCGCGGCTCGACGAGGCTCGAGGCCAAGAAGCAGCGTCGCCGTGACGGACGCGACGCCGGTCGTCGTCGTCCGGTCGTCACCGAGGCCGAGTTCCTCGCCCGCCGCGAGTCGGTCGACCGTGTCATGGTCGTCCGCTCCAAGAACGGCAAGACGCAGATCGGCGTGCTGGAGGACGGCGTGCTCGTGGAGCACTACGTCGCCAGGAGCCAGGAGGCGTCGCTCATCGGCAACGTCTACCTCGGCCGCGTGCAGAACGTCCTGCCCAGCATGGAGGCGGCGTTCGTCGACATCGGTCGCGGACGCAACGCGGTGCTCTACTCCGGCGAGGTCGACTGGGACTCCGTGGAGACGGGCAATCAGCCCCGCCGGATCGAGCTCGCGCTCAAGGGCGGCGACAAGGTCCTCGTCCAGGTCACGAAGGACCCGGTCGGACACAAGGGCGCGCGCCTGACGAGTCAGGTCTCGCTCCCCGGTCGGTACCTCGTCTACGTGCCGAACGGCTCGATGAACGGCATCTCGCGCAAGCTGCCCGACACTGAGCGCGCCCGCCTGAAGAAGATCCTCAAGGAGGTCCTTCCGGAGAACGTCGGCGTCATCGTCCGCACGGCCGCCGAGGGAGCGACCGAGGAGCAGCTCACGCTCGACGTCACGCGGCTGAAGTCGCAGTGGTCGGAGATCTCCCGTCAGATCGAGACGGTCCAGTCGCCGGCACTGCTGCACAGCGAGCCCGACCTGCTCATCAAGATCATCCGCGACGTCTTCAACGAGGACTTCCACAAGCTCGTCATCCAGGGCTCGGACGCGCTGCAGGACATCCAGAGCTACCTGCGCGGCGTCGCCCCCGACCTGCTCGAGCGTGTCGAGCCGTACGACGGCACGGGCGACTCCTTCGTCGACTACCGCATCGCCGAGCAGATCGAGAAGGCGCTCGACCGCAAGGTCTGGCTGCCGTCCGGCGGATCCCTCGTGATCGACCGCACCGAGGCCATGACGGTCGTCGACGTCAACACGGGGAAGTTCGTCGGTTCCGGCGGCAACCTCGAGGAGACGGTCACCAAGAACAACCTCGAGGCCGCTGAGGAGGTCGTGCGTCAGCTGCGGCTGCGCGACATCGGCGGGATCATCGTCGTCGACTTCATCGACATGGTGCTCGAGTCGAACCGCGACCTCGTGCTGCGCCGCCTCGTGGAGTGCCTCAGCCGCGACCGCACGAAGCACCAGGTCGCCGAGGTCACCTCGCTCGGTCTCGTGCAGATGACGCGCAAGAAGCTCGGCCTCGGCCTGCTCGAGACGTTCAGCGAGCCCTGCGAGGTCTGCGCCGGACGCGGCGTCGTCGTGCACCACGACCCCGTCGTGAAGCACCGCCAGACGCCGCAGCCGGAGCAGCAGCGCCGGCGCGGCAAGGGCGGGTCCCAGGGCGGCCAGCCGTCCTCGAACGGCCAGGGCGCCCAGCAGAAGCCGGCCGGACAGACGCACGGGATCACCGACGACGCGAAGAACGCGCTCGCCCTGATCGCGGCGCGCACGCTGCACCACGAGGAGCTCGCCGCCGCCGAGGCCGTGGCCGACGCCGTCGTGGCCGAAGCACAGCACACGCAGTCGCAGCACACCGAGGCGCAGGGCTCCGAGGAGTCGGTCGCGGACGAGCCCACGACGTCACCGGAGGAACAGTCCGGGGCGCACGACGGTCGTCGGAGCCGGCGCGAGAAGCGCGAACCGCGTCGTCGTGGCGGTGACGGGTCCCGCCGGGGTTCTTCGGAGGAACGCTCCACCGAGGCGCCGAGCGAATCCGCGGCCCCGACGCTGGCCTTGCTCGACCTGCCGATCGCGCCGGTCGCCGACAAGCCGCGTCGCGCGGCCGTCGCGGACCCCGAGCACCTGCTCGAATCGGTCCTCGACGCGCTCCCCGAGCCGAAGCAGCCGGGTCAGGGTCGCGGCCGGAGCCGCAGGGTGTCGACCGCCTCGCTCGCGGGCGGACAGGCCGTCGGTTCGGACGGCGCGCAGCGTCAGGCCGAATAGTCCGGTCGTATCAGGACGGCGCGTCTCCTCGGGAGGCGCGCCGTTCGCGTGCGGTGATGCGCAAGCCGCTGGCGATGAGTCGACGGACGAGTTCGCCGCCGCTCACCGCGACGGCGCCGGCCGCCACGAGCGACGTGTGGCGCTCGGCGGGGACGTCGTAGTGGTCGAGGTCGAACGATCGCGGCGGGAGCCCGGTGCGTCCGGCGAAGGCGTGCAGCTCCTCCAGGGAGCTGTCGCTCACCACGTGGGACCAGAGCGTGCCGTGCGCCGGCCACAGCGGGGGATCGATGAGCACCGTCATGCCTCCATCCAACCATCGGGTCCCTCGCGTGATTCCCGTCCGCGCTCGGACGCGCCGGGCACCCGGCCGGCGTTCAGGAGCCCCCGGGGTACACTGGTCGAGTGCGTCCGGTGTGGGAGCCGCGAGGAACAGCCTCGGTCACGAGGTTCTGTGCCCGCTGGTTTGACCTGGACTGCACGATGAAGTAAACTCGACCGTTGGTGTGCATTGAGTTTTCATTGCCACGCCCAACGGTTTTCTGCCATCAAGGTGTCCCACGTGTTCGAGCCTTTCCGAGCAGTAACTTCCAGCAACAGTCAGTCGGAGCGTTTCGCTCCCCAAAGAACGGGTACGTAGTGGTTTACGCAGTTGTGCGCGCCGGAGGACGGCAGGAGAAGGTCGAGATCGGAACCATCGTCACGATGGACCGGGTCAAGGCCGACAAGGATGGCAACATCGAGCTTCCCGCGGTGCTCCACGTCGACGGTGAGAAGATCATCTCCGACGCGAAGTCGCTCGCGAAGATCACGGTGACGGCCGAGGTGCTCGAGAACCTCCGCGGTCCGAAGATCATCATCCAGAAGTTCAAGAACAAGACCGGTTACAAGAAGCGTCAGGGGCACCGTCAGGAGCTCACGCGCGTCAAGATCACCGGCATCAAGTAAGGCATCGAGGAGAAGAAGAGATGGCACACAAGAAGGGTGCGAGTTCCACTCGCAACGGTCGTGACTCCAACGCACAGCGTCTCGGTGTGAAGCGCTTCGGCGGCCAGGTCGTCCTCGCGGGCGAGATCCTCGTCCGTCAGCGCGGCACGCACTTCCACCCCGGCGCCAACGTCGGTCGTGGCGGCGACGACACGCTGTTCGCCCTCGAGGCCGGCTCCGTGCAGTTCGGCAACAAGGGTGGCCGCAAGGTCGTCAACATCGTCGCTGCTGCAGAGTAGCAACAACGTCTTTCCAGCAGGGGGCGGGCTTCGGCCCGCCCCCTGCTGTCGTACAACCGAGTTCCATGATCCAGAGAGGGGCTGAGCGTCCATGGTCACATTCGTCGACCGGGTCACACTGCACCTGCGAGCGGGCGGCGGCGGCAACGGCTGCGTCTCCGTGAAGCGCGAGAAGTTCAAGCCGCTGGCCGGCCCCGATGGCGGCAACGGCGGACACGGTGGTGACATCGTGCTCGTGTCCGATCCTCAGATCACGACGCTGCTCGGGTACCACCGGTCACCGCACCGGAGCTCCGACACCGGCGGCTTCGGCATGGGCGACCACCGCAACGGGTTCCAGGGCGAGACGCTCATCCTGCCCGTCCCCGTCGGGACGGTCGTCAAGGACGTCGACGGCGTCGAACTCGTCGACTTCGTCGAGCCCGGCATGGAGTTCGTCGTCGCTCCCGGCGGCCAGGGTGGCCTCGGGAACGCGGCACTCTCCTCGACCAAGCGCAAGGCCCCCGGGTTCGCGCTGCTCGGCACGCCCGGCTGGGAAGGCGATGTCCTCCTCGAGCTGAAGACCGTCGCAGACGTCGCGCTCGTCGGGTACCCCTCCGCCGGCAAGTCCAGCCTCATCGCGGCGATGTCCGCTGCGAAACCTAAGATCGCGGACTACCCGTTCACCACCCTGCACCCGAACCTCGGCGTCGTCGAGGCCGGCGAGGTCCGCTACACCATGGCGGACGTCCCCGGGCTCATCGAGGGCGCCAGTGAGGGCAAGGGCCTCGGTCTCGAGTTCCTGCGTCACGTCGAGCGCTGCTCCGCGCTCCTGCACGTGCTGGACTGCGCGACGCTCGAACCGGGACGCGACCCGATCAGCGACCTCGACATCATCCTGGCTGAGCTCGCCGCCTACCCGGTACCGGAGGGGCAGACGCCGCTGGTCGAGCGCCCGCAGCTCATCGCCCTCAACAAGATCGACGTCCCGGAGGCGAGGGAGCTCGCCGAGTTCCTGCGTCCCGACCTCGAGGCGCGCGGCTACAAGGTCTTCGAGATCTCGACGGTCTCGCGCGAGGGCCTCCGACAGCTGTCGTTCGCGTTGAGCGAGCTCGTCGAGGAGAGCCGAGCCCGCGCAGCCCTCGAGGCCGCCAAGCCCCGGATCGTGCTGCGTCCGAAGCCGGTCGACGACTCCAAGTTCACCGTCACGGTCGAGGGTGGCACGTACGGCAACCTCTACCGCATCATCGGCGCGAAGCCGGAACGCTGGGTGCAGCAGACGGACTTCAACAACGAGGAGGCCGTCGGGTTCCTCGCGGACCGCCTGGCGAAGCTCGGCGTCGAAGAGGCGCTCTTCAAGGCCGGTGCCGTCGCCGGTGCGACCGTGATGATCGGTGCGGGTGGCGGTGTGGTCTTCGACTGGGAGCCCACGCTCACGAGCACCGCGGAACTGCTGACGCAGCCGCGTGGAACGGACCCGCGTCTCGACGCGAGCCACCGCCCGACGCGCAACCAGCGTCGCGACGAGTACTTCGAGCGCATGGACGCGAAGGCCGAGGCCCGTGCCGAGCTGCTCCGTGAACGTGCGGCCGGTCTCTGGAACGACGACGAGGGCTTCGAGGTCGGCTCCGTGCCGGCCGACGCACCGCAGGACGAGGGTGTCACGACGGAGGACGACGACCGGTGACCATCCACCAGCGCAGTGGCATCCCCTCGGCGCGACGCATCGTCGTGAAGGTCGGGTCCTCCTCGATCAGTGGCGACAACGCCGGGCAGATCACTGCGCTGGTCGAGGCGCTGGCCGAGGCGCACGCCCGAGGCACCGAGGTCATCCTCGTGTCCTCGGGCGCCATCGCGACCGGGATGCCCTACCTCCGCCTCGACGCCCGTCCGAGCGACCTGGCGACGCAGCAGGCGGCTGCCGCCGTCGGGCAGAACGTGCTGATCTACCGGTACCAGGACAGCCTCGACCGGTTCGGCATCGTCGCAGGCCAGGTGCTGCTCACCGCCGGTGATCTCGAGAACCCCAGTCACCGGAGCAATGCCCAGCGGGCGATGGAACGGCTCCTCGGGTTGCGCATCCTGCCGATCGTCAACGAGAACGACACCGTCGCGACGCATGAGATCCGGTTCGGCGACAACGACCGCCTTGCCGCCCTCGTGTCGGTCCTCGTCGCGGCCGACGTCCTCGTCCTCCTGAGCGACGTCGACGCGTTGTACACCCGCCCGCCGCACGAAGCGGGTGCCGAGCGCATCGAGGAGGTCCCGTTCGGAGACGCCCTCTCGGGCGTCACCTTCGGCGACATCGGCTCCGCGGGCGTCGGCACCGGGGGAGCGGGCACGAAGGTGTCGGCCGCCCGGTTGGCCGCCGAGGCGGGGACGTCCGTCCTCGTGACGTCGACCACGAACGTCGCGTCAGCCCTCCGCGGTGAGCACCTCGGCACCTGGTTCCAACCGGCGTGACGCGGAGAGCGTCCACCAGACGCCGCTGAGTAGAATCGACGCATGTCGTCGCCAACCATCACCGTGCTGCCACTCGCGGATCGTCTCACCGCTGCGAAGCGTGCCTCCCGGGTCCTCGCCCAGGCGACCACCGCGCAGAAGAACCGGGCCCTCGAGGCCATCGCCGTCGCGATCGTCGAGGGTGCGGATGCGGTCATCGCCGCCAACGAGCGCGACCTCGTCGCGGGACGCGAGCAGGGCATCAGTGTCGGTCTGCAAGATCGTCTCCGCCTCGACCGGGGCCGCATCGACGGGCTCGCGGTGGCGGTCCGCGACGTCATCGCGATCGTCGACCCGGTCGGCCAGGTGGTCCGCGGAAGCAACACTCCGGACGGGGTGAAGCTCGAGCAGGTACGCGTCCCGTTCGGCGTGGTCGGCGCGATCTACGAGGCGCGCCCGAACGTCACGGTCGACATCGCCGCCCTCGCGATCAAGAGCGGCAACGCCGTGGTGCTCCGCGGCGGGTCGGCGGCGGAACACTCGAACGCGGTCCTCGTGGGGCTGCTGCGATCGGCACTCGAGTCCGTCGGCCTTCCCGGGGATGCGGTACAGACCATCGACGAGTTCGGTCGCGACGGTGCGAAGCAGCTCATGAACGCCAGAGGCCTGATCGACGTCCTCATCCCGCGGGGGAGCGCGTCACTCATCGAGACGGTCGTCCGGGAGTCGACGGTCCCCGTGATCGAGACCGGCGCCGGCGTCGTGCACGTGTTCCTCGACGAGAGTGCCGAACTCGACTGGGCCGTCGACATCGTGCGCAACGCCAAGGTGCAGCGCCCATCGGTCTGCAACGCACTCGAGACCATCCTCGTCCACCGCGCTGCGGCCGCGCGCGTGCTGCCCGCCGTGCTCGGTGATCTGCGCGAGCACGGGGTGCTGATCCACGCGGACGAACGCGCCAGGGAGGTCTTCGCCGACGTCGTGCCCGCCGTGGAGGAGGACTGGTCCACCGAGCACATGTCGCTCGAGCTCTCGGTGCGCGTGGTCGACGACCTCGACGCCGCGCTCGAGCACATCGATCGATACTCCACCGGGCACACCGACGCGATCATCACGAACGACGTGGTGAACGCCGACCGGTTCCTTGCCGAGGTCGATTCGGCCGTCGTCATGGTCAACGCGTCGACCCGCTTCACCGACGGCGCCGAGTTCGGATTCGGCGCCGAGGTCGGGATCTCGACGCAGAAGCTCCATGCCCGCGGACCGATGGGGCTGCCGGAACTCACGAGCACGAAGTGGCTCGTGCGTGGTTCGGGCCACACCCGTCGGTAGTCGCTAGACTGGTACGGGCGTCACCAGGCGTCGCACAGAAGGAGAGATCATGTCGATTGCCGCGTCCGTCTTGGCCACCGCCGTCCTGGCTGAATCGGAGCACGCCGTCGAACTCGCCGCACCGACCTGGGTGTTCGGTGCGGTCGCCCTCGTGCTGTTCGCCATCCTCGGCGCTGTGACCTTCAGCTACCGCGACGTCGCCAACCGTCACGCCGACAAGGGCGAGTCGGCCTCCGCTCACGGCGAGCACGGCCACTAGGCTGTCCGGCGTGAGCGCGCCCGTCACCGAGACGACGACCCGTCGTCCTCGGATCGGGGTCATGGGTGGGACGTTCGATCCGATCCACCACGGGCACCTCGTCGCCGCCTCGGAGGTCGCGCAGCACTTCGATCTCGATGAGGTCGTCTTCGTCCCGACCGGCATGCCGTACCGGAAGTCGGGCGTGAGCGACAGCGAGCACCGCTACCTCATGACCGTGATCGCCACCGCAGCGAACCCCCGCTTCACCGTCAGCCGGGTCGACATCGATCGAGCCGGACCGACGTACACGATCGACACGCTGCGCGATCTGCGCCGCAAACGTCCCGATGCCGAGCTGTTCTTCATCACGGGTGCCGACGCGATCGCCCAGATCCTCAGTTGGAAAGACGTCAGGGAGGTCTGGGACCTCGCTCACTTCGTCGCTGTGAGTAGACCGGGACACGATTTGAACGTTTCCGGATTACCACAGCACGACGTAAGCTTGTTGGAAGTTCCGGCCCTAGCGATATCGTCGACGGATTGCCGGAGCCGGGTGAGCAAAGGCTTTCCGGTCTGGTATCTGGTTCCCGACGGTGTCGTGCAGTACATCACCAAGCACCACCTGTATCGGAGTGAAGCCACATGACCGCGTTGCCAGAGGATGCGCCCCTGACCAGGCGACAGGCTCGAGCGAGCCAGCAGCCGTCGACGTCCGCTGACGAAGCGACGCCCGACACTGCTGCGCCACGGACACGACGCGCGTCGACATCCGAACCCGTCGCCGGGGGAGCGATCCCCGGGCAGACCACGTCGCGCGACGAGAGCGCTCCAGCACCAGCGTCCACGTCACCCGCGCCGTCGTCGAGCGCTCCGGCATCCGGTGCGCCGGCTCCGGCCCCGACCGGTGGACTCACGCGCCGTCAGCTGCGAGAACTCGAGCGCACCGGCTCGATCGAGCAGGTGGGCTCCCCGGCGGCGCCGGTCGCTCCTCCGGTCGAGCAGCCGGTCCCCTCGGTCGCCCTGCCGCCGCGGACGCCCGATCAGGTGGTCGCTCCGCCCCAGAAGCAGAACAAGGCGGCCCGTCAGCAGGCAGCGAAGCTCGCGCAGCAGGAAGCGGACGCCAAGGCTGCCGCTGCTGCTGAGCAGGAACGTCGCGAAGCCGAGGCCACCAAGCAGGCCGAGCAGCGCAAGGCCGAAGAGCAGCAGGCTGCAGAACGCAAGGCGGCAGAGCGCAAGGCCGCTGAGCGGGCCGCCGCCGACGAGCGCGCGGCCAAGGCCCGGTCGGCCGAGGCGCCGACGCCTCCCGTGACTCCCGCCGCTGCGGCGCCGGTGGCCACCGGTTCACTCTTCGACGTCTCGGATCGCGACGACATCTCCGAGGACCCCGCGTCGACCCTGTCCAAGGGGTTCGGGCGCGACTCCATGCTCGTCGCGGCACTCGAGGCCGAGAAGGCTTCGCAGGCGGACAACGAGGTCGCGTTCGAGGACCTCCTCGGAAGCGGCATGACGAGCACGGGGCAGATCACCACGAGTTCGCTCATCATCCCCGTCGCTCCGGCCCAGGCTGAAGCGGGAGCCACGTCCAACTCCACGGGTGAGATCCTCATCACCGGAACCATCGATCTGCCCCGCGGACTGGGTTCCGCCGGTCAGGACCCGAACCACTTCGACGGTGCAGGGATCGACCGACTCATCGAGGGCGATGAGCTGCCGGCCTCGGTCACCGCGGCGTCTCCGGTCGCGGCCAGCCGTGCGGTCAGCAGCCACGGGTCCACCCGCGACGTCGTCCCCGCCACCACCAACCAGAGCAACAAACTGTTGATGACGCTCGCGATCGCCGCCGCGGTGCTCGCCGCCGGCGTGATCGCGGTGCTCATCATCGGTTTCTTCGGCGGAGCGTTCTAGCCCTGCCGGCATTCACCCGATCGCGCTCCATGCGATCGTCAGAGGAGTACACCACATGACCCTGTCCGACACCACACTGGACGCCGTCCAGCTCGCAGCGACCGCAGCCGAGTCCAAGGGTGGCGAGGATCTCGTCGCGCTCGACGTCTCCGGCCCGTTGCCGTTCGTCGACGCCTTCCTCCTCGTCACCGGCCGGAGCGAGCGCAACGTCGTCGCCATCGCCGGCGAGGTCGAGGACCGCTTGAACGCGAGCGGCGTGAAGACGCTGCGGCGCGAAGGCAAGTCCGAGGGGCGGTGGATCCTGCTCGACTTCGGCGAGGTCGTCGTCCACGTCTTCCACGAGGAGGAGCGGATGTACTACTCGCTGGAGCGACTGTGGAAGGACTGCCCGGTGATTCCGCTGGTCTCGTCCGCACCGCAGCCCGCGAACTGACCATCCCGTCGGTGCCGAGCACCGAAAGTGGTCACAACCGCTCTCAAGATGTAGTAACCTATTCAAGTTGCTTCCGCTGAAACAGCAGGGGCAAGCAAGTTGAATACGGGTCTGTGGCGCAGCTGGTAGCGCACCTGCATGGCATGCAGGGGGTCAGGGGTTCGAGTCCCCTCAGATCCACCCGAACACCGAGAAGTCCCCGTCAGCGGAACAGCTGACGGGGACTTCTGCGTTGGTCAGACCCTGGGTTTGGCGGGACCCTGAGGTCAGTTCACCTCGTCGGGGTGGCTGCCGACGCGCTTGCCCGAGTCGAGGGCGTCGATGGACGCGATCTCGTCGGCGGAGAGCTCGAAGCCGAAGACGTCGAAGTTCTGGGCGATGCGCTCGCGCGAGTTCGACTTCGGGAAGACGATGAGCCCGTTCTGCAGGTGCCACCGGATGACGACCTGCGCCGGTGTGACGCCGTGCGCCTCTGCTGCAGCGGAGACGGCCTGCTCGCCGAAGAGGTCGTACTTGCCCTGACCGAGCGGGCCCCAGGACTCGATGTGGATGCCGTGCTCGGCACCGAAGGCGCGCAGCTCGCGCTGGGCGAACGCCGGGTGGAGTTCGATCTGGTTGACCGCAGGGACCGTCTCGGAACCGGCGATCAGCTTCTCGAGGTGCTCGACCTGGTGGTTCGACACGCCGATCGAACGCGCCTTGCCTGCCGCCTTGATCTCCTCGAGGGCGAGCCACGCTTCGAGGTAGTCGTCCTTGGCCGGGGTCGGCCAGTGGGTCAAGTACAGGTCGACGTGGTCGAGCCCGAGCTTGTCGAGACTCTCGTCGATTGCGGCGTGAGCGGACGCCTTCTGGTGACGGTCGTTCCAGAGCTTCGTGGTGATGAAGAGTTCGTCGCGGGGGATGCCGGACTTCGCGATGGCGGCGCCGACTCCCTCCTCGTTCTTGTAGATGGCGGCGGTGTCGATGTGGCGGTAGCCGACCTCGAGCGCGTCCGAGACGATGCGCTCGGCCTCCTGCGGGTCGACGAGGAAGACGCCGAAGCCGAGCTGAGGGATGGTGTGGCCGTCGTTCAGGGTGATGGTGGGAACTGTCATATCCTCATGCTGGCACCGGAACCGTCCGGCCGGAACGGGTCTTCGCCCTGCGCGTAACCGGTCGACACGCATGGGAATACCCGCGACGACACGGCGCTTGTCTTTCGAGAGGGCAGGCGTCTGCCCGCACGACGGCCGAGGCCTGAGAAGGATGACACCGCTATGACGACTGAAACCGTGCCGAATCCGACCGGTTCCGTCCCGACGACCGGGAAGCCCTCGGACGATCGCCTCCCACCCGGGTCGAAGCTCCTGATCGGGCTGCTCCTCGTGTCGGCGTTCGTCGTCATCCTCAACGAGACGAT
The DNA here is from genome assembly GCF_013349365.1 of Plantibacter sp. MCCC 1A11337. Lineage (NCBI taxonomy): Bacteria > Bacillati > Actinomycetota > Actinomycetes > Micrococcales > Microbacteriaceae > Plantibacter > Plantibacter sp. MCCC 1A11337. Next base: position 510,783 of record NZ_JABJWX010000001.1, on the reverse strand, counting down.
CATGAGCGTCGCCCTGCCGCGGCTCATGCAGGACCTCGACATCACGGCGAGTTCCGCACAGTGGCTGACCACCGGCTTCATGCTCACCATGGCCGTCGTGATCCCCGCGACCGGGTTCCTCCTCGAGCGGTTCTCCCTGCGGACGATGTTCATCACCGCGATGGTGCTGTTCAGCCTCGGTACGCTCATCGCCGCGCTGTCCCCGGGATTCGGCACGCTCCTGCTCGGTCGTGTCGTCCAGGCCAGCGGTACCGCCATCATGATGCCGCTGCTCATGACGACCGTGCTCAACGTCGTGCCGGTGTCGGCACGCGGCCGGACGATGGGGGCGATCTCGATCGTCATCTCGGTCGCGCCGGCCGTCGGGCCCACCGTCTCCGGCCTCATCCTCAGCGTGCTCGACTGGCGCTGGATGTTCTGGATCGTCCTCCCGATCGCCGTCGCCTCGCTGGTCCTCGGCGCCGTCCTCGTGCGGAACGTGACGGAGCCGCGTCGGGTCCGCTTCGACGTGCTGTCGCTCGTCCTCTCCGCGTTCGCGTTCGGTGGTCTCATCTTCGGGCTGAGCAGCATCGGCGAGTCCGCCGAGGGACACGCGCTCATGCCCGTCTGGATCCCCCTCACGGTCGGTGTCCTCGCCCTGCTGGGCTTCGTGCTCCGCCAGCGTGCGCTCGCCCGCGACGACCGCGCGTTCATGGACCTCCGCACCTTCGCGAACCGCTCGTTCTCCGTCTCGATCATCCTGGTCGTCATCGTCATGATGGCGTTGTTCGGCTCGCTGATCATCCTGCCGATCTACCTGCAGACCGTGCTCCAGGTCGACACCCTGACCACGGGCCTCATGTTGCTGCCGGGCGGCCTGACGATGGCCGCTCTCGCGCCGCTGGTCGGGTCGCTGTTCGACCGGTTCGGTCCGCGTCCACTCGTGATCCCCGGGGCATTCGCCGTGAGCGCGGCGCTCTGGCTGTTGACGATGCTCGGCGTCGGCAGCGCCATCGTCATGATCATCGCCGTCCACGTGCTGCTGAGCGCCGGCCTCGCGTTCATGTTCACACCGCTCCTCACCTCGGCGCTCGGTTCCCTGCGGCCCGAGCTCTACCCGCACGGCAGCGCCATCGTCGGCACGGTCCAGCAACTGGCCGGAGCGGCGGGGACGGCGTTGTTCATCACCATGATGTCGACCACGGCGGCGGCTCGTGCGGCGGCCGGGAGTGCCGCGGTCGACGCGACGGCGGCCGGTGTGCAGGCTGCGTTCATGTGCGGGGCCGTGCTCTCGCTGCTCGCGATCGGTGCGTCGTTCCTCATCCGGCGAACGGACCAGGCTTCCACGGGCGTGCACGTCGGTCACTGAACCGGAAGACCTCGGACGGCGTCAGCGCAGCCAGCGCATCGTGTAGGCGTCGGCGAGGATCGGCATCGCGGGACCGTTGAGCGCGGTTCGCAGCGCGAGGTCCCGCACCCCGACGAGCGGGCCCGGCAGCGGACGTCCCAAGCGCATGTTGATCCCCGCCTGCCAGGAGGCCCGACGGATCGCGCGCTGTTGGCGGGAGACGGCCGCGGCCACGTCGTGCTGTGTCGAGCGATGCCCGGCGGTCATGCGGGCGATCAGTGGCGCGAAGACCCGTGCGTCGGACCAGCCCAGGTTCATGCCCTGGCCGCCGATCGGGCTGATCTCGTGGGCGGCGTCGCCCAGATAGACGACCCGATCGTCGACGACGCGCTTCCGTCGTCGACGGAGCACGCCGAACGCGCTGAGCATGGTGTTCGTCGCCGGGTCGACGTCGTCGCCGGTGCGGTCGGCGACGAGGGACGCGAGGTCGGACGCGGTGGGTTCCGGGCGGGCCGCGTCCTGACCGTCCGAGTACCCGGTGTGCACGACGTATCGTCGCATGCCATGGGGGAGCGGGAAGGACTCGACGACCCCTCGGTGGTGCAGGTGCACCCTGGCGATGGAACCTGCCCCACTCCGATCCGCGACGTCCCCCATGAGGTACCGGTCCCGATACCGGTGCACGGGGCCCGGAGCCTGCATCCCGTCGACGGCGGCGCGTCCGCCTGCTGCGACGACCACGACGGCTGCGCGGGTGCTCACCGTTCCATCGGCGTCACTGCCGGACACGAGGACGCCGTCCTCGGCCGGGGCCAACCGCGTGCAGCTCGTCCCGATCCGAAGCGATCCCGGTGCGACGGCCTCGAGTCGAGCACGCAGGACCCGTTCGGTCCGCCATTGCTCGAGCGCGGCGACGTAGGGGTGCGGTACGGGCCGATCACAGAACACGACCGCCCCGAGGCGTCGTCCGGCGTTCCAGGCTTCGCCCTGGTCGATCCGGACCGCGTCGCGGCGGATCTCGTCGAGGACGCCGAGCTCCTCGAACAGGTCGAGCGACGGCGGGTGGATCCCGATAGCCCGGGTGCCGGAGGGGGAGTCCGACCGTCGTTCCCAGACGGTCACGTCGACGCCGGCCTGAGCGAGGAGGATCGCGGACACGAGGCCGACCGGTCCGCCACCGATGACCAGCACCTCGGTCATCGGGGCTCGTCCGCTGCCGACGAGACGGTCTGCGAGAGCAGGAGTCGCATGGGGAAGCTTCGCTCGACGATCCAGTCGTTGGGCACGACGCGCTGCAGCTCCTCCTGGCGATAGCTGCGACGGATCGAGCGGAGCCCGTCGACGTGGAGGAAGGAACGCCTTCGTCCTGCACGGGTGGCGAGCCCGTAGACCGCGTACGCGACTCGGTTGCGCTCGAGATCGCTGTGCAGGACGAGTCGTCTGGCGATCCGTGAACTGTCGGCGAGCAGGCTCGACAGTCCCGCGGGATCGAGGTGGTGGAGCACGTGGTTGGAGAGGACGATGTCGGCCTCCTCGCCAGCGGCGACGAGGTCGCTGCTGTGCGCCGGACGGAAGGCGACGGGGCCATCGGGGTACCGGCGACGGGCGAAGGCCACGGACCGCTCGTCGGGATCGATCCCCACCACCTGCACGGGGAGGTGGTCGGCCCTCGCCCAGTCGGCGATGGCCACGGCGACATCGCCGCCACCGAAGCCGATGTCGAGGATCGTCGTGGTCCGGGACGGGTGGAGGAGTGGACGGATGCGTGACCGGTACAGGCCACGCCAGCCCGAGACGAGCCGGTTCACCGTCGCGAACCTGGCGTAGGTGGCGTCCAGCAAAGCGGGATCGCAGTCGGGGTCGTCCATCAGTTCGACGAGACCCGTCGCACGGCGGTCGAGGTCGGGCAGCATCAGGTTCGGCCGGCCCGGAGCCGGAGCAGCGCGCTCTCGATCGTCAGTCCCGGTCCGAAGGCGAGGGCGCACACCCGTTCATCGGCGTCGGCCGGCGCGCCGTCGAGCAGGCGCTGGAGGATGAAGAGCACGGTCGCGCTCGACATGTTGCCGTACTCGCGGAGCACCGTGCGTGACGGAGCCAGCAGTTCGTCGTCGAGCCCGAACCCGCGCTGGACCCGGTCGAGGATGCTCCGGCCACCGGGATGGATCGCCCAGCGATCGATCGACGAGACCGGGGCGTCGTCGGCTGCGGCGAGGAGTGGGCGGAGGGCGATCTCGAGATGCTCGCCAATCAGCTTGGGCACCGCGCCGCTCAAGACCATCTCGAACCCGTGATCGCCGATCGTCCAGGCCATCTCCGTCTCGCCGTCCGGCACGAGCGCGGTGGACCAGCCGTCGAACTCGAGCACGGGCGCGGAGGATCCGGTGTCCCGACCGGTCACGACGGCGGCCGCAGCACCGTCGGCGAACACCGAGGAACCGAGGATCACGTCGGGGTCGTCGGAGGAACGGAGGTGGATGGAGCAGAGCTCGATGCAGACCACGAGGACGACGGCGTCGGGGTCTGCTGTACAGAACGCCTCTGCGGCGCGAAGGGCGGGGAACGCGGCGAAACACCCCTGGAACCCCAGGTGGTAGCGCTCCGTGCCCGGGTCCAGCCCGAGGTCGCGCACGAGGAGGTATTCCGGGCCGGGCGCGAAGAACCCGGTGCAGGAGGCCGTCACGACGTGGGTGACGTCCGCCGCCGACAGACCGGGGGCCGCGTCCAACGCCCGCCGTGCGGCCTCCAGGAGCAGCGGGGGAGCGTGCTCGATGTAGGCGTCGTTCCGCACGCCGGTGGGCGGGGAGAGCACCTGCCGCTGCTCCGCGTCGTAGAAGGCGGCCGTGGTCGTCTCGACCTCGTGGTCGAAGGCGTCGATGACGGTGTGCCTGGTTTCGATCGCGGACGCGTCGAACGCCGCGCCGATGAGACGCTGGGCGAGTCGGGTCCGCCCGGGTTGGTCGCGGAACACATCCCTGATCTCGTCTTGATGAAGGATGGTCTGAGGAACGGCCACGCCGATCGCCCTCACGGAGACGGTCATGCTGCAGTGTACCGCCGTGGCATGGGTGTCACCCTAAGCTGAGGCGGTGTTCTCCATGGTCCGTCGTCTGTTCGCGTCCTCCCATCCCGGACCGACCGTCGCGGTGACCGTCCTCGCCGTCGTGCTCGGATCGGCCGTCGGCCTGCCACCCCTTCGGACGGCCCTGCTCGCCGTGGTGGTGTTCGTCGGACAACTCTCGATCGGCTGGTCCAACGACTGGCTCGACGCCAGACGCGATCGTCGCTCGGGACGACAGGACAAACCGGTCGCACGCGGCGACCTCAGCGTCTCGGCAGTCCGGGCGGCGGCGCTGCTGGCCGGTGCGGCGAGCATTCCGCTCTCGGCATCCCTCGGCTGGGCGTCGGCGGCCTCCCACCTGCTCTTCCTGGTCTGCGGATGGGCCTACAACCTGGGTCTCAAGGCGACGGCCTGGTCGGTCGTCCCGTTCATCGTGGGGTTCGGCGCGTTGCCCGCCGTGGTCACCTTCGCGGCTGTCCCGCCGATCGCGCCGGCCGCGTGGACGCTCGGGGTCGGTGGGCTGTTCGGTGTGGCGATCCACTTCACGAACGCCCTGCCCGATCTCGAAGACGACCTGCGGACCGGGGTCCGCGGTCTGCCGCACCGGCTCGGCGCGCGGACCGCCGGTCGGACGGCCTTCATCGCCCTCGGCGTCTCAGGTGTGGTCGCCGTCCTCGGACAGAGCGGGATCTTCATCGGCAGGCCCATCGCACCGCCGATCGTCGGGGTGCTGGGCGCTGTCGGCGTCCTCGCGCTCGTCGTGTGGGGGCTCGTGCTCGTCGGAACCCGAGCGCCGGACCGTCTGCTGTTCCGACTGATCATCGGGGCCGCCCTGCTCGTCACCGTGGTGCTGGCAGTGGCCGGGACGAATCTCGGCGCGGCCCAGGTCGGTTGAGACGAGGCGTCAGTACCAGTTGGTCGCTTCGGAGTGCGCCCACGCGCCGCAGGGGGAGCCGTACCGGCTGTCGATGTAGCTCAGGCCCCAGTTGATCTGCGTCGCCGCATTGGTGCGCCAGTCGTCGCCGGAGCTGGCCATCTTGCTCCCGGGCAGAGACTGCGGGATTCCGTAGGCGCCGCTGGACTCGTTGTAGGCGTTGACGCGCCAGCTCGACTCCCGGGTCCAGAGCTGCAGGAGGCACTGGAATTCTCCGCTACCCCAGCCGTAGGCGCCGATCGCGGACTGCGCGTACGCCTTCGCGCCGGCCGGGTCGGCTGCCAGGTCCGGCGGCGGAGCGCTCGTGGAACCCTCGCCACCGGTCGCCTCGTTGCGTCGCTGCTCTTCTGCGGCGATCGCCTCCTGGCTCTGCGCGTAGGCCTGTTCGACCGCCGCGGTGGTGTTCTTGAGGACGGCGAGCTGCTGGTACAACCGGTCGCGGTTGGCCTGCTGCTCGGCGACCGCCGCATCGGCGGCGTCGCTCGCGGACTGCGCCGTCTCGTAGCTGGCATCAGCCGCCTCCGAGAGTCGCTGACGTTCGGTCTCCGCCGCCTTCGCCTGCTCAGCGAGCGCGGTCGCCGTGTTGCTCGCGGCGGTCGCGGACGCGAGGTCTTGCGCCGAGGTCTCGCTCAGCTTGCTGATCGCACTGAGCTTGGAGAGGAGGTCGTCGTCGGCTGCACCGGAGAGGACGAGGGAGAGCGTCGGATCGACGCCGCCGGTGCGGGTCATCTGTGCGATGACCGCTCCGGCCTGACGCTTGCTCGATGCCGCTGCCGACGCCGTGGCCGTCGCCTGCGCACTGATCGTGTCCGCGACGGCGGCTTGCGCCTCGAACGCCGCCTTCGCTTCACCTGCCGCCGCACCCTGGCGGACGGCTTCGTCGCCGAGCCGGGCGGATTCGTCGCGCAGACCATCGAGGAGGGAGACGATCCGGTCGGCTTCGGCCTGAGCGGTCGATTCGTTCGCCTTTGCCGCCTGGACGTCGTCCCAGCTCGGGTAGTCGGCGGTCCGGAACGAGGTGGGGGTCACGGCGGCCGCCGGGCTCGCGACCGACACCGCGATGACGAGCGCGGCTCCGAGGGCTGCGGCTCGCGAGACGCCCCTCGAGCGGGGCGAGAGGGCTGTCAGCGGCTTGCGCATGCGTCCATCCTGGCGGTCACCCACGCAAGTGTAGCCGTCGATGTCACATTCGTCACTCCTGCCACACCGGGAGCGACGCCCAGCCTGCATGGAAGATCCGAGCCTAGAGTGGGCCGGTGCAGCTGGGACGACGAGGGTTTCTCGCAGTCGGCGCCTCGATGGCGGCGGGTGCCGTCCTCGGCTTGTCCGGCTGCACGGGGCCCGGATCCTCGAAGCCGACGAACCGTCCCACGAGCACGACTCCGGCTGCAGCCGACCAGCGTGCGGCCGCCGAACTCGCAGCGATGACCCTGGAACAGCGGATCGCGTCCATGCTGATGCTCCACGCTCCAGGAACCGACCCGGGCACGCTCCGGGCGTTCGTCGAGCGGTATCAGCCGGGCGGCTTCATCATCATGGGCGACAACGTGCCGGGCCTCGCGGGGCTCCCTGCGGTGACGAGTGCCCTCAGCCCCGACCCGACCATGCCGCTGCTCATCGGCATCGACCAGGAGGGCGGCGATGTCCGGCGGATCGACGAGGATGTCTTCGCCGCAGCCGACACCCTGAAGTCGCAACCGCCCGCTGCGAGCGAGGAGGCGTTCCGCCAGCGAGCGGCCATGCTCGCCGGTACGGGTTGCTCCGTCAACTTCGGCATCGTCGCGGACGAGACCGCCGATCCGAGCTCCTTCATCTTCGACCGTGCCCTCGGGACGACGCCGGATGCCTCGGCGGAGCGGGTGGCCGCGGCCGTCCGTGGTGAGCGGGGCGCGGTGCTCAGCACGTTGAAGCACTTCCCCGGCCACGGGCAGGCGCCGGGGGACTCGCACTCGACGATCCCGACGACGGCCATCGGTGCCGCGGACTGGGCTGCGACCGACGCCCTGCCGTTCGTCGCCGGTATCGAGGCTGGAGCCGAGGTCGTGATGTTCGGCCATCTGGTCTACTCGGCGGTCGACGCCGCGCCGGCGACGCTGTCGGCGGCGTGGCACGAGCGCCTCCGGAACGACCTCGGCTTCACCGGCATCATGATCACCGACGACATGCTCATGCTGCAGCACACGGGCCTGGCGGAGTACCGGAACCCCTCGGAGAACGCGATCCGCGCCGTGGCCGCCGGGAACACGATGCTGCTGTTCGTCCTCGGGGCCGACCCGTCGTCGACCGGTGTCGACCCGGCCGTACTCGTGGCCGACATCGCCGCCGCGGTCCGGTCCGGCAGGATTCCGGAGTCGACGGTCGCCGATGCGGCGCACCGACTGCTCCGCGTCCGGCTCGGCCTGCCGTCGCTCCGGCCGATGTCGCGCTGATGTCGGTGAGGAGAATTTCTCGGGCATGTGGGAATAGCTCCCAGGTCCGTGCGTTTGAATAGAACGTGGCGCGAGCGCGCCGACATCGACGCAAGGAGTACCGCATGACCGACACCCTGACGATTCCCGGCTACAAGGTTGGCACCTGGGAGGTCGACACCACGCACAGCGAGGTCGGCTTCAGCATCCGCCACATCATGGTCTCGAAGGTCAAGGGCAAGTTCGAGCGCTTCAACGCGACGTTCGTCACGCCGGAGAACCCCCTCGAGACGAAGGTCACCGCGTCCGCCGAGGTCGCATCGATCAACACGAACCAGCCCGACCGCGACGGTCACCTCCGCACCGGTGACTTCTTCGACGCCGAGACCTACCCGACGATCGACTTCGTCTCGACCGGCGCCCGCGCCAAGGGCGACGACTTCCTCGTGGACGGCGACCTCACGATCAAGGGCGTGACCAAGCCCGTCACCTTCACCGTCGAGTTCGGCGGCTTCGCGACCGACCCCTACGGCAACTACAAGTTCGGCGCCACGGCGACCACCAAGATCAACCGCGAGGACTTCGGCCTCACCTACAACGCGGCGCTCGAGACCGGCGGCGTGCTGCTCGGCAACGACGTCACGATCACCATCGAACTGCAGGCCGCGCACCAGGCGTAGTCCCAGGACGTCGAAGGGCCGGGGGAGCATCGCTCCGCCGGCCCTTCGTGTATCCGGCCGACTCAGGTCGGTTCGCCGACGATCTCGTCGCGTACGCGGCGGAGGTCCTCCATGAGCGATCCGATCAGGATCCAGTGCTGGGGGTGCGGGCGGGCGATCACGAGGGGAGCGGTCAGCGCCGGGATCTCCGCGGTCTCGGTCGGTGGCTCGTCGGACGTGGCACGATCGTTCACGAGCAGCCGGAGATCGTGGGCCGCTCGCGTCAGCTCGACGGCGATGTCCGCCACCGTCGGCTCCTCGTGCAGGGTCGGATCGTCGTGGTCGTGCACCGATCGCGCCATGCCGAGGGTCCTCGTGACCACGGGCTCCAGTCGACGCAGCAGCAGGCGCTGACGGTCGAGCTCGTCACGGTGCCTCGATCGACGAGGGTTGAGCAGCAGGCTGTCATCGCCTTCCTTCACCGCGGCGATCGCCTGGTCTCGCAGGGGCTTCAGCGCGCGGGCCTCCTGGAGCAGCGCCACCAGCTCCGCGTCCGAGTTCGCACGCGTGAGTGAGGTGGCGAGATGGTCCAGGGTGTCGGCGCACGCGAGCGCGAGGGTGGTCACCGCCGCCTTCGCGGGAGCGAGGAGGACCGGTGCGACGAGGACGACGTTGACGAGGAGCCCGATGCCCGCACCGAGCACGGTCTCGACGATCCGCGCGACCGCGTAGTCCGGGGTCGCAGCGCCGATCGACAGCACGAGCATCGCGCTGATCGGGATCTGGTTCGCGGATCCGGGCCCGAGGCGGAGGACCCATCCGAGCAGGATGGAGATGACGATGGCCAGGAGCACGATCCAGGCGGAGTGTCCGAAGACGATCCCGATGGCCGTCGCGAGGATGACGCCGGTGATGACCCCGAGGCTGCGCTCGAGCGCCTTCCCGAACGACTGGTTGACGCTCGGCTGCACCACGAGGATGGCTGCGATGGCGGCGAAGACCGGGAGCTGGCCCGGGATGATCGTGATCGCGACGATCCAGGACGCGATGGCGGCCAGCGCCGTCTTCAGCACCTGGAGCAGGGGCAGGCGCGATCTGGTGCGCAGGACGGGGACGACGGACATCGGTGCCGTCAGAGCTTGTCGTGGAGCTGGTCGAGCAGTTCTGCGCCGTTCCCCGCGTAGACCCAGGGGGCGCCCGCGTGCTGGGTGCCGACCTTCGAGCGTCCACCGGCGAGCACCGCTTCACCGGGGGAGAGCTGGCGGATCGCCACGGCGGCGACGCGGTCGGGGTGGCGTTCCTCGAAGCTCCGGTAGAGGGCCTCGTCGTGCTGTCCGTCGTCGCCCACGAGCAGCCACCGCAGACGAGGGAAGTCCTCGGCGAACCGGTCGAGGTTGTTGCGCTTGTGCTCGCGACCGCTGCGGAAGAACCGGTCGTGCGTCGGGCCCCAGTCGGTGAGGAGGAGGGCGCCGGCGGGGTAGAGGTTGCGGGAGAGGAACCGGGTGAGCGTCGGCGCGACGTTCCAGGCGCCGGTGGAGAGGTAGATGATCGGCGAACCGGGGTGCTCACGCGCCGTGCGCTCGAGGAAGACCGCCATACCTGGTACCGGTGTCCTGGCGTGCTCGTCGAGGACGAAGGTGTTCCAGGCCGCGACGAGCGGGCGGGGGAGCGCCGTCACCATCACGGTGTCGTCGATGTCGGAAACGATGCCGAACTCGATGTCGTCGGCGACGATGAAGACCGGCGCTTCGACCGGGTCGCTGCCCTCCGAGCTCAGTCTGAGGGTGTGCCAGCCTGGGGTGAGCGAGACCTGGACCACCGCGTCGACCACGCCACCTCGGTCGCCTGTGACCGTGTGACGCTGCCCGTCGACCTCCACCTCGACCGTCGGGTCGGCGATGCTCAACGCGAAGAAGCTTTTCCAGCCGCGCACCTTCTGCTGCGGTTGGACGGTGGTCTTCCCCGGTTCCGCCAGGACGACCCTGGCCAGGACACGGATCCAGGACGTCGATCCGTAGCCGGTGAAGGGGATGACCGCCGCCTCGCGTCCGTGCCGCCTCGCACGACGCTGGCGGCGCAACTGGACGGCGTCCTCCATCCGTGCGGCGAAGTGCCGGATCTGCTCGGCGGCGTCGGAGGAGGCCGTTGGACGATCGTCGGATGCCTTCACCCGTTCAGTCTGTCATGCCGGTGCGTCCGGCCCGCCGTCTCGCGGCGATGACGGTCGTCTGCTACTGGGGCGTCGAGTCGTCGTCGGGTGGTGTCGCGTCCTCCTGGGCCAGCATGTGTCGCTCCTCGCTCCGCTGGAGCAGTCGCTTCACGACGAGGACCACGATGGCGAAGACGACGATGATGCCGACGAAGACGTAGCCCGCCCAATGGAGTCGGTCCGACAGCTCGCGATAGCTGCCCGCAGCCAGTGCGCCGACGGAGACGTAGGCCGAGGACCAGATGACGCAGGCGGGCAGCGTCCAGGAGATGAAGCGTCGGTAGCTCATCGTGCTCATCCCGACCGTGAGAGGGATCAGCGAGTGCAGGACCGGGAGGAACCGCGAGATGAAGACGGCGATGCCGCCCCGCCGGTCGAGGTAGCGCTCGGCCCGGGCCCAGTGCCGCTCGCCGATCCGGCGGCCGAGTCTGCTGGCACGGATGCGCGGGCCGAACCAGCGGCCGAGTGCGAAGCCCACCGACTCACCGATGAGCGCGCCGGTGATGACGGCCAGGATCATCGAGATCCACTGGACGGGTCCGACGACGGCGGTGCTCGCGACGATGACGACCGTGTCGCCCGGGACGACGAGGCCGACGAGGACCGAGGTCTCGAGCATGATGCCGACGCCGGCGAGGATCGTGCGCGTCACGGGGTCGACGCTCTGCACCAGGTCGAGCAGCCAGCCGAGCACGTCGTTCACGGCTCAGAGCCTACTGCCGCGGGTGTGGGAGCGGCTCGGAAACGCCTGTTAGGACACCCTTGGATGTGTGGTCTGACCACAGGCGTGAAGTCCTGTACCATTGATCTCGACGACATGGATCGAAGCCACGGGGATGACCACCCCGATCGGGCCGCACCTGCGCCGCCTTCCCTGGATGCCGCGAAAAATGGAGTGTTCATCGTGAACGACCTTCTCGACCCGCTACTGCTGTCCCGATGGCAGTTCGGCCTCACCACCGTCTACCACTTCATCTTCGTGCCGCTCACGATCGGCATGGCGGTGACGGTCGCCGGGTTCCAGACCGCCTGGGTCCGGACCGGCAAGCTGCACTACCTGCAGCTCACCCGATTCTTCGGGAAGATCTTCCTCATCAACTTCGCGATGGGCGTCGTGACGGGCATCGTCCAGGAGTTCCAGTTCGGCATGAACTGGTCCACCTACTCCAGGTTCGTCGGCGACGTCTTCGGCGCCCCGCTCGCACTCGAGGGCTTGCTCGCGTTCTTCCTCGAGGCGACGTTCATCGGACTCTGGATCTTCGGCTGGGACAAGCTGTCACCGAAGCTCCACCTCGCCACCATCTGGATCGTGGCGCTCGGCACCGTGCTGTCGGCCTACTTCATCATCGCGGCGAACGCGTTCATGCAGAACCCGGTCGCCTTCCGGATCAACGAGGAGCGCGGTCGCGCCGAGCTCACGAACATCTGGGAGCTGCTGACCAACAAGGTCGCCCTGGCCGCCTTCCCGCACACGATCTTCGCGTGCTTCATGGTCTCCGCAGCCGTCATCATCACCGCCGCGGCCTGGCACCTCGCCCGGGGCCAGCACGTCGAGGCGATGCGCCCGGCGCTCAAGGTCGGTGCGTGGAGCATGCTCCTCGCGGGCGGTGCCACCATGCTCGCCGGCGACCAGCTCAGCCTCGCCATGGTCGAGACCCAGCCGATGAAGATGGCGGCTGCGGAGGCGATGTACAACACGGCGAGCGGTGCCGACGCCTCGTTCTCGATCTTCACCCTCGGCACACCCGACGGCGTCCACGAGCTCTTCTCGATCCGCATCCCGTACCTCCTGTCGTTCCTCTCGACCCACACCTTCGACGGCACGGTGGAGGGCATCAACGACCTGCAGGCGCAGTACACCCAGCTCTACGGTCCGGGCGACTACTCGCCCGTCATCTGGGTCACCTACTGGGCGTTCCGCTGGATGATCGGTCTCGGCCTCGCCTCGATGCTCGTCGCGGCCGCCGGTCTCTGGTTCACCCGCAAGGGTCGCGAGCCGAAGCGCTGGATGTGGCGCGTCGCGGTCTGGGCCGTCCCGATGCCGTTCCTCGCCATGACCATGGGTTGGGTCTTCACCGAGATGGGCCGCCAGCCGTGGATCGTCTTCAGCCTGTTGAAGACGGAGGACGCGGTCTCGCCGAACACCACCGGCCTCGACGTCCTGATCTCGTTGATCGCCTTCACCGTCGTCTACGGATCGCTGCTGGTCGTCGAGTTCGGCCTCCTGAAGAAGACGATCAAGGCCGGGCCCGACCCGATCGAGCTGTCCGAACCCGACGAGGACGGCGTGCAGAAGCCCGCCGCCCCCGCGACCACGGTCTACTAGGAGCGCATCATGGACCTCACGATTCTCTGGTTCTGGATCATCGCCGCACTGTTCGTCGGCTACTTCGTCCTCGACGGCTTCGACTTCGGCGTCGGCATGACCATCCCCTTCCTCGGGAAGGACGAGACCGACCGCCGGATGCTCATCAACACGATCGGGCCGGTCTGGGACCTCAACGAGACCTGGTTGATCGTCGCCGGCGCGAGCCTCTTCGCCGCGTTCCCCGAGTGGTACGCGACCCTGTTCAGCGGCTTCTACCTCCCGCTGCTGTTCATCCTGCTCGCGCTCATCATCAGAGGGGTGTCGTTCGAGTACCGGCACCAGCGGCCGGAAGCCTCCTGGAAACGGCGCTTCGACCTCATGATCATCGTCGGCTCGGCTCTGCCCGCCTTCCTCTGGGGCGTCGCCTTCGCGAACATCGTCCAGGGCGTGCCGCTCGACGCCGACCACAACTTCACGGGCACGCTCTTCACCCTGCTCAACCCGTACGGCATCCTCGGCGGTCTCACGACGCTCGTGCTCTTCTTCGCCCACGGAGCCGTGTTCGCCTCGCTGAAGACCGAGGGCGACATCCGCGAGCGCGCCCGCCGCCTCGCCAGCCGTGCCGGGCTCGTCGCGATCCTCCTCGCGGCGTCGTTCCTCGGCTGGACCGTCCTCGCGCACTTCTCGCTCCCGGTGCTGATCCTCGCCGCCATCGCCGCGGTCTCGCTCATCAGCGCCTGGTTCGCGAACAGCCGAGGGCTGGAGGGCCGTGCGTTCGCGCTCATGGCCGTGACCGTCGCGGCGGCCGTGCTCACCCTGTTCACCGCGCTCTTCCCAGCGGTGATGCCGGCGAGCAACGACCCGGCGAACAGCCTGACGATCGCGAACGCCTCCTCGACCGAGTACACCCTCACGGTGATGTCGTGGACCGCCCTGATCTTCCTGCCGCTGATCCTCGCCTACCAGGGATGGACGTACTGGGTGTTCCGCAAGCGCATCACGCGGAAGCACATCGAAGCCGCCGCGCACTAACCTGTCATCGTGCGCCCCCTCGATCCGCGACTGCTCCGCTATGCCCGCGGAGCCCGGTCGGTCCTCGGACTCGGCGCGGTCATCGCGCTCGTCCAGACCGCCTGCACGCTCGGGTTCGCCTGGTTCGTCGCCCAGCTCGTGTCCCGGTCGATCGCGGGGGATCCGGTCGAGGAGCTCCTGCCGTCGCTCTGGCTGCTGATCGGCATCGTGGTGCTGCGTGCCGGGACCGTCCTGGCATCCGACTCGGTGAACGCCCGTGGCTCCGCGATCGTCCGCAGTCAGTTGCGGCGGGCCCTCGCGGGCGCGTTCGAGACGCTCGGGCCGGGTTGGGTCTCGCGTCGGAACTCCGCCGCTCTGACGACCGTGGCGGGCCGCGGGCTCGACGCCCTGGACGCGTACTTCGGTCGCTATGTCCCGCAGCTCATCCTCACGGCGATCGCCATGCCGATCATCGCGGCGGTGATCTTCATCCAGGACCCGCTCAGCGGCATCACGGTGATCGTGACGCTCCCGCTCATCCCCGTCTTCATGATCCTCATCGGATTCGCGACCCAGGCGGTGCAGCGGCGCCAGTGGGAGACCCTGGCCCACCTGTCGCGCGGGTTCCTGGAGCTCGTCGCGGGCATGGCGACCCTCAAGCTGTTCGGACGGCAGCACCGGCAGGTGCAGCGGATCCGAACCGTCACCGAGGAGTACCGCGTCGAGACCATGAAGGTCCTGCGGTTCTCGTTCGTGAGCGGCTTCGCCCTCGAGCTGCTGTCGAGTCTCGCGGTCGCCGTGGTCGCGGTCGGCATCGGCCTGCGGCTCCTCGACGGCTCGCTCCTCCTCGGAACCGGGCTCTTCGTGCTGATCCTGGCCCCGGAGGCCTTCCTGCCACTGCGGAACGTCGGTGCGAACTACCACGCGGCCGCGGAGGGCGTCACCGCCGCCGACGAGGTCTTCGAGATCCTCGATGAGGCGAAGGCCGTGCGCGAATCGCCGTCGGCTCCTGATCAGGTCGGCGATTCTGCAACGGCCGGCGACTCCGCTCGCCGGACGTCTGGCCTGGTACTCGACGGTCTCGGCGTGCAGTACGACGAGCTGCGGGTGCTGGACGGCCTCGACGCGACGTTCCCGGCCGGCGTGGTGACGGCTGTCGTCGGCGCCAGCGGAGCCGGGAAGACGAGCATGGCGTCGGCGATCCTCGGATTCGTGGACGCCACCGGATCGATCCTGCACG
Source organism: Plantibacter sp. MCCC 1A11337 (assembly GCF_013349365.1). Lineage (NCBI taxonomy): Bacteria > Bacillati > Actinomycetota > Actinomycetes > Micrococcales > Microbacteriaceae > Plantibacter > Plantibacter sp. MCCC 1A11337. The sequence goes on along the minus strand of NZ_JABJWX010000001.1, from coordinate 495,629 downwards.
ACGGCGGACGCGTGCCGCCCACGCCCGGCGGACGACGCTGGCTGTCGTGGGCGCCGCAGCGTCCGGTCCTCATCGCCGGGACGGTCGGCAGCAACGTCGCGCTGGGCGACGGCGCCCCTGACGAGGCGCTCATCGTCGAAGCGTTGTCGGCACTCGGGCTGTCCGCGCTGCCGCTCGGACACCCCATCGGCGCGGTCGGCGACGGCGTGAGCGGTGGGCAGGCGCAACGGATCGCGATCGCGAGGGCCCTCTACCGGCTGCGGCGCACCCCGGCGGATGCCGGAACGCCGGTGCTGCTGCTCGACGAACCGAGTTCGGCGCTCGACGCCGCGTCCGAGGCGCTCGTCATCGAGGCCGCGCGCGACGCCGCTCGGACCGGGGCGGTCGTGATCGTCATCACCCACCGACCGTCGATCGTCGAACACGCGGATGCCGTGCTCGAGATCCGCGTGCGGTCGGAACGCGTCCAGGACGACGAGGTGATGCTCCATGGATGAGCGCGTCCGACAGATCATCCGACTGGCGCAGCCACCGGCTCGCCGCTTCGTCCCTGGACTCCTGGCCGGCATCCTCTCCGCGGGGGCCGCCGTCGCCCTCCTCGCTTCGAGCGCGTTCCTCATCACGAAGGCCGCCGAGCAGCCCTCGATCGTCGAGCTGGGTGTCGCCGTCGTCGGGGTACGCGCGTTCGCGCTGGCCCGGGCGTCCTTCCGGTACCTCGAACGCCTGCTCAGCCACGATGCTGCATTCCGTCAATTGGCGCAGCTGCGCGCCGGCATGATCGAACGCGTCATCCCGGTGGCTCCCGATGGACTGCAGCTCACCGGGCGGGGCGACCTCCTCACCCGCCTGGTGACCGATGTGGACGAGCTGCAGAACGTGCCGTTGCGGGTCGTCCAACCACTGGTGGTGTCGGGTGTCGTCGCCGGAGCCTCCGTCATCCTCACGACCGCGCTGCTCCCGGCCGCCGGGATCGCGCTCGCGGTCTGCCTCGTCGCGGCGTTCCTCGTCTCGTGGTTGCTCGTGAGTCGGGTGGCGGCGCGCGCCGAACGCGAACTCGCGCCGCTGCGCGGTGCGCTGTCGGAAGCCCTGCTCGAGCTCGTGACCGGTCTCGACGTGCTGACCGCCTACGGCGCGGTCGATGGCGCGCGGGCACGGATCGAACATGCCGACGCGGCACTCACGCGCGCGACGGTACGGCGGGCCGCGGGCGCCGGGGTGGCCGGCGCCGTCCTCTCCCTGGCTTCCGGGGCGTCCGCCGTCGCGGCGCTCTGGGCAGGCATGCCGGCACTGGGAACGATCGGCGGCCCGGCGCTCACCGTGATCGTCCTCGTCCCGCTCGCCGTGTTCGAGGTCTGCGCGATGGTGCCGCTCGCGTTCGGGGCCTGGCGGGAAGCGGTCGCGAGTGCCGAGCGCGTGGCGGACGCGGTCCCGAGCGAGCGCCCACGCGAGATCCCGGACGAGGACTCCGGCAGCATCCTCACGCCGACCTTCGACGGCGTCATGCTCGAGGCGGAGAACCTCAGCGCACGGTGGCCCGGGAGTACGGCGGCGGCGCTCGCACCGATCAGCTTCCGACTGTCGGCCGGCGACCGACTGCTCGTCGAAGGCGACAGCGGAGCCGGGAAGACCACCCTGGCGCACACCCTCGTCCGCTTCCTCGAGTACGAGGGTGGGTACCGCGTCGGCGGTGTCGAGGCACGCGACCTCCGTCCGGACACGCTGCGCGAGTCGATCGGGCTCGTCGAGCAGCGTCCGTTCCTCTTCGACGCAGACATCCGCCAGAACCTCCTCTTCGCGAGGGACACGGCCGACGACGCGGAGCTCGAGGCCGTACTCGAGCGGGTCGGGCTCTCGTCCTGGCTCGCCGAGCGTGGCGGACTCGACCGTCCGGTGGGGGAGCACGGCGCGCTCGTCTCCGGGGGACAGGCGCAGCGCATCGCCCTCGCCCGTGCGCTCCTCCGCGAGTTCCCCGTGCTCGTGCTCGACGAGCCGACCGCCAACGTCGATCCCGAGCGTGCGAGCGCTCTGCTCGAAGACCTGCTCGGTGTCGCGGGTTCCGAGGGCCGTGCGGTCATCGTGATCTCGCACACGCCGGTTCCCGACGACCTCGTGACCGGTCGCCTCCGGATCGTCGCGCCGCCGATCGCGGCCGTCGGCTGATGCGATCCACGGGAGCACGCCGGCAGGTCGTCCTCCCGGCCTGGTCCGAGCCGGAGGACGTCTACCGACGCGTGTTCGCTGACGAGCCCTGGGCTGCCTGGTTGGATTCGGGCCAGGGCGCCCGGACCGGCGTCAGTCTCATCGGACGCGGGACGGAACGCCTCGTGGCGGACGTCCGGCTCGGTACGGTGGAGCGCGTCAGCCAGGTGTCCGCCTCGGTCGACCGGACGACGATCCTCGACGCCCTCCGGGCCGTGCGTGCGGACGCCGACCCGGGCGATTGGGTCGGGTGGTTCGGCTACGAGTCGGGGCCAGGGCTCGTCGGGGTTCCTGCACACGCGGCCGCCACCCCGGATGCGCTCTTCCTGCGCCTCGACGATCAGGTGCGGTTCGACCATGCGGCGCGGACGGTGACGATCTCGTCGGACGATCGCGACTGGATCGCGACGACCGTCGAGCGGCTCAGCACGGCGGCTGAGCCTCCTCCCGTGGCCGAGGCTGCCGGCGGGGTCTGCGCGCCCCGCCACAGCGACGCCGCATACGTGCGGCTCGTCGAGCGGTGCCAGGAACACATCACCCGTGGTGACGCCTACCAGTTGTGCCTGACGAACAACCTGCGCGTCGACGGCGTCCACGACCCGCTCGCGACCTATCTGCGGCTGCGCAGGACGAGCCCCACGCACCACGGCGGCTTCCTCCGGTTCGGTCCGATCAGTCTCGCGAGCGCGTCGCCGGAGCAGTTCCTCGAGGTCTCGGCCGACGGCCGCGTCCGGACGAAGCCGATCAAGGGGACCCGGCCGAGAGGCGCCGATCCCGAGGAGGACGCCCGTCAGCGCGCCGATCTGCTCGCGAGTCCCAAGGAGCGCGCTGAGAACCTCATGATCGTCGATCTGATGCGGAACGACCTCTCCAGAGTCTGCGAGCTGGGTTCCGTGGCGGTGACGGCGCTCCACCACGTCGAGAGTTACCCGCAGGTGCACCAACTCGTCAGCACCGTCGAGGGACGGTTGCGCGCAGGGCTGGATGCACTCGACGTCGTCGAGGTCGCGTTCCCGGCCGGATCGATGACCGGGGCCCCGAAACGCCGGGCGATGGAGCTGCTGTACGACCTCGAAGCGGGGCCGCGCGGGGTGTACGCCGGTGCCTTCGGCCTGCTGTCCGCGGACGGATCGATGGACCTCGCCATGGTCATCCGCTCGATCGTGATCGATCCGCAGGGTGCGTCGATCGGCACGGGTGGTGGGATCACGGCGCTGTCCGACGCCCGGGAGGAGCTCGAGGAGACGTGGACCAAGGCGGCGGCCCCGCTGGCGGCACTCGGCGTCGGACGTCCGCCTGCCGAATCCCGGTAGGCTTGACCGTTGGACGGAGCGCCGTCGTGCGCTCCAGCCCGTCCATCCTGCGGCCGAGCGCCGTGCGAGCAACCCACGGGATTCCACCCCCAGCACCTGCAGTGATTGAGAGTGACGTGTCAGACGAGCGCAACACCGACGACCGCCGAGACGGCGAGCGGTACGACTTCCAGGCGATCCAGGAGAAGTGGCTTCCCGTCTGGGACGAGCTGAAGCCCTTCGCAGCGGGCGATCCCGCCGACAAACGTCCGCGCAAGTACGTGCTCGACATGTTCCCCTACCCCTCGGGCGACCTGCACATGGGTCACGCCGAGGCGTTCGGTTTCGGCGACATCGTCGCGCGGTACTGGCGTCACCAGGGCTTCAACGTCCTGCACCCGATCGGCTGGGACTCGTTCGGTCTCCCCGCCGAGAACGCGGCCATCCAGCGGGGTGTCGACCCGCGCGAGTGGACCTACGCGAACATCGCGCAGCAGAAGGCCAGCTTCCGTCAGTACGGCCCCTCGTTCGACTGGGACCGCGAGCTCCACACGAGCGATCCCGAGTACTACCGGTGGAACCAGTGGCTGTTCCTCCAGCTGTTCGAGAAGGGCCTCGCGTACCGCAAGGCGAGCCCCGTCAACTGGTGCCCGAACGACCAGACCGTGCTCGCGAACGAGCAGGTCGTCGACGGACACTGCGAGCGCTGCGGCGCCGAGGTGACGAAGAAGAAGCTCACGCAGTGGTACTTCCGCATCACCGACTACGCGGACCGCCTGATCGACGACCTCAACCAGCTCGAGGGCACCTGGCCGGCCAAGGTCCTCAGCATGCAGCGGAACTGGATCGGTCGATCCAACGGTGCGGACGTCTCGTTCTCCATCGAGGCTCGTTCAGAGCCGGTCTCCGTGTACACGACCCGCCCCGACACGCTGTACGGCGTGACGTTCATGGTCGTTGCGCCCGACTCGGAGCTCGCAGCCGAGCTCGTCGCCGACACCTCCGACGAGGTCAAGGGGCGGTTCCAGGCCTACCTCGACAGCGTCAAGGGTGAGAGCGAGATCGCGCGGCTCGCGACCGACCGCCAGAAGACCGGTGTCTTCCTCGAGCGCTACGCGATCAACCCGTTGAGTGGCGAGCGTTTGCCGATCTGGGCGGCCGACTACGTCCTGGCCGACTACGGTCACGGGGCGATCATGGCGGTTCCCGCGCACGACCAGCGCGACCTCGACTTCGCGCGGGCGTTCGACCTGCCCGTGCGCGTCGTGGTGGACACCACCCAGCCCGTCACCGGTGCCATCCCGATCATCGTCGACGGTGAGCTGCCGGAGGACCTCCCGTCGATCGATCCCGCCAAGACGGGTGTCGCGCTGACGGGCGACGGTCGCCTGACGAACTCCGGTCCCTTCGACGGCCTGAGCAAGGCGAACGCGATCCCGAAGGTCACAGCTGCGCTCGCGTCGAGCGGCCTCGGCGCGAAGACGAAGAACTACCGCCTCCGCGACTGGCTCATCTCGCGACAGCGCTACTGGGGCACGCCGATCCCGATCATCCACTGCGACGCCTGTGGCGAGGTGCCGGTCCCCGAGGACCAGCTCCCCGTGCGGCTGCCGGACGCGGCGGGTCTCGACCTGCGTCCGAAGGGCATGAGCCCGCTCGCGGCGGCAGCGGACTGGATCAACGTGGACTGCCCCTCGTGCGGGAGGCCTGCGAAGCGCGACTCCGACACGATGGACACCTTCGTCGACAGCTCGTGGTACTTCCTCCGGTTCCTGAACCCGACCTCCGACGAGATCGCGTTCGACCCGAAGGAGGCCGACAAGTGGGCCCCGGTCGACCAGTACGTCGGTGGTGTCGAGCACGCGATCCTGCACCTGCTCTACTCGCGGTTCATCACGAAGGTCCTGTTCGACCTCGGCAAGGTCGGCTTCACCGAGCCCTTCAGCGCGCTCCTCAATCAGGGCATGGTCATCCTCGACGGTTCGAAGATGAGCAAGAGCAAGGGCAACCTGGTGGAGTTCGCCCAGGAGCTGCGGTCGTACGGCGCCGACGCCCTGCGCGTCACGATGGCGTTCGCCGGTCCTCCGGAGGACGACATCGACTGGGCGGACGTCTCGCCGGCCGGTTCGGCCAAGTTCCTGGCTCGCGCCTGGCGGGTCGCGCACGACGTCTCCAGCTCGCCCGACGTCGCCTGGAAGGACGGCGACGAGAAGCTGCGGAAGGTCACGCACCACTTCCTCGCGGAGGCTCCAGGGCTCATCGAGGCGGGCAAGTTCAACGTCGTCGTGGCACGGCTGATGGAGCTCGTCAACGCGACGCGGAAGGCGATCGACGCCGGGCCCGGCGCGGGTGACCCTGCTGTGCGCGAGTCCGCCGAGGTGACGGCCATGGCGCTCGACCTCTTCGCGCCCTTCACCGCCGAGGACATGTGGGCAAAGCTCGGCTACCAGCCGTCCGTCTCGCTGGTGCCGTGGCGGAAGGCGGACCGGTCGCTGCTGGTCGAGGACCAGGTGACCGCGGTGGTCCAGGTCGACGGCAAGGTCCGCGACCGGCTCGAGGTGTCGCCGAAGATCTCCGGCGAGGAGCTCGAGCAGCTCGCACGCGCGAGTGCGGCCGTGCAGCGTTCCGTGGGCGACCGCGAGATCGTCAACGTCGTCGTGCGCGCCCCACGCGTGGTGAGCATCGCCACGAAGGGGTGATGCGGTTCGGGGCGGGCCCTGTGGCCCGTCCCGAACACGCTCGGAGCGCTCGGGGACGACCATCGAGTCGGACCCCGTGTCCCATCCGACGGCAGGGTGTTCTCGGATCGCGTCCCGACCGCTTGCCTGTGCTTCCTCGATAGCATGACCGGGTGACCGCTCTCTCCCCATCAGTACGAGCGCTCCGCGTGTTCCAGATCCTGTGGGTGATCGGCTTCCTGATCGGAACGACCACGCACACTGCGGATCTGATCCTCGGCGGGTTGGACGTCTACGGCGGCTTCCCGCCCGGCGTCCGGCTGTTCTGGGTGACGCTCACGGTCTTGGACCCCATCACCGCTGTGTTGATCATCCTTCGACGGCGCTCCGGCATCGTGCTCGGCATCGCGGTGATCGTCGCAGACATCGCGGTGAACTGGACCGTCTTCGTGCTGCTCGGCGGACTGTCGTGGTTCGGCGTCATCAATCAGAGCCTGTTCGCGGTGCTCATCCTCGCCACGGCTCGCCCCCTGTGGATCTGGTTCGGGCGATCTTCGACACGAGAGCGCGCCGAGCCAGCCAGGGCAGCTTGACCGCCCTCAATGGATGGATCCGATGCAGTCGGAGGTCGAAGGAATCGACAAGCGGACGTCCTCGATCAATGGTCGACATGCGCGGCTGATCCCTTGAGCGAAACGCGACCGCGCACGTCCTGCTCTCCCGGATCCCGCAACGGCTGGCGGAGACGCAGACGCGCGCGCTGGTATCGGCCACGGGCAGTCGACTCACGCACACCGACGATGCTTGCTGCCTCGACGACCGTGAACCCGTCCCACAGCACGAGTTTGATCAGTTCTGCTTGGTTCCGAGGGAGCTCGGAGATCGCCGTCAGCACGGATTCGGTGGTGTCATCCGTCTGCGTCGGCTGGAGGGTTTCGAGCTGTTCGCCCAGACGAGCGGTGAGCGCGTCCCTGCGATCAGAGCTACGGCGGGCATTCGACGCCACCCGGCGTGCGACTCCGAAGAGCCACATCCGCGCCTGTACGGGGTCCGCTGGCATCCGGTCGATGTGTCTCCACGCCGCGATGAAGGTCTCGCTCAGCGCATCGGCGGCGTCTGCCGGGGTCGTGACCCGTCGGCCGAGGAACGAGAGCACATCGGCCGCGTTGTCCTGGTGAACTGTTTCCAGGCGTTCCTGACGGGCGCGACGTTTCGCGTCGGTCACTGCGCATCCTCCGCGGTCTCGCCACAGTTTCCAGCGAGCTCGACCGAGGTCCCCGTTCGCAGGAAGCCGGCATGCTCGAATGCGTCGAAGATCTTCGTCGCCATCAGGTTTCCTGCCACGGATTCCGGGGTTGCAGCTGGCGGCGGTGTGGTTCCGTTCACCTCGGCGATCCTTGCCAGTTCCGCGCGTCGAGCTTGTTCGATGGTGAGCTCGGTGTCGATGTCGGCCTCGGTGATCGAAGCGACGACGCTGTCCCAGTCGTATTCGGTCAGGAAGACGCGGGCTTCTTGCGTGCGGCGATCGGCCTCAGCCGTGCTGATGTTCCGGTGTTCGGGGACCACTCGCGCAACGAGCTGGCACACGGCGCCGTCCTCGCCGATGTCGAACGATCGCTGCACCGTGGCTTCCGGCGCCCAGCCGACCCAGTCGAGGACGGCGGGAGCCGCCGCCGCAGCACTCACGCCGACCGTGATGAGCCCGGCAGTCACACCCAGGATGCCGAGGGAGCGCTTGTATCGGGAGCCCCCAGCGGAAGGTCGTGCTCGGGACGCAGCCTCCTGCGCCACGAAGCGAGCGACCTCGGCGGCTTCCACATCCTCTCCGAAAGCACGTGGCGCGGATCGTCGTATTCGTGCGTCAAGATCATCCATGGAAACCCCCTCGAGTGAACACCGTCACTGATGACATGTCCGGCACCCATCGAGTCTTAACGCGAGCGGCACGATCCGCGGGTGTCGACGTTCAGCTGCTCCGCCGTCACGATGCATCGCTCCAGTAGTCGCCGCGCACGACCCAGACATCGTCGCCGAACTCCTCCGCCGACACGGTGATCGGCCACGGATCCCACAGGGTGCCATCCAACCGGCCACGATCGACGAGATAGGTCTTTTCGAAGGCCGCTCGGTCGGCGCCCGTCGGAGGTCGCACGGTGAAGAGCGACCAGCACCCGCCGTTCGCGCATTCGGTGCGGACGTTCAGCATCACAATGCCGTCCGAGAACCGCATCGCACCTGCAGACGGGACTCCGGCGCCATCGAGTCGTTCGACGTCCAGGATCACGAGCCGAAGGGGATACAGGTGCATGGAGAGGTCCAGCACCAGCGCCGCGGCGATCAGGATCGCCGTCAGCCATGCCTGTCGACGTGACTTCCCCCGCATGGTGCCCCCGTTTCACCGGCCCCCGCCGGAGATTCGACGGTAGCAGGGCTCTTTGCCGCTACGTGGGACCGGGGTGGACCTCAGGCCTCGAGGTGCGTCTCAAGCGCGCTCCACAGGGGCGGTCGCGGGGTGTTCGGTCCTGTGGCGACGGCGAGCGTGTGGTGCGGGGCGCCCGGGCTCGTAGCGTTCGAGGATGACCATCGAACCGGAACCCACGTCCCGCCCGGTGCCGTCCAGGCGTTCGTCGACGCGCCGTTTGCTCGGAGAACTACCGCGCCCGGAGTTCCGTGCCGGCGCGGTCGTCGTGCTGGTGATCACGGCCCTCGTCGTCGCCATCCTCGTCTCGCTGTTCACCTCAGGCGGGGCGGTCAGGACGATCGGTGGGGTGGAGCTGTCGGCTGACGCGAGCGCCGTGCCCGCCGCCACACCGGGATCGACCGCGCCCGCCGGTTCAGCGGCGGGGGAGCTGTTCATCCATGTACTCGGAGCGGTCGCGGCCCCTGGTGTCTATCGGCTGCCGGACGGATCACGTGCGTTCGATGCGGTGGCCTCCGCCGGCGGCCTCCTACCGGAAGCGGACACCAGTGCCGTGAACCTCGCACGGTTCGTGAACGACGGCGAGCAGCTCTATGTCCCCGTGCTCGGCGAGGTGCCACCTGGCGGAGGCGCGAGCGGGTCGGCTGCCGAGAGTCCGTCCGGCTCGCAGCTCGTCAACGTGAACACGGCATCCGCGGCCGAACTCACCGCGCTGCCGAGAATTGGGGAGGCCCTGGCTGCACGCATCGTCGCCTGGCGAGAGGCGAACGGACCGTTCGCCACCCTCGACGACCTGAGCGCGGTCGAAGGCATCGGCGCGAAGACCCTCGAGGGGCTTCGCGCGGCGGCGACGGTGTGACCGCAGACGCGGCCACCGGACCGACGTCCGGGCGAGGTGAGCGCGCGATGCGGTTCCCACGCCTGCTCATCCCGGCGGCGGTCACCTGGGTCGGTGCGGCCGTCTGCAGCGCGGCTCCGACGCTGGCCTGGGGTGCGGTGCTGGTCGCGTTCGTCGTCGCCTCCGCCTGCCTCGGGTGCAGCACGGTCGTCCGGCGTCGCCGTGCGGAATATCGCCAGTGGGAGCGCCGGACAGGGTCTGTCGTCATCACGACACTCTTGCTCTGCGCGTGCGCCGCGGCGCTGTTCGGCATGGTCGCCGCCACGATCGCCGCACGCGCGCCTGACCGGCAGCCGGAGGCGCTGCAGGCACTCGGGAACGCTCCCCTGGATGCCGAGGTCGTCGTGACCGGTGACGCGGTTCCTACCGGGTCGGTCACGGCTGCACCCACGGTTCGGTTCGCAGCCGACCTCGTGACGGTCTCGGACGACGTGGGAGGCCTGGAGGGACTCTCGGTCCCGGTCCTCGTCTTCGCGCCGGTGCCGGCGGACCGGGCGCCGAGGATCGGCGAGCGCTGGCGCGTCGACGGCTCGCTCCGATGGAATGCACCGGGTGATGCGCGGGCAGCGCTGCTGTTCGCACGGGAGGAACCCGAGCTGCTGGGGGAGCCGCCGGCGATCCTCGACTGGTCGGCGTCGCTCCGTTCCGGCCTCGTCGGGCTCGCGTCCACCTTGCCCGGCCCGGGTGGGGAGCTGCTGCCCGGCCTCGCGATCGGCGATGTGAGCCAGGTGAGCGACGCGGTCACGGAGTCGATGCAGCGCAGCTCCCTCTCGCATCTGACGGCCGTGTCCGGCGCGAACTGTGCGGTCATCGTGTGGCTCGTCAGCACCGCGGTCGCGGCACTCGGCGGTGGGCGGAAGCTCAGGATCGCCTGTGCCCTGCTGTGCCTCGTCGCCTTCGTGGTCCTTGTGACACCCCAACCGAGCGTGCAACGGGCGGCACTCATGGCCTCCTTCGTGCTGGTGCTGGGCGGCTTCGGGCGGCCGATCAGGGGCCTCGCCGCGCTGTCGTTGGCGGTGGTCGTCCTCCTCGTCGCCGACCCTTGGCTGGCCGGTCAGTACGGCTTCGGGCTCTCGGTGCTCGCCACCAGCGGTCTCCTGCTCCTGAGCGGACCCCTCACGGACCTGCTCGGTAGGTGGCTGCCGCGGGGGATCGCGGCCCTCATCGCGATCCCGGCGGCCGCCCAGCTCGCCTGCCAGCCGATGCTCGTCCTCCTCGACCCAGCGATCCAGCTCGGCGGTGTCCCCGCGAACCTGCTCGCGGGTCCGGCCGCCGCGCCCGCGACCATGCTCGGGCTGCTCGCCTGCCTGCTGATCCCGTTCGCGCCACCACTCGCACTGCTCGTCGCATGGCTCGGTTGGGTGCCTGCGACCTGGATCGCCGCGGTGGCCCGGTGGTTCGAGGGCGTCCCTGCTGCGCGGGTGCCCTGGCCGGAGGGTCCACTCGGCGTCGTGCTCGTCGCCGTGCCGACCGTCCTGATCGCCACGCTCCTGCTGTTCCGTCGGGACCTGCCCCCGAGGTGGTCGAGGACGATCGGGGTGGCGGTGGTCGTGTCGCTCGTGGCACTGTGCGGCCGGGCGGTCGGGGACGGACTCGGCCCGGCCCTGCACCGGCCGGGCGACTGGATCGTCGCCGCCTGCGACGTCGGTCAGGGCGACGCGGTCCTCCTGCGACAGGGCGCCGCCACCGCGCTCGTCGACGTCGGGCCCGACCCAGAACCGCTCCGCGCGTGTTTGGACGAGCTCGGGGTCTCCCGCATCGAGCTGCTCGTCCTCACCCACTACGACCTCGACCACGTCGGAGGCCTCGACGCGGTCGTCGGTCGGGTCGACGAGGTGCTGCTCGGGCCGGTCGACGATCCGGAGGACGAGCGCATCGCCCGAGCGCTCCGAGCGGGCGGTGCGGAGGTGCGACAGGCCGGCGCCGGGGACCAGGGAGTGCTGGGGGATCCGGAGAACGCGGCGCCGTGGCGCGTCCTGTGGCCGGACCCCGCGGCAGGCGGCGTCGAACCGGGGAACGATGCGAGCGTGGTGGTCCGGTTCGATCTCCTCGATGCATCGGTGCTGCTGCTCGGCGACCTCGGTGAGGAGGCACAGGACCGGCTACTCGGTCGGCACACGCTCGGGGACGCGGTCGACATCGTCAAGGTGTCGCATCACGGTTCGGCCGATCAGAGCGACCGTCTGGCGCGCCGGGTGGGCGCGACGGTGGCGCTCGTCTCCGTCGGGGCCGACAACGGCTACGGGCATCCGACACGCTCAGCGCTCGAGCTCTACGAGGCCACCGGGGCCGAAGTCCTCCGCACGGACGAGTCGGGGACCATCGTCCTCGGCCCGGGCGACGGTGGCGGGTTCCGCGTGTGGTCGGAGCGCGGCGGGTGAGCCGCCTACCCGGCCCGGCTGGCGTCGGCGGTCGCCGGTAGACTCGGACGGTCGAGAGGAGCCGCTGTGGCTGCACCACGTTCCGCCGGTCGCGGGAAGGCGAAGACGGCGGCCAAGGCCTCGGCGGCGATCCCGCAGCTCGGCTGGTCCGAGATCCGCCCGGCGCCGATCGTGTTGGTGTCCGGCACGGAGTCCTTCCTGGCCGACCGGGCGATCCGCCGGCTGCGCGACTTCCTCGTCTCCGAAGACCCCTCGCTCGAGGTCAACGACGTCGCCGCCGACAGTTACGCCCCGGGCGAGCTGCTCACGGTGGCAAGCCCGTCGCTCTTCGGTGAGCCCCGGCTCGTCCGCGTCAGCCAGGTCGAGAAGTGCTCCGACCAGTTCCTCGCCGAAGCCATCCGATACCTCGAAGCACCGCCGGAGGGCGCCTACCTCGTGCTGCGGCACAACGGAGGCGTGCGCGGCAAGAAGCTGCTCGACGCCATCCGCGCGGGCACCGGTGGCGGTGTCGAGATCGTCTGCACCGAACTCAAGCGAGACAGCGACAAGGCCGACTTCGCCGCGGCTGAGTTCAAGACGGCCGGTCGGCGTATCACGCCCCAGGCGCTCCGTGCACTCGTCGGAGCCTTCTCCGACGACCTCGCCGAGCTCGCAGCCGCGTGCAGTCAGCTCATGGCCGACGCGTCCGAGGAGATCACCGAGCAGACGGTCAACAAGTATTACGGCGGTCGACTCGAGACGAGCGCGTTCGACGTCGCCGATGCCGCGATCGCCGGGCGTCACGGGGAAGCGCTGCTCGCCCTGCGGCAGGCGCTCGACTCGGGTGCCGACCCGGTGCCGATCGTCGCCGCCTTCGCGATGAAGATCCGCACGATGGCCAAGGTGTCGTCGGCACGCGGCGGGTCAGGGCAGATCGCGCAGCAGTTCGGCCTCGCACCGTGGCAGGTCGACCGCGCCCGTCGGGACCTGTCCGGTTGGACGGACGCCGGCATCGGCCGCGTGGTGCAGATGCTCGCCGAGACCGACGCCGGCGTGAAGGGCGCGAGCCGCGACCCGGTGTTCGCACTCGAGCGGCTCGTCGGCGTCATCGCTGCACGCGGGGTCGAACTCTCAGAGCGGTAACCCGCCGCGCTGGCCGTGGTGGCGGGCGGACCTTCGACAAGCTCAGGGACCCGTGTGCGCTCAGGGACCGGCGTGCCCGGGGGACGCGAAAGGCCCCGCACGTTCCGAGGAACGCCGGGGCCTTGCAGCTGGTGTCGCTTAGAGCGCGTTGACCTGCTTGGCGATGGCCGACTTGCGGTTCGCTGCCTGGTTCTCGTGGATGACGCCCTTGCTCACGGCCTTGTCGAGCTTCTTCGAGGCGAGCTTGAGAGCGGACTCAGCCTGAGCCTTGTCGCCGGCGACGACGGCCTCACGGGTTGCGCGGATGGCGGTCTTCAGCTGGCTCTTGACGGCCTTGTTGCGCTCGTTGGCCTTCTTGTTGGTGCCGATGCGCTTGATCTGCGACTTGATGTTTGCCACGTTGGGTCAACTTTCGGTTCGAGGAAATGATGTTCGGTGCCGTCGGACGGAAGAGGGCGTCTTCAAGCGAGTTCTCGTGTGGTCTCAACTCACACGCAAGCCAACAGGCAACATTACCAGTCGGGCTGAGTTCTGGCAATCCAGGGTACCGCAGCGCGGGTGCTCCCCGCCGTGGGACAATGAAGGTTGCCCGATTCCACCCCTGACCCCGAGGAACGCGTGAGCCCCCAAGCAGTGAAGGCCCTCGAGCCGGCATCGACCGACCCGGCGTTCATCCGGAACTTCTGCATCATCGCCCACATCGACCACGGCAAGTCGACCCTGGCGGACCGCATGTTGCAGATCACCGGCGTCGTCTCGGACCGCGACATGCGGGCGCAGTACCTCGACCGCATGGACATCGAGCGCGAGCGCGGCATCACCATCAAGAGCCAGGCCGTACGCATGCCGTGGTCGCTCAACGGCGAGACCTTCGCGCTCAACATGATCGACACCCCCGGGCACGTCGACTTCACCTACGAGGTCTCGCGGTCGCTCGCCGCGTGCGAGGGCGCGATCCTCCTCGTCGACGCCGCTCAGGGTATCGAGGCGCAGACGCTCGCGAACCTCTACCTCGCTCTCGAGAACGACCTCGAGATCATCCCGGTGCTCAACAAGATCGACCTCCCGGCGGCCGACCCCGACAAGTACGCGAAGGAGCTCGCGAGCCTCATCGGCGGCGAGCCCGAAGACGTCCTGCGGGTGTCCGGCAAGACCGGCATGGGTGTCGAGGACCTCCTCGACCGCGTCGTCGGACGCATCCCGAACCCCGTGGGCGACCCGGACGCACCCACGCGCGCCATGATCTTCGACTCCGTCTACGACACCTACCGTGGCGTCGTCACCTACGTCCGCATGATCGACGGCCAGCTGAGTCCGCGTGAGCGTATCCAGATGATGTCCACGCGCGCGGTGCACGACCTCCTCGAGATCGGTGTCAGCTCGCCGGAACCGACGCCCACCAAGGGCCTCGGCGTCGGTGAGGTGGGCTACCTCATCACGGGCGTGAAGGACGTCCGGCAGTCGAAGGTCGGCGACACCGTCACGACCGCGGTGAAGCCGGCGACCGACGCCCTCCCGGGCTACACCGACCCGAAGCCGATGGTCTTCTCCGGTCTGTACCCGATCGACGGCAGCGACTACCCGATCCTCCGCGACGCGCTCGACAAGCTGAAGCTCTCCGACGCCTCGCTCAACTACGAGCCGGAGACCTCCGTCGCCCTCGGTTTCGGGTTCCGCGTCGGCTTCCTCGGCCTCCTGCACCTCGAGATCGTGACCGAGCGGTTGCAGCGTGAGTTCGACCTCGACCTCATCGCCACCGCGCCGTCGGTCACCTACGAGGTGAAGACGGAGGACAAGCAGGTCGTCACCGTCACCAACCCGAGCGAGTTCCCCTCCGGCAAGATCCTCGAGGTGTCCGAGCCGATGGTCAAGGTGGGCATCCTCGCCCCCAAGGACTACGTCGGCACCATCATGGAACTCTGCCAGAGCCGTCGAGGTGCGCTGCTCGGCATGGAGTACCTCGGCGAGGACCGCGTCGAGCTGCGGTACACGATGCCGCTCGGTGAGATCGTCTTCGACTTCTTCGACCACCTGAAGAGCCGGACGCAGGGGTACGCGTCGCTCGACTACGAGCCCTCCGGCCAGCAGGCAGCCGACCTCGTGAAGGTCGACATCCTCCTGCAGGGCGACCAGGTCGACGCGTTCAGCGCCATCGTCCACCGCGAGAAGGCGTACGCCTACGGTGTGCTCATGACCGAGCGCCTGAAGAAGCTCATCCCGCGCCAGCAGTTCGAGGTGCCGATCCAGGCTGCCATCGGTGCGCGGATCATCGCCCGCGAGTCGGTCCGTGCCATGCGCAAGGACGTCCTGGCCAAGTGCTACGGCGGTGACATCACCCGCAAGCGCAAGCTCCTCGAGAAGCAGAAGGAGGGCAAGAAGCGGATGAAGATGGTCGGCAAGGTCGAGGTGCCCCAGGAGGCGTTCATCGCAGCGCTCTCCGGGGACGTGGAGACGAAGGACAAGAAGTGAACGCACGACGCAGTTCGTTCGAGGACGAAGCGGTCGACTACGCGGCCGTCGGCGCTACCCAGCGGACCGACCTCATGCAGTACCCGCCGGAGGGCTACGTGCCGGCGGAGGACGAGTTCCGCCTCGGGAGCGGAGAGGAACGCTTCGCCCTCGCGAGCAGCGCCCTCCTCACCTGGGGACTGCACCGTTCGAGCGGCGTGGAGATCTCCGAGGTGCACCCCGGCACGGGCGTGCAGTACGGCGGCATCGCCTTCGCCGAGGACGGTACACCGCTGGAACCCATCGAGACGCACCAAGAACAGCGCTTCGCCGAGGACGGCACGCCGTTCATCACCCCGGGCACGACCGTCGTCTTCGCCGGCACCGTCGGCGGGGAACCGCTCGTCGGGCCGCATCGCGTCATCTCCGTCACCGAGGAGCCGGGTCACGTGAGCCTGGCCATCGGCACGATGGAGGGTGATCCGGAGAGCGGTGAGCAGTCCTTCACGATCGAGCAGCGCGAGGACGACTCCGTCTGGATCGTCGTGCGCTCGTTCTTCCGCCCGACGAAGGGTGCCGCGAAGCTCGTCGGCTCCAAGCGTCGCCGCAAGACCATGAACGACGCCTACCTCCGCGCACTCCTGCCGTCGCGCGGCGTCTGAGCGACGGACCGTGCCGAGCGCCCTTCCACTCGCCGATCCGGCGCCGTCCGACGGACTCCTCCCGGAGACGGCGGCCGTCGGTGCCCACGAGCGCAACTTCGGGGTCTACCTGCACGTCCCGTTCTGCCGGGTCCGATGCGGCTACTGCGACTTCAACACCTACACGGCCACCGAGCTCCGCGGCGCGAAGCAATCGGACTACGCCGACGAGGCGGTCGCGGAACTCCGCTTCGGCAAGTCCGTCCTGGCGTCATCGACCGTCCCCGACCGACCGGTCTCGACCGTGTTCTTCGGTGGCGGCACGCCGACCCTCCTGCCTGCCGATGACCTCGTCCGGATGCTCCGTGGCGTGACGGACAACTTCGACCTCGCGCCCGGCGCCGAAGTGACGACCGAGGCGAACCCCGACTCCGTCGACGCCGCCTACCTCCGCACGCTCGCCGAAGCCGGATTCACCCGGGTGTCCTTCGGGATGCAGTCCGCGGTGCCGAGCGTGCTCGCCACCCTCGAGCGCACGCACGATCCGGCTCGGGTGCCGCTCGTCGTGCAGTGGGCTCGCGAAGCAGGCCTCGGCGTCAGCCTGGACCTCATCTACGGGACGCCGGGGGAGACCCTGGCCGACTGGCGCGTCTCACTCGAGACGGCGATCGCCTGCGCACCGGACCACGTGTCGGCCTATTCGCTCATCGTCGAACCCGGGACGAAACTCGCGCGCCAGATCCGCTCGGGCGTGGTGGGGACACCCGACGAGGACCTGCAGGCCGACATGTATGAGCTCGCCGACGATCTCCTCACCGAGGCCGGCTACGGCTGGTACGAGGTCAGCAACTGGGCGACGGACGACACACACCGCTCCCGGCACAACCTCTCCTACTGGACCGGCGAGGACTGGTGGGGTGTCGGCCCGGGCTCGCACAGTCACGTCGGCGGGGTGCGCTGGTGGAACGTCAAGCACCCGGCGGCGTACGCCCAGCGAATCGCGGCGGGGGAGTCGCCGGCCGCCGGGCGGGAGACCCTGGACGACGAGACGCGGGAACTCGAACGCATCCTGCTGCTCACC
Source organism: Plantibacter sp. MCCC 1A11337 (assembly GCF_013349365.1). Taxonomy (NCBI): domain Bacteria; kingdom Bacillati; phylum Actinomycetota; class Actinomycetes; order Micrococcales; family Microbacteriaceae; genus Plantibacter; species Plantibacter sp. MCCC 1A11337. The sequence continues at coordinate 478,470 of NZ_JABJWX010000001.1, read as the reverse complement.
CGCACGCGGGACGGCATCCCGATCCGGACGCTCGCCCCCGAGGCTCGTACGGCGGTCGCCGGGCTCATCGCCGAGGAACTGGTCGACGCACGGCAGGCCCTGCTCGGACGGCTGGAGCTCACGCGCCGCGGACGGCTCCTCGCCGACGCGGTCGTCCGCCGTCTGGTCGGCGACTGACCCTGCCCGAGCCGTAGAACAGCCCCGCCCGGCGGACCGGACGGGGCTGTGCTCGTACTCGACGGATCAGGCCTTGATGAACTGGATCGTGAGCGGGTAGCTGTACAGCTCACCCTTGTTCGCCTTGATCGCGGCGATGATGCTGAACACGATCACGACGACGTAGACGGCGATGATGATGAACAGACCCACGACGACGATCGTCAGGATCGAGCCGACCACGAGCGCGATCAGCATCGTCAGCTGGAAGTTCAGCGCGGTGAGCGTGTGCGCCTTGATGAACGGGCCGCGGTCCTTGAGGACCAGGTAGCCGATCAGCGGGGGGATGAATCCGAAGAAGATCCCACCGATGTGGATGAGCGTCGACCAGAGCTTCTCGTCCGACGGGCTCATGGGCTGAGCTGCTGCGTACGGCTGCTGGTACTGCGGGGCGCCTGCGGGCGGCGGCGGGTAGGAGCCGGCAGCGGGCGGCGGCGGCGCGTAGCCACCGGCGGGCGGGGGCGGGTAGGCGCCTGCGGGCGGCTGCTGCGGAGCTGCGGGAGGGGGCGTCGCGCCATCTCCTGCAGGCGGAACCGACCCGCCCTTCGCTGGGTCGACGGGCGGCTGAGCGTTCGGATCGGACATCTTCGCACCTTTCACGGAGAGTGATATTCAATTGGTCCAGCTGAGCGTATCGCACCAGGTGTCGCTCATCAGGGACCCACGCCTGCGGCCAACGGTATTCCCGCGGCACGGGGCCGCGCAAGGGACGGCTGCGCGGAGGCCACGATATGATCGGCAGTCAGGGTCTTCGAGTGCTGATGGTCGGCGCTCCGAGGTGGATGACGGGAGGAGATCGAGATGGTGTCGGATCGCGGTCTCGAAGTGCTCCGCGTCATCGTGCAGGACTACGTCGCCTCGCGAGAGCCCGTCGGGTCCAAGACGATCGTCGACCGCCACTCCTTCGGGGTCTCCGCAGCCACCATCCGCAACGACATGGCGCAGCTCGAGGACGAAGAGCTCATCGCTGCCCCCCACACCTCCTCCGGCCGGGTGCCGACCGACAAGGGCTACCGGATGTTCGTCGACCACCTGGCCGACCGCCGTCCGCTGAACAACGCCCAGCGGACGGCGATCGAGACCTTCCTCGGTGCGTCCGGCGACCTCGACGAGGTCCTGCACCGCACGGTGCGGCTGCTCTCACAGCTGACGAACCAGGTCGCGCTCGTGCAGTACCCGATGTTCTCCCGGGCACGTGTCCGGCATCTCGAATTGGTGAGCGTCACCCCGAACCGTGTGCTCGCGGTCATCATCCTCGACAACGGCCGCGTCGAGCAGCGGCTCATCGAGACGGAGAGCCCGGTCGACGACGACCTCATCTCGCGTCTCCGCTCGCTGTGCAACGAGGCGGTCGCGGGCCGTCCACTCCTCGACGCCCACGACGCGATCGGCGACGTCCCCGCCGACATCGCCGATCTCGACCGCGCGGCGGCCGTCCGCATCGTCGACGCGGTGCGCGAACAGCTCTCGGCGCAGCGCCAGGACCGCCTCGTCATGGCCGGCGCCGCCAACCTCGCCCGCACCGAAGACGACTTCCCCGGCAGCATCTATCCGGTCCTGGACGCCATCGAGCAGCAGGTCGTGCTGCTCCGGCTCTTCGGTGAGATGGAGTCCGAGCGCGACGGCGTGGTCGCCAGCATCGGGCGGGAGAACGCGTCGTTCGGCCTCGAGACCACGAGCGTCCTCGCCGGGAACTACCGTTCCTCTGGTGGCGAAATCGCCCGGCTCGGCGTCCTCGGCCCCACGAGAATGGACTACGCGAGCAACATGGCTGCGGTCCGCGCCGTCGCCAGGTACCTCTCGCGCATCCTCGACGCCGAGTGACGCATCCTCGTCGCGTCCCCCAACACCTTCCGCACCTCGAACGAAAGGCCCTCAGTGGCTGACTACCCCGACCACTACGCAGCACTCGGTGTCGCCAAGGAGGCGACGCCCGAGGAGATCAAGAAGGCGTACCGCCGCCTCGCTCGCGAACTGCACCCCGATGTGAACCCGGGTTCCGACGCCTCAGAGCGGTTCAAAGAGGTCACCCACGCCTACGACGTGCTGAGCGACCCCAAGCAGCGCCAGCAGTACGACCTCGGTCCGCAGGCGGGTGGGTTCGGCGGAGGTGACGCCGGGTTCGGCGGCTTCGGCGACATCTTCGACACCTTCTTCGGCGGGGGTGGCCAGCAGCGCGGACCCAAGTCCCGCCGCGCACGCGGCGAGGACGCTCTGTTGCGCGTCGAACTCGACCTCGACGAGGTCATCTTCGGCACCCACCGCGACCTCGAGGTCGACACCGCCGTGCTCTGCAGCACCTGCAACGGCTCCTGCTGCCAGCCCGGCACCTCACCGGTGACCTGCGACATCTGTCACGGCACCGGCTCCATCCAGCGGGCCGTCCGCTCGCTGCTCGGCAACGTCATGACCTCGGCGCCCTGCGGCACCTGCCGCGGCTACGGCACGATCATCGCGACCCCGTGCGTCACCTGCCAGGGTCAGGGCCGGCTCCGTGCCCGCCGCACCGTCTCGGTCGACATCCCGGCCGGTGTCGACACCGGTCTGCGTCTGCAGATGCCGGGGAGCGGCGAGGTCGGCCCGGCAGGCGGCCCGAACGGCGACCTCTACCTCGAGATGAAGGTCAAGCACCACGATGTCTTCAGCCGCGACGGCGACGACCTGTTGTGCACGCTCGAAGTCCCGATGACCGACGCCATCCTCGGCCGCCAGGTCACCGTCCACGCGCTCGACGGCGACGTCGAGGTCGAGCTGCGACCGGGCGTTCAGAGCTCGGAGGTCATCACGGTCAAGGACCGCGGCGTCACGCGCCTCCGCGGGAACAGCCGGGGTGACCTCAAGATCGGCGTCCAGGTCGTCACCCCGACGAAGCTCGACCACCGCGAACGCGAGCTGATCAAGAGCTTCGCCTCGGGACGACGCCAGGGTGCTCCGGCGCTCGCGCAGTTCCAGCAGGGCCTGTTCGCGAAGATCCGCGACCGCTTCCACGGCGTCGGTTGAGATGAGTTCGCTGTACCTCCGCGAGGACCTCGAATCGACCGGTGTCGGCGACTCGGTGACCCTCCGTGGGCCCGAGGCGAAGCACGCCGTCGCCGTGAGTCGGCTGCGGGTCGGCGAGACGACGTCGATCGGCAACGGTCGTGGCCTGATCGCGACCGGACCGGTCGTGCGCAGCGAGCCGGGCGAGTTGGAGATCCGCGTCGAATCGGTCGTGGTGCATCCGGAGAACCGTCCCGGGCTCGTCCTCGTGCAGGCGCTGGCCAAGGGCGATCGCGACGAACTCGCCATCCAGGCGGCGACCGAGCTGGGTGTCGACCGCATCGTCCCGTGGGGTGCCGAGCGCAGCATCTCCAGGTGGCAGGGCGACAAAGCGGTCAAGGGCCGTGCGCGCTGGCAGCTCATCGTGCGCGAGGCGTCGAAGCAGTCGATCCGCGCCCGGGTACCTGAGGTGGCCGAGGTCGTCGACACCCGTGGACTCGCGGCGATCGTCGCCGGCCGGACCGTCCTCGTCCTCGAACCCAGCGCGGCACTCGCGCTCTCGGAGCTCGACCCGTCGGCACTGCTCGCCGAGGAACTCGTCCTCGTCGTCGGTCCGGAGGGCGGCATCTCGCCGACGGAGCGGGAGCGGCTCGAAGCGGCCGGCGCGATCGAGGTCCGGATCGGCTCGGGCGTCCTGCGCACCTCGACGGCAGGGCCTGCGGCGATCGCCGCCCTCAACGTGCTGCTCGGTCGGTGGTGACGATCCAACAGCCCGCGCACGAGGCCGCCACGAACCTTAGACTGGTGGACATGAGTGAAGCACCGTCGGTATTCAGCCGCATCGTGTCGGGGGAGATCCCGACGACCCTCCTCGCCGAGACCGATCGGGTGATCGCGTTCGCCGACATCGCACCACAGGCGCCCGTGCACCTCCTCGTCGTCCCGAAGACCGCCGAGTACCGCGACGTCGTGGAGTTGGCCGCTGGCGACCCCTCCTTGCTCGCTGAGATGGTCGAGGTGGCGTCGTCGCTCGCGAAGGAGCACACCGGTGGCGAGTTCCGACTCGTCTTCAACACCGGCGAGTCCGCCGGGCAGACGGTCTTCCACGTGCACGCGCATGTCCTCGGTGGTCCCCTGCAGGAGGGCACCCTTGGCGGAGCCTGAGTCCTCGAACCCAGACCACCCCACCGCCGCTCGGCCGGAGGAGGTCGAGCACGTCCTCCTGGTGGACGGGCTCGCCATGGTCCGTCTCCTCGGCCCACAGGACCGACTCCTGACGACCGTCGAGCGCGAACACCCCGGTGTCTCGGTGCACGTGCGCGGCAATGAGATCACCATCACCGGCCCGGCGCCGCAGGCCGACGCCGCCAGACGACTCGTAGAGGAACTCATCACCATGGTCCGAGAAGGACACGACCCGGGGCCGGCGGAGGTCAGCACCTCCGCCCGCATGCTCGGGCAGGACGGCTCGGCCTCTCCGTCGGAGGTGCTCGGGCAGGTCATCCTCACCTCGCGTGGCAAGACGATCAAGGCGAAGACCGTCGGGCAGCGGGCGTACGTCGACGCGATCGACGAGAACACGATCGTGTTCGGCATCGGCCCGGCCGGTACCGGCAAGACGTATCTCGCGATGGCGAAGGCGGTGCAGGCGCTGCAGCGCAAGGAGGTCAACCGGATCATCCTGACGCGCCCGGCCGTCGAGGCCGGCGAGCGACTCGGGTACCTCCCGGGCACGCTGACGGACAAGATCGACCCGTACCTGCGTCCGCTCTACGACGCGCTCAACGAGATGATGGACCCGGAGATCGTCCCGAAGCTCCTCGCGGCCGGCACGATCGAGGTCGCCCCGCTCGCCTACATGCGCGGCCGGACCCTCAACGACTCCTTCATCGTCCTCGACGAGGCGCAGAACACCACGCCGGAGCAGATGAAGATGTTCCTCACCCGGCTCGGGTTCGGGTCCAAGATCGTCGTGACCGGCGACGTCACGCAGATCGACCTGCCGACCGGCGCGTCCGGTCTGCGACTCGTGACCCGCGTGCTCAAGGACGTCGACGACATCCACTTCGCCCAGCTCACGAGCGAGGACGTCGTCCGCCACACCCTCGTCGGTCGGATCGTCGACGCCTACGGCGAGTACGACGCCGTCCGACAGGCGCAGCGGTTCGAGCGCGAGCAAGCCGCCGAGTTCGCCAACCGCGCCGAGCGTCGCGGCGCCGCCAGAGACCACCAGCCGAAGCGAGGACGCTCATGACCATCGAGATCAACAACGAGTCCGGCGTCGCCGTCGACGAATCGCGCATCCTCGCCCTGGCGTCGTTCGCGCTCGACGCGATGCACGTGAGCCCCGATGCCGAGCTCGCCATCGTCCTGGTCGACGAGGGCGCCATGGAGCAGTTGCACGTCCAGTGGATGGACGAGCCGGGACCGACCGACGTCCTGAGCTTCCCGATGGACGAGCTCCGTCCCGGTACCGAGGAGAACCCGACGCCGCCCGGGCTGCTCGGCGACATCGTGCTCTGCCCGCAGGTCGCCGAGACGCAGGCGGCCGCCGCGAAGCACTCGACGATGGACGAACTCCAGCTCCTCACCTGCCACGGTGTGCTCCACCTGCTCGGGTACGACCACGCGGAGCCCGACGAGGAGAAGGAGATGTTCGGTATCCAGCGGGACATCCTCCTCGCCTTCGCGCTCCAGGAGAGACGACGCAGCAGCTGATGTCCCTCGTCGCCGTCTTCGTCATCGTCGCGTTCCTGCTCGTCGCGTTCGCGGGTCTCATGGCCGCAGCCGACGCCGCGATCGGCGTCCAGTCGGGTGCGGACATCCTCGACCTCGCAGAGGGCGCCCGTTCGGGATCCGCGCTCCGCGCCATCGCGGCCGATCCGGGTGCGCACGTCAACGCGATCAACTTCATCCGGATCCTGGCCGAGACCACGGCCGCCGTCCTCGTCACGCTCGCACTGGCCTCGTCGATCGACGAGTTGTGGCTCGTCCTCGTCCTCGCGGTCGTCATCATGACCGGCACCTCCTTCGTGCTCGTCGGTGCGAGCCCGCGAGGCGTCGGACGGACCCACGCGAGCGGAGTGCTGCGCTTCAGTGCCCCCGCCATCCGTGCCGCACGGGTGGTCCTCGGCCCGGTCGCGAACGTCCTCGTCTCCCTGGGCAACCGGGTGACCCCGGGGTTGCCCCGTTCGGTCTCCTTCACCTCGGAGGAGCAGTTGCTCAGCATGGTCGACGAGGCCGCCGCGCACTCGGTCCTCGAGGAGGACGACCGCGAGCTCATCCACTCGATCTTCGAGTTCAACGAGACGCTCGTCCGCGAGGTGATGATCCCGCGCACCGACCTCGTGAGTCTGCAGCGCGATCTCAGCGTGCGCGAGGCGCTCGAGGTGTTCCTGGAGACGGGGATCTCGCGGGCGCCCGTCAGCGACGGCGACATCGACGATCTGGTCGGCATCCTGTACCTGAAGGACCTGGTGCGCGCGATGTTCGGTGGCGACGGCGTCACCGAGGTGGGTTCGATCGAGCCGCTCCTGCGGCCGGCGAGCTTCGTACCCGAGTCCAAGAAGGCCGATTCGCTCCTGCAGCAGATGCAGAAGGAGTCCAACCACATCGCGATGGTCGTCGACGAGTACGGTGGCATCTCCGGTCTCGTCACCCTCGAAGACCTCATCGAGGAACTCGTGGGCGACATCTCCGACGAGTACGACACCGACACCCCCGAGATCACCGATCTGCACGACGGACGGTTCCGGGTCGACGCCCGCCTGCCGGTCGACGAGCTGGGGGAGTTGTTCGGCCTCGAGCTCGACGACGACGACGTCGACTCCGTCGGCGGGCTCCTCGCGAAGGCCCTCGGGCGGTTGCCCGTGGTCGGATCGACGGTGTCGACCAACGGCCTCGAACTCACCGCCGAGCGGGTCGAGGGGCGGCGGGGACGCATCCTCACCGTCATCGCCCAGCGCGACGACCAGCTGCAGGACGCCCAGCAGGCGTCCACCGACCACCGGGAGCACCCATGAACGACACCACCCCTCCGTCCGACTTCCGAGCGGGGTTCGTGTCCTTCGTCGGGCGTCCGAACGTCGGCAAGTCCACGCTGACCAACGCCCTCGTCGGGGAGAAGGTCGCGATCACGAGTTCGAAGCCGCAGACCACTCGTCGCGCGATCCGCGGGGTCGTCCACCGCGACCACGGCCAGCTCATCGTCGTCGACACCCCCGGCATCCACCGCCCGCGCACGCTGCTCGGCCAGCGGCTGAACGACCTCGTGCAGTCCACGCTCTCCGACGTCGACGTCATCGGGTTCTGCATCCCAGCCAACGAGAAGCTCGGCCCGGGCGACCGCTTCATCAACGAGTCGCTCGACGGCTTCCCGCGCGCGAAGAAGGTGGCGATCGTCACGAAGACCGACACCGCCAGCCGGACGACGATCGCGGAGCAGCTGCTCGCGATCTCGGAACTCCGAGACTGGGACGCGGTCATCCCGCTGTCCGCGGTGACCGACGACCAGCTCGACATCCTCGTCACCGAGGTCACGAAGCTCATGCCGCTGTCGGAACGCCTCTACCCGACCGAGGCCACCACTGACGAGACGGTCATCGACCGCGTGTCCGAGCTCATCCGCGAGGCCGCGCTCGAGGGCGTCCAAGACGAGCTGCCCCACTCGCTCGCGGTGACCATCGACGACATGATCCCGCGCGAGGGGACCGACCTGCTCGACATCTACGCGAACGTGTTCGTGGAGCGCGACAGCCAGAAGGCGATCATCATCGGGAAGGGCGGTTCCAGGCTCCGAGAGGTCGGTGCCCGGGCCCGCGCCGGGATCGAGCCGCTCGTCGGATCTCGGGTCTTCCTCTCCATCCGCGTCAAGGTCGCGAAGGACTGGCAGCGCGACCCGAAACTGCTCGGTCGCCTGGGATTCTGACCGGGGATCGATCGCCCGTCGGTGCCGTGCGCCCGCGCGGGTCTGCGCGGGAGTTCTCCGTTACCTGAATGTGACTTGCGTGTCTGCTTTGGGCCCGCTGTGGAACCCGTCGTCTGGCCGACAGGCTCGCGAGCGCGCGGACATACTGGTCCTCGGGGTCGCGAGAAGGAGTCCGAGTGTTCGACTGGTTGCTGGCCATCAGGCTGGATAGTCCGGAGCTCCTCGTCTGGGCCGGCGGTGCCGCCGTCCTCCTGGCGATCATCCTGTTGACCGGGCGCCGAACGGTTCGCGGCTGGCTGACGATGCTGCTCGTGGCGAGCGGGGGAGCGCTCCTCGCCTATGCCACGGCCTGGTTGCTCGGTGACGTGCTCGACGTCTTCGGGATCGAACTGACGCCGGTCACCCGGGCGTGGGCGGCGGTCGGGTTCGCCGGTGCCGCCCTCGCGATCGCGGCGATCGTGCGGACCCGTGCGTGGCGGGTCGTCGTGGCGAGCCTCGCCATCCCAGCCTTCCTGCTCATCGGGGCGATCGGCGTGAACCAGGACTTCGGTGAGTTCGCGACGGTGCGGGCGGCGCTGGGGATCAGCCCGTACCAGTCGTTCTCGGCCCTGCCGGCCGCCCGGGGGACGACGACGACGTGGCAGCGACCCGCCGACCTGCCCAGCGGCGGGCGGGTCGAACACGTGGACATCCCGGCGACGACCTCCGGGTTCGCCCACCGGGACGCGCTCGTCTATCTGCCACCGGCCGCCCTGACCGCACACCCGCCGGCACTGCCCGTCATCGAGGCGTTCAGCGGTCAGCCGGGAGAGCCTGCCGACCTGTTCGCCTCGGCTGGGATCGCGGGGATCCTCGACCGCTTCGCCGCCTCGCATGCGGGTCTCGCACCGATCGTGGTCGTGCCCGACCAGCTCGGCGCTCCAGACCGCAACCCGATGTGTGTCGATGGACCGCTCGGCAACTCGGCGAGCTACCTCACGGTCGACGTCCCCGCGTGGATCTCGGCGCACCTCCCGGTGTCCGCATCGCGGACGGACTGGTTCATCGCCGGGTTCTCGCAGGGAGGGACCTGTTCCATCCAGCTCGGTGCCGCGCACCCTGGACGCTACGGCGGCATCCTCGACATCTCGGGGGAGGTTGTCCCGTCCATCGGACCGACGACGATCGCACAGGGCTTCAGCGGGTCGGCGACGGCGTACGAGGCTGCGGCCCCCTCGGCGATCCTCGCCGCACACACCCCGTACGCGGACACCGTCGGCGTCTTCGGCTACGGCAGCGACGACAGCCGCTACGGTCCCGGCGTCCGACGGGTCGCCGCGATGGCCTCGGCCGCCGGCATGCGGACGACGACCTTCGTCTCCGACGGGACCGCGCACGACTGGCACACCGTCCACACGGTGTTCGAGCGGGCGCTCCCCGTGATCGCCGCACGATTCGGGCTCGCCTGATGCGCGCGGGGAGGGCGACGCCGTTCGGCCGACTCGTGACCGGCGTGCTCAGGTCGGTGCCGATGAGCATCGGGATCACGGCGCTGGTGCTCGTCGTCAGTGCGTTCGTGTGGCGCACGCCGCCGGCGGCGACGCCCGCCTGGCGGTCGGCGATCCGCGAGGCGGCCAGCGTGGGGTATGAGCAGGTCGTGGTCGACGGACACTGGTGGGCGCTCCTGACCGGTGCCCTGGGAACCGACGGGGTGCTCGGGCTCCTCGCCTTCCTGCTGATCGGCGTCCCCGCGCTGGTACTCGCCGAGCGACGGTTCGGCGCCGCCAAGACGCTCCTGGCGGTGCTGGTGACCGCGGTCGCCGGGAACGCGCTCGCCATCGGGCTCCAACTCCTCGGCACGCTCGGCGGCGAGTTCTGGAGCGGCGAGGTCGCCCGCATCGTGGCGTTCGACCCCGTGGCCGGGGCGCTCGGCGCCCTTGCCACGTCGAGTGCGTTCCACGGGCCGCTCTGGCGTCGACGGATCCGCGCGTTCGTCGTCGTCGGCGCCCTGATCGTGCTGCTGTACTCGGGACTCCCGCAGGATCTCGCACGACTGTTCGCAGCGCTGGTCGGCGTCCTGCTCGGGGTCGTGCTCGCCGGGGCCAGCCCGTCGGTGCGACGCGTGCGGAGCTCGCACCACGAGACCCGGGTGCTCCTGGCGTCCGTCGTCGCGATGATGGGCGTGGGACCGCTCATCACCTTCCTCTCCGGCCGGCACCTCGGTCCGCTCGCGCCGCTCGTGCTCCTGCTCGAACAGAACATCCCGGACGCCGGACGGGTCATCGGCCAATGCCGCACGGTCGGCGTGTCAGCACAGTGCCTGCGCGACCTCACGCTGGTACGCGTCGACGGCCTCGGAGCGGTGCTCCTGTCGGTGGTCCCCATGATCGCCCTGCTCTTCGCGGCGTGGGGCCTGCTCCGCGGCAGACGCTTCGCGGTCTGGTTCGCCACGGCGATCATGGTGTCCTTCGCCGTCCTGAGTGCGCTGTCGCTGGGGGCGGGAGTGCGACTCCACCCGACGGGACACCCCTCGTCGTTGCTCGGGACGGGGCACGGCGCGCAGCAGCGGTCCGTCGAGATCGCGATCGCGCTGTGGGCGGCGATCCTGCTGCCACTCGTCGTGGCGGCGCTCCTGGTCGTGCTCCGTCGTGGGTTCCCCGTGCGGGCCACCAGACGCAGCGCCTTGGGGTATCTCGCCCTGGTCGGCGCGTCGTGGGTCGTGCTCGCCGCGCTCTTCGTGGTCGTCGCCCTGCTCCAGCCTGGAGGATTCTCGCCGAGGCCCGACGTGTGGGAGGTCCTCCGTGCGGCGCCGGAGCGTTTCGTCCCCGCCGCGTACCTGCGGAACGTCCTTCCGGGCTTCGTGCCGGTCGCCCCGCTCACCGGTGTGGTGTTCCACGCCGTCGGACCCGTCTGGTGGAGCATCATCCTGCTCGGCGCGGTCTGGCCGCTGAGCCGGGTCGCGAACGCCATCGCGCCGGCCGACGAGCGCCGGCTGCGCGAGCTCCTGGCCGAGGGTAGCGACTCCATCGGGCACATGGCCACCTGGCGGGGCAACCTCACCTGGTTCGACCCGCAGCGCAGCGCGGGCATCGCCTACCGGATCGTCGCCGGGGTCGCGGTCACCACGGGCGGCTTCTTCGGGAGGGACCGCCACGAACAGGGGGTCCTCGAGCGGTTCATCGAGCACTGCGAGGACTCGGGCCTGACGGTGGCGTTGTACAGCGTGGACGAGGAGACCGCAGCAGCGCTCCACCGGATCGGTTGGCGCACCGTCCAGGTCGCCGAGGAGACGGTCCTGCACCCGCAGGGCTGGAGCATGGTCGGCAAGCGCTGGCAGGACATCAGATCCTCCGTCAACCGGGCCGACCGCGCGGGGATCACCGCCGTCTGGTCCACCTACGGGGCGCTCGGCGTCGGGCTCGCGGCGCAGATCGCCGAGATCTCCGAGGAGTGGGTCGCCGAGCGGAAGCTGCCCGAGATGGGGTTCACCCTCGGTGGGATCGACGAGCTCGTCGACGAGGAGGTCCGGCTCCTGCTCGCGGTCGACGAGCAAGGACGGCTGCACGGCGTCACGAGTTGGCTCCCGGTGCGGCGCGACGGTCAACTGGTCGGTTGGACCCTCGACTTCATGCGGCGTCGGACGGACGGCATGAACGGCGTCATGGAGTTCCTCATCGCCGAAGCCGCCGCTCGGTTCAAGGAGGACGGCATCGAGGAGATGAGCCTCTCCGGGGCTCCGCTCGCGCGCTCGAGGAGCACCGAGCAACCGGAGACGGACGGGATCGACCGGGTCCTGACGTACCTCGGGAACGTGCTCGAACCCGTCTACGGGTTCCGCTCGCTCCTCGCCTTCAAGGGCAAGTTCCAACCGGAGGAGCGTCCGCTCGTGCTCGGCTACGCGGACCCGCTGACCCTCCCGGCGATCGGCATCGCGGTCGGGCGCGCCTACCTCCCGGACGTGTCCGTGCGAGACCTCGCCTCGCTGGTCACCTGACCGGCGGCGCGGGGGAGTGCTATGCTGACGACGTGTTCTCCGGTCTGCTCCTCCTTAGCTGCCGCGACGAGTCCTAGTTCCAGGCCTCCCTCGTCGCGGAGTTCGTCGTTGGCTCACCCCCAATCCCACGAGGAGATCCCAGGATCATGAAGAACACCCAGACCCCATCAGGCATGCCGGTCCACCGCTACCGCGCCTACCAGGACCAGTTCAGCGTCTCGCTGCCCGACCGCACGTGGCCCGACCGTCGCATCACCGAGGCCCCGCGCTGGTGCGCCGTCGACCTCCGCGACGGCAACCAGGCCCTCATCGACCCGATGAGTCCGGAACGTAAGCGCATCATGTTCGACCTGCTCGTGAAGATGGGCTACAAGGAGATCGAGGTCGGTTTCCCGAGCGCGAGCCAGACCGACTTCGACTTCGTCCGCAGCCTCATCGACGAAGGGGCGATCCCCGAGGACGTCACCATCCAGGTGCTGACCCAGGCCCGCGACCACCTCATCGAACGCACCTACGAGTCGCTGCGCGGCGCGAAGCAGGCGATCGTGCACCTGTACAACTCGACGAGCGTCCTGCAGCGCGACGTCGTGTTCCGCAGCGACAAGCAGGGCATCATCGACCTCGCCCTCCACGGCGCCCGGAAGTGCCGCGAGATGGAGTCGACGGTCCCCGGAACGCAGATCTACTACGAGTACTCGCCGGAGAGCTACACCGGTACCGAGCTCGAGTTCGCCGTCGACATCTGCAACCAGGTGGTCGAGGTCCTCGAGGCGACGCCCGACCGCAAGGTCATCATCAACCTGCCGTCGACGGTCGAGATGGCCTCGCCGAACGTCTACGCCGACTCGATCGAGTGGATGAGCCGCAACCTCGCCAACCGCGAGAACATCATCATCTCCCTGCACCCGCACAACGACCGCGGGACCGCGATCGCGGCAGCCGAGCTCGGCTACCTGGCCGGCGCCGACCGGATCGAAGGGTGTCTCTTCGGGAACGGTGAGCGCACCGGCAACGTCGACCTCGTCGCGCTCGGCATCAACATGTTCACGCAGGGTGTCGACCCGCAGATCGACTTCAGCGATATCGACGAGGTCAAGCGGACGGCCGAGCACTGCAACCAGCTGCCGGTGCACGAGCGGAGCCCGTGGGCGGGCGACCTCGTCTTCACGGCCTTCAGCGGTTCTCACCAGGACGCGATCAAGAAGGGCTTCGAGGCGATGTCCGTCGACGCCGTCTCCCAGGGCAAGGACGTCGCCGACCTCGAATGGGCCGTGCCGTACCTGCCGGTCGATCCGCAGGACCTGGGGCGCAGCTACGAGGCCGTGATCCGCGTGAACTCCCAGTCGGGCAAGGGCGGCGTCGCCTACCTGCTCAAGACCGATCACGCGATCGACCTGCCGCGTCGCCTGCAGATCGAGTTCTCCGGCGTCGTCCAGGCGAAGACCGACGCCGAGGGCGGCGAGGTGACGAGTAGCCAGATCTGGTCGATCTTCCAGGACGAGTACCTTCCGGCGACGGTCGCGGACGCCAAGTGGGGTCGGTTCGAACTGCAGTCCACGAAGACGTCGAGCGACCTCACCGGCACGGTGGTCCTCGAGGTCGCCCTTCGCGACGGCGAGCGGGTCGAGGAGCGCACCTCGACCGGCAACGGTCCGATCGCGGCCTTCCTCAACCTGCTCTCCGGGCGCGGCATCGAGGTCACGCTGTACGACTACGTGGAGCACACGCTGAGCGCCGGAGGCGACGCCGAGGCGGCCGCCTATGTCGAGCTCCAGGTGAACGACCAGCGCCTCTGGGGCGTCGGCATCGACGGCGACATCGCGACGGCCTCGCTCAAGGCAGTGGTCTCGGCCGTCAACCGTGCCGTGCGCACGCAGGTCGAGTCGCGGGAACTGGCCTCCATCTGACGACGCCGCTGCGCCGGGTCGGCCTTCGGGTCGGCCGGGCGCGGCGTCCCGCTCCGCGGCGTACGCCGGGAGGATGATCTTTCCGGGTGACGACCGATCCGTCAGCGGTCAGGTCGTACGGTTGGAGGATGTTCCGCACGCTCCGGCCCGGCCAGCTGGCCCTCGACATCGCGCTGCCGTCGGTGCTGTTCATCCTCACCGCCGCTGCGTACACGACGCGCCCGGCCGGGTACACCATCGTCCTGCTCGGCATGTGCGGTGCACTGGCGCTCCGCCGGCTCGCTCCGGCGATCGCGCTGTCCGTGGCCTGGGCCGCTGCGCTGCTGCAGCTCATCCTCCTGCTCGCGCCGGATCCCGCGAACTTCGCGATCCCGGTCGTGCTCTACGCCGCGGCGAGTTACGGCGGCCGGGTGGTGCGATGGGTCTCCTTCGCATCCGCGTTCGTCGGTGCCGCGCTCATCGCGTTCTACGTGATCGTCGTCCCGAGTTGGACCACGGGCATCGGCGCGGAGATCAGTACCTTCGGTCTGGCGAACGACATGACACCGGTCGCGCAGGTGACGGTCGGACTGTTCATGTTCCTCGCGTTCGCCGCCTTCTTCGGCCTCGCTTGGACCGCAGGCGTCCTCATGCGCACGTGGCGGCTCGCCCGCGAAAGCCGCCAGGCGCAGCTCCTGGCCGAGCGCGACGTCGCCGTGGAGCAGGAGCGCAACCGGATCGCGCGCGACATGCACGACGTGGTCGCGCACTCCCTCGCCGTCGTCATCGCCCAGGCCGACGGGGCCCGCTATGCGCTGGCCGCGGACCCGGATTCGGCCGACCAGGCCTTGCGGACGATCTCGAGCATCTCCCGAGAGGCCCTCGCCGATGTCCGGGTGCTCCTCGCGCAGTTGCGGTTCCAGCAGACCGAGGGCCCGCAGCCGGTCATGGCCGACCTCGAGCGGCTCTACGAGCAGCTGCGCGGAGCCGGACTCGACGTGGTGGTCCAGAACCACGGTCAGGAACGACCGGTGGCGACCGGTTCGCAGCTCGCCGTGTACCGCATCATCCAGGAGGCACTCACGAACGCGCTCCGACACGGCGACCATCGTGGGCCGATCGACGTCCATCTCGACTGGACCGGACCCGAGCTGCAGCTCTGGGTCGTCAACCGGGCGAAGCTCGAACCGCCGAAGGCCGGCACGGGGCACGGCCTCGCCGGGATGAACGAGCGCGCTACGCTGGCAGGCGGCAGGTTCGGGACGACCCTGGTGGACGGTCTCTTCACCGTCTACGCATCGATCCCGTACGCGACGGTGGGAGTGACGAGATGACCGATCCGAGTGACGCGACGGCAGCGGGGGCGATCACGATCGCGCTGGTCGACGACCAGGCGCTCTTCCGAGGCGGGATCCGGATGCTCATCGGTTCGCAGCCGGACCTGCGCGTCGTCGGTGAGGCCTCCGACGGGCGTCAAGCGGTCGAGTTGGCCGCACGGACACGTCCGCAGGTCATCCTCATGGACGTCCGGATGCCGGTCATGGACGGGATCGAGGCGACGAAGACGATCCTGGCGGAGGCGGATGCGCGCGGGAGCGAGCGTCCTCGGATCGTCGTGCTGACCACCTTCGACCTCGATGAGGCGGCCGCGACGGCCATCCGAGCCGGTGCCAGCGGATTCCTCCTCAAGGACGCGGAGCCGGAATTCCTCCTCGCAGCGATCCGCACCGTCCATGCCGGGAACGCGGTCATCGCCGCGTCGGCCACCCGCGAGCTGTTCGAGCACTTCCAGCAGGCGCCGGCCGCTCCGGCCGCACCGCAGCGCTATGCCGAGCTCACGGCGCGCGAGCGCGAGATCTTCCTCCTCGCGGCGCGCGGACTGAGCAACTCCGAGATCGCCGCCGCCGAGTTCCTCAGCGAGGCGACCGTGAAGACGCACATCAGCCGGATCTTCGCGAAGCTCGAGGTGCGCGACCGGGTCCAGCTCGTCGTGTTCGCCTTCGAACACGGCCTGGTCTGACGGCGGTCCAACGGGCAACCGCGGAGTGATCGAGGATCATCCCCAGGATGTACCCGGGTCGCTCGTGCGCCCGACGCGCACCCGGCACCTCGCTCCGTAGCTTCGGAGTATGACCACTTCAGCACAGCCGTCCGTCGTCGCCAGCGTCCACGGACTCAGGAAGAGCTACGGAACCGCCGACAACCAGGTCGTCGCCCTCGACGGCGTCGACCTCGAGATCGAACGGGGCCGGTTCACCGCCATCATGGGCCCCAGCGGCTCGGGCAAGTCGACGCTCATGCACATCATGGCGGGCCTCGATCAGGCCACCGCGGGGCGGGTGCGTCTCGGCGACCAGGACATCACGGACCTCGACGACGGGCAGCTCACGATCCTCCGTCGGCGTCGTGTCGGATTCGTGTTCCAGGCGTTCAACCTGGTGCCGACGCTCGACGTCGCGGCCAACATCCGGCTGCCCTTCGAACTCGACGCCCGCCGTCCGACCGGTGAGGAGCAGAGCTGGATCGACGTGCTCGTGAGCACGCTCGGACTCGCGTCCCGACTCGGGCACCGTCCGCACGAACTCTCGGGTGGACAGCAGCAGCGCGTCGCGATCGCGCGTGCCCTGGCCACGCGACCCGAGCTGCTCTTCGCGGACGAACCGACCGGCAACCTCGACTCCCGCACCGGGCGGAGCGTCCTGGCCCTGCTGGCGGCGGCCAGCACCGAATACGGGCAGAGCATCGCGATGGTGACGCACGACCCGATCGCCGCGAGCTACGCGGACCGGATCGTGTTCCTCGCGGACGGCCGCGTGGTCGAGGACCGTCCCCGATCGACCCCCGAGCAGATCTCGGCGCTCATGCTCGGCATGGAGCGTGCGGCATGAGCCGGGCGGATCTCGGGCCCCGGGCCCGCGAGCATCGTGCGAGCCTCCTCGTCGCGACGCTCAGCGCCTCGTTCGGTGTCCTGTTGCTCATGGTGACGAGTGTGCTCTCCACGTTCATCCTTGCCGACGACGTGACCGGGTCCAGCGGCACCGTGGTGATCATGCTCATCCTCGCGGCCGCCGTGTTCGTCTCGTTGGCGGTGTACGTCGGCGCGATCGTCACGGCGAACACCTTCGCGACGATCGTCGCCGGGCGGACGAGGACGATCGCGCTGCTCCGCCTGATCGGTTCGACGGCGCGATCGCAGCGTCGCGCCGTCGCGAAGGAGGGCGTCGTCGTCGGTCTGCTCGGCGGGGGAGCCGGGCTGCTCGTCGGGCTCCTCGCGACCTTCGCGCTCGTGCGGATCGGCGTCGCGACCGGTGTGCTGCCCGAGTTGCCGTACGCGATCGCCGAACCGGCCGTGCTCCTGCCGGTCGTCGCGGTCGTCCTGACCACCTGGCTCGCGTCCTGGATCGGCGCGCGTCGCGTCCTGACGGTCACCCCCATGCAGGCGATCGGAGGATCGCAGGAGTTGAGTCGGGAGGAGTCCACCGCCCGGCCCGCCCGGAACGCGGTCGCGATCGGTCTCTTCGTGGTCGGTGTCCTGCTCCTGCTCGCCGGGGTCGGTGTCGGGCTCGTGTCGCCGCTCGGCGTGCTCATCGGAATCGTCGGCGGGATCGTCTCCTTCTCCGGCCTCGTGCTCGGTGCACACCTCGTGATGCCGCCGGCACTGCGGCTGGTCGGCCGCCTGTTCGGCACATCCGCGACGGCTCGACTCGCCGCCGAGAACGCCGTCCGCTACCCGGAGCGCAGTTCACGCACGACGATCGGACTGGTGATCGGCGTGACCCTCGTGACGATGTTCGCGGTCGCCGCGGCCAACTTCCAGGAGTTCGTGTTGAACGCACAGGCAGCGAATCCGGAGGTCTACGAAGGCACGCGGGCCGTGGTCGCGACGACCGTCGGCGTCTTCTCCGCCCTCATCGGACTGAGCGCGCTCATCGCCGCGGTCGGGATGGTCAACAACCTCTCGCTCAGCGTCCTGCAGCGCACCCGCGAACTCGGACTGCTCCGCGCACTCGGGTTCTCTGCGGCGCAGATCCGTCGCATGATCGTGATCGAGGCGGCGCAGCTGACCATCGCGGCCGTCGTCGTCGGACTCGTCCTCGGGACGTTCTACGGGTGGGCCGGCGCTCAGTCGATGCTCGGCGCGATCAACGGCTCGCCCGGCCTCATCTTCCCGGTCATCCCGTGGGCCATCGTCGCGGTGATCGTCGTGCTCGCCGCACTCCTGACGGCCGCGGCCTCGGTGGCCCCGTCACGTCGGGCGACCCGCATCGCACCCGTCGCGGCACTCGCGGTCGACTGAGACGACTCAGCCGCGCGTCGAGCGGCGCCAGATCCGCCATCCGCCGATCTGGCGCTGCTCGGGCAACGTCCACCCGAACCGGACGGCCAGGAGGCGGATCACCGCGGTCGAGGAGACACCGACGATCGCCGCGACCCCGAGTGGCGCACCGAAGGTCACGGCGAGGACGAGGAGGGCGGTCCCGACCGCGGCCGCCACGGCGTAGAGCGACCCGACGTGCATGAGGGCGACGGGGACGCCGAGCATGACGTCGCGGAGGACCGATCCACCGACGGCCGAGACGGTGCCGACGAAGATCGCCGGGATGACCGGCAGACCGGCTGCCAGGGCCTTGGTGGAACCGATCGCTCCGAACATGCCGATCGTCAGGGCGTCGAGACCGATGATGACGGGTCCGAGCCTCGTGATGGTGCGCAGGAGGAACATGCCGAGCAGTGCGGCCCCCGAGGCGACGGGGAGGTACCAGTTGTTCTGGAGGGACGCCGGCACCTGTCCGAGGAGGATGTCGCGGATGAGACCACCACCGAGTCCGACGACGACGCCGATGATGGCGACGCCGAGCCAGTCGAGCTGACGATCCTGGAACCGGGCCGCGAACATGGCACCCTGGACGGCGCCGATCGCGACCGCCGAGAGGTCGACCCACAGCGGAACGACGAAGAGGACCTCGTTCACGGCTTCATCTCTCCAGGCGCTCCTTCGATCCCCGACGGCGGTTCCCGGGTCACGTTGTCGGTGCGAGGCGGGATAATCGATGCGTGCCGGTATATCGAGACGAAGTGGTGGTGTTGCGGACCCACAAGCTCGGCGAGGCCGATCGCATCGTCACCATGCTCTCACGCAGCAGGGGCAAGATCCGGGCGGTCGCGAAGGGTGTCCGTCGCACGGGCTCGAAGTTCGGGTCCCGGCTCGAGCCGTTCATGGTCGCAGACGTGCAGTTCTACGAGGGCCGTAGTCTCGACACCATCACCCAGGCCGAGTCGCTCGGTTCGTACGGCGCCGGGATCAGCGCCGACTACGGAAGCTACACGGCCGCGAGCGCGATGGTGGAGACGGCCGATCGCCTGACCGAGTCCGAGGGTTCCCTCCAGCAGTACCTGCTCCTCGTCGGCGCCCTGCGGTCGCTCTCGAAGCACGAGCACGGTCCGCGGCTCACGCTCGACTCCTACCTGCTCCGGGCCTTCTCGCTCGCCGGTTGGGCACCGAGTTTCGGGGCCTGCTCGCGGTGCGGCACGGAGGGCGAGTACTCACACGTGGTCGTGCAGCTCGGCGGGGTCGTCTGCGACGACTGCGCGCCCTCGGGCAGCCCTCGGCTGGACGCCGACACCCTCTCGCTCCTCGGAGCACTGCTCTCCGGTGACTGGGAGTACGCGGAGGCCGCCGCCGAGCAGACGGCTTCACGCGCGAGCGGGTTCACCGCCGCCTACGCGCAATGGCATCTGGAGCGCGGCCTGCGGTCGCTCGCGCACCTCGAACAGGATCGGAGCCGCGGGTGACCCCGAAGACCTACACCCACCGCGACGCGGTGCCGTTCAAGCCGATCGATTGGACGGGGGAGGTCCCGCCATCGCTCGCGAAGGGTGAGGTGCCGTCGCACGTCGCGATCGTCATGGACGGCAACGGCCGGTGGGCGAACCGACGCGGGCTCACACGGGTCGAAGGGCACAAGGCGGGCGAGGCCGCACTCCTCGACGTCGTGGCCGGTGCCCTGCAACTCGGGATCAAGCACCTGTCGGTGTACGCGTTCTCGACGGAGAACTGGAAGCGCTCACCCGACGAGGTCCGCTTCCTCATGGGGTTCAACCGCGAGGTGCTCCATCGACGGCGCGACCAACTGAACGAGTGGGGCGTGCGCGTGCGCTGGTCGGGGCGTCGGCCGCGGTTGTGGACCTCCGTCATCAAGGAGCTCCAGACGGCGGAGGAGCTGACGCGCGGCAACGACCGCCTGACGCTCACCATGTGCGTCAACTACGGCGGGCGCAACGAGATCGTCGACGCGGTCCGCAGCATCGCCGACGACGTCGCCGCCGGCCGCATCAAGCCGTCGGCCGTCTCGGAGCGTCTCGTCCAGAGCCGGCTCTACCTGCCCGACCTGCCGGACGTCGACCTCTTCGTCCGGAGCTCCGGAGAGCAGCGCACCAGCAACTTCCAACTGTGGCAGTCGGCTTACGCGGAGATGGTCTTCCTCGACACCCTCTGGCCCGACTTCGGTCGGCGTCAGCTCTGGGAGGCCGTCGAGCGGTACGCCGGACGCGACCGTCGCTTCGGCGGGGCGCGCGACGTGCCAGACGCCCCGGCGCCCCCGGGGGAATGAGCGACGGGTGTCGGTGGTTGGCCCTGACATGAGTGAACCCATCAAGATCGACATCTGGTCCGACATCGCCTGCCCGTGGTGCTACATCGGCAAGCGCAAATTCGAGCGGGGTGCGGCGGAGTTCGCACAGCTCGGCGACGGACGCGAGGTCGAGGTCGAGTACCACTCCTTCGAGCTGGCACCCGACACCCCGGTCGACTTCGACGGCACCGAGATCGACTTCCTCGTGAAGCACAAGGGCATGCCGGCCGACCAGGTGCAGCAGATGCTCGATCGGGTGACGGGGATCGCCTCGGACGCCGGTCTCGAGTACGACTTCGGCATCCTCCAGCACACGAACACGGTGAAGGCGCACGAGCTCCTGCACCTCGCCAAGGCGGAGGGGAAGCAGCTCGAGATGACCGAGCGCCTCCTGCGTGCCTACTTCACCGAGGGCCGTCATGTCGGTCGCATCGAGGACCTCGCCGACCTCGCCGTCGAGGTGGGGCTCGACCGGTCCGCCGTGGTCTCGGCGCTGGAATCCGGCCAGTACACGCAGGCGGTCCGCGAGGACCAGGCGACGGCACAGGGGTACGGCATCCAGGGCGTCCCGTTCTTCGTCATCGACGGTGCCTACGGGGTGTCCGGGGCGCAGGAAGCGGCCGCGTTCACGCAGGTTCTCGAGCAGGTCTGGACGGAGCGCGCGAGCACCGAGCCGGTGCAGGCGTGAGCACGGAGACGACGTCGCCTGAGCGCAGCGTCGGCGATCGACAGCCCGTGACGGTCCGACCGGCGCTCCGACTCCTCGGGGGCGACGCCGTCGTCTGCGAGGGTGACAGTTGCCTCGTGCCCCCGTCGGAGCCGGCTCAGGACTGAGGGTCCTCCGGCTCGGTGAGGTCCGCGGTGACGGCGCCGATGGCGGTGAGGTACTCCGCCGCGTCGACGAAGGCGCTCCACCCGTGCTCGCCGGCGCCGATCGAGATGCGCCCACCGCGCTCGAGGATGCGCTCATCCGCGTAGACGGGGAGCGGAGCGCTCGCGCCGAGGACGGTGATGGTGCCGCGCTCGTAGCCGGTCGCCTGGAACGCGGTCGCCGCGTCCGGCATCGCGAGCTTGTTCACACCGAGCAGCGTGCGGAACGGCGGCCAGGAGATCTTGCGGCCGCCCGGCACGAGGGCGAAGAGGTAGTCGCCGCTGCGTCGATTCACGACGATCGTCTTGACGATGTCCGCGGGCTCGATGCCGAGCAGCTCCGCCGCCTCGTGGAGACTGCGCGCGGGCGGTCGCTCGACCAGTTCCACGTCGAGACCGAGTGCGGCGGCCGCTGCTCGGACGCGCTCGCGGCCGGACGGCTGGAGGTCGGCGGGCGGGACGGCGTCTGACATGTGGTCCTCACTGGGCGCGGGAGCGCCGATCATCTGGGAGAATCGAGGGTGATGTCTCTTCCTACCACGCTCTCGCAGCGCCCGAGCCTCGCGATCGGGCCCATCAAGCTCGACTCGCCGGTCGTGCTCGCCCCCATGGCCGGGATCACCAACACGGCGTTCCGTCGACTGTGCCGCGAATACGGTGCCGGCCTGTACGTCAGCGAGATGATCACCTCGCGCGCGCTCGTCGAACGCACGCCGGAGACCATGCGGCTCATCCAGCACCACGAGAGCGAGACGCTCCGCTCCATCCAGCTCTACGGCGTCGACCCGAAGACGGTCTCAGAGGCCGTCACCATGCTCGTCGCCGAGGATCGCGCCGACCACATCGACCTCAACTTCGGCTGCCCGGTGCCCAAGGTCACCCGCAAGGGTGGGGGAGCGGCGCTGCCCTGGAAGACCGGGCTCTTCCGCGACATCGTCGAGGGCGCGGTCCGTGCGGCCGGCGACGTCCCGCTCACGATCAAGATGCGCAAGGGCATCGACTCCGACCACCTCACCTACCTCGAGGCCGGTCGGATCGCCGAGGGCGCCGGTGTGGCGTCGATCGCGTTGCACGCCAGGACCGCCGCCGAGTTCTACTCCGGACACGCGGACTGGTCGGCGATCACCAAGCTCAAGGAGACGGTCACCTCGGTGCCGGTCCTCGGGAACGGCGACATCTGGTCGGGCGAGGACGCCCTCAGGATGGTCGACGAGACGGGGTGCGACGGCGTCGTCGTGGGCCGCGGTTGCCTCGGTCGCCCCTGGCTCTTCGGCGACCTCAGCTCGGCGTTCGCGGGCGAGGGCGGCAAGGCGGAGCCGTCCCTCGGCGACGTCGCGGCAGCGTTCCGGCGTCACGCCGAGCTCCTGGCCGAGTTCTTCGAGAGCGAGGAGCGCGGCTGCCGCGACATCCGGAAGCACGTCGCCTGGTACTTCAAGGGCTACCCCGTCGGCGGAGACCTCCGCGCGAGCCTCGCGACCGTGGAGTCGCTCGACCAGCTCGACGACCTCCTCGCGACCCTCGACTGGACGGCCCCCTACCCGGGTGCCGCAGCCGAAGGCCAGCGCGGGCGCGCGGGCACGCCGAAACGACCTGCGCTGCCGTACGGCTGGCTCGACTCGCAGTCGCTGGGCGCCGACGAGCAGACCGAGATCGCGGGAGCGGAACTGGACCACAGTGGCGGATAGCATCATCGAGCGGGGGAGCGTCTCCATGGACCGGGACGGCTACACCCTGCACGACGAAGAACGCTGGATGCCCGAGCACCACTCGACGCGACGCTCCGACTTCGCGCGCGATCGTGCACGGCTCTTGCACTCCAGTGCCCTGCGGCGACTCGCCGCAAAGACCCAGGTGCTCAGCCCGACGAGCGGTGTCGACTTCGCCCGGAACCGGCTGACGCACTCGCTCGAGGTCGCTCAGGTCGGTCGAGAGCTGGCCGCCAGCCTCGACCTCGCTCCGGACGTCGTCGACACGGCGTGCCTCGCACACGACCTCGGTCACCCGCCGTTCGGTCACAACGGCGAACGAGCGCTCAACGACTGGTCCGCCGCGATCGGCGGGTTCGAGGGCAACGCCCAGACCCTGCGGATCCTCACGCGCCTCGAATCCAAGGTCTTCGGTCCCGACGGCGAGCCGTACGGTCTGAACCTCACGCGCGCGAGCCTCGACGCCAGCTGCAAGTACCCGTGGCCGGCCGCCCAGTCGGTGCCGGATCCCGGTGGTCGCGCCAAGTTCGGGTTCTTCGACGAGGACTCCGCGGCCTTCCGCTGGTTGCGAGCCGGCGCTCCCGAGCGCGTCCGCTGCGTCGAGGCGCAGGTCATGGACCTCGCGGACGACATCGCCTACTCCGTGCACGACTTCGAGGACGCCGTCGTCGGGGAGTACATCGACCCGGCGTTCCTGAACGCGCGCGCAGGACACGATCGCCTCATCGACACCGCACTGTCCTGGGCCGGCGACGACTTCACCCATGACGACCTCGCCGCCGCCTTCGACCGGCTGCAGTCCTCGCACACCTGGATCACCGCCTGGGACGGCTCCCGGCGCGACCTCGGTCGGCTCAAGAACTTCACGAGCCAGATGATCGGTCGGTTCGCCGGTGCGGCGACCGCGGCGACGCGGGAGGCCTTCCCGCAGGCCAGCCTCGTGCGGTTCGGTGCCGACGTCGTGGTGCCCCATGGCATCCAGGCCGAGATCGCCCTCCTCAAGGGGATCGTCGCCGCGTTCGTGATGTACAGCGACTCCCGCCAGCCGCTGTACGTCCGGCAGCGCGAGATCCTCATCGAACTGTCGGACGCGGTGTTCGCGCTCGGTGAGTCGGCACTCGACGTCGGCTTCGCGGCGGACTGGCGGGCAGCCGGGTCCGACGCGGAACGCCGTCGCGTCGTCGTCGACCAGATCGCGAGCCTGACCGATCAGAGCGCCCTCTCCTGGCACGAACGGCACGTCGGCGCCTGACGCTCCTCCACACGGGAGCGGGTCTCCGACTCCGCTGCGCGGAGCCCCTCAGGGATGGACGATGGACGCACGAGACTAGGATCGAAGCATGGCCGGACGGATTCGACAGAGCGATGTTGAAGAGGTCAAGGCACGCACCAACATCGGCGACGTCGTCGGCGACTACGTCTCGCTGAAGTCCGCCGGCGTCGGCTCGCTGAAGGGCTTGTGCCCCTTCCACGACGAACGCAGTCCGAGCTTCCATGTGCGCCCCACGGTCGGGCTGTACCACTGCTTCGGCTGTGGCGAGAGCGGCGACGTCTACAGCTTCCTGCAGAAGATGGACCATGTGACGTTCGCGGAGTCGGTGGAACGTCTCGCGCAGCGCATCGGGTACCCGCTCAGCTACGAGGAGGGCGGCGGCAAGGTCGATCACGGCAACCGGGCTCGCCTCTTCGCCGCCAACCAGGCTGCCGCCGAGTACTTCCAGCAGCAGCTCCACGACGGCGACGCCGACCTCGGGCGGCGGTTCCTCGGCGAACGCGGCTTCGACGCCGCCGCCGCCGACCACTTCGGGATCGGGTTC
Organism: Plantibacter sp. MCCC 1A11337; assembly: GCF_013349365.1. Lineage (NCBI taxonomy): Bacteria > Bacillati > Actinomycetota > Actinomycetes > Micrococcales > Microbacteriaceae > Plantibacter > Plantibacter sp. MCCC 1A11337. Next base: position 453,464 of record NZ_JABJWX010000001.1, on the reverse strand, counting down.
GCGCCTGTCGGCTGGGACCACCTCATGAAGGCGCTGCGGTCCCGCGGATTCTCCGACGAGGAGATGCTCGCGGCCGGACTCGTGTCGAGCGGCGACCGCGGGGTCTACGACCGGTTCCGCGGACGCCTCATCTGGCCCATCCGCGACACGACCGGGCAGGTGCTCGGCTTCGGCGCCCGGCGCCTCCGCGACGACGACAAGGGTCCGAAATACCTCAACACCCCGGAGACGGCGATCTACCACAAGGCCCAGGTCCTCTACGGCCTCGACCTCGCCAAACGCGACATCTCGCGCGGCAAGCGGGTCGTCGTCGTCGAGGGGTACACCGACGTCATGGCCTGCCACCTGGCGGGGGAGACCACCGCGGTGGCGACCTGCGGGACCTCGTTCGGGGTCGACCACATCAAGATGATCCGCCGCGTCATGGGCGACGACTCCGCCAGCGGTGAGGTCATCTTCACCTTCGACCCTGACGAGGCGGGGCAGAAGGCCGCGACGCGTGCGTTCGGTGAGGAGAAGCGCTTCTCCGCCCAGACGTACGTCGCGGTGTCCTCCGACGGCCTCGACCCCTGCGACCTCCGGCTCAACCGCGGCGACGGCGCCATCCGGAAACTCGTCGACGGCCGAGAGCCGATGTTCGAGTTCATCATCCGGCGGACGCTGGCGGGCTTCGACCTCGAGACGGTCGAGGGTCGCGTCGGCGCACTCCGTGCGGCCGCGCCGGTCGTCGCCGAGATCCGCGACCCCTCGCTCCGTCCCGGGTACACCCGGGTGCTCGCGAAGCAGCTCGGCATGGAACTCGACGAGGTGGCCCGCGCCGTGCGGGCTGCCGGCGGTGCCGCCGCAGGAGGCTCGCAGAACTCCGCACGAGACGCCCGCCAGCAGGGCCCCGGCGCACCCGCTGCCGAGCCGCCGCGCGAGCGACAGGCCTCGCTCAACGACCTGCCCAAGGACCCGTCGACGCGCCTCGAGCAAGACGCCCTCCGTGCGATCCTGCAGCTGCCCCAGCACCTCGAACGCCCCATGCTGGAGCGCGCGGTCCAGAGCTCGGTCGCCAACAGTTCCCTCGCCGTGGTGCGCGACGCCATGAGTGTGAGCCTCGACCAACTCGGGACCAACGCCTGGCTCGAGACCGTCATCGCACAGGTCCCACCCGGCTTCGACGGACTGGTACGCGAGCTCGGAGTGTCCCCACTGCCCGAGACGAACGAGGAGAAGCTGCCGAGCTATGTCCGGGACATCGCGCGGGCGCTGATCGACCGCGACCTCCTCGGCCGGAAGGCGGCGCTGCTCGGGTCGTTGCGTCGCACCGACCCCCGCGACGAGTCGCATCGGGAGATCACCCGGCAGCTTGCAGACGTCGAGGCGGAACGGCGAGCGCTCCGCGCCGAGGCCTGACGCGGTCTGCCTCCACCGAGCGTGGCACGTGGCCCCGCCGGGATCGCCGGATACACTCGATGGCGATCCGGTGGCTCCCGTGCACCGGAAGGAGAGGTCTCATGAAGCACCCAGAGCAGGACGGCCCCGCGGTCCGGGCGAGTGATCTGAGCGTCGACTACGCCGCGCACGGCGTGAGTCCGAGCAATCGAGCGCTGGACGGCATCAGCTTCGAGCTGCCCGTCGGCGGCTCGCTCGGGGTCATCGGCAGCTCGGGATCGGGGAAGAGCACGCTCCTGCGGGTGCTGTCCGGACGCCACCTGACCGGAGCGGACTCCCGTCCGTTCGTGTCCGGCGGCGACGTGAGCACGCTCGGTCGCTCCATGCGCAAGGTGGGCCGCAGAGAACTCACGAAGCTCACGTTCGAGGTGTCGCTGCTCGAGCAGGAGGCCGGTGCGCACCTGAAGCCCGAGCTCACCGTCACGGAGCTCATCTCGGAACCGGTCCTGGCGCGCGACAAGAAGTTCAGCGAGCAGGCGCTCGGCGTCCGGGTCGCCACCTTGCTGGACGCCGTGCAGATGCCGCTCTCCAGCCTCGACAAGTACCCGTACGAGCTGAGTGGTGGTCAGCGGCAGCGGATCGCCATCGCGCGCGCCCTCGTCCTCGGCCCGAAGGTGTTCATCGCCGACGAACCGACGGCCGGCATCGACATCACGGTCCGGCACACGGTGACCGAGTTGCTCGACGGGTTCCGACGCGACGGCGGTACGGTCATCGTCGTGACACACGACCTCGCCATGCTCCGCGAGGTGACCGACGACGTGCTGGCGCTCCACCAGTCGCGGGTCGTTGGCTACGGCCCGATCGACGCGATGCTCGCCGATCCGCCGCACGAGTTCCTCGCGGCGCTCGCCCAGTCGGGCGGCACCGAGACCCAGTACGAGACGCCCGAGGCCGTCGGCATCGATTGATCGCGTGTCGATTTGGCGTCTGCGAATCCTTTGCTACAGTAGATACGCGCTGCAACGCAGAGGCCGGATCCGTCCGGCCGGTCGAAGCTCGTATTCCTCGATAGCTCAATTGGCAGAGCAATCGACTGTTAATCGATAGGTTGTTGGTTCGAGTCCAACTCGAGGAGCTGTACAGAATCCCTCGGTCCATCAGGACCGAGGGATTCGTCGTTGGCGGCCGGTTTCACGAAACCGGCGGGGACGCCGTAGACTGGACAACGAGGCCCGAAGACTCCACTCTTCGGGCCTCGTTGCATGTCCGGACACCCTGCGCCTGTCGAGGTGACGCCGTATCGATCGTGCCGGCGTCGTGTCCGTCGAGCTGGTTCAGCCCTCGAGGTCGTCGCGACCCGGCAGCCAGGAGATCCCGGGGACGCCCCAGCCAGCCTTGCGGATCGCCTTCGCCGCCCGGCGCGAGTGTGGCAGTTCGAGGCGGTCCACGTAGAGCACACCGTTGAGGTGGTCGAACTCGTGCTGCAGGATGCGTGCGCGCCAGCCGACGACCCGCAGCTCGACCGGGTCGCCCTCGAGGTCGGTCCCGGTGAGCATGGCTGCTTCCGCGCGACGGAGCGGGTGCCGCTCGCCGGGGACGGAGAGGCAGCCCTCCGACTCGGCCTCCTCGTCGAGCTCGCCCACCGGCGGGGGACTGATCCACAGCACCGGGTTGATCGCGACGCCACGCCACGGCTGGCCGTCGTCGTCCTCGTAGCTGTAGACGAAGAGGCGGAGCGGGACGCCGACCTGCGGGGCCGCGAGTCCGACGCCGGGAGCGAGGTCCATGGTCTCGTACATGTCGGCGACGAGCCGACGAAGATCGTCGTCCACCGTGGTGACCGGCCGGGCGACGGAGTGGAGCACCGGGTCACCGGTCACACAGATCTCGAGAATTGCCATTGCTCGAGCCTATCCGCTGGGCTCGGCCTGCCGCGCCGGGATCGGCGGCACCGCGGGGTACCCTCGACGGGTGATCCCCTCCGCCATCGACATCGCCGACCTCGCGGACGACTTCACCCGCAACCCCTCGCAGCTCCTCGGTATCCCGTTCGCGCTCCTCGGCGCTGTCTTCCTCTCGCTCGGCGCGCAGCTGCAGCACCGGGGCGTGGCCAAGGTCGAGTCGTCGAGCGGCACCGACGCGACATCGGGGCTCAACGTCGCTCAGCTCCTGGCGCTGCTCAGTCGGCCGTCCTGGGTGACCGGAACGGTGATGCTCGGGCTCGCGATCGTGCTCCAGCTCGGCAGCCTGTCCCTCGCACCGATCACCCTCGTCCAGCCGTTGGGTGCGGTCGCGCTCGTCATCACGGCGGTGGTGAACAGCAGGATCAGCGGCGTCCGGTTGAACCGTCGATCGGTCGTCGCGATCGTCGCCTGCGTCGGCGGCGTCGGACTGTTCGTGACGATCGCGGCGGTCTTCACGGGCGAGCATCGGATCACCGAGGTCGAGCTCGTCACGATCCTGGTGATGCTCGGTGTCGTGCTCGTCGTGTTCGGGCTCGGCTTCATGGTGTTCCGCTCCCGCTTCACGGCCATCTTCTACATCGTCGGGACCGGCGTGCTCTACGGCTTCGTCGCGACGCTCGCCAAGGTCATCATCGGACGGCTGCAGCAGGGCGATTTCGACTGGCTCACGGTCCTCTGCGGGCTCGGCCTCGTCGCCGCGAGTGCGCTCGGCGGCTACTTCGTGCAGACCGCCTACTCCTCGGGGCCTCCCGACCTGGTCATCGCGGGCCTCACCGTCATCGATCCGATGATCGCGGTCGGCATCGGCATCATCGTGCTGGGGGAGGCGAGCAACGCACCGTTCTGGGCGGGCTTCGGCTTCGTCGTGGCCGGCGCGATCGCCGTGTGGGGGGTCTTCCAGCTCGCTCGCCATCACCCACAGGTGAGCCAGACGCCGGCGGCCGCAGCAGCCGCGAAGGCCCTCGCGACCGGCGACGCGCCCGCCTGAGCCCTGGAGCCCGAACGGGCTGCAGGTATGCTTGAGCATGGCGTTCCGCGCCGCATCAGGGTCGTGAGCGACCGCCCGCACCCCTCACATCACTGGCCAAGCACAGAGGAATCACCGATACCTTGACTTCTCCCGACGACCAGCACCTCGCGAAGGCGTCCAGCACGACGCCGAGCGCCGACACCCACAAGCCGCTGCGGGTGGTCATCGGCGCCGACACCTTCTCGCCCGACGTGAACGGCGCCGCACGCTTCGCCGAGCGCCTTGCGGCCGGACTCGTCCGCCGAGGCCACGACGTCCACATCGTCGCGCCCGCGGGCTCGCGCAAGTTCGGCACGTGGAAGGAGACCCACGAGGGTCAGACGATGACGGCGCACCGCCTCTTCAGTCTCCGGTGGTACCCGCACGACTGGCTGCGCTTCGCGATGCCGTGGTCGATGCGACGGAACGCCCGGAAGATCCTCGACCGCGTGAAGCCCGACGTCGTGCACCTGCAGTCGCACATCGTGGTGGGCCGTGGTCTCTCGATCGAGGCCGAGCAACGCGGCATCCGCATGGTGGCGACGAACCACATCATGCCCGACAACATCCTCGACTTCACCGTCATCCCCAAGCGCACCCAGGAGTGGCTCGTCCGGACGCAGTGGGCTGCCGCCCGTCGGGTCTTCGATCGTGCCTTCGCCGTGACGACCCCGACGCGCAAGGCCGCCGACTTCCTGGAGCAGTTCACGGGCCTGAACGGTGTGCACGCGATCTCCTGCGGGATCGAGGCCGGACAGTACACGCCGTCGTTCGAACCGCGGAAACGGAACACCATCCTCTTCGTGGGTCGCATCACGAGCGAGAAGCAGATCGACGTGCTCCTTCGTGCGCTCACGAAACTCCCGAAGGAACTCGATGCCCACGTCGACGTCATCGGTGGCGGCGACCAGGCGAAGAACCTCGAGCAGCTGACCCAGCAGCTCGGCATCGGTGACCGCGTCCGATTCCTCGGCAAGGTGTCCGACGATGAGGTGAAGCAGGCCTACACGAACGCCACCGTCTTCGCGATGCCGTCCATCGCCGAGCTGCAGAGCATCGCGACGATGGAGGCCATGGCCTCCGGTCTCCCGGTGGTCGCGGCCGACGCCATGGCGCTGCCCCACCTCGTGCACGATCAGGTCAACGGGTACCTGTTCGAGCCGGGCAACGTCGACGCTCTGGCCGAGCGGCTCGCCACGGTACTCGGCGCCTCGCCCGAGGAGTACCGCCGGATGCAGGACGCATCGTTGGAGCTCGTCTCCGCACACGACATCGAGCGCACGCTCGACACCTTCGAAGCGCTCTACCGCGGCGAGCAGGTCGTCGACCCGACGACCGAGCGTCACACGGCGACCGCAGACCGCCAGGAATCCGCGGACTGACTCCCGCCCGGCAGGCCACTCGGTACACTGGGTTCCGCGCGGGGCGGTAGCCAAGCTGGTTAAGGCATTCGGCTCATAACCGAACGATGCGTGGGTTCAAGTCCCACCCGCCCTACCGATATCCGGTCCTTGAGCTTGTCGAAGGGGCCCTTCGACAAGCTCAGGGACCGGTGCGGGGTTACTCAGGGACCGGTGCGGGGTTGCTCAGGGACCGGGATGGGGCGGCTCGGGGACCGGTGGCGTTCCGGATCGGGACGTGCGCGTTCAGTCCGCAAGGACGAGGGCGGCGGCGCCGATGAGCGGCCCGTCGGCGTCGAGCCCGGCCGGGACCACGCGCAGCTCACTGGCGTAGGTGTGCAGCGCAGCCGCGGTCGCAGCCTCTTGGACGAGGTCGAGGTAGTCGGGCGAGACCCGCGAGAAGCCGCCGCCGATCGCGACGCGTTCCAGGTCGAGCAGGGTGGTGATGCTGCAAAGGGCTTCGCCGACGGCCTCGGCGGAACGTCGGACGGCGCGAATCGCGATCTCCGTTCCCGCTGCGTAGTCGGCCCCGAGCTGTTCGCCCGTCGCGCCGGTCCATCCCTGGGCGCGCGCCCAGGCGACCGTCGCGGTCCCTGACGCGATGCCCTCCAACGTCCAGGGCGTGCCGACGGCATCCGGTTCGCGTCGGCGGAGCTGCATCTGTCCGAGGTGGCCGGCGTTGCCCGAGGTGCCGGGGACGAGTCGGGATCCGAGGATGATCCCGCCACCGATCCCGGTGGAGACGACGATGCCCATACAGTTCTCGGTTCCGCGGAGTGCGCCCTGCCAGTGCTCGGCCAGGGCGATGCAGGTGCCGTCGAGTCGGAGTTCCACCGGACCGGACGTGAAGCGCCGGACCTCCGCCACGACGGGGAAGTCGGCGAGTCGGGGGAGGTTGATCGGCGAGACGGTGCCGTCGGTCCTGCCGATGGGGCCGGCCGAACCGATCCCGACTCCGGACACCGGCCCGCCATGGGCCTCGACGCTCCGTTCGGCGGTCTGGAGGATCGACGCCACGAGCTCCTCGCGGGTGGCCGCGGCGCCCGTCGGACCGCGGAACCGGGTGCCGGGCATGATTCGTCCCTCGGCGTCGACGACGGCCGCTTCGACCTTCGTGCCGCCGATGTCGATCGCCAGGGCCTCGTGCATCACCGCTCCATCCTGGATGGCCCTCGGTCCGGACCGGCTCCCGATCCAGCGTACTGGGAACGACACGGTTGTCATTCCTCCAGGTCATGGGGCATAATGCTCGTATCGGCGCGAGTCGAACAACTGCATACACGGAGGTCCGGTCAGCCGGACACCGACATGGATCACACTGCATGGGTCGTTGGGGAAGACGCACCCGGACGCAGTGGAGGAATCATGTCGACACCGATGACGAAGGGTGTGCTGTTCGTGCACTCCTCGCCTCGCGCGCTCTGCCCGCACCTCGAATGGGCGGCAGGTCGCGCTCTTGGCCGTGCCATCAGTTTCGACTGGGAAGACCAGCCGATCCTCCGTGGCGCGCAGCGTGCCGAGGTCTTCTGGGAAGGCCCGCACGGTACCGGAGCCGCACTCGCCTCAGCCTTGCGCGGGTGGGAGCACCTCCGCTACGAGGTGAGTGAAGACCCGGCCCAGGGCGTCGACGGTGCCCGTTGGATGCACACGCCCGACCTCGGGATCTTCTACGCACAGACCGACAGCATCGGCAACGTCGTCGTCCCGGAGGATCGCATCAGGTACGCCATGGAGGTCGGCGCCGGGAACGCCGCCGAACTCCAGCGCGAACTCCGCGTCGCGCTGGGACAGCCATGGGACGACGAACTCGAGCCGTTCCGTCACGCCGGCGACGGGTCCTCCGTCATCTGGCTGCACAACGTGGGCTGATCCGGCCCCGCCGGCGCGGCGGCACCGCGCATGCGAGACAACTTCACAGACGACAGGGTGCCCACGTGGCGTGGACCGTGCGAGGTCGGTGACACTCCCGGCAGACACGAGGTGACGAAACGGCGGCACCCTGGTCAGTAGACGACGACGGGTCGTGGTGCATGCACCACGACCCGTCGTCGTCTCCGTCGCGGACGGCTCAGTAGCTCCGGAACGCGACGACCGCGTTGTGGCCGCCGAACCCGAACGAGTTGCTGATGGCGAGCAGGTCGCCGGACCCGAGCTCACGCGGCGTCGTGACGACGTCGAGCGGGATCTCCGGGTCCTGGTTGTCGAGGTTGATGGTCGGTGGGATGACCCGGTGGTGCAGGGCGAGCGCCGTGTAGGCCGCTTCGATGGCACCCGCGCCGCCGAGGAGGTGGCCGGTCGAGGCCTTGGTCGCCGTCACGGCGATGTCGTCGAGGTGGGCACCGAAGACCCGACGCAGCGCGTTGTACTCCGCGATGTCGCCGACAGGCGTGCTCGTGGCGTGTGCGTTGACGTGCACGACGTCGTCGAGCGACGCGCCGCCGTTCTCGACGGCCGCACGCATGGCGCGGGCCGCAGCCGAACCCTCGGGGTCGGGAGCGGTGATGTGGTAGGCGTCGCTCGTCACCGCACCACCGAGGAGCTCGGCGTAGATGCGGGCGCCACGGGCCTTGGCGTGCTCCTCGGTCTCGACGATGAGCGCCGCAGCACCCTCACCGAGGACGAAGCCGTCGCGGTCGACGTCGTAGGGACGCGAGGCGATGGCGGGGTCGTCGTTGCGCTTGGACAACGCCTGCATCGCAGCGAAGGACGCGAGCGGGAGCGGGTGGATGGCGGCTTCGGAGCCACCGGCCACGACGATGTCGGCGAGGCCGGCCTGGAGGTGGTCGTAGGCGTTGGCGAGCGACTCGGTGCTGGAAGCGCAGGCGGAGACGACGGTGCGCTCCCCGCCTCGGGCGCCGAGGTCCATGCCGATCGCCGCTGCCGGGCCGTTCGGCATGAGCATCGGGACGGTCATGGGGAGGACGCGGCGGGGGCCCTTCTCGCGCAGGGTGTCCCAGGCGTCGAGGAGCGTCCACACGCCGCCGATGCCGGTGGCCCAGTCGACGAGGAGTCGCTCCGGGTCGACCTCTGGAGCGCCGGCGTCCTGCCAGGCTTCGCGCGCGGCGATCAGAGCGAACTGGCTCGACGGGTCGAGGCGCTTGACCTCACGGCGATCGAGGATGTCCGCGGTGGGGACAGCTGCCTGCGCGGCGAAGCGTACGGGCAGCTCGAGCTCCTCAGCCCACGGCTGCTCAAGACGGCTCGCACCGCTCTTGCCGGCGAGGAGATTGTCCCAGGAGTCGGTGGCGTTGCCGCCGAGGGGAGTGGTGGCACCGATGCCGGTGATGACGATGCGTTTGGTGGTCATTCAGTCAAACCTTCTGTGGAGACGACGAGGGGATCCGAGCCCTGCGGCGGTCGAGCGCGTGTCCGGACGGACGAGCCGCCTCGAACGCCGAAGGGCCGGTCGGCCAACTGCCGGCCGACCCTTCAGCACTGCGCTGGGACTAGCCCTGAGCCTTGACGATGAAGTCGACGGCGTCGCCGACGGTCTTCAGGTTCTTGACCTCTTCGTCCGGGATCTTCACGTCGAACTTCTCCTCCGCGTTGACGACGATGGTCATCATGGAGATCGAGTCGATGTCGAGGTCGTCGGTGAACGACTTGTCCAGCTCGACGGTGTCGGTCGCGATGCCGGTCTCGTCGTTGATCAGCTCGGCCAGGCCGGCGAGGACTTCTTCGGTGGACAGTGCCATTGTTCTACTCCTTGGGTGAGGTTTGACCGTAGTCGAGTGTAGTCGCGTCGGGCGTCCTGCTACGGCAGGACGACGACCTGAGCGCCGAAGACCAGTCCGGCACCGAACCCGATCTGCAGGGCGAGACCGCCGCTGAGCTCGGGGTGCCCCTGGAGGAGCCGGTGGGTGGCGAGCGGGATGGACGCCGCCGAGGTGTTGCCGGTGGTCTCGATGTCGCGCGCGATGACGACGGTCTCCGGCAGCTTGAGCTGCTTGGCGAACTCGTCGACGATGCGCATGTTGGCCTGGTGGGGGATGAAGGCCGCGAGGTCGGAGGCCTCGACGCCCGCTTCCTCCAGGGCCTGCTTGGCGACCTTGGCCATCTCCCAGACCGCCCATCGGAAGACCGTCTGGCCCTCCTGACGCAGGGTCGGCCAGGCGGCGGTGCCGTCGCGGAACTCGGTGAGCGTGCCGCTCATGCCGACGGCGTCGGCCTTCGAGCCGTCGGATCCCCACACCGTGGGGGAGATGCCGGGGAAATCGCTCGGTCCGACGACGGCCGCGCCTGCTCCGTCACCGAGGAGGAACGAGATCGACCGGTCGGTCGGATCGACGATGTCGGACAGCTTCTCGGCGCCGATGACGAGCGCGTAGTGGGCCGCGCCCGATCGGATGAGCGCGTCGGCCTGGGCGATCGCGTAGGCGTATCCGGCACACGCGGCGTTGAGGTCGTAGGCGGCAGCAGGGTTCGCTCCGACGCGGTCGGCCACGACGGCCGCCATCGACGGGGACTGCTGGACGTTGCTGATCGTCGCGATGAGGACCAGGTCGACCTGCTCGGCCGAGATGCCTGCGGCCGCGATGGCCTCCGTACCGGCTTCGGCAGCGAGGTCGACGGCGCTGACGTCCGCGGACGCCCTCGTGCGGGTGACGATGCCGGTGCGCTGCTGGATCCACTCGTCGGACGAGTTGATCGGACCGACGAGGTCGTCGTTCGGGACGCTGAGGTCTCCGCGAGCTGCGCCGAGGCCGAGGATGCGGGTGAACTCGGGACCGCGCGACTGCTTGAGGGTGGGGGTGGTCATTGACTGGTTCTCCGTCTGCGCTACTGCTGGGCGATGAGGTCGAGGGCTGCCGGCAGGTCGTCGGGGGTCTTGATGGCGACCGTCGGCACGCCCTTCAGGCCGCGACGTGCGAGTCCGGTGAGCGCCCCGGCGGGGGCGAGCTCGATGAGTCCGGTGATCCCTGCGGCGCTGAACGCGTCCATGCACAGGTCCCAGCGTACCGGGGAGGCGACCTGACCGATGAGGAGGTCGAAGAACGCCGTACCCGAGGTGACCTCGGTGCCGTCGTGGTTCGTCCAGATGCGGAGCGTCGGATCCTGGGGCTCGACCGTGCGGCTCGCCCCGGCCAGCCAGTCGCGGGCCGACTGCATGTAGCTCGTGTGGAAGGCGCCTGCGACCTGCAGCGGGATCACCCGAGTGCCCTTGAGCGGCTCGTCGGCGAGGCGGGCGAGGGCGTCGTGCGCGCCGGCGACGACGATCTGGCCGCCGCCGTTGTAGTTGGCCGGCTCCAGCCCAAAGGAACGGACGTGCGCGACGACGGCGTCCTGGTCGCCACCGAGGACGGCACTCATGCCCGTCGGGGTGGTGGCTGCGGCTTCGGCCATGGCCACGGCGCGTTCGCTCACGAAGCTCATGGCGTCGCTGTCCGAGAGGATGCCGGCGCCGTAGGCCGCGGTGATCTCGCCGACGGAGTGTCCGGCGATGCCGCCGAACGGCGCGGCGTCGGTGGGGAGGGCCTTCCGCAGGGCGTCCAAGGCGACGATGCCGGCCGCGACGATGAGTGGCTGGGCCACCGCGGTGTCGCGGATGGTGTCGGCGTCGGAGACGGTGCCGTGCTTGACGAGGTCGAGTCCGGCTTCGTCGGAGAAGCGCGCGAGCGCGTCCTTCGCGGAGGCGTCCTGCAACCAGGGGTCGAGGAAGCCGGGGGTTTGGGAGCCCTGTCCAGGGCAGGCGATGACGATCACCGCTCTAGTCTGCCAACCGGAGGACGCCGAGCAGTGGAGCAACACCACGAACCTTTGGAAAATGTGTTGTGTGGACTCCACAACACGAACCGGTCGAGCGGCCCAGCGAGCGTCAGGAGGTCAGCCGACGTCGGGACTGCTCAGGCTCAGCGATGGCACCGAGGATGAGGGCCGCCTGCAGGATGAGCGACTCGCGGGCACCCGTCGCGTCCCAGCCGATGACCTCGGAGACCCGCTTGAGGCGGTACCGGACCGTGTTGGGGTGCACGAACAGCTCGCGCGCCGTCGCTTCGAGCGAGCGGCCGTTGTCGAGGTAGCACCAGAGCGTCGTCACGAGCTCGCCGGAGTAGTCCTTGAGCGGGCGGTAGACCCGCTCGATGAGCGTGGTCTTCGCGAGGTTGTCGCCGGCGAGTGCGCGCTCCGGAAGGAGGTCGTCCGCCGCGACCGGTCGAGGAGCGTGACGCCAGGACTTCGCCACGGCGAACCCGGCGAGGGCGGCCTTCGCGCTCCGTGACGCCTCGATGAGCGAGGGCACGGCATGACCGAGCACCAGGTGCCCCGGACCGAATCCGTGCTCGAGCTTGGCGGCGATGTCGAGGAAGGTGAGTTGTGAGCTCGTGCGGGCGTCTGCGGCCGCCTGTTCCACCTCGTCGACGGGCTCACCGTCTCCTGAATCGGTGCTGGGCAGCTCGGCGCGACCGAGGACGAGCACGAGCCGGTTGCCCTGGACGCCGATGAGGACGTCGGCGTCGAGGTGTCGGGCGGTCCGGCGGAGCATGTCGACATCGAGCACCCGTGGGGTCGTCCCGACCAGGACGCAGGCCTCCCCGTGACCGTGCCACCCGAGGGCGGCGATCCGGCTGGGCAACTCGTCGTCGGCCTCGCCACTGAGGATCGAGTCGACGACGAGGGCCTCGAGGCGGGCGTCCCAGAGTCCGCGGGCTTCTGCCGCACGGGCGTACACATCGGCCGAGGCGAACGCGATGTCGCGCGAGTAGAGGAGGATCGCCTCGCGGAGGTCGACGCTTCCGGACGCGACGCGTTCCTCGACGACCTCGACGGTGACCTTGATGAGTTGCAGCGTCTGCTGCAGGCTGACGGAACGGAGCAGCTCGCGAGGAGCCGCCCCGAACACGTCGGCGGCGATCCACGGCGTCGACCGGGGATCGTCGAACCACGAGATGAACGAACTGATGCCCGCCTGAGCCACCAGGCCGACCGCTGAGCGGCGGCCTGGTGGCATCTCGGCGTACCAGGGAAGGGTGTCCTCGAGGCGTTTGAGCGTCGCGGTCGCGAGCTCACCCGAGATCCGGCGGAGCCAGTCGAGTGTCTCGGCCTTCGTCTTCGTCTTCGTCACCGTGGTAGCGATGGAATCAGCTCTCGCCACCCGCGTTGCCGGTGTTGCCGGCGTTCACGTCGTGGAGGCGGTAGCGGTCGATGGCCTGCTGCGGGAGGCTCGCATCGACCTCACCTCGAGCAGCGAGCTGCTGGAGGGTGCGGACGACGAGCGACGGGCCGTCGATCTTGAAGAAGCGACGGGCAGCGGCGCGCGTGTCGGAGAAGCCGAAGTCGTCGGCCCCCAGCGTCGCGAAGTCGCCCGGCACGAACTGACGGATCTGGTCCGGCACGGCGTGCATGTGGTCGGTCACGGCGACGAACGGGCCTGCGGCACCGCTCAGCTTCTCCGTGACGTAGGGCACACGACGCTCCTCCTGCGGGTGCAGGAAGTTGTGCTGGTCGGCGGCGAGACCGTCGCGACGGAGCTCGGTCCAGCTCGTGACGCTCCAGACGTCTGCGGAGACACCCCAGTCGTCGGCGAGGAGCTGCTGCGCCTCGATCGCCCACGGGACCGCGACGCCGGAGGCCATGAGCTGGGCCTTCGGGCCCTGCTTGTCGCTCGTGCTGATGCGGTGGATACCGCGCACGATGCCGTCGACGTCGACACCCTCGGGCTCGACCGGCTGGACGAGCGGCTCGTTGTACACCGTGAGGTAGTACATGACGTTCGGGTCCTGGTGCTCGCCGCCGTACATGCGCTCGATACCGCTCCGCACGATGTGCGCGATCTCGTAGCCGTAGGCCGGGTCGTAGCTCACGACCGCGGGGTTCGAGGAGGAGAGGAGCAGCGAGTGGCCGTCGGCGTGCTGGAGGCCCTCACCCGTGAGCGTCGTGCGACCGGCGGTCGCGCCGATCATGAAGCCGCGGGTCATCTGGTCGCCGGCCGCCCAGATGGCGTCTGCGGTGCGCTGGAAACCGAACATCGAGTAGAAGACGTAGACCGGGATGAGCGGCTCGCCCTGCACCGAGTACGAGGTTCCGATCGCCGAGAAGGCCGCGATGGCACCCGCCTCGTTGATACCGACGTGCACGATCTGACCCTGCGGGCTCTCCTTGTAGGCGAGGAGCAGTTCGCGGTCCACCGAGGTGTAGTGCTGACCGTTCGGGTTGTAGATCTTCGCGCTCGGGAAGAACGCGTCCATGCCGAAGGTGCGTGCCTCGTCGGGGATGATCGGGACGATCCGGTTGCCGAAGTCCTTGGCGCGGAGGAGGTCCTTCAGCAGTCGGACGAACGCCATGGTGGTGGCGATCTCCTGCGTGCCGGAGCCCTTCTTCGCCGCCGCGTAGGCGGAGTCGTCGGGCAGGTTCAGCTGCGTGTACTTGCTGCGACGCTCGGGGACGTAGCCGCCGAGCGCGCGGCGACGCTCGTGCAGGTACTGGATCGCCTCGTCGTCCTCGCCCGGGTGGTAGTACGGCGGGAGGTAGGGGTTCTCTTCGAGCTGCGAGTCGGTGATCGGGATGCGCATCGTGTCCCTGAAGGTCTTCAGGTTGTCAAGCGTCATCTTCTTCATCTGGTGGGTCGCGTTGCGGCCCTCGAAGCTCGGGCCGAGGCCGTAGCCCTTGATGGTGTGCGCGAGGATGACCGTCGGCTGGCCCTTGTGCTCGCTGGCCGCCTTGAACGCCGCGTAGACCTTGCGGTAGTCGTGGCCGCCGCGCTTGAGGTTCCAGACCTCGTCGTCGGTGTAGCCCTCGACGAGCTTCAGGGCACGCTCGTCCCGGCCGAAGAAGTTCTCGCGGACGTAGGCGCCGTCTTCCGTCTTGTACGTCTGGAAGTCGCCGTCGGGCGTGACGTTCATGAGGTTGAGGAGCGCGCCGTCGGTGTCGCGGTTGAGGAGGTCGTCCCACTCGCGGCCCCAGATGACCTTGATGACGTTCCAGCCGGCGCCGCGGAAGAAGCTCTCGAGCTCCTGGATGATCTTGCCGTTCCCGCGGACGGGGCCGTCGAGGCGCTGCAGGTTGCAGTTGATCACGAAGTTGAGGTTGTCGAGGCCCTCGTTCGCGGCGACCTGGAGCTGACCGCGGCTCTCGACCTCGTCCATCTCGCCGTCGCCGAGGAACGCCCAGACCTGCTGGTCGCTGGCGTCCTTGATGCCACGGTTCGTGACGTACTTGGCGAGGTGCGCCTGGTAGATCGCGTTGATCGGGCCGAGACCCATCGAGACCGTCGGGAACTGCCAGAAGTCCGGCATGAGGCGCGGGTGCGGGTACGAGGAGAGCCCGTGCGGCGCGTGCGACTTCTCCTGGCGGAAGCCGTCGAGCTGGTCGGTGCTGAGGCGGCCCTCGAGGAAGGCGCGAGCGTAGGTGCCGGGGGAGGCGTGGCCCTGGATGTAGATCTGGTCGCCACCGCCCGGGGCGTCCTGGCCGCGGAAGAAGTGGTTGAAGCCGACCTCGTAGAGCGCGGCCGACGACGCGTAGGTGGAGATGTGTCCGCCGACACCGATGCCGGGGCGCTGCGCGCGGTGCACGGTCATGGCCGCGTTCCAGCGGATCCAGGCACGGTAGCGGCGCTCGATGTCCTCGTCGCCCGGGAAGTCGGGCTCGTTCTCCGAGGCGATGGTGTTGATGTAGTCGGTGGTGGGCACCATCGGCACACCGAGGTGCAGTTCCTTCGAGCGCTTGAGGAGGCTCAGCATGATGTCGCGGCCGCGCCCGCGGCCACGTTCGTCGACGAGGGCGTCGAGGGACTCATTCCACTCGGACGTCTCCTCAGGATCGGCGTCTACGTGGTTGGACGAGTATGGATCCTGGTCGTGAACAGTCACCGTCGACCTTTCTCTCGTGGCAGATCGTGCCTGGGTTGTGATGGTGAACTCCATGCGTCCTGATGGGTATGGACGCGGGCGCCACCTTTCACCCTATCCGGTCACCCCAGGGAACGGTGACCGAGCGGCGCGCCCCTCCGGGTTTGTGCAGCTGCGGTGCGGGGTTAGGATGTGTGACCGGATCGGACCCGTCCACCGCTCGGGCGATCCGGAGCAGGCGAACCCGCCTGAAAGGACCCTCATGGCACTCGAGAACGACACCCTGGCACCCGACTTCGAACTGGCGAACCAGTTCGGCGAACTCGTCAGGTTGAGTCAGTTCCGCGGCAGTTCGGCTGTCGCCCTCGTCTTCTTCCCGCTGGCGTTCTCGGGGACCTGCACGGGGGAGCTGTGCGAGTTGCGCGACAACCTCAGCCTGTTCACGGACGACCAGGTCACGCTCGTCGGTATCTCCGTCGACTCCAAGCACACGCTGCGGGCGTGGGCGGAGCAGGAGCAGTACGGCTTCCAGCTGCTCGCCGACTTCTGGCCGCACGGCCAGGTCGCCAAGGAGTACGGGGTGTTCCTGCAGGAGAAGGGGTTCGCGAACCGCGCGACCTTCCTCATCGACCAGCAGGGCATCATCCGTGAGAGCTTCATCACGGCACCGGGCGAGGCTCGCTCGCTCGCGGCCTACCGCGCCGCGCTCGAAGAGCTGCGTCAGCCGGCCTGAGCCGTCTCCCGCGCCGATCGATCCGGTTCGCCGGGCGTTTCAGCCGGTGATGGCGATCTCGGGCGCACGCTCGTACCGGATGAACCGGTAGGGGACACCCGTGCGTGACTCCGACCAACCGTGTGCCGGGTCGATCGTGACCGGCACCCACTCCTCGCCGATCGTGGGCGCGAAGGTGTCGCCGGCGACATCGAGGTCGAGTTCGGTCACCTCGAGCCGGTCGGCGAGCGCGAGCGCTTCGGTGAAGAGACCGGCGCCGCCGGTGACCCACGCCTGGCCGTTACCGGCGAGCTGTGCCGCTTCGAACGCGTCCTCCAGGGAGTGCGCGACGATCGCGCCGTCGGCGGACCACGCGTGATCGCGGGTGACGACGATGTTCGGACGTCCTGGGAGCGGACGGAACCGCGGGGGGAGTGAATCCCAGGTGCGACGTCCCATGATCACCGCGTCCGACCCGGTGAGCGCCTTGAAGTGCGCGAGGTCCTCGGGGACGTGCCAGGGCATGTCGCCGTCGGCACCGATGACGCCGTTGTGGGCCTGAGCCCAGATGAGCGCCAGGCTCATACGGCGACGGCCGCGCGGATGGCGGGGTGGTGCTGGTAGTCGACGATCTCGAGGTCGTCGTACTCCACGTCGAAGATGCTGTCGCGCTGCGTGTTGATGCGCAGCCGTGGGTAGGGGAACGGTGCGCGCGTGAGCTGCTCCGTCACCTGCTCGACGTGGTTGTCGTAGATGTGGCAGTCGCCGCCGGTCCACACGAAGTCGCCGACCTCGAGGCCGACCTGCTCCGCGACGAGGTGGGTGAGGAGCGCGTAGCTGGCGATGTTGAAGGGGACGCCGAGGAAGAGGTCTGCGCTGCGCTGGTAGAGCTGGCAGGAGAGCTTGCCGTCGGCGACGTAGAACTGGAAGAAGGCGTGGCACGGGGCGAGCGCCATGTTGGGGATGTCGGCGACGTTCCACGCGGAGACGATGATCCGGCGCGAGTTCGGGTCGGTGCGCAGCTGGTCGATGACCTGCGAGATCTGGTCGATGTGCGAGCCGTCGGGGGTCGGCCAGGACCGCCACTGCACGCCGTACACGGGGCCGAGTTCGCCCTGGTCGTCGGCCCACTCGTCCCAGATGGTCACGCCGTGCTCCTGCAGCCAACGGACGTTGCCGTCGCCGCGGAGGAACCAGAGGAGTTCGTAGGCGATGGACTTCCAGTGCACCCGCTTGGTGGTGATGAGCGGGAAGCCCTGGGAGAGGTCGAAGCGGAGCTGGCGGCCGAACACACTGCGCGTGCCGGTTCCGGTGCGGTCGCCTTTGGCGGCGCCGTGCTCGAGCGTGTCGCGCAGGAGGTCTTCGTACGGGGTGGGGATCGTCGTATCCATCCCCTCGATCGTACGGCCAGCGACCGTCACCGCGCCCGACCGATCGTCCGGTGTCGTGTCGGAGCCATGAGACCGGGGTTGTGGAGCGTTCCGGCTCCGACGGAGACTCCGGCTAGACTCGACGAGTCGCATCGGATGGTTCCATCCGATCGCGGGCCTTTAGCTCAGCTGGTAGAGCGCCACGTTTACACCGTGGATGTCGTCGGTTCGATCCCGGCAGGGCCCACCACCTCCTGCCGGGAGTCAGCTGCCGCGGTCCTGCCCGTCGATGATTCGGCCCGCCTCCGGCGAGGGCACTCCCGGACGAGGGCCGGGGCTGGTGGTCGCCGCCCAGCTAGCGAGTATCCTCAGTGCGTCGGCCGACGGTATCCCAGGTTCTGCGGTGTAGGTCTGCTGGGAGCTCGAACGCGTCGTCGCTGAGTTCGAGGTCGCCGACGACGGGGTGACGGGGCGCTTCGCCTCCGTCCGGTGAAAGCGCACGTTGTGGGCCGCCCAGAGGGCGTGGAAGCGCTCTGACCGGTTGGACAGCTCGCCGACGAGATCGCTCAGCCGTTAGTCGTAGGGGTTGCGGCCCGCTTCGCCACGGAGGGTTGCGACGAGCTCCTGGATGTTGCGATCCCAGTCGGGGAAAAAGTCCTGGGCCGCTGGGCCGATGGAGTTGTTCTTCGGCACCGCGCTGCACCAGTGTGCTACTCGTCGCCTTCGCAGCCTCGATCGGGGTGGCTCCGCGGACGCTTCGCCGAACAGACCGTCCGCGGTCGCCGGTGGATGTGGGTCGGCGTCGGTCTCATCCTCGCCTTGAACATCTCGAGTCTGCTCATTCCTCGTGATCCTCGCAGGCATCGTTCTGCTCGTCGTCTTCATCGTCAGCGAACGACGCCGCACGAAGCGGGACGCAACCGCGGCACCGGCACCACAGCTCGGCTGACAACGGCAATCCCGGCGTACTGATGCCATCGGTCAGCAGAAGCGGCAGGACATTTAACGCTTCGCTCGCGATCTGCGTGCCGCGACCAAGCGGGCGGCTCGCGGAACAGGGGCGCGGTTCGCAGCGGCATCCTCGGCCAGCCGCGGCCACGACCTCTGCTCCCGGAGTCCCTGGGTCCGAGACTCCGTACCTGAGTCGGACAGGATGCATGATCCGCGGGTGTCGGACGCCGCCGGTCGCACCTCGAGACCCGGTGTCGGACGGGCTCGTGCTAGAAGCGGAGCATCAGACGGATGGCCGCGACCGCGCCGGCCCGCGCCCACTCGGTGAACTCGAACGGGACGACGTCGAACTGGACCGGATCATCGCTCGGGAGCCGCACGCTTTCGAGCGTGCGCTGGACGCGACCGCCCGCGAACTCGAGCACGGCGAGGCCGTCACCGGTGAGGATGACGCGTTCCGGGTCCAGGCCGTTGATGACCGTGCCGAGGATCACCCCGAGGGCCTTCCCGGCGTCGTCGAAGGCGTGCAGCGCTGCGGCGTCACCCGCGCGGGCGAGAGCGACCGCGGTCGGGTAGTCGAGGTCCGCCGTGCCGATCGAACGGACGATCGATTCGCTCGTGAGGTAGACGCTCGCGCAGCCGGGATGCCCGAGTCCACAGCTCGGTCCGCGGGAATCGACGAGCACGTGGTCGAACCGCCCGGCACGACCGTTGTGGCCCGTCAGCACCCTGCCGTCGACGATGAGCCCGAACCCGATCCCGGCTCCGATCGTGACGAGGGCGAGCGATTCGGCGCCGGCACCGACGCCGAACCAGTGTTCCGCGGCTGTCAGTGCGTGGACGTCGTTGTCGGCGGTGACCGGGATCCCGAGACGCTCGCCCAGCAGCTCGGCGAGCGGGACGTCGCGCCACTGCAGGAAGTACGAGACCGTCACGATCTGACGCCCATCGATCCCGGCGATGTCACCGGCCAGACACACGCCGGCTGCACAGATACCCTTGTAGTCCTCGGCGAATCGTGTGTGGATGCGGACGATCTGATCGACGGTGTCGGCGACGGTGGTCGACACGAGGGGCTCCTCGAACTGCGCGACGATCTGGGCGCTCAGATCCGTCACGACGGCGAAGACCGCATCGCCCGTCAGCTTCACGCCGAGGAAGTAGTGGGTGTCCCGGCGGACGACGAGCATCTCGCTCGGGCGCCCCATCGCACCGCGGAGTGCGACCTCGCCCTCGGAGATCATCGAGTGCTCCATCAGGACGCGGGTCGCGCGCGTCAGGCTCGCGCGGGAGACACCGAGCCGGCGAGCGATCTCGGCTCGGGGGAGTGGCCCGTACATCAGGAGTTCTCGAAGCGCGCCGCGCTCGGCGTCGGGGAGGTACGGCCAGGAGGACGAGCCCTCTGCGATGGCGTGGGCGTCCGTCACTGGTCCCCGCTTTCTCAACGATGTCGACATCGGGAGCCTATCGCTCTGGCCGTGCTTGACGCACTTTGTAAACTTAGGTAATAAAGTAGCAGACGATGATCCGGTCGTCATCGAATCGCCACGACGCAAGGATGCTCATGACGTACACCCCGCTTCATTCCGGCTGGACACTGACCGCCGTCTCGGGCCCCAGTCCAGCAGGGCTCGGTGGGATCATCATCCCGGCGACCGTCCCCGGTTGCGCCCATCTCGATCTCCTCGCCGCAGGACGGATCGCCGACCCCTTCGACCGGGACAACGAAGCGTCCCAGCAGTGGATCGGCAGCACCGTCTGGCGCTACGAGAACACCTTCGCGTGGCAGGAGGACGGTGCCGAGCGGCACGACCTCGTGGCCGAAGGGCTCGACACCGTCGCCACGATCGAGCTGAACGGTTCTCTGGTCGCACGGACGGAGAATCAGCATCGCAGCTACCGTTTCGACATCGCCTCACTGCTGGTCGTCGGCGAGAACCGGCTGACGATCACCTTCGCCGCCCCCGTGGAAGAGGCCGAGGCGCGTTCCGAGGCGCACGGTGCACGCCCGCACGTGAACCACCACCCCTACAACGCGCTGCGTAAGGCGGCGAGCAACTTCGGTTGGGACTGGGGGATCGACGTCGCGACGAGCGGCATCTGGAAGGCGATCGGTATCGAGAGCTGGTCCATCGTGCGCATCGTGTCGGTCCGGCCGCTGGTCGACCTCGCGGACGACGCCGACGGTGTCGCCGGGCTGCTCGACGCCCGTGTCGAGCTGGAATGGGCGAATACCGTCACGACGGCGGCGATGGCCGACTGCACCGAGGCGGTCCGGCTCCGGGTCAGCGTCGGCGACACGGCGGACGACGTCGTGGTCTCGCCCGGCGTCTCCGAGGCACGTCTCGTCCTGACCGTCCCGCAGGTCGACGTCTGGTGGCCGATCGGTCACGGCCCACAGCCGTTGTACGACCTCTCGGTGGAGCTCGAGACCGGGACGTCGCACCCGACCGGGACACCGGAGGGCTGGCGATCGCGCGTGGGCTTCCGCACCGTGACCGTCGACATCGCGCCGGACGCCTTCGGTGGTCCGTTCAACGTCATCGTCAACGGCGAGCTGATCCAGATCCGCGGAGCGAACTGGATCCCCGACCATGCTTTCGTGACCGAGATCGACCGTGCGCGGTATCGGCGTCGTGTCGCGGATGCGGTCGATGCCAACATGAACCTCCTGCGGGTGTGGGGCGGCGGCATCTACGAATCAGACGACTTCTACGACGCGTGCGATGAGGCCGGGATCCTGGTCTGGCAGGACTTCCTCTTCGCCTGTGCCGCCTATGCGGAGGAGGACTGGCTCGCAGCGGAGGTCGAAGCCGAGGCACGCGAGGCGATCACCAGGCTCAGTCCGCATCCCTCGCTCGTGATCTGGAACGGCAACAACGAGAACATCTGGGGCTTCGTCGACTGGGGGTGGCGTCAGGCGCTCGACGGTCGCACTTGGGGTGACGGGTACTACCGGGAGCTGTTCCCAGCGCTCATCGCCGAGCTCGACCCCAGCCGGTCGTACTCGCCGGCGAGCCCGTACTCGTTCTCCGAGTACCTGCACCCGAACGACGCCGCGCACGGGACGATGCACATCTGGGACGTCTGGAACCGCCTGGACTACACGGAGTACCGCGAGCATCGGCCGCGCTTCGTCTCCGAGTTCGGCTTCCAGGGTCCGCCGGCATGGTCGACGCTCGTCGACGTCGTGCACGACGAGCCCCTCGAGCCGTATGGTGCGCAGATGCTCGTGCACCAGAAGGCCGAGGACGGAAACCTCAAGCTCGAGCGCGGTCTGCACGGCCACCTGCCGGACCCGCGCACGATCGAGGAGTGGCACTGGGCGACCCAGCTGAACCAGGCGGCGGCGATCCGGTTCGGCATCGAACATTTCCGTGCGCTCACGCCGCTCAACACCGGTGTCATCGTCTGGCAGCTGAATGACAATTGGCCAGTCGTCTCCTGGGCAGCGGTCGACTTCGCGGAGCGCCGGAAGCCACTGTGGTTCGCGCTACGAGCGGTTTACGAACCCCGTCTCGCCACCATCCAGCCCAGTGCAGACGGACTGGTGACCGTGCTGTTGAACGACACCGCCGAAGCGTGGGTGGGCGAGGTGGTCCTTCGGAGGATGTCGTTCGACGGCACGGTGCTCGCGACAGCGGCCGCGGAGGCATCGATCGATCCGCGCGGGGCGACCCGCATCGTCGTGCCCGTCGGCGTCGCCTCGGTCATCGATCCAGCGCGCGAGATCGTCACCGCGACGCTCGCGGGGTTCGCGACCGCGGTCCACGATCCCTCGGAGGTCGTCGATCAGGCGCTCGAGCCCGAGGCGGTACGGGCGGAGGCGATCGTCTCGGACGAGGATCCGGCCGTGTACGTCATCACCGTGACGGCGACGAGCTACGTACGGGACGTCACCATGCTCGTCGACCGGGTCGACGCGTCGGCGCGGGTCGATCTCGGGATGGTCACCCTGTTGCCCGGGGAGCGGGCGATCTTCCGAGTGGACGCCCGCCCCGGACTGGACCCTGCGGCGTTCGTGGCCGAAGACGTGTTGCGACACGCGAACGGCTTGCTCGCCGGACGCTGATCCGCAGGTCCTACGTCGAAGCCCACTCCGCATCAGCGGAGTGGGCTTCGACGGTCGATCAGGCCGTCGTGACGTGGAGGATGAGCGCCTGGGCCGGCCAGAGTGGGGGTATCTGCAGGCCGACGGTCCCGAGCGCGGAACCCGGCAGCGTGACCTCTCCGGCCGAGATCCACGCCGGGGTGGCGAAGCCGTGGTCCGACGCGCCGATCTCGCCGCGCAGCCGGACGCGGTAGCGGACGTCCGGGGTGAGGCCGTGGAGCCGGATACGTTCCGGCATGGAGTCCTCGAGGGTCGCGACGCTCGCGATGGTGAACACCGCCTCCGATCGATCCTGCGCGACGGCTCCCACGACGCGGAGAGCCGGGTCACGGACGTCGGCGTGGACGGCTGTGCCGGTGTGGATCACCTGTCGCAGCTCCTTGTAGAGAGCCGCCCAGCGCGTGATGACGGCCAGTTCGTCCGGCGTGCATTCGGCGATGTTCCATTCGAAGCCCGCGGACCCCATGAGGCTCGTCGCCAAGCGGAACGAGAGCGCGGTCGTCCGCCCCGAGGAGTGTGCCGTGGTCGGCCCGACGTGTCCGCCGACGAGCTCGGGCGCGAGCAGGAGCTGCGTCCATCGCTGGATGTCCTGGCGTTCCACAGGGTCGTTCGAATCGCTCGCCCACACGCGGTCGGCGACAGCGAGGATACCGAGGTCGCTGCGGGCGCCGCCCGAGGAACACGATTCGATCTCGAGCCCCGGGTGGAGCGCCTTGAGCTCCGCCATCAGACGGTACAGCGCCTGCGTCTGCAGGTGCGTCCCCGGCCGACCGTCGTGCGTCGCCTCGACGAGATCCCGGTTGTGATCCCACTTGATGAAGTCGATCCCGAGATCGGAGACGAGTCGATGCAGGTGGTCGAACACGTACACGTAGGTGTCGGCGCGTGCGATGTCGAGCACGTACTGGGTGCGCCAGGAGAGGTGCTCCGGGGTCGGCAGGTGGTCGGGGGCGTGGAGCAGCCAGTCGGGGTGCGCCCGCGCGAGGTCGGAGTCGAGGTTGATCATCTCCGGCTCGAACCACAGCCCGAACTCCATGCCGAGCTCGTGCACCCGCGTGGCGAGCGGTTCGAGGCCATCCGGCCAGACGTCGCGGTCCACGATCCAGTCTCCGAGTCCTCGGGTGTCGTCGCGCCGACCGAGGAACCATCCGTCGTCGAGGACGAACCGTTCCACACCGACCTCAGCGGCTCTCTCGGCCAGTTCCAGCAGGAACTCCGGGTCATGCTGGAAGTAGACGGCCTCCCAGGTGTTCAGGACGAGCGGACGAGGACGCGTGGGGTGCTGCGGGCGGGCGCGCTCGAACCGGTGGAACCGTTCCGACAGTCCGTCGAGTCCGGCATCGGACCAGGCGAAGTAGGTGATCGGGGTCGTATACGCCTCACCGGGCTCGAGGGCGATCTCGCCGGCACGAAGCAGCTCACCGGCTCCGATCACATCGACCGAGTCCGGCAGTCGGTCATTGCGGTACGTGCAGTCCGCGCTCCACCCGAGGTGCACTGCCCAGAGCTCTCCGGTGCGGTCCCTCGGACGGTCGACGGAGAGCAGGTAGAGCATCGGGGCGTCGTGTCCACCGCGCCCCCGCCGGGTCTGACGCACGGTCGAACCGCGAGGAACGCCGGTCGTGTGCGGAGCCTTCTCCCGCGTCCACCGACCGGCGAACGTGGTCAGGTGATCGGTGGCCTTCGGTGTCGGGAGGGTCGCCTCGAGCCAGTCGACGACGACGGCTCCGGCCGGATCGTCCTGCGTCGCGGTCCGCTCGAGCCGATGGACGAGGGAGACGATGCCGCCGGTCTCGATCGCGAGCGTCGAGGTGAGCCGCAGGCCGTGCACGTGGTCCTCCGCCGTGACCGTGGTGGCCGACCGGTCGGTGGAAGGAGTGCAGTCCACCCGCGACCAGCGCAGATGGACGGGCGTGTCGTCGCGTCGCAGTTGGATGCCGGGTCGCCCGGCCCAACCGTCGCCTTCGACGGGGAGGATCGAGGCCTGCCAGGCGGCATCGAGCGAACCGGGGCGGGTCTGGCGGCTGAGTGCGTCCTGGAGGTCCTGGAGGGCTTCGTCGTCGAATGTCCCGAGGTCCGCTCCCCAGTGCAGCACACTGGGCAGGGTGGCGTGACGAGCCCCGGTGCCGGAGGGGGCGCCGGTCGCGATGACGAGTGAGACGCCGTCCCTTCGAAGGTGGACGACAGGGGGTGTGAGGGGACGCGAGGCGGCATCATCGCCGCGGAGCTGTGTGTCCACGAGGTCGGTCATGGGGCCCTTTCGAAACGGGGTCTGGTCGGCACGAGTTCGTCCGAAGTGCTTGACGCACATAATTTACCTAAGTAACAATGGTGCCGTCGGGTGGAAAAATCCACCCCCACTCACGAAGTCGGCGTCGACTGCCCTCAGCGGTCCGCGCCCTGGGAAAGGATCAACGATGTTCCTCAACACCACGGGCTCCCGGCCCCGCCGCCGCACCTGGGTCGTGGGCGCGGTCGCCGCCGCCGCAACGGCCCTCCTGCTCTCCGGCTGCTCGCCGTCGAGCGGCTCCAGCGGTTCCTCCGCATCCGCCGCCGACACGCTGGTCGCCTACACCGGTCAAGCCGGCGACTATCAGATCAACTTCAACCCCTACTCGCCGTCCAGCATCGGTGGCATCGGGACGATCTACGAGTCGCTCTTCTTCGTCACCAACGTCAACACCGAGGCCTACAAGCCGCTGCTCGGCACCGAGTACACCTGGAGCGACGACGGGACGCAGCTCACGGTGACGGTCCGGGACGGTGCGAAGTGGTCGGACGGCAAGCCGTTCACGGCGAAGGACGTCGCCTTCACCTTCGACCTGCTGCTGAAGACACCCTCCATCAACACCAGCGGTTTCGACGGCACCGTCCAAGCGACCAGCGACACCGAGGTCGTCTTCACCTGGGACCACCCGGCATTCGTGAGCGGTCCGACCCTCCTCGGCCGCACCCCCATCGTCCCCGAGCACCTCTGGAAGGACGTCGACCCGACGACCGACGTCGTCGACAAGCCGGTCGGTACCGGTCCGTACACGCTCGGGAACTTCAAGGCGCAGGCGTTCACCCTCGTCTCGAACCCCGACTACTGGGACGGCGAGCCCGCGGTGAAGGCCGTGCGGTACCTCTCCCTCTCCGGCAACACCGCCGGAGCCGACGCTCTGGCCGCCGGAACGATCGACTGGCAGACCGGCCCGGTCCCGGACATCGAGAACGTCTCCAAGACCTACCCGGGTTACGAGGCGATCACGATCCCTCAGAACCAGATGGCGCTGCTCACCTGCTCCAGCACCGCCCTCGGCTGCGCCGGCCCGCAGACGGACCCCGCAGTCCGTCAGGCCATCTCGGCAGCCCTGAACCGCGACCAGATGAACTCCCTCGCGTTCCAGAACACGGCCAGCGACATCTCGCCGACGTTCGCACTGACCACGACGCAGAAGGACCTGATCTCCGCGAACGTCGCCGAGCCGGTGCTTCCGAACACGCCCGACGCGGCGAAGGCGAGCAGCCTGCTCGACGGTGCGGGCTGGGTCAAGGGCTCAGACGGCATCTACGCGAAGGACGGCGAGAAACTGTCGCTGACCGTCGAGGTCGTCACGGGCTGGACCGACTACATCACCGCGATCGACACCATGGCCCAGCAACTGAAGGCCGTCGGCATCGACCTCAAGGTCGCCCAGTCGTCGTGGAACGAGTGGACCGACAAGAAGAGCAAGGGCAACTACCAGCTCGCCATCGACTCGCTCGGTCAGGGCGCCGCCTCCGACCCGTACTACCTGTACGACAAGTACTTCAACTCCGCTTTCACGGCACCCGTCGGTGAGATCGCACCGCAGAACATCGCCCGGTTCAGTGACCCCGAGGTCGACGCCGCGCTGGCCGTACTGAAAGCGACCAACCCGACCGACACCGCGGCGCGACAGGCGCAATTCGACATCATCCAGGCGAAGATCGTCGCGGACATGCCGTACATCCCGATCATGACCGGCGGCACGACCAGCGAGTTCCACAGTGAGAAGTTCAGCGGCTGGCCCACGCTCGACGATCTGTACGCCTTCCCGGCGATCTGGGCGTCTCCCGACAACGCGGAGATCTTCAAGTCGCTCAAGCCGACGGGGAAGTGAGCATGGTCGTCGCCGAGAAGGAGCGCGCCGGTCGGCGCGGGGGAGGGACGTCGTGAACTACTTCGTCCGCAAGCTGGGGTTCTACGCCATCGCACTCTGGGCGGCCTTGACCATCAACTTCCTGATCCCGAGGCTGTTGCCGGGCAACCCGGTCGACATCCTGCTCGCCAAGCTGCAACAGCGGGGCGGCATCGTCACCCCCGACACCCGCAAGGCTTACGAGCTCCTTCTCGGCGGCGATTCCTCCGAACCACTGCTGCTCCAGTACTGGAACTACCTCGTCAACGTCTTCCGCGGTGATCTGGGTGTCTCGGTCAGCTACTTCCCGACGCCCGTGACCGAGGTGATCAGTACCTCGCTCCCGTGGACGATCGTGCTCGTGGGCATCTCCACCGTCCTGGCCACCGTCATCGGCGTCTCGCTGGGTGCGATCGTGGGTTGGAAGCCGGGCACCTGGCTCGACTCGCTCGTGCCGGCGACGACGCTGCTGGCCGCCGTCCCGTACTTCTGGCTCGCCCTCATCCTCGTCTACGTCTTCGCCACGACGCTGAAGCTCTTCCCCTCCCAGGGGGGCTACGACGTGATCCTCGATCCTGCATTCTCCTGGGAATTCATCGCCTCGGCCATCCAGTACGGGTTCCTCCCGGCGCTCACGATCGTGATCGCCTCGCTCGGCGGTTGGCTGCTCGGCATGCGCAACATGATGGTGTCGACGTTGTCGGAGGACTACATCCTCACCGCCCAGGCGAAAGGCCTCAGCCAGGGCCGGATCCTGCGGAACTACGCGGCCCGGAACGCCGTGCTGCCGTCCGTGGCCGGATTCGCGATCTCCCTGGGCTTCGTCGTGTCGGGGTCGATCGTGACCGAGCAGGTGTTCTCCTATCCGGGTATCGGGTCGAAGCTCCTCTCGGCGGTCACGAACAACGACTACGCGCTCATGCAGGGCATCTTCCTCTACATCACCCTCGCGGTCCTCGGGGCGAACCTCATCGTGGACCTCTTCTATGGCCTCATCGACCCCCGCACCCGGGTGAGCGTCTGATGCCCCGGCGCACGATCCGTGTCTCACCGTCGGCGAAGCCGATCGTTCTGGAAGGACTCAGCCGATGACGAACCTCGCTCCTCGGACCGAACCCAACGTGCCCGACGCCACGAGGGCGCTCGCGACCGCCGCCGCCGAGCGGGGAAAGCGACCCCGGTCGGCCTGGCGGATGATGCTACCGACGATGACGCCGTGGCTGGCGATCGGCCTCGTGCTCGTCGGCGGGATCGCCCTCTTCGGACTGATCGGCCCGCTCCTCGTCGGGGACCCGACGACGATCCGCGATGACGGACTCCAACCGCCGAGCGCAGCACACCTCCTCGGAACGACGCAGACCGGGCAGGACGTGTTCGCACAGCTGGCGTACGCGACGGCCGGCTCGCTGCAGATCGGACTCATCGTGGGGGTGCTCGCGACGATCCTCTCGGCCTTCTTCGGCATCCTCGGCGCCTACATCGGCGGGTTCACCGACGAGGCGTTCTCGCTCTTCTCGAATGTGTTCCTCGTGATCCCCGGCCTGCCGCTCGTGATCGTGATCTCGGGCTTCGTACCACCCGAGCAGCGTGGCCTCTGGACCATCGCAGTGGTCCTCGCGATCACCGGCTGGGCAGCGTCCAGTCGTGTGCTCCGAGCTCAGACCCTCTCCATCCGCAGTCGTGACTACGTCGCGGCCTCGCGTGTCGCTGGAGAACGGGCCGGTCGCGTCATCGCGGTCGAGATCCTGCCGAACCTGCTCCCCGTGCTCGCGTCTCAGTTCGTGTTCGCCGTCATCGCCGCGATCCTGGGTGAAGCAGGCCTCTCGTTCCTCGGCCTCGGTGCGTCGAACTCCTCGACCCTCGGCACGATGCTGTTCTACGCGCAGAACGGTTTCGCACTCCCGCTCGGAGCATGGTGGTGGTTCGGGCCGCCCGGCCTCATCATCGCCCTCTTCGGGATGGGTCTCTCGCTCATCAACTTCTCCATCGACGAGATCATCAACCCCAAGCTCAAGAACGTCCGGATGCATCGGAAGCGCGCCAAGGTGGCCGCTCGGCTGGAGCGGGCGACGGCGAGGCACGACGCCGCCGATTCAGGATCCGACAGGAAGGCACGCGCATGACGCTCCTCGACGCTCCATCCAGGCGGTCGACCAGACCGGCTGTCGTGACCATCGACGACCTCTCGGTCGTGTACGAGGTCGAACGCCCGGTGACGGCGGTCAAGCACGCGACCCTGTCCCTCGCCCCCGGCGAGATCCTCGGACTCGCGGGCGAGTCCGGCTGTGGGAAGACCACGCTCGCCTATGCCATCAACCGCCTGCACAAGCCCCCGGCTCGGATCGCCTCCGGCAGCATCACCTTCCATGACCGCGACGGCAGCGATGTCGACCTCCTCGCCCTCGAGGATGAGGACCTGCGGAGCTTCCGCTGGACGAAGCTGTCGATGGTCTTCCAGGGGGCGATGAACGCCCTCAACCCCGTCACGAACGTGGGGGCGCAGTTGTGCGACGTGTTGATCACGCATCGGCCCGAACTGTCCCGGAAGGAGCGCGTCCAACGGGCCGGCGATGTCCTCGAGCGGGTCGGCGTCGACCGATCTCGACTGAGCTCCTACCCGCACGAACTGTCGGGCGGCATGCGGCAACGCGTGATGATCGCCATGGCGATGCTCCTCGAACCGCAGGTCATGATCATGGACGAGCCCACCACCGCCCTCGACGTCGTCGTGCAGCGCGACATCCTGCGGGAGATCGTGCGATTGCGCGACGAACTCGACTTCGCGGTCATCTTCATCACACACGACCTCCCGTTGCTCCTCGAGATCAGTGACCGCATCGCGATCATGCTCGAGGGCGAGATCGTCGAGCTGGGCACCGCGGATCAGATCTATCGCGAACCGGATCACCCGTACACCCAGCGGCTGCTGCAATCCTTCCCGAGTCTCAGCGGCTCGCGCGGTGCCTTCATCCGGACCGGTGTCGATGCAGAACAGGAGGATGCGTCATGACGACGATCCGCGTCACGGACCTCACGAAGGACTTCACCATCAAGAAGGGCCTGAAGCGGACGGCGTTCCGAGCGGTCGACCGGGTGTCCTTCGACCTCGTGCCCGGTCGGACCGTCGCCCTGGTGGGGGAGTCGGGTTCGGGGAAATCGACCATCGCACGCATGCTGGCGCGGCTGGAACGCCCGTCATCCGGGAAGATCGAGGTGACGCTCGACGACGGCGCGGCCGTGCCGCGTTCGCTCTATCGGCGTCATGTGCAGATGGTGTTCCAGGACCCGTTCGCCTCACTCAACCCCTTCCACACGATCGAGCATCACATCGCACGGCCCATCCGGATCCATCGCCGAGCGTCCGGCGCTCGAGCCGTGCACGAGCAGGTATTGACGATGCTGGAACGGGTGAACCTGACTCCCGCGGACGACATGGCGTCCCGCCGCCCGCACGAGCTCTCCGGAGGGCAGCGGCAGCGCGTCGCCATCGCCCGCGCGCTCGCTCCAGGTGCACAGGTGTTGATCGCGGACGAACCGGTGTCGATGCTCGACGTGTCGATCCGGCTCGGGGTGCTCAATCTGATGGGTCGACTCCAGCGGGAGGACGATCTCGCGGTCCTCTATATCACGCACGACCTCGCGACCGCGCGGCACTTCTCGGACGAGATCCTCGTGCTGTACCACGGCCGGGTCGTCGAGCGTGGTCCCGCGGACGACGTCATCCTCAATCCTCAGCACGACTACACGAAACTCCTCGCGCTCGCAGCGCCCGACCCCGAGAAGGTCGGCAAGGTCGTGTCGAGCGA
This sequence comes from Plantibacter sp. MCCC 1A11337, assembly GCF_013349365.1. Lineage (NCBI taxonomy): Bacteria > Bacillati > Actinomycetota > Actinomycetes > Micrococcales > Microbacteriaceae > Plantibacter > Plantibacter sp. MCCC 1A11337. Next base: position 422,837 of record NZ_JABJWX010000001.1, on the reverse strand, counting down.
GGCGGCACCGGATCGGGCGCTGCTCGACAACTCGGTCTGCTACAACCACCACACCGCTTCGTGGGAATCCGCGGACCGGACGCCGGCGCGTGTCTGAGCGGCACGACACGGACGAGGAGCACCTGCTCCGGTGGGGGAACGAGACGCTGGAGCTGGTGTTCGCGGTGGGCCCTGACAGGCCGGTCGCTCTCGTCGGCATCGGGTCGCGCGGCGCCGACCGCGCCGTCCCGATCCTCGCGACGGCGCTGTGGCAGCCGCTCGTCGAGGTGTCCGGTTTCGGTCATGGGCGGTTCCCAGGCAGTTTCCGACACGTCGACACCGTCATCGGGGCACGCCTGCGATACCGGTCGCATACGCGTGGCGACGACCACACCCTGCGGATCGAACAGATGGACGTGGACACGGGACTCAGCGTCACGAGTGTCTTCGAACTGTCGACCGGAGTCAGCGCATTCCGCACGTGGACGGTGATCACCGCAGGAGAGCCGGTCGTGATCGATTTCGTCTCCACGTTCGTCACCGGGGCCTTCCTCACCACGGCGCCCGAGGTCGACGGCTTCGTCCTCGCTTCGGCGGCGAACGACTGGGTCGCAGAGAGTCGCTGGACGACGAAGTCCCTCCGGGACATCGGACTCGCCCGCATCGACCGTGATGTGCAACACCAGCCACCCCGCAGCCGCGTCCACGTGGCGAACCGCGGGTCGTGGTCGACTGGCGAGCAGGCGCCGACCGCGGTGCTCCTCGCGACCGCAGGCGAGTATGCACTCGCCTGGCAGGTCGAGCACAACGGGCCGTGGGGATACGAGATCGGCGAGACGCGCCACGGTGCCTACCTGCTGCTGACCGGCCCGACGGACCAGGACAACCAGTGGAGTGTCCGACTCGCGTCGGGGGAGCAGCTCACCTCCGTGCCGGCATCGGTCGCCTTCGCCGACGGAGGCGTCGACGAGGTGCTCGGCGCACTGACCGGGCAGCGACGCGCGATCCGTCACCTGCGTGAGGCGGACCACGCCCTGCCCGTCGTGTTCAACGACTACATGAACACGCTCATGGGCGATCCGACCACCGAGAAACTCCTGCCCCTCATCGACGCGGCGGCCGATGCCGGAGCAGACCTGTTCTGCATCGACGCCGGCTGGTACGCCGAGGGTCACTGGTGGGACACGGTCGGGGAGTGGCTGCCGGCCGCGAGCCGGTTCCCCGGCGGCATCGAGGAGGTCATCGACCGCATCCGCTCACGCGGCATGGTCGCAGGGCTCTGGTTGGAGCCCGAGGTGATCGGCGTCCGATCACCGCTCGCGCTCGCGTCCTCGGGACGCGGACTCCCGGAGTCGGCATTCTTCTCCCGCGGGGGCATCCGCATCGCGGAGCACGGCCGACACCTGCTCGACCTGCGTGATCCGGCCGCCCGCGCGCACGTGGACGGTGTCATCGACCGCCTCATCGCCGACTACGGCATCGGTTTCATCAAGATGGACTCCAACACCATGACCGGTCCCGGGACCGACGCAGGAGGTCTGGCCCCCGGAGCAGGGCTCTTGGAACACAACCGGGCGCTGCTCGATCTGCTCGACGACGCGCAGGAGCGTCACCCGTCCCTGCTCATCGAGAGCTGTGCCTCCGGCGCGATGCGGATGGACTCGGCGATGCTCTCCCGGCTGCACCTCCAGTCGACCTCCGATCAGCAGGACCCCGTCATGTACGCGACGATCGCAGCGGCCGCGCCCGCGTCGATGCTCCCCGAGCAAGCGGGGAACTGGGCCTATCCGCTCCCCGGATCCGGCCGGGAGGCGATGGTGTTCGCCCTCGTCAACGGGATCCTCGGCCGCATGTACCTCTCCGGATACCTCAACCGGATGGCGCCGAGCGAGGTCGCGCTCATCTGCGAGGCCGTCGCAGCTCACAAGGAGGTCCTCGTCGACATCGAGCGATCGATGCCGTTCTGGCCGCTCGGACTACCCGGCTGGGACGACCCGTGGGTGTCGCTGGGCCTTCGGAACGACGAGTGCGCACGCCTCAGTCTCTGGCGTCGCCCAGGCGCCCCGGAGACCGTCGTGATCCCCGTGCCGAACTACCGCGGACGAGACGTCGTGGCGGCCCCGTTCTTCCCCAGGGACACCGACGGCTGGACCTGGCGCTGGGACGCTCCGTCGGGAGAGCTGACGGTGGCCGTCTCGACAGCGGCGCCCACCGCCCGGGTCATCACGCTCACGCCCGACCCCGAACCACCGAGCCCGACGAAGGATGCCCCGGCATGACCAGTAGCACCGAGACGACCGAGCCCAACCGACCGACGACCGCCGCCTGGCCGACCGAGACGCTCTCGTTCGGCGGCGACTACAGTCCCGAGCAATGGCCGTGGGAGACCGTCCTGGAGGACATGGAGTTGATGCGGGAGGCCGGCGTCAACCTGGTGACGCTCGGGGTGTTCTCGTGGGTCGTCCATGAGCCGCGGGAGGGTGTGTTCGACTTCACCTGGATCGATCGGATGCTCGACCTGCTGCACGAGAACGGGATCGCGGTGGACCTCTCGACGCCGACCGCAGCGGTGCCGATGTGGCTGCACCGTCTCCACCCGGAGATCCTGCCGCAGGACGAGCACGGGCACCCGCTCGCGCCCGGCGGCCGCCTCGGCTTCTGCCCGTCGTCACCGGTCTTCCGGCGCTTCGCCCTGCGTGTCGTCGAGCGACTTGCCGCGCACGTCTCCGGTCACCCGGCGGTCCGGATGTGGCACGTCAGCAACGAGCTCGGCGGTGGGAATGCGCGGTGTCATTGCCCGGTGTCGAACGATCGTTTCCGCAAGTGGGTGGAGACGAAGTACACGACCGTCGAAGCGCTCAACGACGCCTGGGGCATGGCGTTCTGGGGGAACAGCTACTCGTCGTTCGAGGAGGTCACGACCCCGAGCGGGGCCACAGCGCACAATCCGGGCCAGCTGCTCGACTACGAGCGGTTCTCCTCGGACGAGCTCCTGGAGCAGTATCGCGCCGAGCGAGCGGTATTGCTCCGACACACGCCCGAGCTACCCGTCACCACGAACTTCATGGTCGGGCTGGGTCCGGACGTCGTCGACTACACACGCTGGGCGGTGGAGATGGACGTCGTCGCGAACGACCACTACACCTACGGCCCCGACCCGCTCCGGCACCAGGACCTCGCGTTCAGCGGCGACCGGATGCGGGGCATGTCCGGCGGCGGCCCATGGATGCTCATGGAACATGCGACCGGCGGGTCGAGTTGGCACTCGATCAACCAACCCAAGGAACCGGGGGAACTCGCGCGCCACGCCCTGGCGCACGTCGCGCGCGGCTCGGACAGTGTCATGTTCTTCCAGTGGCGCGCCTCCAAATCGGGCACGGAACAGTTCCACTCCGCCATGCTGCCCCATGCCGGCCGTGACAGCCGGGCGTTCAGACGGGTGGTCTCGCTCGGCCAGGACGTCGCGGCTCTCGCCGAGGTGCGCGGAACCGTCGTCACCCGGGCAGACATCGCGATCCTGCACGACAACGAAGCCGGCTGGGCGGTGCGGAGCGGACTCAAGCCCATCAATCGGATGGGCGCTTTCGAGACCGCTCGTGCCGTGCACAACGCCTTCTTCGAACGGGCAATCACGACGGACGTGGTCGCCCCGTGGACGGACCTCTCCTCCTACCGGCTCGTGGTCGTCCCCGGGCTCTTCCTCGTCTCGGATGACAACGCGCGCGCCGTCGAAGCCTTCGTCGAGGCCGGAGGGACCGTGCTCGTCACCTGGTTCTCCGGAGTCGTGGATGAGGTGAACACCGTGCGCCCAGGTGGGTTCACGGGTGCGTTCCGGTCCGTACTCGGCGTGGTGGTGGAGGAGTTCGCTCCACTCGCCGAGGGGCAGACCGTCTCGCTCGACAACGGCTGGACAGCGACCCGTTGGACGGAGGTGTTGCAAGACCCGTCCGCCGACGAACGGGTCGAGGTCGTGGCCAGCTACTCGGACGGCGCGGTCGCCGGACTTCCCGCCGTCACACGTCGACGGGTGGGTCGCGGGACGGCGTGGTACCTCTCCGCCGACCTGGATGCGTCGAGCCTGGGGGCGCTCGTCGACCAACTCCTGGGGGAGACACGGATCGTTCCCGTCGCCGAGGTGTCTCGCGGCGTCGAGGCGGTGCGGCGGACGTCGCCCGACGGCTCCTACCTCTTCCTCATCAACCACCGCGACGAACAGGGGTGGGCGGACACGTCCGGCCTCGATCTGCTGACCGGAATCACGCACACCGGTCGCGTCGTACTCGCGCCAGGCTCCGTCGTCGTCCTGCGGGAGATGGGCTGATCGGCCGGGTCAACGACTGCGCCCGGGGGACAGGGCGCGATTGATCGACATGACGGCCGCCGCCCTGGCCCACTCGGAGAAGTCGAAGGCCCGGACGTCGAGCGTGAAGGCGCCACCGTCCCACGCCCGCGGGCATCTCGAGACTGCAGCCCTCGCTGGCATGGCACAGTCGATCGGATGCGGGTGTCGTCGTCGACATCGGCGAGGGCATCGCTCGCATCGTCGCCCTCGGCACCGGCGTGCGCAGCGCACCCGACGCCGACAAGCCACGCGAAGCGCTGTTCCCGGGGCGGTCTACCTTCCGGGGTGACTTCGTTCGTCGGATCGCCTCGGCGTCGTCTTGGAGACGGACGGCTCGCGAATCGCGGGGACCGCGCCGATGACGTTCGGGCACCACTTGTGTCGCCCACGCACTGCCGCTAGGGTCGTATCTCATATACGACCGAGGAGGTTCGCATGTCCGCCGTACCGTTCGCTGCCGGAGCGCTGCCATCGCGCACGGCGCACATCCTCGGGGTGATCAAGTCCGCCATCCTCAACGGCGATGTCGAGCCGGGTGCCGCGCTCGTCGAGAACGACCTCGCCCGCGAATTCGGCGTGTCCAAGACCCCCGTGCGTGAGGCGCTCAAGGTCCTCGAGGGGACCGGACTCGTGGTCATCCGACCCTACACGGGCACGTTCGTCCGTGAGCTCACGGTCGCCGACGCCCTCGCGATCTACGACCTCCGGCTGCTGCTCGAACCCGAGGCCGTCCGCCGCACCGTCGCGACTGGTGTCGACCTCGACGACGCGGCGGCCGCACTCCAGCAGGCGACCGAGGCGACGGAGGGTTCACAGCGCAGTCTCGCGAACCGTGCCTTCCACCGCGCCCTGTACGCCGGGTGCGGTAACCCGCTCCTCATCCAGACGCTCGACGGGTTGCGTGATCAGACCGCACTCGTCGCCGCGGCATCGTGGGCGCATCAGGCCACGTGGCGCGATGAGGCCGCTGAACACGCGGACATCCTCGCCGCGGCCACCGCCGGGGACGCCGACGAAGCCGCCCGGCTCGTCGCCGCGCACATCGACCAGTTCTCCCGACGCAGGATCGCGAACGGTTCGGACGTGGAAGGAGGAGTCGGCTAAGCGGGATGCGGCCCGTTCACCGCCAAGTTCCCGGGCCGCCCCCTGATCTCCAGCCTCCGAGGAGGCTTCACCGCTACTCGCAAGGAGCAACGATGCTTCATCATGACACACCGACCAGCGCCACCTCTCAGTCGGACACCGTCCGCCGACGGCGCACCAACACCCGCTGGACGATCGTCGGCTTCTCGGCGCTCGGCCTCACCATCGCCTATCTCGATCGTGCCGCGCTGAGCGTCGCGATGCCCTTCATGGCCGAGGAGTTCGAGATCGGCCCGGCCGTCCAGGGCGTCGTGCTGTCGTCCTTCTTCTGGACGTACGCCCTGTTCCAAGTCCCGTCCGGCTGGCTGCTCGACCGGTTCGGTCCACGCGTCATCTACCCCATCGCCGTGGGCTGGTGGTCGATCTGGACCGCCCTCACCGCGCTGTCGCAGGGCGTCGGCAGCGTCATGCTCTTCCGACTCGGACTCGGCATCGGCGAGGCACCCGTCCAACCCGCGAACGTCAAGGTCGTCTCGAAGTGGTTCCCACGACGCGAACGCGCGTTCGCGTCGAGCCTGTTCGACATGGGACAGCAGATCGGCACGGCACTGTCCGTCCCGCTCGTCACCGCCCTCGCGCTCTTCGGAGGGTGGCGGCTCGCCTTCGTCGTCATCGGGCTCTTCGGCCTCCTCTGGATCGTCGGCTGGCTCGCTGTCTACCGCGCACCGGAGAAGCACCCGAAGGTGAACCGGGCGGAGCTCGAGTACATCAACTCCGACCAGGCCGAGATGGTGCAGACCCCCGAGGCCGCCGAAGGCGCTGCGAAGGTCCCGTGGTCGCGGCTCCTGCGCAACAACCAGGTCTGGGCGCTGACGCTCGGATACGTGTTCCGATCGTTGGCCGGTGCGTTCTTCCTCACCTGGTACCCGAGCTACCTGTTGAACGACCGTGGCTTCTCGAAGGAGGAGTTCGGCATGGTCGGGGCCATCCCGGCCGTCATCGCGATCGGTGCGACGGTCCTCGGTGGCATCGTGTCCGACCGGATGCTCGCCTCCGGCATGTCGACGAATCTGGCGCGGAAGATCCCGATCATCTCCGGGCTCGTACTGAGCGCCTGCATCGGCTTCAGTCCCTTCATCGAGAGCAACGTCCTCCTCATGGTGGTGCTCACCGTGTCGAGTGCGGCGCACTCCTTCGCCGGCGCCGCGATCCTCAGCCTCCCTGCGGAGGTCGCCGAATCGCCAGAGACCGTCGGTTCGATCGCCGGGTTCCAGAACTTCGGTTCGCAGCTCGGCAACCTCATCAGCCCCATCGCCATCGGGCTCTTCCTGACCTTCAGCGGCGGTTCCTATGTGGGCCCGCTCGTCTTCGCAGCCTTCAGCTGCCTCGTGAGCGCAGCCATCTACGGACTGTGGGTGCGGATCAAGCCCGTCCAGGCCCTCACCGAGCCGCTGCCCAGTTCCATCGAAAGGACTCCATCGTGAACCGCGCACCCCTGAACCGCGCCGACCTGAGCCGACGGCTCGCGACCGTCGTCGGCATCCCCGTCGTCCCGTACGCCACGGACGGAGGCATCGACCATGAGCTCGCCGGAACGCTCACGAGGAGACTCGGCGCGCACGGGGTCCAGGTGCTCACGCCGAACGGCAACACCGGCGAGTTCTACGCGCTCGCGCCGGAGGAACGACGCGCGATCCTCCGGACCGTCATCGCGAACGCGTCCGCCGGGACGACGATCGTGGCCGGCGTCGGCTTCGACCTCGCCACCGCGATCGTCGACGCACGGTTCGCCGCGGAGACCGGCGCGGACGCGATCATGATCCACCAGCCCGTGCTGCCCTACCTGTCGCCCGACGGGTGGGTGGCCTACAACCGCGCCATCGCGGAGGCGGTCCCGGAGCTCGGCGTCATCCCGTACCTGAGTACACCGACCGTGAGCGGGCACCACATCGGCGCCCTCGTCGGACAGGCACCGAACGTGGTCGCCGTCAAGTACTCCGTGCCCGACCCCGTCGTGTTCGCCACCACCAGGGCCGAAGCCGACGTGGACATCGTCTGGATCGCAGGGCTCGCCGAGTCGTACGCACCGGCGTACTGGCAGGGCGGCGCGCGGGGGTTCACTTCCGGACTCGTCAACGTCGCCCCCTCGGTCTCGCTCGGCATGCTCGACGCCCTCCGGTCCGGTGACTACGAGCGGGCCGGCGCGATCTGGCGGGACATCAGCGCGTTCGAGGAGCTGCGTGCGCGCAACCGCTCGGCCGACAACGTGTCGGTCGTCAAGGAGGCCATGCACCAGCTCGGACTGGCCGATCGATCGGTCCGTCCACCCAGTGCACCACTCGACGAAGCCGGGCGCGCGGCAGTCGGGCGTTCCGTCGCGGGTTGGCCGATCGCGCCGCTCGTCCGTCCCGAGGCGGGAGCACTCACCCGATGAGGATCGAACGGCTCGACACCTACCTGCAACGGGTGGGGGAGCGCCCGCGCGTCCTCGTCCGCATCACGACCGATGACGGCGTCGAGGGCTGGTCCGAGGTCTACAACCACGGACCCGATCTCGCGTTCCCACCACTGCTCGAGTACCTGTTCGAGCAGATCAGGGGTGTCGATGCGCGCCGCACCTCGTACGTGAACCAGTTCCTGCTCCAGTCCTCGCGTTTCCCGCCGGGGGCGATGGGCCTCGCGGCGATCGCGGCCATCGACCACGCCCTGTGGGACATCGCAGGGAAGGCCGCCGGGCTGCCCGTCTATCAGCTGCTCGGCGGTGCCGTCCGCGACCGGGTCCGCGTGTACGCCGGACTCTACGCGGCGCCCGACGTACCGCAGCTCGTCGACACGACCGCTGAACTCAGCGAGCGCAACGGGTACACGGCGTTCAAACTCAGTCCGTATCGCGCCGAGTTGCACCGGAACCGATTCGGCCTCGTCGCGGCGGAGCTCGGCCGCTACTTCGGCGAGGTCCGGGAGACGCTGCCTGACGCCTGGGAGTTCGGCTTCGACGCGCATGCCTGTCTCTGGGAACCCCATCAGGCGGTCGCGCTGGCCGCAGCCCTCGAACCCAACGAACCCCTGTTTCTCGAAGAACCGATCCGACCCGAGTACTTCCCGGCCTGGGCGCGGATCCGGAGTGAGATGCGGGTGCCCCTCGCGACGGGGGAGTCGCTGTACTCCCCGAACGAGTTCCTCTCGCTCCTGAGCGTGCAGGGAGCCGACATCGTGCAGCCTGACATCTGCGTCGTCGGCGGACTCACCCAGATGGTGAAGATCGCCCACCTGGCCGAGGCGCACCTCGTCCCGGTCGCCCCGCACAACCCCCTCGGCCCACTCGCCACGGCCGCGAACGTGCACTTCGCGGCCGCGACGACCAACTTCTCGATCCTGGAGTTCAAACCCGACCCCGTCTCCTGGTGCCACGACCCGTACGAACCGGTCGATGGCCACCTGGAGCTGCGCCCGGAGCGACCCGGCTGGGGGATCGAGATCGACCTGGCGGCGCTCGCCAATGATGACTGGGTGCACTGGCAGCGCCGTGTGCCGGTGAAGCCGGACGGGTCGACCGCATGGATGTGACCCGAGCAATGATGCGCTGCTGGAACCGACGAAAGGACCATCGATGACGAACGACGCCCCGGACGACACCGTGACGAGCGACTCCGATGCCGACCGAGCGGCCGTCGCGGCCGCCGTCGAGCGGGCACGCCACGCCACCACGCGGCTCACCGCACTCGGCCGTACCGGCCGGGCATCGCTCCTCGACGATCTCGCCGACGCCCTCGATGCCCGCCGTGACGACATCGTCGAGGCGGCCGACGCCGAGACCGCGCTCGGTCCGACCCGACTCACCGGGGAACTCGCCCGCACCAGCTACCAGTTCCGGTTCTTCGCAGCAGTCCTCCGTGAGGGCTCCTACCTCGAGGCGACCATCGACCACGCCGGACCGACCCCGATGGGTCCACGGCCCGATCTGCGTCGGATGCTCGTGCCCGTCGGCCCCGTCGCCGTGTACGCCGCCAGCAACTTCCCGCTGGCCTTCTCCGTGCCGGGTGGCGACACCGTCTCGGCGCTCGCGGCGGGCAACGGTGTCGTCGTCAAGGTCCACCCCGCGCACCCTCGGACGAGCGAGCTCGTCGGCGGAGTCATCGCGCAGCTCGCCGCAGACGCGGTGACGCTCGTCCACGGGTTCGGGGCCGGTCGCGCCCTCGTCCAGGAACCCGGTATCCGCGCCGCCAGTTTCACCGGATCCATCCGCGGCGGGCGCGCACTCGCCGACCTCGCGGCCGCCCGGGCGGACCCCATCCCGTTCTTCGGCGAACTCGGCAGCGTGAACCCGGTCCTCGTGACGCCGGCGGCCGCGGAAGGACGCGGCGTCGAGATCGCGGCCGGCCTCGCCGCTTCGGTGACCCTCGGCGGTGGCCAGTTCTGCACGAAACCAGGCGTGGTGCTGCTCCCGGCCGGCGGAGCGGGCGACGCGCTCGTCGAACACCTGCGGGCGGAGCTTGCACGCGTCGCACCGAAGCAGGCGCTGACGCACTCGATGGCCGACGCCTATGCCGCCGGCGTGGCCGAGCGCGCCGCGGACCCGCGGGCGATCCCGTTGCTCGCCGGGACGGCCGAACCGGGCTGGACGACGCCGGCGCTCATCGAGGTCCCGGTCGGCGGACTGGGTGGGGTGCTCGGTGAGGAGTGCTTCGGCCCGCTCACCGTCGTCGCGCGGTACGAGGATGACGCGGAGGCCGAACAGCTCATCGCGGAACTGCCCGGTTCGTTGACCGGCACCCTCCTGCTCGGCCGCGATGCGGGGTCGGCCGACGCGGACGAGGGCGTCCCGCGAGCGCGACAGGCGCTCCGTTCCCGATCCGGCCGGCTCGTCTATAACGGGTATCCGACCGGTGTGGCGGTCTCGTGGGCGCAGCACCATGGCGGGGATTGGCCGTCGACGAATTCGCAGTTCACCTCGGTGGGCGCCGGTGCGATCCGACGGTTCCTCAAACCGGTCGCCTGGCAGGACGCCCCGCAGGGCGAGCTGCCGCCCGAGCTGCGGGACGGCGACGCAGGTGTCCCGCGACGGGTGGACGGCGTCCTGCGTTGACCGCGCGAGGCGGTGGGCCTGTGGCTACCCGCCGTCGGCGGTCGTGGAGCGCGGGTTCGCCGGTCCTGAGGCCTCCTTCTGGACGGCGAACTGCGTCCGGTGCAGCTCTTCGTACCGCCCGCCGGCAGCCAGGAGTTCGTCGTGCGTCCCGCGCTCCACGATCAAGCCGTCCTCGACCACGAGGATCAGGTCCGCGCTGCGGATGGTCGAGAGCCGGTGCGCGATGACCATCGCCGTGCGTCCCTCGAGCGCCTCGCTGAGCGCGGCCTGCACCGCCGCCTCCGAGGTCGAGTCCAGTGCCGCTGTCGCCTCATCGAGGATGACGACGCGCGGCTGAGCGAGGAGCAGTCGCGCGATGGTCATCCGTTGGCGTTCACCACCGGAGAGTCGGTAGCCACGCTCGCCCACCATGGTGTCCAGCTGGTCCGGCAGGGACCGGATGAGCGGCTCGAGCCGCGCGCGGCGGACGGCGTCCCACACCTCGTCCTCGGACGCCTCCGGACGCGCGAGTCGCAGGTTGGAGCGGATGGTCTCATGGAACAGGTGGCCGTCCTGGGTCACCATGCCCAGGGTGTGCCGCATGGAGGCGAAGGCGATGTCGCGGACGTCCGTCCCGGCGAGGCGCACGGCGCCCTCGTCGACGTCATACAGCCGCGAGAGGAGTTGCGCGATCGTGGACTTGCCTGCTCCGGACGTCCCGACGAGGGCTACGGTCTGGCCCGGCTCGATCCGGAAGGAGACACCGTGCAGCACCTCTTCGCCGCCGCGGGTGTCCAGCGTGGAGACCTCCTCAAGGGAGGCGAGGGACACCTTGTCCGCGGAGCGGTAGGCGAAGCGGACGTCGTCGAACTCCACGGACACCGGACCCTCGGTGACGGTGACGGCGTCGGGCTTCTCCTGGATGAGCGGTTCGAGGTCGAGCACCTCGAAGACGCGCTCGAAGCTGACCACCGCGCTCATGATCTCCACCCGGGCGTTCGCGAGGCCGGTCAGCGGTGCGTAGAGGCGGGTCAGCAGGAGCGCCAGGGTGACCACCTCACCGGTGTCCAGCTGCCCGGCGAGGGCGAGGGAGCCGCCGAGGCCGTAGACGAGGGCGAGCGCGAGGGCGGAGACGAGCATCAGCGCGGTGAAGAAGACGAACTGCAGCATCGCCGTCCGGACACCGATGTCGCGGACGCGGGCGGCGCGGACACGGAACTCCTCGGCCTCCTGGTCCGGTCGGCCGAACAGCTTGACGAGCGTGGCGCCGGGAGCCGAGAAGCGCTCGGTCATCTGCGTGCTCATGGCCGAGTTGTGGTCGGCGGCTTCGCGACGCAGCGCTGCGAGGCGGCCACCCATACGGCGCGCGGGCACCAGGAAGACGGGGAGCATCACCACCGCGAGGACCGTCACGAGCCAGGAGGTGCTGAGCATGACGATCAGGGTGAGGATCAGGGCGACGAGGTTCGTGATCACGCCGGACAGGGTGCCGCTGAAGGCCTGCTGCGCGCCGATCACGTCGTTGTTGAGGCGACTCACGAGGGCGCCCGTCCGGGTCCGGGTGAAGAAGGCGATCGGCATCTTCTGGACGTGGTTGAACACGGCTGTGCGAAGGTCCAGGATCACCCCCTCGCCGATGCGCGCCGAGTACCATCGCGTCAGCAGCGACACGGCGGCGTCGGCCACGGCCACGAGGGCGATGACCACCGCGAGCCGGACGATCGTGGCCACCTCGCCCCGGGCGACGATGACGTCGACCACCTGCCCGGCGAGGACCGGCGTCGCCACCGCGAGGAACGCTCCTGCGACGGAGAGCGCGATGAAGACCAGCAGCTTGGCGCGGTAGGGCACTGCGAACGTCATGATCCGCCGAACAGACGCACGGGAGATCCCATGCTTGGCGTCCTTGGCGCTCGAGATCTTGTACAGCGAGCTCCAGGCCGCGCTTTCCATGCTCATTGCGATTCCTCACGCCCCGCTGCGCGCATGACCACGTCTCTGCAGCCCGGTCACGATCCGGGTGGCGACGCGAACGCAGACCTGCGAGAGCGTATCAGTCTCGCTGTTCCCGACCTGAACGTTCCGGCGGCACCGTTGGTCCGGGCGACCGCCGTCCAACGGAGGCGACCAGCCGAGGTGCCTGGCGTGATCAGCGTTCGGAGCGCAGGGCCGTCCACATCACGACGAAGGCGGCGGCGATGCCGAGTACGCTTCCGGCGAGCCCGACGATCATGGCGGGGTGACCGGTGTCGGCGAGCCCGATCGAGCACGAGACCACCCCGACACCGGACGCCATCAGCCCGACGAAGCTGAAGACGGCGAGGATGAAGCGCTTGGCGGTCCTGGTGGGATCGGGAGCGGGAGGGAGCGACATCGTGTCTCGTTTCCGCCGTCGCGTCGTCTGCTTCGGCTCTTCGGCATCAGGCTAGAGGGCCGCCGATCGATGCGGTGAGGGGGTATCCCCGGTCCTCACGACAGAACGGTCACGAGCGTCTGCGGATCTCGTGGACGAGGAGCCAGACGAGGTAGCCGCCACCCACGATCACGGTGACGACCCCCACCGGGAGCGACGTCGGCAGCAGGTGCTGCGCGACGATATCGGATGCCAGCAACACGAGGGCCCCGAGCAGGGCGGACGGTACCAGCGCTATGCCGGCGGTGCGGGTGATCCGCTGCGCGATCTGCGGGGCGGCGAGGGCGACGAACGCGATGGGTCCGGCTGCGCCCGTGACGACAGCCGTGAGCGCGACGGCGCACGCCACGAGACCGAGCCGTGAGGGTTCGACCCGCGATCCCAGCGCCTTCGCCGCGTCGTCGCCGAGCTCGAGTTGGCGGAGCGAGCCGCCGAGCGGCCCGAGGACGATGGTGACGGCCAGGATGACGACGGCGGCCGGGAGCAGCTGGGCCCATCCGACGGCGTTCAGCGAGCCTGCGCCCCAGACCGTGGCGAGCATCGCGACCTCGAGCTTCGCGCGCAGCACGAGGTAGGAACTGAACGCCTCGAGCATGGCCGAGACGCCGATGCCCACGACGATGAGGCGGAAGCCCTGGATGCCTCGACGGTAGCTGAGGAGGGAGACCAGCGCCGTGGCGATCAGCCCGCCACCGACGGCACCGCCCGCGACAGCGGCCGAGCCGGCGCCCGCACCGAGCACGATGATCACGATGAGACCGCCCGCGTACGATCCCGCGGTGAGCCCGATGATGTCGGGGCTCGCGAGCGGGTTCCGGGTGAGGGACTGGAAGATCGCGCCGGAGAGTCCGAGGGCGGCGCCGAAGAGCAGCGCGGCGAGGACTCGCGGGAGGCGCCACTCGAGCACCACCGTCTGCACCAGACCGCCTGGCCCGCCGAGGAACGCCGACGCGACCTCACCGACCGAGAGCGGCAGGTCGCCGAGACACAGCGCGAGCAACACCAACGCGAGTGCGACCACACCGAGCACCCCGCACACGACGATCGTGCGCAGCCGGACGCGGACGGAGAGCGATCGCCTCCGCCACACGACCGTGCGCGGTCCGGCCTCGGCCCCACTCACAGTGCGCTCGCCTTCGCGCGCCGCACGAGGTGGATCAACACGGGCGCACCGATGAACGCCGTGACGATCCCGACAGGGACGTCACTCGGCCAGAGGATCACGCGACCGATCACGTCAGAGGTGAGCAGCACAGCCGGCGCGATCAGGATGGAGTACGCCACGATCCACCGCTGGTCGGGACCGACGATCCACCGCGCGATGTGCGGCACCATGAGCCCGACGAAGCCGACCGGTCCGGCGATCGCGGTCGCCCCTCCCGCCAGCAGGGTGATCGCGACGACGGCGAGCACACGGGTGGTCGCGAGGCGGGTGCCGAGTGAGGAGGCGAGATCGTCGCCCAGCGCGAGGGCGTTCAGCGATCGAGCACTGAACAGCGCGATGACGACGCCCGCGAGGACGAAGGGGAGTGCGGGCATGATGACGTCGAGGCCCCGCTCGACGAAGGACCCGGCGTTCCACCCGCGGAGCTGCCTGAACGTGACCGGGTCGAGGAGCATCATCGCGGTCGTGATGCCGCTGAGCACCGCAGCAAGGGCGACGCCGGCGAGGGTCAGCCGGACCGGATCCGCACCACCACGTCCTGCCGAGCCGATCACGTAGACGAGTGCTGTCACGACCAGGGCTCCCAGGAACGCGAACGGCAGGTACTGCACGGGTGTGCGCGCGCCGAGCAGGACACCGATCGCGACGAAGAGCGCTGCGCCCGCGTCCACACCGAGGATCCCCGGATCACCGAGGGGGTTTCGGGTGAGGCCCTGGATGAGTGCGCCCGAGACGCCGAGCCCGACACCGACGACGAGTCCGGCCACGGTGCGGGGGATCCGCAGATCAAGGACGACCAGATCGGTGACGGAGCCATCAGGCCTCGTGAGTGCCCGCCAGACGTCGGTCGGGCCCACGGGGTGGGACCCCACGAGAATGCTGAGCAGGATCGCGGTCAGGAGTGCCGCGACCGCGATCCCGAGCCCCAGCGAACGGCGCCCGCGAGGGGTGCGCGAGGTCACCGACGGGTCAGCCGTCGACGCTCTGCGGAGCTGTGCCGGCGACTGCGTCCACCAGGCGCGGCACCAGCTGCTCGAGGACGTACTTCTGGCTGAGCGGGGTGAGGAAGTAGATCGCACCGGCGAGCTCGCCGTCGGTGAAGACCGCTCGCCCGCCGGTCACGGCGTCCAGACTCGAGGTGGTGCCGAAGCCCAGCACCTCCTGAACGGAATCCGTGGACTCGGTCGCGAAGACGATTACGTCAGCGTCGATGACACCGACGTTCTCTGCGGCGATCTGAGCCTGTCCGCCCTCGCTCGGGACGTACTGCTGCAACCCGGGCGTGATCGTGAATCCGAGATCCGTCAGAAAATCGGTGTTGAGGCCATCGGGGTAGACCCACAGGTTGCCGTCCCACGGCCCACCCTGAGAGAAGGTCGCCGTGAGGCCCGCGAACTCGGGGTGCGCTGCCGCAGCCGCAGCGTAGGCCTCGTCGACGCCCGTGATGAGCGCCTCGCCCTCCGCTGAACGACCCACGGCTTGGGCGACCATCCTGGTCTGGTCCCGCCAATCCGCGAAGTAGAGCCCCGCACCCTCCTCATTGGTCACGGTCGGCGCGATCTCCGCGAGCTTCGCGTAGTTCTCCTCGGTCATGCCGGCGTTCGTCCCGATGATCAGGTCCGGCCGCAGCGACGCGATCTTCTCGTACTCGAACCCGTCGGTCGTGGTGAGGACGGTCGGCTCGGCATCGCCCAGGAGGTCCGTCGCCCACGGCCACACCGCATAGGGCTGCTCGCCGTACCATTCCGTCGTCGCGATCGGTGTGACACCGAGTTCGAGGAGGATGTCCTGCTCGGTCAGTCCGACCACGACGATCCGCTGCGGCTCCGAGGGGATGACCGTCTCGCCGTACTCGTGCTCGATCGTCACCGGGAACGAGTCGCTGGGCTCGGTCGTGTAGTTCGGGTTCTCGGCGGTCGTCGAGGAGGCGCTCGAGCAGGCGGAGAGCGCGACGCCGACGAGGGCGAGCGCGCTCACCGCGGCGAGCAGGCGAGCGGTCCTCGCACTCGGGGCGCGGTGGTGCTTCGGAACGGTCATGGGGTCCTTCATCGGTTCGACTGGCGGGATGACGACAGTCAGGTTAGCCTTGCCTAATCGCTTCGCGCTATCGCGCTGAGCGGACAGGACTTGTCGAATGGAGACAGCTGAATGTCTGGTCGTGACCACTCGGACGGCGGGATCAGGCTCCTCGGCCCACTGGATGACGCCGAAGGGACATCGGGGGAGTTCCGGGTTTCCCGCTCGCGGGTCGATGCGACGACACGGTTCGACGAGCACTCGCACCGCGAGGACCAACTCGCGTGGATGAGCTCCGGCGCGATGGAGGTGTCGGTCCTCGGCGATCGACGGCGACTGCGGCGAGAGCACCTCGCCTGGATCCCCGCGGGGATGGTGCACGAGATGAGCTTCAGCGAGCCCGGAGAGCTCATCAGCGTCTATGCCGACCCGATGCTGCGCCCACAGGGCGGCCGTTGGAACGGTGCACGGACCGTCCGGGTCGACGACCTCTCGGGAGCGCTGCTGGCGCACCTGCTCGACGCCGACCCGGCCGGGCGCCGGCGATGGCGATGCTGGTCGCTCCTGATCGACCTGCTCTCGGCTGCGGCTCGCGACGATGAGGCGTTGGCCATGCCCCGTGAACCGCGCGCGCGTGCCATCGCGTCGGCTCTGATGGCGGACCCCGCCGACCCGCGCGGGCTCGACGATTGGGCTTCGGCGGCGGGTGTCAGCCCGAAGACGATCGGCCGGGCGTTCGTGGACGGCACGGGATGCACCTTCCGTGAGTGGCGGGTCCGCGTGCGCCTGCACGCAGCGGCGGGAATGCTCGGACAGGGTGTCGCCGTGCAGGACGTCGCACCCGCGGTCGGTTACGAGTCGGTCAGCAGCTTCATCGGGGCGTTCCGCACCCGGTTCTCCGTGACCCCCGCCGTCTACGCCGCGCGCAGTCGGACGGCGGACCTCATCTGATCCGAAGACGGGTGCGGCTTCAGGCGCTCTGAGCAGACCGACCGTCTCCGTCGGTCTGGCCGGCCCCGGAGAAACCGAGCCATTCGCGGGCCGTCACTGCCTGGATCCGCCCACCCACCGCCTGAACCGATTCCGACGCGGCGTTCGACGGGCTCGAGGCTGGCGCGACTCAGCTGATCGGATCACCGAGACTCAGCTCCCACACGGCGAGGCCGTGCACACCCTGCCGGGTGGCGTAGGTCTTCCGCAGACCGAGGGTCTTGGCGTCGGACCACCAGATGACCGTGCCGTCCGCGAGTGTCGCCGTCCACTCCTGCTGCGTCGCGTCCCACGTCGCACCATTGCCTGCTTTCGCTCTCGCCTCGGCGACGGTCAGCTGCTCGCCGTCGGTCCCGTCACCCGGCCAGGTGTACGCGTATTCGGCGACACCGAGGCCGATCTTGCTCTTCGGGACACCGGTCGCGATGAATGCCGCCAGCACGCTCGCGACCCAGGGCGTGCCGCCGACGGGGCCCGCATCGGTCCAGGTCGGTCCGTGCTGGTCGTAGGCCATCAGCACGAACCGCCCCACGGACGCGTTCAGCGCACTCATGTCGTACCCCTCGTCGGCGTAGCCCGCGGCGGTGTCGGTGGCCATGAGCGCGATCGAGATGGTCGACGCTGACGGCAGTGCGGCGCGCAGTTCGGCGAGGAACTTCGTGAGACCGGCCTTGTGGGAGCTGTTCAGTGACTCGAGGTCGATCTGCACTCCGTCGAACCCGCCCTCCGCGACCTTGGAGACGAGCGAGGTGACGACGGCCTTCCGGTTCACCGTGCTGCTGAGGAGCTTCGTGGCGATGGCCGGGGAGAAGTCGCTGATCGACGCGTCGAAGTTGCCGAACAGCAGCTCGGTCTTGAGACCCTTGCTCTTCGCCGCGGTGACCAGACCCGCGGCCTCCGGCGGTGTCGCCGTGACCGCTGCGCCGGTCGAGGTCAGGTTGACGCCGTCGATGCCGACGAGCGAGAGTGCCGAGGCACTCGGGGCGATGTACTGCGCCCCTGATCCGGTCATGAGGTATCCCTCGATCAGGAGACCCGCGGTGGTGGCGGAGGGGGATGAGACGAGTAAGGGGACCGTGAGCGCGGCGACCCCCATGGCGACCAGGGCGTTCCGAAAGTTCCGTGGTGTGTGCATGCCTGATTCCTTCTCACACTGCAGGGTGAACGCCTGTCGTCAACCCGATACGCGAGATCGATGGTAGGCGCGACGACGGTATAGCGTCGACGCATGAGCCACACCCTCGAACCGGGCACGACCGCTGCGCCCGCCGCGTCGCCGATGGGGGGACGCCGCAGGCACTACGCGGAGTTCTACGGCCTCGCGCCGTTGCCCACGGAGTTCGGGGTGGTGCTCGGCAATTGCCAGGCCGAATCCCTGCGCACCGTGATGGATGCGCCGGACCGCCGGTTCGTGCGCGTTCCAGCCGTGCACGAGATGACCGCCGAGGACGCGGAGCGGCTGCACGAGGTGGTGGGCGCGGCGCACACCGTGGTGTCGCAACCCGTGCGGGACGACTACCACGGACTGCCGCTCGGCACACGACAGGTCGCCGCCGCCACGAGCGCGCGCGTGCTGACGGTGACTCCGGTGCGGTTCGGGGGGTTGCATCCGTTCCAGGCCGCCGTCCGGGTCCCCGGCGTCGAGGAGAACCCGCCGCTCGTGGCGTACCACGACGTCCGGACGCTCGCGGCCGCCGCAGGCATCCCCGTCGTGTCTGCCCTCCAGCCGGACGCCGTGCGCGCGATCGGCCGAGCCTCCGTCGAGGAGCTGCGGAGACGCGAGGCCGCGACCGACGTGCCGGTGTCCGACCTCTTCGACTCGGTCACCGCCGACCACGCGCGTACCGTCAACCACCCGGGGAACGCGGTCTGGCTGCCGCTCGGCGCCCGCGTCCTCGACGTGCTGGGCGCCCCTGGCGGCGTCACCGCCCCCGGACGCCCCCTGCTCAACGCGGTGCGTGCGCCCATCGCACCAGAGGTCGTCGACGCCTGGTCCCTGCCGGACGAGCCCCGCGACCACTGGATCATCGAGGGTGTCGAGGTCGATGACGCGGAGGTGCGTGCCGCTCACACCGATTGGTACGCGTCCCACCCCGAGTTCGTCGTCGTCGCCGTCGACCGGCTCGCGGCCCTGCTCTCCGTTTGGCGCGACGCGTGACCGGGAGTGCGCAGCCGTGGGTCGTCGGCAACCGGTGGGACACCCTCGACGACGTCCATCCTGATCCGCTGCCACGCGTCTCGGTGATCGTCGCGCACTACGACCAGCCCGGTGAGCTGCTCCGGACCCTGCATGCCCTCGCCGCGCAGGATTACCCGCGTCACCTCCTGGAGGTGATCGTCGCCGACGACGGATCGCCGGGTGACGTGTCGGTTCCGGACGACGTGATCCTCGTGCGGCAGGCGGACCAGGGGTTCCGGCTCGCCGCCGTCCGCAACCTGGGCGTGAGGGCGAGCAGTGGCGAGGTGTTGTGCTTCCTCGATGCCGACACGGCCCCCGAGCCGGGGTACGTGCGCGCGCTCACGCGGCTCCCCGCCCTACTGCCCGAAGCGGTCACGGTCGGGCGGCGTCGCCACGCCGACTTCAGCGGGATCGCCCCGGAGACACCGGTCGTCGAGGCGGCCGCCGGTCGTGAGCTCGCCGAACCGGCGTGGCTCGCCGAGGAGTACGCGCGCAGTCGGGATCTGCGCAACGCGGACGACCGTTCCTATCGATTCATGATCGGTGCGGTCATCGCATGCTCGCGGGGCCTGTTCGACGAGGTCGGCGGATTCGACGAGTCCTTCACCTCGTACGGCGGAGAGGACTGGGAGTGGGCGCACCGCATGTGGCAGGCGGGAGCGGTGTTCGCCCATGTCCCGGCCGCGGTGGCTTGGCACGACGGCCCCGAGTGGGCGGAGCGGGACGGCTCAGGCATGGACCGCGCGAACGCCCAGACCATGCGGCTCCTCTCGTCGATCCCCGTCGCAGGGTCCGCGCCGCGGGCGCTGTGGTCGGCCGCGGTCGATCTCCTCGTGCGGCTGCGGGGCGACCACACGACGGCCGCTCGGTTCGTCGCGGCGGACTCGCTCTTCGCAGCCTTCCCGCAGGCTCGGCTCGTCCTCGACGGCGGGGGAGCGGAGGGGCTCGGGGGAGACCCGCGCATCCTCGGTGAAGTAGCCGGAGTCGACGCCCGAGTGACCTGGGAGCTCGACCGTCCGATCGTGATCCTCGACCCGACGTGGATCGTCGAACTCGTCGACCGCCTCGGCACCGGAGACGTGGGCACCGTCGAGCTCGTCGACCCGGACGGCGCGTCACTCGGCCGCCTGCGATCCCGGCGGGCCAGGCGGCGTGAGGAACGTTGGGCGACGTCCGCCGCCTTCGAGACCCAGCAGCTCGTCGCCGACGGCGTCCAGCGGCTCCGGCCTGACCCCCGGGTGGCGGCCTGGGTCGGCGGCTGGGGTGGACCCTCGTCGTTCTGCTGACCCGATCAGCGACGACGTGCTCCGCGCATGGATCACGCGGCCCGAACGCAGGCCCGCCGTCGGACGACTGCACCACCGGACGCGCTGAGTGCAACCCCACCGGTTCCGGCCGAGGTCTCGTTTAGCGTGGTCGTCATGTCTCCGCGCGACCAGTATGAAGTGACCAACCCCGTGACCCAGTACGACCGGGTCGAGCCGCCGCTGCAGCATCAGCCGGAGCCCGGCGTACAGGCCAAGATGACCCCCGTGCCCGATCTCGGAGAGGCGAGCTATCGGGGGAGTGGACGCCTCACCGGTCGCAAGGCGCTGATCACCGGGGGCGACTCCGGCATCGGCGCCGCCACCGCGATCGCGTTCGCCCGCGAGGGCGCGGACGTCGTCATCGACCATCTCCCCGGCGAGGAGGAGGACGCCGAGCACGTCCTCTCGCTCATCGCCGACGCCGGGCGCCGGGGCAAGGCGATCGTCGCCGACGTCTCGCAGCCCGACCAGTGCCGGAGGCTCGTGTCGGAGGCAGCCGAGTTCCTCGGCGGCCTCGACATCCTGGTCAACAACGCCGGCAAGCAGATCGCCGTCGACCGGGTGGAGGACCTCAGCGACGAGCAGTTCGAGGAGACGTTCCGCACGAACGTCTTCGCGAACTTCTGGATCACCAAGGCGGCACTCGCCCACCTCGGCGAGGGCTCGAGCATCGTCAACACCGCGTCGCTCGAGGCGTACAAGCCGTCACCGGACCGCCTCGACTACGCAGCGACGAAGGCCGCGATCAACAACCTCTCGAAGGGGCTCGCGCTGCAGCTCGCCTCCCGGGGGATCCGCGTGAACGTCGTCGCCCCCGGCCCCGTGTGGACCGCGTTGCAGGTCTCCGACGGCGTGTCCGACGAGCAGATGGAGCACTTCGACGACGAGAACACGTATCAGCGTGCCGGGCAGCCGGCTGAGCTCGCGCCGGCGTACGTCTACCTCGCATCGGCCGAATCCGGCTACGTCTCCGGAGCCACGTTGAACGTCAACGGCGGCATGGTGACCCCGTGACGGCGGCTGACTGCACCGTCTTCTTCCTCCCCGGGCTGGGGCTCGATGCGACTGCGGTCGTACCCGTGGTCCAGGCACTCGACGCTCGATTCCGAGTGGTCGCCGTCGAACTGCCCGGCCAGGGCGACACGGCCGACGCGCCGGACGGCTCGGTCGACTCGCAGATCGACGCTGCCCTCGCCGTCATCGCTGAACAGGCCGACGGCGGACCCTGGATGCTGTGTGCGCACAGCATGGGTGGCAAGGTCGCCGCCGGGATCGCCGCCCGGGTCCGGGATGGCGACGCCCCCGTGTTCGGGCTCGTCGGTGTCGTGCTGCTCGCGCCGTCTCCGCCAACGCCTGAGCCGATGCCGGACGCGAAGCGCCACCAGATGCTCACCTGGGTCGAGGACGGGCCCGTCGCCGAGGGGGACGCACGGACTTTCGTCGACGACAACGTGGGTGCACCTCTGCTGACCGAGCTGCAGGCCGCTGCCGTCGCGTCCGTGCAGGCCATGTCGCCCGTCGCGTGGCGCCGCTGGCTCGAGCAGGGCAGCCTGGAGGACATCGCGTCCTCCGTCGGCACCCTCGACCTCCCGTGCACCGTGCTCGCCGGAGGTGAGGACGAGGCTCTCGGAGCCGCTGTGCAGCCGGAGCTGCTCTCGGACGTCTACCCCCGCGCACGATTCGTGCCGCTCGCCGGAGCGGGGCATCTCCTCTCGTTCGAGCGCCCCGCCGAGGTCGCGCGTGCGCTGACCGAGCTCTGGGACGAGATCGTCGCACACAGCGCGATCGTCCCCCCGGCGTGGGGGCTCGTCATCGCGTCCCCACGGACCACGCGGCGGGTGCGGAGTGCGCTGGCACGACGCGCCCTGCCGGATGACCCCGAGTATCGGCCCCGCGTCCTGAGCGTGGAACAGCTGGAGCTGCTCCGCTCCGTCGCCGATCGCCTGGTTCCCCAGCCGACCGAGGGGCGGATCGATCTCGCCGCCCGGGTCGACGCCGACCTCGCAGCAGGTGGTGGCGACGGATGGCGGCCGGTCGGAGGGCTCACGGACGACGAGGCCTACCGCGCCGGATTGGATGATCTCCGAACCGCGTGGCCGGACTCGGCCGATGACCAGGATGCCGTGATCCGTGCCGTGATCGACGGCCAGGGAGTCCCCGGGGGCGCCATCGACGGAGACGATCTGCGGCGCTGGTTCGAGGACCTGCGCGTGGACGTCACGCGGGAGTGGCTCATCCATCCCGCGTCGCTGGCCCGCGTCGGCTACGACGGGTTCGCGACCGGCGCTGAAGACGTCGACTTCGCCGGCTACCGCGAGTTGGGTGCCGGCACCAGAGACGATTGGGAGCCCTCCGAACTCGGCGTCGCGCCCGCACAGCAGCAGGAGGATGCAGCGTGAACCTGGACACCATGAAGACCTACGACCTCGACGACAGCGTCGACGTCGTGGTGGTCGGTACCGGTGCGGGTGGCGCACCACTGCTCGCGCGACTCGCTGCAGCGGGACTCCGCGTCGTCGCCCTCGAAGCGGGGCCGAATCACGACCCTGCCGAGTCCACCCCGGACGAGGTCGACGCGACGACGATCAACTGGATGTCCAGCCGGTTCAGCGGTGGAGACGCTCCGACGGCGTTCGGCCCGAACAACAGCGGGTTCGGCGTCGGCGGTGGCACCGTGCACTGGGGCGCGTTCACGCCCCGGCCGGACGCCCGTGACCTGCGTCTGCGCAGCGAGACCGGTTTCGGACGCGACTGGCCCGTCGATCACGCGGAGTTCACGCGCTACGTCGAAGAGGTCGAGGCGACCATCGGTGTCTCCGGGCCGACGCCGTATCCGTGGGACCCGTCGCGGACCTATCTGTACGCGCCGCCGAAGCGCAACGCGCCCGCCGACCTCATGGCGAAGGGCGCGGAGTCGCTCGGCATCCGGGCCACCGACGCACCCGCCGCGATCATCACCCGCGACCGGGATCAGCCGCACCACGGCCTGCGACGTGCCACGACGAACGTCGGCTCGATCCACCAGGGCGAGCGCCACGGTGCGAAGGCGACGACGGCCATCACCTACCTGCCGGCTGCGGTCGCGGCGGGGGCGGAGATCCGACCGGACGCCGTCGTGCACACCATCGAGCGGGACGCCCGCGGTCGAGTGACGGGCGTCGTCTATCGCCAGGACGGCGTCGACAAGCGGCAGCGCTGTGAGGTCCTCGTGTTGGCGGGCGGCGGGGTGGAGACCCCTCGGCTCCTGCTGCACAACGACCTCGCGAACGCCAGCGGTCAGGTGGGTCGGAACTTCCTGGCCCACGGGGCGGTGCAGGTGTGGGGACGGTTCGACGAGCAGATCCGCGGCTACCGCGGCTACCCGTCGGCGCTCATCACCGAGGACTTCGTCCGCCCCGAAGGCGCTGACTTCGCCGGAGGGTATCTGTTGCAGAGCCTCGGTGTCATGCCGTTCAACTACGCGACGACCCTCGTGCGCGGCGGTGGTCTCTGGGGCGCCGAGCTGGTCGACGAGCTCGACGCGTCCCGGTACAACGCCGGCATCGGGATGAACGCCGAGTGTCTGCCCGCCGACGGCAACCGGCTCGAGCTCTCGTCGGAGGAGGACGAATGGGGTCTGCCGCGTGCGACCGTCTCGTTCTCGCCCGGTGACAACGAGCAGGCCATCGACCGCCACGCCATCCGCACGATGACGGACATCCTCACGGCAGCCGGTGCGCGGAGCACCAGGGTGCTCGCGCGCACGGCGCACACGCTCGGCACGTGCCGGATGAGCGACGATCCGAGTGACGGCGTGGTCGACGGGGATGGGCGATCGCACGACATCGACAACCTGTGGATCTGTGACAACTCCACGTTCCCGAGCGCGCTCTC
This sequence comes from Plantibacter sp. MCCC 1A11337, assembly GCF_013349365.1. Taxonomy (NCBI): domain Bacteria; kingdom Bacillati; phylum Actinomycetota; class Actinomycetes; order Micrococcales; family Microbacteriaceae; genus Plantibacter; species Plantibacter sp. MCCC 1A11337. The sequence goes on along the minus strand of NZ_JABJWX010000001.1, from coordinate 398,425 downwards.
CGCGAACCCGGGTCTTGCACAGATGGCCCTGTCGCTGCGCACCGCCGACCGGATGCTCGCGGCGCGGTGACGGCGCCGCCGGCAGGTGAGCAAGGGTGGGTCGGGAGTCAGCCGTTCGCCTTCACGATGACGATGGCCGCGCCGCTCGGTAGCACCTCCAGCACGGTGTGACCGGCAGCGCTCGCAGCGGCGGTGTTCGGGTACGACAACCGAGCCTGATAGACGGGATCGGGGAATCCGTAGCGACGCAGTTTCTCGACGCGGACGTCCTCGGCGAGCGGAATGTGCATCGTGGTGCGCACCTGCTCCCGTAGCTCCTGCTGGCAGACCGAATCGACGCCTGCGTAGCCGCAGACGGAGACATCACCCTCGAGGAAGGAGCTGTAGTCGCCCTAATACGACGCCAGTAGCGCGACGACGAGCGCGACGAAGCCGGCCATACAACCGATGGCTACCCCGAGCGTTCCCAGCACCTGACGCACGGTCCGTGGTTTGCGAGACCATCCGTCGTCTGATTCCGCGAGAAGATCGTCGATCGTCATGCGCCCACACCCCTGCGTTGCATGACGCAAGGCTACCGGTAGCGCCCTGCCTGGCTGCGCACGAACGCCTCCTAGGCTGGACTGATGGTCGCGACACGTAAGCAGCTGATCGTCGACGACGGGGTCCTGATCTCGTACACCGTGTTCGAGGGTTCCGAGCCGGCGGCGGTCATCCTGCACGGACTCGCCGGAAGCAGTCGGGAGTTCCTTCCGACGGCTCGAGCGCTCGCCGGTCGATCGGTCGTCCTCATCGACCAGCGTGGCCACGGTGAAAGCACGAGGCGGCCGATGGACACCTCTCGAGCGGCGTACGTCTCAGATGTCGCACGGGTGATCGAAAGCGAGACATCAGAGCCGGTGATCGTCATCGGGCAGTCGATGGGTGCGCACACCGCGATGCTCCTGGCTGCCGGCCGGCCAGACCTCGTTCGGGCGCTGGTCATGCTCGAAGGGGACCAGGGCAGCGGCACGGTGGAGGAACACCGAGCCCTCGGGCACTTCTTCCGGTCGTGGAACGTTCCGTTCGCAAGTCGATCGGAAGCGGCGGCGGAGCTTGGTGACGGGCCGCTCCAACGTGCCTGGGTCGAGGATCTGGAGGAGACAGCCGACGGGTTGGTCCCACGTTTCGACGCGGACGTCATGCAGGCGACGATCGAGGCGGTCGGGGAGCCTCGCTGGCACGAGTGGGAGAGCATCGACGTGCCGACTCTCGTGGTCTATGCAGACGGAGGAATGTTCACCGAGTGTCAGAAGTCGGCGTTCGTCAGTCAGGGCAGGCGCGTCCGTCGCGTCGATCTCAGCGGTGCATCGCATGATGCACACCTTGACGCGCACGAGCAGTGGGCCGAGGCGCTCCGTACCTTCATCGATGCCCAATAGATGACTCGCTCCGCATCAGGTCGGGCCCATCTCACCGGCCACGCCGTCGGCGTAAGGTCGTCACATGTCCCTCGAGCCACCCCCACGGTCTGACCAGGGGCAAGTGCTCTCGCAGCCCTCGGCCGCGTCATCCACCGCAACAGCCTGGAACGCCTTCCTGCTCCGAGCTGAGGCGAGAGCGTGGATCAGTGCCACCGAGCGTGGACAGCGACAGCCTGAGGTCGGCCACGTCGCGCTGGAGGTCCTGCTCCTGGAGTACGGTCGCCCGGCCCGCCTGGCGCTCGGGCTCGTCTCGTCCGTAACACTCGTCGTGGCCGCCACCCTCGCCGTCGCGACCGTGACCGTCCTCGGTCCGTTCTGGGTGGGGGAGAGCGGGGCGTTCTTCGGCTCCGTGGTCCTCATCGGGTTGGCGGCCGCGTTGACGAGCGTCGTCATCCTGCTCCAGCTGCAGGTCTCCGAGAACCGCATCATCCGCGCCGTCTCCGCGTGGTCCGAGGTGACGCCGCAGACCACGGAACCGCAGGAAGACCCGACCGGAGCGGAGGACACCGTCGACCGTCGGGAGGCGGTGGCGTTGCGCGCCCTCTTCCTGGCGGTCTCGGGCGCAGGGATCGCCGCAACCGTCGTCGTGATGGTCTGGCTGTCCTCCGCCGAAGGCGGATCGTTCGTGCTGCCGTTCGTCGTCGCTGCGGTCTTGCAGCTGGTCATCTGGCTCGGGGTCTGCTCAGGAGTCGTCCGCGTACTGCGGTCGTCGCGGGTCTGACACCCGCGGCGATGGACCGTGACGCGGTGCTCAGCTGACAACCGGACGAGGGCGTCCTCCACGGGACGGTCGATCCCACGACGTCGGCAACCTCTGCGAGAACTCCTCTTTCCCGAGCGCGCTCTCCGCGAACCCCGGCCCGGCGCAGACGGCCCTGTCGCTGCGCAGGGCCGAGGGGATGCTCGCGCCGCGGTCGTCGTGGATGGGCGCCCCCGAGCCGTGTGCTCGGGGGCGCCCGCTCCCACCGGGAGTCCCTCGCTCAGCCTCGCACGGCCAACTCGTAGACGCGGGCGATCTTCGCCTCGGTCGTCGACGCGGAGGGGTTCGTCACGACGAGCCGGATCTGGTCGACGCCGGTCACCCCCACCGGCACGTCCCGCGCCGCCTGCGTGTTGCCGGTGATCGCGGCCACCTGCTGCCAACCGGACGCGGTGTGCACGTCCAGGGTGAAGTCGACCAACACGACCCCCGTCCCGCCGCTGTATCCGCTGTACACCCCGATCGAGGAGACGGTCTGCGGACCGGTGAGGGTGACGATCGCGGTCGGCGTCGAGTCGCCCGTTGCCGAGATCCACCGGCCGGCGTTCGAGCAGTCGCCGTCGGTCAGATGGTCCCCGCTGAAGGTCTGGTAGACCGAGGACACCTGGACGGTCGCTCCGACGGCGTCGTGGGTCTCGCACGGCGAGACGTTCGGCTCGCCGGCCAGCCACGACTTGATGAACTGCCCCTGGTACTCGCCGCCCATCAGGTTCCAGTCGTAGTCGAACATCTGGGGTTTCCAGAAGTTGTCGAGGATCCAGGCCTGCCAGCCGATCCACGGACGCGCATCGATGTACTCGCGGAACGGGACGCCCCAGTTCGACGTCGTCCCGCGGGTGATCGAGTCGGAGAACTCGCCCTCGGGGTTCCAACCGAACTCGGTGATGACCACCGGGAGCTCGTCGGCCGCGTCTCCGAACTTGGTGTCGAGGAGCGCCTCGGTGGGAGATCCCTGGTTGGGGTAGATGTGATAGACGTAGGCGAGGTTGTCGTCCACGATCGGGTTCGTCCGTGCGCCGTTCAGCATCGTGCTCCACTGCGGCGAGCCCATCAGCAGCAGGGTGTCCGGAGCGGTCGTGCGGATGGAGTCCACGACGGGCTGGATGTAGTCCTTCCAGGTGTTCCAGTTCGCCGGGTTGATCGGCTCGTTGAACACCTCGAAGACCACGTTGGTCGTGCCGCCGTAGATCGGGGCGATGTAGTCCCAGAAGCGCTTCACCATGGACTGCGGCACCGCACCCGCCGCGTCACCGTAGTCCCGCACGAGGTGGAGGTCGATGATGAGGTAGACGCCACGGTCGACGGCCTGCTGCACGTACGGGGCGATGTACTGGGCGTCGTAGGCGGCCAGGTCGGTCGTGGCGGTGATCTCCGTGACGGGCAGCCGGATCACGTCGGCGTTCCAGCCCTGCGAGGCGTCGACGGCGAGGTCGATGAGTTCCGACGTCGGCTTGGAATTGCAGTACTGGCAGAGGTCGTTCTGCTCCGGTGCGAGCACGGACACGCCCTGAAGCGTGACGGCGGTGCCGTCGGCATCCCGGATCCAGTTGCCGTCGACCTGGAGCGCCGGCGCACTCCCCGCCTCCTCGACGGCGGCCGCGGGGACCGTCCCGAAGGCGAGCGCCGCCGCGACGAGGCCGGTCAACGCGAGCGCCGTCCGGGATGATCGATGTGGTCTGAACATGGTGCTCCCTCTCGTTCGTCCGAAGCCTCGTTGCCCCGGACGGGTCCCGGCCTCAGCGGGTCGGGACGTCTTCGACCCGAACCGGTTCGGGCTTCCAATGGTGTCGACGGACCTCCTCCGGCCACCGCAGGGTGACGCCGAGCCGGTCCCTGAGGAGTCGCTGGTAGTCGTCCAGGAGCGCGGGATCCTCGCGGATCGCGCGTGGCGGACGCCCGCGCTCGAGGGCGAACGAGGCGAGCGCACCGACCGCCTCACCGATCGCCCACTCCACCGGGTGCAGGCGGTAGCAACCGTTCGTGATGTGCGTCGAGCCGATGTTCTTGGCCGCCGGCAACAGGTTGTCCACACGCACGGGCAGGAGCGCTCCGAGCGGGATCTGGAACGGGTACGCCTCGATGTCGACATAGCTGCGTCCGGAGGTGCTCGGATGCAGGTCGATGCGGTAATGGCCGAGCCCGACGCTGTCGGCGAAGACCTCACTGCCCACTCCCGCCCCCCGCGCCTCGACGCCGAGGTGCTGCTCGAGCACGCGGAACTCGGTGACGGCCCGACGGGCCTCCCGGATGTAGGGAGCCTTCGCGAAGCCGTCGTCGGTGCCGGTCACATCGCCCCGGAGTCGGAGGCCGCGGTACCCCGTCCCACCGTCCTCGCGAGGCGCCTCGGTCTGCATCCAGTGGAGGAAGGAGGCGGAGAGTTCCCGGCTGGCGGCGAGCGCGCGGGCGGCCGACGTCTCGTCGACCCCGACGATGGGCGCCTCCCAGTAGTCGATCTGCGGCCAGTTCACGATGGTGACGTCGGAGTCGATCGTCCCGTCGCGGAAGTTCTCGGCGGCGAGGACGCGTCGGAAGTGCCACAGGTCGAACGGCATCTCGGGCGTGGGTTGCAGTTGGAACAGTGGCCGGGTGTGCACGCGGAGACTGATCGGGTCGACGTCGGTCCAGGAGAGTTGCGGACCCGGCCAGAAGGGGTCGACGTGCGTCCGCCAATGCTCGTAGCGAGCCGGACGGTCGCCGACGTGGTCCTCGCCTGGGCGGTGTTCCAGCGCGAAGCACCAGGAGATCGCCTGCTGGTCGAGCGGGTCGGCCCGCTCCGGCGCGTGGAGCTCACCGGTGTCGTCTCGACCCTCCGCGCCCGTGACGTGCTCCACACCGCCGAGGTGGAGCAACTCGCCGAGTTCGGTCGCGTCGACGACGATGGGTGCGGAGAGCTCGCGCTCGACACCGTCGGTGCGGCGCACGGTCACGGAACGCACCTCGTCACCGTCGGTCTCGACGGCGACCGGTCGGTGCCGGAGGAGCACCTCGAGTCGACCGGAGGCCAGCCAGGGGGACAGTAGTTCCTCGATCACGGCCACGGCGACCCGAGGCTCGTGGCAGAGTCTGCTCACCACGCCCAGGCCGGGATCGAGGTCCGACCTGGCGGTCGCGCCGCTGGTGAGCGGATAGTTGCGGCGGTAGTACTCGCGAACCCGACGGCGGAACTCGGCGTATCCGGGGCCGGTCGCGCCGGTCTCGATCCACGCGTTCTCGTCCGGTGGGACGGCTTGGCTCGTGAGCTGCCCACCGAGCCAGTCCTGCTCCTCGGTCAGGACCACACGACGGCCCAGTCGCAGCGCGGTCAGCGCCGTCGCGACACCACCCACACCACCGCCGACGACGAGCAGCTCGGCGTCGTACCGGGTCACCTGGCGCCCCCGTCCACCGCCGACGCGCCGCCGTCACCGACGACCACGACCCTCGGCCGAGCGATCGTCTCTCCGATGACGACGGTGCACGCCACCAGCACGCTCTCGCGCGGTGCGTCCGGATCCTCGACCATCTCGATCAGCCGGTCCACGGCGATCCGCCCGATCTGCTTCCTGGGGATGCGGAGGTCGTCCCACCGCACGCCGCCGCCCGAGGTGTCCTCGAGGACTGCGACCGACACATCCTGCGGGATCGTCAGCCCGCGGGCGGCGAGCTCTCCGCGCAGACGCTCGGCGATCCGTTCACTCTCGACCACCGCGGCAGTCACCGACCCGTCGACGAAGCCAGCGATCACGGCCTCGGACAGCCCGCTCTCGTCGGAGACGAAACCCGGAGACGTGTCGCGGACGCCGAGTTCGCCGACCGCGTCACGGTACCCGGCCCGGCGGTCGTCGTATGGTTCGCCCTCGATGGATTCGCGGACGAAGGCGAAGGAGCGGTGGCCGTGGTCGTGCAGACGTTGCACGATCTCCCGGGCGGCCCGCCGGTAGTCGGGGACGATGCAGGGGAACGGCGCCCCCAGCACCTCGCGTCGACCGATGTGCACGAACGGATACCCCTCGTGCCAAAGTCGGGCGAGTTCGTCGCGATCCGGCGACATGCCGAGCAGCACGCTGCCGTCGGCGATCGTCAGCCGGTTCGTCTCGTCGCGGTAGATCTTGCGGGCTCCCGCGCCGTCGCTCGTGGAGCTGAACAGCACAAGGTCGTGCCTCGTCTCCTCCGCACGTTCCTCGATCCCGAGGAGGAACTGGAAGTAGAAACTTTCGCGGGCGTTGGGGAACAGCGCCTCGAAGGTGTGCACCCCGAGGAGCTGCGTGCGCTTGCCGCGCAGATTCCGGGCGATCGGGTTCGGCACGTAGCCGAGGGTCGCGATGGCGTCCAGGATGCGCTTGCGCGTGTCCTCCGGGATCCGCGAATCCGTGTCTCCACTGATCACGCGGGAGACGGCCGACTGGGAGACGCCGGCCAGGGCGGCGACGTCGGACTGCCTCGCCGCGCGCTGGCGTGGATTGCTGGTGGTCATCGGGGGTCCTCCGTCAGTTTGCGCGTGATGCGTTCCGTCATGGTCGCCTGCGCGAGTTCGTCGGCGCGGCCTTCCTCGTGCAGCCAGCAGTCCGCCCAGCGACCGTCGGGGAGCTGGGCCCGTGGCGGCTGCGTGGTGCGACACCGTTCCATCGCGAACGGGCACCGCGGGTGGAACCGACAGCCAGAGGGCGGGTCGATGAGGCTCGGCGGCTCGCCGAGTTCGTCGGCCGACCCGAAGATGTCGTCGCGGTCCACGGCCGTGTCCCGATGCGGGTCAGGCGAGGATTCTACGAGCAGTTTCGTGTACGGGTGCTGCGGATTGGAGATGACCGCGTCCTTCGGTCCGGCCTCGACCATCTGCCCCGCGTACATCACCACGATGTCGTCGCAGAGGTAGCGGGCGCTCGCGATGTCATGTGTGATGTAGAGCAGAGCGAGACCGTCCTCACGGCGCAGGCGGTCCAACAGGTTGAGCATCTCGAGCCGGATGGACACGTCCAGCATGGAGATCGGTTCGTCCCCGAGGAGGACGCGGGGCTCGACCGCGAGAGCGCGCGCGATGACGACGCGCTGCCGCTGACCGCCAGAGAGCTCGTGGGGGAACTTGTCGAGGTAGTCGCTCGACGGGGTCAGGCTCACCCGCTCGAGCAGCGATGCCACGCGACGGTCGGCCTCCGTGCGCCCCAGCCCGCGGTGGTGCAAGCGGATGGCGCGCTCCAGGTTGTGCCGCACGCGGTGCAGGGGGTTGAGCGAGCCGAACGGGTCTTGGAAGATGAGCTGGACCGCCTTGCGGTACGACTTCTGGACGCGCTTGGATCGGATCCCGTCCCCGGCGACGGGGACGCCGTCGAGTCGGATCACACCTGAGGTCGGCTCGGAGAAGCGGGCGAGGATGCGGGCGAGGGTCGTCTTCCCACTCCCGCTCTCGCCGACGACGGCGGTGATGCGGCCGGGCTCGAGCCGGATGGTCGCTCCTTCGACCGCGCGGACCACGGAGGAGTCTCCGACGCCGTTGGCCACCGCAAAGTGCTTCGAGACGTCCATGGCTTCGAGTACGGGTTCGGTCATCGGACGACCTCCTCGTCGTGGAGATGGCATGCGACCGATCGGTCGCCGTGGGTCAGGAGCGCCGGGAGCTCCGTCCGGCAGCGGTCCATGACCGCCGGGCAGCGCGGCGCGAAGGGGCACCCGCTGGGTAGGGCCCGGAGGTCCGGTGGGCTGCCGGGGATGCCCTCCAGCCGCTCGACCGGGGCGTGCAACGGCGGGAAGGAGTCCCGGAGCCCTTGCGCATACGGGTGGAGCGGCGTCCGGTAGAGCTCGGCCGCGGACGCGAGTTCGACGATCCGTCCGGCGTACATCACGGCGATGCGGTCCGCGAGCTCCAGGAGCAGGGAGAGGTCGTGCGTCACGAACACGACGGCGAACCCGAACTCTTGGCGCAGGCGCAGCACCTGCGCCAGAATCTGCCGCTGCATGACCACGTCGACGGCGGTCGTCGGCTCATCCATGACGACCAGTTCCGGCCGGCAGGCGAGGGCGAGCGCGATGGTGGCGCGCTGCCGCATACCTCCCGACAGCTCGTGGGGGTAGCTCCGCGCCCGGTCCGCCGAGATCCCGACGAGGCCGAGCAGGCGTCTCGCCTCATCCCAGGCCGCGGCACGACTCAGGGAACGGTCGTGGACCCGCAGCACGTCGACGAACTGCGCGCCGACCCGCATGACCGGATTGAGGGCGTCCATTGCGCTCTGGAGCACGATCGACAGACTCGTCCAGCGGAGCGCCCGGAGCGAGCGCGGGGAGAGTTGGACGAGGTCGATGCCAGGAGCCCCCGACTGCGGGTGGAACACCACGCGGCCGCTCGTCGTCACGGCGGGTGGCCGCTGCAGTCGGGTGAGCGCTGTGATGAGCGTCGATTTCCCGGAGCCCGACTCGCCGACGACGCCGAGGATCTCGCCGCGTCGGAGTTGGAACGTCACGTCGGTGCAGGCCCGGACGGGCGCGCCGGCACCCGCGTACTCGACGCACAGGCCCTCGACGTCGAGGACGGTGTCGGACGGCGCCGCGGCGCGTGGATCGTCGCTCCGCCTGGTCTCGGTGATCGTCATGTCAGACCCCCTCGGTCGCGAGTGCGGCGCGGCGGACGGCCGCGGTGCGTTTGGCCACGCGGCGGGACGCCGAGCGGAGTTTCGGATTGGCGAGCTCGTCGACGCCGAAGTTGATGAGCGCTGCGGCCGTGCCGACGAGGGCGATGCAGAGGCCGGGTGGGACGAACCACCACCAGAGTCCGCGGAGTACCGCGCTCTGCTGCTGGGCGGCCTGGATCATCGTGCCCCAGCTGATCGCGGAGGAGTCCGAGACCCCGAGGAAGGCGAGGCCGGCTTCGGCCATGACGGCGCCGATGAGCCCGCCGAGGAACATCGAGGCGATCCAGCCGTACAGGTGCGGCATGACCTCGCTGAAGACGAGTCTGCGGTTCGACTCACCGAGCATCCGCATGGCCTGCACGAAGTCGCGACTACTCACGCTCATGGCCTGGGCACGCAGGGTCCGGGCACCGCCGGCCCAGCCGAAGACGCCGATGATGCACGCGATCATGACGAGTCCCGTGCCCTGGAGGTAGCCGGCCAGGACGAAGATGAGCGGCAGTACCGGCATCACGAGGAACAGGTTGGTGAGGAAGTTCAGCAGGTTGCCGGTCGTGCCGCCGAAGTACCCGGCCGGCACGCCGACGAGGACCGCGATGGTGGTTCCGATGATGGCCCCGAGGAATCCGACGAACATCGAGCCGCGCGCACCCTCGATGACCTGGGCGAGCACGTCCTGACCGAACTGCGTGGTCCCGAGCGGGTGGGCGGCGCTCGGCGGTGCGGAGATCGCGGAGATGTCGTTGGCCCGCGCGTCGAGCCCCAGCACACTGGCGGTGAACCAGGGGCCGAGGAGCGCGAGCAACACGAAGAAGCCGAGCACGATCACGCCGAACAGCACCTTGCCGTTGCCGAAGAGGTTGAGTTTCATGGTTCAGCTCTCCTTCCGTACCCGCGGGTCGAGCCACACGTACACGGAGTCCGCGATGAGGTTCGCGAGTAGCACCGTGAGCGTGACGAGGAGGAAGACGCCCTGCATGACGGGGTAGTCGCGTTTCTGCAGAGCGGAGAAGAGGAGGTAGCCGATCCCCGGGTAGCTGAAGACGATCTCCGTGAGGAGGGCGCCACCGACCACGCCGCCGAGGGCCATCGCGAAGCCGGTGAACTGCGGGAGCATCGCGTTGCGGGCCGCATAGCGCCACCGGACGCGCGCGGGGGAGAGGCCCTTGGCCTGGGCGAGCAGCACGTAGTCCTCGCCGACGGTCGTGACGGTCATGTTGCGCATTCCGAGCATCCAGCCTCCGAACGCGGAGAAGACGATGGTGGCGGCGGGGAGCGCCCCGTACTGCAATACGCTCAAGATGAAGCCCGGCTCGAAGGAGATCGCGAGGTTCGGGTCGTAGCCGCCGGCCAACGGGAACCACCCGAGCACGAACCCGAAGGCCCACAGAGCGAGCAGGGCGACCCAGAAGTACGGCACGGAGGAGAGGAAGGTCGTCAGCGGGGTGACGATCGCGTCGAACCGCGTCCCGGCCCGCCAGCCGGCAGCCACACCGATCGCCGTGCCGATGAGGAAGGCGGCGATCGTCGTGGTGCCGACGAGGAGCAACGTCCACGGCAGCCCGGCGGCGACGAGGTCGGCGACCGGGACCGGGAAGTTGACGATCGACACACCGAGGTCGAACCGGGCCAGTTGGCCGAGGTACGTGAGGTACTGCTCGAACAGGTTGTCGTCCGGATTGCCGAAGAGCCCCTGGATGGAGACGAGGGTCGCCGGCGGGAGCGACTGACCGCTCACCCGTTCGAGCTGGTCGATGATGGCGGCCGACGGGTCGCCCGGCATCAGTCGCGGGATCACGAAGTTGAGCGTGATGGCGGACCAGGCCGCCACGACGTAGAAGCCGAGTCTCCGGAGCAGGAACGCGCCGCTCTTCCGTCCCCGTCGCCGACGCGCTCGGACGTCGACACCGCCGGAGCTCGCCGCGGCGGGTGCCACCGCCCCCGTGGTCGCCGTCATGCTGTCGGCTCGAGCGAGAGCAGCGTCAGCACGGTGTCGGGACCGAGGCTCGGGAAGGGGACCGCGGTGAAGGACTCGGGTGTCGGCCAGCCGCTCCAGTTCGAAGCGTTCACATCGACGAACCAGTAGGAGTTGTACAGCGGGGTGAACGGGACCTCGTCGACGACGATCCGCTGCATCTCCAGGGCGAGGGCTTTCATCGTCGCTTCGTCCGACGCCTCGGTCATGCCTGTCAGGATCCGGTCCGTGTCCGGATCCGACCAGCGTCCGATGTTCGTCGCGGCCGAGGTGCCGATGGGCTCGACGTAGCGGCTGTCGAGGAAGCTGTAGACGCCGTAGACCCCGGCTCCACCGGTCGTGGCGATGGTGAGGTCGAACTCGCCGGTCTTCTGCTGGTCGTACAGCGTCGCGCCGGGCGCGCCGGCCGGTGCGACGGTGATCCCGAGCACCTGCTTCCAGCTGTTGATCATGATGTCCGCGTACGCGTTCCACCCGAAGTCCTGGTTGAACGACAGTCGCGGAGTGTAGTTCTGACCGTCCTTGACGAGCGCGCCGTCCACGACCTCGTACCCACTCGCATCGAGTGCCGCCCTGGCCGCCGCGGCGTCCACCTCCTGGACCACGCCGCGGTACTCCGGAGCGATCCAGTCCTCGTAGATCTGGTCGACGAGTCCGGTGGGACCAGCCTCCGTGCCGGGGCGGTTCAAGGTCGCGGTGATGTCGGACCGGGGGATCGACAGGGCGAGTGCCTTGCGCAGCTCGGCACTGTCGAAGGGTGCCTGCGCGGTGTTGTACATCATCGAGTAGGCACCGCCGGTGGCGTAGAGCTGGTAGAGATTCGTCTCAGGGTTCTTCGCGACGAACTCCTCCTCGGCGCCCGGCCACCCCGTCGGGGCCCAGTCCACGTCGCCCCGCAGCAGCTGCGCCTTCACGGTCTCGCCGTTGGTCGCGAGGATCTTGAAGGTGCTCATCGGCATCTCGCCGCCCCAGTAGTCGCTGCGGGCTTTGAGCGTGACCTGTTGCGCGGCGAAGGCGTCGAGGGTGAACGGTCCGGTGCCGACCGGGTCGGGGTTGGTCCAGGTGGTGAGGTCCTGTTCCTCCCAGATGTGCTTCGGCACCATGGGGAGCGAGCTCGACGCGAACTGGTTGAGTGCGGCGAAGGAGGGGGAGTCGAAGGTGACGGCGACGGTGTGTTCGTCGACCTCCTGCACGGCGATGTAGGTCACCCCGGCGAGGTTCAGTTCCGGCTTCTCGAGGGGGAGGGACAGGGAGTACGCGGCGTCTTCAGCGTCGAACGGGTCTCCGTCGGAGAACGTGACGTCGTCGCGCAGCCCGATCGTGAGCGTCGTGCCGGCCTCGTCGAAGTCGAGCGATTCCGCGAGCCAGGGCTTCACGAGGGCCCCGTCGCTGTAGTCGACCCGCGCGAGGGGCTCGTAGATGAGTTCCGCGTTCGGTGCCTTCTCCGTCGCCGGTCCGAGCACGTTGTAGTTGCGGACGTACGTCGTCCCGCCGTCGGACTTGCCGTAGACGATGGTGTCGGTGCGGCTGGAGGTCGACGCTCCCGGAGAGGTGCAGGCACTGACGGTGACGGTCAGGGCGAGCGCTGCGACGATGCCGATCGTGCGCGAGCTGAAGGTCATTCCTGTCTCCTTTGACTGGATGCACCGCCGGCTGCGGAAGGACCTACTCATACGTATGACCGGCGAGGCAACAATGATCACTTGGTTGCTACTACGTATGAGCACCACGGTAACGGTCCCGTTGAAGGCGTGTCAAGCACCCGTCCGCCATCCACGCCGGCACAGAGCGGGAGCGCACACCCCGCTCCAGGTCGTCGCGGGTCACGGCAGCGGCGTCGCCGTGTTCCTCTGCCACCTGCCGATCCTCGCCGCCTTGGCGGGGTAGACCCGTCGCTCGTATCGTCCGGGGGCGGAGCTGCCCCTCACCTGAGCTGTGCGGCCGCGTCGCGGAGACAGGCGATGAACGCGTCGTGGACCGGGCTGTCGTCCGTCCGTTCCTGGCGAGCGGCCAGCAGGCGTGTCGTCGGCGACCCGGCGAGCGGCACGACGACGATCGACGGCGGCACCAGCTGCCGCACCGACTCGGGCAGGATCGTCGTACCCACGCCGGCCGCGACGAACCCGAGGGCGGTCTCCTGATGGACGACCTCCTCGACCACCTGCGTCCGACTCGACGTGCCGAGGACCTCCGCGACGCGGTCCACGAATCCCGGCATGAGCGCCCGCGGGTAGGAGATCATCGGGACCTCCAAGAGCTCCTCCGCGGTGACCTCCGGTCGCCCTGCCGACGGGTGACCGACCGGGAGGCATGCCACGAGACGCTCCTCGAAGACGACCTCGGTCGTGAGCGCGGGGGAGCTGTCGGACGGCGCCTGCGGGACCTCGTCACGGACGATCCCGACGTCGAGCGTGCCGTCGCGGAGCCGGTCGAACTGCTCTCCTGAGGTCAACGGCACCAGGCGCAGCGTCACCCCGGGGCGGCTCGCCCGGAACAGCTGCACGACGCCGGGGAGGACCGTGTAGTTGGCCGAACTCACGAACCCTGCGGTGAGCTCCCCGGCGAGACCGTCCACGAAGTCGCGCATCTCACCCCGGACCGTGTCGAGCTCCTCGACGATGTGTTGCGCCCGCGCCCGGAGGTGCCGTCCAGCGGGGGTCAGCGCCACCCGCCTCGTCGAACGGTCGAACAGCGCGGTGCCGACCTCCTGCTCGAGTCGTGCGACCTGGACGCTCAGCGGTGGCTGCGACATGTGCAGCCGTCGGGCGGCACGACCGAAATGGAGCTCCTCGGCGACGGCGAGGAAGTAGCGCAGCTGGCGGAGCTCCATCCCATCGACGATACGACCCTCGTATTACCGCGCTGTTTCGTCCAGATTGCGAGCGAAACGCTCTCAATCGAGGGTCGAATCGGTATTTGACCAGGACGATCGCGAGCGTGTTCGCTGAGGACCAACACACCCCGACCTGGAGGACCACCCGTGACCGCAGACGCTTCCCCGAACACCCGGATCGACATGCTCTACCTGAGCGAACCGGAGGTCATCGCCGCCGGCATGAAGGACATGGCCCACTGTATGGAGGTCATGGAGGAGGTGTTGGTGCTCGTCGCGAAGGGTGACTACCGGATGGCCGGTCCGACCGCCAACTCGCACGGAGCACCGATCGGGTTCCCCGCCACCTCACCGTTTCCCGGCATGCCGCTCGACGCCGCCGACCGCCGGTTCATGGCGATGCCCGCCTACCTCGGCGGACGCTTCGACACCGCCGGCGTCAAATGGTACGGGTCGAACGTCGACAATCGCGAGCGAGGCCTCCCGCGCTCCATCCACCTCATCGTGCTCAACGACAAGGACACCGGCGCGCCCTACGCGATCATGTCCGGCAACCTCGAGAGCGCCTACCGCACCGCTGCCGTGCCTGGATCCGCCGCGAAGCTCCTGGCACCGGTGGACGCGAAGTCACTCGGCATCATCGGGCCCGGCGCCATGAACAAGAGCGCTCTGCACGCCATGACCACCGCCCGTCCCTCGCTCGACACCATCCGTATCCACGGGCGCCGACGGTCGACGTCCGAGGCGTTCGCCGACTACGTCCGCGCGCACTACCCGCAGTTCACGACGATCGAGATCGCCGAGACGGTCGAGGCCGCCGTGCGTGACTCGGACATCGTCTCCGAAGCCGTCACCGGCCTGGTCGGCTCGGAGAACTACCCGTTCATCGACGGCGACTGGATCAAGCCGGGCGCCTTCCTGAGCTTGCCCGCGAACCTGCGCATGGACAAGGAGTACACCCTCTCCGGCAAGGCGCGCCTCATCGCGGACGCGAAGAAGATCTACGAGGCATGGGCCGAGGAGTACCCTGCGCCGTCGCACGAGACCGCGTTCGGCATGATCGGCCTCTACTGGCAGGACCTCATCGGGACCGGTGAGCTGGACGAGTCCCGCGTGGTCAACATCGGAGACGTCTTCGACGGCAACGCCGTCGGGCGCGAGTTCCCCGAGCAGCCGGTCCTCTTCAGCGTCGGTGGGATGGGCGTCGAGGACGTCGCGTGGGCGAAGACGATCTACGAGAACGCCGTCGAGCAGGGGATCGGCACGAAGCTCAACCTCTGGGACGCCCCGGACCTGGCCTGACCGCCGACCGGCACCGACACCTGTTCCACCCGAACCCGACGCCGTGGCCGCCCGGCCGCTGTGCAACTCGAACGATGGAGTGATTTGTGGACGCTGGAAACGTCGCCTGGATCCTGACGAGCTCGGCGCTCGTCGCCCTCATGATCCCGGCCCTGGCTCTGTTCTACGGCGGGATGGTCTCGTCCCGCCGCATCCTCAACATGATGATCATGTGCTTCGGCGGGGCCAGCCTCGTCGCGTTGCTCTGGGTTGCCTTCGGCTACTCGCTCGTCTTCGGTGACTCCGTCGGCGGGCTCGGACTCATCGGGAACCCGTTCGAGTTCGCGGGGCTCGACCAGGCACTCGCCGACGACCCCGATGCCGGCATTCCCCTCGCACTCTTCGCGGCGTTCCAACTGCTGTTCGCGGGGGTGACGACGGCACTCGTCGCGGGTGCCGCCGCCGGCCGCATGAAGTACGGCGCCTGGTTGTTGTTCGCCGGGCTCTGGGCGACGCTCGTGTACTTCCCGGTCGCGCACTGGGTGTTCGCCTTCTCGAACGACACGGCGGCCGGTGGATGGATCGCGAACACCCTCGGTGCCGTCGACTTCGCCGGTGGGACGGCCGTGCACATGAACGCCGGAGTCGCGGCGCTCGCACTGGCCCTGGTGCTCGGCAAGAGCAAGGACTGGGGCGGCAAGCTCCGTCCGCACAACCGCCCGCTCGTCCTCGTCGGCGCCGGGTTGCTCTGGATCGGTTGGTACGGCTTCAACGCCGGCTCGGCGCTGGCAGCCGGCAACGCGGCGAGCGTCGTGTTCCTCAACACCACCGTCGCGGCCTGTGCCGGCCTCATCGGCTGGTCCATCGTCGACCGACTCCGCCACGGAGCGGTCACGAGCCTCGGCAGCGCATCGGGGATCATCGCCGCCCTCGTGGCGATCACCCCCGCCTGCGGCGCCGTCTCGCCCATCGGCGCGATCATCATCGGGGCCATCGCGGGCGTCGTCTGCTGCCTCGCCATCGAGTGGAAGTTCCGGCTCGGGTTCGACGACTCCCTCGACGTCGTCGGGGTCCACCTCGTCGGGGGCATCATTGGGACGCTCCTCATCGGGGTGTTCGCGACGGATGCGGCTCCGAACGGACGCTCCGGCCTGCTGTACGGCGGCGGATTCGAACTGCTCGGCGTGCAGACGATCGCGACCGTCGCGGTCCTCGCCTACTCGTTCATCGTCACCTGGGTGATCGCGAAGCTGATCCAGATCACCATCGGTCTGCGGATCCCCGAGGAGCACGAGGTCGCCGGGATCGACGAGCACGCCCACGCCGAGCGCGCCTACGAGGACGAAGACCTGGAAGCACGCGCATGACGAGTGTCATCGTCGTCGGAGCCGGGCTCGCCGGTGCTGCGGCGGCCTGGCGCCTCGCCCAGGCCGGGCACGACGTCACCGTCCTCGAGCGGAGTCGTCCGGCCAACGAGTGGGGATCGTCCCACGGATCGGCCCGGATCTTCCGCTACGCCTACCCGGAGGCGTCCTACACCCGTCTCGTCCTCGCGGCGGCATCAGGGTGGGACGAGCTCGGCCTGGAGCACGGGCGTCCACTGATCACGCGGACGGGTGCGCTCGACTTCGGGACGACCCGTCGCCCGGAGCACCTCGCGTCGGTGCTGGCCGAGCACGGCATCGATCACGAGCTGCTCTCCCGAGACGAGGCCAGTGCCCGTTGGGACATCGGCTTCGACACGCCCACCCTGTGGCATCCGGGAGCCGGCGTGATCGACGCGGAGCAGTCGGTGATGGCGATGCTCGAATCCGCCGTCCGCGCCGGGGCCACGGTCCTGAACGACTTGCCGGTCGAGCGGGTCGAGCGGACTGCCACCGGGTACCGGGTGCTCGGATATGGGGGGAGGGCGTTCGATGCGGAGCAGGTGGTGGTCGCAGCCGGGGGTTGGCTTCCGGACCTGCTCGGCGACCTCGCGCTGCCGGGAGGGTTCCTCGACGCGTTCCCGGCCCTCGAGGTCCGTCAGGAGCAGGCGTACCACTTCCCGTATCGGGACCGGATCGGCGTCGACGCGGAAGACCCGGCGCGATCCGGATCGGTGTGGCCCACCTTCATCCACAAGTCCGAGCGGATGCAGGTCTACGGGCTCCCCGGCGGGCGCGACGCCGAGTGGCGTGGACAGAAGGTCGCCGAGTACAACGGCGGCAGGCGCATCCCCTCGGCCGCGGATCATGACGGCGTCGTCGACGACGCGAACCGCCGACGGGTCGTCGCCTACGTCCGAGACTTCCTCCCGAGCCTCGTCCCGGAACCGTATGCGGAGACGACCTGCCTGTTCACGAACACCCCGACGGAGGACTTCGTCATCGACCGGGTCGACGGGATCACGGTCCTGGCGCCCTGCTCCGGCCACGGTGCCAAGTTCGCCCCGCTCATCGGCGAGTACGCCCTCGCGCTGGTCGAGGGTCGAGACGCCGTGCCGGCGATGTTCCGGCCGAGCCTGGCAGCGGTCCGGTGACCCGCGACACCGTGGTCTCCCTCCTGGACGAGATCGCGGGGATCGGTCGGGATGCGCGTCGGGGAGGCTACTCGCGGCCCGTCTACTCCACGGCCGAACTCGAGCTGCGGGAGTGGTTCGTCGGTCAGGCCGGGCGCCGTGGCCTCGACGTGGACGTCGACGGGAACGGGGTCATCCGCGCCTGGTGGCATGTGCCGTCACGTTCGACGGCGGGTGCGGTGGTCACCGGGAGCCATCTCGACTCGGTCCCCGGTGGTGGCGCCTACGACGGACCACTCGGGGTCGCATCGGCGTTGGTCGCGATCGATCACCTACGCTCGCGTGGCTTCGAGCCGGCCAAGCCGATCGTCGTCGCGGTCTTCCCGGAGGAGGAAGGCTCGCGCTTCGGCGTCGCTTGCCTCGGCTCGCGGCTCCTCACCGGTGCGATCAGTCCGGAGCGGGCGCTGGCCCTGCGCGACGTGGAGGGCGACACGTTCGCCGAGGTCCTCGCACGCAATGGTGTCGACCCACGGGGTGTCGGCCCGGATCCGGGCGGGCTCGGAGCGATCGACGCGTTCGTCGAGCTCCACGTCGAGCAGGGGAGGGCGCTGGTCGACCTCGATCGCCCGGTCGCGATCGGCTCGAACGTCCTGGGCCATGGACGGTGGCGGGCGTCGATCCGCGGTGAAGGGAACCATGCGGGGACGACGCTCATGCAGGATCGACGGGACCCGCTCGTCGCGGCTGCGCGGATGATCACCGAGATCCGCACGATCGGACGGGCCACGCCGGACGCTCGGGCGACCGTCGGCCGGGTGCTCCCGTTGCCGGGAGGCACGAACGTGATCGCATCGAGCGTGGACTTCTGGATCGACGTCCGTCATCCCGACGACGTCGTGACCGCCGCGATCGTGGCGGCGATCACCGAACGCTTGTCGCTCGTCGCAGCGGAGGAGGGATGCGTGGCCGCGATCACCGAGGAGTCGTTCAGCGCCACGACCGACTTCGACCCGTTCCTCCGCGGGCGCCTCGAAACGATGCTGCCGGAGGCGCCCGTGCTCGGCACCGGCGCGGGGCACGACGCCGGAGTGCTCGCGTCCCACGCACCGTCCGCGATGCTCTTCGTCCGGAACCCGACCGGTGTCTCCCATTCGCCGGAGGAGTACGCCGAAGACGCCGACGCGGAGGCCGGTGCGGTGGCGCTCGCGGACGTCCTGGAGGGACTGGCGGTCGGCGTCGGGATCGCCTGATGGCCGACAAGCCGAGGGACGTCAGTGGTGGAGTTCGTGGACGACGGCGTGCCCCTTGCCCCGGCTGATCAACCAACGGTTGACCGGTGTGGTGACGACGAAGGCCAGGGCGAGAGCGGCGACCAGGGAGCTCCAGAAGAGGCCGCTGGTGAGGCCGGCGTCCATCGCTCCGGGGATGGCGAGCATCGCGGTGTTGTCGATGATCTCCATGACCGCGATCGATACGGTGTCCGCGGCCAGCGCGACACCGATGGCGGCGCGCCAGGACAGGCCCGCGCGGAGCACGCCGCGCATCGTGAGCGCGTAACCGAAGACGAACGCCAGTGCGATCGAGAGCACCACGGTCCCGAGATTGTGCAGTCCGAGGCCGGTGCCGATCACCATGCCCAGCACCTCGCCGATGGCACAACCGGTGAGGCAGTGGAGGGTGGCGGTGGCGGCCATCCGCCAGGAGGTCGCATTGTCGGATGCGTGGCCGTGGCCGTGGTGGGTGTGGTCGCTCATGAGCACTCCTCGGGTTCGTCCTTCAGCCCGAACAGTACCCCTCCGGGGTATATTCCCGATGGGTGGTCCGCTCGCACGGACGTCGATGCCGGCTCAGGACGCGAGGGCGGTGTCGACCACGGAGAAGACCTCGGGATCCCAGGTGAGCGCGCGCTCCCATGGGAGGTCGAAGGCGTCGGCGAAGAAGATGCTGTGGACGTCGTCCTCGAAGGAACGGCGGACCACGCGGGGGAGGACGTCGACCGGGACGTCGTCGGCTCGGGCGCTTCGCAGGGCCACCAGACCGTCGTGTGGCCACAGCTGTCGCGGTTCGGCTGCCGTGTGGAAGTGACCCGCACCGACTGCGGTGACGGCGACGTCGTCGAGGAACCCGAGCTGCGTCGTGTTCCACTCGCGCAGGAACCGGCGGGAGACCTCGTCGGCAGCGCCCTGTGAATGCTCGGCGGCATAGCCCCTCGACCGTTCGAGGATCGTCGCGGTCCCCGCATCGCCGTGGGCGTCGTGGACCGAGACCTCGCCGGTGAGCACGTCGCCGAGGAGCGACCCCTCCCAGGGGGTGCCGAGGGTGACGAGCCGGCCGATCGACGGGCCGGAGTCGCGCAGCTCGCGGATCGCGGCACGAGAGAAGAGACCGCCCATGGAGTGGGCGACGAGGTCGATGCTCCCGAAGCCGTGTTCCTCGGACAGCCACCGCAGGAACGCGCCCAGGCTTGTCCCGCCGGCGTCGATCCCACCGACGGCGTTGACGGTCACCGCGGCGGGAAGCACGATCGGGACGTCGGCGAACCCCTGCCAACCCCTGTCCTCGTGCACCTCCCCGGCACCGATGCGTGCCGGTGCGGTGAAGACCGGAACCTCGCGCCCGAGCAGGTGGGCACGCAGCGCGGTGAGGGTGTTCCCGGCGGCGAGGCCGGACCCGGCGGCATGGTCCGGACTCGTGAACGGGGTCACGGCCGCACCCCCTGACACGAGGACGATCGCATCGGCCATGGTGCTCCCTCCGGCTGGCTACGACGTCAGCGTACTGGTCGGGCGAGGTCGATCCGCAGTGCGTTGCGACGCACGTCGTCGATCGCGGTCGCGACCGCGCCCTGCGCCACCATGTCGGCGCCGAGTTCCGACGCGACGAGCTGGGGTGGTTCAGCGCTCATGTAGCCGGGGATACGCTCCGACGCGACCGCGAGCAGCTGCGACATCGACGGGGCGATCCCACCGGCGAACACGATGCACTCCACGTCGAGCAACCCGCCCAGGATGGCGCTCATCCGCGCGATGCGATCACCCATCCGGCGCACCAGGTCGAGCGCGACCGTGTCGCCCCGGTGCGCCGCAGCGAGGACCGACTGCGCATCCACCTGCGCGACCGGTATGCGGCTGAGCTGGCTGCTCTCCGGAAGCCCGCCGCTCTCGCGGTACTCGCGACCCCAATCGCGCAGGAGCGCGGCGATGCCTCGCGATGAGCCGACGCCGTCGACGAGATCGAGGAGGTGCAGCTCGCCCGCCCGGCCGCGACCGCGGACGAGGCGACCGTCGACGACGTATCCGGCGCCGAGCCGCTCGCCCGTGACCACCGTGATGTAGGAGTCGACGCCGACGCCGGCACCGATCGCGCCCTCGGCGACGGCGGCGAGGTTCGCGTCGTTGTCGGTGACGACCGCGCAGCCGCGGTCGCGGATGCGCTCACCGAGCCGAGGGTTCATCCGATCCCAGAAGACGTTGCCCTCGGGGGACCGCCCGAGCGCGTCGATGGGGGCCGGGACGCCGAGCACGATGCAGAGTGGCGGCTTCGTACCGCTCTGCCGCACGGCCTCGTCGATCGCCGCGTCGACGGCGTCGACCCGTGCCTCAGCGGTGGCCGCCGGATCGACGGTGTGGTGCGACCTCGCGAGTTCCCGACCGCGCAGGTCTGCGGCGATGGCGGTGATGGAGTGGGCTCCGGCGTCGACACCGACGACGATCCCGGCATCGAGGCGCAGCTCGTAGCGACGGGCGGGTCGACCCTTCCGATAGGCGGCACCGGCCTGACGTGCGTCATCGAGCTCCGTCAGCCAACCCAGTCCGATGAGCTCGTCGGAGAGCGTGATCGCCGTCGATCGTGACAAGCCGGTCGCGGTGATGATGTCCGCTGCGGTGAACGCGGACGACGCCCAGGCGTGATCGAGGACGGCGGTGATGCTGGAGGAGCGCGGCTCCACTGCCCGCTCCGTCGTCGTCGCTTCCATGACCGACAACGATATCCACGATCCGAGGTCGCGCGCGGATGCCGAGCCGGGGGAGAGCGGCACGGCGCGCAGGACCGTGAACGATCACGGTGTCCGACCCGTGGCTGTCGTGACGGAACCGGTGCTTGACCAGACGTCGAACGGATGGCAGAGTTTCCGTCATCAGTTGATTTACTCTCTGTATTTAGTCAGCGGATCCATCGAGGGCTCCGCGGAAGGACAATGATGTCGAACCCACTGAAACGCGCGATACGCGCCACGGCCGGAGTGGCGGGTGTGGCGCTCCTGGCCAGCGTCCTCGTCGGTTGCTCGAGTGATGGCCGGGAGACCATCCACTTCACGTTCAGCAAGCGTGAGGCGTTCACCTTCATGAACCAGGCCGTCGAGGACTACAACGCCTCGCAGCAGCGATACGAGGTCGTCATGGACACCTCGGGGCCAGATCCGCTCGCGGCGAGCTTCGTCCGTGGCAACCCGCCGGACCTCATGCTCTCGAACTACAACCACGAGGTGTCGCGTTTCGTCGAACGGTGCGCGCTCTCCGACCTGTCCGACACCACGGCGGCGGCGTCCATCCGCGACGACCTCCAGCCGTTGCTCGACCAGTACGGCGTCTGCGAGGGACGCACGAGCGCGTTGCCCTACTCGGTGATGGCCGCCTCCGTCATCTACAACAAGACGATCTTCGCCGAGTACGGCCTCGAGGTGCCGACGACGTGGAGTGAACTGATCGCCGTCTCCGACACGCTGAAGGCGGCCGGCGTGGCGCCGTTCTACGCGACGTTCGCCGATGCCTGGACCGCCAACCAGGGCTGGTTCGACTACTCGGTCGGCGGCGCCGTCGACATCCCCGACTTCTACGACCGGCTCGCGGAGGAAGGCACCGAGGTCGGACCGGATGCTCCGGTCTCCTTCGAGAAGGACTTCCTGGAGCCCGTCGAGAAGATGCAGTTGCTCGCCAAGGAGTACACGCAGGCCGATGCGCCGAGTCGCACCTACGACGCCGGTAACGTCGCCTTCGCCGAGGGCAAGGGCGCCATGTATCTGCAGGGCCCGTGGGCGTTCAGCCAGATCGCACTCACCGCACCGGACCTCGACCTCGGGACCTTCCCGCTGCCGATGACCGAAGACCCGAAGGACCTCAAGGTCCGGGTGAACCTCGACCTCGTCACCATCATCCCCGAGGAGGCGAAGAACCCCGAGGGTGCCCGCGACTTCCTCGAGTACCTGTTCCAGCCGGAGGTCATCCAGGCCTACAACGAGTCGCAGCTCGGGTTCGTCCCGACGGACGACGGCAAGGCTCCCGACGACCCGCGAGTCGCAGGCATGATCCCGTACTACGACGACGGCGCGTTCTACCAGGGCCCGGGCGTGCTCAACCCCCGCGCCATCCCGACCGAGAACTACGCGCAGTCGCTGGTCCTCGGCACCGACGCGGCGTCGATGCTCCGCACCATGGACGCGGACTGGGCACGACTCGCGTTCCGACAGCCGCCCGTCGCGAGCAAGGAGGGTTCCGAATGAGCGCCACCACATCGATCGTGACCGGGGGCAACCCGAAGGTCCGACGCAGCACCAAACGGGTCGAACCGATCTACTACTTCTTCCTGTTCCCAGCCGTCATCCTGTTCACGCTCGCGATCACGCTCCCCGGCGTCGTCGGCATCTTCTTCAGCTTCACCGACTCCATCGGGATCGGCGACTGGGAGTTCATCGGCTTCACGAACTACATCGCCGCGTTCAGCGATCCGGCCATCCTCACGAGCTTCCTCTTCACCTTCGGATTCTCGCTCGTGACGGTCATCGCGGTGAACGTCATCGCGTTCCTGCTCGCGGTCGGCCTGACCGCGAAGATCCGCTTCAAGATGGGACTTCGCGGGATCTTCGTCATCCCGATGGTCATCTCGGGCATCATCATCGCCTACGTGTTCCAGTTCCTCTTCATGAACTCGGTGCCGGCCGCCGGCTCGGCGCTCGGGATCCCGTTCCTCGAGACGAGCATCCTCTCGAACCCGGACCTCGCCTGGCTCGGCATCGTGATCGTGACGGCATGGCAGTCGATCCCCGGCACGCTGCTCATCTACATCGCGGGTCTCCTCGCGGTCCCCGGTGACGTCTACGAGGCGGCGTCGCTCGACGGCGCGAACAAGCGCCAGCAGCTGCTGCGGATCACCCTGCCGCTGGTGATGGGCTACGTCGTGATCAACGTGATCCTCGGCTTCAAGAACTACCTGAACGCCTACGACATCATCGTCGGCCTGACCAACGGTGGCCCGGGCACCTCCACACGGAGCATCTCGATGACGATCATCCGCGGGTTCCAGACCGGTGACTACGCCTACCAGATGGCCACGGCCACCCTGTTCTTCATCATCACGATCATCATCGCCCTCGTGCAACTCTCGGCGACGCGCGGAAGGAACGCACTCTGATGGCCACGCCAACCGTGCTCAGCACCCAGTCCATCACCACGGCGAACGCCACCCCGAAGCAACGGACCAGGGGAGAGCGGGTGAGCTGGTCGACGACGATCATCCTGCTGCTCTGCGCCGTGACCGTCCTGCTCCCGCTCTACGTGACGATCTCCATGGCGTTCAAGACCGACACCCAGTCGGTCGACGGCAACGCCTTCTCGCTCCCGGCACCGTTCAGCATCGACGGCTTCGTCCAGGCGTGGACCCTCACGAAGTTCCCGGTCGGCTTCGCGATGTCGCTCCTCGTCACCGCAGGGACCGTCGTCGCGACGATCGTCCTGGCCTCCTTCGCCGCGTACGCCATCGTGCGCAACTGGGATCGCCGACTGTTCCGCTTCTCGTTCTTCTACCTGCTCGCCGCGATGTTCATCCCGTTCCCGGTCGTCGCCCTGCCGCAGATCCAGCTGACCGGTCGTGTCGGACTCGACAACCCGTTCGGGGTGATCATCCTCGCCACGATGTTCCAGCTGAGTTTCAGCGTGCTGCTGTTCACGGCTTTCCTGCGGTCGATCCCGATCGAACTCGAGGAGAGTGCGCGCATCGACGGTGCGAGCACCTGGCAGACGTTCTGGAAGCTGATCTTCCCGCTGCTGGCTCCCATGAGCGCCACAGTCGGCATCTTCGCGTTCCTCTACGCCTGGAACGACTTCATGATGCCGTCGCTCATCATCTCGGACGCGGGGCTCCAGACCCTCCCGGTGCGACAGAACCTCTTCCAGACCCAGTTCAGCAGCAACTACAACGTCGCCTTCGCCTCGTACCTGATGGCGATGGCCCCCGCGATCATCGCCTACCTGTTCGCGCAGCGTTGGGTGATGTCGGGCGTCACCCAGGGTGCTGTCAAGGGGTGACCCGTCCGACAGACCGACCGACACCGGACCCATCCACCACGAGAAAGCCCGAGGACCACGCCGTCATGACCGACGCACCACTCGTCGACACCGACACCGACTCCGCCGACGCCCGGCGGACGGCCGACGCCACCTGGTGGCGTCAGGCCGCCGTGTACCAGATCTACCCGCGGAGCTTCGCCGACGCGGACGGGGACGGTCTCGGCGACCTGCCGGGCATCCGCTCCCGGGTCGACTACCTCACCGAGCTCGGGATCGACGCGATCTGGCTCAGTCCGTTCTATCCCTCGGCGCTGGCCGACGGCGGGTACGACGTCGCGGACTACCGCGACGTCGACCCCCGGCTCGGCACACTGGAGGACTTCGACGAACTGATCGTCGCACTGCACGAGCGCGGTATCCGGGTCATCGTCGACATCGTGCCGAACCACACCTCGGACCTGCACGCGTGGTTCCAGGAGGCGCTCACCTCCGGTCGCGGGTCGGTGGCTCGCGACCGGTACGTCTTCCGCGAGGGGAAGGGCGCATCAGGCGAGGAACCGCCCACCGACTGGGAGTCGGTCTTCGGCGGCCCCGCCTGGGAGCGGGTCGAGGACGGCCAGTGGTACTTCCACAATTTCGCCACCGAGCAGCCGGACCTCAACTGGGACCACCCCGAGGTCCGCGCCGACTTCCTGAAGACCCTGCGGTTCTGGTCGGATCGCGGCGTGGACGGTTTCCGGATCGACGTCGCGCACATGCTCACGAAGGATCTCTCCGAGCCGCTGCCGAGTCGCGCTGAACTGGATCTCATGCCACAGGACGGCAACCATCCGCTGCTCGACCGCGACGACGTGCACGAGGTGTACGCCGAGTGGCGGCGGGTGTTCGAGGAGTACGACCCGCCGCGCACCGCCGTCGCCGAAGCGTGGGTGGGTTCGCCCGAGCGTCGGGCGAAGTACGCATCGGCGGAGGGACTCGGCCAGGCCTTCAACTTCGACCTGCTCGAGGCGGACTTCGATGCCGCCGAGTTCCGCACGGTCATCACCGACAACCTGGCACAGGCGGCGGAGACGGGGTCGTCGACGACGTGGGTGCTGTCCAACCACGATGTGACCCGTCACGCCACGCGGTACGGACTCCCACCCCTGGCCGGGCGGCCGGTGAAGCAGGGCACCGAGTGGGTCGCGGCGGGTGGTCCCGAGTCCGACATCGATCGCGACCAGGGCCTCAGACGCGCCAGAGCGGCGACGCTCCTGCTCCTCGGGCTTCCCGGGAGCACCTACCTCTACCAGGGCGAGGAGCTCGGTCTGCAGGAGGTCGCCGCGATCACCGCGGAGCAGCGCCAGGACCCCGCGTTCTTCCGCGGCGGCGAGTACGACGGGCTGGGTCGCGACGGCTGCCGCGTACCGCTGCCCTGGTCGGCGCAGGGTCCGTCGTTCGGATTCGGAGGTGCGGTCGCGCACCTGCCGCAACCGACCTGGTTCGCCGAGTACGCGGTCGATGTCGAGGCTGCGGATCCGAACTCGACGCTCTCGCTCTACCGTGAGGCACTCCGGCTGCGACGACTGCTGCAGACCGAGGAGCGCCTCGAGTGGATCGAGACGGGGCGGCCGGACGTCGTCCGATTCGTGCGGCCGAACGGTTGGCAGGTCCTGACGAACTTCGGGACCGAGCCGTTCCCGCTCGAGGCGGAACACGACGCCGTCGTGCTGGGCTCCCTCCAAGCCGGTTCGGTCCCGGGGGAGTCCACCGTGTGGACCATGCCCGGCGTCCTGTCGGAGTGACGCGCTCAGTCGACGCGTCGGACCGTCACCCCGAGCGATTGGATGCCCGATGCGACGTTCGGGCTGAGACCCGAGTCGGTGACGATGAGGTCGAACCGGGAGAGGTCGACGACCTTGTACTTGGCGAAGGAACCGTACTTGGAACTCCCGGCGACGAGGACGTTCTCGGACGAGACCGACATGGCCGCGTGCTTCACCTCGACCTTGGACTCCGCGGGAGTGGTCAGCCCGCGCTTCAGGTCCCACGAGCTCGTGGAGACGAAGGCCACGTCCACGGCGAGCTGACGGATCATCTCCGCGGCGAGTCGCCCGACGGTGGACTGGTTCGCGAGGTCGACGCGTCCCCCGACGCTGATGAGTTCGATGGACGGGTGGTCGATGAGTTCGCGCACGATCGCGAAGTCGTTGGTCACGACGGTCAGATCCCGGCGTACGGCGAGATGCGGCACCATCGCGAGCATCGTCGTGCCGGCGTCGAGGTAGATCGTCGACCCGTCGGTCACGAGTTCCGCGGCCGCCGCGGCCATCGCGCTCTTCTCGCCGGCGTCGACCAGCGCCTTCTCGGCGTGGCTCGGCTCGGCGAGGAGACGACTGGCGATCTTCGCGCCACCCGGGACGGAGAGCGCGCGGCCCTCCTCCTCGAGCGCCGCGACGTCGCGCCGGATCGTCATGTGGCTGACCTCCAGCAGGCTCGCCAGCTGGGGGAAGCTCAGGACCTGCTCGCGTCGCAGGTGTTTGACGATGAGCTCGCGTCGCTGCTCGGGGATGAGATGGGCGAGATCTCCGGTGTCGGTGGTCATCGTCTCCTCGTCATCCGTCGGCGTGCGGTCCACGTTATCGGCTGTCGGGCGTCCACGACGATCCGTAACGTGCGGTGAGGTCCGCGATCTCCGCCTCGTCGAGCAGGCGACGTCGCTGACCGGCGGTCATGAGGGTGATGCGCGACGCCTCCTCGACCTCGATCGCCGCGTCGATGGCGGTGGCGAGGTCGCGTCCGCTCGTGAGCTGCCCGTGGTTCTGCAGCAGCGCAGCGTGGAACGGGAACGTGAGGACGGTCAGGAGATCGGCGAGTTCCGGCGAACCCGGCGCGCGGTAGGGGACGAGCGGGGTCTGGCCGGCGCGCATGACGAAATAGGGAGTGAGCGGCGGGAGCGCGCTGTGCGGAGCCCACGGCTCGAGGCAGGAGGCGGCGACGGCCTGCGGCGAGTGGACGTGCACGATGGCGCGATGCTCCGGGTTCTTGCGATAGAGCGCGAGGTGCAACGACGCCTCCTTGGAGGGCTTGTCGCCGCCGACCCATTCGCCGTGGGCGTCGAGCACCGCGAGCCGGTCCGGGTCCAGTGCGCCGAGAACGGCACCACCTGGCGTGATGAGTATGGTGCCGTCGGTCGCGCGAGCGCTGAGGTTGCCGCTGCTGCCCGGGCTGAGCCCGGCGGCGACGACGGCGGCGCCCGCGGCGACGAGGTCGGACGCGAGCTGGGTCCTGGTGGCGGACACGGGATCGTGGAGGCCGAGGCTCATGCGTGCAGTTCCTTCCAGGCGGCGGAGAAGAGGTCCTCGTCACCGAAGTTCCCCGATTTCAAGGCGACGTTGACGGCGATGCCGGTACCGGCCCGGTCGGTGACGCCCGACGCCCAACAGACCCCGGCAGCGATGCGCGGTCCGATGACGAGTTCGTCGAGGCCGAGTGCCGACACCACGGCGCCGGAGGTCTCGCCGCCGGCGACGACGAGCCGGGTGAAGCCCGCCTCCGCGCCCACGAGACGCACGGCGAGCGCGGACAGCAGCCGTTCGACCGCCGCGGCGGCCTCGGGGGAGGAGACCACGTCCGCGGGATCGGCCACCGCGTGGACGAGCACCGGGCCGTCCTCGGGCTGTTGCACCGCCCAGGCGGCGATCGCGTCGAGCTCGCCGTCGGGGTCGATGGCGAGCGCTCCGACATCGACCTTCCGGTGCGGCATGCGCTCTGCGGCGTGCCTGACCTGACCCTGGGTCGCGCTCGAGGCGCTCCCGGCGAGGATGAGCCGGCGGCCGACGGTCACCGCCATCGGCGCGGCGGACCGCGGCGCCTGCGGTTCGAGCCCGAGGGCGAGACCGGACCCGCCGGAGATGAGTCGTGCGTCGGCGGTCGCCGCCGCGATGGTCGAGAGGTGGTGGTCGGACGTCGCGTCGACGACGAGGTAGTCGGCGTCGCTGGCCGCGATGGCCTCGAGCAGCGCTCCTGCGCCGGCGTCGACGGTCGCGGTGTGGATCTCGGCGATCGTGCGGGTGGTCTGCGGGCGCAGCAGCTCGGAGACCCGTGACCGTGTCATCGGGGTGAGGGGATGCGTGCGCATGGACGAATCCTCGAGCCGGACGCCGTGCACCTCCAGGATGCCGTCGCGGACGGTGCGCCCGTTGTCGGGGAAGGACGGGACGACGACGGTCCGGTCCATCTCCAGGGCTTCGGCGAGTGCATCCAGGATCGGTCCGATGTTGCCGGCGTCGGTGGAGTCGAACGTCGAGCAGTACTTGTCGTAGATGCGTTCCGCGCCGAGCGTGCGCAGCGCTCCGAGAGCCCGCAGTGAGGCGTCGACGGCCGCCGACACGGGGGCGGTCCGCGTCTTCAACGCCACGACGACCGCCTCGTACTCGCTCAGGCGTGCGCGCACGCTCGGATCCTGTTCGATGGCGTCGAGTCCGCGCTCGGTCACGACGACCACGTCGAAGCCGTGTCCGGCGAGGTTGGTCGCGAGGTCGGTCGCTCCCGTGAAATCGTCGGCTATACCGCCCAGGTGGGTCATCCGGTGCCTCTCGTCCTCCGCGCGGTGGTGGGTTGGTCACGGCCCGCGTCGGTGTGAATATCTGTGTCGATAATTGACAATAGTATAAATCAGTCATAGTTTGTGTGAATCGATGTGAAGCGTGATGTTCGCGCGCCGTCGTTCAGAGAGGAACCCGACACACGATGTCTCACCCAGCAGCTTCAATCATCACGAAGACCGACGGCGGACCCATCGCGGTCGCCATCACGGGCGCGAGCGGTGGGTTCGGTCGGACCTTCCTCGCGCAGCTCAAGCGACTCGAGACCATGCGCGCCTCCGTTCTCGTGGACCTCGACCTCGAAGCGGCGTCATCGCTGCTGAACGAGCTCGGGTACCCGGACACCTCCTGGTCGATCTGTCGCGATGCGGTCGAGGTGTCCAACGCCGTCGCGGGCGGCCGGCTCGCGCTCGTCGACGACATCGAGCTCCTCACCGCGGAGGCGTATGACGTCCTCGTCGAGGCCACCGGCAGCACCCGGGCCGGGTTCACGTTCGCCGAGCGTGCCATCGATCAGGGCCGCCACGTCATCATGGTGAGCAAGGAGGTCGAGAGCCTGTCCGGGGTGTACCTCGCCGATCGGGCGAAGCAAGCCGGTGTCGCCTACCTCCCTGGAATGGGCGATCAGCCTGCGAACCTGCTCGCGCTGCTCGGATGGGTGAAGGCCGTCGGCCTGCCGGTCGTCGCGGTCGGCAAGTCCAGCGAGTACGACCTCGTCTTCGATCCATCGACCGGTGTCGTCCGTCAGCTCGACGCCGAGCTGCACGCGCCGGAACTCGCCGAGCTGCTCACCCTCGGTGACGACCGCACCGCGACCCTCGACGCCCGCGCGAAGGCGGTCGCCGGGTTCAAGCGGGCGGCCGCGGCCGACTCCTGCGAGATGGCCGTCGTCTCCCAGTACTCGGGACACGTGCCCGACGTCGAGACCATGCACTACCCCGTCGCCCGGCCCGACGAACTGGCCGACGTCTACGCCCTCCGCGAGCACGGGGGACTCCTCGGCCGGACCGGGGCCGCGGACGTCTTCAGCATGCTCCGGCTCCCGGGCGAGGCCAGTTTCGCCGGGGGTGAGTTCGTCATCGTCGAGACGGGCGACGCCGCCACCTGGGAGACGCTGCGGCAGAAGGGGCACGTCGTGAGCCGCGACGGACGATACGCGTGCATCTTCTCGCCATACCACCTGATGGGCGTCGAGACCCCGCTGTCCGTCCTCGAAGCGGTGTCCGGACACCGCGTGCCCGCCGAGCCTCGGCAGTACTCGACCCTCACCGGCCGCGCCGAGCGCGACCTCCCCGCGGGCGCGGCGCTCCAGGTCGCCGGGCACCACCACGAGATCGACGGCGTCGCACCCGTGCTCCGGGCGACCGCCGACACCGCTCCCGACGTCGCGCCGTTCTACCTCCTCGACCGCACCAGGCTCGCCCGCCCCGTCGCAGCCGGCGAACTCATCACCCTGCAGGACATCGACGGGTTCGACCAGCGTCTCTGGGACGCGTTCGCCGTCGGCCGGGAGCTCGGCGCATGACGCATGTCGACCCTCGCGGAATCCGCATCCTCGACGCGCACCACCACTTCTGGGACTTCGAGGGCCCCGGCTACTACCCCTGGCTCCAGGGTGAGTACAACGACCGGTTCTTCCTCGGCGACTACACGGGGATGCTCCACACCTTCCTGCCCGCCCAGTACCGGGAGGCGACGAAGGGGTATCGCGTCATCGGCACGGTCCACGTCGAGGCCGAACGCTCCCGTGAGCAGGAGGTCGACGAGAGCCGGTTCCTGGACCGCCTGCACCGCGAAGACCCGAGGTTCCCGGCCGCGGCCGTGGCCCACGCGTCCCTCGCTCGCCCGGACCTCGGCGACGTGCTCGCCGAGCACGCCGAGATCGGGCTCATCCGGGGCATCCGCTCGAAGCCCGTGACCTCGGCCACCGCGGCGGAGGCCGAGACGATCGCCGGAGCCCCGGGGACGATGCAGGACCCCGTGTGGCTCGCCGGTCTCGCCGAACTCGAGCGGTACGGCTTCTCCTGGGACCTCCGGGTGCCCTACTGGCATCTCGCAGCGGCAGCGGACGTCGTCCGCGAGCTGCCCGGGATCCCCGTGATCGTCAACCACTGCGGGCTGCCGCTCGACCGGTCCGACGCCGGACTCGACGTCTGGCGCCGGGGCATGCGCGCGCTCGCAGCCCTGCCCAACACCACGGTCAAGGTGTCCGAGCTCGGCCTGCCGCGCAACCGTTGGGAGCGCGAGTCGAACGAACGCGTCGTCGCGGAGACCGTCGAGGTCTTCGGAGTCGACCGGTCGATGTTCGCTTCGAACCTCCCGGTCGCCACGCTGACCGCTCCGAGCTTCGGCGAGGTCGTCGACACCGTACTCAGCGGTCTGTCGGGCGCCTCTGACGACGATCTCGACCAGCTCTTCGCCCGGACGGCAGCGCGGGTGTACCGCGTCCCGCTCGACGACTGACCCGCACCACCACCCCCGATCCGCAGCAACCCGAAGGACCACCCCATGGGCGTCAACGACGACAAACTGTTCCGCAAGATCGCATTCAGAATCCTCCCACTCGTGATGATGGGGTTCTTCCTGTCCTATCTCGACCGCGTCAACGTCGGCTTCGCGAAACTCGAGATGTCCTCGGACCTCGGTTTCTCCGACGCCGTGTACGGCCTCGGAGCCGGCGTGTTCTTCATCGGCTACTTCATCTTCGAGATCCCTTCGAACCTCATCCTCGCGAGAGTCGGAGCGCGCGTGTGGATCGCGCGCATCATGATCACGTGGGGGATCATCTCCGGTCTGATGTTCCTCGTGGACTCCGAGTGGATGTTCTACCTCATGCGCTTCCTCCTGGGTGTCGCCGAGGCCGGCTTCATCCCCGGGGTGCTCTTCTACATGGCGCAGTGGTTCCCGGCGAGCCGCCGGGGCCGCGCCTGGGGCGTGTTCTACCTCGCCCTCGCGTTCTCAGGGGTGGTCGGCGGACCGCTCTCCGGGATCATCCTGAACAGCACGCATCTGGCGCTCGACCTGCAGGGCTGGCAGTGGCTCTTCATCATCGAGGCGGTCCCCACGGTCATCCTGGGCTTCGTCATCCTGAAGTTCCTCCGGGAGGACCACCGGACCGCGCCGTGGCTCGACGACGCCGAGAAGGCCCGTCTGAGCGAGATGCTCGAAGCGGAGCGTCCACCCGCAGGGCACACCCCCCTGCGCGACGTGTTCCGCAGCCCGATCATCTGGCTCCTCGCGCTCATCTACTTCTCCTACAACTTCGCGCTGTACGGCATCAGCTTCTGGCTCCCCAGTCTCATCCAGGGCCTCGGCGTCGAGGGCACGCTCCAGATCGGCTTCATCTCGGCCATCCCGAGCATCGCCGCGATGGTCGCGATGGTCGTCTTCGGCTTCAGCTCAGACCGTCACCAGGAGCGCAAGAAGCACATCGCCGCGGCCTTCGGGTTGAGCTTCATCGGCTTCGCGATCTGCGTGATCGCCGGTCCGAACCCCGTGCTCGGCATCATCGGCCTCAGCCTCGCCAACGCCGGCGCACTCGCGATCCCGGCGATCTTCTGGAGCTTCCAGACCGCCATGCTCACCGGCACCGCGCTCGCCGGCGGCATCGCGCTCATCAACTCGACCGGGAACCTGGCCGGCTTCGCCGCGCCCTACCTCATCGGCTTCGTCCGAGACGCCACCGGAAGCCCGAACATCGCCCTGGTCGTCTCGGCCGGCTTCATGGTCCTCGGCGCGGTCCTCGTCCTCACCGTCCGCTCGGCCCGCCGCGGCGACGCCCAGATCCCCAAGCTCGTCACCGTCGAAGGAGACCGTCCATGACCGCCGACAGCCGCCGAACCGCGAACGCACCCGATCAGCAGCGTGGTGGCGGTCGTGCGACCAACATCCGCTGGAGCGTCGTCGTCGTCCTCTTCCTCTTCTACACGATCAACTCGATCGACCGGAGTTCGCTCGGGGTCGCGATGCCGAGCATCGTCGGGGAGTTCGAGCTCACCCCGACGATGCAGGGCGTCATCCTCAGCGCATTCTTCTGGACGTACTGCCTC
Organism: Plantibacter sp. MCCC 1A11337; assembly: GCF_013349365.1. Lineage (NCBI taxonomy): Bacteria > Bacillati > Actinomycetota > Actinomycetes > Micrococcales > Microbacteriaceae > Plantibacter > Plantibacter sp. MCCC 1A11337. The sequence continues at coordinate 365,099 of NZ_JABJWX010000001.1, read as the reverse complement.
ATGCAGATCCCAGGCGGTCTCGCCGCGGACCGCTTCGGTCCACGGCGGATCATCGGCATCGCCTCGGCCGTCTGGGGCACCTTCACCGCGTTCGCCGGGCTCGCTGTGAACGGGGTGATGCTCATCCTCGCGCGCCTCGGACTCGGTGCCTTCGAGGCGCCGTACATGCCGGCGGCATCCAAGCTCGTCTCGAACTGGATGCCGCCCAAGCGTCGCGCGTCCGGCGTCACGCTCATCGACTCCGGCGCACCACTCGGTGCGGCCTTCGGCGGTCTCCTGGTCGCCTGGCTCATCACCGCGACCGGCTCGTGGCGGTGGTCGTTCATCATCATCGGCGTCTCCACGGTCGTCATCGGGTTCTGCGTGTACCTGTACATCCGCAACCTGCCGAGTGAACACCGTCTCGTGAACCGCGCTGAAGTGGACCTCATCACGGTCGCCGGTGGTCCAGAGGACGAGAAGCCCGGCGTGACCCGGGGTAACGCGACGGCGATGGTCATCGGCCGTTTCGGTTGGGCGATGGTGTTCTGGGGCCTCGTGACCTGGGGACCCAGCTACCTGAGCAACGCCCGTGGGCTCGACCTCCAGGCGATGGGCTTCGCGACCTTCCTGATCTTCCTCTGCGGCGCCCTCGGGGAGATCCTCAGCGGGTTCCTCGCGGACCGGCTGCAGCGGGTCTTCAGCCGGAACCGCTCGTTCAAACTGCTCTTCGGCGGCTCCGGCGCGCTCAGCCTCATCGCGTTGATCTCGCTCCCGTTCGTGACCGACGCAGCACTCGCGGTCACCCTGCTCTGCATCGGCGTCTTCTTCAATCTCTTCGGCGGTCTCTACTGGACCATCCCGGCGATGCTCGCGAAGAAGGAGAAGGTCGGACTCGTCGGCGGGGTCATGAACTTCGCCGGCACGTCTGCCGGCATCGTCGTGCCGATCGTCGCGGGTGTGCTGCTCGACATCACCGGTGGCTACACCGCGGTGCTCGTCTTCCTCGCCATCGCAGCCGCGGTGTACCTCGCGGCATCGCTCAGGATCAACTTCTCCGGGGTCGCGAAGCCGACGCCGGCGGAGCCGGCTCGTGCCTGAGTCGTCGGGTCTGGCGGCCGGCCGGTACGCAGGCCCCGTGATCGACGCGCACCACCACGTGTGGGACCTCGAGCGGAATCGGTACCCGTGGCTGCTGCCCGACGTCCTCGTCCCCCATCGCTACGGCGACTACAGCGCCGTCAAGCGGAGCTACCTGCCCGCCGACTACCGGCAGGACACGGCCGGTCTCGGCGTCGTCGCGAGCGTCTACATGGAGGCCGAATGGAACCCGGCGGATCCGCTGGGCGAGACGCGCTACGTCGAGGAGCTGTCCGCCGAGGGCGGCGTACCGGGCGCGATGGCCGCGCAGGCGTGGCTCGACGCTCCGACGGCCGCCGAGGTCGTCGCCGCCCAGGCGGCCTCGCCGATCGTCCGCAGTGTGCGTCACAAGCCCGGGGGACCGGCCACCGCCGACGAGGCGCGGCTCGGTGGTCGGACGCTCCTGAGCGACCCGCTGTGGCGGCGCGGGTACGCGGCTCTCGCGACGCACGGTCTCCACTTCGAACTCCAGACGCCCTGGTGGAACCTCCACGAGGCGGCGGACCTCGCCGCCGAAGTGCCCGAGACACTGATCGTCGTCAATCACGCGGGCGTCCTCCTCGACCGCGAACCGGCCACGGTGGCCGGCTGGCGTGAGGCGATGGCCGGACTCGCGGCGCACGCGAACGTCGTCGTGAAGGCGTCCGGGCTCTGCGTCGCCGGGGTCCCGTGGTCGAGCGAGCTCGTGCGTGAGCCCGTGCTCACGCTGGTGGAGCTCTTCGGCGCCGATCGGGTGATGTTCGGCAGCAACTTCCCGGTCGACGGGATGTTCACCGACTACGCGGGGCTCCTGGACGCGTACCTCGGCGCCGCCGCGTCACTGTCGGCGGCGCAGCAGCGGGCGATCTTCCACGACACCGCGGACCGCGTCTACGCCCCGGATCGCATCGCCGGGGCCTGAGCCCCGCGCAGCTCGGTGAGCCAGGCCAGGCTCTCGCTTGTCGTGGTCGTCGGTCGGTACTCGCACCCGACGAACCCGTCGTACCCGCTGACCTCCAGCGCGGTGAAGAACGCGTCGAAGTCGATCGTCCCGGAACCGGGCTCGCCGCGTCCCGGGCTGTCCGCGATCTGGACATGGCCGATGCGATCGGCCCACGCCACGACGTCCTGCACCACGTCGGCGCCGTTGTTGTGCAAGTGGTAGGCGTCGAAGAGCAGACGCACGGCGGGGTGGTCGACCCGATCGATCACCTCCAGGGCCTCGTCGATCGTCGTCACCGGGTAGTCGCCGTTCTCGCCCCTCGTGAGCGGCTCGACGAGGATCCGGACGCCGAGCGGATCGAGGCGCTCGGCGACACGAGCCAGGTTCGCGACGGCGGTGGCGAGTTGGGTCTCGTGCGAGACGCCTGCCGGCCGGACGCCGTAGAGCGCGTTGACCGCACGACACCCGGTCGCCTCGACGATCGTCGCCACCACGTCGACGGTGTCTGCGACGAACTGCTCGGTCCCGGGGTGCGACACCACGCCGCGGTCTCCGGCGGGCATGTCGCCGGCGTACAGGTTGATCGCCCGCAGCGAGACCTCCGCCCGCTCGATCGCAGCGAGGAAGGCCTGGAGCTCCGCCTCCTCGGGGACGGGTGTCGCGAACGGCCACCAGCACTCGACGTCGACGAACCCGACGGCCTTCGCAGCGGCGAACCGCTCGAGGAACGGCACCTCGGTGAACAAGATGGACAGGTTTGCGGAGAACTGCATTGTTCGTTCCTTTTCGATCGGGGTGCTTGACACCAGTTTGGTATATCGAAATACTCGAACGCAACGCCGGGGCGATGGAGCTCGCTTCTTGTCTTGGTATATCGATAGCTCGATCGACCGGGCGACAACGACAGGAAGAGAGACGATGACGACCATCGGATTCGTGGGACTCGGCGTGATGGGGCGCCCGATGGCGGAGCACCTCGCCGCAGCCGGACACGACGTGACGGGGTTCAGCCGGGGCGATGCGAGCCGATCGGCCGCGCGGGACGCCGGCCTCCGCGTGGCCGACTCCGTCGCCGAGGCCGTCACCGGTGCCGAACTCGTCATCACGGTGCTGCCGGACTCGCCGGACGTCGAATCGGTCGCGCTCGGCACGGACGGGATCCTCGCGCACCTCGCCGACGGGGCCGACTACATCGACCTCTCGACGATCCGACCCGAGACGGCTCGTGATGTGGCCACCGCCTTCATCGAGGCGGGCCACGGCGCGCTCGACGCCCCGGTGTCCGGTGGTGAGGCAGGCGCGCGCGAGGGCACCCTCTCCGTGATGGTCGGTGGTGAGTCGTCCACCCTGGAGCGTTGGCGGTCCGTCCTGGAGACGTTCGGCGCCTCGGTGGTGCACGTCGGCCCGAGCGGTAGCGGCCAGGTCGTGAAGGCCGCCAACCAGTTGGTCGTCGCACTCCATCTGCAGGCCCTCGCCGAGGCTGTCGTCTTCCTCGAGGCCCAGGGCGTCGACGTGGAGACGGCGCTCTCGGTGATCCGCAAGGGTCTCGGAGGCAGCACCGTCCTCGAACGCAAGACCGATTCGGTCCTGGCGGACGACTTCCGCGCCGGCTTCCGGTCCGAGCTCCACGCGAAGGACCTCGCGATCGTCGAAGTGGCTTCGCGAACCGCCGGCGTCGGTCTTCCCGCGACCGGACTCGTCGCACAGCTGCTCCGCTCGGTGGTCGCCCGCGGCCAGGGCGGTTCCGACCATTCCGCGCTCGTCGAGCTCGCCCGCTCGATGAACGGCGGGGCAGGCGCATGACCGTCACGGAACCACGCGCGGCCGTCGAGACCGCCGACGTCCGCCCGGGCTGGTGGCACGAGCCGTTCGACATGTTCCAGACGAACCTGCGCGAGATCGACGCGCTGCTCGACGTCGAGACGGTCCTGGACGCCATCCAGGAGCACGGTGCCGGCGTCTGGCTGCTCAACGTCGGAGGCATCCTCTCGCACTTCCCGTCGACGCTGCCGTTCCAGTCGAGGAACCCACTGCTCGAGGAGCGCCCCGGGGGCGACCTCGTCGGTGACGCGATCGAAGCCGCGCATCGTCGTGGCGTCCGACTCCTCGCCCGCATGGACTTCTCCAAGGTCGCCGCGCGCGTCGCCGACGAGCACCCCGAGTGGTGCTTCCGGTCACCGAGTGGGGAACGACAGGTCTACGAGGGGCTGGTGAGCGTCTGCCCCAGCGCGGGGTACTACCAGGACCGGTCGCTCGACATCATCGACGAGATCCTCGACGCGTATCCCGTCGACGGATTCTTCTTCAACTGGTTCGGGTTCAACGAGGTCGACTACGGAGGACGGGTCCACGGCGTCTGTCACTGCGACGCCTGCGCCGAGGCCTTCGTCCGGGAGACCGGGATCGAGCAGCTGCCGTCGTTCGCGGGTGATCCCGGCTACCTGGAGTGGAAACGGTTCGCCGCGGCGACCATCGACCGCTTGACGGCGCGCATCCGAGGGCACATCGCCGAACGAGCACCCCACGCCGGGCTCATCCTGGGCCGCTCGGCGGACATCCTGTTCCACGAGGCGAACAACGCCCTCGGCCGCCCGCTCTGGCCACACGCGACGAGTGAGTCGGTGAGCGCGTTCCGGGTCGCGCAGCCGGGCAAACCGGTCCTGGTGAACGCCGTGGCTTTCATCGACATGCCGTACCGGCTGGCGAGTGAACAGCCGGAGATGTTCGGGCAGTACCTCCTCCAGGCGGTGTCGCGCGGGGCGAACCCGTCGACGTACATCATGGGGCCGGCCGGGCTCATCGACTACGCCTGTCTCGCTCCGGCCGGGGTCGTGACGCGTTTCCACCGGGATCACGCCGACCTGTACGCCGGACTGGCGCCCGCGGCCGACGTGGGTATCGTCCGACCGAACCCGCTCGCGGCGCCCGCCGAGGTGCATCACTCGTCGATCGCCGAGTTCCGCGGCCTGTTCTCCGCCCTGCTGGAGCGGCACGTCGCGGTCGACGTCGTGCCGGCGGAGTCGCTGCCCGTCGTGGACCTCGGACGCTTCCGCGTGCTGGTCCTCCCGGATCTCATCGCGCCGACCGCGGAGGAGGACGCCGCTCTCGCGGCGTTCGTGCGCGCCGGTGGGCGGGTCGTCGCGACGGGGCGGTCGGGCATCCACGCGGACGGCTCCGTGGTCGCCTGGCTCCCCGGAGCGCGGCAACGGTCGCTGGAAGACGACGCGGAGGCGCTCAAGTCGAGCTACGTCCAACGGGGCGGTGGGCCGTCGGTCGAAGGCTCGGACCTCGTGCCCGTGCGTGGGCGGCTGCACACCCTGGCGTGGCGTTCCGACGCCCGCCTGCGCCACGAGTTCGTCCCGCGAGCACCGTACGGACCGCCCGAGAAGGCCCACGGTCACGTGGTGGGACCGGTATCGGCCTGCGGGGTGTTCACGCTCGGTCGTGGACGGGCCACGCAGGTCCCGTGGACCGTCGGCGCGGCGTATCGCGAACTCGGGCTCACGGCCATCCGTGACTTGATCGCCGATCTCGTGATCGACGCTGTCGGGGAGGATGGAACGGTGGGGGTGGAGGCGAGCGAACACGTGGAGGTGTCCGTCGGTCGTTCCCGAGCGGGTCTCGTCGTGCACGTGCTCAACCACTCCGGTCAACGTCGGAACTCCTTCGGTCCCACCGTCCCGGTCCGTGGAACCCGCTTGCGGTTCCCCGGGAGGGCGGCCGACGCCGTCGGCACCCGCGTCTACCATGTGACCGCCGGCGACGTCGACGCCACGGTGTCGACGGTCGGAGACGATCTCCTCGTCGAGATCGTCGAGGTCGTGGACGGAGCGGTCGTCGTGGTCCCGGACGGAGGTGAGCGGGATGACGCCTGAGGTGGTCCTCATCCGCGGCGGCCAGGCGGACGCCGTGCGCTCGCGCATCCGCAGCGACTTCCCCGAGGTCCGCGTCCTCGACGACGAGGCCGCCCACCCCGCGACCACGATCATCGCAGGCCGGGTGCGCGACGAGGAGCTGCCCGGGCTGCCGGCGCTCGCCTGGGTGCACTCCTGGGCCGCCGGCGTCGAGTCCGAGGTGGGACCGGTGCTCCGCGGGAGCGGCGTCACGGTGACGTCCTCGGCGGGCAACGGGGCGGTTCCGCTCGCGGAGCACGCGATGTTGCTGGCCCTCCAGCTCGACCGAGGCGGACATCGCTGGTCGGATGCCGCCCGCGGGGCCAGATGGGACCGGTTCGTCCACGGCGAGCTCGCCGGCAAGACGATGGGCATCTACGGCTTCGGCAACATCGGCGCCGCCCTCGCGCCGCGCGCGAGCGCCTTCGACATGACCGTCATCGGCCTCCGTCGTGACGTCGGTCGCACCCCGGCCGCCGTCGATCGCCTGTACCGACCGGAGGAGGTCCTCGACTTCGCCGGGCGGTGCGACGTGCTGGTCGTGACGGCCCCGCTCACCGTGGAGACGCGCGGAGCGATCGACCTCCGCGTCCTGTCTGCGCTCCGCCCGGGAGCCACCGTCGTCGTCGTCTCCCGAGGGGGCATCGTCGTCGACGCGGACCTCCTGACGGCCCTCGACTCCGGTGCCGTCGCGGGAGCCGGTCTCGACGCGCACACGGTCGAGCCGCTGCCGGCGGACTCCCCGTTCTGGTCGCGCGACGACGTGGTGGTGACGCCGCACAACGGAGCCACCACGCCCGCCACCGCCGATCGCGGAACCGCGATCTTCCTCGACAACCTCCGACGTCGAGTCACCGAGGAGCCGCTCGTCAACCGCGTCGACCCGAACTCCCTCGCCTGAACACCGGCGTCCTGGGGACGCCGTCATCGCACCACCGTCATCACTCATACAACGCCGTATCGAAAGAAGGACACCATGTCGAACATGCCGCAGGACGTCAGCCGACGCCGATTCCTCACCTACGCCGGGGTCGGCGCCCTCTCGCTCGGAGCGTTCGCCCTCGCCGGCTGCTCCATCGGAGGCGGTTCCGGAGCCGGCGGTGCCACCACCATCCGGTTCGCCTGGTGGGGAGGCGCTGAACGCCAGAAGGCCTATCTGGCCGGGATGGACCTGTTCAGCAAGCAGAACAGCGACGTCACGATCGAGCCCGAGTTCGGTGACTACACCGCCTACCAGGAGCGCATGACCACGCAGATGGCTGCGCGCGACGTTCCTGACGTCTTCTGGATCCCCTCGCCCGCGGTGTTGACCTACCGGGACGCGAAGATCTACCGGCCACTCGACGACGTCGGCACCCTCGACCTTTCGGCGTTCAGCGAGGCGGAGCTCGACCTGTTCCGGATCGACGGCGAGCTCAACACCTTGCCGAAGTCGATGTTCTCCCCGGTCCTCCGATACAACCAGACCTTCATGGACGAGGACGGCATCGCGCTCCCCGAGACGCTCACCTGGGACAGCCTGGCCGAGTTCCTCACGGACTACTCGAAGAACAACGCCGCCGGCCGGAAGGGCACCACCTACGGCGCCTACCACGACATGCCCTTCGAGTCGTTCCTGCGTCAGCGTGGCGAGGACCTGTGGTCGAAGGACGGCAGACTGGCCGCGAGCGAGGACGGCGTCGCCGCGTGGATCGACTGGTGGGAGCAGCTCCGCAAGGCGGGCGCGACCACCAGCATCAGCGAGCAGGACGGCATCGAGCCCGGCTGGTCCGACACCGGCGCCAAGGTCCTCGCCACCTTCGCCAACTCGAACCACATCGTCGACGAGGCCGCAGCGTTCCCCGACTACGAGTTCCGGCAGCGGGACGTCCCGGCACTCGCCGATGCGACGCCCGGGTACCACTTCACCTACTTCAGCCGGTTCGCGATGTACGCCGGGATCGAGGACGACCGCGTCGACGCGGCCGGAGCACTGATGAGCTACAACCTCAACTCGATCGACCTGCTGAAGCTGGTGGGGCTGTCGGCCGGGGCGCCACCGAGCCTGGCGCTCCTCGACGAGTACGAGCCGTCGGCCACCCCGGACGAGCAGAAGGTGATCGCGACCACCCGCGACATCGCGGCGAAGGAGCAGCGGCCCCGATACGAGGCTCCCGCTGGCTCCGGTTCATGGCGCACCGTGATGATCCGCGAACTCGAGGGCGTGACCCTCGGGAACACCTCGGTCTCACAGGCCGCGTCGAACTTCGTCTCGGCCGTCTCCTCCTCGGTGGGCGACTGATGACCCTCACCATGAAACGCGAGCCCGAGGCGCGGACCGGGACGGCCGAATCCACGACGACGACCGGACGGAAGCGGCGTCGGGCCTCCCACCAGCGGCAGGGCTGGGTCGCACACGTCTTCCTCCTCCCATGGATGCTCGGGATGATCGCCGTCACGGCAGGACCGCTGATCGCGTCCGCCGTCCTCGCCTTCACCGACTACGACCTCCTGACCGCACCGTCGTTCATCGGGTTCGACAACTTCACCCGCATGATGGGGGACGAGCGGTTCTGGGCGTCAGCACGGGTGACGGGCCTGTACGTGCTCGTCTCCGTGCCCTTGCAACTCGCCTTCGCGCTCTTCCTGGCGGTCATCCTCGACAAGGGGATCCGCGGGCTCTCCCTGTACCGGAGCGCCTTCTATCTGCCTTCGCTCCTCGGTGGCAGCGTCGCGATCGCGATCCTGTGGCGCCAGCTGTTCGGCGACGCAGGGCTCATCAACACGGTGCTCGGGTTCTTCGGCATCGAGGCGGACAGCTGGTTGCAGAACCCCGCGACCGCTCCGTGGACGCTGATCATCCTCAACGTGTGGACCTTCGGCTCGCCGATGGTGATCTTCCTGGCCGGGCTGCGTCAGGTCCCGGACGAACTCCTCGAGGCCGCCGAGGTCGACGGTGCCGGCCGGGTGCGACGCTTCTGGTCGATCACCATCCCGCTGCTCACGCCGATCATCTTCCTGAACCTGATCCTGCAGATGATCAGCGCGTTCCAGGCGTTCACCCAAGCACACGTGGTCAGTGGCGGCACGGGTGGACCTCTCGACTCGACGCTGTTCTACACCCTCTACATCTACCAGGAGGGCTTCGTGAACTTCGACATGGGCTACGCCGCTGCCATGGCTTGGGTCCTCCTGATCGTCATTGCGATCGCCACGGCGGGCAACTTCATCCTTTCGCGCCGCTGGGTGCACTACGGAGACGAATGATGGCAATCACCAGTACCACCCTCGACGCCCTGCCAGCCGACCCCGATCCCACGCCGACCCGGCGCAAGCGGGACGCCGGCCGACCGCGACGGATCGTCCGCCACATCCTCCTCGTGGTGTTCGCGCTGCTGATGCTGTATCCGTTGCTGTGGATGGTGGTGAGTTCCTTCAAGCCGAGCAACCTGATCCTGTCGCAGACGGGGCTCATCCCGAGCGAGGTGACGCTGTCGAACTACCGGGACGGATGGGACTCCCTGGGGACGCCCTTCACAGCGTTCCTCCTCAATTCCGGCCTCATCGCCGTCGGGGCCATCGTCGGGAACCTCTTCTCCTGCTCCGTGACGGCGTACGCGCTCGCCCGACTGAACTTCCGAGCGAACAAGCTGTACTTTGGCCTCACCCTCATGACGATGATGCTGCCGTTCCATGTGCTGATCATCCCGCAGTACATCCTGTTCGCGGAGCTCGGGTGGATCAACACCTACGCCCCGCTGCTCATCCCGAAGTTCCTCGCGACCGACGCGGTGTTCATCTTCCTCATGGTGCAGTTCATCCGCACCATCCCGCGGGAACTCGACCACGCGGCGATGCTCGACGGTGCCGGCCCGTTCCGCATCTTCTGGTCGGTGATCCTGCCCCTCATGCAGCCGGCACTCATCACGACGACGATCTTCACCTTCATCTGGACGTGGAACGACTACTTCGGACCGCTCCTCTACCTGACGAAGACGAAGCTGTACACCGTGCCGGTGGCGCTCAAGTCGCTCGTCGACACGGAGACGCAGAGCGGGATCGGCATCATGTTCGCGATGTCGCTCATCTCGCTCGTCCCGATCCTCCTCTTCTTCCTCTTCGCGCAGAAGTACATCATCAAGGGCATCGCCACGACGGGAATCAAATGACGACGACACAGCCGCTCACGACCGGAACCGACACGATCGCCTGGTTCTCCGGCGACCAGCGCTGGACACAACTGACGTTCGTCGAGGACGACCCGCTCCACTTCGACCTCGACGCGTGGGCCGACGTCCTGGACCGCACCGCGTCGACCGCGATCTGCATCAGCGCCGGGGGGTACATCGCGTTCTATCCGACCTCGATCCCGTTGCACTACCGCAGCCGGCACCTCGGTGACCGCGATCTCCTCGGCGAGATCGTCGATCTCGCACGGAGTCGTGGCATGGTCGTCATGGCTCGGATCGACCCGCACGCCGTCCATCGGGACGTCCGTGACGCCCATCCGGAGTGGATCGCCCGGACCGAGGACGGGGCACTGCAGGAGCACTGGGCACACCCGGGCACCTTCGTGACGGACGCGTTCGGCGACTACAACTGGGAGTTCACGACCGAGGTCGCACGCGAGGTCACCGCGGACTACGACATCGACGCGGTGTTCGCGAACCGGTGGCAGGGTCACGGACCCGGGTACACCGAGACCGCGCAGCGACTCTTCCGCGCGGCGTCCGGGCTCGCCTTGCCGACCTCACGCGACGCCGTCGACGGAGAGTCCTGGCGGGCTTACCGGGGATGGCGCCGGGAGCGGCTGAGCGACCTGGTCGCCCACTGGGACGCGGCGGTCCAGGACGTGAAGCCTGAGGTGCGCTTCATCCCCAACCTCGGCTCGTTCGCGGCGGGCGAGCTTCGCGACGACGTCGCCCGCCTGCATGTCCCGTTCTTCCTCGTGGACCACCAGGCGCGCAACGAGGGGGAGACCCAGTGGGCGGCCGGACGCGACGCGAAGCGGACCCGGTCCATCCACCCCGACAAGCCGGTGGGGCTCATCACCTCCGTCGGGCCCGAGTCGCACGGCTACCGCTGGAAGGACTCCGTCAACGCGGGTCAGGAGACCGTGGGCTGGATCGTCGACGGCTTCGTGCACGGAGCGTTCCCGTGGTTCACGAAATTCGCCGCGCGGATCCACGACACGCGCTGGATTCCGGCGGTCGAGCGGGCGTTCACGCTGCATCGCGAGATCGGTGCGATCTGGCAGCAGTCGCGCCCGGTCGCCGAAGTGTGCGTCTGGGACGTGGACAACGCCTTCGCCGACGCCCGGACGCGACGGGCCGCCTCCGGCATGTACCAAGCACTCGTCGAGCTGCGGACGCCGTTCGAGTTCGTCGGCCCCCGTGGCCTGCATCGGCTCGGACTGCCTGAGACCAGGGTGGTCGTCCTCCCGGAGATCGACGAGATCGACGAACGGTCCGCCGCCGCATTGCGTGCCTTCGTCGAGGGTGGCGGTGAGCTCGTGGTGACCGGAGCCGGGCCCCTGATCGACGGGGGTACACCGCTCGTGACCGAGCTCACGGGCGCACCGCTGACCGCCCGTTCGGCCGGGGTCGTCCGGAACAACTACGTGCAACGCGCGTCCGACGGCGCACTCGCCGCCGGTCTGGACGGCGCGGACCGCATCATCGGTGGAACCCGTCTGGCCCGCTTCGCGCCGACCACCGAGGCCGTCGTGCACTGGCGGTTCGTGCCCGATCACCCCGACCTCCCCATGGAGGAGGTCTACCCGCGAGGTGAAGCCGTGGACCCCGCGGTGTTCCGTGCGTCGCTGGCGGCGTCGGACGACGGTGGGACGGTGCAGGCGGGCGCCGGGACGGTCCAGGTCATCGGCTTCAACCTCGCCGAGCTGTACCACGAGACACTCCTCGGTGATCACCTCACCCTGCTCGGCAACACGATCAAGGCCGCGCTCGGGGGATCGAACCTGGTCCGGATCGACGGCCCGGGGCTCCTGGATGCGGCGGTATGGACGGACGGAGCGGCGTTCATGCTGGCATTCGCCAATCTCACCGACCCGTTGGCGATGCGGGGCCAGCAACGTGCGGTGACCGAGCTCACCGGCATCCGGGTGCAGATCGACGCCGCGCGACTGGCGGAGGCCACAGGGCGTCCCGTCGTCCCGGCCGAGCTCATGGCGGAGGTGGTCCTCGACGATCGGCGGACGCCGGCTCCGGTGGCCGTGGCCGACGGCACGATCATCGTGGAGCTCCCGACCGTCCGCGAGCTCGGGATGGTCAGACTGAGCTTCTGAGGGGGTGGCGGGCTCACGCCCGCTGATCGGGGTCGGCACCGCACGGTGTCGACCCCCACGCGTCCCGGTCTCGCGTCAGCGGCCGCGCGGCGGGGCGGTGGACTGACGGACGATGAGCACCGGCTTCTCGAGCGGTACGTCCTCCTCGATGGTCTCACCGAGGAGGCCGAGGAGCTTCGCCGCCGCCGCCCGCCCACGCTGGAACGCGAACCGCTGGACGGTGGTGAGCTGGGGGTCGACCCATTCGCCGACCTCGAGCCCCTCGAACCCGACGACCGAGACGTCCTCGGGGACCCGCAGGCCACGGCTCTGGATCGTCCGCATCCCGGCGATCGCCATGGTGTCGGTGCCGTAGAGGATCGCCGTCGGCGGTGCCGCCCCGTCGAGGAGCCGACTCGTCTCCTCGGCGGCGGCCGCCGGCGAATAGCCGACGCTCGAGATGGAGTGCGGGGTGAGCCCGTGATGGGCGAGCCGGGCGGTGAACGCCTCGCGTCGGATGTTCGGGAGCACGAACCCGGCGGGGCCGCTGACGAACGCGACGTCGCGGTGGCCCAGACCGACGAGGTGGTCGACCGTCTCGGGGATGCCGGCGCTCGGCGGGTCCGCGTCGATGTAGTCGACCACGCCCGGCTTCCACGGGGTGCCGACGAGCACCGCGGGCACACCGAGGTCGCGCATGAGGTCGAAGCGGGTGTCGCCGACCACCGAGTTGGTGAGGATGACGCCGTCCATCCGCTGGCGCTCAGCGAGGGACCGGTAGAACGCCGATTCGTCGTGCTGTCCCGTGAGGAAGACGTTCAGGAGGAGCCCGTACTCGCGGGGACTGAGGAGGGACTCGATCCCTGAGATGAGTCCGACATTGGCCGCACCGACCTCGGGAACCGGGGAGGAACTGGTGAGAACGAGCCCGATCGCCTGGGCGCGCGAGGTCCGGAGAGCGATCGCAGCCGGGTTCGGCGTCCAGTTGAGTTTGCGCGCGGCCTCCCGGACACGCTCGGCGGTCGGCGGCGAGATGCGACCCGTGCCGTTGAAGACCTTCGAGACCGCTCCCGCCGACACGCCCGCGAGCGCGGCGACATCGGAGATGGTGGGGCGGCCGTGTCTCCGGCGCCCGGCAGGTGAGGTCATGGCCGTGTCGTCCTTTCGCCCTCAGCCTATTGGGCCGGACACCCGAACCCGTGGACCGGCGAGAGGTCAGAGCCCGTGCCGTTCGAGCTGCTCCTCGTACCGGATCTGTACGTCCTCCGGCTCGACGCCGTCGATCGGCGCCCAGATCGCCTCGAGTTCCCGCTGGACCGAGGCCGGGAGGGCGGCGAACTTCTCGTCCCATGCTGCGATCGGCGTCCAGTAGCCGACCACCTTGAACCGGGTGGCGGGTAGCCCGAGCTCCTTGCGCAGATACTTGCGCACGTCGCGGAGGGCCACCGTCTCGCCGGCCACCCAGATGTAGCCGTGATCGAGCGGGAGGCGCTCGTCCACGACACTCCGGACGAGTCGGCCCAGCGCGCTCGGGCCGTTTCCGTTGCCGCCCACCACCCAGGTGACCGTCACGTCGTCGTTCGTCTCGACCGCGACCCGATCCCGCTCGCTCGGCACTTCGAGCACCACGCGGGTCCGCAGTCCTCGCGGAGTCTGTGCGACGATGCGCCTGACTGCGGGAAGACCGGTGAGGTCCGCGACGAGCACCTGCCAACCGATGTCGACGGGCGGCGTGTACAGACCGGTGGGCGAGTTCAGGCCCAGCACGTGCCCGGGCTGGGCGCGAGCCGCCCACGGCCCCGCGACCCCGGCCTCGTGCACGACGAAGTCGATGTCGATCTCGACGGGGTCCTGCCGCACGGCGCTGATCGTGTACGTCCGCATCGGTGCCTGTGGGGAGCCCTCCGGCGTCTCCCACCAGTCGTCTGCGGGCACCGGGAGCGAGACGTCCGTCGGGTCGGCACCGTGGGGGAAGAAGACGCGGACGTACTCATCACCCGTGCCGGTGCTGACGAAGTCCTCGACGCCCGGACCGCCGAGTGCGATGCGGATCAGGTTCGGACTCAGGGGTGTCGCTGCGGTCACGATGCCGCGGTGGATCTTCATGGCGTCTCGGCCTCTCGGGTCGGTTCGGTGTGCTGGGTCGGATGCGGGCTGTGCGCGAGCCAGGACTCGCGGTAGGGGCCGGGGGAGGCGAGGAGCTCCACGTGCGCGCCGTGTTGGACGATCCGACCGTCCGCGAAGACCGCGATCCGGTCGGCGGTGGCGGCCTGCTCCAAGCGGTGCGCGATCAGCAGCGCGGTCCGGTCCGTCCGGAGGACGGCGATCGCCGCTTCGACGGCGTCGCGATGGTGCAAGCCGACGTCGGCCGTCGCCTCGTCGAGGATCACGATCGCCGGGTCCGCCAGGAACGCCCGAGCGACCGCGAGTTGCTGGATCCGTCCCTCGTCCAGCGGCACGGGCGACGGCCGCGAGTCGGTCGGGTCCGCCGCCGGGTCGTCCTGCAACGCGGTGACCGCCCATTCGGCTCCGACGGCACGGAGCGCCGACACCATCTCGTCCCGGCTGGCGTCCGGCGCGCCGAGTCTGAGGTTGTCGGCGATCGAGCCACGGAAGTGGTGGAGCTCCTGCGACAGGTAGTACGGGGTCTGGCCGACGAGCACCCGCCCCGACGTCGGGGGATGGTGTCCGGCGACGACCCGCGCCAGGGTGCTCTTGCCCGAGCCGGACGTGCCGACGAGCGCCGTGGTCGTCCCGGGCGGCACGTCCAGGGTGACCTGCGTGACCCCGCGGTCCGTGGTCGGATAGCGGAACGTCAGGTCGTGCACTCGGATCGCCGGCGGTGCGGCGACATCGTCCGCGGTACCGCCGACGGGCGAGGGCGACTCCGGCATCGCGGGCGACGCTGCTGCGAGGTCGATGACCCCGACGAGCCGAGCCAGCCCGACCGTGGCCCGCTGGATGTCGTCGAGCCCGAAGATGAGCCGGCCGACCGGATCGAACAGCCGGTGGAACAGGAGCGCGGCGGTGGTCACGAGCCCGACGGTGATCGTGCCCTGCACGTTGAGGAGGAAGCCGGTCGCCAGGATCGCCGACAGCCCGACGAGCTCACCCGAGTTGATCCATCGGAACAGACGGTTTGCGACGCGCACGCCCTCGATCTGCGCGTCGATGGAGGCGGTAGCGCGTTCCCGGACGCGTTCGAGCGCGTGGTCCGTGCCCGCGAACGCAGCGAGGGTCTCCGCGCCGTCGACCGCGTCCAGCACGGCCTGACTGCGCGACGCTTCGCGGATCCGGACCGTGCGGAACACCACTCGGGATCGCCGGAGGAACGCCCGGGTCCCGAGGACGTAGCACGGCGCCGAGGCGAGACCGGCGAGCGCGAGCCACGGGTCGACGGCTGCCAGGGCGACGGCCGACACCCCGATCGCGAACCCGGCGGAGAGCAGTGTCGGGGCGACGTTCCCGCCGGCCTCCGCGACCGCGTCGACGTCGCCGGTGACCCGGGACAGGAGATCGGCACGCTCACCGTCGTCGACGGTGCTCACCGGGAGTCGCATCGCCGAGGCGAACACGTCCTCGCGCAGTTCGGTGAGGAGGTCCTGCACCAGCCCCGTGAGCACCCGGGTCGCCCACAGCGTCACCGCGACGGCCCCGACGGCGCCGACGGCGGCTGCGGCCACCCAGCCCGAGACGACGCTCAGCCCGGCATCGGAAGCGACGGCGTCCACGATCCGCCCGAGACACGCGGGCATCACGACACCCAGTGCGGCGGCTGCGAGGAACAGGACCACCACGGCGGCGGTACGTCCGCGGTGGCGTCTGAGGAGGGCACCGACGACGGTTCGGACGCGGGAGCCGTCGGCGACGGGGAGCATCTCGGCGGTAGTGGGCTCCATGGCTGGATCAGTCATGGCGGGTATCCGAACCGGGAGTGAGCTCGACGACCCGGTCGCAGGCGTTCAACAGGACCGGCGAGGTGGTGATGACGACGACGGTGCCCTCGTGCGCCGCGAGCGCCCGGGCGATGCGGGTCTCCGTGAGGACGTCGACGGCCGATGTCGGTTCGTCGAGCACGAGCACGTCCGCACCGGCATGGAGCGCCCGGGCGATGCCGACGCGCTGGCGCTGCCCGCCGGAGAGCCGTCTGCCGGCCTCGCCGACCGGTGACGACCAGCCCCCGAGCTGCACGACCGTGTCGTCGAGCGCCGCCATGCCCACGAACACCGCATCCGGGTCGCCGATCGCGTCATGACCGCGGACCGCTTCCGCCAGGGTGCCGCTCATGATGCGCTGGCCGTGCGGTGGCGCGACCACACGACGGCGGTACGCCACCGGGTCGAGGTCCAGCTGGTCGACGAGTGTACCGTCGACGGCGAGCGAGACGCTGCCGCGCTCCGCGGGGGTCCGCATGCCGAGCAGACGGGAGAGGGCGCGCGCGGTGTCGCTGTCGGGCGGCCGGACCCCGAGCAGTTCACCTGCACGGACGTCCACCGGTCGGTCCTGGTGTTCCGGACGGAAGGACAGCACGACGTCGGTCGCAGGGCCGGAGTCGGACAGCTCATCCAGCCGACCGCCCGCCTCGAGCAGGTCGTCGGCGTCGACGACCGCGGCCAGGCGTTTGGCGGACGCGAGCTTGTGGATCCAGTTCGATGGGAAGGAACCCGCCTGTGCGAGGTACCCGCTGATGAACTGCGCGAGACCGAGCACCGTCACGAGCTCACCGATGCTGATCCGACCCTCCGCAGCGAACCAGGCGGACAAGCCGACGAGTGCGGCCATGACGAACGCCGCCAGCGTGCCACTCACGGCGTCGAAGAGGGCGAGGGACCGCCCGGCGGCCGTCGCTGCGCGTCGTGAGACATCACTGGCGGCGTGATACCGGCGCACGGCCTCAGCACGCCCGCCGATGCCCACGAGCACCCGGAACCCGCTCATGAAGTCGGCGGCCACCGCTCCGGCCTCGGTCGCCGCCCGTTGCTCGGCGAAGCCTCGGCGCTCCAGCGGTCGAGAGACGACGCGCATGACGAGCATCATCCCGATGGTCGACCCGAGCACCACGATCGTCGCCACCGGCGAGATCGCCGACATCGCCAGGGCGGCTCCGATGATGGCCGCGATGGTCGCCGACTGCTGCGCGACCGACCAGGCGACCCCGGCCACCCGGTAGGTGTCGGACGTGACGACCGTCAGAGCCTCACCCGCCGGAAGGTTCTGTCGCGAGAGCTGCGGCCGAAGCATCCGGGAGAGCGTGAGGTGCCGGAGCGCCTGTTCGCCCTGCCCGTAGATCGACACCATGAGGCGCGACGCCGACTGGTAGCTCACCGTCAGGACGAGGAAGGTTCCGACCAGGACCCCGATCCAGACCCCGAGGGCCACCGGATCGGACGGCACCACCGCGCGGTCGATGGTCGCCCCGACGATCACGGGGATCGCCGCCTCCGACAGGGCGTGCACGATGAGGAGGCCGGTCGCGGCGACGAGCATGGCGCCGCGACCGTCCGCTCCCAGCGCGATGCCGAAGAGGCGCCGCGGCGTACTCGTCGTCGTCCCGCTCACCGGCTCCGCCGTCCGAGCGGAAGCACCAGCGGGGTACCGGAGACGGGGTCGGTGATCACCTGGCACGGCAGGTCGTACACGGCCTCCACGAGGTCGGCGGTGATGATCTCCTGCGGATCG
The DNA here is from genome assembly GCF_013349365.1 of Plantibacter sp. MCCC 1A11337. Lineage (NCBI taxonomy): Bacteria > Bacillati > Actinomycetota > Actinomycetes > Micrococcales > Microbacteriaceae > Plantibacter > Plantibacter sp. MCCC 1A11337. The sequence continues at coordinate 347,224 of NZ_JABJWX010000001.1, read as the reverse complement.
CCCTGGGCGACGATCGCGCCGTCGCGCATCGCGACGAGATGCGTCGCGTAGCGGGCGGCGTGGTTGAGGTCGTGGAGGACCGCGACGAGGGTGGTGCCGCCGCGGTGCAGATCCGTGAACAGCTCCATCAGCTCGATCTGGTGCGCGATGTCGAGGAACGTCGTCGGCTCGTCGAGCAGCAGGTGTTTCGTCTGCTGGGCGAGTGCCATCGCGACCCAGACGCGTTGCCGCTGTCCGCCCGAGAGCTCGTCGACCAGCCGGCGGGACAGCTCCGTGACCCCCGTCGCGGCCATCGCCTCCGAGACCGCCGCTTCGTCGGCGCTGCTCCACGTCCGCATCGCGCTCTGGTGCGGGAACCGGCCGCGCCCGACCAGGTCGGCGACGGTGATCCCGTCGGGGGCGATGGCGGATTGGGGGAGGAGCCCGAGTCGGCGAGCGGTGTCCTTCGGTTTCGACGCACGGATGTCCGCCCCGTCGAGGAGGACGGCACCGGCGGTCGGGCGCAGGAGCCGTGCGAGTCCGCGGAGCAGGGTCGACTTGCCGCAGGCGTTCGGTCCGATGATGATCGTGAACGAGTCGTCCGGCACCTCGAGCGACAGCTCGGAGACGATCGGAGCATCGCCGTAGCCCAGGGTGAGGTCGCGGGCGAGGAGCGACGTGGTCATGGGAGTTCCTTTCACGTGCGGCGCACGAACTGGGCGGCCAGCAGGCAGGTCAGATAGATGCCACCGACCGAGAGCGTCACCACGCCGACCGGGACCGCGAGCAGCTGGGCGACGGCGTCGGAGACGACGACCAGGGCGGCTCCGGTGAGCATCACCGGCGCGAGGCCCATCGGGGTGTTCGAGCGGGTGAGCCGTTGAGCGATCTGCGGGGCGGCCAAGGCGATGAACGAGATCGGGCCGGCGGCGGCGGTGACGAGCGCCACAAGGGCCACACCGACGACCATGGCGGTCAGCCGGGTGCGTCCGGGACGCACGCCGAGGGCCATGGCGGCGTCGTCGCCCATCTCGAGCACGGGGAGGGAACGTCGGAGTGGCCGAGCCAGCAGGGTGAACACGACGAACGCCGTGGCGGCGGGGAGCAGTTGGTCGAAGCCGAGCGAGGCGAGAGAGCCTGCGCCCCAGGTGGCCGCCATCATCGCCTGCTCGACGCTGACCGAGATGAGGATCCAGGAGGTGAGGGAACCGAGCCCGGCCGAGACGCCGATGCCGACGATGATCAGCCGGAAGGACGACATGGTGTGGCGGTTCGCGAGGACGGCGACGAGCAGGGCGGTCAGCAGACCGCCGACGAGTGCCCCGGCGGCTTTGAACAGGTAGGTGTTGAGCCCGAGGACGAGCATCGTCAGCGTGACGCCGAACTGCGCGCCGACACCGAACCCGATGATGTCCGGTGAGCCGAGCGGGTTGCGGGTGAGCGACTGGAAGATACCTCCGGAGAGCGCGAGCGCCGCTCCGCAGAGCACCGCGAACAGCACGCGTGGGAGTCGCCACTCGGTCACGACCTGGCGGACGGCGGGGTCGGACGCGGGGTCGACGATCGCCCGGATCACCGCGTCGAAACCGATCTCGTACGCGCCGATCGTCGTCGCGAACAGCCCTGCTCCGATGATCACCACGACGAGTCCGAGGCACACGAGGACGGACCGCACCGGTACGAGCGTCGCGATGTGCACGGTCTCCACGCGGATCTGGCGTCGGCCGTGGTCGATGACGCTCACAGCCCGCTCACCCGCTTCCGACGGACGAGCATGATCAGGATGGGGGCGCCGAGGAGTGCCGTGACGATCCCCACCCGGAGCTCTCCGGAGGGCAGCACGATCCGGCCGAGGACGTCTGCGAGCAGCAGGAACGCGGGGCCGATCACCATCGAGTACGTCAGCACCCAGCGTTGGTCGGGGCCTGTGAACCACCGGACGACATGGGGGATCATGAGTCCCACGAAGGCGATGGGACCGGCGGCTGCGACGCCCGTACCGGCCAGGAGGGTCACGGCCACGACGACCCACACCCGGGTGCTGCGCACTCGCGCCCCGAGCGCCTGGGCGAGTTCGTCTCCCAGGGTCAGCGCGTTCAGCGACCGGGCGCAGAGCAGACCGATCACGAGGCCCGCGACGATCAACGGAGCAGCCCAGGTGAGCTGGTCGAGGGTGCGGCCTCCGATGGAACCCACGCTCCAGAAGCGCATGACCTGCAGGGTGCCTTCGTCCCGCAGCACGATCGCGGTGGTGAAACCGGTGCAGGCGGCACCGAGGGCGACCCCCGCGAGGGTCAGTTTCATCGGGGTCGCACCCGAAGCCCCGACGGATCCGAGCGTGTAGACGATCACCGTGAGGATGAACGCACCCGCCAGGGCGAACGGGACGTAGGTGCCGGGAGTCGTCAGTCCCAGGACACCGACCGCGAAGGTCACGGCGAACGACGCACCGGCGTTCACCCCGAGGATGCCCGGGTCGGCGAGCGGGTTGCGGGTGAAGGCCTGGATGAGCCCGCCGCAGACGGCGAGCGCCGCACCGACCAGGATGCCGAGCAGCGACCGTGGGACGCGCAGCTCCATGACCATGAGGTGCAGGGGGTTCGCGTCGTCGTAGGCGACGAGCGCGCGGACGACGGTCAGGGGGTCGATGGCCCGATTGCCGATGGCGAGTGAGGCGACGGCTGCGGCGATCAGCACCACGGTGGCGAGGAGGAGCCCGACCGCGAGGGTCCCGGTGCGGTGGGGCGAGACGTCCGCGCGTCCGGCCCCACCGGGCGTCGGGACGTCCGCCGCCCCGCCCGCAGCCGGCGCTGCTGACGGGGCGGCGGAACGGGACATCTCCGACGTCACTTGCCGTCGATGGTCGGCTCGCCCTGCAGGGCCGCTGCGAGGTCGTCGACGTAGCCGGGCAGGACGTACTGCAGGGACAGGACGGTCGGCGCGCTGATCGCAGAGGCCTTGGCGGCGTCGGCGTAGATCACGTAGGACCCGGCGGCGATCGGCGCCCAGCGCGACACCACGGCGTTCTCGACCGTGTACGTCCCTTCCTCGGCGCTTCCGCCCCATGCGGCGAACAGGTCGGCGTCCACGTCGTAGAGCTGCTCGAGGCTGACGCCGGTGTACCAGTTGTCGCCCTCGGCGCTCGCGAGGAAGCCGTCCATCGCCGAGGTCGAGGTGAAGCCGAGTGCTTCGGTGATGCGGACCCGCGGGTCGTACTCGAGGTAGACGCCGAGGTCCGTCCCGCCCTCGTTCAGGGTGAGGCCCCAGACGAAGCTCTTGTCGTCGAACTCGGGGTGTGCGTCGGCGAGGGAGGTGATGAGATCCTCGGTCTCGCCGATGAGCTCCTCGGCCTTGGCCTCCTCCGACATCGCCTTCCCGACCGTGCGGGTCATGCCCTCCCAGGTGCCCGGGTTCCAGGGTCCCTCGATGTAGGGGACGGTCGGGGCGATCTCGGTGAGCCGCTCGTATTCGACGTCGGTGACGCCGGAGTAGAGGCTGAGGATCAGGTCGGGCTTCAGGGATTTGATCGCCTCGTAGTTCGGGCCGTCGTCCGTGAAGGGGATGATCTCGGGCATCTCGCCGTACGCCTCGGAGACGTAGTCTTCGAACCAGGGCTGGTAGCCGCTCTCGCCGGCTCCCCAGACCTCTTCGATGCCGACGGGGTTGGTGCCGAGGGCGGCGACGATGTCGGGCGTCATCCACCCGAGGGCCACGATCCGTTCCGGCTTCTCCGGGATGACGGTCTCACCGTGGGCGTGTTCGATGACGACGCCGTCGGTCGATGCCGTCGTCGATCCGGTGTCGCCGGTGGCGGCCGAACATCCGGCGAGGGCGAGAGCGGTGGCGATGACGGCGGCGAGGAGGGTGGATCCTCGGCGGACGTTCGGGCGCGCGAAAGCGTGCGGCATTGGGCTCCTTTGAAGAGGGGGAGTGGGATCACCGCTGGCGATCCGGAAGTTAGGTAAGCATGTCCTAACAGAACGATCGTAGGGTGCTTCACGGCGTGACAGTGTCGAGGAACCGACGAGTTCTGTCGCCGATCCGACAGGACGATGCGTGCCCGGGTGGATCAGCGCCAGTAGAGCTGGTGGGCGGGGTCCGCCTGCACCCGTTCCACGTACTCCCGCGGGGTCATACCGAACCGGGCTCGGAAGCTCGCGGAGAAGGCGCTCGAGGACGCGTACCCGCACCGGTGTGCTGCCGCCCCGATCGGCATGCCGTCGATGATCAGCCGCGCCGCGAGCGTCATCCGGACGCCCGTTCGCCACCGGGCGAAGCTCATCCCGGTGTCATGCTGGAAGATCCGCAGCACGGTGCGCTCGTGGAGGCCGTGCACGTCGAACAGCTCGCGCGCGCCCCGGAGGTCACCCGGGTCGGCGAGGATCGCACGGACGAGCGGACGGACACGATCGTCGGACGGCATCGGGATCTCGCCCCAGCCGTCCGCCGTCTCCGGCGCGGGCTGCTGCAGCATCTCGATGAGGACCGCCTGCGCACGGACCCGGAGGTCGGTCGGCATGTCGTTGATGCCGAGGTGCAGCAACATCTCCTGCACCGCACGCGGGACCAGGACCTGGGTGACGGTCTCGACGGGCGCGATCAGCGAGGCGGCGGGGAGGTAGGTGTAGCACCCGGTGGAGTCGCGCTCGTGGTGCGCGGTGTGCGGCGTGTGTGCCGGGATCCAGACGCCCTGACCCGGTGCGAGGCGCCACATCGCGTTCGGGAGGTGCACCCACACGGTGCCGCGGTAGCACCAGGCGAGCATGGCGTCCGGGTGACGGTGCGGTGGCGAGAGCGGGCGACTCCCGGTGTCCTCGTCGGTGACGACGCCGGTGCCCATCAGATACGGTTCGGCGACGGACGACGGATGCTCGGGGCTCGCGTCCCAGTCGACCTGGCTGTACGGGCTCAACGAGCGCTCGTGCCCGCGTCGTCGATCAGCGGGAGGCCGCCGTCGTCGAAGCGGAAACCCTTCGCCGCCAGCCGGCGTTCCGCCTCGTGGTGGACGACGCCACGCTTGCGCGGATCGGCTTCGAGGAGGCGGATCAGAAGCTCGTCCGTGGCGTTCGGGTGCAGCGCGATCTCGATGCGCGCACCCCAGAAGCGGTCCTCGAGGAAGAGCTCCAACGCCGCCGGGTCGGCTGCCGGGTTGTGGGCCGCAGCGGCGCGGATCGCCTGATTGGGGTCGTTCGCGAGGACGGAGAACTCCTCGAACGTGCTCGCCGATCGCGCGAGCTCGTAGCGACGTTCCTCGTCGGCGATCTGCTCCGGCGTCTTGCGTTTGGCCACGGTGGTCCCTTCATCACGTCGCCGTCAACCTACCTGGCTCGCACGATGTTCGACAACGGTGGCTTGCCGCGATGACTCGCAGACGGGACACTGGGGTCGCTGCATGGACGTCATGAGCGTGATCTTCGGGGGAAGGAGCAGCGATGACCGCTGCACCGGGATGGTACGAGGCGGGGACGCCGGGCAAGTTGCGCTGGTGGGATGGAACGCAGTGGACTGCTCAGGAGGCCGACGCCGCGCCACCGGTGAAGCAGGAGGTGCCGGTCACACTGCTGGCACCGACTCCCATGGCGTCGCCGTCGCAGCTGCCGTCCGGACCGCAGCCGGGCTGGTATCCGACGGGGCCGGATCAGCTCCGATGGTGGGACGGCTCGCACTGGACGGGGCTCAGGGTCAAGAACGGGAAGCCCGGGACCGATTGGGCGACCACCGAGCAACCGAGCTTGGCCTGGGTGTTCGGCTCGCTCTTCCTCGTGCTCGCGATCGCGCAGTTCAGCCTCGGCGCGCTGTCCAGCCACCTGTCGGTCAACGGATTCCCGATGCTTTTCCTGGCGCTGCTCTGGTTCGGTATCGCCGCCCAGACGACGGCGGTGCGGCGGATCCCGCAGCCGGTCGCCGCCCCGGTGGTCATCGACGTGATCCGTCCATTGCCGGGTGAGCAGGACGGTCCCGGTGCCGGTTGGTACTCCGTGTCGCCGCGGGCGACGAGGTGGTGGACCGGCTCACGCTGGGCCCAGTACGTCGGAGCCCAGTACGGCATCCGGCCGACGTTCCATGGAGCGCGCGCGTTCCGCATCTATCTCGTCATGTCCTGGGCCGTCCTCGGGATCGGTGCGCTCGCCTTGGCCGTCGGCGTGGTCATCCTCGTCAACAGCAGCGGCGACGGCTACGGCTTCCTCGGAGGGATCATCGGCGGCATCGTCGTCGGTGGCGGCGTCCTGTTCGCCGTCCTCGGCGGGGTGCTCCTGATCATGTCGCGGATGCAGCGCCGGCTCCTCCTTCTCCCGGATCTGCCGCCCGGGCGCTGACCGCGGCACGGCACAAGGGGAGGACGACCGGTCGTCCGCCGGTAGGCTCGTCAGTCGGATGCGACGCGTCCGACCACCGATCCGAAGGGCACACGATGACCACGCAGGAACTGACCATCTCGAACTTCGAGGACACCGTGTCGGCCGAAGGCATCGTCCTGGTCGACTTCTGGGCCGAGTGGTGCGGCCCGTGCAAGGCTTTCGGCCCCGTCTTCGAGCAGTCGAGCGAGCAGCACCCGGACGTCGTGTTCACCAAGGTCGACACCGAGGCGAATCAGGAGCTCGCGAGCGGGATGCAGATCACGTCGATCCCCACGCTCATGGCGTTCCGCGACGGCGTGCTCGTCTTCTCGCAGGCCGGTGCCCTCCCCGCGCCGGCACTCGAGGACCTCATCTCCCAGGTGCGCGGTCTCGACATGTCCGAAGTGCACGCCGCCATCGCAGCGGCGAAGGCGGAGGCACAGGCCGAGTAGCCGACGTCCGGAGGAGGCGGTCAGTCCTCCGGATCGCCGGGTGGACGCGCGAACTCGAGCCGGTGGACACCGGGCTCGTCGAGCCTGATCCGCCGCCGCCCGGCCGGCGCGCCGTCCTCCAGCCGGGTCGGCAGTACGCCGCCAGGGCCCGTGATGGTGATCATCGAGCCGTCGTCCGGCAGCTCGACCAGCACGCCGCCGGCCGCGAGAAGCAGCGTCGCCGCGACGGGGCGATGACGGCTCCACTCGACATCCACGACGTGTCCACCACGGACCCGGAACCCTCGGAACCGTCCCGCCGACCACTCGGCCGGGAGGGTCGGCAGCAGCGACAGGACACCGCCGTGCCCCTGGACGAGCAGCTCGACGACACCGGCCGTCCCGCCCAGGTTGCCGTCGATCTGGAACACGTCGTCGAGGTCGCCCATCGGGTGCAGGTCGAGCAGCGAGGCCGATGACAGCGGACCGAGCAGCGTGTCGAGCGCCTCGGACGCGAGCCCTGGATCACGGAGTCGTGCGGCCAGGCAGAGGACCCAGGCCATGCTCCACCCGGTTCCGCCACCGCCGTTCGCGAGTCTCCGTCGCAGTGCGCGTCGGGCTGCCTCGAAGTGCTCGGGCGTGGTCGATTCGGTGATCCGGGTCCCCGGGTACAGGCCGTACAGGTGGGAGAGGTGTCGGTGGCCGGGCTCGGTCGGCTCCCGCTCCTCGGCCCACTCCAGGAGTGTTCCGTCGCGGCCGACCTGCGGCAGTCGGAGGGTGGCCACGGTGTCGCGTGCTCGAGCCAGGAGCCCGACGTCCGCGATGCCGTCGCCGACCCGCTCCGCGAGGGCGAGGTACTCGCGGAGGCACTCATGCGCCAGCTCCTGGTCCATCGTCACGCCGGCCGTCACCGCCGCCGTGTGATCCGCGTCGACCACGAACCGGTTCTCCGGTGAGGTCGATGGACTCACGACCATCGATCCGGCGGCATCCGTGACGACCATTCCCAGGACGAACGAGACCACCGGCTCGACGGTCTGCAGGACGGCGACACGAGCGGCGTGATCAGCGCCACCGTCGTCCAGACAGCGGTGGAGGTGCGCGACGAGCCAGGGGAGCGCGCTCGGCCAGTTCGCCCAGTGCGCATCGAGCGGCACGGCGTCCGTGTGCCTCCAGAGGTCGCTGTTGTGGTGGGCTGCCGCCCCGTCGAGGCCGTAGGACTCGCCGGCGGTGCGCCGCCCGGCGTCCACCAGTTCGCCGATGAACCGGGTGAGCGGCTCGACCAGGTCACCCAGGCCGGTGCTCTCCGCCGGCCAGTAGTTCATCTGGAGGTTGATGTTGGTGGTGAAGTTCGCGCTCCAGGGTGGCCTGACCTGGTCGTTCCAGACCCCCTGGAGGTTCGCCGGCTCACTCCCCGGTCGGGAGCTGCCGATGAGGAGCGCCCGACCGAGGTCGAAGTAGCGCTCCGCGAGGTCGGCCGACGCGGACGCCGATGCCGAGAGGTCCAGTTCGACGCGGTCGAAGAGCGCCCGGTGGTCGGCGACGTGCCGATCGAGCAGCGCTTCGCCGGATCGCTGCAACGCACGCGAGACCGTCCCCTGGGTGTGTTCCAGCAGCGCGGACGGGTCGCCCGACGGCCGTTCTCGCCACCCGCGGTGCCCGGAACGTGCACCGGCGACGAGGCGGAACCCGCCCGGGATCGGTTGCACCGCGATCGTCAGTGCCCAGGCCATGCCGGCATCGACGAGACCGTCGGCGTCCGGAACGTCGGTCAGGTACCGGATGGCCTCGCCATCGTCACCGCCGAGATACGAGGGTCGCACGCTCGCCGGCGCACGGCCGGTCACCGACCACCATCGGTTGTCGCCGACCGTGCGCTCCTCCGTCGTCGCCGGGTGCGGCGTCGCGAACCCGACCCTCGGTTCAGGGACGCCGTCACCCAGCAGCTCGACGACCAGCACGTCGTCCACTGCCGACACGAACGCGCGGAGCGTGACCTCCGCGCCGTCGCTCGTGGACGTCGTCTCGACGACACCGCGCGCGAGATCGGCGGTCCGTGTCGCGCGCGAACCGCCGTCGGGCGGCGCATACTCGACCGTGAGGCGGCCGAGCGGCTGGAAGGACTCGGTGAACGTGGTCCCGCGTAGTGCAGCCGCGCGGGAATCGGCTGCGACGGGGTCGCCGCCGGCGATCGCCCGGCGCACGGACTCCAGCGGACTGGGAAGCGAGCGGCCTGCCGGCCCGTCGCCCGGGCGTCGCGGACCTCCCGACCACAACGTGTCCAGCGAGAGGTCGATGCCCTCCCGTCCGGGCACGCCGTCGAGCGCCGCGCCCAACGTCCCGTTCCCGATGAGGAACCGATCGACGAACCGGGTGGCCGGTCCGTCGAGTTCGATTCGATGACGCTCGACGCGTTGCCGTCGGTGCCCCATCAGTGGTCGAGTCGGAGCAGCACGGCACCGTGCGCGGGCAGGGACGTGTCGACGGCGCCGTCGACGACGGGCAAGGGCCGACCACTCCACAGCTCGGTGACGGACGATCGATCGGCGCAACCGAGATCGGCCAGGTGCACCCGCAGCCTGGTGTCCGCGTCGCCGAGCCAGAACACCGCGCGCCACCGGGTCTCGCCGAGCTCAGCCGCCCAGACGACGAGGTCGCCGTCGCGGATGATCTCCCGGCTCCCATCGCTGCCGAGCAGTGCGAGCACGTCCGGGTTGGTCAGGAGCGCGAGCGTGTGCGCCGGGGTGTCCGGGAGGTGGCCGCCGAAGAAGAGCGGCGACCGGCCGATGCACCAGAGGGTCATGAGCGTCCGTTGTTCGTCCAGGGTGAGGCGACTCAGCCGGTCCGAACCGACGTGGGCCCGGATGCCGATCCGCCCGAGCGGGAGCATGTCGGCATCGGCCCATGCCCCCGGACGCTGGAGGGGCGCCCAGCGGGCCAGGCGCTGGAACTGTTCGAGCACCGCCGACCAGTCGTCCCAGAGGTCGTCGGAGATCCGCCACAGCTGCGCCGTCGATCGAAGGGTGTCGAGGTGCTCGGTCGAGAGTCGCTTCCCCGGGGACAGGCTGAGCACCATCGGTCGACCGGACGCGTCGATCGCCCGCGAGATGGCCTCGATCTCAGCGGTCTGGATCGGCGGGTAGAGCACGTCGTCGAGCTTGATGAGGTCGACACCCCAGTCCGCGAGCTGTGCCATGACCGAGTCGTAGTAGGCCTGGGCACCCGGGGCGGTCATGTCGACGCCGACGTTGTCGGGGTTCCACGGGCAGACGTTGGACGGATCGGCGATCTCCCCGCAGCGGGCGGTCGAACCGAGGATCGGGAGGTCGAGGTCCACGGCCAGACGCGGCACGCCACGCATGAGGTGCACCCCGAAGCGGAGCCCGAGCGCGTGCACGCGGTCGGCGAGCGCGCGGAAGCCGCCCGACGCCGCAGACGGGAACCGGTTCGGCGCGGGTTGCGGTCGGCCCCAAGCGTCGAGCGTCGGCTGGGAGACGCGCTCGTAGTCGCCGACGCCGGGCGCCGGTTCGTACCACTGGATGTCGACGACCACCGTGTCCCAGCCGACGGGCAGCAGGTGCTCGGCCAGGAACGCGGCGTTGGCGAGTACCTCGGCCTCCGTGACGGACCCTCCGAAGCAGTCCCAGCTGTTCCAGCCCATCGGCGGGCGGTCCGCCCGCGCCCGACGTGCTGCACGCACCTCGGTGACCGCGATCTCCACCTCGCTCATGACGCGACGACCTGAGCCGTGATCGTTGCGAACGAGTGCGGTGGGAGCGTGACGCGAAGACCCGTCGGTGTGACGTCGAGACCCGCGAGCGGTCGCGGTGACACGGCGTCGGTCTCTCCGGGACGGTTGTGGGCGTCGGGCCGCGCAGCGGTGAGCAGCCGGCCGTGCGGCTCGACCACGGACCCGCCACGGAGGTCGACCTCGATGACGAGTGGCGCGTCGAGGTCGACATTCGTCAGCGAGCAATGGAGGACGCCGTCCTTGACGCTCGCCGAGGCGGAGACGGTCGGGATGCCACCCGCGTGTGCGGCGTCGGCGTCGCGGACCGGTCCGACCACGTGCGTCGGGAGGGACGTGGCGTCCTGGTGCGGGCTGTTCATCTCGAAGACGTGGAAGGTGGGCGTCCGGACCATCTCGCCGCCGTCGGGATCGGTCAGGAGCATCGCCTGCAGGACGTTGACCGTCTGCGCGATGTTCGCCATGCGCAGCCGGCCCGCGAATCGGTGGAACACGTCGAAGTGCCAGGCGGCGACCATGGCGTCGCGGATGGTGTTCTGCTGGAACAGATGCCCGGGGTGCGTGCCCGGCTCGACGTCCCACCAGGTGCCCCACTCGTCGAGCACCATGCCGAACCGTTCCTCCGGGTCGTACACGTCCATGACGGCGGCGTGCGACGACAGCAGCTGCTCGACGCCCTGTGCTGCGGTGATCGTGCTCCAGTACTCCGCGGCGTCGAACCCGGTCGCGCTGCCCTTCGCCTTCCAGCTGCCGCCGATCGTGTAGTAATGCACCGAGACGGCTTCCCAGGGGGTCGCCGAGAACGGGTGGGTGGCCACGTCGGCGACGACCTCCATCAGCGTCTTGGTCCAGGCCACGTCGAACCCGTCGGCGCCAGCGGCGACCCGGTAGAGCGGGACCTTCCCGCCGCTCTCGCAGAAGGTACCGAATCGGCGTGCCAGGTCCGCGTACGCGCCGGCCCGCAGGTTGCCACCGCACCCCCAGGGCTCGTTTCCCAGCCCCCAGAACGGGACGTCCCAGGGCTCCTCCCGGCCGTTCGCGCGACGCAACTCCGCCATCGGGGTCTCCCCGGCACCGGTCAGGTACTCGATCCAGTCGGCCATCTCCTGCACCGTGCCCGAACCGAGGTTGCCCGAGACGTAGGCGTCGGCACCGAGGAGCTCGCACAGCTCCATGAACTCGTGGGTGCCGAACGCGTTGGTCTCGCTCGTCCCGCCCCATTGCGTGTTGACGAGTTTCGGGCGGTCCTCGCGAGGTCCGATGCCGCTCGTCCAGTGATAGCGGTCCGCGAAGCATCCGCCCGGCCAGCGGAGGTTCGGGATGCGCAGTTCGCGGAGCGCCTCCACGACGTCGAGCCGGATGCCGCCGATGTTGGGCACGGGCGAGTCCTCGCCGACCCAGAAGCCGTCGTAGATCCCGCGTCCGAGGTGTTCCGCGAAGTGGCCGTAGACGTGTCGGCTGATCGTGGGTCCTGGCCGGTCGAGGTCGACGGTGACGGTCGCAGTGGAGTCCATGGGTGATGTGGTCCTGTTCTGTGCAGCGGGTCGTGGGTCAGACGGCGGTCACGAGGATCGTGATCGCGCGGTCGGGCTGGAAGGTGGGGAGGTCGAGGCCGATCACGGCCAGCTGGCCACCGCTCAGCACGGGCGCCGCCGCGAGCGTGGCCGGGTCGGCGTCGAGTGGCGGCGCATCCCGGAGCCACTGGGGGATCACCCAGCGGGGGCCGAGGGAGTCGTCCTGCGCGACGGCGAGGCGGTAGTGACCGTCCGGGCGGAGTCCGGGCAGGCGGACCCGACGACGGGAGTCGGCCGACCGCGGGGGAGTCACGAGGGTGTACAGCGCGGTGGTGCCGTCCTCCGCGACGACCCCGCGCAGGGTCGGAGCGTCGTCGTCCCACTCACCGTCGCCGACGACGCGGCCGGTGGCGATGAGTCCGCGATGACGCGTGAACACGGTGATCCATCTGGCGAGGGTCGTCCGATCCGCATCGTCGAGCTCGCGCAGGTCCCACTCCACACCGAAGTGCCCGAGGAGGGCGACCGCGCACCGGGTGGGGAGCGTGTGCGTGCGTCCGGTCGTGGCCGATCTGGCCGAGGCCACGTGCGATCCCAGCATCTCGGGCGGGACGAGGAGCCCCGTCCACCGGAGCATCCGCGCCCGCTCGATCGGGTCGTGGTTGTCGGAGGTGTGGACGCGATCGGACCGCTCGAGGACACCGAGGTCGACGCGGCCTCCGCCCGACGCGCAGCTCTCGATCTCGAGGTGCGGGTGCCGCGATCGGAGCTCGTCGAGCAGCCGGTAGAGGGCTTCGGTCTGGTCGTGCACGGCTGCCCGCCCGGTGGACGGATGCCCGGCATCGACGAGGTCGCGGTTGTGGTCCCATTTCAGGTACGCGATCCCGAGCTCGCCGACCAGCGTGTCGATGGCCTGCAGGATGTGGTCGAAGGCCGCCGGATTGCCGAGATCGAGCACCTGCTGGTGCCGGACGGGCGACGGGAGCTCGTCCCTCGCCCGCAGGATCCAGTCCGGGTGCTCGCGTGCGAGGTCGGAGTCCTCGTTGATCATCTCGGGTTCGAACCACAGCCCGAACTCCATGCCGAGCGATCGCACCCGGTCGGCGAGCGGCGCGAGACCGTCCGGCCAACGCTCGGGGTCCGGTGTCCAGTCACCGAGGCCGCGGGTGTCGTCGTGACGTCCGCGGAACCATCCGTCGTCGAGCACGTAGCGCTCGACGCCGATGGCCGCGGCCCGGGTCGCCAACTCGGTGAGGACCTCCAGGTCGTGATCGAACAGCACCGCCTCCCAGACGTTCAGGGTGACGGGGCGCGGACGCCGAGCCGCCCGCGAGGTCGAACGCAGCCAGCGGTGGTACCGCGACGAGGCGGCATCGAGGCCGACGCCGTAGGCCCCGTACACCCATGGAGTCCGATGGTCCTCGCCCGGGCCGAGTCGGACCTCGCCCGGCAGGAGCAGCTCGCCGCCACGGAACGCGAGGTGTCCGTCGGTGCGTTCGACGCCGATCGTGTGGTTGCCGCTCCAACCGACGTGGCACAGCCAGACGTCACCGGCCCGGCTGTCGAACCCCGGTGTTCCGATCGCGGTGACCCCGGTGGCGTCGAGACCGGGGCGACCGTGCCGCGACTCGCGGAGGTGCGTCCCGGTCGTGACCGGAAGCCGCTGCGGCAGCTTCTCGTTGCCCCACCGACCGGCGAAGTCGAGGATCTCCCGAGCCGACGTCGGGATCGGGAGGGCCGGCACGACACCCTCGATCTCCAGGAGGTCGTCGCCCCGGTTCGTGACCATCACGCGCGTGCGCAGCAGGCCACTCGGTGTCAGTTCGATCGCCACGAGGAGAGCGATGCCCGTCTGGTCGTCGACCGCGGTCACCTCGACCAGCGCGGCGCCGCACTGCCGCACCTCGCCGGCCGGGAAAGCCGCTCTGTCGACCTCGACCGAGACCACGTCGAAGCGCGACGACCAGGCCGTCCCGGCGCGATGCGCCCGGAGCCCCGGGAGACCCGACCAGCCCGACGCGTGCTCGGGCAACAGGCTCGGCTCGTACGGCGCGTCCGATCCGTCGACGAGGTCGCCGCGCACGGCGGCTGTGGCCGCGGCGAGCCACTCGAGGTCGTCGGCATCGACGGCGGCACCCCAGTGCGCGATCGTCGGGAGACGGGTCCCGTGCTGGACGAGGACGACGGAGACGCCGTCGCACTGCAGATGGACGACGCGGTGTTCGAGCGTCGCTGAGCGGTCGGACATGGTTCCTCCGAAGCGGTCGGTGAGGCGGGTGTGACGGCCGGTGGGCCGAAGGTCAGGCGGAGTCCCGGACGACGAGCGTGGTGTCGAGCCAGCGTGGAGCGGTCGTCCGGCCGGCGATGAGCTCCATGACGAGTTCCGCGGCGACCCTGCCCATCTGCTCCAACGGCTGACGGACCGAGGTCAGCGGTGGCTCCGCGGTTGCCGCGACGACCGTGTCGTCGAACCCGACGAGCGCGATGTCGTCCGGGACCGTGCGGCCACTGGCCTCGAGGACGCGCATCGCTCCGACCGCCATGAGGTCGGAGCCCGCGAAGACGGCGTCGAGGTCCGGGTACCGGGAGAGCAACCGAGCCATGGCCGACGACCCGCTCGGCATGGTGAAGTCGCCTCGGGCGACCGCACGGGTGTCGAGGCCGCGTTCGGTGAGGACGTCCCGCCAGCCTCGGACACGGTCGCTGGACGCGGCCATGTCGGCGGGGCCCGAGATGACGCCGATCCGCGTGCGGCCGAGCGCGATCAGGTGTTCCGCGGCGAGCCGACCGCCGGCGTAGTTGTCGGAGTCGACGAAGGTGACGTCCTCCGTGTGCTCACCCATCGGGCGGCCGACGAAGACGATGGGGAGGTCCACCGAGGCGAGCGCCTGGGTGATGGTGCTGATCTCGTGCTGCAGGATCACCACCGCCCCGTCCACGTAGTGCGCCGCCAGGTAGGCGACGAGCGCGTCGAGTTGGCGCGGGTCGGCGAGGAAGAGCGCGGGCTGCTGGGCTGCCGACAGGAGCGCGGCGGTGGCGCCCTTGAGCGGTGCCGCGACGAACGATCCGGAGAAGGGTTCGAGCTCACCCGCCGCGAGGACGATCGCGACGGCGCCCGTCCTGCCCCCGGCGAGCGACCGGGCTGCGACATTCGTGCGATAGGCCAGTTTCGCGGCCGCCTCGCGCACCGCGACGACCATCGAGGCGTCGACCGTCGAGGCACCGGCGAGGACCCGCGACGCGGTCGCTCGGGAGACGCCGGCCTCTCGGGCGACGTCGACCAGGGTCGGTTTGCGCATCCTCGCTCCTTTGCGATCGTCCACCTGCCGGTGGTCTGGCAACGAGCATCGCAGAATCCGAGAGAGCGTTCTCCGAGTTGCGCAATATTGCCCTGGTGCCGCGGAACCCCGCTGCCTATGGTGATCACCACGCCCGAACGGTCCGGATGCTCCCCGATCCAGTCGACATCGGCGCGAGCCGGAGAGCGATCTCCGGCCGGTGACCGCAACGTAGCGCGACACCGCGGAACACGATCCCGCATAGGAGGGGGATTTCCAGTGAGATTCCGTCTTGCAGCAGCAGCAACCGTCACCGTCATGGTCGGCGCCCTGGTCACCGGTTGTTCCGGGTCCGGCGGCGGCGATGACAAGACCTTCCAGTTCTGGTCCTTCACGGGCATCAACCAGAAGGCCGATGTCGAGAAGTACAAGGAAGCGCACCCCGACATCACCGTCAAGCTCACCGAGGTCGGAAGCACGCAGGAGACCGCGCAGGCGCTCACCGCGGCGTTGGCCGGCGGTAAGGTCCCCGACCTGGTGCTCATCCAGGGGGACGACATGCCCAACTTCGTCGCGAACCCCGACAACTTCGTCGACCTGAGCACGATGGGCGCCGACGACATCTCCGGGGACTACCTGCCGTGGGTCTGGGACCAGGCCGTGGCTCAGAACGACGCCGTCATCGGGGTACCGACCGACGTGGGCGGGATGTCGATGGCGTACCGTGCCGACCTCTTCGAGGCCGCCGGCCTGCCATCGGAACCGGACGCGGTCGCGGCGCTCTGGCCCACCTGGGACGACTTCATCTCCGTCGGCCAGCAGTACGTCGCCGCCACCGGGAAGCCGTTCCTGGACAACGCCGGCACCTCGGTCTTCTTCCAGACCGTAAACCAGGTCGACGAGAAGTACTACACGCCGGAGGGTGAGCTCGTGTACGACACGAATCCGCAGGTGAAGGAGGCGTTCGACATCTCGATCAAGGCGATCGAGGCCGGCATCACCGCGAACGTCCCCGCCTTCTCCACCGGCTGGAGCACGGGCAAGACCAACGGCGCCTTCGCCGCGATGGCAGCTCCCTCCTGGATGCTGAAGAGCATCAAGACGGACGCGCCCGACACCTCGGGCCAGTGGCGCGTGACGACGGTGCCCAAGGTCGCCGGCAACTGGGGCGGCAGCTATCTCGCCATCCCGAAGCGCGCGGCGAACCCCGAAGCGGCGTGGGCCTACATCAAGGAGATGCAGTCACCCGAGTCGCAGCTGAAGAACTTCACCGACACCGGAGCCCTGCCCAGCACGGTCTCCGCGTACGAATCCACGGCGATCGCCGACTACACCGACCCGTTCTTCGGCGACTCGAAGATCGGTGCCGTGCTCGGCAAGTCCTTGCAGGAGTTCAAGCCGTTCTTCAACGGTCCGGAGACGGCGACGATCGGTTCGGCGATGATCAACACCGTGACGGACGTCGAAGCCGGCAACACCGCGCCGGACAAGGCCTGGGACGTCGCGATGAAGGCCGTGAAGGACGCCCTCGGCGGCTGACCCGACGGCCCCGTCCACTCGTCCGCTCCGACCCGGGGCGTTCCGGCCGAGCAACACGCCGGAACGCCCCTGAAGGATCATCGTGACCACGCACATCACTCCACCTCGGCTGCTGCCCAAACAGTCGCCACCCGGTATCGGGACGCGCATCCGCAACACCCTGCCGGAACGCTTCGCCCCCTACGTCTACATCGCCCCGTTCTTCCTGATCTTCGCCGTCTTCGGGCTGATCCCCCTCCTGTTCACCTTCGTCGTGTCGCTCTTCGACTGGAACCCGATCGGTCAGCAGACCTTCATCGGCTTCGACAACTTCACCAGGCTCGCGGCCGACCCACGGTTCTGGAACGCGATGCTCAACACCTTCGCGATCTTCATCATCTCCACGGTGCCGCAGCTGGTCATCGCGCTGGGCCTCGCCCATCTGCTGAACCACGTCCGCCTGCGCTTCGCCACGGGGTTCCGGATGGCGATGCTCGTGCCGTACATCACCTCGGTCGCCGCGACCACGATCGTGTTCGCCCAGCTGTTCGACCGTGACTACGGGCTCTTCAACTACCTCATCAGCTTCTTCGGCGGTGACCACGTCGACTTCCTCAACGACAAGGTCGGCTCGTGGTTCCTCGTCGCGCTCATGGTCGTCTGGCGGTGGACGGGCTACACGACGCTGCTCTACCTGGCGGCACTGCAGGCGATCCCTCGCGACGTGTACGAGGCGGCCGCCGTCGACGGTGCCGGCGGTTGGAAACAGTTCGTCTACATCACCATCCCGTCGTTGCGTCCCATCATCGTGTTCACGATCGTCACCTCGACGATCGGCGGGCTCCAGGTGTTCACCGAACCACTGCTGGTGAACCCGGCCACCGGCCTCACCTGCGGTGCGGCACGACAGTGCCAGACGCTCACGCTGTTCCTCTACGAGCAGGGCTTCGGCCAGTTCGAGTTCGGATACGGCTCGGCCATCGGCGTCGCGCTGTTCGTGATCGTCGTCCTCGTCGCCCTGCTGAACTTCTTCCTGTCCACCCGCACCCGAGGAGGACGCTGATGTCCGAGACGCTCAACTCCACCCAGCTGATGGCGAGCGCGACCTCCGCCGGCCGGAAACGGAACGGCGGCCGGATCGGCCGCATCCCCTGGTACACCTACGTCCTCCTCGTGTGCGCCGTCGTCGTGAGCATGTTCCCGCTGTACTTCATGTTCGTCGTCGCGACCACGGACTCGGCGACGGCGACCACCCTGCCACCGCGGCTGTATCCGGGCGACAACCTGTTCCACCTCGTGGGGCTCGTGCTCGAGACCGTGCCGTTCATCCAATCGATGATCAACAGCCTCATCGTCGCGCTGTCGATCGGCGTCGGATCGGCCCTGCTCTGCGCACTGGCCGGGTTCGCCTTCGCGAAACTGGAGTTCCGCGGCCGCAACGCGCTGTTCATCCTCGTGGTCCTCACCATGACCGTGCCGACGCAGCTGAGCGTGATCCCGCAGTACCTGATCATCTCCGCGCTCGACTGGGTGGACACGCTTCAGGCGCTCATCGTCCCCGGCCTCGCGAGCGCGTTCGGAATCTTCTGGATGCGTCAGCACATCTCGAGCTCCGTGAGCGACGAGCTGCTCCAGGCGGCGAGACTCGACGGTGCGAACACCTGGCAGATCTTCTGGCGGATCGTCTTCCCGGTCATCCGACCGGCTGCGTTCGTCCTGGGACTGCTCGGCTTCGTCGGATCCTGGAACGACTTCCTCTGGCCGTTCATCGTCCTGAAGTCGCCCGAGATGTACACGGTCCAGATCGCGATCAAGGCCCTGCAGTCGCAGCGGTCGATCGATCTCGGCCTGGCGATGGCCGGGTCGTTCCTGGCCACCATCCCGCTGCTCATCGCGTTCATCTTCGTCGGCAAGCGCATGGTGACCGGGATCATGGACGGAGCGTTCAAGGGATGACCCTGCAACACGACGGCGTCACGCCGACCACGTCGGGCATCGTCCGCGGCGTCTGGAACGACCGACGGGCGTCACCCGACGAGCGGGCGCGAGCACTCCTCGATGAGATGACCCTCGAGGAGAAGGTCGGTCAGCTCGGTTCGGTCTGGTTCACCGAGACGGCGGGCGACTTCGCGCCGAGCGTGGACGGCTCCGACGACCCGGCTGCGCCGACATCGGCGCCCACCGGCGACTTCACGGGTGGCCTCGGACAGTTGACGCGCATCTTCGGGACCGAACCGGTGACGGTGGCCGAGGGCGTCGATCGCCTGCGGGAACGGCAACGGCAGGTCGTGGCCGGCAACCGGTTCGGCATCCCCGCGATCGCGCACGAGGAGTGTCTGACGGGGTTCGCCGCGTTCGGTGCGACCGCCTTCCCGACGCCGCTCGCCTGGGCCGCCTCGTTCGACGAGGAGCTCGTGGAGCGGATGGCGGAGGCGATCGGAGACGACCTCCGCTCGGTCGGGGTCCATCAGGGGCTCGCGCCGGTCCTCGACGTCGTGCGCGACTACCGCTGGGGCCGGGTCGAGGAGACGCTGGGGGAGGACCCCTACCTCGTCGGCCAACTCGGTGCCGCGTACGTGCGTGGTCTCGAGCGGTCCGGGGTCGTGGCGACGCTCAAGCACTTCGCCGGCTACGCCGCGTCCCGAGGCGCGAAGAACCATGCCCCGGTGAGCATGGGGCGCCGCGAGCTCGCCGATGTCGTGCTTCCGCCGTTCGAGACGGCGATCCGGCTCGGGGGAGCGCGAAGCGTGATGAACGCCTACACGGATCTCGACGGCGTCCCCGCCGCTGCCAGTGTCGAATTGCTCACCGGCATCCTGCGCGACGACTGGGGTTTCGACGGCACCGTCGTCGCCGACTACTGGGCGATCCCGTTCCTCGCGACCATGCACCACGTCGCGAGCGGTGCGGCGGAGGCCGGCGCGCTCGCCCTCACCGCCGGGATCGACGTCGAGCTCCCGGAGACCGCCGGCTACGGCGCCGGTCTCGTCGGGCTCGTCCAGGACGGGGCGCTCGACGAGCGGCTGGTCGACCGAGCCGTGCTCCGGCACCTGCGGCAGAAGATCGAGCTCGGCCTGCTCGACGGGGGCCCGCTCGTGCCGGAGCACGCCGCATCGACCGACCTCGACGGCCCCCGCAACCGCGCCATCGCGACGCGTCTGGCCGAGGAGTCGGTCGTCCTCCTCAGGAACCGCACAGTTCTCCCGCTCCGGACCACCGCGCGCATCGCCGTGATCGGGCCGGCGGCCGACCAGTTCCGCAGTCTCGTGGGCTGTTACGCATTCCCCAACCACGTGTTGTCGAAACACCCCGGGCACGATCTCGGCATCACCATCCCGACGATCCTCGACGCGGTGCGTACCGAGTTCCCCGCGGCGGACATCGTCGTCGAACCGGGATGCAGCATCACCGGTACCGGTCAGGAGGACGTTCCGGCCGCGGTCGACGCCGCCCGTTCGGCAGACGTCGTCGTGCTGGCCGTGGGTGACATCGCGGGCCTGTTCGGCGATGGCACGTCGGGAGAAGGCTGCGACGCCGAGGACCTGCGCCTCCCCGGGGGCCAGCACGACCTCGTGCTGGCCGTCCTCGCGACCGGGACGCCCGTCGTCCTGACCGTGCTGTCCGGGCGACCCTACGCGCTGGGGGACTACGACCGGGCCGATGCACTGGTCCAGGCCTTCTTCCCCGGCCAGGAGGGCGCAGCAGCCGTCGCGGGGCTGCTGTCCGGCCGCGTGAGGCCGAGCGGACGACTCCCGGTGCAGATCCCTCGCTCACCGGCAATGCCGGGCACCTACCTGCAGCCGCCGCTCGGTCTGGCGTCCCGCGGGATCAGCGTGCTCGACCCCACGCCGCTCTTCCCGTTCGGTCACGGCCTCACCGCCGGGGACGTCCGCTACCGATCGCTCACGAGTGCAGCGGAGCTCGCCGTCGACGGCGAGGTCCTCGTCGACGTCACGGTCGAGAACATGGGTGTCGAGGACGCCGTCGAGGTGATCCAGCTCTACGGTACGGATCCGGTGGCCTCGGTCGTGCGCCCGTCGGTCGAACTGCTCGCGTTCGCACGCCTCACGGTCGCTGCCGGGACGTCGACGACGGTACGTTTCTCGGTGTCGGCCGACCGCTTGTCCTTCACCGGGGTCGACGGCCGCCGGGTGGTCGAACCGGGGACGTACGTGCTGTCCGCCGGGCCGTCGGCGCTCGAGCGTCCGCTCGCCCGCACGATTGAGATGACCGGCAACCGGCGGGAGCTGGTCGGGCCGCGCGAGCTCCGCGTGGACTGGCGGCCCGTCGATGCGGGCGCGAGGAAGGCCTGACCATGCCGTTCGTCCCGATCACCCAGGTCACCCTCACGGATGGGCCCCTGTTCCGAGCGCAGGAGGCCGACCGCGCCTACCTGCGAGCCCTCGAGCCCGATCGTCTGCTCGCCCCGTTCCTCCGTGAGGCGGGCCTGGAGCCCCGGGCGGCGTCCTACGACGACTGGGAGGTGCGCGGACTCGACGGCCATACCGCCGGACACTACCTCTCGGCCTGCTCCCTGATGGTCGCCTCCACCGGGGACGACGTCCTGCGTTCCCGGCTCGAGTACACGGTCGCCGAACTGGCCCGCGCACAGGACCACCTGGGTACCGGGTACGTCGGCGGAGTCCCTCGGAGTGCCGAGCTCTGGGCCGAGGTCGCAGCGGGGATCACCGAATCGACCTTCCGCGCCGGCCGCTGGGTGCCCTGGTACAACCTGCACAAGCTGTACGCCGGGCTCATCGACGCGGCCCGCTTGACGGGGGACCACGTGGCACGTGACGTGGTCCTGCGCCTCGCCACCTGGTGGGAGGAGCTTGCCGCGGGGATCGACGACGAGCACTTCCAGCTCATGCTCGAGACCGAGATCGGAGGGATGAACGAGGCGTACGTCGACCTCTTCGACCTCACGGGCGACCCCCGACATCTCGCGATGGCCGCCCGCTTCACATCCGTAGCCCTCAGCGAACCGCTGTCGCGCCGGTCCGACGAACTGACCGGCCTGCACGCCAACACCCGTATCCCGCAGTTCGTCGGCTTCGCCGCCCTCGCCACGCGGAGCGACGATCCGGCCCTCGCCCGCGCGGCCCGGTTCGCCTGGGAGACGATCCTGACGCGGCGCACGGTCGCGATCGGCGGCAACAGTGTCCGGGAGCACTTCCATGCCATCGACGACTTCACCCCGATGACCGAGGATCGGGAGGGGCCGGAGACCTGCAACAGCTACAACCTCATCAAGCTGGGCCGACGGCTCAGTGCCGACGAGTCCGACCCGGCGATCGCCGACGCGCTCGAACGGATCCTCTTCAACCACCTCCTGTCATCGCAGCACCCCGAGCACGGCGGCCTCGTCTACTTCACCTCCATGCGACCCGACCACTACCGCGTCTACTCCTCGCCGGAGCACAGCTTCTGGTGCTGCGTCGGGACCGGTCTGGAGAGTCACGCGAAACACGGCGAGTCGCTGTACCGGTTCGACGACGACACGGTGTCGGTCGAGCTCTTCGCGCCCTCCGTCGTGCGGATTCCGGAACTCGGTCTCGAGCTGGAGCAACGGACGGCCTTCCCGTCCGACGGCGTGGTCGGACTCACCCTCGGGCTCACCGGCTCGCGGCGGTTCCGGCTCCGCGTCCGGGTCCCCGGGTGGAGTGATCCGACACCCGAGATGTTCCTCAACGGCGCTCCGGTGACCGCCGAACGCGAACGCGGCCATCTCGTCGTGGAGCGTGAGTGGAGCGACGGCGACACCGTGTCGTTCGAGCTCACCATGGGCGGTCGTGCGGAACCGTACCCGGACGGCTCGGACTGGATCTCGCTCCTCTGGGGTCCGTCCGTCCTGGCGGCCCGTGGCGAGTCGCTCCCGACCGGCGTCGTGTTGGCTGATCGGCCGCACGCCCCGCACACGGCGGTCGGCCCGCTCACCCCGCTCGCCTCGGCACCGATCGTCACGCGGACGGCTGTGCCCTACCGGGACGCCGACGGGCGACTCCGGGTCGACTCGGACCGAGGACCGATCCCGTTGGAACCGTTCGCAGGCCTGCACGACGCGCGGTACACCGTCACGTTCCCCGTGGCGTCGTCGGCGGACGAGGACGCCGTCGACCGGCGCCGCACCGCCTTGGTCGACCGGGACCGACGCGCCGCGAGCATCGACGGACGGACGGTCGACCGGGTCGCTCTGGGCGAGCAGCAGCCGGAGGCGGATCACGGGTTCGAGGGGCGCTCCAGCGTCAGCGGCGCGGTGGGTGGGATCCGCTGGCGGAGCACGACCGAGCGTCTGTCCGTGAGGCTCGTCGATCCGCATCTCCTCGGCCGGGTCGTCAGAGCGACCTGGCTGCACGACCAGACGGGCCACGGTCTCACCCTGGAGATCGACGGCACGCCGGTCGCTCCGCAGGAGGTCGGGCGAGACGACGACCTGGAGTGGGCGGAGTACCCGCTGACACCCACCAGCGCCGGGTGGGGTGTCCGGCGGTTCGCGCTCGTCGCGCAGCCGGATCGCGAGACCCCGCGGTGCACCGAACTCCGAGTGCTGACCGCAGAGGGCGCCTGACCACCGGTACCGGCGCACACAGCACCCCGGGATGCGGGAGCATGGAGCCATGACGACGACGCCGGAGCGGGACGATCTCAGCGTGACGCTCGCGGACGTCGCCGCGAGGTCGGGATGCTCGGTGTCGCTCGTCTCCCGGGTGCTCGCCGGGAAGCGCCATGCATCCCCGGACACCAGGGACCGCATCCTCGCTGCAGCGCACGACCTCGGCTACGACCGCGCAGCACAACGTCGCGGTCGACCTCGCTCGGTCCCGCGCCTGCTCGACCTGGCGATGAGTCAGTGGGACGACCCCTGGGCGAACACGGTCGTGACGAGTGTGCGGCGGGCGGCCGCTGCGGCGAACTACGATCTGGTGCTCACGCCGGAGAGCGAGTCGATGGTCGACGACTGGCCCAGTCGGGCACGTGCGCGGGGATCGGCCGGTGTCGTCGTGTGCCTCATCCGTCCCAACGTGTCCCAGCTCGACATCCTCGCCTCGGCCAACATCCCCGTCGCACTCCTCGATCCGCGTGCGGAGCCGGCGCGGAGCCTGCCGAGCGTCGGGTCCACCGACTGGCAGGGCGGCTTCGACGCGGGTCGGCATCTCGCGCGGCGGGGGACACGTCGGTTCCTCATCATCACCGGCCGACCGAAGTACCGGTTCGGCCGTGCGAGGGAGGCCGGTTTCCGAGCGGCGGTCGAACGGCACGCCGACGGGGCGACGGTCGAGGAGATCTCGTCGCCCTGGTCCTCGGAGAGTGCGTTCGTCTCCGTGCGCAAGCTGCTCAGGCAGGGCGGGCTCCCGATCGGCGTCTTCAGCTGCAACGACGAGATGGCCTACGGCGTCTACCGCGCCGCTGAGGAGCTCCAGCTCCGCATCCCCGACGACATCAGGGTCGTCGGCTTCGACGATCTCCCGCAGTCCAGGTTGATGCCGCCGCCGATGACGACCGTGCGCCAGCCGATGCGCGCGATGGCCGCGCGTGCGGTCCAGCTCGTCCTCGAGGCGGAGCCCGGGACGGACCCGGGGGACCGCGCGGAGTTCCCGACCGAACTCATCGTCCGCGCCTCGAGCTGACGCGGACGCGGGAGAATGGTCGCCATGACGGGACCATCGGATACCGAAGACGTGTCGACCGAGCACTCGAGCGTGTCGGCGTGGATGCGGGCGCTCAACACGGCGACCGGGAACCCCGGCGGCGGGGCCGCATCCGGACTCATGCTGGCGATCGCCGCCGGCCTCACCGCGATGGTGGCCGGCTACACCCGAACCACGCACGCCACCGAGGACGCGAGCGGGCGGGACTCGGCCGAAGCGACGATCGCCGCACTCCGCGCTCGCGCTGAGGCACGCTCCGAGCTGGCGCTGCGTCTGGCCGACGAGGACGCCCACGCCTCGCGAGCGTTCGGCCGTGCCTTCCGTCTACCGGCCGGCGTCGGACGCGACGAGGCGATCCGTGCTGCGTCCATCGAGGCGGCCGCGGCCTCAGCGCGGCTGGGCGAGCATGCCGTCGACGCGATCGACGATCTCGCCTGGCTGACCGAGCACGGCAACCCGGCGTTGATCGCCGACGTGGCGGTGGCGATCGGTGCACTCCGCGCGGCGATCACGGGAGCGCGGACCAACGTCAGCTTCGATCTCGGTTCGGTCCGCAGCGCACACGGCTCCCTCGAGGAGATCCGCGCCGACGAGCCGCGCCTGTGGGAACTCGTCCCCGTGTTCGACCGCGCCCTCGAGCGTATCGACCGGCTCGCGGCGTCGATCGACCCCGACGCCGCTCCCACCGACGCGGCGTCGTAGCCGGTGGTCAGCGCCTGCCCGGGCGCGCAGCCGGGCCGCTCGGAACCCGGACGATCAGGGCATGGTGCAGGTTCCTCAGCGAGACCGAGATCACCGAACCGTGCGAGTCGCCGTCCAGTTGGATCTCCTGCGGCTCCTCGAGTCTGAGGTGCATCGTCCGCGCCTGTGCGTAGCTGATCGCGCGTGCCTTCGGCGAGAATCGTCCGACCAGCCGGCCGAACCGCGTGCGGTGCAGCATCCGGTTGAACGTCAGACGGTAGCCGATGTTCCCCCAACCCGGACCCTTGCCGGGGCGCAGCATGACGGCATCGAGGAGGCCGTCGTCCACGACGGCCTCGGGGAGCAGCAGGACCCCGCCGGTGAGCGTGCCGGAGTTCCCGACGATGATCGTATGCGCTCGGGCAGCCGCCTCCGGACGGTCGTCCAGTCGATAGTGCAGATCGAACTGCCGGTTGCCGATGATGCTCCGCGCGATCGGATCGGAGTAGGCGAGCCAGCCGATCCGTCGCTTCAGCCGCTCATTGGTGTGGCCCGCCATGTGCGCGTCGAGGCCGATACCGGCCATGACGAGGAAGACCTCGTCCCGGTTCGTGCCGTCGCTGCGCCCGAGACTGACCTGACCGACGTCGACCACCTGGTCACGCCCTGAACAGGCGATGTCGACCGACCGCTTGAGGTCGCCCAACGGCAGGCCGAGCGCTCGGGCGAAGAGGTTCCCCGTTCCGGCCGGGACCAGCCCGAGGGGGATGCCGGTGGAGGCGATGGCCTCGGCGGCGACCCGCAGTGTCCCATCGCCTCCGGCGACCAGGATGACCGAGGGCGCCGAGGCGATCGCGGCCGCGGACGCACCCCGGCCGTCGTCGTCGGCGCGCGTCTCGTGCCAGGTGGAGGGTGCCAGTCCGTGCGTCGATTCAGCGGCTGCGACGGCCGAGCGGAGGACGTCGATGTCGACCTTGGAGGGATTGACGACGACGGCTGCGCGTCGACGTCCGCGTTCGGCTGGTGCATCGTTCACAGCGTCAAGGATAGGAGGCACCGGCTCGGAACCAGCGGTGGACGCGAGCCGTGCCGCGGGTTCGTGAGACGCTTGCCCCATGGACCTCGAGGTGTCGCCCGGACTGACGATCCCAGCAGCCGAGCTGCAGTGGCGTTTCTCCCGGTCGTCCGGCCCGGGCGGACAGCACGTGAACACCTCCGACAGCCGTGTCCAGTTGACGTGGAGTGTGGCCGAGTCGGCCGTCCTCACCGACGAGCAACGAGACCGACTGCTCGACCGGCTCGGCGCTCGGCTGGTCGGCGGAGCCATCACCGTGACCGTCTCCCGCGAGCGATCGCAGCTCCGGAACCGCGAACTCGCACTCGAAGCGCTCGCGACGCGCATCAGGTCGGCCCTCGCGCCGCCGGCGCCGACGCGCCGGCCCACGCGTCCGACCCGCGGATCGGCGCGGCGCCACCTCGCCGCGAAACAGCAGCGGAGCGCCACCAAACAGCAACGACGACGTCCCTCCGACGACTAGCGGGTCACCACGTCGCCTCCCGCAAGGGCGTGCGTCGGACGGTGCGGTCCAGTAGCGTTCCCGGGGAGCGCACCCGTCGACGCCGTCGTCGTGCGCGAACGGAGGAACACCATGCGCATCGTCGTCATCGGCGGGACCGGCCACATCGGCACCTTCCTCGTCCCGCGACTCGTCCGGGCCGGCCACGAGGTCGTGAGCGTGAGCCGCGGCGATCGTTCGCCGTACACGGAGGTTCCCGAGTGGGACCAGGTCGAGCGGGTCCGGGCCGATCGGGAGGCCGAGGACCGGGACGGTGTCTTCGCACGACGCATCGCGGACCTCGGTCCGGACGTCGTCATCGATCTGGTCTGCTTCACGGTCGCCTCGGCGACGGCGCTCGTCGAGGGGCTGCGCGGCAACACGGGCCAGCTGCTCCACTGCGGATCGATCTGGCGCTACGGTCCCAGCGCGTCCGTCCCCATCGTCGAGGGCGCCGGGACGGCGCCGTTCGGCGACTACGGTGTCCGGAAGGATCAGATCGCCCGACTGCTCCAGCAGGAGAGCGCCGACGGAGGACTGGTGACGACCTCCCTGCATCCCGGGCACATCGTCGGACCGGGGTGGGCGCCCATCAACCCGCTCGGCAACCTCGACCCCGGGGTCTGGCGGACCCTCGCACTCGGTTCACCGCTGCGCATCCCCGGACTCGGTGCCGAGCTGCTGCACCACGTGCACGCCGACGACGTCGCGCAGGCCTTCGAGCTCGCCGTCGCGAACCGGGATCGTGTCGCCGGCGAGGATCTCAACGTGACCTCGGCCGCCGCGGTGACCGTCCGCGGCTACGCCGAGGTCGTCGCCGGCTGGTTCGGACGCTCGGCCGAGCTCGAGTCGGTGACCTGGGAGCATTTCCGGGCAGAGACACCGACGGAGCACGCCGACACCACCTGGGAGCACCTGGTGCGGAGCCATTGCGCGTCGATCGACAAGGCACGGTCGCTGCTCGGATACGAGCCCGCCTACACCTCGACGGAGGCGGTCCTCGAGTCCGTCCGTTCGCTCGTCGCCCGCGGGGAGTTGGACGTGCCCGAACCACGAGCAGCCCTGAACACGAGCCGCTGACGACGCGATCGTTCAGGGGGCGTGCAACGAGCTCCGGAGTCCGTGCGGTGCGTCGAGCTTCGGACGCTGCAGGATCCCGCGGCGTCGCAGGATCGGCACGAGTTCGTCGAGCATGCGGTGCACCGTCACCGGGTGGAGGTCGCCCGAGAAGATGAACCCGTCGTTGTCCGCCTCACTGCCGGCGCGTTCGATGTGGTCGGCCACCTCAGCCGCCGTGCCGACGACACCGCTGCCGTCGGTGATCCGCCCGAGTCGTGCCTTCGGCACGAGCAGCTCCCGGAGCGTCGCCGCCGCGAAGGACTCGTGCTGGCCGCGCAACGCGTCGAGGCTGCCGCGCGACACGTGGTCGCCGAAGACGGCCGGGTCCACCGGTCGGTCGAGGTCGAGCGCGGTGAGGTCCGTCTCCAGGTCGCTCGACCACCCGAGTGCGACGGAGCGCAGGGTCTCATCGTCCGGCTGTTCCGAGGCGGCGACGAGACGGTCGGCCTCGGCACTGCTCGACACGATGACGGGCTTGAACACGAACAGGATCGCGGGAGGGGTGTCCCGACCGACGGCAGCCGACGCGTCGAGGACCCGCCTCCGGTACGCACGGAGGCTCGCGATGTCGAGCGGTGCGAGGGCGAGCTGGACGTCCGACTGTCGTCCGGTGAAGGCGAGCCCTCGCGGCGAGGAGCCCGGCGACACGATGACGGGCTCCCCACCGGAGTCCTCGTGGAAGGGCAGGGCGTTGAGCGGCCCGTCGAAGTCGTAGTGTGCGCCGCGATGCTCGACGCGGTCGAGGTGGCGGCCGTCGGCGAAGCGTCCGGAGGCGGTGTCGCCCACGTACGCGCCAGGTCGCCAGCTCCGCCAGAGCGCGCGCACGCCGTCCAGCCACTCCTCCGCCCGCTCATAGGCGATGTCGTGCGGCACGACCGGCTCGCCGAAGTGACGGCTGCTGCCGACGTCGGTCACCACGTTCACCCCGAACCGTCCGCGACTGAGGTGCTGCAGGGTCGCGAACTGCCGCGCCGCCTGGTACGGCGGCAGTTGCAAGGGGTTCACGGTCGGGATGATGCCGATGCGCTCCGTCACCGCGAAGAGGAACGGGGCGAGGCTCAGCGGGTCGTGCTTCGGCCCGCCGTAGGCGCCGCGGATGCGGAGGTCGAGCGTCTCGGGGTTCCCCAGCGAGAGGGCGTCCTCGATGATCAGGAGGTCCAGGCCCGCCTGCTCGAGCTCACGCACGGCCTGCTGGTAAAGAGCAGGTTCCTGCCAGCGGTAGTCCCAGTCGAGGTACGGGTGCCCCCAACCGTGCGGACCGAACCCACGTGACAGGAACCAGCCGAAGCGTTGCCGGGCACTCACGCGGCGACCGCCTCGTCCGCCGTGACGGCCGCGCCGGAGCTCGTCGACGGTTCCCGGACCGGGAGCGCGTCGAACGCCGAGGCGAGGTCCGCGATGAGGTCGGCCGCGTCTTCGATGCCGACGGAGATCCGCACGAGTCCTTGGCCGATGCCGCTCGCCGCGAGCTGCTCGGCCGAACGCTGGGCGTGCGTGGTCGAGGCCGGGTGGAGGATCAGCGACCGGACGTCGCCCAGATTCGTCATCCGCGTGAACAAGCCGACGTGGTCGATGACCGTCCGTGCTGCGTCCCGTCCGCCGTGCAGGGTGAACGAGAACACCGATCCCTGTCCATCCGGCAGATACCGGTCCGCCAGGCCGCGGAACGGACTGTCGCTGAGTCCCGAATAGTCGACCGAGGCCACTTCCGTCCGTCCCGCCAGCCACGTCGCGAGGGCGAGGGCGTTCTCGCTCTGCCGTTGGACGCGGCGTGACAGCGTCTCGATACCCTGTGCGATGAGGAACGCGTTGAACGGCGACGGCGTCGGGCCGAGACGCAGCGCGACCGATGCCCGTGCGTAGGCGGCCAGCGCTGCACGCCCGTCCGCCTCGACGTGGCTGAGCCCGCCGAGCGCGGCGACCGGCGAGGTGAGGTGACGATAGCGGTCCGCGTGAGCCGTCCAGTCGAACGTGCCGCCGTCGACGACGACCCCGCCGAGAACGGTGCCGTGCCCCGCCAGGAACTTGCTGGCCGAGTGGACGACGATGTCCGCGCCGTGCTCGATGGGACGCAGGAGGTAGGGCGTGGCGAAGGTGTTGTCGACGACGAGCGGGACCCCGTGCGCATGGGCGACGTCGGCGACGAGACGGAGATCCGTGAGGTCGTTGCGGGGGTTCGGAATGGACTCGACGAAGATCGCGCGCGTTGCGGGTCGGATGGCACGCTCCCAGGCGTCGGCGTCGAGCGGATCGGAGACCTCGCTCGTGGTGATCCCCAGCCGACCGAAGTTCTCCGTGAAGAGGCTGCGCGAGCCCTCGTACAGACTCGGCGCGGTGAGCAGGTGGTCGCCGGCCTCGAGCAGGGAGAGCAGGGCGACGCCGACGGCCGCCTGTCCGGAGCCGAGGAGCAGCGCGTCCACACCACCCTCCAGGGCGGCGAGACGGCGCTCGACGGCGTCGATCGTCGGATTGCCGACCCGGCTGTAGCTGTAGCCACCAGGGTCCGGGCCGAACCGCTGCTCCGCCTCGTCGAAGTCCGCGAACACGAACCCGGCACTCGCGTAGATCGGCAGAGCCCGCGGCTGGAGCGGCGCATCGGGTGCGCCACCGGCGTGCAGCTGTCGGGTGCTGAAGCCCCCTCGATCCCGCTCGTGCATCGCCTCGTCCTCTCCGTCAGCTCGGCCGTCGTCGACGCCCCGGCGTCGGTGACAGGCACTCTACGGTCGGGATCGGGGCGGGCGCAGGTGACGACGACATGTGCGGACACAATCGGCCGGCGACGCAGCCGTCGGGAGAGGCCCCGTACCCTGGAGAGACGTCGGCCGCGCACACGGTGACCGGCGCCGACGGATCGGACGAGGGGGAACCGTGAAAGCACTCATCGCATCGGGGAGCGGTCGGTATGCGGATCCGTGGCACCCGTACGCGCGCACGAGCCCGCTCATCGCGGAGGTCCTGGAGACGGCCGGCTTCGCGGTCGAGATCGACGAGGACGTCGACCGTGCGATGACGCGACTCGACGGCGTCGAGCTCCTGGTGGTCAACGCAGGCGACCCGTGGCGGTCCGAGGACCAGGGTCGGGCGCCCGCTGCCGCCATCGACGGTTTCGCGGAGGCGCTGGGTCGGGGGATCGGTGTCCTCGCGATGCATGCGGCGCTCGCCTCGCTCCGCGACTACCCGGACTGGGCGCCGACGATCGGGGCGCTGTGGCTGCCCGGCGTGTCCTGGCATCCGCCGATGGGCCCGACCGTCGTCCGCGGCCTGGCATCGCCCGACGGCGGAGCGCTCGGCGACATCCCCGTGGACGACGAACAGTACCTGCGGCTGCAACCCGTCGGTCGGAGCACCACCGTCGCCGAGCACGACGTCGACGGCGAGCGGTTCCCCGCGGTATGGGTCCGCGAGGTGGGGCCCTCGCGCGTCGCCGTCGACGCACTCGGACACGACGAGCGGTCCTACGCCTCGGCTGAGCACCGTGCACTGCTCGCGACGCTGGCACGGTGGGTGGCCCGGGCGCCGTCTGCGTGATCCGTCACGGATCCTCGATCGGCTTCGTCTGTGTCGCGACCCTCGTCGGCGCAAGCCCCCGTCGAACGGGAGTCGCCTCCCGCGACCGGGTCTATGCTCCTGTTCGGGGCTGCGAGCGACCATGACGGCCGGATGTGGCCCTCGTCAGGAATCGGAACCTCGAGAAAGCCGCACCACGTGTCACAGGACCTCATGTCACCCGAGAACAACGTCCAGCGCATCATGCGCACCGGAACCGTCTGGTTCGGCGTCGCGGTCGGGAGCACCGCGATCGTCCTCGGGCTCCTCCTCAGCTCAGGTTGGCGACCGGCGGTCCTCGCCGAGGGACTCCGCGTGGTCTGGTGGTGCTGCTCGGTCATCGTGGGTTTGAGCATCGGTCTGCTGGGTTGGTCCGGGTGTCCGATCCTGGAGGTGGACGTCCCGACGGCGTCCCGGAACAAGTCGTTGACCATGCAGCTCGGAACGATGCTCTTCATCCTCGGGAGCATCGGCGCCATGTTCACCGTGCTGGCCGGCTCGCCGAGCTGACACCCGCGGCGCGGGCACGTCCGGCTCCTGCAGCATCGTCGCGTCGGAACGGCGTCGTAGAGTCGATGCATGGCCAGATCCTCAGCACCGCTCCGCAGACTCGGGTTCCTCACGATGGGCCTGTTCGACCCCGAGGAGCCGGCGGCCGGGCACGAGGCGACCCTGCAGCTCATCGAGCTCGGTGAACGCCTGGGGTTCGACAGCGCCTGGCTGCGGCACCGGCATCTGCAGTTCGGCATCTCCTCACCGGTCGCCGTCCTCGCGGCGGCGACGCAGCGCACGAAGCGCATCGCGCTCGGCACCGCGGTCACACCGCTCGGCGCGGAGAACCCCTTCCGGCTCGCAGAGGACCTGGGCACGGTCGACGTCCTCTCGGGCGGCAGGCTGCTTCCCGGCTTCAGCACCGGTGAGCCGATGCGCTTCGACGCGTTCAAGCACGCGATCTATCCGTCGACGCTCGACCAGGAGGACCTCGGCTACGACCGCGTCCTGCGCCTCCGCTCCTTCATCCGCGGTGACGTCGTCAGTGACAGCGCCGGTCGTGAGGGCCAGGAGGACTACTCCTCACGGGTCGAGCCGCATGCCGACGGTCTGGCGGAGCGGCTCTGGTACGGAGCCGGCAGCCTGCGGTCGGCGGGTTGGGCCGGTGAGCAGTCCTTCAACCTGCTCACGAGCAGCGTCATCGCCGCCGAGGACGGCACGACGGACTTCGCGGCGAACCAGGCCGCTCAGGTGCGTCGGTTCCGAGAACTCCACCCGGCGGGTGAGCGGGCCCGCGTGTCGCAGGGGCTCGTGGTCATCCCGACGGATTCCGCGACGGCGACCCAGCGAGCCCGGTACCGCGAGTACGTCGACTCGAGACGGCACCGCGTCGGCGTCGCCCATGGGCCGCGGCGGATGCTCTTCGCGGAGGACCTCGTCGGCAGCAGTGCGGAGATCGCAGAGCGGCTGCACGAGCACGCCGGATTCCAGGAGGTCGACGAGGTCGCCTTCGCTCTCCCCTTCACGCTCGAAGCGGACGACTACACGCAGCTGCTCACCGACATCGCCGGCGCGCTCGGGCCAGCCCTCGGCTGGCGACCGGCCGCGGACGGGGAGTCCCGTCCGGCCTGAGCGGACCGGTCGGAGACGGCTTCCGGTCGCGCGTACAGTGCAGGTATGACGCAGCACGGGTTCAGACGGTACGTGGCCATCGGCGACAGCTTCAGTGAGGGCTACGGGGATCTCCGGGAGGACGGCACCCTTCGCGGGTGGGCCGACTTCGTGGCCCTCGGCCTCGCCCGGGCCTCAACGGAGACCGTCAGCTACGCGAACCTCGCCATCCGCGGGCGGAAGCTCGTCCCGATCCTCGACGAACAACTCGACCGTGCGATCGCGATGGGTCCGGACCTCGTCAGCTTCAACGGCGGCGGCAACGACATCATGCGCCCGCGGGTGTCGATCGACGGCGTCGCCGACCGCCTGGACGGTGCGGTCGATCGTCTGCGTGCCGGGGGAGCCCACGTGCTGCTGTTGAGCGGGGCGAACCCTTCCGCCCACATCCCGATGGGTTCGCTCCTCGCCCGCCGCGGCGAGCAGCTGGCCCAGGCCGTGCGGGTGCGGTATCCGCGTGACGGGGTGACCTTCGTCGACAACTGGGCTGACCGGACGCTCGCCGACCTCCGGTACTGGTCGGTGGACCGGCTGCACCTCAACGCCCTCGGCCACGCCCGGGTGGCGGGCAACGTGCTGACGGCGCTCGACGTGCCGGTCCCGGAGGAGTGGGGGATCGAGGACGTCGCTGCTGCCCCGCCCGGTCCGCGTCAACGTCGCACCGCGGCCTACTACCGGGAACACGTGCTCCCGTGGATCGGGCGCCGTCTGACCGGTCGGTCCTCGGGCGACGGTCGCGAACCGAAGATCGCCCAGCTGCGACCGGTCGACACCCGCGGCTGACCGTTACCGGTCAGCCGCGGACCGTCAGCCGACGCGGACGAGTGTGCGCTGCCAACCGGAGGATCCGTTCGGAGCGATCGGCGCCTGCTTCTCGATCTGGAGGTTTCCGGCCTTGTCGGTCGCGCGGACGGCGACGTAGTGCGTGCCGGCGGTCGCCTCCCAGTCCATCCACCACTGCACCCAGGTGTCGTCGTTGATGGCGGTCGTGAGGTTGACGCTCTGCCAGTCGCCGTTGTCGATGCTGACCTCGACCTTGGCGATCCCGACGGTCTGCGCCCAGGCGACGCCCGCGATCTTGGCCGGACCCGCCGGCACCTGCTTGTCGATCCGGGGCGTGTCGATCCGCGAGGAGAGTTTGATGGGCGCCTTCGCGTCGTAGCCGCGCGGGGTCCAGTAGGCCTCGTCCTTCTCGAACGTCGTGACCGTCAGCTTCGTCAGCCACTTCGTCGCCGACACGTAGCCGTAGAGGCCCGGGACGACCATGCGCACGGGGAAACCGTGCTCGAGCGGCAGCGGCTCGCCGTTCATCGCCACGGCGAGGATCGCGTCCAGGTTCGGGTCGGTGAGCGACTCGAGCGGCGTGCTCGCCGTGAACCCGTCGACGCTCGTGGACAGGACCATGTCGGCCTTCGAGTCCGGCATCGCCCGCTTGAGGACGTCGCGCACAGGGATACCGAGCCACTTCGCGTTGCCCAGAAGGTTGCCGCCCACCTCGTTCGAGACGCAGGTCATGGTGATGACGTATTCGTCGAGACCCATGGCGAGGAGTTCCTCGAAGGTGATCTGCACCTGCTCGCCGACCATGCCGTCGATCGTGAGCGTCCACGTGGCCGGGTCGACCGTCGGCACGGTCAGCGCGGTGTCGACGCGGTAGAACTTGTCGTTCGGCGTGAAGAGCGGGCTGAGGCCGTCGACGTCCGCCTCGGCTCCATCGGGGATCGTGACGGTCGACTTCGGCGCCGGGAGCTTGAGGGCGTCGCGGACGGCCGTGATCGACGAGGTGGTGACGTTCACGAGGCGTGCGCCCACGCCGACGACGACGGCACCGGCCGCCGCGATGCCGGCCACGCGGAAGAAGCCTCGACGGTCGAACGCCGCGCGCTCGTCGTCCGAACCGTTCGCGGCGCGCTTCGGCAGGCGACGGCTCAGGAGGATGAGGATCACGACGCCCGCCGCGAGACCGAGGATCACCGGGACGACGGCGAGCGGGGTGGCACCGGCGCGGGTGACGGTCGTCGCACCGGCGAAGACGCCGGCCGCGAACAGGACCACGACACCGAGCGGTGGACGGATCTGCTGCAGGACCCCGGCGATCGCCGCGGCGATCACGACGGCGACGCCGAGGCTCACGAGGAGGAAGATCTTGTCGTTGCTGCCGAACGTCTCGATCGCGAACTCCTTCGCCCACCGCGGGACGATGTCGATCACGAACGATCCGACGGTGAGGAGGGGGCTGCTGCCGCGGGCGAACAACAGCGCCGCCAGCTCGGCGATCGCGAGGAACACCGCTGCTGCGACGATCCCGGACAGTGCTGCCGCGAACCAGACGAGACGTCGTCCGCCCCGTGTGGTACCGGTCTGGTGCTTCGATGGCATGTGCTACTCCCTGATCATGGCTCGACAGGAGTTCGGAGCACTGCCCGGATCAGACGGGTCGGATCCGCCGTCCGCCCGTCGTGTCGGCTGTCAGGCCGTCGAGACGGCCAGCCGCAGTCCCGCCTCGGAAGCCGACCGGAGGGCCTCTGCGAACTCCTGCTCGCTCCGTTCGCGCTGCGCTGCGAGCGCCGGGTCTTGGTCGGCGAGGGTCAGACTCGTCGTGATGACATGGACGTCCATGCCGAGGGCTCCGCCGAACAACGTCCGCAGCGCCGGCACCTCGTGATCCCAACCCTCGGTCGGGCTGCCCGCGTCGTAGGCGATCCCGCGGCTGGTGGCGATGACGACCGGCCGGCCGGTGAGCGCTCCCGTGTCCGCGGAGGTGACGCCCGGCACGTGGATGTGGTCGATCCACGCTTTGAGCGACGACGGGATCGAGAAGTTGTACAGCGGCGCGCCGATCACGACGATGTCGGCGCCGAGCAGCTCGTCGAGCAGGACGCGCTGGAGCGTCTCCGCCTCGGCGGGCGGGTTCGCACCGGGGCGGCGGTCGGCCGGCGCCCAGTGGAGACTCGCGTCGGCGAGGTGGGGGACCGGATCGCGGTGCAGGTCGCGACGGACGACGACGCCGGTGGGGTCGGCGTTCGACCAGGCGTCCACGACGGCCTGCGAGAGCCGGCGGGACCGGGAGGTGTCGAGATCGGCGGAGGAGTCGAGGTGCAGGAGCGTGGGCATGCGGCAACGCTAGCAAGCCGGGTCCCGTCCGCTTCCTTGCGGCACGCACTGGTGGCGGTTACCGTCGCAGGATGGTCGACGCCCCAGCCCCAGCCCCAGCCCCCGCCACCTCCACCCGCCCGGACGCACGCGTCCTCGACGAGACCGACCCGCTCGCGGAACACCGCGCGGCGTTCGTCCCGGCCGAGGGCGTCGTCGCCTACCTCGACGGGAACTCCCTGGGGCGGCCGTTGCGGGCCACGGCGGAGCGGCTGCAGTCGTTCATCGCGGAGGAGTGGGGGACGAGGCTCATCCGGTCGTGGGACGACCGCTGGTTCGAGCTGCCGCTGACGCTCGGCGACCGCCTGGGATCGGTCGTGCTCGGTGCCGCACCCGGCCAGACGGTCGTCGCCGACTCGACGACCGTGCTGCTGTACAAGCTGATCCGCGCGGCGGTCGACGCGACGTCGTCCTCCGGAGGGGGTGCGCCGCGCGACGAGCTCGTGATCGATGCGGGGAACTTCCCGACGGACCGCTTCGTGATCGATGGGATCGCCGCTGAACGCGATCTGCGTGTGCGATGGATCGACGCCGACCCGGTCCACGGTGTCGCCGCGCACCGGCTGCGCGAGGTGGTCCACGAGCGGACCGCACTCGTCGTGCTCAGCCAGGTCGACTACCGGTCCGGAGCGCTGCTCGACGTCGAGGAGCTGACCGCGATCGCGCATCAGGCGGGAGCACTCGTCCTCTGGGATCTGTGCCACTCCGCCGGTGCGGTCCCGATCGAACTCGACGGGTGGGGCGTGGACCTCGCGGTGGGCTGCTCCTACAAGTACCTCGGTGGCGGGCCCGGGGCTCCGGCGTTCGCCTACGTCGCGGCACGCCATCAGGACCGGCTCCTCCAGCCCATCCAGGGGTGGATGGGCGCCGCCGACGTCTTCGCCATGGCCGACGCCTATCAGCCGGC
This sequence comes from Plantibacter sp. MCCC 1A11337, assembly GCF_013349365.1. Taxonomy (NCBI): domain Bacteria; kingdom Bacillati; phylum Actinomycetota; class Actinomycetes; order Micrococcales; family Microbacteriaceae; genus Plantibacter; species Plantibacter sp. MCCC 1A11337. Next base: position 310,145 of record NZ_JABJWX010000001.1, on the reverse strand, counting down.
CGTCGGGATGCGCCGGTTCCTCAGCGGGACGCCACCGATCGTGGGCATGCTGCCGCTCGAGGACTCGCTGACGCTCATCGAGTCCGCCGGGGTCGCCGCCATCCGGGAGAAGTCCGAGGCCCTCACCACGTTCGCGATCTCCTGGGCCGACGAGCACCTCGCAGGCTCCGGTGTCAGGGTGATGACCCCTCGTGATCCGGCGCGTCGCGGTGGTCATGTGACGCTCGGTCACCCGTCGTTCCGCGAGATCACCCCGCTGCTCTGGAATGCGGGTGTGATCCCCGACTTCCGGCACCCGGACGGTCTCCGCATCGGGGTCGCCCCCTTGAGCTCCGGCTTCGCCGAGCTCGAACGCGGGCTGATCCGGATCGCCGAGGCCGTCCACCGGTGGACGGCCTCACCCGGCTCCACCCCGCCCGGCGGACGTCCGTCGTAGGCTTGGCGGCATGCCCGCTGCCTCTGGAACCCAGTACCGTCTCCACCACACCGGTCCGCAGGGCGAGGTCCGAGCGACGGTCACCGAACTCGCCGCCGGACTCCGCGAACTGACGGTCGGCGGACGCACCCTCGTGCAGTCCTTCGGTGAGGACGTCGTCGCCCCGATGGGGTGCGGCATGGTGCTCGTGCCGTGGCCCAACCGCGTCCGCGATGCCCGGTGGACGCTCGACGGTGAACCGCAGCAGCTCGACGTCACCGAGGCGGCGACCGGGAACGCCTCCCATGGGCTCCTGCGCAACACGGGGTACCGGGCGGGGGATCACACCGATCACGCGGTGACCCTGCTCGCCTCGGTGTTCCCGCAGCACGGCTACCCGTTCCGCCTCGACACCTCGGTCGCCTACACCTTGGACGACGACGGCCTGCGGGTGACCCACACGATCGTGAACCGGTCAAGTCGCCCCGTGCCGGTCGCCGTTGGTGCTCACCCCTACCTGGCGCTCGGCGACGTACCGACCGCCGACCTCACCGTGACGGTGGCCGCCGACACCTGGTTCGAGACGGACGAGCAGCGCATCCCGGTCGCCTCCCGTCCCGTCGACGGAACCCCGTACGATCTGCGCTCTGGTGTTCGCGTGGGCGACCTCTCGATCGACGTCGGCCTGGGTTCGGTCCGGCAGGTCGACGGTGCCGTCCGACACCGGCTCACCGCACCCGACGGCGACACCGTCGAACTCTGGGCGGACGACGACTTCCGGTTCGTCCAGGTCTACACGCCGAAGAACTTCCCGGCGGCAGACGGACCGACGCAGGCCATCGCCATCGAGCCCATGACGGCCCCCGCCGATGCGCTGAACAGCGGGACCGGACTCCGATGGTTGGAGCCCGACGAGCGGTGGTCGCTGTCCTGGGGGATCCGACTCACGCAGGTGTGACCGGCACGCCGTTCGGCAGACGATCGACCGTCCCACGGGCGGACGAGGATCAGCTCACAGGATGACGCCGCGGGGACGATGATCGCCCTGGCGTCCGATGTGCCGCCCCCGGGTGTCAACGGACACTTGTGGCATGACCACGCACCTGGACACCAGCCCGAACCTCTTCACCCTGTCCACGCCCCGGGTCGCACAGACCGAGCGGCTGCAGGTGGCGCGGCCGACCGCTCGACCGCGCGGACGGTTCGGGACGTTCGTGGGCGTCCTCCTGGGGAACATCGTCCTCTGGAGCACGCTCTTCATCACGATCGGTGTCGTGCTCGCACTGCAGCTCGGCATCGTCGGCGTCATCGCCGCGTCACTGTTGCGCTGAGCGCGATCCCGTCGTCAGGCACCTGAATCGGCGAGACCCGTTCCGGAATCGTCCGCTGCGTCCTCGGCGGGCGCGTCATCGTCCAGTGCCTCGTCCTCGACCACGGCGTCCGGGAGCCCCGGCAGCATGGCCGCCGCGCCCTCGTCACGAATGCCTTCGACCGCCCCGAAATCAGACATGATGCTTCCTCTCGATCGTCGTGCCCGCCAGGGTAACCGGCGGACACGACGATCGACAGCCCTTGTGGGCGAGAGGTTCGTCAATCGACGATCGACACCGTCACGTCGATGTTGCCGCGCGTGGCGTTCGAGTAGGGGCACACCTGGTGCGCCTGGTCGGCCAGCTGCTGGGCTTCGTCGTGCGTCACGTTCGGCACGTAGACGTCGAGCTCGACGGCCAGGCCGAAGCCGCCCTCACCGTTCGATCCGATGCCGACGCTGGCCGACACCTCGGCGTCCTTCGTGTCGAGCTTCGCGGTGCGCCCGACGGCGTGGAGGGCGCTGAGGAAGCACGCGGCGAAGCCGGCAGCGAACAACTGCTCGGGGTTGGTGCCCTCGCCGCTGCCGCCGAGTTCCTTCGGGGGACGGGTGTCGAAGTCGAGGAGGTCGTCCTCACTGCGGACGTGTCCGTCTCGTCCGCCTCCGGTGGCATGGGCAACTGCTGTGTACGCGATATCCATTGCTCCATCCTTGCACCGTCGTGCGTGCCCGGCGCACCTTCTCCGGGAGCTCTCGGCAGTCGTTCAGTGCAGCGTGGATCGAGCCGCGTCGACCACCGCCGTCGTGACGAGCTCGAGCAGTCGGGAGTGGAGTCGCCACTGCTGCCAGAACAACGGGACGTCGACGCCGCCCGTCTCGTCGAGCACGACGAGATCGCCCCTGCGCAGCGGCGCGTCGGACTGCGCGTCCGGGAGCATGCCCCAGCCGAGACCGAGGCCGACGGCGGTCGCGAAGTCCGCCGAGGCCGGAACATGGTGCCGCGGCGGGTCGGCGGGGTCGACGCCACGTCGTCGGAGGTAGGCGTCCTGGAGATCGTCCTTCCGGTCGAACACGACGACGGGCGCTGCGGTGAGCGCCTGAGCGATCGCCCCGTCCTCGAACCAGCGCGCCGCGAACGCGGGTGAGGCCATCGGCCGGTATCGCATCCGGCCGAGAGGCCGCACCGTGCACCCCTGGACCGGTTCGGCGTTCGACGTGACGGCGGCCATGACGCTGCCCGCACGGAGGAGGTCCGTCGAATGGTCCTGGTCCTCGCGAGCGAGGTCGAAGACGACCGACTCCCGTGCGGCGACGTCCGCCAGCACGGGCAGCAGCCAGGTGGCGAGGGAGTCGGCGTTCACGACGATCGGGATCACCGCCGGGGTGGCCGGCGTGAGCGCGTCGTCGGCGTGCAACTCGAGCGCCGCGTCGTGACCGAGCAGGTGCACCGCGCGGCCGAGCCGGAGCACGATCTCACCTGACGCCGTGATGGTGATCGGTTTGGTCCGGAGCAGGAGGACCCGTCCGACGCTCTGCTCGAGGGCCTTGATGCGTTGGCTGATCGCCGACGGCGTGACCATCAGCTCCCGGGCGGCCGACTCGAAGGTGCCGTGGTCGACCGCGGCGACGAAGGCCCGCAGTTGCTCGAAATGGAGATCCATCATAAGAAGATCTTACGATTCATCAGAATATTGAACTGGATTCATCATGCTGCGCCTCCTACGGTCGAAGGATGACCTCCGCACTGCAGGCCGCGATCGCGGGCCTCGGCCTCGGCCTCTCCCTCATCGTGGCCATCGGCGCCCAGAACGCGTTCGTCCTCCGGCAGGGCATCCGGCGCGAGCATGTCCTTCCCGTGGTGCTGGTCTGCGCACTCTCCGACGCGGTGCTCATCATCGCCGGTGTCAGCGGCATCGGCTTCGTCGTGGAGCGGTTCCCCGTGGTCCTCGTCGTCCTCCGTTGGGCCGGGGCCGCCTTCCTGCTCGGCTACGGCCTGCTGGCCGCACGCCGTGCGCTCGCCCCGTCCGGTCTCGCCGCCGACCGTGGTGGCAACAGCCTCTCGCTCAGGGCGGCGGTACTCACCGTCATCGGCCTCACCTGGCTGAACCCCCACGTGTACCTCGACACCGTGCTCCTCCTCGGCTCGATCGCGAACACGCACGGGGAGCTGGGGCGGTGGTGGTTCGCCGCCGGCGCGGTCCTCGGGAGCATCCTGTGGTTCACCGCGCTGGGGTACGGCGCGCGACTGCTCCGCGGGGTCTTCGCGAAGCCCGTGGCCTGGCGCATCCTCGACGTCGCGATCGCGGTCGTCATGATCGCCCTCGCGATCATGCTCGTCCTGCGCCCCTGAGCGTGCTCGAGGGTGCCTGGTTAGGATTGCCGGGTGATGAGAACCCTGCGTGAGGTGAACACGGTCGTCGAGCGCCTCTGGCCACTGTCCGGAGCCGAGGACTGGGATGCCCCGGGGCTCCTCGTCGGCGACCCGGACCAGCCGGTCGGGCATGTGCTCCTGGCCGTCGACGCGGTCGGCGTGACCGTCGACGAGGTGCTCGAGCGCCCCGACGGTCTGCTGCTGGTCCACCACCCGCTGCTGATGCGCGGTGTCACGACCGTGGCGGGTGACCGGTACAAGGGGTCGCTCATCACACGCCTGATCCGTGGCGGCGCCGCACTCATCGCCGCCCACACCAACGCCGACGTCGTCGTCGACGGGACCTCGGACGTCCTCGCCCGACGTCTCGGCCTCCACGACCCGGCGCCGATCGTCCCTGCCGCCGACGGCCTGACCGGGCTGGGTCGGGTCGGCGACCTCCCGGAGGAGACGACGCTCGGCGCGATCGCGCGTGCCCTCGCCGAGATCCTGCCGGCGACCGCCACCGGGGTCCGTGCCTCCGGCGACTACGACCAGGCCGTCCGGAGGATCGCGCTCTGTGGGGGAGCGGGTGACTCGCTCCTGTCCCATCCCGCGGTCCGCGCGGCCGACGTGTACATCACGGCCGACCTCCGCCACCACCCGGCGTCCGAGGCCCGGGAACAGGCGCTCCTCGGTGGCGGGCCGGCCCTCATCGACGTCTCCCACTGGGCGAGCGAGTGGCTGTGGCTCGAGGGGGCCGCCGACGCGCTCCGACGAGAACTCCCGGGACTCGACGTCCGGGTCAGCGAGCTGCGTACCGACCCGTGGGACTTCGTCGTCACCCAGTAGTCGGCGCGGCCGGTAGGGTGATGAGTCGAGAGTTTGGAACAGACGTGAAAGCCAGCCCAGCAGACCAGAAGACGTTGCTCACCCTGCAGAGCATCGACACCGGCGTGCAGCGCACCGCCCACCGCGCGGCGAACCTCCCCGAGGCCGCGCGCATCGCGCAGCTCCAGGCCGAGATCGAGACCGTCCGCCTCCGTCGCCTGGAGCGGGTCGGCGTCCGCGACGACGCACAGACCGAGCTCGGGCGCATCGAGTCCGATGTCGCCGTCGTCGCGGCCCGCATGAAGCGCGACGCCGACCGTCTCCAGTCGTCGACCTCCGTCAAGGACGTCGAAGCGCTGCAGAGCGAGATCGCCTCCTTGCAGAACCGGCAGAACAACCTCGAGGAGATCCAGCTGACCGTCATGGAGCGGGTCGAAGCCGCAGAGGACGCCGTCGCCCAGGTGGACGCCGAGCGCGCCGGACTCCAGGAACTCCTCGACGAGGTCGTCGCCAAGCGCGACGCCGAACTGGTCGAACTCGAGGCCGAACGGGCACGACTCACCGCCGACCGCGAGTCACTCGCACCCGGCATCCCCGCCGACCTCCTGGCCCTCTACGACCAGCGCCGCGCCCGCGGCGGTATCGGTGCAGCACTGTTCCGCGCCGGCACCTGCGGAGCATGCAAGATGTCGCTCACCGGCAACGACCTCCAGGCCGTCCGCGCCGCGCCGTCCGAAGAGGTCGTGCAGTGCCCCGAGTGCGCCGCGATCGTCGTCCGGACGGACGAGTCAGGCCTCATCTGAGCCGGACGCTGGCTCTACGACACCGGCCGGTCCGCGGCCGTTGTCGCGGCCCGGTAGACTCGACTCCGTGAACGGGCCGGCTAGACGGTCGCGTCACCGAGACCTCCGGGTGTCGGTGCCGAGGAACGTCCGGGCTCCACAGAGCAGGGCGGTGGGTAACACCCACCCGGGGTGACCCGCGAGACAGTGCCACAGAGAACAGACCGCCGTGGGCGACCACGGTCAGGGTGAAACGGTGGGGTAAGAGCCCACCAGCGACCGGGGTGACCCGGTCGGCTCGGTAAACCTCGTCCGGAGCAAGGTCAACAGGGAACGCTGAGGCTGCTCGCCAAGTTCCCGGGTAGACCGCTAGAGGGCGGCGGCAACGTCGTCCCGAGAGAGATGGCCGTCCAAACGCGAGAGCGTGGGACAGAACCCGGCGTACCGGTCGACCCGTTCACACCCCAGCACGGCCGCGACTGCGTCGAGCCGCACTGCGACACCCGCGCAAGCGTCGGACGGAACCCGGCGTACCGGTCGACCCGTTCACACCCCAGGCGCCGCTGCGACGACACCGCAGCAGCGCCCCGCAGCGCTCAGGCGATGCGTTCGGCGGGGCCGGCGGCGAGAGCGGCTGCGCCGAGGATGCCCGCGTTGTTGCGGTGCACGGCAGGGATGATCGGGGTGTCGAGCTTCAGCAGCGGCAGGAAGTGGTCCGCGTGCTTGGACACGCCGCCGCCCACCACGAACTGATCGGGTGAGAAGAGGAACTCGAGGCGCTCGTAGTACTTCTGGAGGCGCTTGGCCCACTTCTCCCAGCTCAGGTCCTCGCGCTCCTTGACCGCGTAGGACGCCCGCGTCTCGGCGTCCTTGCCGTCGATCTCCAGGTGTCCGAGTTCCGCGTTCGGGATCAACGTGCGGTTGTAGATGAGCGCCGTGCCGATGCCGGTGCCGAGCGTCGTCAGGATCGTGAGGCCGCTGGCGCCCTTGGCCGCGCCGAACTCGGTCTCGGCGTACCCGGCCGCGTCAGCATCGTTCACGAAGGTGATCTCACGCCCGAGGCCCTGCTCGAACAGCTGCTCGGCTTCGAGGCCGATCCAGGCGTCGGAGACGTTCGCCGCGGACATCGTCCGGCCGTTGCGGACGATCGCGGGGAAGCAGACGCCGAGCGGGAGTCCGTCCGAGGCCGGGGACAGCTGCTCGAGCACCTGGCGCACCGTCACGACGATGTCCTTCGGCTCGCCACCCTTCGGCGTGGGGATCTTCACCCGATCGGTGAGGAGGGCACCGGTCGTGAGGTCGACGACCGCACCTTTGATGCCGGTCCCTCCGATATCGATGCCGACGGCGGACCGGGGAGCTGCGTTCGTCATGCGTCCAGCCTAGAGCGCCGTGGGCGCTGCGTCGGTGTCGATCGGGCTCGGAAGCGTGAGGATCTCTGCGCCGCGTTCGGTGACGACGAGCGTGTGCTCGAACTGTGCGGTGAGCGACCGGTCGCGCGTCGTGACCGTCCAGTCGTCGTCCCACTGCTCCCAGTCCTGGGAGCCGATCGTGAGCATCGGCTCGATCGTGAACACCATGCCCGGCTCCATCACCGTGTCGTACAGCGGCGCGGCGTCGTAGTGGGGGACGATCAACCCGGAGTGGAAGGACCGTCCGACGCCGTGGCCCGTGAAGTCGCGGACGACACCGTACCCGAACCGCTTCGCGTAGGACTCGATCGCACGTCCGATGACGTTGATCTGCCGGCCTGGGGCGACGGCCTTGATGCCCCGGTTGAGAGCTTCCCGGGTGCGCTCGACGAGGAGCCGTGTGTCGTCGGCGACGTCGCCGACGAGGAAGGTCACGTTGCTGTCGCCGTGCACGCCGTCGAGGTAGGCGGTGATGTCGATGTTCACGAGGTCACCCTCGCGCAAGGCGGTGTCGTCGGGGATGCCGTGGCAGACGACCTCGTTGACCGAGCTGCAGATCGACTTGGGGTAGCCGCGGTACCCGAGCGTCGACGGATAGGCGCCCGCACCGATGACGAACGCGTGTCCGATGGCGTCCAGTTCGTCGGTGGTCACCCCGGGACGGACCGCCGCACCGACGGCCTGGATCGCATCGGCGGCGATGGTTCCGGCGACCCGGATGCGTTCGATCTCCTCAGCCGAATACAGGTCGCCCCGGGTGTCGGTGGCCGGTGCGGCGCGGCCGACGTACTCGGGGCGGACGATCGTCTCCGGCACCGATCGGGGGCGGCCGACGCGACCGGGGACCAGGTGACCTGCGGTGTCGAAAGGCATAGGATCAAGCCTAACCGAGCAGGGGAGACGCGCCGTGGCGAAGGAACCATCCGAGCAGTACTGGTACAACACGAAGACCGGCCAGGTCGAGTTCGGCTTCGAGTCGAGTGTCGTGGACCGCGTCGGTCCCTTCGAGACGGCTGCGGAGGCCTCGCACGCACTCGAGCGACTCCGCGCCAACAGCGCGAAGTGGGACGCCGACGAGGCTGCCGAGGACTGAGCCACCCGGGTCGCGTCGCGAGCGGATTGCGGGTCTGCCCTCTTCCGCAGGCGTGGTGCGATCCGCCAGGATGGGCCGAGCGATGGAGCTCGAGCGGGGGGAACATGCACAGGATCGACCGTCCGCGGAGGCGACCGATCGCCGTCGGACGAGGTGCCGTCGCGGCCCTCACCCTCGGACTCCTCCTGATGCCGACGTCGCCGGCCGCTGCAGCGCCGATGGTCGCCACCGAGGTCACCGCAGCCGAGTGCGTCACAACGGTCCCCGGTGGTTCCCGCTGCGGCGTGTTGACGGTGCCTCTGTCACGCACGGTGCCGGACTCGACGGAGGCGACCCTGCCGTACGTGCTCGTCCCGGCCGCCCTCGAGACCGGACGACCGCCGCTCGTCTACCTCGCCGGTGGGTCGGCGCTCTCGTCGCTCGACATCCAGCGGCTCGCGGTCGAGGACGGGCTGGCCGCTGACCGCGACGTGGTGTTCGTCGAACGCCGGGGCGGTCTCGACGCCACACCGTCGCTCGACTGCGCGCCGGCGAACGCAGCCATCCGCGCCTCGCTCGGGGCTGATGGGGACCGTGCAGCCCGCGTCGCCGCGGTCGACGCGGCCTTCGCGTCCTGCACCGCGTCCTGGCACGAGGACGGCGTCGTGCCGAGCGACTTCGGCGTCACCCCCGCGGCTACGGACCTCCGCGACCTTCGGCAGCAGCTGGGCTACGCGCGATGGACCATCCTGGCCGTGGGCACGTCGGCCGGCGTGGCCCTCGCGGCCCCCGACGTCGATCCGGGTGGTGTCGACGGCGTCGTCCTCGACGGCCCCGACCTGGGTGCACCCGGGATCGTCTCCGCTGGCGGTGTGGCGGCCGCCCTGGCCGTCGTCCGTGCGCGCGGCGTCGAGCCGCAGGGCCCCGTCCCGTCCCCGCCGGCGGCACCACAGGCCGCCGCCGCTGAGGAACCGGAGTCCGCGACCCCGGACACCGCGCCGAGCGAGCCGACAGGTTCCGCCGGGATCCTCGCGACCGCCACCGATGCGCTCGTCGCCGCGCCGCACCGCACCTCCGGCGCGCACGCGATGACCCTCGGTGGCGACGCGCTCCTGGCGATCGCCTCACACGCACTGTCCGAACCCACCGCCCAGGCGGCACTCCCGGTGCTCCTGAGCTCGATCGCGGACGGCGACGGCACGGTGCTGGATCCCGTGGCGAACGATGCGATCGCCCGGCTGGCCGACCCCGGTGTCATCCTCGACCACGTGCTCGGGTGTTCGACGACCGGCTGGCCCGGGGCCGCCGAACGCTCGGACGCGGAGGTCACCACGACGACGCTGCTGGAGGACGTCGCGGCCGCTGCCTGCTCCTCGTTCGCCGTGGGTGCGACGCCGCCACCGGGAGCGGTCGGGACGTCGGTCTTCGTGCTCGGCGCCCCGGAACAGGCAGCCGCTCTCGCCGGCCCCGTCGCCGGCGGCACGGCGGACGCGCTCGTGGCGGCCTTCCCCGGGTCGGGAGCCGTCCCATCGGTGAGCAGTGCGTGCGCACGGGTCGCGATGCGTGCGTGGCTCAGCGATCCGGCGAGCTATCGGGCGGCGCTCTGCGACGCCGACGACGCGGCCGTAGCCGTCGTCGATCGAGCCGATGTCGCGGCGAGCCCGCGATGGGCCCAGCAGACCTCGTCGGACGCCGGGGGCAGGTGGTTGCTGCTGGTGCTGCCCATCCTGTTCGGGCTCGTGGCCATCGGATGGTCCGTGGCGTGGGGCTACCGGTTGATCACCCAGGCGCTTCGACGCCAGCCGGTCCAGGACGGTCTCCTGCTCGGGATCGCGCCGGTGTTCGGAGCGACGTGGGCGATCGGCGGAGCCGTCGTGCTCGTCCGTGCGGCCACCTCGAGTCCGGCGATCGCTCTCGTCGGGGTGCCCGCCGCCTTGCCGTGGCTCTCCATCGCCCTCCTCGTGAGTTGCGTCGGATTGGTGCCCGTGTGGCAAGGGGCCCACCGTGGATCACGGCTGCGGATCGCCGCACTCTCGCTGCTGTGGGCGGCGACGGCCGGCTGGACCGCACTCTTCGTCCTCGCCTGGTGGTGAGCCGTGGATCGCCCACGCCCGGCGCGCGCGGATGAGCGGGAACGGGGACGGAGCCAGTAGCCTAGACACGGGCCGCCGGCCGAAGGAAGAGGGGCAGATGGATAAGCAGCGCGACTTCGTTCTCCGCACGATCGAGGAGCGGGGCGTCAAGTTCGTCCGGCTGTGGTTCACCGATGTCGTCGGGACCCTCAAGTCCGTCGCGATCGCCCCGGCCGAAGTGGAAGGCGCGTTCTCCGAGGGCCTCGGCTTCGACGGATCGGCGATCGAGGGGCTCAGCCGCTCCTACGAGTCGGACCTCCTGGCCCACCCCGATCCGACGACCTTCCAGATCCTGCCGTGGCGCGGCGAGATCGACCCGACGGCGCGCATGTTCTGCGACATCACGACGCCCGACGGCCAGCCCGCCGTCGCCGACCCGCGGAACGTCTTGAAGCGCACCCTGGCGAAGGCCGCCGACATGGGGTTCACGTTCTACACGCACCCCGAGATCGAGTTCTACCTGCTGAAGTCCTCGCAGTACGGCGTCGACGGACCGGAGCCGGTCGACTCGGCGGGTTACTTCGACAACGTGCCCGGCGGCACCGCTCATGACTTCCGTCGACGTTCCGTCCGGATGCTCGAAGACCTCGGGATCTCCGTCGAGTTCAGCCACCACGAGGCGGGCCCCGGCCAGAACGAGATCGACCTGCGATACGCCGACGCCCTGACCACGGCCGACAACATCATGACCTTCCGCACCGTCGTGAAGGAGGTGGCGATCGAGCAGGGCGTCTACGCGACGTTCATGCCGAAGCCGCTCGTCCACCAGCCCGGCAGCGGCATGCACACGCACATGTCGTTGTTCGAGGGTGACTCGAACGCCTTCTACGAGGCGGGTGCGCAGTACCAGCTCTCGAAGACGGGCCGGCAGTTCATCGCCGGACTCCTGACGCACGCCCCGGAGATCACCGCGGTGACGAACCAGTTCGTGAACTCCTACAAGCGACTCTGGGGTGGCGTCGGGCCGAACAAGCTGTCCGAGGCTCCGAGCTTCGTCTGCTGGGGCCACAACAACCGCTCGGCACTCGTGCGCGTGCCGCTCTACAAGCCCAACAAGGGCCAGAGCGCACGGGTCGAGTACCGCGCCATCGACTCCGCCGCCAACCCGTACCTCGCCTTCTCGCTCATGCTCGCCGCTGGGTTGAAGGGCATCGAGGAGGGCTACGAGCTCCCACCGGAGGCCGAGGACAACGTCTGGACGCTCTCCGACACCGAGCGTCGGGCGCTGGGGTACAACGCGCTGCCCGCCAGCCTCGATCGCGCCGTCAGTCTCATGGAGGGTTCCGAACTCGTGGCGGAGACGCTCGGGGAGCAGGTGTTCAACTACGTCCTGCTGAACAAGCGACAGGAATGGCACGAGTACCGGGCCCAGGTGACCCCCTTCGAGTTGGCCAGCAACCTGGAGATGCTCTAGACGAGGGGACCGGTCGGTCGTATGGTCCGCGAGAACATCTCCCTGAGCACGCTCGCCCGACTCGGGTTCACCGGTCTGGGTGAGGCCAGGGACCGGCTGGACGAGCTCGCGGAACTCGTCCGACTCGACCCGGCGTCGCTGTCGCCCTCCTTCGCCGTCGCGGCCGACCCCGACGCCGCGCTGGTCGGTGTGCTGATGATCGGTCGGAAGTCACCCGACGAGCTCTCAGCCCTTCTGGCGGACCAGGCCTCGGCGGAGCGCCTGTTCCGACTGTTCGGTGCCTCGCAGGGGTTCATCGACTTCTTCCTCCGCCACCCCGACCAGCTGTCGGTGTTCGAGTTGCCCGTGACCCGTGTCCCGACGCTGCAGGAGGCGCGCGACGAACTGCTCGCGAGCGTCGGCGCCGAGGACGGCTTCGCCGCGATGGTCGAGGAGCCGGCCTGGGACGCGATCCGCGTGGTCTATCGACGACTGCTCGCCGAGGTCGCCCTCTTCGACCTCTGCGCCCCGGATCCGATCGTCGTGCTCGACCGGGTGGCCAGTGCCCTCTCCGATCTCGCTGCCGGTGCGTTGGAGGCCTCCATCGCCGTCGCACGCACGCAGACGAGCGGCCCGAGGGGTCCCGGCGTGTATCCGCGTGAGGAGGTCGCGGCCACCCGCTTCGCCATCATCGGCATGGGCAAGGCGGGCGCACGGGAGCTGAACTACGTCTCCGACGTCGACGTCATCTTCGTCGGTGAGGGTTCGGGCGACGGCGAGGACGGGCTCGACAACGGGCGTGCCGTCGAGATCGCCACCCGGCTCGCGGTCCTCACCATGCGCGGTCTCGGACAGGCGGGTCTCGAACCGAGTCTGTGGGAGGTCGATCCGAACCTCCGCCCGGAGGGGAAGGCCGGCGCCCTCGTCCGCACGCTCGAGTCGCATCTCGTGTACTACGACCGCTGGGCGAAGAGCTGGGAGTTTCAGGCGCTCCTCAAGGCACGGGCCCTCGCCGGGGATCCCGAGCTCGGCGCCCGCTACATCGATGCGGTGCAGCCGAAGGTGTGGGGGAGTGCGTCCCGCGAGGGGTTCGTCGAGTCGGTCCAGCGCATGCGCGAACGGGTCACCGAACACATCCCCGCGGAGGACGTCCACTACCAACTGAAGCTCGGCCCGGGCGGGCTCCGCGACATCGAGTTCACGGTGCAACTGCTCCAGCTCGTCCACGGACAGCTCGACGACTCCGTGCATCAACGCGGCACCCTCGCCGCCCTCGACGGCCTCGCGACCGCCGGGTACATCGGTCGCGCCGAGGCGCAGGAGTTCGCTCACGACTACCGCCTGCTGCGCGTGCTCGAACACCGCCTGCAGCTGACGCGACTGCAGCGCACGCACATGATGCCGCGCGACGAGCCGTCCCTCCGATCCCTGGCCCGCTCGAGCACGCTCGCGACGACCGCACAGGCCCTCGTCACGCGATGGGAGACCACGAAACACGGTGTCCGGCAGCTGCACGAGCGGTTGTTCTACCGGCCGCTGCTCTCGGCGGTCGCGGCCTTGCCCGAGAGCGGTCTGAGTCTGACGAGCGGTCAGGCGGAGGCGCGACTCGCGGCGATCGGCTTCGTCGACCCCCGCGGCGCGCTCGCCCACATCGGGGCGCTCACCGCCGGCGTGTCGCGGCGCGCCAACATCCAGCGGCATCTGCTCCCCGTCATGCTCGGCTGGTTCGCGGACGGCGCCGATCCCGACTACGGATTGCTCGCGTTCCGGCGGCTCAGCGAGTCCCTCGGCGAGTCGCACTGGTTCCTGCGGATGCTTCGCGACTCCTCAGGCGCGGCCGAACGGCTCACGCGGGTCCTCTCGGGGTCCCGGTTCATCGGCGAGCTCATGGACCGCATCCCCGAGTCGGCCGCTTGGCTCGCCGGAGACGAGGACCTCCTCCCGCGACCGTCGACCGCGCTCGGCGAGGAGATCGCCGCCATCCTCAGACGACACGACTCACCGGACACCGCAGCCGCCGCCATCCGCGCGGTACGGCGACGTGAAGTCCTCCGGCTGGCGATGTCGTCGACCGTCGGCATGCTGGACGTGCAGGGCCTCGCCGCCGGACTGACGGACGTGTCGACGGCGACGCTCGCAGGGCTCCTCGGCGCCGTCAGACGCATCGGCGGCCTCGGCGCGGACATCGAGTTCGCCATCATCGCCGTGGGCCGCTACGGCGGCGCAGAGCTCGGACTCGGTTCGGACCTCGACGTCCTCTACGTGTTCCGGCCGAAGGAGGGGGTCGACACCCAGGATGCACAGCGCCAGGCCGGAGCGATCGCCGCAGAGCTCAAGCGTCTGAGCGAGGACGCCCGGCTCCCGCTCGACCTCGACCTCGACCTCCGTCCCGAGGGGAAGAACGGTCCGCTCGTGCGCTCCCTCGACTCCTACCGGAACTACTACGCGCGCTGGTCCCTCACCTGGGAGGCGCAGGCGCTGCTCCGCGCCGCCGGGGTCGTGGGCGACACCGAGCTCATCGAGGCGTTCACCGAGGTGGCGGACACGGTCCGTTACCCAGCCGCCATCAGCGAGCAGTCCGTCCGCGAGGTCAAGCGGATCAAGGCACGCGTCGAGAACGAGCGGCTGCCGCAGGGCGCCGACCCGACGAGACATCTGAAGCTCGGGCGCGGCTCGCTCAGTGACGTCGAGTGGTTCGTGCAGCTCCTCCAGCTCGAGCACGGTGCGGCGGTGCCATCGTTGCGCACCACCTCGACGCTCCGAGCGCTCGACGCGGCGGTGGAGGCGGATCTCGTCGATCGGGAGTCCGCCGAACGACTCCGCGAGGCCTGGATCCTCGCCTCGCGGATCCGCTCGGCCATGACGCTGTGGTTGAACAAGACGCAGGACGTGCTGCCGAGCGACCGACAACAGCTCGAAGGTGTGGCACGACTCCTGGAGTACCCGACCGGATCGGCGAGCCTCCTGGAACAGGACTACCTCGCGGCCACCCGGCGCGCCCGGACGGTCTTCGAGCACGGCTTCTACGGCAGCTGAGCCGATCGCGTCGACCACACGGAACCGCCCGCCATCCGAGAGGATGGCGGGCGGTTCCGGTACAGCAGGTGTCGTCAGACGCCGTAGTACAGCTCGAATTCGAACGGGTGCGGGCGCTGGGCCAGCGGCTTGATCTCGTTCTCGCGCTTGTACTGGATCCAGGTCTCGATGAGCTCCGGCGTGAAGACGTTGCCGGCGAGGAGGAACTCGTGGTCCGCCTCGAGCGCCTCGAGCGCAGCGCCGAGCGATGCGGGCACCTGCGGGATGTTCTTGGCCTCCTCGGGGGGAAGCTCGTAGAGGTCCTTGTCGACGGGCTCGTGCGGCTCGATGCGGTTCTTGATGCCATCGAGGCCCGCCATCAGCTGAGCGGCGAACGCGAGGTACGGGTTGCCGGACGCGTCGGGCGCGCGGAACTCGATGCGCTTGGCCTTCGGGTTCGTGCCCGTGATCGGGATACGGATCGACGCCGAGCGGTTACCGGCCGAGTAGACCAGGTTGACGGGAGCCTCGAAGCCGGGGACCAGGCGGTGGTACGAGTTCACCGTCGGGTTCGTGAACGCCAGGACGGCCGGGGCGTGCTTCAGCAGACCGCCGATGTACCAGCGGGCGAGGTCGGAGAGGCCGCCGTAGCCGTTCTCGTCGTAGAAGAGCGGCTTGCCGTCGCTCCAGAGCGACTGGTGCGTGTGCATGCCCGAGCCGTTGTCGCCGAAGAGCGGCTTCGGCATGAAGGTCGCGGTCTTGCCCCACAGCTCGGCCGTGTTCTTCACGATGTACTTGAACTTGAGGATGTCGTCCGCCGCGGCGACCATGGTGTCGAAGCGGTAGTTGATCTCAGCCTGGCCGCCGGTGCCCACCTCGTGGTGCGCACGCTCGAGGATGAGGCCGGCGTCGATCAGCTTGAGGCTGATGTCGTCGCGGAGGTCGGCCTGCTTGTCGACGGGGCTGACGGGGAAGTAGCCACCCTTGTACGGCGTTTTGTTGCCGAGGTTGCCGCCCTCTTCGGCGCGGCCGGTGTTCCAGGCTCCCTCTTCGGAGTCCACCGAGTAGAAGCTCGAGTGCTGGTTCACCTCGTAGCGGACGTCGTCGAAGATGTAGAACTCGGCCTCGGGGGCGAAGAACGCGGTGTCGGCGATGCCGGTGGAGGCGAGGTACTTCTCAGCCTTCTTGGCGACCTGACGGGGGTCCTTGGAGTAGATCTCGCCGTTGCGGGGGTTGTAGATGTCGAACACCATGATGAGCGTGCGCTCGGCACGGAAGGCGTCGATGTAAGCGGTGGAGACATCCGGGATGAGCTGCATGTCCGACTCGTGGATGTTGGCGAAGCCACGGATGGACGAACCATCGAAGAGCTGGCCGACGGTGAAGAACTCCTCGTCGACGGTGCTGGCCGGGATGTTGAAGTGCTGCTGCACGCCGGGAAGGTCCGTGAAGCGGATGTCGAGGAACTTGACATCGGTGTCCTTGATGAACTTGAGCACTTCGGAAGAATCACTGAACATGTGAATGGCTCCAAATGGGGTTGGTACAGGGAGGCTGCACAGCGCAGCCATCTGTGAGACTACGGGGAGGGGGTTACCCCACCATGACACCCATGTTTCGTGGATGTTACGAGAATCCCCGCCCGAATAGAATGGCACAGTGCCCCACACCCCGCAGAATCCACGGACCTTCGGAGAGCTTCCTCCCAGCGCCTTCCCCGGTGAACGCCTGGGACTCCCGGAGAGCGGCGTCCGATCGGTCGCGCGGGTCGGTCGGCGGATCACCGCGCTCGTCATCGACTGGGCCGTGGCGGTCGTCCTCTCGGTCGCGTTCTTCGCCTACGACGCCACCGCGACACTCGTGATCTTCGCCATCATGCAGTTCGTGTTCATCCCGACCATCGGCGGCAGTCTCGGTCACCGGCTGTGCGGCATGCGTCTCATGCCGTTGACCGGCGGTTGGGTCGGACTCTGGCGGCCGGCCGTGCGAACCGTGCTCCTCTGCGTGGTCGTTCCAGCGCTCGTCTGGGATTCGGACCAGCGTGGCTTCCACGACAAGGTCGCCGGCACGGTGCTCCTGCGGGTGCGCTGAACGCAGCCGGAGCCGCGAACGGCCGCCCTCCGTCAGGAGGGCGGCCGTCGTTCCGACACCGCGAAGTGTTCCGAGCGGTTCCGGTGGGTCAGCGCGCGCGCTGCGGGCGGACCCGCATCGGGTCGACACCCTTCGGGATGGGGAGCTGCGTACCGAACGAGGACAGACGGTTGCTGACCGCGAGCACCTCGGGGTTGGTCAAGGACTTCTTGACCTTCCGGAGGGCGCCGGAGAGCTGGCGGAGCTGCACCGAGTCGGCGTCGGGCCCGACGTGGAACACCGTGATCGGCACGTTCGGGAGGATGCGGGTGACCTTGCGCTTCTCGTCCTCGAGCAGGCGTGAGGTCCGCGATCGGGGTCCTTCGGCGATCAGAGCGACGCCACCGCGGCCGACGGCCCGGTAGATCGCGTCCTGGGTCTTCGGGTTCACGGCGACGGGCATCTCGCTGGTCTGCCACGAGCGTGGAGCAGCGCGGAGCACCTGGCCCACCGCGCCCGGCCGACCCTCGATCTGCGTGTAGACGACCTTGTCCGCGCGCCGGGTGAGGATGAACAGGGCCGCGAGGATACCGGCGAGCACACCCGCGATGATCCACATGACGAGCGCGAAGATGTTGCCCGCCGAGAACAGCAGTGCGACCGCGACACCGATGAGCACCGGCAGGATGAAGCCGCCGAGCATCAACCACTGCGCCGCCTTGTCGTGGCGACGGGTGAGCTGGAACACCTGCCAGAGCTGCTTGATCCGCCCTGGTTCCTTCTGCGCCGCCGGGGGCGCGTCCTTCTGAGCCATGCTCCCAGGATAGCCGGTGACAGAGGGTCCTGATGCTGCGTTCTGCTCCACAGGCCGGTGACGCGGGGGCCTTGTCCACAGCCACGTGCGCCGACGCTGTCAGACGGGACTCCGCGTCGGAGGATCGAGCTATGGAAACACTGCCAGACCCGTCCGCGTCCACGACCCGAGTGGCCGGCCGTCGTCTCGTCCGGTGCCTGGGTGAGGGCCGGGAGTGGACGGCCTACTCGACGGTGCTCGCCCACGCCGGCTCCGCGCCCGGAGGGCGTACCGACCAGGCCTCCCCGGCGGGCGACGCCGTGCTGCTCCGAGCGAGGGCCGACGCCGCCGAACGCGACCTCTGGCGTCGCGCGGCCATCCTGTCCCGACTCGACCACCCGCACATCGTGAGACTCGTCGACGTCGCCGAGGATCCCACCGGCCTCCCGTGCCTGCTGGTCGAGCGGCTCGCCGGCGGCACGTTGGGAGAACTGCTGCGCCGCCGGGAGTCGATCGCTCCCGGTGAGGCCGTCACGATCCTGGCACCGCTGGTCGACGCCATCCGCGCGGCGCACCTCTCCGGGATCAGTCACGGGTCGATCAGCGCTTCGGCCGTGCGCTTCGCCGACGATGGCCGACCGGTCCTCTCCGGGTGGTCGAGCGCAGCTCCCGTGGACCAACAGAGCATCGATGGTGGGCTCGGACGCACCGCACCGGCGTTCGCCGCCGATTGGACGGCGTTCGCAGGGCTCATGGACGGTGTCCTGCAGGCGACCGACCCCGATGAAACCCCCACGACCGTGGCCTGGGCCGACGTCGTGCCTGAACTCGCCGACCACGAGATCGCCAATCGACTGCAACAGCGGATCCACGCCCTGGCACGACCGCTCCCGGTCCTGCTCGACCGGGTCGACCCGTCGTCCGCATCGCCTGCCGATGTCATCCGTGCTTCCGCCGATCGCGCGCAGCGGACCGCTCCGCTCCCGCCGACCCGACGAGCCGCGGTTGAATCGAGGCGTCTGTCGCGGCATCCTGTGTCGCGGCTGCGCCGTCGTCTGGCTTGGCGACCCGGGCGAGGTACCCGGGCCGCGGCCACTGCCGGCTCGCCGCCGTCCGTCGACACCGGCCCGAGACGTCGTCGACTCATGATCGGAGCGGCGGGCGCGGCGGTGGCGCTGGTGTCGGCGGCGATGGTGTTCCTGCCGTCCGAAGACCCGAGCACCGCGATCGCACCGACGCCGGCCGGTTCGGCCGGCCCGGCGTCCGCGGCGGTCACGACGGTCGCGCCACCGGTGGAGACACCGACGTCGGCGGCGGACGAAGCCGACGCCGTCGACGTGGTCACCGGTGACGATCCGGCGGACGCGGCCCGCGAGCTCGTCCGTCGACGTGATGAGTGCCGCACGACGGGGGAGGAGGGGTGCGTCTGGGACTCCGTCGAACGCGGGTCCCCGTTCGACGACGACGAGCACCTCGGTGTCGGGATCGGCTCGATCGATGCGGCGAGTCTGGACCTCGTCGACCGTCAGGGCGACGCGGCGGTCCTTCGCGGCACGGCCGAGCCGTCTGAGACGGACGACGCCGCCGCAGGACGACGACAGCCCGTCACGCTCCTCGTGGTGAGGGGCGAGACGGGCTGGCGTCTGCGAGAGGTGTTCACCGCCGGGTGAGGCGGTGGACACGGTGCGGTCGGTTCGGGATCAGATCCCGAGCGAGCCGCGGAAGTCGCCTGCTTCGAGGCGGTTCTTCACCTGGACGAGGAAGCGTGCAGCGTCCGCGCCGTCGATGATGCGGTGGTCGTAGCTCAGCGCGAGGTAGACCGTCGAACGGATAGCGATCGCGTCTGCACCGTCGACCGTCACGACGACCGGCTTCTTCGTGACGATGCCCGTACCGAGGATCGCCGACTGCGGCAGGAACACGATCGGGGTGTCGAACAGGGCGCCGCGCGAACCGGTGTTGGTCAGCGTGAACGTGCCGCCCGACAGCTCATCGGGCTGCAGCTTGTTGTCGCGGGTGCGCTGCGCGAGATCGGCGATCTCGGCGCCGAGCTCGGCGATCGATTTGGAGCCCGAGTTGCGGATGACCGGCGTCAGCAGGCCACGCTCGGTGTCCACGGCGATCGCGAGGTTCTCCGTCTCCGGGTACACGATCTGGTCGCCGTCGACGGTGGCGTTGATGATCGGGTACGTCTGGAGCGCCTCGCTGGCAGCAAGGGCGAAGAACGGCAGGAACGACAGCTTGTTGCCGGTCTTGGCGAGGAACTCGTCCTTGACGGCCGTGCGGAGTGCCGCGACCTTCGTGACGTCGACCTCGACGACGCTCGTCAGCTGGGCGGTGCCCTGCATCGAAGCGACGGCGCGCTCGGCGACGACCTTGCGCAGACGCGACATGGCCTTGCTCGTGCCACGCAGCTCGGAGACCTGGACGGTCGGAGCAGCGGGCGACTCCGTGGCGCCACCGGCGCTCTGAGCCTGCAGGACGTCTTCCTTGCGGATACGTCCGCCGACACCGGTGCCGGTGACCGTGCTGAGGTCGACCCCGTGCTGGTTGGCGAGACGACGCACCAGCGGCGTGACGTAACCGGAGTTGACGACCCCGCCGGCGGCGGGCGTCGAAGCGGCGGCAGGCGCCGGAGCAGCGGCAGCGGGAGCAGCAGGTGCCGGAGCAGCAGCGGGCGCGGCGGCGGGAGCCGGAGCAGCAGCAGGCGCAGCGGCGGGAGCCGGAGCGGCGGCAGGAGCCGGTGCAGCGGCGGGAGCCGGAGCAGCAGCAGGCGCAGCGGCGGGAGCCGGCTCAGCAGCAGGAGCCGGCGCGGCAGCAGGTGCCGGCTCGGGCTCGGCAGCGGGAGCGGGCTCGGCCGGAGCGGGCTCGGCAGCAGCCGGTTCCGCGGCGGGCGCGGGCTCCTCGGCCGCAGCCGCACCCGAACCATCACCGATGGTCACGAGAGCGGTGCCGACCTCGACGGTCTCGTCCTCCTGGACGAGGATCGCTTCGATGACACCCGCGACGGGCGAAGGGATCTCGGTGTCGACCTTGTCGGTCGACACTTCGAGCAGTGGCTCGTCGACCTCCACGGTGTCGCCGACATTCTTCAGCCAGCGGGTGACCGTACCCTCGGTGACACTCTCGCCGAGTGCCGGGAGGCTGACGGATTCGCTCATGACCTTGTCTCCTTTGAAACCTGTTGTGTGTTCACTAGCTTATTGGGGTGTTCGGAACGCGTCACAGCGCGTGCAGGGGCTTGCCTGCGAGCGCGAGGAATGCTTCGCCGAGCGCCTCGTTCTGCGTGGGGTGCGCGTGGATCAGCGGCGCGATGTCCTCGGGGTAGGCCTCCCAGTTGACGGCGAGCTGGCCTTCGGCGATGAGCTCACCGACGCGGGCGCCGATCATGTGCACACCGATGACGGGGCCGTCGTTGACGCGGATGACCTTGACGTTGCCGCTCGTGCCGATGATCTCGCTCTTGCCGTTGCCGGCGAGGTTGAAGTCGTAGCTCGTGATGTTGTCGGCGCCGTACTGCTCAGCCGCCTTGGCCTCGCTGAGACCGACGGACGCGATCTCGGGGTCGCTGTACGTGACCTTCGGGATGTTGACGTCCTCGATGATGACGGGCTTGAGACCGGCGATCTCCTCGGCCACGAAGATGCCCTGCTGGAAGCCGCGGTGCGCGAGCTGCAGGCCGGGGACGATGTCGCCCACGGCGTAGAGGCCGGGGATGTTCGTCTCGAGACGGTCGTTCGTGATCACGAAGCCGCGGTCGATGGTGACACCGACCTCCTCGAAGCCGAGTCCGGCCGTCGACGGGCCACGGCCGACGGCGACGAGCAGCAGCTCGGCGTCGATCGTCTTGCCGTCCTCCAGCGTGATGTGCACGCCCGAGTCGTCCTGGGTGACGCCCTGGAACCGCACGCCGAGCGAGTACTCGATGCCGCGCTTGCGGAACGCGCGCTCGAGGGCCTTGCTGATCGACTCGTCCTCGTTGGGGACGAGGTGGGGGAGCGCCTCGATGATCGTGACCTCGGTCCCGAACGACTTCCAGACGCTCGCGAACTCGACGCCGATCACGCCGCCGCCGAGGACGGCGACCTTCTTCGGCACGAAGTCGAGCTGCAGCGCCTGCTCGCTCGTGATGACGCGGCCACCGATCTCGAGACCGGGGAGCGAGCGGCTGTAGGAGCCCGTCGCGAGGATCACGTTCTTGCCGGTGATGAGGTCGTCGCCGACCTGCACGCTCGTCGGGGAGACCAGACGGCCCTCACCCTCGATGGTGGTGATGCCGCGGGCCTTGACGAGGCCCTGGAGTCCCTTGTACTTCTTCGCGACGATGCCCTCGCGGTACTTCGTGACGCCCTCGATGTCGATGCCTTCGAAGGTGGACTTGACGCCGTACTTCTCCGACTCGCGCGATGCGTCCGCGACCTCCGCGGAGTGCAGCAGCGCCTTCGTCGGGATGCAACCGCGGTGGAGGCAGGTGCCGCCGACCTTGTCCTTCTCGATCATGCCGACGGTGAGGCCGAGCTGCGAAGCGCGCAACGCCGCAGCGTATCCGCCGCTTCCGCCTCCCAGGACTACCAGGTCAAAATTCTGCTCGGACACTCCGTTGCTCCTTGTGTGTGCTTCGTGGTCGATCGGAAACCGTCGTGGTGTGTTCGGCGGCGTCGAGGCGGGTCGAACCGCCCCCACCGACCTTACTACGGGTGGCTAATCTCCTCGGCCATTGCGAGGAGGGTGCGGACCGCGACGCCGGTCGGGCCCTTGGCGGTGAAGCCGTAGGGGGCGTCGCCGTTCATCGCGCTCCCGGCGATGTCCAGGTGGGCCCACGGGATTCGGGTGGTGCCGCCCTCCTCGTCGGTGCGGTCCGCGATGAACTCCTGGAGGAACGTGCCTGCGACGAGCATGCCGCCCGCGGTGTTGCCGGGCTTCGCGTTGGCGAGGTCGGCGACGTCGGAGTCGAGGACCTTGCGCAGCTCCGCGGGGAACGGCATCGGCCAGAACAGTTCGTCCGCACCGGAACCGGTCGCGATGAGGTCGGTGACGAAGGAAGCGTCACCCATGACGCCCGTGTAGCGGTTGCCGAGCGC
The DNA here is from genome assembly GCF_013349365.1 of Plantibacter sp. MCCC 1A11337. NCBI lineage: Bacteria > Bacillati > Actinomycetota > Actinomycetes > Micrococcales > Microbacteriaceae > Plantibacter > Plantibacter sp. MCCC 1A11337. Next base: position 287,490 of record NZ_JABJWX010000001.1, on the reverse strand, counting down.
GACCACCGCCGCTCCCGTGAGGGTCGCCACGTCGATGATGGCGTCCGGGCCCTCCTCGCCTGCGGCGACGAGTCCGTCGGCGAGGACCAGCCGGCCCTCGGCGTCGGTGTTGGTGACCTCGACCGTGCGTCCACCCCGGATGGTGAGGACGTCGTTCGGCCGGATCGCCGTGCCCGACGGGAGGTTCTCGGCGAGGCAGAGCCACGCGGTCAGCCGGGTGGGCACTCCGAGACGCGCGGCCGCGGCCAGGACGGCGAGCACGGTCGCCGCGCCGGTCATGTCGTACTTCATGCCGACCATCGAGACCGGCGGCTTCAGCGAGAGGCCGCCGCTGTCGAAGGTGATGCCCTTCCCGACGAGGGCCAGGTGGCTCCGGGCCGCCTCAGGGTGGTAGCTCAGCTTGACGAGTCGCGGAGGCCGGGAGGAACCCCGTCCGACGCCGAGGATGCCGCCGAAGCCGTCCTCGGCCAAGCGGGTCTCGTCCCATTCCTCGACCTCGACGTCGAGGCCGTCGACCGCTGCTCGGGCCGCGTCGGCGAAGGTCGCCGGGTAGAGCTCGTTCGGCGGCGTGTTGACCAGGTCCTTCACGAGCGCGATGGCCTCGGCGACCGCGGTGGCGTGCTCCGCGAGCCCGGCATCCGGTGCGTCCACGGTCGACGGGACGACGACGGAGATCCACCCGAGCGGTGTCGGTGCCGGGGCGGATCCGACACCGCGCGACGCGGTGTAGCGGTAGGCGCCGATGGCCGCCCCCTCGAGCACGGCTTCGGCGGCGGCGGCCGTCTCCTCCGTCAACGCGAACGCGATCGAGGCCTGGCCGTCGATCGTCCGGGTCACCGCACCCGCGGCTCGTCGGAAGGCCGCGTCGTCCGCATCCGGACCGAGGCCGACCAGCACGAGACCGGAGGCCGCGCCGAACCGGTCCGGGAGGCGTCGCACCTGGTCTTCGGACCCCGTGACACCGGAGGCGCGCAGCTCGTCCGCGAGCGGCGCGTAGACGTCGGGCGCCAGGAGCTCCGGGCCGTCGTCGCCCTTCCTCACCGCGAGGACGAGCAGTTCAGCCTCGACTCCCTCGACGTCGGCGGACAACACGGAGAGCACAGGGATCGTCATGCCTCCATCGTAGGCACGTGCCGTTCCGGTCCGATGCGGGGCCGCCGGTGTTCGCTCTCGGCGGTACCGCCGACGCCCGGAGGGGAAGGGCGCTGCGACACCCCCGTTTAGAGTTGAAGCATGCCTACGCCTGACGACCTCTACGAGGTGCACCCGGAGATCGACATCCCCGCCGGCCTCCACCTCGTCGCGGGGCTCACCGGGTTCTCCGACGCCGGCGGCGCGGTCGGGCAGTTGAACGCCTACCTCGACGACGTCCTCGACACGACGGTCATCGCCGAGTTCGACGCCGACGTCCTGCTCGACTACCGGGCCCGCCGGCCGATCATCTCGTTCGACCAGGACCACCTGACGGAGTACCGGCCACCCCGTCTGACCCTGTCGCTCGCCCACGACGAGCTCGGGTCGCCGTTCCTGCTGCTCACCGGTTTCGAGCCCGACTTCCTCTGGGACCGCTTCGTCGCGGCCGTGCTCGAGCTCGTCGACCGCTTCCGGGTCAGCGACACCACGTGGGTGCACGCCATCCCGATGCCGGTCCCGCACACGAGGCCGATCGGCGTCACCGTCAGCGGCAACCGGTTCGACCTCATCGAGTCGCTCTCGGTCTGGCGCCCCCGCACCCAGGTGCCGTCCAACGTGCTCCACCTCCTCGAGTACCGCCTCTACGAGCGCGGCGACAGCATCGCGGCCTTCGTGCTCCTCATTCCGCATTACCTCGCCGACACGGAGTTCCCGGCCGCGGCGATCACGGCGATCGAGAGCCTCAGCGCGGCGACCGGGCTCATCTTCCCCACGGACCGCCTCCGCGAGGACAGCCGCGACTTCCTCGCCAAGATCGACGAGCAGGTCGGGACCAACCACGAGCTCGGCCAACTGGTCACGACGCTGGAGGAGCGGTACGACGCCTACATGGCCGACAACTCGCCGAAATCACCGCTCACCGACATCGACGGGGCGCTCCCGACGGCCGACGAGATCGCCGCGGAGCTCGAGAAGTTCCTCGCGAGCCGGCGCCACGGCGACGAGGACCGCTCGACCACCTAAGCTGGATCGGTGGGATCTCGACGCGTCTGGTGGGTGTTCGGCGTCGGGGTGTTCGCCTACCTCATCACCGTCATGCAGCGGTCGACGCTCGGCGTGGCGGCGGTGGACGCCACCGAGCGGTTCCAGATCGACGCCGCCGCGCTCTCGACCCTCGCGGTCGCGCAGCTCATCGTGTACGCCGCCATGCAGGTCCCGGTCGGGGTGCTCATCGACCGCCTCGGACCTCGCGTCCTGATCATCGCGGGGCTGACGGTCGTCATGGCGGGCCAGATCTTGCTGGGCCTCACGACCGAACTCGGCGGCGCGATCGTCGGCCGGATGCTGGTCGGCCTCGGCGACGCCGCGGTGTTCACCTCCGTGTTGCGGCTCGTGAACTCCTGGTTCCCCACCCGTCGGGTGCCGATCGTCTCGCAGTGGGTCGGCAACATCGGTCAGATCGGACAGGTCCTCTCGGCGGTGCCGTTCTCCTTCGTCCTGCACGCCTTCGGCTGGTCGCCGGCGTTCCTCAGTGCGGCCGGTCTCGTCCTCCTGGCACTCGTCGGGGTGTTGATCGTCATCCGTGACCGGCCGTCCGGTTCCGACGAGGCGCCGCGCCCCGAGACCTGGGGCCACGTCGTCCGCGAGGTCCTCATCAGTCTGCGTCGGCCAGGGACGCGTCTCGGGTTCTGGTCGCACTTCGTCACCCAGTCCTCCGGCACGGTCCTCACGCTGCTCTGGGGCTTCCCCTTCATGGTCTACGCCCTCGGCTACCCGCAGCCCCTCGCCGCATCGTTGCTCATCGTGATCGTGGTCTCCGGCATGATCGCCGGACCCGTCCTCGGGGTGCTCACCGCCCGGTTCCCGTACCGGCGGAGCAACCTCGTGCTCGGGATCGTCACGGTCATGGGCGTCGCCTGGTCCGCACTCCTCCTCTGGCCGGGCATCCCGCCGATGTGGCTCGTGATCGTCCTGTTCGTCGTGGTCGGGGTCGGGGGCCCCGGTTCACTCATCGGGTTCGACTTCGCCCGCACCTTCAACCCCATCCGCGCGCTCGGCGGGGCGAACGGCATCGTGAACGTCGGTGGGTTCCTCGCCAGCTTCGTCATGATGTTCCTCATCGGCCTCATCATCGACGCGGTCAGCGGGGGATCCCGTGCCGACTACTCCATGGACAGCTTCCGGATCGCCTTCTCCGTGCAGTACCTGGTGGTCGGGTTCGGGGTGGCGATGCTGCTCGTCGCCCGCTCCCGCACCCGGAGACGCTTCGCCGAGGACGAGGGCATCGCCGTCGGTCCACTGTGGATCGCGGTCCGAGCCAGGCTCGGGCGCCGTCGCTGAGCGTTCGCTTCGTCCCCTGATCCCACCCTTGACAAACGGCCTGTGGCTCTGGGGTCTTCCTGCGCGCGCTATAATGGAACACGGACCCGTTCACCTCTCGGAATGTCGGCGGCCCTTTTCGGGTTGCACTGCACCAAGACTTGACATGGGTCCTCGTAATGTCCGAAATCACGGACGATCCGGCGATGACTGTCCATGCCGGGTCCGAACAGGAAGGTGCAGCTATGGCCACCAAGACGGCTCGCGCAGACGAAGCAGCGCCAGCAGACGAGGCCACGGAGGCTCCCGCAGCGAAGGCTCGGACCACCAAGGCCACCACGACCCGAGCGAAGGCTGCTCCCAAGAAGGCCACCCGCGCCAAGGCGGGCACGACGTCGAACACGGAGCCCGATGAGGGCTCGGACGACGAGGACGTCGTCGTCGAGATCGTCGCCGACGACGCCGTGGTCGACGCGCCCGCGGGCGACGCCACCGAGGCGGTCGAGGAGGAGGACGACAAGTCCGTGCCGGAGATCACCCTCCCCACCGACGCACTCGTGCTCTCCAACAGCGACGACGACGAGATCCCGGTGTACTCGGCCGCGATCACCGGCGCCACAGCCGACCCGGTCAAGGACTACCTCAAGCAGATCGGTAAGGTCGCGCTCCTCAACGCGGCCGAAGAGGTCGAACTCGCGATGCGCATCGAGGCGGGCCTCTTCGCCGAGGACAAACTCGCCCAGCTCTCCGACCTCGAGAAGCGCTCGCGGGTCGGTCGTGAGCTCCAGTGGGTCGCGAAGGACGGCGCCCGTGCCAAGAGCCACCTCCTCGGGGCGAACCTCCGACTCGTCGTGAGCCTCGCCAAGCGGTACACGGGCCGCGGCATGCAGTTCCTCGACCTCATCCAAGAGGGCAACCTCGGCCTCATCCGCGCGGTCGAGAAGTTCGACTACACCAAGGGCTTCAAGTTCTCCACCTACGCGACCTGGTGGATCCGTCAGGCCATCACGCGTGCCATGGCCGACCAGGCGCGCACCATCCGCATCCCGGTGCACATGGTCGAGGTCATCAACAAGCTCGCCCGCGTCCAGCGGCAGATGCTGCAGGACCTGGGCCGCGAGCCCACGCCCGAGGAGCTCAGCCGCGAACTCGACATGACGCCTGAGAAGGTCATCGAGGTCCAGAAGTACGGCCGCGAGCCCATCTCGCTGCACACGCCCCTCGGCGAGGACGGCGACAGCGAGTTCGGCGACCTCATCGAGGACACCGAGGCGGTCGTGCCGGCCGACGCCGTCAGCTTCACCATGCTGCAGAAGCAGCTGGAGTCGCTCCTCGACTCGCTCTCCGAGCGGGAAGCGGGCGTCATCCGGATGCGCTTCGGCCTCGGCGACGGCATGCCGAAGACGCTCGACCAGATCGGCGACACCTTCGGGGTCACCCGTGAGCGCATCCGGCAGATCGAGTCCAAGACCATGGCGAAGCTGCGTCACCCGAGCCGATCCCAGTCGCTCCGCGACTACCTCGAGTAGGAGCATGCGCTACGCCCCGGCCATCCTCGCCGGTCGTGCCGTCCGATTCCTCGCCAGGCTGCGCAAGCCGGGCGGGGGATCGGCCGTTCCCGGCCTCGTGGTCAACCGCATCGCGCCCGGGTTCCTCCCCGACACGTTGAACGCCTTCCCGCGTGGTCTCGTGATCGTGAGCGGATCGAGCGGGAAGTCCACGACGACCAAGATGCTCGTCGGCATCCTGCGTGCCCACGGCGTGTCGGTCTTCACGAACCCGTCCACGGCGAACATCTCCCAGGGCCTCACCTCGGCTCTCCTGGAACGAGCCGACCTCCGCGGCCGGATCGACGCCGAGCTCGGGGTGCTCGAGATGGACGAAGGACACGGCGCGCTCATCGCGCCGCGGCTCGCGCCCGCCCACGTCATCCTGACCAACGTGTCCGTCGACCAGATCGACCGCTTCCACGACGCCGCCATGGTGGCGCGCATGCTCGACGCGATCGCTGCCCGATCGAGCACATCGCTCGTCCTGAACGGCGATGACGCGCTCGTCGACGCCGTCGCGCCAGGCAGCGACGCGACGCGATGGCGGTACGGCGTCTCGACGGCCGTGCTCGGGGCCAGCGCACGCGGCCTCGGGTACAGCACGACCTCGTCCGATCGGGTCGACCCCGGTTCCGGAACCGTCGTCGAAGCCCTCGACGGCGATCTGGTGTCCATCACCCACCGCGGCGAGCCCGTCCGATTCCGTCTGCCGGCCCGCGGCGTGCACTACGCCGTGGATGCGGCTGCCGCACTCTCCGGCGCCGCCGCGATCCTCGGCCCCGAGTTCCAGCTCGCCACCGCGGCTGAGTCGTTCCACGCGCTCACGCCGGTGTTCGGCCGCGGCGAGGTGACGACCGTCCGCGGTGTCGAGGTCGAGTTCGTCCTCGTCCAGAACCCCGCGAGCTTCCAGCTCAACGTGGACAGCCTGGCGGCCGACACGGAGCAGATCCTGGTGGCCGTCGGAAGCGACGTCCGCGATCCCTCGTACCTCTGGCCGGTCGACACGTCGAGGCTCGGTCGTGTGGCGCTCGTGTCGGGGTCCAAGGCCTGGGAGGCCGCTCTGCAGCTGGGCTACGACGGCGTCGAGATCGACCGCATCGAACCGGACCTCGGCACGGCGTTGGACGCGTTCCTCGCCCTCCCGGCGCCCGCGCACGGTCGGAAGACCGTGATCTTCACCGCCGACTCGATGCGCCGCACCCGCGCGCACCTCGGCCTCGCCTCGAACGATCAGGACGACGCATGACGACCGAGCCGACGATCACCATCGCCGTCCTCCTGCCCTCGAGCTGCAATGTGAACGGCGACGCCGAGAACGGTGCGGTCCTCGCTCGCAGGGCACGCGCGCGTGGCCTCGCCGTCGAGCTCGTCCCGGTCGAATCGGTCGCCGAACTCCCGAGCACGGTCCACGCGGTCGTCCTCGGGTCGTGCGACGACCCGTCGGCGCCACAGGTGCTCGAGGCGCTCCGGCCGTTCCGCGACGCCTTCATCGCCTGGGTGGAGGCCGGCGTGCCCGTCCTCGCGGTCGCCAATGGTTGGAAGCTCCTCTCTCGCCGGCTCGAGCTCGCGCCGGGGAGCTGGGTCGAGGGCCTCGCCATCATCGAGGGCGACGCCCCGTTGCGGCGCACGCGGGCGAGTGACGACCTCGTCGTCGTGCCGAGCGGCGGCCTCGAGCTCGACGCCCCGGTACTCGTCGGGTACGAGAACCACGGGCGGGACTTCCGAGCCGGGACGGGCGTCGAGTCGATCGGCTCCGTGCAGCACGGACGAGGCAACGGCGACGGCACGGAGGGTGCGCTGGTCGGCCCCTTCGTCGGAACCCACCTGCACGGTCCCGTCCTCGCCAAGAACCCGGAGCTGGCCGATCGGCTGCTCCGTCTGGCGATCACGGTCGCCGCGGGCACCTCGATGCTCGACGAATCACCGGAACTCCACGCCCTCGACGAGATCGCCGCCAACGCCAGAGCGCAGATCGTCTCCGCTCTCGGTTGAGGCCGCGGGCGATCGAGCCCGCGCTGGTCCGTGTCCGAGCTTCCTCGATGACATGACGAAGGGCCCCGGATCTCGGATCCGGGGCCCTTCATCGTGATGCCGGTGGACTAGGCGCGCTGCTCGGTGAAGAGTCGTGCGGACTCGTCGTGCCAGTCGGTCGCGACCTGCGTCAGCTTCTCCTGGTACTTCTTGCCGTGGTGCGCGCAGAACAGCAGCTCACCGCTGTTCATCTGCACGCGGATGTAGGCCTGTGCTCCGCACAGATCGCAACGATCGGCGGCAGTCAGTTGCTGGGCGTCGAGGTCACTCGGCGTGCTCTCGGTAGCAGTCTGTGACATGTGCTCCTCCTGACTCGGGCGGCTACGAAACTCGTAGTACTCATGAAAGCACGCGATTGTCACAACGGGGTCCCAATCCGTGCTCTTTTCGCTGTGCGCGTAGATGATTCGGATCAACCGCGCAGCCGGATGGGTCGACGGCCCGCGACAACGCGCCGTCGAGCGGGTCCGGACGATCGCGCGCCGAGTGTCTCCCTCGGCGTGTCGGCGGCGACGACTACGCTGGGAAGCGTGAGCAGTGACTACTCCGCCAGGCATCTCTCCGTCCTCGAAGGCCTCGAGGCGGTGCGCAAACGACCGGGCATGTACATCGGTTCCACCGACTCGCGTGGTCTCATGCACTGCCTCTGGGAGATCATCGACAACTCCGTCGACGAGGCACTCGGCGGGTACGGCGATCAGATCGAGATCGTCCTTCACGCCGATCAGAGCGTCGAGGTGCGCGACCACGCGCGTGGCATCCCGGTGGACATCGAACCGAAGACCGGCCTCTCCGGCGTCGAGGTCGTCTTCACCAAGCTCCACGCCGGCGGGAAGTTCGGCGGCGGTTCCTACGCCGCGTCCGGCGGGCTGCACGGCGTCGGCGCATCCGTCGTCAACGCCCTGTCCGAGCGGCTCGACGTCGAGGTCGATCGCGGCGGCAAGACCTACGCCATGTCCTTCCACCGCGGTGAGCCGGGGATCTTCGCCGACACGGGGGAGCCGACCCCGGACGCACCGTTCACGCCGTTCGAGAAGCAGAGTGAACTCCGTGTCATCGGCAAGACCAAGCGCGGCGTGACCGGTACCCGGATCCGCTATTGGGCCGACCGCCAGATCTTCACGAAGGGCGCCCAGTTCCAGGCCGAGGAGCTCCTCGGCCGCGCGCGCCAGACCGCCTTCCTCATCAAGGGGCTCGGGATCCACATCCGCGACGAGACCGTCGAGGAACCGACCGAGGCGGTGTTCCGCTACGAGGGCGGGATCTCCGAGTTCGTCGACCACCTCGCGGGAGACACCGCACTCACGGACACCTGGCGCCTCACCGGCAGCGGGACGTTCACCGAGACCGTCCCGGTGCTGTCGCCGTCGGGCACCATGGTCGCCACCGAGGTGGAGCGCGAGGCAGAGGTCGACATCGCGCTGCGGTGGGGGACCGGGTACGAGACGGTCATGCGCAGCTTCGTCAACATCATCGCGACGCCGAAGGGCGGCACGCACCAACTCGGATTCGATCAGGGCCTGCTGAAGTTCCTCCGCGCCCAGGTGGAGCAGAACGCCCGCCGGCTCAAGGTCGGCTCGGACAAGCTCGAGAAGGACGACGTCCTCGCGGGCCTCACGGCGGTGCTGACGGTGCGTCTCGCCGAGCCGCAGTTCGAGGGCCAGACGAAGGAGATCCTCGGCACGCCGGCCGTCCGCGCCATCGTCGCCAACGTCGTCACGAAGGAGCTCAAGGAGCGGTTCGCCTCGACCAAGCGCGACGACAAGGCGCAGACCGCGCTCGTGCTCGAGAAGATCGTGTCGGAGATGAAGTCCCGGATCTCCGCGCGGACCCATAAGGAGACGCAACGCCGCAAGAACGCGCTCGAGAACTCGTCACTCCCGGCCAAGCTGGTCGACTGCCGCTCGGGCAACCTCGAGTCCAGCGAACTCTTCATCGTCGAGGGCGACTCGGCACTGGGCACGGCGAAGCTCGCCCGAGACAGCTCCTACCAGGCGCTGCTCCCGATCCGAGGCAAGATCCTCAACGTGCAGAAGGCCTCCGTCTCCGACATGCTGTCGAACGCGGAGTGTGCGTCCATCATCCAGGTCATCGGAGCGGGCTCCGGACGATCGTTCGATCTCGACGCCGCCCGCTACGGCAAGATCATCCTCATGAGCGACGCCGACGTCGACGGCGCCCACATCCGGACGCTCCTGCTCACGCTCTTCTTCCGGTACATGCGGCCGCTGATCGAAGCGGGTCGCGTGTTCGCCGCGGTACCGCCGCTCCACCGCGTCATCGTCATCAATCCCGGCTCCAAGCCGAACGAGACGATCTACACCTACTCCGAAGCCGAACTGCACGCGGTGCTCAGCGACCTCAAGCGCGCCGGCAAGAAGCACCAGGAACCGATCCAGCGCTACAAGGGCCTGGGGGAGATGGACGCCGACCAGCTGGCCACGACCACCATGGACCGCCGTCACCGGACGCTGCGCCGTGTCCGGGTCGAGGATGCGGAGTCGGCCGGACGGATCTTCGAGCTCCTCATGGGCAACGACGTCGCCCCGCGCAAGGAGTTCATCGTCGACAGCTCCGACCGGCTGTCACGGGAGAGCATCGACGTCTGATCGTCGGTCGTCCACCGAAGAGCAGGACCGACGACGAAGGCCCGGATCGAGCAGTGCGCTCGATCCGGGCCTTCGTCGGTGTGCAGCTCCGGTCAGGACGATTCGTCGCCCGCTACCGCGTCGTCCGTCGCCGGTGCCGCCGGTGCGGTGATCGCGCCGCCGATGAACCCGACGGGGGCATCGAGCGGCGCCCCGGAGGCATCCCGCTTCGCGCCGACCTCCGGGAGCGTCCGCGGTGTCCCGTCCGTACCGACGGCGTGTGCCGGAGCGGCGCCGACCCACGCGACGGCCAGCTGGTCCTCGCCCTTCAGGAAGCGTTGCGATCGGACGCCGCCGGTCGCGCGACCCTTGGCGGGGAACTCGGAGAACTCCGACACCTTCGCGCTCCCGGTGTCCGTTCCGGCGAGGGTCAGTGAATTGGTCGCGACCGTCACGACGACGACGTCGTCGGTGGGCAGGACCGCCGTGAACGAGATGACCTTCGCACCGGTTGCCAGGTTGATGCCGGCCATGCCACCAGCGGCCCGCCCCTGCGGACGGACGGACGTCGCGGGGAAACGGAGCAGCTGTGCGTCGGAGGCGACGAAGACGAGTTCCGCGTCGTCGCCGACCTGCGTCGCCCCGACGACGTGGTCGCGCGGCTTGAGCGTGATGACCTCGAAGTCCGGCTTGTTCGGCAGGTCGCCGGGGATGACCCGCTTGACCACGCCGGTCTCGGTTCCCAGCACGATCGGCTGCTCCGAGGTCAGCGAGACGATCGCCAGCACGCGCTCATCGCGGTTCGGGAGCGAGAGGTACTCGCCCATCCGGACTCCGGCCGCGAGCTGGATGGAGGCCGCCGGCACCGCGGGGAGGTCGAGCGGGGTGAACCGGATGACACGACCGAGACTCGTGACTGCACCGAGTTCGGTGCGGCTCGTGGTCTCGACGACGCTCAGGATCGCATCGTGCTTGCTCCGTCGACCGGGTCGTGGTGCGGGCGCGTCCTGCTCGAGGTCGACGCGGAGCGCCCGTCCGGTCGCGCTGAGGTAGACGCGGCACGGGGTGTCGGCGAGCTCGAGGACCGGGGCGCTCTTCCCTCGGCCGGTCGTCGCGACGCTCGGCTTCGCGTTCGTCAGCATGGTCCGGCGCGGTGTGCCGAACTGTTCGGCCGCAGCGGCGAGCTCTGCGGAGACCGCCGCACGGATGAGTCGTTGGCTCCCGAGCAACCGCTCGAGTTCGGCGATCTCCGCCAGCAGCTTGTCGCGCTCGGCCTCGAGCTCGATCCGCGAGAACTTGGTGAGTCGTCGGAGGCGGAGTTCGAGGATGTACTCGGCCTGGAGCTGAGAGAGGTCGAAGACCTCGATGAGGCGCGCGCGGGCCTGTTCGGAGTCGTCGCTCGCGCGGATGACCTGGATGACCTCGTCGATGTCGAGGATGGCGATGAGGAGCCCCTCCACGAGGTGGAGGCGTTCCTTGCGTCTCGCCAAGCGGAACCGGCTCCTGCGGGTGACCACGCTGATGCGGTGGTCGACGTACACCTGCAGCAGGTCCCGGAGGCCGAGCGTCTGCGGGCCACCGTCGACGAGCGCGACGTTGTTGATGCTGAAGGAGTCCTCGAGTGGTGTGTAGCGGTAGAGCTGCTCCAGGACGGCCTCGGGGGAGAATCCGGTCTTGATGCCGATCACGAGGCGGAGCCCGTGGATGCGGTCCGTCAGGTCGGTGACGTCGGAGATGCCGTTGAGCTTCTTGGAGCTGACGCCGTCCTTGATCTTCTCGATGATTTTCTCCGGACCGACCAGGTAGGGCAGTTCGGTGATGACCAGACCGGTCTTCCGCGCGGTGACCGCTTCGACGGAGACCTTGGCGCGGGTCTTGAAGGAGCCGCGACCGGTGGCGTAGGCGTCCTTGATGCCGTCCAGTCCGACGATCGTGCCGCCGGAGGGCAGGTCGGGACCCGGGACGAACTCCATCAGGTCCTCGAGGGTGGCCTGGGGGTGCGCGAGGAGGTGCCGTGCGGCGCCGATCACCTCGACGAGGTTGTGCGGCGCCATGTTGGTCGCCATACCGACCGCGATACCACTGGCGCCGTTCACGAGGAGGTTCGGGAACGCGGCCGGGAGGACCTCGGGCTGCATGAACTGGTTGTCGTAGTTCGGGACGAAGTCGACGACGTCCTCGTCGAGGTCGGCCGTCAGGGCGAGCGCGGCGGCGTCCAGCCGGGCCTCCGTGTACCGCGGCGCGGCGGGCCCGTCGTCGAGCGAGCCGAAGTTCCCGTGCCCGTCGATGAGCGGGACGCGGAGCGTGAAGGGCTGTGCGAGGCGGACGAGGGCGTCGTAGATCGCCGTGTCGCCGTGCGGGTGCAACTTCCCCATCACCTCGCCGACGACGCGGGCCGACTTCACGTGGCCACGATCCGGGCGCAGGCCCATCTCGGTCATCTGGTAGAGGATGCGGCGCTGCACCGGCTTCAGGCCGTCGCGCGCGTCGGGGAGGGCGCGGGCGTAGATGACCGAATAGGCGTACTCCAGGAAGGAGGTCTGCATCTCCGACGAGACATCGATGTCCTCGATGCGCTCGCCACTGGTCTCCGTCGGCGGGGTCTGCTGTTGGCGGGTCATTCCGTGTCTCTGCTGAGGGGAGTCGAGCCGGTGCTCGGCGAGGATGGCGGGGCGTGGTCGTCAGCGCGGTGTGCGAGACTGAGCCCGATGACCACCATGCTACCGACGGTCGATCCGGAGTCACGCAGCCTTGCCGGTGTCCTCCCGGATTGCCTCGCATCCCTGACGGTGGGCGGTGGATCGCTGCCCCGGGCCGACCATGCCGTCGTCGTCCTCGTCGACGGGCTCGGCGCCGCGAACCTCCGTGGAGCAGCCGCCCACGCTCGGTTCCTCGCGCCGCGCCTCGGTCCGCGCTCCACCACGACGTCGGCGTTCCCGTCGACGACCGCGGCCGGGATCGCGACGCTGACCACGGGGGCGTTGCCGGGCCGGCACGGCCTCGTCAGCTACCGAGCACGGGACGTGGCGGGGGACCGGGTCGTGAACCAACTCAGCGGCTGGGACGCCGGCATGGTGCCCGAGAGGTGGCAGCACCTCCCGACCGTGTTCGAGCGGGCGAGAGCCGAGGGCGTCACGACGACGGTGATCGGTCAGGAGCGGTATCGCAACTCGGGTTTCACCCGGGCCGTGCTCCGAGGGGCGGACTACCGGGCCGGCCGCTCGATGGCGGACCGCCTCGACGCGGCCCGCGAGATCGCGTCCACGGCCGCCGGACCCACACTCAGCTACGTGTACGTCCCCGAGCTCGACCAGGCGGCGCACGAGTACGGGTGGGAGTCGGGACGCTGGACGGCGCTCCTCGAGGAGCTCGACGGTGATCTCAAGCGGTGGTCGTCGCGACTGCCCGCGTCGACCGGCGCACTCGTCACCGCCGATCACGGGATGATCGACGTCGCACCCCATCAGCACGTGCTCTTCGACCAGGTGCCCGAGCTGGTCGCCGGTGTCCGCCACATCGGCGGGGAGCCGCGATGCCTGCACCTCTATCTCGACGCCGACGCGGGTCCAGCGGATCGGGAGCGCCTGGCTGAGGCCTGGCGAGCCGAGGAAGGTGGCCGCGCCTGGATCGCGACACGCGAGCAGGCGGTCGACCACGGCTGGTACGGCGAGGTCGACCCTGAGGTGCTGCCGCGCATCGGCGACGTCATCGTCGCCGCCCGCAAGCGCATCGCCTACTACGATTCACGTCCCGCCGATCAGAGCGCGAGGGGCATGATCGGACAGCACGGATCGCTCACCGACGACGAACGCCGGATACCGCTCCTCGGCCTCGGTCGTTACGAGCCCTGAAGCCCTGACCGATCAGACCGGGTCGTCGTCGGACTTCGCACCGAACACGATCTCGTCCCAGGACGGCATCGACGCTCGGCCGCGGCGCGCCTTGGCCCCGGACGGCGCGCCACCATCGGAGGATTCGGCATCGCCCGCGCGTCGCTGCTGCGCCGCCTCGAACTCACCGGTGTCGAACACCGCCAGCGGCGTCTGCTGATCCGGGACGGCGTGCGGCGCACTGGGGCGCTCGGCCGGTTCGGGTTCGCTGGGAGCGGCCTCCCGCTCGCCACGGCGCTTGCGGAGCGCCTCCAACAGGTCGGCGGTCTGGTTGTGCTGCTCGGGGCTCGACGCCTCACGGTTGATCGCGGCCTGGGTCGCAGCCTTCGAGGACGGTGCACGGCCGAAGCCCGTGTCGGCCGCGAACGGCAACGGCTCGATCGGACGCGTCTCCGCGGGCCGGTCGGTCTCGGGCTGCTGCGGCGTCGACACCCGGTCCAGGGAGAACGCGCCGCTGTCGAAGCGTGAGGTGTCGGGGGAGTCGTCGGTGTCGACCGCACGCAACCGGGGGATCAGCGCTGCCGGCAGGTCACCCTGACGTGAGAGGGTCGTGGCCTCACTCCCGATGGGCGTGAGGGCCAGCTTCTTCGGCTCGAACGCCCAGCGGGCGTCATGGTCGACCTGGTCGGCCGTGAAGGACAGCTTGACGATCCAGCCGCCCTCGGGTTCCTTCCAGCTCGTCCACCGTTCGTCGGTCGCACCGAGCTTCTCGAGTCGAGCCCGGATGACGTTCCCGAAGGTGGCCTCGATGTCGTCGGCCGATGTGTCCGTCGTCGGCAGGACGGCGACGCCGAGAGCGGTACCGACGATGTGCTCGCGCTCCGCCATCACCGGACCCTCGAACCGCTGCACGTACTCCAGCGAGGCACCGGTGACCGCTGCGACGTCCTCGGCGGAGAGCCCGCTGCGGATGTGCGCCTGCACTTCCCTCGGGCTGATCTTGGTGTTCCCACCGATCGGCGCACCGGCCGGCTTCGCCCGCCGCAGGTGGACGTGGAACGAATCGTCGACGATGAGGCGGTATTCCTCCTCATTCCGATCTGCAACGATCAGAGCGCCGAGCTCCGCTCCGACTACCTTCAATTCCTGCATGATGAATGCCTCTCAGCGTGCCACGTGATTGACCCACGTTCTCACGGATCACGGGCGTATTCGGGGAATACGCCGGGCGTGCCGTCAGTTGCACGGGAAGGTTCCGCACACCCTCCCGAACACGGTTTGCAATTCATGCGGAACTGATGCAAACTGTGCCCGCCGATTTTGTTCCGACGGCATCGAGAAGTGGATAGGCATGGCAACTGATTACGACGCTCCCCGCAAGACCGACGACGATTCCGAGTCGATCGAGGCCCTGAAGGAGCGCGTTCCAGACAAGCTGTCCGGAGTCGTCGACTCCGAAGACGCTGACAACCCGGGTGACTACAACCTGGGTGGATCCGACCTCTCCGACCTCGACCTCGACGTCGTCGTGCTCCCGCCCCAGGCGGACGAGTTCACCTGCATGGAGTGCTTCCTGGTGAAGCACCGCTCGCAGCTCGACCACGAGGGCAAGTTCGGCCCGATCTGCGCGGAGTGCGCAGCCTGACAGCACCGCCGCGCGAGCGGCACACAGAACCCCTCCGGATCACGATCCGGAGGGGTTCTGTCGTTGCGGATTCGAGCGGCGGCAGCCTCAGGCGTGCGTGCGCGCGCTGGCGATCGCATCCGCGAGGGCCTGCGGGCGACGGGACGACAGCAGCCAGTACGGCGTCGGATCGGCCGGATCGACGATCTCCACCTTCACGAGGCTGTGCACCCACCCGCGGATCATGAGCCAGGCGCGTGCATCGAGCTTGGTGCGGAGCTGAGCGGTCGCGTCCGTCCCGGTGTACACCACGACCTCACCGATGAACCCGAGCGGGATCGACGCCTTCCCGACCGAGAGGCTCGACTCGGAGACCTGGATCCTCGGCGCCGTCCCGAACGCCAGCGCAAGGCATCCGCCGTACAGCACCACCGCCCCGACGATCCCCGCCGCGAGTGAAACGGGCGCGAGGACGAGCATGGTCGCCGGCACCACGAGGGCGAGGGCGATGATGACCCAGGGGCTGGGCCAGAGGGTTTCACGGTACGGCTGCATGTCTGCCTTGTCTCAGAGAACTGCACTACCCTCGATTCGTGACCGAAAGCGTTGACGTACTCATTATCGCGCCGGATCTGCCCGGCTATGCACACCCCGGCGATGCGGGTGCGGATCTCATGTCCGCCGAGCACGTCGTGCTCGAACCGGGTGAGCGCGCCCTCGTCGGCACCGGCGTCTCGATCGCCCTGCCCGACGGCCATGCCGCATTCGTCGTGCCGCGAAGCGGCCTCGCGGCGAAACACGGCATCACCGTCGTCAACTCGCCCGGCACGGTCGACGCCGGATATCGCGGCGAGATCAAGGTCACGCTCCTCAACACCGACCGTCACACCTCCTTCACCGTCGAGCCGGGCGACCGCATCGCCCAGCTCATCGTGATGCCGGTGTCCCGGGCCAACTTCATCCCGGTGGAGCGATTGCCAGGCAGTGCTCGAGGAGCCGGAGGCTTCGGTTCGACCGGCGTCGGCTCGCTCGCCGTGTCACCGGCCGCCACCGACCCAACCATCAGCACCGACGGTGCCGCGCAGACAGGAACCCTCGCATGAGCGAACTCGAAGACCTCCCCGACCTCGACCTCGACGCGGAGCTGCCCGACGACGCGAAGTCCGCACCCGAGGACCGCGAGACCGCCGGCCCGTTCGACGAGAGCGAGGCCAACCCCGTCCGCCCCTACATCGACCTCGGTGGCGTCAAGGTGCTGCCGCGGGAAGGTCTGAACCTCCGCCTCGAGGTGGAGGAGGCGACGAAGCGCGTCGTCGCGGTCGGCCTCGACTACGCCGGTTCCACCCTGCAGGTCCAGCCGTTCGCCGCCCCGCGGTCGACCGGCCTGTGGAACGAGACCCGCGCGCAGATCGCCGAGCAGATCGCCCAGCAGGGCGGCACCGTGACCGAGCGCGAAGGCGAGTTCGGCCCGGAGCTCGTCGCCGAGGTGCCGACCGGTGGTGCCGCAGGCACCGACGCGACCCACCTGGCACGCTTCATCGGCGTCGACGGTCCGCGCTGGTTCCTCCGCGGCGTCGTCGCGGGGGAGGGCGCGTCGAAGCCGGACGCCGCAGCGCTCGTGGACGACCTCTTCCGCAGCCTCGTCGTCGTCCGGGGCAACTCGCCCATGCCGCCGCGCGACCTCATCCCGCTGCGCATGCCGACGGCCACGAGCGCGTAGTCGATGACGGACGCACGAGAACCGGAGCCCCGCGGAGTCGACCCGGTCGAACGCCGTGACGCGTCGGGTTCAGCTGACGCCACGGGTGATGCGGATCGGCAGCGGCTCGGTGAGTCGATGTCCGCCGCGTTCGGTGCCGCCGCACGCAAGTCCGGTCTGGGCGCGATGGCCGAGGGTGACGCCCCCACCGGCAGGGCACTGCTGCTCGCCATGGGCGGTGTGCGCGGCATCGTCGAGGCGATCCTTCCCGGACTCCTGTTCCTCGTCGTCTACACGCTGACCCTCGACCTGGTCCCGTCGATCATCGCTCCGGTCGCACTCGGGGTCCTCTTCTCCGTGGCACGCCTCGTGCAGCGGCAGCCGGTCACGCAGGCCGTCGGCGGCCTCCTCGGCATCGCACTCTCAGCGGCCCTGGCTCTCCTGTCCGGGCGCGCGGAGGACTTCTACGTCGTCGGGTTCTGGACCAACGGCGCCTACGCCGTGGCCCTCCTCGTCTCGGTGCTCGTCGGGTGGCCCGTCGTCGGGCTCGTCGCCGGCTACCTCATGGGCAGCGGCACGAGCTGGCGGTCCCACCCCGGACAACGACGCGCCATGCGGTGGCTGACGCTGGTGTGGGTTGCCATGTTCGCCGCACGACTCCTGGTGCAGCTGCCCCTCTACTTCAGCGGGAACGTCGAACTCCTCGGCACGCTCCGGCTCCTCATGGGCATCCCGCTCTACGCGCCACTGCTCGTCCTCAGCTGGCTCGTCGTCCGCGCCGTGTTCCCGAAGGCGCCGCAGGCATCCACCGAGTGATCCGCCGAGAGCCCGGCCCGACGCGTCAGTGCGTCTCGGGCCGGGCTCTCGTCATGTCGGGAGGACCCGATCCTCGATGCTAGAATTGTCTCGATATCAAGATAGATGAGCGATGCCGAGATGACACGACGCGCCCGAGCCTGTAGTTAGGCAAGCCTTGCTAGCCGCGGAGCACCCGCCAGCAGCAAGATTGGTCGGAACGCACGTGAGTGAGCACTCGCCGCCGCCAACGAAGGAGAAGACGATATGTCCACCGTGAACAGCTTCGGGGCGAAAGACACCCTGACTGTCGGGACGACCGACTACGAGATCTATCGCATCGACACGGTGGAGGGTCACGAGAAGCTGCCGTTCAGCCTCAAGGTGCTCCTCGAGAACCTGCTGCGCACCGAGGACGGTGCCAACATCACCGAGGCGCACATCCGCGCGATCGGCGACTGGGTTCCGACCGCGGACCCCGACACCGAGATCCAGTTCACCCCGGCTCGGGTCGTCATGCAGGACTTCACCGGCGTGCCGTGCATCGTCGACCTCGCCACCATGCGCGAAGCGGTCGAGGCACTCGGCGGTTCCGCCGACAAGATCAACCCGCTCGCCCCGGCCGAGATGGTCATCGACCACTCGGTCATCGCCGACCTCTTCGGCAGCGAGAACGCGCTCGAGCGCAACGTCGAACTCGAGTACGAGCGCAACGGCGAGCGGTACCAGTTCCTCCGCTGGGGTCAGACGGCGTTCGACGACTTCAAGGTCGTTCCGCCGGGAACCGGCATCGTGCACCAGGTCAACATCGAGTACCTCGCTCGCGTCACCATGACGCGCGAGGTCGGCGGCGTCCTGCGCGCCTACCCCGACACCTGTGTCGGCACCGACTCGCACACGACCATGGTCAACGGCCTGGGCGTGCTCGGCTGGGGCGTCGGCGGCATCGAGGCGGAGGCCGCCATGCTCGGCCAGCCCGTCTCCATGCTCATCCCGAAGGTCGTCGGCTTCAAGCTGAACGGCTCCATCCCGACGGGCGTCACGGCGACGGACGTCGTCCTCACCATCACCCAGATGCTCCGCAAGCACGGGGTCGTCGGCAAGTTCGTCGAGTTCTACGGAGCAGGCGTCGCCGAGGTACCGCTCGCGAACCGCGCCACCATCGGCAACATGAGCCCCGAGTTCGGCTCGACGGCCGCCATGTTCCCGATCGACGACGTCACGCTCGATTACCTGCGCCTCACCGGCCGCAGCGAGGAGCAGATCGCACTGGTCGAGGCCTACGCCAAGACCCAGAAGCTCTGGCATGACGCGGACGTCGAGCCGGTCTTCAGCGAGTACCTCGAACTCGACCTCGCCACCGTCGTGCCGTCGATCGCCGGCCCGAAGCGCCCGCAGGACCGCATCGAGCTGAGCGACGCCAAGTCGCAGTTCGAGCGGGACCTCGTCGACTACGCCACGGTCGAGCACGACATCGTCGACCTCGTCGGCGCCGGTTCCTTCCCCGCCTCCGACCCGGCCGGCACCACGCCGCAGGACGAGGACGAGAACAACCACCACCACCACACGCACCGCAGCCACGCTCCGGCGTCCCTCTCGAAGCCGACCCAGGTCACCCTCGAGGAGAACGGGGTCGACTTCACCCTCGATCACGGCGCCGTCGCTATCGCCGCGATCACCTCGTGCACCAACACCTCGAACCCGTCGGTCATGCTGGCCGCGGGCCTCCTCGCCCGGAACGCGAGCAAGAAGGGCCTGAAGGCGAAGCCGTGGGTCAAGACCACGCTCGCTCCGGGTTCCAAGGTCGTCACCGACTACTACGCGAAGGCCGGTCTCACCGAGTACCTCGAAGACCTCGGCTTCTACACGGTCGGCTACGGCTGCACGACCTGCATCGGCAACTCCGGTCCGCTGCTCGACGAGATCTCGACCGCAGTCCAGGACAACGACCTCGCCGTCACCGCCGTCCTCTCGGGCAACCGCAACTTCGAGGGCCGGATCAACCCGGACGTCAAGATGAACTACCTGGCGAGCCCGCCGCTCGTCATCGCCTACGCCCTCGCGGGGTCGATGAACTTCGACTTCGAGGTCGACGCCCTGGGTGTCGACGCCGACGGCAACGACATCTTCCTGAAGGACATCTGGCCCGACGCGGCGGAGGTCCAGGACACGATCGACACCTCCATCAACAAGGAGATGTTCGACCACGAGTACAGCGGCGTCTTCGACGGCGACGAGCGCTGGCGTTCGCTCCAGACCCCCGAGGGCTCGACCTTCGAGTGGGACGAGGAGTCGACGTACGTGCGGAAGCCCCCGTACTTCGACGGCATGACCATGGAGACGACCCCCGTCTCCGACATCGTCGGTGCCCGCGTCCTCGCGAAGCTCGGCGACTCGGTCACGACCGACCACATCAGCCCGGCCGGCAACATCAAGGCCGACTCGCCCGCAGGCCGATACCTCGACGAACACGGCGTCGGTCGGAAGGACTACAACTCCTACGGCTCGCGCCGCGGCAACCACGAGGTCATGATCCGCGGCACGTTCGCGAACATCCGCCTGAAGAACCAGCTGCTCGACGGCGTGGAGGGCGGCTACACCCGCGACTTCACGCAGCCCGACGCACCGCAGTCCTTCATCTACGACGCGTCGCAGAACTACCAGGCCGAGGGCACGCCCCTCGTCATCTTCGGTGGCAAGGAGTACGGTTCCGGTTCCTCCCGCGACTGGGCGGCCAAGGGCACGAGCCTCCTCGGTGTCAAGGCGGTCATCACCGAGAGCTTCGAGCGCATCCACCGCTCGAACCTCATCGGCATGGGCGTCGTCCCGCTGCAGTTCCCGGAAGGCGAGAGCTGGGCCTCCCTGGGACTCGACGGCACGGAGATCGTGTCGATCGCCGGTCTCGAGGAGCTCAACAACGGCACCACGCCGAAGACGGTCCGCGTGAGCGCCGTCCCGAGCGAGCACTCGGCTCCCGGCAAGGAGCCGGTCGAGTTCGACGCGGTCGTCCGCATCGACACGCCAGGTGAAGCCGACTACTACCGCAACGGCGGCATCCTGCAGTACGTGCTCCGCAGCCTCGTCTGACGACGAGGCTCTACCACCAGGCCGGTCCCGACAGCAACCGTCGGGGCCGGCCTGCGGCGTTCGCCGCCCACCCCGCCCACGACGCGTACACTCGAAAGACGGGCTCCGAGCGATCGGTCGGCCCACGGTGGAGGGACGACAGCGTGACAGTGCTCGATCAGGTGAACGGACCCCGGGATCTCGACGGCCTCTCCGAGGCGGAGCTCGTCGAACTCGCCGGCGACATCCGCGCCTTCCTCATCGCGAACGTCTCGAAGACCGGCGGACACCTCGGTCCGAACCTCGGCGTCGTCGAGCTCACGATCGCGATGCACCGGGTGTTCGACTCCCCGACGGATCCGATGGTGTTCGACACCGGTCACCAGTCCTACGTCCACAAACTCCTGACCGGCCGTCAGGAGTTCTCCGGGCTGCGGACCCGCGGCGGCCTCGCCGGCTACCCGCAGCGTTCCGAATCCGAGCACGACATCGTCGAGAGCTCGCACGCCTCGAGCTCGCTCAGCTGGGCGGACGGCATCTCCCGCGCCTTCCAGATGACCGGGCAGGACGAGCGCCATGTGGTCGCGGTCGTCGGCGACGGCGCGCTGACGGGCGGCATGACGTGGGAGGCGCTCAACAACATCAGCGACGACAACACCCGCCGGCTCGTCATCATCGTCAACGACAACGGCCGGTCCTACGCGCCGACCATCGGCGGTATGGCGCGGTTCCTGAGCGGCGTGCGGACCCGCCGGAGCTATCGCGACCTGCGCGAGCGCAGCCAGCGGGCCTTCAACCTCCTCGGCGGTCCGGGACGCGCGCTCTATCGGGGTGTCCGCGGAGGCGCCCACGGGTTCCTCTCCCGTCTCACGAACAACGAGGCGCTCTACTCCAACCTCGACATCAAGTACATCGGGCCGGTCGACGGACACGACATTCACGCGATGGAGGAGGCCCTGACCCAGGCGAAGCACTACGGCGCACCGGTGATCGTCCACGCGATCACCGAGAAGGGTCGTGGCTTCCAGCCGGCACGGGACGACGACGCCGATCAGTTCCACGCCGTCGGGGTGATCGACCCCGAGACCGGGGAGCCCGTCGGGGCGGCCTCCCGCCCGTCCTGGACGGCCGTGTTCAGCGAGGAGATGCTCGCGGTGGCCGAGGCCGACGACCGCGTCGTCGCCATCACCGCCGCCATGCTGCGACCGGTCGGGCTCCACGCCTTCGCCGAACGCTTCCCCGAGCGCGTGCACGACGTCGGCATCGCCGAGCAGCACGCCTTCACCTCGGCGGCCGGGCTCGCCTTCGGTGGACTGCACCCGGTGGTGGCCGTGTACGCGACGTTCGTGAACCGTGCCTTCGATCAACTGCTCATGGACGTCGCGCTGCACCGTGCGGGAGTCACGGTCGTCCTCGACCGCGCCGGCGTGACCGGCCCCGACGGACCGAGCCACCACGGCATCTGGGACCTCGCGATCCTGCAGGTCGTCCCGGGTATCCGGATCGCGGCACCGCGTGATGGCGAGCGGCTGCGCGAGGAACTGCGTGAGGCCGTGTCGATCGACGACGCCCCGACCGTCATCCGGTTCCCGAAGGGCAGCGCCCCCGCCGAGCTCCCGGCCGTCGAGCGTCTCCACGACGGCGTCGACGTCCTCCGGACGGCCGAGCAGCCGGACGTCCTCATCGTCGCCGTCGGCCCGATGGCGCCCATCGCGATCGATGTGGCGGACCGACTCGCCCAGCAGGGCATCGGCGCGACCGTCGTCGACCCCCGCTGGGTGGTCCCCGTCGCCGAATCGCTCGTCGAGCTCGCCGCGGCGCACCGGCTCGTGATCACGATCGAGGACGGCATCCGCGTCGGAGGCATCGGTACCCGCATCAGGCAGACCCTCCGCGAGGCCGGCGTCGACACGGCCGTCGACGAGCTCGGCGTGCCGGACGAGTTCATCGATCACGCGTCCCGCGAGCAGATCCTCGAGGACGCGGGCCTCACGGCGCAGCAGATCGCCCGCGACGTCGTGGCACAGGTCCTCGGTAGCCGGATCCCCGTGGCCCGCCCGCTGCCTGACGACCGCGTCGAGCAGGACACGTCTTCGGAGCGGAGCACGACGAGGCCGCACGGCGCCTGACCGCGGGCTGTGGCGCGCTTGACTTCGAGTGCGCTCGAAGTCGTATCGTGTGGACATGACCACTCTTCACGAGGGCTACGCCATCTCCGACGTCGCCGAACGAACCGGGCTGAGCGTCCACACGCTCCGGTACTACGAGCGCGCAGGGCTCATGCCACGTCCGATCGGCCGCAGCTCATCGACGCACCGCCGCTACAGCGAGGGCGACGTGTCCTGGGTCGTGTTCCTGACGAGACTCCGATCGACGGGCATGCCGATCGCGACGCTCCGCGAGTACACGGAATTGGCGCAGCGTGGCGACGACACCGCCGAGGCGAGGCTTGAGCTGCTGCTGCGGCATCGGATCTCGTTCCTGGCCCGCCTCGAGGAGATGCAGCAGTCGCTGGAGGTCATCGATCGCAAGATCGAACTCTACACAGAACAGGTGGCAACACGATGAAGCACATCACACTCGGCACGGCGGGACCAGACATCGCCCGGATCGGCCTCGGCTGCATGGGGATGTCGGCGTTCTACACCGGTGCCGCCCTCGACGATGCGGCGTCGACCGCGACGATCCATCGTGCCCTGGACCTCGGCGTCACCTTCTTCGACACCGCCGAGATGTACGGTCCCTACCTCAACGAGGAACTGCTCGGAGCTGCACTCGGATCACGCCGGGACGAGGTGACCCTCGCGACCAAGTTCGGGACGATCCGCAATTCCAGTGACGGACAGTTCGGCGCCGACGGCAGCGCCGCGAACGTGCGCCTGTCGATCGAGGGATCGCTGCGCCGGCTCGGGACCGACGTCGTGGACCTCTACTACCTCCACCGCGTGGATCCGGGCGTGCCCATCGAGGAGACGGTGGGTGCACTCTCGGAGCTCGTCACCGAGGGCAAGATCCGGTACATCGGTCTGTCGGAGGCGGCTCCGGACACGATCCGGCGTGCACACGCCGTGCACCCGATCACGGCTCTGCAGACGGAGTACTCGCTCTGGAGCCGCGACCCCGAGGCGGAGATCCTGCCGACCGTCCGTGAGTTGGGCATCGGTTTCGTCCCGTACTCGCCGCTCGGTCGCGGGTTCCTCACCGGCACGATCCGATCGCTCGACGTGCTCGACGAAACCGACTTCCGTCGTGCCAACCCACGCTTCACGGGGCACAACCTCGCTGCGAACATCGCGATCGTCGAAGAGGTCGACCGGATCGCCGCGTCCCTCGAAGCGACACCGGCCCAGGTGGCGCTCGCCTGGTTGCTGGCTCAGGGTGACGACATCGCACCGATCCCCGGCACGAAGCGGATCCCGTACCTCGAGGAGAACCTCGGCGCCGACGAGCTCTCCCTGTCGACCGATGCGCTCGCTCGACTCGACGCACTCCGTCTCCCGGCCGGCGACCGGTATCCGGACATGAGCACCGTCAACCGCTGAGCTCCGGCATGCGCTGAGGGCCGGCGTCGCTCGAGGCACAACGACGAGAGCGGGGTGCCGTCCACCGATGGTGGAGGACACCCCGCTCTCGCGACATCGCGCGGACTACGCCTGGACGCCCCGGATGGGCGGGTGGTGGAAGGTGTCGCCGAAGGCACGCTCGCTCGCACCGACACGGTCCAGGTACGGCGTCGCTCCGCCGTCCTGGAACGGCCAACCCGCACCGAGGATGAGTCCGAGGTCGATGTCCTGGGCGGCTGAGACGACGCCCTCGTCCAACATGAGCTTGATCTCCGACGCGAGGCCGTCCTCGACCCGTCGCAGGATCTCGTGCTCGGTGAGCGGGCTGTCGCCCGTGACGAGCACCTTCTGAGCCTGCTTCGTGAAGCCGGTCACCTTGCCGCCCTTGTCCTTCTCGACGACCGAGTCCAGGCCTGCGAGCCGGTGGAGGTTCTCCGACGCGAAGAACCGGTCGGGGAACTTCCCGACC
Source organism: Plantibacter sp. MCCC 1A11337 (assembly GCF_013349365.1). NCBI lineage: Bacteria > Bacillati > Actinomycetota > Actinomycetes > Micrococcales > Microbacteriaceae > Plantibacter > Plantibacter sp. MCCC 1A11337. Next base: position 262,822 of record NZ_JABJWX010000001.1, on the reverse strand, counting down.
ATCGTGTCCTGCACGTGCGCGGCGACCTTCCAACCGACGAGGTCGATGAGCTGGAAGGGCGTCATCGGCAGCCCGATGGGCGCGAAGGCACGTTCGACCGTCAGCAGCGGGGTGCCGGCGTCCAGGGCGTGCGCCGCCTCACCCATGACCTTCGCCAGGAGTCGGTTGACGATGAAGCCGGGAGCGTCGGCGGTGAGGATGGCGCTCTTCTTCAGCTTCGCCGCGGTGGCGAAGGCCGTCGCGAGCGTCTCGTCGTCCGTCTGAGGTGTGCGGACGACCTCGAGCAACGGCATGACGGCGACCGGGTTGAAGAAGTGGAAGCCGACGAGCCGCTCGGGGTGCGCGAGCTTCGCCCCGATCTCCTCGACGGTGAGCGAGGACGTGTTCGTCGCGAGGACCGCCTGCTCCGAGACGTACTGCTCGACCTCGGCGAAGACGCTCTGCTTGACGCCGACCTCTTCGAAGACGGCCTCGATGACCCAGTCGCAGTCCGCGAAGTCGGCCTTGTCCGTGGTTCCGGACAGGAGCGCCTTCAGACGGTTCGACTCGTCGGGGGAGATGCGGCCCTTCCCGCGGAGCGTGTCGATCTCGCCGTGGATCCGGGCGACGCCGGCGTCGACGTGGCCCTGGTCGAGGTCGGTGATGACCACCGGCACCTGGAGTCGCCGGAGGAAGAGCAGTGCGAACTGGCTCGCCATGAGCCCGGCACCGATGATGCCGACCTTCGTGACCCGCCGGGCGAGCTGCTTGTCGGGCGCTCCTGCCGGGCGCTTGGCGCGCTTCTGCACGAGGTCGAACGCGTACATGCTGGCTTGGAACTGGTCGCCGACGATGAGCTCGGACAGCGCCCGGTCCTCTCGCTCGAATCCCTGCGCTTTCGTGCCGCTGCGGGCGGCCTCGAGCAGGTCGAGGGCCGCGTAGGGCGACTTCGCGACGGTGCCGATCTTGCTCTCGAGCATCTTGCGGGCGGTGCTGATGGCGAGCGGCCACTTGATCGTCCGCTCCACCTTGCCCGGCACGTTCTTGCGCTGCACGGTCACCGTGCCACCGAGCACCCCGTCGGCCCACCGCAAGGAGTCCTCGAGGAAGTTGGCGGCGGGGAACATGACGTCGGCGATGCCGTAGGCGAGCGCGTCCTGCGCCTTGAGCATCCGGTTGTTCTTGAGCGGGTTGGAGATGACGACGTTGAGCGCGTTCTCGATGCCGATCAGGTTCGGGAGCAGGTAGGCGCCGCCCCAGCCCGGGATGAGTCCGAGGAACACCTCGGGGAGCGCGATCGCGGGCGCCGAGGCGTCGACGGTCCGGTAGTTCGCGTTGAGGCCGATCTCGAGTCCGCCACCGAGCGCGAGTCCGTTGATGAAGACGAAGGTCGGGACACCGAGGTCCTCGAGCTTGCCGAAGACATGGTGGCCGAGCTGCGCGAGCTTGGTCGCGACCTCACGGGACGGGATGTCGCCGACCTTGCTCAGATCGGCGCCGGCCGCCAGGATGAACGGCTTGCCCGTGATGGCGACGCCGTCGATCTCGCCCGATGCGGCACGGGTCCGTTGCGCCTCGAGGACGCCGTCGAGCTCGAGCAGCGTGACCGGGCCGAGCGTGTTCGGCCGGGTGTGGTCGCGTCCGTTGTCGAGGGTGATGAGCGCGATCGTGCGTCCGCTCGCCAGGCGCACGTCCTTGACGAAGGAGCGCGTCACGACCTCGTCGTCGCCGCTGATCGCGACGAGCTCCGAGAAGTCGATGGTCGTGTAGTCGGTCATCTACTTGCGTCCCTTCTTGCCGGTGAAGTACGGGTTCTCCCAGATCACGGTGCCGCCCTGGCCGAGGCCGACGCACATCGCCGTGAGGCCGTAGCGCACCTCGGGGTGCTCGGCGAACTGCGCCGCGAGCTGGATCATGAGTCGGACGCCGGAGGCTGCGAGCGGGTGCCCGACCGCGATCGCGCCACCCCACGGGTTCACCCGCGGGTCCTCGTCGTCGATGCCGAAGTGGTCGAGGAATGAGAGCACCTGGACGGCGAAGGCCTCGTTCAGTTCGAACAGACCGATGTCCTCGATCGACAGACCGGCCTTCCGCAGCGCCTTCTCCGTGGAGGGGACGGGACCGATGCCCATGATCTCGGGCTCGACGCCCGCGAACGCGAAGCTGACGAGGCGCATCTTCGGCGTGAGACCGAGCTCCTTCGCCGTCGAGGCGCTGGCGAGCAGACTCACCGTGGCGCCGTCGGTCAGCGGCGAGGCGTTGCCTGCGGTGACACGGCCGTGGGGCCGGAACGGCGTCTTCAGTCCGGCGAGCCCCTCCATCGTGGTCTCGGGCCGGAGTCCTTCGTCGCCGGTGGCGAGTCCCCATCCACTGTCGCTCCGGAGCGCGACCGGGACGAGGTCGGGCTGGATCCGCCCGGCTTCGTAGGCGGCCGCGACCTTCTGCTGGCTGCGCATGCCGAAGCGGTCGGAGCGTTCCTTCGTGAGCTGCGGGAACCGGTCGTGGATGCGCTCGGCCGTCTTGCCCATGTTGAGCGCGTCCTCACTGACGAGGCGCTCGGCGAGGAACCGCGGATTCGGGTCGGCGTCCAGCCCCATGGGGTGACGCCCCATGTGCTCGACGCCACCGGCGAGGACGAGGTCGTAGGCACCGAATGCGATGCCGCTGCCGAGCGTCGTGACCGAGGTCATCGCTCCGGCGCACATGCGGTCGATCGCGAATCCGGGGACGGACTTCGGGAGGCCGGCGAGCAGCGCGGCGGTGCGGCCGAGCGTGAGCCCCTGGTCGCCCTGCTGGGTCGTCGCCGCGATGGCGACCTCGTCGATGCGGTCGAGCGGCAGACCGGGATGACGTTCGAGCAGTCCGATGATCGCCTTGACGATCAGGTCGTCAGCCCGGGTGTTCCAGTACATGCCCTTTTCGCCGGCTCGTCCGAACGGTGTCCGGACTCCATCAACGAATACGACGTCGGCTTGTTCGGCCACGTTGCCTCCTCATTCTCGGGGTACGCCCCGATCCTAGGCGGCGGACACGGGTGGACACCCGGGTGCAGCGCTTCCTACGAAGCGTCCGGGTCAGGCTCCACCGGGGATTGGGCCGACTCGACAAAGGCGTCGGTGATCGCCCGGGCGGTCGCGTCGATCTGCCAGGGGCGTGCCTCGTGCTCGGCGAGTGCTGCGGCGACCGTCTCGACGGTGAGTGGTTCGGGCGGCGTCCAGGCCAGTCGGCGCAGCGTCTCCGGCGTGAGCAGGTTCTCCACCGGCATCGTCAGGAACTCCGCCGTCGCGAGGATCTTCGTCCGAGCCGCGGTGTACCTGGCGTGCGCGTCGGGATTCTTGTCGGACCAGCTGCGTGGCGGTGGCAGCGTATCGCTCGCCGGTCGGGCACCGGGGAGGTCCTCGGTGGTCTGGCCGGTGTGGATCGCGTTCCACCAGAGGTCGAGTTCGGTGCGGCTCGCGCGCCCACGGAAGTCCGAAAGGGCTGCGAGGTCGCGCTTCGAGCTGGGGTTGGCCTTCGCGGCCGCGGTGATCGAGGCGTCGGGGATGAGCCGCCCGGGGGCGGTGTCGCGGCGCTGCGCGAGTTCGTCACGCGCGATCCAGAGCTCACGAGCGACGGCGAGGTTGCGTTGTCCGCGCACGGCGTGGAGTCCGGAGAGGCGGCGCCAGGGCTCGGCGCGGGGTGCCTTCGCCTCTCGGGCCAGCGTCGCCTGGAACTCCTGGCGCGCGATGTCGCTCTTCCCGGCATCCTCGATGCGGGCTGCCAGCTCCTCCGCGGCGTCGACGAGCAGCTCGACGTCGAGCGCCGCGTATTCGAGCCAGGAGGCGGGGAGCGGGCGGGTCGACCAGTCGGCGGCGGAGTGCTCCTTCGCCAGATGGATGCCCAACAGTTCCTCGACCACGGCACCCAGCCCGACACGCGGCAGCCCGAGCAGACGGGCGCCCAGTTCGGTGTCGAAGAGCTCGCTCGGGTCGACGCCCACCTCGCGGAGGCAGGCGAGGTCCTGGCTGGCCGCGTGCAGGATCGAGCGTTCACCCTGGATCAGGGCACCGAGTTCGGCCATGGAGCCGATCGCGGGCGGGTCGTAGAGGAAGACCCCGGCACCGCGACGGTAGACCTGGATCAGATAGGCCCGCTGCGAGTACCGGTAGCCCGACGCGCGTTCGGCGTCGAGTGCGAACGGTCCGTGACCCGCGGCAAGCACCTCGAGTGAGGCGAGGTAGGCCTCGCGGGTGTCGGTGACGACCCGTGGTGCGGTGGGCGCGGGTGGGGGGAGGAGCGGTGCTGATTCAGGCGCCGCGTCACTCACGGTGAGCTCGTTTGACGGACAACAGGGAGACCCCTTCGGTGGTCGGAGGCAAGCCGGCGAGCATGCACAGCAGCTCTCCCCATCCTTCCACGTGCGCCGCGACGTCGCTCTCCAGCGGTGTCCACGACGCTCGGAGCTCGATCTGTGCGCCGTCGCCCTGCCGGGCGAGCTCCCCGAAACCACTCGAGATGATCTTCGTCGCGGTACCGGACGCCGCCTGGTACGAGGCGCCGCGGGTGTCGAGGGCGTCCACGAGCCAGGACCAGGCGACCTCGGCGAGGAACGGGTCGAGTCCGATCTCGGTCTCCAGGGGAGCCTGGGCGAAGCAGACGACGCGGAAGCGTCCACCCCAGGCGTCAGAGCCGTCCGGGTCGTAGAGGAGGACGAACCGCCCCGTACCGAGGTCGGAGTCGGCATCGTGGCGACTCGGTGAGACGTCGGCCGCGAGCGCGATGGCGAACGGCGCGAGATTGCTCGGCGCGGGGATCTCCGTGACTCTCAGATCGGGACGGACGGCGGCAGCGCGAACAGCGTCCACCGCTCGGGCGAACTCTTCGGGAACCTTTGCCGTCGTCGGACTCTCTACCACGAGTGAAGACTAGAGTTACATCCCGATGAATGGGCAGAGGCACGCCGGGCGGAGACGCGGACCCGGGTCGCAGGCAAGCGGTCGAGGAGTGGCGGGCACCGGCATCCGCCGGCGCGGTTCGGCGACGGATGCGATCGTCATCGCCGGCGGAGCCGCTGCCGCCGTCGGCGCCCTCGGACTCGCCGTCGTCGCGACCATCGCCCGCAAGGTGGTGGTCCCGGCTCGGGACCGCCCGAGCGAGGCACGCATCGTCGGCTTGGACCGTGCCGGCGGGACGATCGAACTCGTCGCGTCCCCGGACACGATCGTCCCGGGCCGCTACGGCAGCTGGGTGACGAGACGTGCCGCCTACGTGCAGCTGGGCGACATCCTCGAGGTGCGGCAGCACACGGTGGTCCGGACGCTCCTCGGCGGCGACGTCGACGCGCTCCGCGTCGGCCAGGAGGCCGAGTTCAGCGGGTGGTTCTTCCGCCGCCCGGAGGAGCTGGGTCTCGCCCACGAGGACGTGCTCGTACCGACCCCACTCGGGCCGGCGCCGGCGTGGGCGATCCACCCGGAGGACGGACCGTCCACCCGCTGGGCCGTCCTGGTGCACGGCCGGGGGACCACGCGATCCGAAGCGCTGCGAGCGGTGCCGAGCTTCCGCAACGCCGGGTACTCGTGCCTGCTCGTCTCCTACCGCAACGACGGCGACGCTCCGCCCGCGCTGGACTTCCGGTACGCGCTCGGCGACGAGGAGTGGCGCGACGTGGACGCCGCGATCGGCTGGGTGCGGGAACAGGGTGCCGCCGACGTCGTGCTCATGGGCTGGTCCATGGGCGGAGCGATCGTGCTCCAGGCCTCACGGCGGACGAAGCACCCCGAACTCCTCCGCGCCGTCGCGCTCGATTCGCCGGTCATCGACTGGGTGGACGTCCTGCAGCACCAGGCCCGCGAGAACCGGATCCCGAGCGTCGTGGGTCGGGTCGCCCTGCTCGCCATCAGCCGCCGGTGGGGACGCCTCCTGACCGGGCAGGCGACGAGCATCGATCTCGGTCGGCTCGACTACGTCGCCAACGCCGCCGACCTCGCCTTGCCGATCCTGCTGATGCACAGTGACGACGACGGTTACGTCCCGGCAGGGCCGTCGCGGGCGCTCGCCCTCGCACGACCGGACATCGTGACGTTCGTCCCGTTCACCGTCGCCCGTCACACGAAGCTCTGGAACTACGACCCGGAGCGTTGGACCGCCGCGGTCTCGGACTGGCTCGACGAGCTCGTGCCGCTACCGCCCGGGCACTGACCGACGGGCCGACGACTCAGGCGAGTTCGCGGAGGCGGCGCTTCGTCCTGCCGAGCAGCGCCGACATCCCGCGCAGTCGCAGTGGCGACACCGCCCGGGAGAGTCCGATCATCTGCGGGAAGTCGTCCGGGACCGCGAGGACCTCGTCGACGGTGAGTCCGGCGAGCCCCTGGACGAGGATGCTCGCGAACCCGCGAGTGGTCGGCGCTTCCTCGGGAGCCGTGGCGAACAGGTGCACGATGCCGTCCTCGTCGACCTCGACGAAGAAGAACACGGGCGCCTGGCACTCGAGCACCCGCTCCATGAGATCGGGGTGGTCGCGGTAGCGCTCCGGGAGGTCCGGCAGCTCGTCGCTGAATTCGAGGAGCAGCTGCAGCCGTGAGCGTTCCTCGACGGCGAGGAACTCATCTCGGATCTCGGCGAGGTTCGGGGCGAGGAGGGAATCGGTCATGGTCACTCCAGTATCGCAGCCGGGAACAGCGGACCGCCCTCCCGCACCGTGCAGCCGTGCGGAAGGGCGGTGGGTGGACGGGCTCAGCGCGTCGGTGCGTCGCCCGGCTCGGCGCCCTGCACGATCGGCACGCGCACGGCGCTGCCCCATTCCGTCCAGGAGCCGTCGTAGTTGCGGACGTTGTCGAACCCGAGCAGGTGCTGCAGGACGAACCACGTGTGACTCGACCGCTCGCCGATGCGGCAGTAGGCGATCACCTCGTCGCCCTCGGCGAGGCCCGCGCCGTCGCGGTAGATCGCGTCCAGCTCCTCGGCCGGCCGGAAGGTGCCGTCCTCGGCGACCGCCTTGCCCCACGGGACGCTCTGCGCACTCGGGATGTGACCGGCGCGGAGCGCACCCTCTTCGGGGTAGGCGGGGGCCGTGGTGCGTTCACCGCTGTACTCCTCGGGGGAGCGGACGTCGATGAGCGGCTTGCCGAGGTGGGCGAGCACATCGTCCTTGTAGGCGCGGAGGGCCGTGTCGTCGCGCTCCACCACGGGGTACTCGACGGCGTCGCGCTCCGTGGCGTCGCGGGTGATCGCCCGACCGTCAGCGATCCACTTGTCGCGTCCACCGTCGAGCAGTCGGACGTCCTCGTGTCCGAAGAGGCTGAAGACCCACAGGGCGTAGGCGGCCCACCAGTTGTTCTTGTCGCCGTAGATCACGACGGTGTCGTCTCGCGAGATCCCCTTGGATCCGAGGAGCGCGGCGAACGCGGCTCCGTCGATGTAGTCGCGCTCGACCGGGTCGTTGAGGTCGGTGTGCCAGTCGACCTTCACCGAGCCGGGGATGTGGCCGGTCTCGTAGAGGAGGACGTCCTCATCGGACTCGACGACGACGAGACCGGGTTCACCCAGGTGCGCTTCGAGCCACTCCGCCGTGACGAGGCGCTCGGGGTGGGCGTAGGCGGTGAACTTGGTCGAGGTCGAATCGGCGTCGACGGTCATGGGTACCTCCGGTCGTGCAGCTGGCTGCGGTGTGGCTCGGGTGTCGTGCATCTAGGCTGGAAGCCTGTCCCTTCGACAGTACGCCGTCCGCGCCACCGAACCGCACCGATGCGTCAGACGCCGTAACCCAGCACCCATGCAGAGCCAGAGGTTTGCCGTGACCACGCCTTCCGTCCCGACCGGATTCCGCAGCCTCGCCGACCGTGTCCCCACGGTCAGTGGCGCCGAGATCGTCGCGAGCCTGACGCCACCCCGGCAGTTCGAGCAGGCGAGCTTCGACTCGTACCGTCCGGATCCCGATTTCCCGGGCCAGGCGGCCGCGGTCGAGAAGCTCCGCGGCTTCTTCGCGCCCCAGGCCGGTGGCGGTGGCGGCTTCTTCGGACGGCGGAAGCCCAAGGTGTCGGCGGCCAAGCCGGGCATCTACCTGGACGGTGGCTTCGGCGTCGGCAAGACCCACCTCCTGGCCGCGCTCTGGCACGATGCGCCCGGTCGGAAGAAGTACTTCGGCACCTTCATCGAGTACACGGCCCTCGTCGGAGCGCTCGGCTATGCGGCGGCGGTCGCGCAGCTGACGGGCGCGACGCTCATCTGCATCGACGAGTTCGAGCTCGACGACCCGGGCGACACGATGGTCATGACCCGACTGCTCGGAGAGCTCGTCGCGACCGGGACGAGGATCGCGGCGACCTCCAACACGCCGCCGAACGCCCTGGGGGAGGGCCGCTTCGCCGCAGCCGACTTCCTCCGCGAGATCCAGGCCATGAGCGCCAATTTCGAGACCCTCCGCATCGACGGCACCGACTACCGCCGTCGCAGCATCGAGGGGCACGCCGTGGTGAGCTCCGAGGAGCGGTTCGACGCCCGCACCGAGGAGGCGGCGGCCGCCGGCCGGAACGTCACGGTCGACAGCTTCGACGGCCTCATCACGCACCTCGCCGCCGTCCACCCCTCACGGTTCATCGGACTCCTCGACGGCGTCGACCTGATCGCGCTCCGCGACGTCCACGAGTTGACCGACCAGGGCCAGGCGCTCCGGCTCGTCGCGTTCATCGACCGGGTGTACGACGCGCAGATCCCCGTGGTCACGACCGGCACCGCCCTCGACGAGGTGTTCGGCGGCGACATGCTCAACGGTGGGTACCGCAAGAAGTACCTGCGCGCGATGTCGCGCATGATCGCCCTCACCTCGATGGATTGACCGGTCCCAGCCGGTCACGAAACACGCTGTTTACCTGGACGGCACTCGCGTAACACGTCGGAAACACGCTGACAGTCGTGCGGAAACCTCCGTTCCCCAGACTGGTCGCTGTACCGAGTCGGACGGCGAGGCCGAGCTCAGCCGGTCCTCACCATCTCGGGCACCCGTTGCAAGACCACGATGTGTGAGGAAGATCCAATGGACACAGGCAGTATCGCTTGGGGAGTCACGGCAACCGCTCTGGTGCTGTTCATGACCCCCGGCGTCGCATTCTTCTACGGCGGCCTCGTGAAGGCGAAGAGCGTCGTCAGCATGATGATGATGAGCTTCGGCGCACTGGGCCTCATCAGCGTGCTGTGGATCCTCTACGGCTTCAACATGTCGGCCGTCGGCAGCCCGCTGGAGTTCGCCGGCAACCCCTTCTCCGACTTCGGGATGACCGCACTCGCGAGTGGCGAGACCGCGAACACCGACCTGGTGGGGGCGACCTACGGCGCCACCTTCGCGATCATCACGATCGCGCTGATCTCCGGCGCCATCGCCGACCGCGCGAAGTTCGGCTCCTGGATGATCTTCGCCGGTCTCTTCGCGACCATCGCCTACTTCCCGATCGCCGCGTGGGTCTGGGGCGGCGGCTGGATCATGAACCTCGGCACCACGCTGTTCGGTGAGGATGCCGGTATCGGTGTCATCGACTACGCGGGTGGCACCGCGGTGCACATCAACGCCGGAGCCGCAGCCCTCGCCCTCGCCCTGGTCCTCGGCAAGCGCATCGGCTTCCAGAAGGGCATCACGAAGCCGCACAACGTGCCGCTCACTCTCCTCGGTGCCGCCATCCTGTGGTTCGGCTGGTTCGGGTTCAACGCCGGCGCCGAATGGCTGAACGAGCTCGCGAACGTCGGACTCATCGTCGTCAACACCGTCGGGGCCACCGCGGCCGCCATCATCGGTTGGATCGTCGTCGAGAAGTTCAAGGACGGCAAGGCGACCTCGGTGGGCGCCGCTTCCGGTGCCGTCGCTGGTCTCGTCGCCATCACCCCGGCCTGCGCGAACCTGACGCCTGGCTGGGCGCTGCTCCTCGGCATCGTGGCCGGCGCCGTCTGCGCCATTGCCGTCGAGCTCAAGTTCAAGCTCGGCTTCGACGACTCCCTCGACGTCGTCGGCATCCACCTCGTCGGTGGTCTCATCGGCACCCTCTACCTCGGCTTCTTCGCGACCGAGACCGGCCTCTTCGTCGGCGGCGGCATCGAGCAGCTCGCCGTCCAGGCCATCGCCGCCTTCGCCGTCCTCGTCTACTCCTTCATCGTGGCCTTCGTCATCGGCTTCGCGATCGAGAAGACCATCGGCTTCCGCGTCAAGAACGAGGACGAGATCGCCGGCGTCGACACCTCCGTGCACGGCGAAGAGGGGTACGCGCTCGTCGACTGACCTCGACCGCCATCGATTCGCCGGACGGGCGTCGTCCATCAGGACGGCGCCCGTCCGTCGTTCGCTGGGGTGGCGGCCGCGGACGGTAGGGTGACGGCGTGTCAACCTTCACCTCGCTCATCCGTCGCGTCGCGAACGCACTCCTGGGCCCCTCCACCCGCGCCGCCTCCAGTGCGGTGCGGACCGCCGGCCTCGCGACGCCGCCGACCACCACCGCCGCTTCACCCGGACGCTCGGGCCGGACGGCGACGGTCGAGGTCGATCCGCGGACGGTGGGCGCCGTGTCGATCGACTACGCCCCGGCCGTCGACGGCGATCCCGACCCAGGCGAGATCGTCTGGACCTGGGTGCCGTACGAGGAGCGCGACGGACGTGGCAAGGACCGCCCGGTGCTCATCGTGGCGCGCTCGACCGGAGGCTGGGTGCTGGCGGTGCAGCTGACGAGCAAGGATCATTCGCAGGACGGTGCGTTCGTGCCGCTCGGCACCGGCGGCTGGGACAGCGCCGGCCGTCCGAGTTGGGCGAACCTCGACCGCGTCTTCCGCGTGCACCCCGACGGCATGCGACGGGAAGCGGCTCAGGTCCCGCGGGATCGCTTCGCCCGCGTCGCCGCTGGGCTCCGGTCGCGGTACGGGTGGCGCTGACCGAGCGGTGACCGGCCGCTCAGGCGTACCGGTCGCTCCGTCGCGGCGCTGCGTCCCACGGCACCTGCCCGTGCTCCCAGGCGTCCGCGGAGCTGGGAGTGCCCGGTGCGGCGGACCGGCGCCCACCCGGCACGGCGCGCTCCGCCTCGGCGAGCGTCGCGAACCGACCGATCAGTCGGCGGTCCTCTGACCGCGGAGCCCAGGTGACGCAGCGGAAGTAGGCCGGTGCGCCGCTCGGCGCGAAGTACTTCACGAGACCGGCCGGCCGGTCGGGCACATCCCGCATCACGATCCACTCGGCCTCGCCGATGCGGATCGGCGGGGCAGCGGGCCGGTCGGACATGATTCGAACATATGTTCGAACGCGCGTCGTGTCAAGTCACGCCGCGATCGATTGAGATCGACGGAACAGCGCTATCCGACGCGTTCGAGCGGCTCGGCCGGGGCCGACCGCTCGATCTCGGCGACCCAGGCGTGTCGGGTCTCCGGATCCTTCCGGATCGACAGGAGCCGGTCCATGTAGGGCTCGAGCGCCGTCACCTTGTCGAGCGGCGCACCGATGACGAGCTGGAAGCCGAGCCGCAGCCAGGCGACCACCGCGCGGCCGGCGAACTCCGAGTCCGCCTTGATGAACCCCTCGTCCAGCAGCACCGGCGCGAACCTCGGACGTGGGCGGTCCTCGTCACCGAGCTGGTAGCGCAGGGCGGCGCCGACGATGAACGCGACGAGCTCCTGGGTCTCGCCACCGCTCTTGTCGCCGAGCGAGGAGTAGACGCTGACGTCCTGCCCCGACGTGTCGTACCGTACGGCGGTGATCTCGACGTGACGGCGCACGTCGAGCACCTGGTCGCGGGTCGACTGGGCGCCGGCACCCGTGTCGCGCATCGACTCCATGAACCGGCGGAGCCGCTGGAACCGGGCCTCCAACTCGTCGTCGCCGAGGTTCGCGGTGACCTCGCTCGACAGGGCGCGCAGCTCGCGCCGGAAAGCGGAGGCCTCCTCGCGATGCACCCGGCGGAGGACGATCTTGAGACGATCGTGCGCCGGTCCGAACGGCAGGTCGCGCAGGATGTCGTTGACCGGGACCAGGCGGTCCTCGATCTCCTCGACGGCGCTGTCGAACGCGCTGCTGAGGGGGACCAGGTCCTCGCCGCTCCACTGGGACAGCCGGCGGCGCCACTCCTGGCGGCGCTCGGGGAGACCGGTGCCGAGGATGCCGTCGAGGATCGCCCGGTAGTCGCCGTAGGACTCGAGCGTCGTGCCGAGGTTGGGGTCGTGCCAGATCGACTGGTACTGCTCGAACACGTGCACCTGTGCGAGCGCGGCCTGCTCCGCCTGGCGGACGGCCGACGACAACTCGTCACCGAGCCGGGCGCGGAGCCGCTTCATCGCATCGCCGAACCCGCCGAGTGATGGCACGCCGCCCACCGCTGCGAGGGCGGCTTCGATCCGCTCGACGTCAGCGGGGGAGACCTCCTCCACCTCGGAGCGCTCGAAGCGGTCGATGACCGTCGTCGCCGCGTCCTGCTGATCGACGAGCACCCCGTGCTCTTCGTCGAGGCGTCTGACACGGTCCTCGGCCGGGAACCGCTCCGCGTTGGCGGCGTCGAGTTCACGTTGGGCGGCCGCCACCGAGCCCTGGAGCTCCTGCAGGACGTCACTGGCGTCGAGCAGACGCTCCAGCTCGGCCGCGGCGGCGTCACGGAGCGCTGCTGCACCGGCGACGTCGATCCGGGCCCACTCGGTGTCGAGTCGGTACCGGTGGGCGGCCCGCTCGGCCTCACGACGCGACAGCCGCTGCTGGATGCCGGCCTGTCGACCGGCGATGAGCTCGAGTCGCCCGCGGATCTCGGCCGTCTCCGCCTCGATCGACGCGATCCGCGCCTCATTGGTGAAGCCGAGGATCGGTGCGCCGCCCGTGTCGCCGTGGGAGCCGCGGCGGCCGTCACGCAGCTGACCGTTCACGGTCACGCGGCGACCTCCGCCCGAGAGCTCCGACGGTGTCTCCACGCACCGCGCGTCGATCCGATCCGAGGTGACGCGCTGCTCGATCCACGTACTGAACGGGGAGGTGCGGTACGTGACGCGGCCGGAGATGAACGCGGGGTCACCCGCGTCCGGGGAGGACGGCTCATGCAGCGGGACACCCTCGAACTGCAGGCGGACCGGGATCCGGACGGCGTCGATCGCGCGGCCGAACGCGTCGAGGTGTTCCTCGTCGACGAGGACGGTCCTCGCGAGACCGTGGAGGGTGACCTCGATCGCGGGACGCCAGGCGGCATAGGCGGGAGCGACGTCGATGAGCTCGGCCACGAACGGCAGCTGTTCGGGATCGAGTCCGGCCGCCTCGGCGAGGGCGAGCCTCGCACGGTGGAGTCGATCTGGGACCGCGCCGTCACGGCCGCGAAGCGACTGCAGCTCACGGCGGAGCTCGGTGTTGCGCTCCTCGAGGGGGAACGCTTCGCGATGCAGCTGGGCGCGATCGGTCTCGATGGCGTCGAGCGCGGTGTCGTCGTCGGCGAGGAAGTCCTCACTGCGGCCCAGCGCACGCCGGAACGAGGCTTCATTTTCGATCGGATCGTCGAGGACCTCGGTGCGCTCGTCGAACAGCGACCTGGCTCGTGCCACCTCGGCGTGCGTCGCCTCCGCGGCCTCACGGCGTTCCTCGGCACGCCGCAGCGCGCTCCCGCCCTGCTCCGACACCTGACGCTCGAGCTCGCGGACGCGGACACCCGCGGCAGCAGCTCGTGCCCGCGCCGCTTCCAACGTGGCCCCGGCCTCGAGCTTCTCCCGCCGGTTCCTGGAGACCGCTTCATCGAGCAATGCCTCGTGTGCGCGACTGCGCCAGACGGTGAACGGGGTCGTGCCGTCCTCGGTGAAGCCGAGGCGCTCGAGGTCGGCCGCCGCCCGGTGCCCGTCCTCGTAGTCGCGACGCAGCTCACCGAGCCGCTCGAGCACCCGAGCCTTACGGCTCTCGGTCTCCATCGCGAGGTACGCCTCGTCGAGCGCTTCGAAGTGCGACAGCGCCCGGTCGGCCGCGTCGTACGTGCTCGGACGCTCCAGCACCATCGACTTGTACAGGCCGTCGACCGTCGGCAGGTGCTGGCCCGCCTGGATCCGGGCCAGCAGACGCATCGCCCGTCCACCGTCGCCACCGGCACCGATGCCGAGACGAGTGTGCAGCGTGTAGGACAGCTCCGCGTAGGTGTCGCGGACGACGAATCCGGGGATGCGACCCTGGAGCTCACCGGCGTCGAACCGTTTCGGCACGAACGCTTCGAGATCCGTGAGCTCGAACGGCCCGTCGACGGTCGCCATGGTCATCGACAGGTCACCGGTGCGCAGCGCACGTCGGGGGACGAGGTAGGCGCGCACGACGGTGAAGCGACGGTCGTCGTCGTTGAGGAACGTCACCGCCACGGCACCCCAGGTGAGCTGATCCGTGCCGCGCAGGTTGATGTCGCGCATCGCCCCGGTCTGCGGGTCCCGTGCCGAGTCGACCTTGCCGCGGAGATACGTGAGCAGGTTGCGCTGGTCTGGATTCCGCGCCCGTCCGACCGCCGCGTCGTTGGAGGCTCCGTTGAACGGCACGTCCGACGGCATCATGACCGCGAGATACGCGTCCATGAGCGAGCTCTTCCCGGTTCCGGAGGCGCCGGAGATGAGCGTCGCGCGGGAGGCGAAGTCGACCGATCGGTACCCGTCGAACCCACCCCAGTTGATGACCTGCATCCGTTCGATGCGCCACTGCTCGACGAGGTCCAGCAGGGTGTCGGTGTCCGTGGAGCGGCTCATCGGTCGTCCTCTGCTGCTTGTGGCTGGGTCTGGTCGTCGGGGGAGTCCTGCGACTCGGCCACGGTGCCGTCGGGCTCGTCGTCCGCGTCCGCGTCGGCATCGGTTCGCGGCTGTTCGGAGGCCGGATCGACCGCTGCGGTCTGCGTTTCGAGCCACTCCAGGAGTTCCTGGAGGCGCTCGAGGGGGAGGAGCGTCTCCACCACCGACGCGATCCGGTGGCGGCGGGCGTCCTTGGTCCGCAGCAGGACGCGCGCGGTCAGCAGTTTGTCGATCGCGCGCTCGACGCGTCCGTCGTCGCGGGCGCGGTCGGTGGCGTGCTCGGGCCGGAAGCTCGCGACGAAGCCGAGGAGCTCGTCGTGTTCGACGATCGCGGCCCGTGCGCCGTTGGCCAGTTCGGTCCGGAGACGCGTCCGCAGGTAGACGAGCAGGATCGTCTCCTCGCGGCTGTAGCTGGTGTCGTGCAGCAGGGTCGGGAAGGGACGCCGCCCGCTCTCCGAGCCCGCCTGGCGCTTGAATGCGACCTCGGCCGAGCGGTCCACTTCGAGCTCCAGGAACAGCTCGTTGAGGCGGGACCGCAGCAGCGACTCGGACTCGAGGACCGTCCGCCACTCGGCAGGCTGGAGCGCGGGGCTGACGTAGCGGTGCTTCAGCAGAGCGACCAGCGCACGACGTTGAGCGGCGTCGAGGCGTCCCTCGTCCCCTTCGAAGAGGGCGAACGAGTCGTCATCCGGGTCGGCGACCGGCGCGTCGGCGGGTGTGAAGGCGTCGAGTCCGTCCGTCGTCAGGTCGTCCGACGTCGAATCGGTCGTCGCCGTCACGGTGGGATCCGTCTCGGAGGTCATGTCATTCCGTTCCGCGCCCGGCCTGGTCGGCCGGAACAGTCGTCGTGGTCGTCGTGGCTCGCGTCAGCGCTGCGACACCGACCTCACCCAGTGGGAAGGCCGGGAGTTCGAACGCGGTGGTCGTCCCGTCCGGACGGACCGTCTCGTAGCGACGGCGTGGTGCCTGCTCGTCGTACGTGCCCAGCTGGGTCATGAGGTGGACGAGGCCGAAGAGCTCCACAGGTCGTCGGAGTTCCGGATCGAGCGCCGAGAACGCCGCATGGGCGTCCTCGGCACCGGAGGTCACCGCATCGAGGAGTCCGGCCCGGAGCTCGTCGAGGAGCGGACCACCCTGCGACCGGAGGGTGTCGAGCGACATCGCCGCGCCGTCGATCCGTTCGACGGCGGTCGCGATCGGCGGCGGTGCGACCTCGACGTCCGGATCGTAGAACCGCTCGCGCAGGTGCTCGATGTCGATGGTCTCGGGGAGGAGCGGCAGGTCGACGGTGGCGCGTGGTCCCGCGGTCCGCATCCAGATGCCGAGGCGCTGGTTCAATGCTCGCAGGGTCGTGTCGAGCTCGCGGTCCTGCACGACGTCGTGATGCACGATGTGGTCACGGAGCGTCGCGGTGAGCCGCCGACGCTGCGCGAGGACATCGTCGATCCCCTGTCGGATGATGCCGACGGCACCCCGGAAACCACGGAGCTCCGCGGGCCCGAGCCTGGCCGAGAACGGGTGGTCGAGGATGGTGGAGAGGTCGCGCTTGAGGTCCTGGAGCAGATCGTCGTTGCGGAGGAGCTCGAAAGCACCCTCGAAGGCCCGACCCTCGGCCGTCGCCGTCATCAGCTCGTCGGTGCGCCGGAGGTAGTCGTCGAGGATCTCGCCGATCGGACGGGTGTCGTTCCGGAAGTCCTCGACGATCCGCCGGTGCATCGCGATGACCGACTCCTCGACCCGGCGGAAGTCGCTCGGGAGCTGACGGATGAGGTCGGCGATGTTGGCGTAGCCGTCCTGCATCCGGTCGTCACTCGCCGCCACGACGGTGCCGCCGGCCGCGACCCGTTCGCGTTCCGCCTGGAGCTCGGCGAGCTGCGCGTCGATACGACGCAGATGCTCGTCACGGTCCGGATCGGCCTGCAGCGCCCATCGGCGCACCGAGTCGAGGATCATGGTCAGGCGCGACTCGCTGATGAGGGCGCGGTCGTGTGCGAGGCCGTCGACGAGCGAGACCGCTTCGAGCGCGTGCGAGGTGAGCGAGTACTGTTCCTCGCCGTCGTCGGTGCTCGTCCGGACGAGCCACTGGTCGTGCACCCACTCCCGGCAGAGGGACCGTCCGCCACCGCGTTCATCGCCGCCGGCGGGGATCCGAGCACCGCGAGCCGCGAGTTCGCCGAGGTACTCCTCGACCTGCAGATGGAAGCGGTCCGCTGCGACGAACTGGACGTCGCGGCCGAACGTGGTGCGGAAGATCGCGACCACCGCCGGTGCGGTCGGGCGACTCAGGAGCCGGATCGCGGGACGCTCCAGCGCGTCCCGGACGCGGCCGAACTCTCCGTCGATCTCTCCCACTGCACTCCTCGATCGTCCGGGCACACGAACACCCCGAGGCCACCGCAGCTGCCAGATTATCAGCGCACCGCACCCGTGGTGAGCCACGCCGACCATCGACGGTCCCGATCCACCGGGCCCGGTCCGGTCGCTGTCAAGGTCCAGGGTCAGGCCGGATGGTCCGGTTACGGTGAGGACATGGGAAGAGAGCGACGCCCCCAGGTCCTGCGGGGAGACGGTTGAGCCACGCGGACGGTGACCGCCGGTGATCCGTTCAGCGCTGCGGACACTCGGGTGGTGGGCGCGCGATTACGCCTACGCACTCGTCTGGCAGGCCCGGGCCTTCGTCAGCAGAACCGACCCGCACGACTTCCTGTCCGGCGACCGGTCACCGATCGTCGTCCTCCCGGGCGTCTACGAGACCTGGCGGTTCCTCGAGCCGCTCATCCGCCGACTCCACGACGACGGGCACCCGGTGCACGTGATCGACCCGCTCGGACGCAACGACCGCTCGGTTCCGGTGGCGGCACGACTCGTCGCCGACTACCTCGAGGCGAACGGGCTCGGCGACGTCGTCCTCCTCGCGCACAGCAAGGGCGGGCTCGTCGGCAAGTACGTCATGTCGCTCGGCGGCGGCGGAGCCCGGATCTCGGGGATGCTCGCCGTCGCGGCGCCGTTCGCCGGATCGCGGTACGCGAGGCTCATGCTCCTCCCGAGCCTCCGCATCTTCACCCCCGACGACCCGACGATCCTCGCGCTCTCCCGCGAGGCGACCGTCAATCCGAAGATCGTCTCCGTCTACGGGCGCTTCGATCCGCACATCCCGGGCGGCAGCCGACTCGACGGCGCCAAGAACGTGGAACTCGACACCGGCGGTCACTTCCGGATCCTCGCCCACCCGCGGGTGTTCGCGGAGGCGCAGCTGCTGGCGGATGGTCGAGACGCATGACGGTCGAGGCGCTCGAGACCGCGGTCCACCCGCTCATGACCGTGGACGTGGTCGTTCCGGTGAAGGACGACGCCGCACTCCTCCGACGCTGTCTCCGCTCGCTACGCGCGCAGCACACCGGACCCGCATCGATCATCGTCGTCGACAACGGCAGCCGCGATCGCGCCGAGGTCGCGGCCATCGCCGAGCGGTACGACGCGGTCCTCATCGATGAGCCGATGCCCGGCATCCCCGCGGCGAACGCAGCAGGCTTCGACCACGCGACCGCGACGGTCGTGGCGAGACTCGACGCGGACTGCGTGCCGCCGCCGGACTGGGTGACGAGGATCACCGAGGCGTTCACGACGGACCCGGAGCTGGCGGCACTCACCGGCCCCGCCGTCTTCATCGACGGTCCCCGCCTGCTCCGTGCGCCGCTCGCCGCGCTCTACCTCGGGGCGTACCGGCTCTTCGTCGGGGCCGCCCTCGCCCAGGTCCCGATCTTCGGGTCCAACTGTGCGATCCGACGCGAGACGTGGGAGCAGATCGCCGAGACGGTGCACCGCGAGGATGCGGAACTGCACGACGATCTGGACGTGTCGACACACCTGGGTCTCCACCGACGCGTGCGCTACGACCGGTCACTCGGAATGGGGATCTCGATGCGCCCGTTCACCGATGCCGGTTCACTCGCCCTCCGGATGCGTCGCGGCTGGAGCACCCTGCGTGTGCACTGGCCGGAGGATCTGCCCGCCGTCCGATGGCTCCAGCGCAGCACACGACTGCGCAGCGGTCCACCGGGTGCGATTCGTCGCTGACGAGTGACGCCCGGGCAGTGGCCGATGAGACGGCGCTGTCCCGTCGACCGTTATGCGCCGGAGCCCGTCGCCATCGCGCTGGTGGTCGCGGTCGGCTGAACGCGGACCCAGTCCTCACCCACCCGCCGCACGGCGCCGGCCTGAGCGAACGCCTCGAGCCAACCGGTCATCGGCCAGGTCCCCCACCGGTCGGCGAACCGCGCGCCGTTCCGGAGGATGTCGTCGAAGTGCTGCCAGGGCGGGCGCTGCGTCTCGTGGTGTTGGTGGTAGGCGTGCGCGCCTCCGACCCACACGAGTGGTGTCCCCGCCGCGCTCAGGGCGAACGCGAAGTCGGTGTCCTCACCGCCGTAGCCTTCGTAGCCCTCGTCGAACCCTCCGGTCCGGGACCACGTCGACGCAGTCGTCGCGAATGACAAGGACCAGAACAGCGGGTACTCGTCCTCGGAGGCGACACGCTCCGCGCCGTCCTCCGGGTTCGGTCTCGCGGCATGTGGTGCCGTCGCCGCCGCCAACGCGTGGTGGTCGGTGACGTCCACGCCGGGCTGCAGATAGGTCACCGGTCCGCAGAGGATGGCCCCCGGATGGCGAGCTGACGCTTCGCGGTACCGGTCGAGCAGTGCGGGCCCGGGGACGCAGTCCGCGTCGAGGAACACGATGAGGTCGGCACCGCGCTCGACGGCCAGCGCGGCACCGAGGTTCCGACCGGCCGCGAGACGGAGCCCGTCGGGCCCCGGTGGGAGGTGGACCGTCAGCTCCGCGTCGAGAGTCGGTGGTGCGTCGTCGCCGATCCACACGACGAGTCGCTCCACCACGTCACCCGACGTCGGTATGAACGCCCTGACGGCCTCGAGCTGCCGTTCGAGGTGCCCGAGTCGTGGGCGCGAGCACAGGGTCACGATCGACGTCCTCATCGCCCACCCCCTGCAGGATCCCCGGCCGCGACCGCCTCGATCGCCTCAGCCGCCCGTTGGGCGGCGCCCGCCACCTGCCAACGAGACCAGTCGGGGTCGAGCTCCGCAGCCCGGTCGAGGACGGCCGGCCAGTCCGCAGCGTCGGGCCAGGACGCCCGCACGACCGCCAGCTCGTTGGCTTCAAGTGCACGGGCGGTGGACACCTGCTCGTCGAACGGGCGTTCCTGTGGGACCACGACGGCCGTGACGCCGGCCGCGGCGAGATCGGCGATCGCGTTCTGACCGGCCCACGACACCACCACCTCCGCCCGGCAGAGCGCGTCCCACGGGTCGTCGGACCAGACAGACCCGGCACCGGTGCCGAGCGAGGTCCAATCGCGACCGCTGGCGCGTGCGGCTTCCTCCACGGCATCCCGCGACACGGCGGAACCCCCGGCACCCGCGAGGAGGAGCACCCCGCTGCGCCCGGCTTCCGCGGACGTCCGCTCGCGTCCCTCGAAGCGACTGATGCCGCCGGTGTACACCACCTTCTCCTGCACGGGACGCAGGTGCTCCAGCTGCAGCACACCCTGAGGCCATGGGGCGATGATCGTCGACGCCGCACGGAAGGCAAGCGCGTGCGGCTCGTCGTCGCGATGGCCCGGCTGTGCCATGACGATGGTGGGGACACCGAGCAGGCGTGCGAGGAGTACCACCTCGACGGAGACGTCCACCACCATCGCGTCCATCTGTTGCCGCGCAAGGGCGCCGGCGATGGTCGCGAGACGGGCGCGGTGGCCGGCATGGCCGAGTGGGGCCCAGTGCAGCAGGCCCTCCGCGGTCGGATCGCAGTCGTCCGGGGGAGACGCGCCGTCCGGCACGTCGTCATCACGGTCGAGCACCACCCAGGAACAGTTCGAGGGGAGTCCCACCGGAGCCGGGAACGAGCTGAAGCAGACGATGTCGGCGTCGAGGTGTGGAGCGACGGCGAGCAGACGCGTCACGTGCCCCCGTCCGTGGTGGTGCACGTACCAACCGATACGGGGCCTCACGAGCTGAACTCGTCGACGCGACCGGAACCGAGCACGGGCGAGTCCCCGAGGAGCGCGGCGAAGTGCTCCTCGAGCCGGCCCACCCTGGCGTCGAGCGAGAATCGGGCGAGGGCGGATGCCCGGATCGAGGCGCGGAACCCTCGGTCCAGCTCCGATTGCCGGATCAACCCGTCCACGCGGTCCGCCATGGCCGCCAGGTCTCCCGGTGCGACGACCTGCATCCCGACGCTCGCCTGGGCGATCTCGGGCACGCCGCCGACGGCGAAGCTGACCACCGGAGTCCCGGTCATCAGCGCCTCCGGTGCGACGAGACCGAACGGCTCGGCCCATGCCGGCGTCGAGACCGCTGCCGCGCTCCGCCCCACGAGCGTGGCGAGCCGCGTCGGATCGAGCGGCCCGACATGTCGGACGTCACGTCCCAGCAACGGCGACAGCACGCGCTCGGCGTACACCGGATCGCCCACGCGACCGGCGATGACGAGCCGGCGACCGAGTCGGCGGGCGACCTCGACCGCGAGGTGCGGGGCCTTCTCCGCGACGACCCGTCCGAACCACACCAGGTCGTCACCGCCTCGGCCGGCCCGCCAGGCATCCGGATCGATGCCGTTCAGGAGCACCTCGGATTCGACACCGGCCGTCGCCCAGGTGCGCTTCGTGAACTCGCTCACCGCCAGGAACCGGCTGCCGTCGGAACCGGCCCGGCTCGCGGCAGCGGCGACGGCCTCGTCGACCGGTGTGTGCAGGGTGGTGATCATGGGGACGCCCAGCTCGGGCGCCAGTTCCACCGGCAGCGCGTCCAGGCAGTGGTTGGAGACCACGTCGTATCGCCCTGGCCGAGCGGCGATCGCCTCGAGCGCACGGCGCAATGCCGGGACGGATCGGGTCATGTGGCCCGGGGGATACCGCTCGTCGTCGGGCGAGGACCAGCGCGGCCACCGTAGTTCCGGTAGCTCGAAGACGCTGCCGCGCTCGACGAAGTCGGACCCGCGGACGCCGATGAACGTCACCTCGTGGCCTCGAGCGCGGAGCGCGGTGACCTCCGACCACACGGCGGATTCGAGCCCGCCGGCATGTGGGCGACGGATGGGGAAGCGCAGCGGGGCGATGACGACGACGCGCAGTCGTGGACCGGCCGTCACGAGGCGCGCTCGGCGATGACTCGGCGGTACAGCCCGGCGTGCGCTGCTGCACCGACGGCGTCGTCGACGACGCGACGGGCGCGGCGCTCGGCGACGGTGGCGCTCCGACCGGCGGAACCGGCTCGGGTCGCGCCGTCCGCTTCGAGGAGCTCGCCGACGGCACGTTCGAGTGATGCTCCGTCCCCGAGGTCGTACGCGGAGACCGTGTCGTCGGGATGCTGCTCGAGGTACGCTCCGATCCCGGACGGGACGGCGACGGACACGCCGAGATCCCAGCAGAGTTCGAGCCAGCCGGAATGCGTGCCGTGCCGGTAGGGGAGCAGGCAGACGTCCAGGCGGCCGAGCGCGATGGCGAGTCCGAGGTCGTCGAGACGCTCGTGCTCGATGAGGAGCGCCGCTTCCGATCTACCGACAAGCCGTCGGACGTTGTCGCGGGCCTCCGGATCGCGGACCACGTGGTGCATCCGGATCTCTGCGACGACGTCCGCTCCACGGCGGCGCAGGCGTTCGACCGCGTCGATGAGGGTGGTGACGACACCGACCGCGTCCACATTGGGGCGCAGGTCCTTCAGATGGACGCCGACCCGAAACCCGGCCGACGGCAGCACGAGCGGGACGTCGACGTCGTCCGAGAGGAGTGACGGATGAGCGATGACCATCGCCTCGCGACCCCAGCGTTCCCGGATCCCCTCGGCGGCGCCGGGGGTCAGCGTGACCAGCGCGTCGGCGCCGCGGACGAGCTCGTCGAGCTGCGCCCCGTACGCCCCCTGGTGCTCGAGTTGCGGGTGCTCGAGGTCGTGCACCGTGTAGACGACCGACCAGCCGACCTCGTGCGCGGCCTCGAGGCACGCGGTCACGTGTCCGGGTGGGAACGACTCCGTGCCGAAGTGGATGTGCAGGAGATCGGCATCGGCGGCGTGGTCTCGGATCCAGCTCGGATCGAGGGCCACGGGCGGCCACCAGACGCCCGATGGCGCTCCCTCGACCGGCGGATCTCCCAGGACGTCGATCTCGGGTGAGGCGGAAACCCGGCCGACGTAGGGGTGCGCGGCCGGGATCGAGACGACACGGATCGGGCGAGACGTCGGGTCGGCGACTCGAGCGGTGGGGTGCGTCGCGGTCGGCTGCATGGCGGGATCCCCTATACGGATGCGGGCGCGAGACGCGCGGACGGGTCGGCGCGATGCGCGCGCCGTCCTCCGAACATAGGTCCGATGACGAGAGTGCCCGCGACCCTTGACGCGGGCCCCCCACTGCACCACCATGACGCAGGTGATCGCAGCCCCACCCCGTCTCCTCATGGTCGGCCCCCAGCAGCACGGTGTCGTCCAATACGCGATCGACGTCGCCGACGCCGTGGTCGACGCTGATCCTCGCGCTGCACGGGTGTACGCCCCGACCCCGTCCGACGCCGTGCACCTGCTCGACGGCGTGGATCGTGCACACGTTCACGTCACCGACCGCCTGTTCGGCCGGTCGCCCGAGGAGGCGGCGGACGCCGTCGAGCGCCTCGCGGACGTCACCGAGTTGACGGTCACCCTCCACGACGTCCCGCAGACGTCGGACGGCAGGATGCTGGACCGCCGCATCGCCGCCTATGCTCGCTTCATCGCCGCCGCCCACGCGACGGCCGTCAACAGCCGTCATGAGCAGGCGCTCGCCGAGGAGTTCCTCGGTGTCAGTGCCTCGGTCGTTCCATACGCCATCCCGCTCGGCTCCCGGATCGCATCCGCTCCGGCCACCGTGGACGATGCGTCGCAGCGCGGAGCGGCCCGTCCGCTCACCGTCCTCATCGCCGGGTTCATCTACCCGGGAAAGGGCCACGCAGCGGCGATCCAGGCGGCATCGAGAGCGGCCGAGGATCTCCGTGCCACCGGTCACCCGATCGCCGACGTCGTCGTCCGTGCCATCGGCGCCCCCTCGGCCGGCCATGAGGACGACGTGCTCGACCTCGAGGCGGAAGCACGCGCCGCCGAGGTCTCGTTCGAGGTGACCGGGTACCTCGACGATGCGGCGTTCGCCGCGCAGATCTCGCTTCCTGGCATCCCGCTCGCCGCGCACGGCCATGTCTCCGCGTCGCGCTCGATGCTCGACTGGGTCGAGGCAGGCCGCCGGCCGCTCGTCGTCGACTCGCGCTACGCGGCGGAGATGGAGCAATTGCGGCCGGAGACGATGGTCCGCTACGACCCGTCGACGCTGCACACCGAGTTGGCCGCGGCCTGGCTGGATCCCTCCCGGACGCGCCTGCCCGCCGGTCGCAGCCTCCGCCCCGCGCTGCCGGACACCGCGAGCGCGTACCTCGACTGGTGGGGCGCGACGGCCGGTACCGGTCGACACCGCCCGCCGACGCTCTAGCACGCTCGCAGGAGCGACGCACCACCCTGGCCTCCGGTCGCTCGACCTGGGATCTTGGGACGATGACGCACAACGCACGGGACGGGTCGACGACGGACAGCTGGCGGCCTCGCGACACGAGCGAGCCGGTGTCCGAGCGGAGCATCGAACAGGTCGACGCCTGGTGGCGCGCCGCGAACTACCTGTCCGTCGGACAGATCTACCTGCTCGACAACCCGCTCCTCCGCCGCCCGCTCGAAGCCGCTCAGGTGAAGCGCCGGCTCCTCGGCCACTGGGGGACCGCTCCCGGGTTGAATCTGACCTATGCGCATCTCAACCGCATGATCGCGGAGCGCCACCAGTCGGCGATGTTCATCGCCGGGCCCGGGCATGGCGGGCCGGCGATCCTGGCGAGCGCCTACCTGGACGGCACCTACAGCGAGATCTACCCTGACGTCGCCGAGACCGAAGCAGGGTTGACCCGGTTCTTCCGTCAGTTCAGCTTCCCCGGCGGGGTACCGAGTCACGCGGCTCCCGAGACGCCAGGCAGCATCCATGAGGGTGGCGAGCTGGGGTACGTCCTGAGCCACGCGTACGGCGCAGCCTTCGACAACCCCGATCTCCTCGTCGCGGCGGTCGTCGGCGACGGTGAAGCGGAGACCGGACCGCTCGCGACCAGCTGGCATTCCAACAAGTTCATCGACCCGGTCCAGGATGGCGTCGTCCTGCCCATCCTGCACCTGAACGGCTACAAGATCGCGAACCCGACGGTCCTGGCTCGCATCCCACGCTCCGAACTCGAGAGTCTCCTGCGTGGATACGGACACGAACCGTTCTTCGTCGAGGGCGGGTTCGACGGCGAGGATCCGATGGCGGTCCACCGCAGGTTCGCCGAGGTCCTCGACGTCGTGTTCGACCGCATCGCGGCCATCAAGTCCCGGGCCGCCACCGGAGACACCGGACGGCCGGTATGGCCCATGATCGTGCTGCGCACACCGAAGGGCTGGACCTGCCCCGAGGTGATCGACGGCGTCCGGGTCGAGGGGACGTTCCACGCGCATCAGGTTCCGCTCGCCGACGCTCGGGACACCGAGGAGCACACCCGGATCCTGGAGTCCTGGATGCGGAGCTACCGGCCTGAGGAGCTCTTCGACGAACATGGCGCGGTGGTTCCGCTCGTGCGGGGACTCGCTCCGCGCGGGGAGGCCCGGATGAGCGCGACCCCGCACGCCAACGGAGGTCTGCTGCGCACGGAACTCGACCTCCCCGCGATCGACGACGCCGCCGTCGTGGTGGACGCCCCGGGTGGTCGCGACGCCGGGGCGACGGGAGTCCTGGGGTCGTGGCTCACGGAGGTGATCCGGCGTAACCCGACCACCTTCCGGATCTTCGCTCCCGACGAACTCGCCAGTAACCGACTCCAGGCGGTCTTCGAGGTGACCGAACGGCAGTGGAACGCCGGGACCGTCCCGGACGACGAGCATCTCGCCCGCGCCGGCCGGGTCATGGAGATGCTCAGCGAGCACCAGTGTCAGGGCTGGTTGGAGGGCTACCTGCTCACCGGTCGGCACGGCCTGTTCACCTGCTACGAAGCCTTCATCCACATCGTCGACTCCATGTTCAACCAGCATGCGAAGTGGCTGAACGGTTCACGTGAGTTGCCATGGCGGCGCCCGGTGGCGAGCCTCAACTACCTCCTCACGAGTCACGTCTGGCGTCAGGACCACAACGGCTTCAGCCACCAGGACCCCGGGTTCATCGACCACGTCGTGAACAAGAAGCCCGATGTCATCCGGGTGTATCTGCCGTTCGATGCGAACACCCTCCTGGCCGTCTCGGAGCACTGCCTGCAGAGCACGGACGAGATCAACGTCATCGTCGCGGGCAAGGACAAGGAACCCGTGTGGCTCGGCGTCGACGAGGCCCGCGCGCACTGCGCCCGCGGGCTCGGCATCCTGCCCTTCGCCGGTTCAGAGCGTGCTGGGGAGCGCCCGGACCTCGTCATGGCCTGTGCCGGGGATGTCCCCACGCTCGAGACGCTGGCCGCCGTGAGTATCCTGCGCGAACGCATCCCGGAGCTGTCGGTCCGAGTCGTGAACGTGGTCGACCTCATGCGACTCATGGGTGAGGATCAGCATCCGCACGGCCTCTCCGACGCCGAGTACGACAGCGTGTTCACGACGGACCGTCCAGTCGTCTTCGCCTACCACGGGTACCCGTGGCTCATCCATCGGCTGACGTACAAGCGCCACGGGCACGATCAGCTGCATGTCCGCGGGTACCTAGAGAACGGGACCACCACGACACCGTTCGACATGGTGATGCTCAACGAGATCGACCGGTTCTCGCTCGTGTGCGACGCGATCGACCGGACGCCGGGGCTCGGCGAGCGGTTCGCGGGTCTCCGTCAGGAGATGCAGGACGCCCGGCTCCGGGCCCGAGCGCACACCAGGGAGTTCGGCGAGGACGCACCCGAGATCACCGGCTGGCGCTGGCCCACTGTCGGTTAGGACCGCCCCGTGACGGGTCGCCCGAGCTCTCGGAGGAGCGTCGGGAACTCGTCCGCGAACTCGCGGGCGAGGGCTCCGAGAGGGCCGATCCGGTCTGCGAGCCGATCGCCGGAGGCGGCGTGCAGCACGGTACCCCAGCAGCTCGCCGCGAGCGGGGAGAGTCCGCGTGCCGCGAGCCCGGCGATCGCTCCGGCCAGGACGTCACCGCTCCCCGCCGTCCCGAGGGCCGGACTCCCGCCGGGCGCGATGAAGTCCCGCTCACCGTCGGAGACCCTGCCCTGACAGGTGACGACGGCGCCGTACCGTCGCGCCAGTTCGAGCGCCGCCGTGTCCGGGTCGGCCTCGTCCACGTCGAGGAGGATCGCGGCCTCGGCCACGTTCGGGGTGAACACGAGGCGACCTTCCAGCCCCTTCGAGAAGTCGGGAGCGTGTGACAGGGCACCGAGCGCGAAGGCGTCGAGCACCACGACGGTGTCGGCGCCCAGGAGCGGGCGCAGGCTGTGGAGGAGTGCCGCGGCTTCGTCCGCGTCGTCGAGGCCAGGACCGAGCAGCAGACAGTCGACGTCCAGGACGTCCTCGAGGCGGCCGACCTCGTCACCCCGGACGGCTCCGGCGCTGGTTTCGGCCAACCCGATGACGCCTGCCTCAGGGAAGGCGATCGCGAGTGGCGACGATGCTGACGCACCGACCGCGAGCGTGATCCGACCCGCGCCGACCCTGAGGACGGCCAGGCCCGCCAAGGCGACCGCCCCTGGCGTCATCTGCGCGCCACCGACGACGAGCGTCGACCCACGATCGTCCTTCGACGATCCGGGATCGGGGAGCGGCCAGTCGGCGAGGACCTCGGGCGTGAGCATAGTGGGGTCAGCTCTGGACATCGGTCGCCCCCGAGTGCTCGGTGACCGCCACCTGCGCCTGCTGGAGGTGTGCGGTCGCATTCGCCGCGCGTGCTCTCCAGGCCCGTCCGTCGTGGACGAGGTGGGTGAAGGAGGCGTTCGGTGTCGGACGGAGTGCGGCCTCCTCCAGGACGCGACGCTCATCCCACCCCTCGCAGATGTAGCGGAAGAGCGAGATGACGGCGTCGTGACAGACCACCAGGGCCCGCGTGCGGTCGGCGTGCCGGTCCAGGTCGCCGATGAACGAGCGGAGGCGGAGGGCCACATCCGTCCACGCCTCACCTCCAGGCGGTCGGTAGTAGAACTTGCCGAGGGACCGTCGTCGAGCGGCCTCCTCCGGGAACTCCGCATCGACGCCGACCGAGGTGAAGGTGTCGAGAATCCCGAGTTCGCGATCGCGCAGCCGTTCGTCGACGACCGGCCGAAGCTCATCGGCGTCGAACGCGGCGGTCCGGAGCGCGACGACGGCCGTCTCGTGCGCTCGCCGATAGGGCGAGCTGAACACGATGTCAGGGCGGTCGGCGGGAGCGAGGGTGGCGAGTCGAGCGCCCACCGCGGCTGCCTGCTCGACACCGAGGGCCGAGAGGGGTACGTCGGCGTCACGATCGGGGACGGCGATGCGGTGGGATCCGGCACGATCGGCTTCCAGCGCGGCGAGGTTCCCGGCGCTTTCACCGTGGCGGACGAGGATCAGTTCCGTGATGGCCATGCGTCCACGGTAGCCAGCACGATTCGGTGCACGGGGAGCTTGACGATCCGGCGATGATCCTCCATAGGGCGTCGCCGCCAGCCGGCCCTCGACGGTGATGACACCGCTCGATGATTGCGACAAACCGACGATGCCCGGGCCGCGACGGCGTCCTGTCGTTCGACCATGTCTTCACCCTCGGCAATCCCATCGTCGCAACCGTCGGCATGGGCGCAGATCGCCATCACCGCTTTCAGGGTGCTCTGGTTCGCCCAGCTGGGGAGCAATATCGGCACGGCCTTCGGCGCCCCCGTCGTGTTCGGTGTCAACGCGCTGAGCTTCGTCGTGGCCGTGATCGCCCTCGTCTGGTGGAAGCGACCCTCGCAGACGGGTCTCGACGACCACGAGCGTTCGGGGCAGCGTTGCGAGCGGGGTCCGGTACGGCGTGTCCGCGCACCTCGTCCGCCGGATCCTGCTAGGGTCCGCGCTCTTCGCGCTGCAGCTCACCCTGCCGCAGTGGGTGCGGTCCCGCGGAGCCTCGATCTGCATCTTCATCTTCATGCGCGCGATGGCCACCGGCTCGATCGGCTGGGGCGTGGCTGCGCAGGGACTCGGCACGCCGCCCGCGTGCAGACACTGCTTCCCGAGCGATCCCCGCCGGACAGGGGCTGCCAGGGCGGAACGTCTTGATCTCGCGGAGTGAGTCGCCGCAGTGGAGGGTGGTACACCCCGGGCGATGGTGGATGATGTGGGCGATACCGGACTCGAACCGATGACCTCTTCCGTGTGAAGGAAGCGCGCTACCAACTGCGCCAATCGCCCGCAGGTCGTCCGCACCGGAGAGGTGCCGAACAGCCGCGAGTCACGATACTAGCCGATGCCGGGGGACGAACGCACATCCGCAACGCTGTCGACACAGTACGCGCGCCGGTTTGAACATCGGTCCCGGTTTCGGCTAGAGTCGTTCGAGCACGCAGTGATGCGAGCAATGCGGATGTGGCGCAGTGGTAGCGCATCACCTTGCCAAGGTGAGGGTCGCGAGTTCGAATCTCGTCATCCGCTCGAGTGTCAGTGGTGTTGTTCCGGCAGGAGCCCTACTCGGCAGTGTGTTCGGTCACACATGGTGGCGTGGCCGAGAGGCTAGGCAGCGGCCTGCAAAGCCGTCCACACGGGTTCGAATCCCGTCGCCACCTCACCTCAGCAACACAGTTCCACCAGCAACATCCCGGCGTCGTGTCTCACACGCCACCCGGGCGATTGGCGCAGCGGTAGCGCGCTTCCCTGACACGGAAGAGGTCACTGGTTCGATCCCAGTATCGCCCACCACAGAAAGCCCCTGGACCCCCGGGGGCTTTCGTCTTTCGCGTGCACCTTGCCCCCCCCGCGCCAGGCAGCCCGGTGACGCCGTATCTCCGCCTGTCGAAACGCCCGCGAGCACCCCTCGGGTCCCTGAGCCTGTCGAAGGGCACCCGGAGACTCTCGCGAGTCCGGCGCCGTTCCTCCTGTCCCTGAGCCTGTCGAAGGCCACACGGAGCACTCCGCAAATCCGGCGCCCTTCTCCCGGTCCCTGAGCTTGTCGAAGGGCACACGAGCCACCTCACGAATCCGGCGCCCTTCTCCTGGTCCCTGAGCCTGTCGAAGGGCACACGAGCCACGTCACGAATCCGGCGCCCGTCCTCCTGGTCCCTGAGCCTGTCGAAGGGCACACGAGCCACGTCACGAATCCGGCGCCCGCCCTCCCGGTCCCTGAGCCTGTCGAAGGGCACACGAGGACCTTTCCGCAACCGACCCTCACTCGGCATCTGGAATGTCAGTGATGCTGACGCTTTGCCGACGCCACCGTCCCGGCGATCTTCCCGCCGGCGGAGCGCCAGGCGCTCTCGCGCCGCTCCACCTGCGCGGCCCTCGCGATGGCGACCCGGATCCCGGAGCGGACGATCCAGCGGGCGACGAACGATGCCGAGCACCTTGTGGACGAAGCGCCGGCCGTGCTCGAGTCACTCGAGGCCGGGCGCATCTCGGCGAGGCACGCGCAGGTGATCACGGACCAGCTCTGCGACGTCCCTGCCGCCGGGCGGGCGGTGTTCCTCGATCAGGTGCTCGTCATCGCCGAGCGCACGACGGCCGCTGGCCTCCGCACGAGTGCCCGGGTCTTGCGCGAGCGGCTCCATCCCGAGTCCATCACCGCCCGCGCGGTCCGCTCCGAGGCCGACCGACGGGTCGAGTTCGAGCCGGCCGCCGACGGCATGGCCTGGGTGCACCTCCTGACCACGGCGCCGATCGCGCAGGGCATCGCCGAGCGACTCAAAGCAGCCGCCGCAGAAAGCCGCGCCGCAGGCGACACCCGCACCTGCGCACAACTCCAGGCCGATGCCCTCGCGGCCCTCGCGCTCACCGGCGTGACCCCCGACGACGTCATGTCGAGCCCGATCCTCCCGCACCCGATCGAGGTCCAGGAGCACATCAGGCCCACGGTCCACATCACGGTCCCAGCGCTCAGCATGGCTGGCATCTCCGACGCCCCGGCCACCCTGGACGGCTACGGCCCCATCGACCCCGAGACCGCAGCACGGATCGCGGTGAACGCGCCCAGCTTCACCCGGATCCTCGTCCAGCCGGAAACCGGTGCGGTCCTCTCCGTCGGCCGGCATCAATACCGCGTCCCGGCCGACCTCCAACGGGCAGTGCGGTTGCGAGACGGCACCTGTCGGGCACCGGGCTGCGGCAGACGCGCCAGAGCCTGCGACCTCGACCACTCAGTCGCGTGGGACGACGGAGGCACCACAGATGTCGACAATCTCGCCTGCCTGTGTCGACATCACCACCGCATGAAACACCTGCCGGGTTGGAACCTCGACCATCAGCCGGGCGGGGTCCTCGAGTGGACGACACCCGACGGCGAGCAGTATCGGACCGAGCCAGATCCCGCACCATTCTGACCCCGCCGACGAAGGCTCCTTCGTGGGCACTTCGACAGGCTCAGCGACCGGGAGAGGTGTGCCCGACCCGTCTCGGTCGCTGAGCCTGTCGAAGGGGTGCTCGTGGGCACTTCGGCAAGCTCAGTGACCAGGAACAAGCTCAGTGACCGGGGAGGGCCGCCGGGCCGCTCCGGCCCCTGAGCCTGTCGAAGGGTGGTTCGACCCTGGACGCCGACGCGCCGGGCGACATCGATTTTCAGCCCGATTTTCCGCGGAACATCAAGGGTTGGACCGACTCGCCCGCACCGAGGTGTCAACGAGCGCCGTCAACATCGGCTAGAGTTTCCAAGCACCCGGAAACGGGATGCAATGCGGATGTGGCGCAGTGGTAGCGCATCACCTTGCCAAGGTGAGGGTCGCGAGTTCGAATCTCGTCATCCGCTCGAGTGTCAGTGAGAACGTGCAAGCGTTCCGCTCGACAGTGTGTTTCATCACACGTGGTGGCGTGGCCGAGAGGCTAGGCAGCGGCCTGCAAAGCCGTCCACACGGGTTCGAATCCCGTCGCCACCTCGCTGGCAACACCACTCACCTGGGCGATTGGCGCAGCGGTAGCGCGCTTCCCTGACACGGAAGAGGTCACTGGTTCGATCCCAGTATCGCCCACAGGAACACGGAGGGCCCGAGCGAACAGCTCGGGCCCTCCGTCGTTGCACAGACCACCTCTTGCGCAGACCACCCATCGCACGCCCGGACGTCCGTTCAGACGGCGAGGACCGCCCGCTCCCGGCGACGCAGGACCTCCGCGACGCCCCACACGATGATGCATTGGCCCGCGGCGTATGTCGCCATGATGATCTCGTCCGCCGCCCAGATCGTCACTGCAGGCACGAAGCGGTCGAGCCCGATCAACGAGTCGGAGACCAGGAACAGCGCACCGCCCACGGCGATCGTCGGCGTCGTCATCGTGGAAGACGCCGCCATGGCCCCGATCACGACGGCGTACAGGACGACCGCCGGATACAGCGCCCCCATGTCCTGCTGACTGAGGAGCGCGATACCGGCGACGAGCCACACCAGGTACACGAGCGCCCAGACCGGCGGGCGGTTCCTGGTGCGCAGATGCCGCACGAAGAGTAGGACATAGCCGGCCTGAGCGAGCATGAAGAACAGGATCCCCACGCCGAACGCGAGTTCGCCCGGGACCATGAGGGCGACGTCGCCCAGCCAGCTGCACATGATCGCGACGAGCGCGGTGACCGCAGCGGCAGACAGCCGTCGGACCGACCACACGAGCGCCAGCGCGAGGACCAGCATGATGAACGGCTTGGTGAGGAGCGACAGCCACTCCTGACCGGAGGCGAGGGCGATGATGTGCACGAGTGCGACCACGGGCAGCGCGGCGAACAGCGCCGTCGCAGCCCGGCTTCTCTGCACAGCCGTCATCAGCGCCACCCCCGTCACGTCGTAGGCCTTCACTCTAGCGATGAGCCCGAGCACGAACCATGGCCGCCGACCGACGGCAGCGTCTCCTCGTCGTGGACGACGATAGGCTTGCACGGCCAAGGTTTCACCTGAGAAAGAGAGATCATCCGTGAGTGACGGGTTCGCACTGTTCACCGACCGATCCGTGGTCGCCATGCGCGTCAACGGCGAACTGAAGGACCTCGCCGCCACGGTGACGGAGACGGACACCGTCGAGCCGGTGCACCTCGACTCGCCGGACGGTCTCAACATCCTCCGCCACTCCGCAGCCCACGTGCTCGCGCAGGCCGTGCAGCAGGTCGACCCGCACGCGAACCTCGGCATCGGCCCGCCGGTCACCGACGGCTTCTACTACGACTTCGACGTCGCCGCACCGTTCACGCCCGAGGCGCTCAAGGTGCTGCAGAAGACGATGGACCGCATCATCCGCCAGGGCCAGCGCTTCGTGCGACGCGTCGTCACCGAAGACGAGGCTCGCGAGGAACTCGCGGGGGAGCCCTACAAGCTCGAGCTGATCGGCCTCAAGGGCGGATCCGCAGCCGACGACGAGAACGTCGAGGTGGGCGGCTCGGAGCTGACCATCTACGACAACGTCGACCCGAAGACGGGGGAGACGGTCTGGAAGGACCTCTGCCGCGGTCCGCACCTGCCGAACACGCGCATGATCGGCAACGGCTGGGCTTTGACGCGTCTCGCCGCGGCGTACTGGCGGGGGAGCGAGAAGAACCCGCAGCTGCAGCGGATCTACGGCACCGCTTGGGCGACCAAGGACGAGCTGCGCGCGTATCAGACTCGGATCGAGGAGGCGGCCAAGCGCGACCACCGCAAGCTCGGTGCCGAGCTCGACCTCTTCAGCTTCCCCGAGGAGATCGGCTCGGGTCTCGCGGTGTTCCACCCCAAGGGCGGCATCATCCGCAACGAGATCGAGAACTACATGCGCGAGCGCCTGCTCGCGTCCGGCTACGAGCTGGTGAACACCCCGCACATCACGAAGGGGCACCTGTTCGAGGTCAGCCAGCACCTGGCCTGGTACAAGGACGGCATGTTCCCGGCGATGCACCTCGACCAGGAGGTCGACGCCGACGGCCACGTCACCCGTCAGGGCCAGGACTACTACCTGAAGCCCATGAACTGCCCGATGCACAACCTGATCTACCGGGCCCGAGGGCGCAGCTACCGCGAACTGCCGCTCCGTCTCGCCGAGTTCGGCACGGTCTACCGGTACGAGAAGAGCGGCACCCTCTCCGGGCTCACGCGTGTCCGTGGCCTCACGCAGGACGACGCCCACATCTACGTGACCGACGACCAGGTCAAGGACGAG
This sequence comes from Plantibacter sp. MCCC 1A11337, assembly GCF_013349365.1. Classification (NCBI taxonomy): domain Bacteria; kingdom Bacillati; phylum Actinomycetota; class Actinomycetes; order Micrococcales; family Microbacteriaceae; genus Plantibacter; species Plantibacter sp. MCCC 1A11337. The sequence continues at coordinate 228,818 of NZ_JABJWX010000001.1, read as the reverse complement.
GTCGGCCGCCAGTTGCAGTTCGTCCTGGAGACCCTCCGCGGCTACGGTCTCGACGACTTCTACCTGGAGCTCTCGACGAAGGACCCCGACAAGTACGTCGGCACCGACGAGGTCTGGGACGAAGCGACCGAGACCCTCCGCCAGGTGGCGGTCGAGTCCGGTCTCGAACTCGTCCTCGACCCCGCCGGCGCAGCCTTCTACGGTCCGAAGATCTCGGTGCAGGCGCGCGACGCGATCGGCCGGACGTGGCAGCTGTCCACCGTGCAGCTCGACTTCAACCTGCCCGAGTTGTTCGAGCTGGAGTACACGGCTGCTGACGGCACGCGCAAGCGTCCGGCGATGATCCACCGCGCACTCCTCGGCTCGATCGAGCGCTTCTTCGCCATCCTGCTCGAGCACTACGCGGGTGCCTTCCCGGTGTGGCTCGCCCCCGTGCAGGTCGTCGGTATCCCCGTCTCCGAGCAGTACGAGGAGTTCCTCGGCGGAGTCGTCGCCGAGCTGCGCTCGTCCGGGGTCCGTGCGGAACTCGACGCCTCCGACGATCGGATGCAGAAGAAGATCCGCAACCACACCAAGGCGAAGACCCCGCTGCAGCTGATCGTCGGCGAGGAGGACCAGGCCAACGGCGCGGTGAGCTTCCGATTCCGCGACGGCACCCAGGAGAACGGTGTCCCGGTCGCCGACGCCGTGCGCCGAATCCGCGCCGCCATCGCCGCGAAACTGCAGGTGAACACCGCAGCGGATCTGCCGGCATGACCCCGGGCACCGAGCCGGAGTCGTTCGAGTCGATCGACACCTCCCACCTGGTGGGCGTCCCGGACGCGTTCCAGCGTCTCTGGACGCCCCACCGGATGGTCTACATCAAGCAGGGCCAACCATCCGACGACGGTTGTCCGTTCTGCATCGCGCCGACGCTCGACGACGAGTCAGCGCTCATCGTGCATCGGGGCGAGCACGCCTTCGTGCTGCTGAACCTCTTCCCGTACAACTCCGGGCATCTGCTCGTCTGCCCGTACCGCCACGTCGCGATGTACGACGACGCGACGACGGAGGAGGTCGCCGAGATCGGCGCTCTGACGCAGACGGCGATGCGGGTCGTCCGGTCCGTCTCGAGGAACGACGGTTTCAACCTCGGCATGAACCAGGGTGCCGTGGCCGGTGCCGGGATCGCGGCGCACCTGCACCAGCACATCGTCCCGCGCTGGGCGACGGACGCCAACTTCTTCCCGATCATCGCCCAGACCAAGGCGCTCCCGCAGCTGCTCGGCGACGTCCGGCAGTCGATCGCGGACGCCTGGCCCACCTCGACCTGATCCATCGTGGGCCGGTCCAGGTGGACCGGCCCAGCCAAGTCCAATTTCCGGCCTGTGGACGGAGCACCGTCAGGCCACCCGGCGGTACGCTCGCCATCATGACCGAGAGCAGCACGACCACTGGACAGCACGGCTCGAACCGCGTGAAGCGCGGACTCGCGGAGATGCTGAAGGGCGGCGTCATCATGGACGTCGTCACCGCCGAGCAGGCCCGTATCGCGGAGGACGCCGGAGCCGTCGCCGTGATGGCCCTCGAGCGCGTTCCGGCGGACATCCGGTCCCAGGGCGGCGTGGCTCGGATGAGCGATCCCGACCTCATCGAATCGATCATCGCCGAGGTGTCCATCCCCGTCATGGCGAAGGCTCGCATCGGCCACTTCGTCGAAGCGCAGGTCCTCCAGGCGCTCGACGTCGACTACATCGACGAGTCCGAGGTCCTGAGCCCGGCCGACTACGTGAACCACATCGACAAGTGGGGCTTCGACGTCCCGTTCGTGTGCGGCGCCACCAACCTCGGAGAAGCACTGCGGCGCATCAACGAGGGTGCCGCCATGATCCGCTCGAAGGGCGAGGCCGGCACCGGCGACGTGTCCGAGGCGACGAAGCACATCCGCAAGATCCGCTCCGAGATCGCACACCTGTCGTCGATGTCGAAGGACGAGCTGTACGTCGCGGCGAAGGACCTCCAGGCCCCGTACGACCTCGTCGTCGAGATCGCCGAGACGGGCAAGCTCCCGGTCGTGTTGTTCACCGCCGGGGGTGTGGCGACGCCGGCCGACGCCGCGATGATGATGCAGCTGGGTGCCGACGGCGTGTTCGTCGGATCCGGCATCTTCAAGTCCGGCAATCCGGCCCAGCGGGCGGCGGCCGTCGTCAAGGCGACGACCTTCTTCGACGACCCTCAGGTCATCGCCGAGGTGTCCCGTGGTCTCGGTGAGGCGATGGTCGGCATCAACGTCGCCGACCTCGCCGCACCGCACCGCCTCGCCGAGCGTGGCTGGTAGCCCCGCGTCCGCCCTGAACCAGGTGACGTCGTGACCGGGGCGGCACGCGTCGGCGTCCTCGCCCTGCAAGGGGACTTCCGCGAGCATGCGGCCGTCCTCACCGGCCTCGGGGCGGACGTCAGCCTCATCAGGCGTCCCTCGGAACTGACCGGCATCGACGGACTCGTCCTGCCCGGCGGCGAGTCGAGCGTGATGGACAAGCTCGCTCGCTCCTTCGACCTCGCCGGACCGTTGCGCGAAGCGATCACCGCCGGGTTGCCCGTGTACGGCACCTGCGCCGGGCTCATCCTCCTGGCCGACCGGATCCTCGACGGGATCGCCGGCCAGCAGAGTCTCGGCGGGCTCGACGTCTCGGTCCGGCGCAACGCCTTCGGGTCGCAGCTCGACTCCTTCGAGACGGACCTGTCGATCCCGGTCCTCGGCGACCCGCCCGTGCACGCCGTGTTCATCCGCGCGCCGGTGGTCGAAGCCGCCGGTCCGTCGGTGACACCCCTGGCCTCGCTGCCCGACGGTCGGATGGTCGCCGTCGAGCAGGGGAACCTCCTCGGCACGTCCTTCCATCCCGAGGTCACGGGCGACACCCGTTTCCACGCCTACTTCCTCGACAAGGTCGAGCGATCCCGCTGAGGCGCTGGCGCCCGATCCCGTGGCCCGTCGCGGCGTGATCGCGAGTTCCGGGTCGCTGGCCTAGACTGGTCAGGTTCTTTTCACGCAGTTAGGGAGCACATGTCCGGACACTCCAAGTGGGCGACGACCAAGCACAAGAAGGCGGTCATCGACGGCCGTCGCGCGAAGTCGTTCGCCAAGCTCATCAAGAACATCGAGGTCGCGGCCAAGATGGGCGGCGCAGACCTCGCGGGCAACCCGACGCTGCAGGACGCCATCCAGAAGGCGAAGAAGACCTCGGTCCCGAACGACAACATCGACCGCGCCGTCAAGCGCGGTGCCGGCCTCACCGGTGAGGTCGTCGACTACACCACGATCATGTACGAGGGCTACGGTCCGAACGGCGTCGCCCTGCTCGTCGAGTGCCTCACCGACAACAAGAACCGTGCAGCAGCCGATGTCCGGACGCTGATGTCCCGCAACGGCGGCACCATGGCCGATCCGGGCTCCGTCGCCTACAACTTCCAGCGCAAGGGCCTCATCGTCGTCCAGGCCGAGGGGACCACGGAGGACGACATCCTCGGCGCCGTCCTCGATGCGGGCGCAGAAGAGGTGAACACCGAGGGCGAGACCTTCGAGGTCGTCACCGAGCCGAGCGACATGGTCGCGACCCGGACCGCCCTGCAAGAGGCCGGTATCGATTACGACTCCGCCGACGTCGCCTTCGTCCCGAACCTCAAGGTCGAGATCGACGCCGACACGGCGCGCAAGATCTTCAAGCTGATCGACGCGCTCGAGGACAACGACGACGTCCAGAACATCTACAGCAACTTCGACCTCACCCCCGAGGTGCAGGCCGAGCTGGAGGCCGACGACGAGTAGTCCGGCACCCGTGCCGTGCGAAGCCCGTTCGAACGGATGTACGACACTCCGCCCTCGCGGAGCGTCCGGCGCATCGCCCGCGCTTAGGGTCGGAACATGACTCTGCGCGTCCTCGGCATCGACCCCGGCCTGACCCGATGCGGGGTGGGGGTCGTCGACGTCCTGCCGGGACGGCAGGCCACGATGGTCGAGTACGGCGTCATCCGGACGGACGCGCACGCCCCACTCGAGCAGCGACTCCTCATGATCGCGCAGGGTATCGCCGAGGCGATCGAGCGCACTTCGCCGACCGCGATGGCCGTCGAGCGGGTGTTCGCGCAACACAACGTCCGGACGGTCATGGGCACCGCCCAGGCGAGTGGGCTCGCACTGCACGCCGCGGCCGCGAACGGTATCCCCGTCGGCCTGCACACCCCGAGTGAGGTCAAGGCCGCGGTGACCGGATACGGCCGGGCGGACAAGCTCCAGGTGCAGACCATGGTCGCCCGGATCCTCGGTCTCGACGAACTCCCGAAGCCGGCTGACGCCGCCGATGCGCTCGCTCTCGCGATCTGCCACGCCTGGCGACCCGTCGTGTCGACGGCAGCGACACCCGTCGGCGCTCCGCCGCAGGGGAGTGGAGCACTCACTCCGGCCCAGCGGGCGTGGGCGGCGGCGGAACGCGGCGGCGCTCCGCGCGAGGCGGCCGTCCGGGCCCGGGCAGCGCGGAGCCCTAGGCTGGAAGCATGATCTCCTCCCTCCGCGGCACCGTCCTGAGCGCGGTCGGCAACCTCGTCGTGATCGAGGTGGGCGGCGTCGGATTCGCCGTCCAAGTCACGCCGGCCCATGCCCTCTCCCTCCGGGTCGGCACGGAAGCGCTCCTCTCGACGACACTGATCGTGCGGGAGGACTCGCTCTCCCTGTTCGGGTTCCGATCCGCCGAGGAGCTGTCCGTGTTCGAGCTCCTGGTGAGCGTCACCGGGGTCGGCCCGAAGTCGGCACTCGGCGTCCTGGAGGCGTTGACGCCGGAACAGATCGCCGCCGCCATCTCCGCTGACGACGACGCCCCGTTCCGCAAGGTCTCCGGGATCGGGCCGAAGACGGCGAAGCTCATCACCGTCTCGCTCGCCGGCAAGCTCCGCGTCACCAGGACGACGCCTGAAGCTCCTGCGACCACCGTGAACGCCGCCGCGATCGCCGATCAGGTCGTGACAGCGCTCATCGGGCTCGGTTGGCCGGAGAAGACGGCGACGCAGGCGGTCGTGGAGGCCTCCGCCTCCGCGAGTGCGGCCGACCTCTCGACCGTGCCGTCGCTCATCCGCCTGGCCCTCGGCAGACTCGGCCCGGCGCACGCCGGAGGCCGTACCTCGTGACGGACGCTCCAGAAGACCTCACCAATCCAGCCGCCGAGTCCGACGCGGAACTGGCGTTCGAAGGGGCCCTCCGTCCGCGGTCGCTCTCGGAGTTCGTCGGTCAGTCCAAGGCACGCGGTCAGTTGCAACTCCTGATCACGGCCGCCGGGATGCAGAACCGCACCCCCGACCACATCCTGCTGGCCGGCCCTCCTGGACTCGGCAAGACGACCCTCGCGATGATCGTCGCGCACGAGACCGGGAAACCGCTCCGGCTCACGAGCGGTCCGGCCATCCAGCACGCCGGCGACCTCGCCGCGGTCCTGTCGTCACTGACCCCGGGCGAGGTGCTCTTCATCGACGAGATCCACCGCATGGCCCGCCCTGCCGAGGAGATGTTGTACCTCGCCATGGAGGACTTCCGCATCGACATCATGGTGGGCAAGGGTGCCGGCGCGACGAGCATCCCGCTCGAGCTGGCACCGTTCACCCTGGTCGGGGCGACCACCCGCTCCGGCCTGCTGCCGAACCCGCTCCGCGACCGCTTCGGGTTCACCGCTCACCTCGAGTTCTACGACGAGCCGGAACTGCAACAGGTGCTGCACCGCACCGCCGACATGCTCGGGCTCGACATCGACGCTCGGGCCGTCGCCGAGATCGCCGGGCGCTGTCGGGGTACGCCGCGCATCGCCAACCGCCTACTCCGCCGCGTCAGGGACTACGCACTCGTACACGGTGGCCGCGCGGACCTCGAGACCGTCCAGGCCGCGCTCGAGCTCTACGACGTCGACGCCCTGGGTCTCGACCGACTCGACCGATCGGTCATGGAGGGCATGCTCGACCGCTTCGCCGGAGGTCCGGTCGGGCTCAGCACGCTCGCGGTCTCGGTCGGCGAGGAAGCGGAGACGATCGAGTCCGTCGTCGAGCCGTTCCTCGTCAGGATCGGCCTCATCACGCGCACGCCACGAGGCCGCGTGGCGACCCCGGCCGCGTGGCGGCACTTCGGCAGAACACCTTCTCAGCATGGCTCGACCCTCGATGGCCTATAATTTCCCTTTGGCGGTGCGTTCCCAACGTATCCCGCCCTCAATCTCCTCTGGAAGGTTCCCATCGTGGATGCAATGACCCTCGTCCTGTTCGGCCTCGCCGGCGTCATGATCGTGTTCATGATGGTGAGCAACAACAAGCGGAAGAAGCAGGCCGCGGAGACGGAGCAGAAGCTCGTCCCCGGCGCCGAGGTGCTCACCGGCTTCGGCGTCTACGGCACCCTCATCTCGATGGACCGCGACTCCCGCAAGGCCGATGTCGAGATCGCCCCCGGCGTCATCGTCACCATCGACCCCCGCTACGCGGGTGCGGTCGTCGCCCCGACGGTCGCCGAGACCGCGGAAGAGGCTCCGGTCGTCGAGTCGATCCCCGACGACGCATCGTCGCTCGACCTCTCCAAGCCCGAATTCGGCCAGCGCGTCGAGGACACCTCGAAGCCGCAGAAGAGCGACGACTAGTCCCAACCCCTTCCCGGGCGGTGGCCGTCGTGCCACCGCCGGCAGAGAAAGCTGAGTTCCGAGTTTGGCAAAGTCGACTCCGGTCAAGAAAGCGTGGCGTTCGCTCACCTGGCTTGGCGTAATCCTCATCGGTTTGTTCGCGATCAACGCGGCCGGGGTCCTCTGGGGGAACAGCTCATGGGCGCCCAAGCTGGCCCTCGACCTCGAGGGTGGCACCCAGATCATCCTCGCGCCGAAGCTGGAGTCCGGCCAGACGGTCTCCAACGAGCAGCTGAACCAGGCCGTCGCGATCATCCGCCAGCGCGTCGACGCGTCCGGCGTCTCGGAGGCGGAGATCACGACGCAGGGTCAGAACGTCGTCGTCTCGATCCCGGGAACCCCCGACGAAGCGACGCTGAACCGCATCGAGAGCTCCGCGAAGCTCGAGTTCCGTCCGGTCCTCACCTCGCAGCAGCTGACCCCCGGTCAGCCGTCCAACACCTTCATCGGTGAAGACGGCGCCTCGACCCCGTATCCGACGCCGGACCCGGGCCTCGAGAGCACGCCGACCGCGTCGCCGACCAACGCGAGCGACCTGTCGCAGGTGACGCCCGCGCTGTACGCCGCCTTCCAGGCCTACGACTGCGCTGCGAATGCGGATTCGCTCGACGCCACCGCCGCTCCCGCAGCCGAGCCGCTCATCACCTGCGACCTCGACGGCACCTTCAAGTACGTCCTCGGCCCGGTCGAGGTGTCCGGAGAAGACCTGTCCGACGCGAGCGCCGGCATCAAGACGACGTCGTCGGGTGCGAGCACGGGCGAGTGGGCGGTGTACCCGGTCTTCAACGAGAAGGGCACTGCGCTCTTCGCCGACGTCACCGGTCGTCTGACCTCGCTGCAGAGCCCGCAGAACCAGTTCGCGATCGTGCTCGACGGCAACGTCATCTCCGCACCGCAGTCGCTCGCCGTCATCTCCGACGGCAAGCCGGAGATCAGCGGCTCCTTCACCGAGGAGTCCGCCAAGACCCTCGCCGATCAGCTCAAGTTCGGCGCATTGCCGATCAGTTTCGTCGTACAGAGCCAGGACACCATCTCGGCGACCCTCGGTTCGACGCAGCTGGAGAGCGGCCTCATCGCCGGTCTCATCGGGCTCATCCTGGTCGTCATCTACACGCTGTTCCAGTACCGGCTCCTCGGCACCGTCACCATCGCCTCGCTCGTCGCGGCCGCAGTGCTCACCTATGTGGTGATCCTGCTCATGTCCTGGCGTCAGGGCTTCCGGCTCTCCCTCGCCGGTATAGCGGGCCTCATCGTCGCCATCGGTTTCACCGCGGACTCGTTCATCGTGTACTTCGAACGCATCAAGGACGAACTCCGCGACGGCCGGGGTCTGGAGTCCGCCGTCGAAGCCGGCTGGAAGCGCGCCAAGCGCACCATCTACGCGGCGAAGGGTGTCAACCTGCTGTCCGCCGTGGTGCTGTACGTCCTTGCGATCGGCAACGTCCGCGGCTTCGCCCTCACCCTCGGCGTCACCACGATCATCGACGTCATCGTCGTGCTCCTGTTCACGCACCCGATGATGCAGCTCCTCGGCCAGACGAAGCTCTTCAACAGCGGCAAGCCGTTCACCGGTCTCGACCCGTCGGCGCTCGGCGCCATCTACCGTGGTCGCGCGGAGTTCCGGAAGCCCGTCTCGGTGCCCGGCGCCAAGGCCGCGTCCAGCAGCCGTGAGGCGGCCAAGCGCCAGACGATCGCCGAGCGCAAGCAGGCGGCCCTCGTCGGAGGCGGCTCCGACACCAGAGCAGACGATCTGCCGACCGATGGGAAGGACTCCTGATGGGTGCGTTCGCACGGTTCGGAAACGAGCTCTACACCGGGAAACGCTCCTACGACTTCGTCGGCAAGCGCAAGATCTGGTACACGATCGCCATCGTCGCGGTCGTCCTCTCCGTGTTGATCCCGGTCGTCAAGGGCGGATTCAACTTCGGCATCGAGTTCCGCGGTGGTTCGCAGTTCCAGATCGCCGACGTCAAGAGCACCGATCAGACGCTGGCCGAAGACGCGGTCGCGTCCGTCGTCAGCGGCGCGACCACCCACGTGACCGTCGTGGGCGGCAACTCGGTCCGCGTGCAGACCGACCAGCTGAAGAACGACAAGGTCACCCAGCAGGTGTCGGCAGCCTTGGCCGAGGCCTACGGCGTCGAACAGTCCGACATCACGAGTTCGTTCATCGGCCCGTCATGGGGTCAGGACGTCTCCAAGCAGGCGATCGTCGGCCTCATCGTGTTCCTCGTGCTCGCGGCGATCCTCATGGCCCTGTACTTCCGCACCTGGAAGATGTCCGCGGCCGCGCTGCTCTCCCTCATGCACGACCTCCTCATCACGGCCGGTGTCTACGCCGCGACGGGCTGGGAGATCACGCCGGCCGCCATGATCGGCTTCCTCACCATCCTCGGGTTCTCGCTGTACGACACCGTCGTGGTGTTCGACAAGATCCGCGAGAACACCACGCTCGACGCCGACGGCGCGGCCCGGACGTTCGGGGAGTCGGTGAACCTCGCGGTCAACCAGACCCTGGTGCGCTCGATCAACACCGGCGTGGTGGCGGCGCTTCCGGTCGCGGCGATCCTGTTCTTCGGTGCCTTCGTCCTCGGTGCCGACACGCTGCGCGACATCTCGCTCGCCCTGCTGGTCGGTATCCTCGTCGGCACGTACTCGACGATCTTCGTCGCTGCACCGCTCTACGCGAACTTCCGGCACAACGAGCCTCGCATCGCCAAGCACGACAAGCGCGTGCTGCAGTCGCGCGATCGCGCTCAGACCTCGGATGACGCCGAGGGCGAACGCACGGAAGCAGACGCGCCGCTGGCGCGTTGACCCTGACAGCGACCGACAACCGCGTGCACGAGCGCAGGGAGGCCTGAGATGGCGGACACCACGACATCCTCGACGGCCTCCCTGCGCCGTCTCGTCCCACGGATCTTCTCGAAGGCGCAGCCGGCCGGCGCCGTCGACACCCTGATGCGGACGGTGCGGCAGCACCATCCGAAGGCCGACCTGGCGCTCATCGAGCGTGCGTACACGGTCGCCGAGCGGGCTCACTCCGGCCAGAAACGCCAGAGCGGCGAGCCGTACATCACGCACCCGGTCGCCGTCTCCCAGATCCTGGCCGACCTCGGCATCGGACCGAAGACGATCGTCGCGGCCCTCCTCCACGACACCGTCGAGGACACCGACTACTCGCTCGACCAACTCCACGCCGACTTCGGTGACGAGGTCGCCATGCTCGTCGACGGCGTCACGAAGCTCGACAAGGTCAAGTACGGCGACAGCGCACAGGCCGAGACGGTCCGGAAGATGATCGTCGCGATGTCGAAGGACATCCGCGTCCTCATCATCAAGCTCGCCGACCGGTTGCACAACGCCCGGACCTGGGGATTCGTCCCGGCCGAGAAGGCGGCGAAGAAGGCCACGGAGACCCTCGAGATCTACGCACCGCTCGCACACCGCCTCGGGATCCAGGCGATCAAGTGGGAGCTCGAAGACCTGTCCTTCGCCGTGTTGTACCCGAAGCTCTACGCCGAGATCGAATCGCTCGTCAAGCAGCGCACACCGCAGCGCGAGGAGTACGTGCAGCACGTCATCGACGCGGTGAACGAGGACCTCAAGGCGCAGAAGATCCGCGGCAAGGTGGCCGGTCGCCCGAAGCAGTACTACTCGATCTACCAGAAGATGGTCGTCCGCGGCCGCGAGTTCGACGACATCTACGACCTCGTCGGCATCCGTGTCCTCGTGAACTCGCTGCGCGACTGCTACGCGGTCCTCGGGTCGATCCACGCACGGTGGACGCCCGTCCCAGGGCGTTTCAAGGACTACATCGCTACGCCGAAGTTCAACCTGTACCAATCGCTGCACACCACCGTCGTCGGACCGGGCGGGAAGCCCGTCGAGATCCAGATCCGCACGAACGAGATGCACCAGCGGGCCGAGTTCGGCGTCGCCGCGCACTGGAAGTACAAGGAGCGGATGAACAGCGGGAAGGCCGCGTCCTCCGCCGAGCCCGACAGCTCGATGGCCTGGCTCGCCCACATCTCCGACTGGCAGGCGGAGACGGCGGACCCGGGGGAGTTCCTCGACTCGTTGCGGTTCGAGATCGGTGCGAAGGAGGTCTACGTCTTCACCCCGAAGGGGCGTGTCGTCGGCCTGCCCGCCGGCGCGACGCCGGTCGACTTCGCCTACGCCGTCCACACGGAGGTCGGCCACCGGACGATGGGCGCCCGGGTCAACGGGCGGCTCGTGCCGCTGGAGAGCTCACTCAACACCGGCGACGTGGTGGAGGTCTTCACCTCGAAGAACCCCGACTCCGGTCCGAGCCAGGACTGGTTGAACTTCGTCAAGAGCCCTCGGGCGCGGAACAAGATCCGCCAGTGGTTCACGAAGGAGCGTCGCGACGAGGCGATCGAGCAGGGGCGCGACGCGATCGCACGGGCGATGCGCAAGCAGAACCTGCCGCTCCAGAAGCTCATGAACCAGGACTCGTTCGCCGAGGTCGCGGCGCAGCTGCGCTACGAGGACGTCACGGCACTCTATGCGGCCGTCGGCGAGGGCCACGTCTCGACGCAGTCCGTGCTCGAGAAGGTGGTCGCGCTCCTGCAGAAGGACGCCGACAGCGAGCACGCCGAGTACACCGTCCCGGTGCGTGGGAGCCGCCGTGAGCGGCTGCAGAACAGCGACTCCGGGGTCCTCGTGCTCGGTGCTCCCGACATCCTGGTCAAGCTCGCGAAGTGCTGCACCCCGGTGCCGGGTGACGAGATCGTCGGGTTCGTCACGCGGGGCTCCGGCGTCTCCGTCCACCGTTCGGACTGCCACAACGTCCAAGGCCTCCTGCAGGAGCCCGAGCGCATGATCGATGTGGAGTGGGCGCCGTCGTCGAAGAGCGTGTTCCTCGTCCAGATCCAGGTCGAGGCACTCGATCGAGCTGGACTGTTGTCGGATGTGACGCGGGTGCTGTCCGAGTATCACGTCAACATCCTGTCGGCGACGGTGAACACCTCGAGCGACCGCCTGGCCATCAGCCGCTTCGTGTTCGAGATGGGCGACACCACCCACCTCGACCGAGTGCTGAACGCGGTCCGGCGGATCGACACCGTCTACGACGTCTACCGGGTCAACGGCGGCTGAGCGGGAGCGACCAGGACGCCAGTTCGCTCCGAGTCGGCTCGAGGCCGGGAAGCATCACCTCGGTGGCACTCGACACGACACGGACGATCCGTGTGCCGCCGAGGACCCGCGGGACGGAGCGGACCCATGCGACGACCTCCTCAGGGGTGGTGAGCCCGAGCAGGAAGTAGTTGCGGATCGTCGTCATGGCCTCCTCCGCGTCGGCCCCGGTGCGCCGTGCCAGATCCGCGACCGTGCGCGTGGGGGTCGTGACCCGCAGTGCGCCGCACCGCTCGCTGTCGTCGGCGCGGAGTGACACCTGACGCAGACGCAACCGGGGCGAACGCGCGCTTCGCCGTTCCATCGACACGAAGCCCGTGTGGACCCTCGGTGCGATGAGCGCCGCGCCGTGCAGCCAGGCGGCACTCGTCTCAGCGATGACCGCGCCGGCCAGCCCGGGCAGCTGTTCGAGGACCGCCGCGCGCAGCCGGACGGTGTCGGGTTCGTCGACACTGCAGTAGCCGTCTTCGAAGGCGAAGAGCTCGCCGTCGAGCCGCGCGGCGGCGAGCTCGGCGACGGAGAGCTCGGGTGGCTGGAGGTAGGCGGGGAGGCGGCTCATGGAGGCCGAAGGATCCGCAGCGCAGCCTGGCTCGATGGGGAAGGACGTCTGGAGTGCCGTGGACATACGACGATCCTCCTGCAGCCGTCCGGCAGCAGGAGGATCGTCGACGGATCTGTGGAGAACCGCGACCGTCACGCGGTTGGTGGAGCGGATCCGCCTAGCGGATCGCCCCGAGCCACGCCTTGCGTGCATCCAGCGCCTCGATGGCCGCGGTGAGCCGGTCGGCGTCACCGGAGGCTCGTGCCGCCTCGACCTCGTCCTCGAGCTTGGCGATGGCGTCGGCGAGCTGGCTCGCGAGCCCCTCGGTGCGCGCCTTCGTCTCGGGGTTGTTGCGCTTCCAGTGCTCGTCCTCGAGCTGCTTGACGTGGGTCTCGATCTTGCGGAGACGGTCTTCGACGACGCGGACCTGCTCGCGCGGGACCTTTCCGATCTCGTCCCACCGACGCTGGATGTCGGTGAGCGCCTTGCGCGCCGAGTCCCGGTTCGTGTCGGCCAGGATCGGCTCGGCATCCGCCAACACCGCGAGCTTCAGATCCAGGTTGCCCTGGAACTCCTCGTTGTCGCGCGCGTCGATCTCGGCCTTCGCACCGTAGATCGCGTCGCCCGCGGCCTTGAACTTCGCCCAGAGCGCGTCATCCTGGCGCTTCCCGGCACGCGGGGAGGCCTTCCACTCGTCGAGCAGGCTGCGGTAGGCGGGGATGCCCTCGGCGCCCTTGGCGATGAGGGCCTCGGCGCGCTCGACGAGCTTCTGCTTGATCGCGCGTGCCTCCTTGTGGACAGAGTCGAGCTCCGTGTAGAACGCACGACGGTGCTGCTCGATCGTCGCGCGTGCCGTCCGGAACCGCTTCCAGAGGTCGTTGGCGTCGTTCTTCGCGAGACGAGGTCCGTCGTGCTGCTGGCGCTGCCACTCGGCGAAGAGTTCGTCGAGCCGCGCCGAGGTCTGCTTCCACTGCACCCGTGCCGGATCCTGCTGCGCGAGCTGCTCGGCCTCCTCGACGATCGCGAGACGCGCACGTGCCGCCTCCTCGAGAGCTGCCTTGGTCTCCTGGCTCTGCGCCTCGGTCAGCTCGCTCACGGTGCCGTCGAGCGCCGCGAGGCGGGTCAGGAGCGCCTGGAGGTTGCCGACCGCGTTGGCGGACTCGACCTGCTTGGTGATCGACTTCACGGCCTTCGCGACGTCCGTCGCCGGGGCACCGCGCTTCGCGCGCTGCTCGAGGAGCGTCACCTGTCCGGCGAGGTCCGTGAACTTGCGCTCGAAGTACGCGAGCGCCTCCTCCTTGGAACCGTCGGGGTACTGTCCGACCGCTCGTTCGCCGTCGGCCTCACGGACGTAGACGGTGCCGTCGTCGTCGACACGACCCCACGGTTCGATCTCTGGACTGGTCACGCGCATCACCCTTGCTGTGTGTTGACCGCCGTTCGTGGCGATCGTGATCGATCCACAAGCCTATTACCCCGAGTCCTGCTCGGGGCGACCGCTTGCGCCGGTCGGTTCCGTCTGGTGCAGGTTACTGCACGCGCTACTGGACCGTCACCGAGGTGATGGTGGCGGGCACCGCCGGAGCACCGTCACCGCTGCCGTCTGCGACACCGCCGGACACGACACCCGAGACGAGCTGGTCGAGACCGCTCGTGATCTGGCCGAGCACGGTGTAGCCGCCGGCGGCGTCGGACGGGATGGTCGAGTCCTGGTACACGAGGAAGAACTGCGAGCCGTTGCTGTAGCCGTTCCCTCCCTGGCGCGCCATGGCGATGGTGCCGGCCGGGTAGACGTCGTCCGTCGGTGCGTTCTCGACCGGGCCGTAGCTGTACCCGGGGCCGCCGGTGCCGGTGCCGTCGGGGTCGCCGCACTGCAGGACGTAGATGCCGCTCGTCGTGAGGCGGTGGCAGGTGACGCCGTCGTAGAAGCCGGACTGGGCGAGGGAGATGAAGGAGGAGACGCCCTGCGGCGCGCAGGCTCCGTCGAGGGTGAGGTTCATGACGACGTCGTTGATCGTCATCTCACCGCTCCAGTCGCGGTCCTCGGCGATCGTGCTCGCGGGGACTTCGCCGGTGTTCGCGCCGTCGGTGGCCCCGGTGACACCGCAGGCCCCGGCCTCGGCGGAGGCGGTGGGCGTCGCGACCGGGGTGCCCGGACCGCCGGCGAAGAAGAACACCTGCGCAGCCGTGGCACCGGCGAGGACGACGACGAGCGCCGCAGCGGCGATCACGTTGTCGCGGACGCGGCGCTTGGAGCGGTGCTCGTGCACGGTGCGCCGGGCGTTGTAGGCGCGCAGCCGTGCGCGTGCTGCGCGTGCCTCTTTGTCCGGACCCTTGCTCGTTGCCACGTCGTTCCCTCCAGGTGCCGTCGGCCGAGCGGCGGCATCGCGCTGTCATCTGGCACCACGCCCGCGGCGGACTGCCCAGGAGAACCTTACGGGGAGCGCTCCGCGCGGACCAAACGGCACACGACGGCGGTGACCCCGTTCTACAGCAGGTCCGCGTGTCGCAGGCTGCGGCTAGCCTGGTGGAATGTTCAGTCGAGGACCCGGCATCGCCGGCGCACCGGTACCGCTCGCCGTGCGCATGCGGCCCCGCAGCCTCGAGGAGGTCGCCGGCCAGCAGCACCTGCTCCGTCCCGGCTCGCCGCTCGTCCGCCTGGCGAGCGACAACGAGGGGACGCAGGCGGCCGTGTCCGTCATCCTCTGGGGTCCTCCGGGCACCGGGAAGACGACGCTGGCGCAGGCCATCGCGCACAGCTCCGGCCGCCGGTTCGTGGAGCTCTCGGCCGTGACGGCGGGCGTCAAGGACGTCCGGCAGGTCATGGAGGAGGCGATGTCGAGCCGCGACCTCTACGGCAGCTCGACCGTCCTCTTCCTCGACGAGATCCACCGGTTCACGAAGGCGCAGCAGGACGCCCTGCTCCCCGGCGTGGAGAACGGCTGGGTCATCCTGGTCGCCGCGACGACCGAGAACCCGTCGTTCTCCGTCATCTCCCCGCTGCTGTCGCGTTCACTGCTCCTCACGCTCGAGCAGCTGAGCGACGACGACCTCGGCATCCTCATCGACCGCGCCGTGACCGACCCGCGCGGCCTGGCCGGTCGCTTCACCGTGACGCCTGAGGCCCGCGCCGCGATCATCCAGTTGTCCTCCGGCGATGCCCGACGGGCTCTGACGGCGTTGGAGGCGGCCGCGATCGCCGCCGACTCCGATCTCGGCGCTCCGGTCGACCCCGACGAGCTCGATCTCGACGACGCGGGCCTCCTCGACGTCGGCGATGAGGACGACGAAGACGACGAAGACGGGGTGGACGACGACTCCGACACCGCGACGCGGGCGCCCCGCGGTCCCGTCATCACCGACGAGCTCGTCTCGCAGGCGGTCGACCGCGCCCTGCTCCGATACGACCGCAACGGCGACGAGCACTACGACGTCATCAGCGCGTTCATCAAGAGCATCCGCGGATCCGACGTCGACGCCGCGCTGCACTACCTCGCTCGGATGATCGAGGCGGGGGAGGACCCGCGCTTCATCGCCCGCCGCATCATCATCTCCGCGGCCGAGGACATCGGCATCGCCGACCCACAGGCGCTGCCCATCGCCGTGGCGGCCGCCGACGCCGTCCAGTTCATCGGCATGCCCGAGGGTCGCATCCCGCTCGCCGAGGCCGTGGTGTACCTGGCCACGGCCGCCAAGTCGAACGCGGCCTACGTCGCCATCGACCAGGCCATCGCCGACGTCAGGGCCGGAGCTTTCGGACGTGTTCCGAAGCCGATGCGCGACGCCCACTACGCGGGCGCCAAGCGCCTCGGACACGGCAAGGGCTACCGCTACCCGCACGACCACCCGATCGGCGTCGTCGCCCAGCAGTACCTGCCCGACGAGCTGCGCGACGTCCGGTACTACCAGCCCACCGATCACGGCCACGAACGCGACATCTCGGCGCGGTTGGACAAACTCCGGAAGATCGTCCGGGGCGAGTGATCGTCTGGTCACGGCGGCCCGGCGACCGGGGCACATCGTGCTAGTATTGATCCGCCTAGAACCGGTGTGACTGCGCGGCTGCTCGATCACCGTGTTCGACGGGCGTGTTCTGTAGCCGAACAGCCCCGGCGGACCCCTCTGACTTTGTCCGGTGTGATTCCGGATCACCGACGCGTCTTCGCGCCGGTCGTTCATCGTTTGAGACTTCATCGAAAGGAAACCGTGTCTACCAAGTCACGTACCCGCAGCAAGACCCGCCTCTCGCGGGCACTCGGCATCGCCCTCACCCCGAAGGCCGCCAAGTACCTCGAGAAGCGTCCCTACGCTCCCGGTGAGCACGGCCGCACCAAGCGCAAGGCCGACAGCGACTACGCCGTCCGTCTGCGCGAGAAGCAGCGTCTGCGCGCCCAGTACGGCATCCGCGAGGCTCAGCTCAAGATCGCCTTCCAGGAGGCACGTCGCACCCAGGGCCTGACGGGTGAGAACCTCGTCGAGATCCTCGAGACCCGTCTCGACGCGCTCGTCCTCCGTGCCGGCTTCGCCCGCACCACGGCTCAGGCCCGCCAGATGGTCGTGCACCGCCACATCATGGTCGACGGCCAGCTCGTCGACCGCCCGTCCTTCCGCGTGAAGCCGGGTCAGCTCATCCACGTCAAGCCGCGCTCCGAGGGCACCGAGCCCTTCCAGGTCGCCGCTGCCGGCGGTCACGTCGACGTCCTGCCGAAGGTGCCCGCGTACCTCTCGGTCGAGCTCGACAAGCTCCAGGCACGTCTCGAGCGTCGCCCGAAGCGCGCCGAGGTCCCCGTGACCTGTGAAGTGCAGCTCGTCGTCGAGTACTACGCAGCCCGCTAGGACTGCGGCCCGGCTCCGGGCACCACACGAAGAGGCATCGGCTCCGGCCGGTGCCTCTTCGTCGTCGTACGACGCCATCGGTCCACCGCGCTCGACTACGATGGATGCTTGGTACGCCCGGCGACGCCCGGGTGGTCGCACCGCAGATGAGGAGTTCCCCATGAAGAACGTGTTCTGGCTGATCGTCGGCATCGGCGCCGGCTTCGTCGTCGCCCACGAGATCAACAAGACACAGTCCGGCAAGCGGTTCTTCTCCGAGCTGGACTCACGCGTCAGGGAGTTCACCGACACCGTCGGCGACGCCTACAAGGAGCGCGAGGCGCAGCTGCGCGACACGGCGGAGACCGTCGTCGCGCGCGTCGAGGACGCCGCAGAAGACCTCACCAAGCCGTAGCGGCACGCCCGGACGGGCATCGCCGCAGCGCACGAACATCGACACGCACACCCCTGACGTACGGACACCATGGACACCGCTGACATCCGCTCCCGCTGGCTCACCTTCTTCGGCGATCGGGGGCACACCGTCGTCCCCTCCGCCTCGCTCGTCAGCGACGACCCCTCGCTCCTCTTCACGGTCGCCGGCATGGTGCCGTTCGTGCCGTACCTCACCGGCGTCGTCCCCGCGCCGTTCGACCGCGCCACGAGCGTCCAGAAGTGCATCCGCACCAACGACATCGAAGAGGTGGGCAAGACACCCCGGCACGGCACCTTCTTCCAGATGAACGGCAACTTCTCCTTCGGCGACTACTTCAAGGAGGGGGCGATCACCTACGCGTGGGAACTCCTGACCGGCAGTGAGTCGAGCGGCGGCCTCGCCTTCGACGAGAAGGACCTCTGGGTCACCGTGTACAAGGACGACGACGAGGCGATCGACCTCTGGAAGCGCGTCGCAGGGCTCCCCGAGCACCGCATCCAGCGGCTCGACAAGGACACGAACTACTGGTCGACGGGTCAGCCAGGACCGGCCGGCCCGTGCTCGGAGATCTTCTTCGACCGCGGTCCCGCGTACGGCGCCGACGGCGGCCCGGCGACCGACGACGACCGGTACGTCGAGATCTGGAACCTCGTGTTCATGCAGTACCTGATCGAGAACGTCCGCGGCAAGGTCGACTTCGACATCGTCGGCGAACTCCCGAAGAAGAACATCGACACCGGCATGGGGCTCGAGCGGGTGGCCTTCCTCAAGCAGGGCGTCGAGAACATGTACGAGATCGACCAGGTGCGCCCGGTCCTCGATCGCGCCGCCGAGTTGAGCGGACGTCGCTACGGCGCCGACCACGACGACGACGTCCGGATGCGCGTCATCGCCGACCACGTGCGTTCCTCGCTCATGCTCATGAGCGACGGCATCACGCCGTCGAACGAGGGACGCGGGTACATCCTCCGCCGCCTCATGCGACGGACGGTCCGTGCGATGCGTCTCCTCGGCGTCGACACCGCGACGTTCCCCGAGCTGTTCTCCGCGTCGCGCGACGCCATGAAGGCCGCCTACCCCGAGGTCGAGACCGACTTCGGCCGGATCTCGCAGAGCGCCTACGCCGAGGAGGAGACCTTCCTCCGGACACTGGCCAGCGGCACGACCATCCTCGACCTCGCGCTCGAGCAGACCAAGGGCTCAGGCCGGACGGCCCTCGCCGGGGATTCCGCGTTCCTCCTGCACGACACCTACGGGTTCCCCATCGACCTGACCCTCGAGATCGCGGAGGAGGCCGGCCTCTCCGTCGACCGAGACGCGTTCGATTCGCTCATGACCGCCCAGCGCCAGCGCGCGAAGGCCGACGCGAAGGCGAAGAAGAGCGTCCTCGCCGACCTCTCGGTCTACAGCGACATCCGCGCCAAGGGCGAGACCGTGTTCACCGGCTACACCGAGCTCGAGACCGAGAGCCGCATCCTCGGCATCATCGTCGGCGGCCACCCGGTGCAGCGCGCGGTCGCCGGTGACATCGCCGAGGTGATCCTGGCGGAGACCTCGCTGTACGCCGAGTCCGGCGGGCAGGAGGCCGACCAGGGCGTCATCGTCGGACCCGGATACGAGCTCGAGGTGCTCGACGTCCAGAAGCCGGTGAAGGGTCTCATCGCGCACAAGGTGCAGGTGAGCCAGGGCGAGGTGGGCGTTGACGCACCGGCGACGACCATCGTCGATGCGAGCTACCGACGCGGCGCCCAGCAGGCGCATTCCGGTACGCACATCATCCACGCCGCCCTGCGGCAGGTGCTGGGCGAAAGCGCCCACCAGTCCGGTTCGTCGAACAAGGCCGGGTACCTGCGGCTCGACTTCACCTGGAACCAGCCGCTGTCGCCGGCGACGAAGTCGGAGATCGAGGAGATCTCCAACAACGCCATCCGCGACAACCTGCAGGTGACCACCCGCGAGATGGCGCTCGACGACGCGAAGGCACTCGGCGCCATGGCGCTGTTCGGCGAGAAGTACGGCGAGACCGTCCGCGTCGTCGACATCGGCGGGCCGTGGTCGCGTGAGCTGTGTGCGGGCACCCACGTCACCTCCAGCGCCGAGATCGGGTTGATCAACCTCGTCAGCGAATCGTCCGTCGGCTCGACGAACCGTCGGGTGGAGTCGCTCGTCGGTCTCGAGGCCTTCCGCGACCTCGCCGCCGAGCGTGCGCTCGTGTCACAGCTCTCCGGCAGCCTCAAGACGCCGAAGGAACAGCTGCCCGACCGCATCGCCGAACTCGTCGCGAACCTCAAGGCGGCTGAGAAGAAGATCGCCGCGTTCGAAGCCCGTGGGCTGAGCGAACGTCTCCCGGCGTTGGCGCAGACCGCTCACCGCGTCGGCCCGGTGTCGCTCGTCGCCGAGCACCTGGGCGAGCTCGGGTCACCGAACGACGTCAGGACGCTCGTCACGCAGCTCCGCGAGCAGCTCGGCGCGAGCCCGGCGGTCGTCGCCCTGGGCGCGGTCGTCGGTGGGAAGCCCGCGATCGTCGTCGCGACGAACCAGGGTGCCCGCGACGCCGGACTCAAGGCAGGCCTCCTCGTCCGGGTCGCGGCCGGCGTCCTCGGCGGCAACGGTGGTGGGAAGGACGACCTCGCACAGGGTGGCGGCGTCGACGCCACCGCGCTCGGCGACGCCCTCGCGGCGATCGCCCGCGAGATCGCCTGACATGACGGACGGGTTCCGTCGCGGTGTCCGACTCGGGATCGACGTCGGGAAGGCCAGGGTCGGGGTCGCGAGAAGCGATCCCGACGGCCTGCTGGCCACGCCGGTGGAGACGGTCCCACGGGACCTGGGCGGCGACGCCGACATCCGGGCGATCGCGGTCATCGCCGAAGAACTCGGCGCCGTGGAGCTCGTCGTCGGTCTCCCGATCGCCCTGTCGGGGAAGGACACGGCGTCCACAAAGGACGCCCGGGAGTTCGCCGCCCGGCTCAGGTCGATCACCGGTGTCCCGGCCCGTCTCGTCGACGAGCGGCTGACGACGGTGACCGCCCACGGCGCCTTGCGCTCCGCTGGGAAACGACAGAAGCAGACGCGCTCGATTGTCGATCAGGTGGCGGCCGTCATACTCTTGCAGTACGCCCTCGACGCCGAACGCGGTTCGGGGCGACCCCCCGGAAGCCCCGTCGACCCGTGAACAGGACGTGCCTGTGTCGAATCTGACACCTGAGAACAACCCAGCAGACGATCCGCTCGCCGACCTCTTCACGTCCGAACGGAACGCCGCGGGGGAGCAGCCGGTGCCACTGTCCCGACGCGAGGCACGTCAGCGGCGGGAGGCCGCCGAAGCCGCCTCGACGCCGCCCGAGCCCGTCGATGAAGACGCCGCGAGCGACACGGCCGGACCGGCCCCGGCCGGCTCCAGATCGGTCGACGCCACGTCCGTCGACGCCCCCTCGACCGCCGCGTCGTCCGGTGACTCCAGCGTCGGCGAGCCGGCCGCGAGCGCCACACCCTTGAGCGGATCGACCTCACGTGCGCCCGAGTCCGACGACACCGAGTCATCGGTGTCCCGGGCCAGGACCATGACCATCCCCGCGTTCGAGGACCTGCTCGCTGAGGACGACACGGCGAACGACAGCGGGCCGCAGCCGATCCATCGGGGGCGCCGTCGTGCGCTGGCCGGCGGGGAACCGCCGAAGCGCCGTCGTGGTCGTCGCGGGCTCATCGCGCTCATCGTGTCGATCGTGGTCGTCGGGGGTCTCGTCGCGTGCGCCGCGGTCGTGTGGACGAGTTACGAGCCGCAGATCCGCAAGGTCCTCGGATGGGAGGAACCGAACGACTACGAAGGTGCCGGCAGCGGCGAGGCCGTCGTCATGGTCAACGAGGGCGACATCGGCGAGGACATCGCGACGAGCCTGCACGACGCGGGGGTCACGAAGTCGTTCGACGCCTTCTACGACCTCCTCCTCGCACAGCCCACCCAGCCGGAGTTCTTCCCTGGTGCCTACAAGCTGAAGCTCAAGATGAGCGCCAAGTCCGCCCTTGCGGCCCTGACCGATGAGGCGAACCGCATGGAGGACACCTTCGTCATCCCCGAGGGCACCGCCGAGCAGGACGCCCTGCCGTCGATCGCGGAGGGCACCGGCATCCCGCTGGAGGAGCTCCAGGCTGCGGCCGCCGACGTCGCGTCCTTCGGTCTCCCCGCCGAGGCGACCTCGCTCGAGGGGTTCCTCTTCCCGGCGACCTACAGCCTCCCCGACGGCGGCGATGCGCACGCCGTCCTCCAGACCCTCGTGAACCGGTCGTTCCAGGCGCTCGACGACGCCGGGGTGAAGCCCGAGGACCGCTGGAAGACCATCGTCCTGGCCTCGCTCATCCAGAAGGAGGCGGGCCTCCGCGACGACTACTACAAAGTGTCACGGGTCTTCCTCAACCGGCTGGACCCGGCCCAGTGGGAGAGCGGTCTGCTGCAGTCCGACGCGACGGTCGCGTACGGGACGGGCAACACCCACCGGGTGTCGACAACGGACGCCGAGCGCGCCGACGCTTCGAACCCGTACAACACCTACGTCCATCCGGGCATGGTCGTGCGACCGATCTCGAACCCGGGCGACCTCGCGATCGATGCCGCCCTGCATCCGGCCGACGGACCCTGGCTCTATTTCGTCACCTGGAACCTCGATTCCGGTGAGACGATCTTCTCCACCACCCAGGAGGAGCACGAGGCCGCGGTCGACAAGTGGCTGTCCTGGATGGACGAGCACCCCGAGTACCAGTAGCGGGAGCGTGGCGCACATGCGTGGAACAGGGCCGGGTCACGGCCAGGACGGGCAGCCGCGGCTCGCCGTGCTCGGCGCGCCCATCGCCCACTCCAAGTCGCCGGCACTGCATGAGGCCGCCTACCGGGTGCTGGGGCTCGACTGGGACTACGGTCGCCACGAACTCGAGGCGGCTGAGCTCTCGGCCTTCCTCGACGACCTCGGCTCGGACTGGCGGGGGCTCTCGCTGACCATGCCACTGAAGCATCGCGCGCTCGAGCTGGCCGACGTGGCCGACCGCGCCGCAACCGAGACCGGGGCGGTCAACACGCTGCGTCTCCGACGAGCCGAGGACGGGTCCCGTCGCATCGAGGGGTTCAACACCGACGTCGGCGGCATCGTCCGCGCGATCGGAGCGGCCGGTGTCGACACGATCGCGTCCGCGGTCGTCCTGGGCGGGGGAGCGACGGCTTCCTCGGCGATCATGGCGGCGGCGGACCTCGGTGCCGAGCACGTCCACGTGGCGCTCAGACGACCGGCCCAGGCGCGACCACTCGAGGACCTCGCCGGCAGGCTGGGGCTGCGGTTCGCCTCAGGGCCGTTCGACGGTGAGACGCCTGACGCACCACTCGTGATCAGCACCCTTCCGGGCGGCGCCCTCACTGAACCGGGTCCGGTCCTGTCCCATGCTCCAGGCGCGCTCCTCCTCGACGTCGCGTACGACCCGTGGCCGAGTGTGCTCGCGGAGGCGTGGTCGCAGGCCGGCGGGTCGGTCCTCAGCGGCCTGTCGATGCTCGTGCACCAGGCGTTGCTCCAGGTCCGGATCTTCGTCCTCGGCGATCCGCTCCTGCCGCTCGACGACGAGACGACGGTGCTCGGTGCGATGCTCGGAACGGTCCACCTCGATCACACCGGGGCGCCGGTCGCCTCGCACTGACCGCTCCGGACGCATCCGTCGCCCACCTGCACACCCGCCGGGCCGTCGACCGAAGGCGCACGGTCGCGTCCCGGCTCTATGGAAGGATAGGACCATGCTTCGTTGGCTCACTGCCGGAGAGTCTCACGGCCCGGAACTCATCGCCGTCCTCGAGGGACTCCCGTCCGGCGTCCCCATCTCCATGGACGGCGTCCGCGCCGACCTCGCCCGACGGAAGCTCGGCTACGGCCGAGGATCCCGCATGAAGTTCGAGGAGGACGAGCTCAACCTGTCCGGCGGCGTCCGCCACGGCTTCTCCATGGGCAGCCCGATCGCGATCCGCATCGGCAACACCGAGTGGCCGAAGTGGGCCGAGGTCATGAGCCCCGAGCCGACCGAGATCTCCGACAAGTCGCGTGGCCGCAGCGCCGCGCTCACCCGTCCGCGCCCCGGCCACGCCGACCTGACGGGCATGCAGAAGTACGGCTTCGACGAGGCGCGTCCCGTGCTCGAACGCGCCAGCGCACGCGAGACCGCTGCGCGCGTCGCCCTCGGCGCCGTCGCGCGCTCCTTCCTCGGCGAGCTGGGCATCACCCTCGTCAGCCACACGCTGTCGATCGGCCCGGTGCGCGTTCCCGAAGACAGCCCGCTGCCGGTCCCGGCCGACGTCGACGCGCTCGACGCCGATCCGCTGCGCTGTTTCGACAAGGCGACCTCGGAGCGCATGGTCGCCGAGGTCGACGCGGCCAAGAAGGACGGTGACACCCTCGGCGGCATCGTCGAGGTCCTGGCCTACGGACTCCCACCGGGACTCGGCTCCTACGTCCACTGGGACCGCCGACTCGACGCACGCCTCGCGGCAGCGCTCATGGGCATCCAGGCCATCAAGGGTGTGGAGGTCGGCGACGGCTTCCTCACGACGACGCGTCGCGGCTCCGCGGCCCACGACGAGCTCGTCCAGGAGAGCGACGGCATCGCCCGGCAGAGCGATCGCGCCGGCGGCACCGAGGGTGGCATGACCACCGGTACCGTCCTCCGCGTGCGCGCCGGCATGAAGCCGATCGCGACCGTCCCGCACTCGCTCCGCACGGTCGACGTCGCGACGAGCGAGGCCGCCACCGCGCACCACCAGCGCTCGGACGTCTGCGCGGTCCCGGCCTCCGGTGTCGTGGCCGAGGCGATGGTGGCCCTGGTCCTCGCCGAAGCGGTGCTCGAGAAGTTCGGTGGCGACTCCGTCCCCGAGACGAAGCGCAACCTCGACGGATACCTGGCAGCGATCCCGTCGAACCTGCGCACGCGAGGCGACCAGGCCTCCAGCGCCGATGCCTGAGCAGGCCGCCGATCTCCGACTCCCCGTCGTCCTCATCGGACCGATGGGGTCGGGGAAGAGCCGCGTCGGCAAGCAGCTGGCGAAGCGCCTGGGCCTGCCGTTCGTCGACACCGACAACGTCGTCTCCGGCGAGCACGGAGCGATCGCGCGCATCTTCGAGCGACACGGCGAGGCGCAATTCCGCGCCCTGGAGCGGGCGGCGGTCGCCGCCGCACTCGAGCAGCCGGCGATCGTGTCGCTCGGCGGGGGAGCGGTGCTCGACGAGGACACGCAGCGTCAGCTCGCCGATGCACGCGTCGTGCTGTTGACGGTGACCGAAGAGGCCGTGCTGGCACGAGCCAACCTCGACAAGCGTCCACTCCTCCGTGACGACCCCGGCGCGTGGTCGCGCATCGCCGCCGCCCGGCGTCCCGTGTACGAACGACTCGCGGATGTCACCTTCGACACCTCGCACCGACCCATCTCAGGCATCGTCGACGAGCTCGTCGCCTGGGTGAAGGAGCCTGCATGAGCACCGAACCGACCACCCCGACCGAGCGGACCGTCATCGAGGTGACGGGATCCTCCCCGTACCCCATCACGATCGGGAGAGGGCTGGAGGACGTGCTCGTCGACGCCCTCGGGACCGGCGTGCAGCGGATCCTCATCGTCCACCCGGCGACGCTGGGCGAGAAGGCTGCCAAACTGCGCGAGACCCTGAGCGACCGGTACCAGGTGCTGCTCGCCGAGGTGCCGGACGCCGAGGCCGGGAAACGGGTCGAGGTGGCCGCGTTCTGCTGGGGAGTCCTCGGGCAGGCAGACTTCACGCGTTCCGACGCGGTCATCGGGTTCGGCGGTGGCGCCGTCACCGACCTCGCAGGCTTCGTCGCCGCCACCTGGCTGCGCGGCGTCCGACTCGTGCAGGTCCCCACGACGGTCCTCGGCATGGTCGACGCGGCCGTGGGCGGCAAGACGGGCATCAACACCGCGGAAGGCAAGAACCTCGTCGGCGCCTTCTACGCCCCGGCAGCCGTCGTCTGCGATCTCGACACGCTCGACACCCTCCCGAAGAACGAGATCCTCGCCGGGTTCGCCGAGGTGGCCAAGGCCGGGTTCATCCGCTACCCGGAGATCCTCGATCTCATCGAGGCCGACGTCGACGCCGCGACCGACCCCGAGACACCCGCCTTCCGCCGCTGCATCGAGCTCGCGATCCGGATGAAGGCCGACGTCGTCAGCGAGGACTTCACCGAGCAGGGCCTCCGCGAGATCCTCAACTACGGGCACACGCTCGGGCACGCCATCGAGCACGCCGAGCGGTATCAGTGGCGACACGGTGCCGCGGTGGCGATCGGCATGATGTACGTCGCCGAGCTGTCCCGCCTCGCCGGCCGGCTGTCGGACGAGGTCGTCGACCGCCACCGTCGCGTCCTGGAGCTCCTCAGCCTGCCGATCGCCTATCCGGTGGGCCGCTGGAACACGCTGCTCGCGACGATGCAGCGCGACAAGAAGACGCGCGGTTCGATGTTGCGGTTCATCGTGCTCGACGACCTCGCCAAGCCGACCGTCCTCCAGGGGCCCGAGACCTCGCTGCTCTTCGCCGCCTACCAGGAGATCGGCTCCTGACCGACGCCGGTGCGCTCCGCGAGCGCTCGTCCCGAACGGATACCCTCGACTCATGACCACCGTGCTCGTCCTCAACGGACCGAACCTCGGACGCCTCGGCAGCCGTGAACCCGACGTCTACGGCTCGGCCGACCTCGTTGCGCTGCGCACAATGCTCGAGGTCGACGCGGGCGACGGGACGCGGATCGACCTGCGCCAGACGGACGACGAAGGCGAGCTGATCGGCTGGCTCCACGAGGCCGTCGACTCCGGCACGTCCGTGATCCTCAACCCCGCGGCGTTCACCCACTACAGCTACGGGCTCCGTGACGCGGCGGCCATGGTCACGAAGGCTGGCCTCCTGCTCGTCGAGGTGCACCTCTCGAATCCGCACGCCCGCGAGGCCTTCCGTCACACGAGCGTGATCTCCGGTGTCGCGACCGGCGTGATCGCCGGTTTCGGCTTCGACTCGTACCGCCTCGCCCTCGACCTCGTGGTGCGCCGCAGCGCCGAGTGACGTGCGCGGCGCCCTGGTCCACCACGGGTGCATTGGTCACGGGTCCTCGCAGCGGTTACACTCGTTCGTTGGGTCGTATCCGGCCGCACACTTTCCACGAACGGACATTCTCGCGCATGGCTTCTACCGCTGACATCAAGAACGGCATCGTCCTGAACATCGACGGGCAGCTCTGGACGGTGATCGAGTTCCAGCACGTCAAGCCGGGCAAGGGTGGCGCGTTCGTCCGCACCAAGATGAAGAACATCATGACCGGCAAGGTCGTCGACAAGACGTACAACGCCGGCACGAAGATCGACGTCGAGAACGTCGACCGCCGCGACTTCACCTACCTGTACGCGGACGGCGACTCCTTCGTCTTCATGGACAAGAGCGACTACGACCAGATCACCATCCCCGCCGTCGTCGTCGGCGACACCAAGAACTTCCTCCTCGAGAACCAGGACGTCACGGTCGCACTCAACAACGGCAACCCGCTCTACGTCGAGCTCCCCGCGTCGGTCATCCTCGAGGTCACCTACACGGAACCCGGGCTCCAGGGCGACCGCTCGACCGGCGGCACGAAGCCGGCGACCGTCGAGACCGGCTACGAGATCCAGGTCCCGCTCTTCCTCGAGACCGGCACCAAGGTCAAGGTCGACACCCGTACGGGTGACTACCTCGGTCGCGTCAACGAGTGAGCGCTCGTACCAAGGCGCGCAAGCGCGCCCTCGATCTGCTGTACCAGGCCGACGTCCGTCAGCAGACCCTCGCTGAAGTCCTGTCCGCGGAAGCGTCTCGCGCCGTCAGCGAGCCCGACCGCCAGGCCTCGTGGTTGTATGCGAGGGAGATCGTCGACGGTGTCGGTGACCACGCCGAGGAGATCGACGAGCAGATCGAGACGTACGCGCAGGGCTGGACGCTCGCGCGGATGCCCACGGTCGACCGGGCCATCCTCCGGATCGCGATCTGGGAGATCCTGTTCAACGACGAGGTGCCGCACGGCGTCGCCATCGACGAAGCGGTCGAGGCGGCCAAGACGCTGTCGACCGACGACTCGGCCGGCTTCATCAACGGCCTGCTCGGCAAGATCTCGCAGATCAACCCGCGGTGACGATGAGCGACGAGACCGGTGCAGCCCTGCCGCTGAAGCGCGTGCACCACATCGCGATCATCGCCAGCGACTACGAGCGCTCCAAGCGCTTCTACACCTCGGTGCTCGGCTGCGAGCTGCTCACCGAGGTGTACCGGGCCGAGCGCGACTCCTGGATGGGCGACCTCGCCCTGAACGGTGAGTACCTCATCGAGTTGTTCTCCTTCCCTGACCCGCCGGCGCGCGCATCCGGGCCCGAAGCGCTCGGGCTGCGGCACCTCGCCTTCGCCGTCGACGACGTCGATGCCGGCCACGCGCGGCTGGTCGAGCTGGGTGTCCGCGTCGAAGACGTCCGGATCGACCCGCACACCTCGCGCAAGATGCTGTTCTTCTTCGATCCCGACGGCCTCCCGTTGGAGCTCTACGAGGCCTGATCCGACTGCTAGGCTCGGGTGTTGACCAAGACAACCTTTAAGACCGTCCAGAGAGGCGGAGAAGGGAGTCGGCGATGAGCGCACGTACCGTGCTGCACGAAGCTGACATCGCGCGGGCGTTGACTCGGATCTCCCACGAGATCCTCGAGTCCAACCGCGGAGCAGACGACCTCGTGATCCTCGGCATCCCGACGCGCGGGGTCATCCTCGCGAAGCGGATCGCCGCCACGATCTCCTCGATCTCGGGCGCGACCATCGTCTCGGGTGCACTCGACGTCACGATGTACCGCGACGACCTGGCGAAGCACCCGACCCGTGCACCGCAGCCCACGACACTGCCGCCGCAAGGGATCGACGGGCGCACGGTCGTCCTCGTCGACGACGTCCTGTACTCGGGACGCACGATCCGCGCCGCACTCGACGCGTTGACCGACCTGGGCCGCCCGCGCGTCGTGCGGCTCGCCGCGCTCGTCGACCGCGGGCACCGCGAGCTCCCGATCCGGCCCGACTTCGTGGGGAAGAACCTGCCCTCCTCGCAGGCGGAGCGCATCTTCGTCCGGCTCACCGAGTTCGACGGCGACGACTCCGTGACGATCGAGGGGAGCGGCGAATGAGGCACCTGCTGTCGACGAAGACCCTCACCCGCGACGAGGCGATCGAGATCCTCGACGTCGCGGAGGACATGGCCGAGACGCAGTTCCGTGAGGTCCGCAAGCTCCCGACCCTCCGTGGGAAGACGGTCGTCAACCTCTTCTTCGAGGACTCGACCCGCACGCGCATCTCGTTCGAGGCTGCCGCAAAACGGCTGTCCGCAGACGTCATCACCTTCAGCGCGAAGGGGTCGAGCGTCTCGAAGGGCGAGAGTCTGAAGGACACCGCACAGACCCTCGCCGCGATGCACGCCGACGCCGTCGTGATCCGACACTCCGCCTCCGGTGCGCCGCAGACCCTCGCCGACAGCGGGTGGATCGACGCCGGCATCCTGAACGCGGGGGACGGGACGCACGAGCACCCGACGCAGGCCCTCCTGGACGCGTTCACGATGCGCAAGCGCCTCCACGGCGAGCGTTCCCGCGGTCGCGCGCTCGACGGGGTGGCGGTGACGATCGTCGGCGACATCCTGCATTCCCGGGTCGCCCGCTCGAACGTCTGGCTGCTCGACACGCTCGGCGCCGAGGTGACTCTCGTCGCCCCGCCGACACTGCTTCCGGTGGACCTCGGCCCGTGGCCGGCCACCGTCCGCTACGACCTGGACGACGCGATCGCCCAGCGTCCCGACGTGCTGATGATGCTCCGGATCCAGTCCGAACGCATGCACGCCGCCTTTTTCCCGAACAGCCGGGAGTATTCCAGGCGCTGGGGGCTCGACGACGAGCGACTCGCCCGCCTCGATCCGGCTAGCATTGTCATGCACCCCGGGCCGATGAACCGCGGTCTGGAGATCTCGTCCGGGGCAGCCGACTCACCCCGGTCGACCGTCCTCGAACAGGTCGCCAACGGGGTGTCGGTCCGGATGGCCGCGTTGTACCTGTTGCTGTCCGGCGATCGAGAGGAATCCACCCGTGTCTGAGCCCACTTCGAACCACGACGTCACGCTGATCACCGGAGCGACGCTCGCCGACGGGACACGCACCGACCTCCTCCTGCGCGACGGACGGATCGCGGAACGCGGCACCGGGCTGAGCGCCGTCGGCGCGACCGTCGTCGACGCGGACGGCCTCCTCGCTCTCCCCGGGCTCGTCGACCTCCACACGCATCTCCGGGAACCCGGGTTCGAGCAGAGCGAGACGGTGCTCACCGGTACGCGTGCCGCAGCCGCCGGCGGCTTCACCGCGGTGTTCGCGATGGCCAACACCTCGCCGGTGGCCGACACGGCCGGGGTCGTCGAGCAGGAACAGTCGCTCGGTGAACGCGCCGGGTACGCGACGGTGCAGCCGATCGGTGCCGTGACGGTCGGCCTCGCCGGAGAGCGGCTCGCCGAACTCGGCGCCATGGCCTCCTCACGTGCCGAGGTCCGGGTCTTCTCGGACGACGGTCTCTGCGTGTCCGACCCGCTGCTCATGCGCCGCGCGCTGGAGTACGTGAAGGCCTTCGACGGTGTGATCGCCCAGCACGCGCAGGAACCCCGGCTCACCGTCGGTGCGCAGATGAACGAGGGCGCCCTCTCCGGCGAACTCGGGCTCACCGGGTGGCCTGCGGTCGCCGAGGAGTCGATCATCGCCCGCGACGTCCTCCTCGCCGAGCATGTGGGTTCCCGCCTCCACATCTGCCACGTCTCGACGGCAGGGTCCGTCGACGTCATCCGCTGGGCGAAGGCCCGAGGCATCCCCGTCACGGCCGAGGTCACGCCGCACCACCTGCTGCTCACGGAGGAGCTGGTGGCGAGCTACGACGCCCGGTACAAGGTGAACCCGCCCCTGCGACGGGCGGAGGACGTCCAGGCGCTGCGCGAGGCACTCGCGGACGGCACGATCGACGTCGTCGCGACGGACCACGCACCGCACCCGGTCGAGGCCAAGGACTGCGAGTGGGACGCCGCCGCGAACGGCATGGTGGGCCTCGAGTCCGCCCTCTCCGTCGTGCATGCGTCGATGGTCGCGACCGGGCTCCTGGACTGGAACGACGTCGCCCGGGTGCTCTCGGCGACGCCGGCGAGGATCGGACGGATCACCGGGCAGGGGGCTTCGATCGAGGCCGGAGCTCCGGCGGAGGTCGTGCTCTACGACACCGCCGCCACTCGTCCGTTCGGCACGGCCGACCTTGCCGGCAAGGGCGTGAACTCGCCCTACCTCGGCCTGGAGCTGCCCGGCCGCGTCGTCGCCACCTTCCACCGTGGCTACGCGACCGTCCTGGACGGCGCCGTGCTCCCGACGGAGCAGGTCGCGGCCGCAGCACGCCGCGCCGCGCGATCCGCGGAGGTCGAGCGCTGATGGACGGGCGGATCCTCGCGGCCGTCCTCGTCGCCCTCGTCCTCCTCGGCATCCTCGCCCTCATGGGCTTCGCCTGGCGACGCCGCGTCGCGCGCGACGCCCAGGTCGGTCCCCTCGCAGAGCTCCCCGACCCGCGGCCGGTCCCGTCACTGACGGTCGAGGTCCTCTACGTCGCGACGTCGAAGCACGACCAGCCGCTCGAACGGCTGGCGTTGCAGGGACTGCGCTACCGATCCCGGGTCACGCTCGAACTGGGAGCCGCCGGAGTCGTCGTCGACGTCCCGGGGGAGCGGCCGACGTTCATCCCGGCGACGAGCATCGTCGGCGTCGACCAGACCAACCTCACGATCGACCGGGTCGTCGAGCCGGGCGGGCTCATCCGCCTGAGCTGGCGTCCCGTCCCGACGGTGATCGCGGACAGCACCTTCCGCGTCCTCGAGCAGGCGGACCGCGCCCGCATCATCGACATCGTCACGAGCCTCATCCCCGCCGCGGACGCCGGACTCCGGCCGACCGGCACCTCAGACACCGTCGCCGACGTCACCTCGGCCGACGACTCCACCCCACCGCCTCACGAGAGGGCTTGACCATGACCTCCTTCACCCCACCCAGTCCAGCGGTACTCGTCCTCGAGGACGGCAACCGCTACGTCGGGCACGCCTACGGCGCGACCGGCCGCACGCTCGGCGAGGTCGTCTTCGCCACCGGCATGACCGGCTACCAGGAGACGCTGACCGACCCGTCCTACGCCGGACAGATCGTCCTGATGACCGCGCCCCACATCGGCAACACCGGCGTCAACCGCGAGGACATGGAGTCCGCCCGTGTCTGGGTCGCCGGATACGTGGTGCGCGACGCGTCGCGCGTCGTCTCCAACTTCCGAGCGGACCGCTCGCTCGACGACGAACTCGTCCAGGACGGCGTCGTGGGCATCAGCGGCATCGACACCCGCGCGGTGACGAGGCACATCCGTTCCGCCGGTTCCATGCGCGGCGGCGTGTTCTCCGGTGAGGACTTCGAGTTGTCCGGCGCCGAACAGCTCAGTCTCGTCCGCGCCGGCGCGCAGATGGCCGGTCTGAACCTGTCGAGCCAGGTCTCCACGACCGAGCAGTACACCGTGCCGGCGGTGGGGGAGCGCGTCGGTTCCGTCGCGGTCCTCGACCTCGGCGTCAAGACCTCGACGCTCAACCACCTCGCCGCTCGCGGCTTCGACGTCGTGGTGCTGCCGCAGTCGGTGACCTCGGCCGAGGTCCTCGCGCTCGAACCGAGCGCCCTGTTCTTCTCCAACGGACCCGGCGACCCGGCTGCGAGCGACGCGCACGTCGCCCTCCTGCAGGACGTGCTCCGCGCGGGCGTCCCGTACTTCGGCATCTGCTTCGGCAACCAGCTGCTCGGCCGCGCGCTCGGCTTCGAGACCTACAAGCTGCCATTCGGCCACCGTGGGATCAACCAGCCGGTCCTCGACAAGGCGACCGGTCGGGTGGAGATCACCTCGCAGAACCACGGCTTCGCGGTGGACCTGCCGATCGAGGGCCGCCACGAGACGCCCGCCGGGTTCGGCCTCGCGGAGGTCAGCCACTACAGCCTGAACGACGAGGTCGTCGAGGGCATCAACTGCATCGACATCCCCGCGTTCTCGGTCCAGTACCACCCCGAGTCCGCCTCGGGTCCGCACGACGCGGTCTACCTCTTCGACCGGTTCCGCGACCTCGTGACCGGCCACGCCACCACTTCCAGCACCAAGGAGAACAACTAGTGCCCAAGCGCGACGACATCAACAGCGTCCTCGTCATCGGCTCCGGGCCGATCGTCATCGGGCAGGCCGCCGAGTTCGACTACTCGGGCACCCAGGCATGCCGCGTGCTGCGCGAGGAGGGCGTCCGCGTCATCCTCGTCAACTCGAACCCGGCGACCATCATGACCGACCCCGACTTCGCCGACGCGACCTACGTCGAGCCGATCACCTGGCAGGTCATCGAGACGATCATCGCGAAGGAGAAGCCCGACGCGATCCTCCCGACCCTCGGCGGCCAGACGGCGTTGAACGCCGCGATCCAGCTGCACGAGCACGGCATCCTCGAGAAGTACGACGTCGAGCTCATCGGCGCGAACTTCGAGGCGATCAACAAGGGCGAGGACCGCCAGATCTTCAAGCAGCTCGTGCTCGACGCGGGCGCGGACGTGGCCCGCTCGTACATCGCCCACACGGTCGAGGAGGCCGTCGGCTACGCCGAGGACCTCGGCTACCCGCTGGTCGTCCGCCCCTCGTTCACCATGGGCGGTCTCGGCTCAGGCTTCGCGTACACCGAGGCGGAACTGCGCCGGATCGTCGGTGACGGCCTCCACCAGAGCCCGACCACCGAGGTGCTCCTCGAGGAGTCGATCCTCGGCTGGAAGGAGTACGAGCTCGAGCTCATGCGCGACACGGCCGACAACACCGTCGTCGTCTGCTCGATCGAGAACGTCGACCCGGTCGGCGTGCACACCGGGGACTCCATCACGGTGGCCCCCGCCCTGACGCTGACGGACCGCGAGTACCAGAAGCTCCGCGACATCGGCATCGACATCATCCGCGCGGTCGGCGTCGACACCGGAGGCTGCAACATCCAGTTCGCGGTCGACCCGGCCGACGGCCGCATCATCGTCATCGAGATGAACCCGCGCGTCTCTCGTTCGAGTGCCCTCGCTTCGAAGGCGACCGGCTTCCCGATCGCGAAGATCGCGGCGAAGCTGGCCATCGGGTACCGACTCGACGAGATCCCGAACGACATCACGAAGGTCACGCCCGCGAGCTTCGAGCCCACGCTCGACTACGTCGTCGTGAAGGTCCCGCGCTTCGCGTTCGAGAAGTTCCCCGCCGCCGACCCGACGCTCACGACCACCATGAAGTCGGTGGGTGAGGCGATGGCGATCGGACGCAACTACGCCACCGCCCTGCAGAAGGCGCTGCGGTCGCTCGAGAAGCGCGGTTCCAGCTTCCACTGGAGCGATGAGTCCCGCAGCGTCGAAGAGCTGCTCGAGGTCATGAAGACCCCGACCGACGGCCGCATCGTCGTCGTGCAGCAGGCGCTCCGCAAGGGTGCCACCGCCGAGCAGGTCTTCGAGGCCACCAAGATCGACCCGTGGTTCATCGACCAGATCGTCCTCATCAACGACGTCGCCGACTGGATCGCCGCGGCGGACCGCCTCGACACCGAGGTGCTCCGGACCGCGAAGAACCACGGCTTCTCGGACGCGCAGATCGGTCAGCTGCGCGGGTTCGGCGAGCAGGAGGTGCGTGAGGTCCGCCACATCCTGGGTGTCCGCCCGGTCTACAAGACGGTCGACACGTGCGCCGGCGAGTTCCCGGCCCTCACCCCGTACCACTACTCGAGCTACGACACGGAGACCGAGGTGGTCGCGAGCGACCGCCGCAAAGTGGTCATCCTCGGGTCCGGCCCGAACCGCATCGGCCAGGGGATCGAGTTCGACTACTCCTGCGTGCACGCGTCCTTCGCGCTGCAGGCCGCCGGTTTCGAGACGATCATGATCAACTGCAACCCGGAGACCGTCTCGACGGACTACGACACGAGCGACCGGCTCTACTTCGAGCCGCTCACGCTCGAGGACGTCCTCGAGGTCATCCACGCCGAGAGCGAGTCGGGCGAACTCGTCGGTGTCGTCGTCCAGCTCGGCGGCCAGACGGCGCTCGGGCTCGCGAAGGGTCTCGAGGCCGCAGGCGTCCCGATCCTCGGCACCACGCCGACCGCCATCGACCTCGCCGAGGAGCGCGGCCAGTTCCAGGAGATCCTGGACGCCGCCGGCCTCGTCGCACCGAAGAACGGCACCGCGGTGGAGATCGAGGGTGCGCTGCGCGTCGCCGAGGAGATCGGCTACCCGGTCCTCGTCCGCCCGAGCTTCGTGCTCGGCGGACGCGGCATGGAGATCATCTACGACAGCGCATCGCTCACGGACTACTTCGTGCGCATCGAGGACCAGGGCATCGTGGGCCCGGCCCAGCCGCTGCTCGTCGACCACTTCCTCGACGACGCGATCGAGATCGACGTCGACGCCCTGTTCGACGGCGAGGAGCTCTACATCGGCGGCGTCATGGAGCACATCGAGGAGGCCGGTATCCACTCGGGCGACTCGAGCTGCACCCTGCCGCCCGTCTCGCTCGGTCGCGCCGAGATCGACCGCGTGCGGAACGCGACGCTCGCGATCGCCCAGGGGATCGGCGTGCGTGGTCTCCTGAACGTGCAGTTCGCGATCGGCGCCGGCATCCTCTACGTCATCGAGGCGAACCCGCGTGCGTCCCGCACGGTGCCGTTCGTGTCGAAGGCGCTCGGCATCCCGCTGGCCAAGGCCGCTTCGCTCATCATGACCGGCGCGACGGTCGCCGAGCTCAAGGACTCGGGGCTCCTGCCCCCGGTCGACGGATCCCGTGTCCCGATCGACTCCCCGGTGTCGGTCAAGGAGGCCGTGCTGCCCTTCAAGCGCTTCCGCACGAAGGACGGCCAGATCGTCGACAGCGTGCTCGGCCCGGAGATGCGCTCCACCGGCGAGGTGATGGGCATCGACAAGGACTTCCCGCGCGCGTTCGCGAAGAGCCAGGAGGCGGCCTACGGCGGCCTGCCGTCGAGCGGAACGGTGTTCGTCTCGGTCTCCGACCGCGACAAGCGTTCGATCATCCTGCCGGTGCTGCGCCTCCAGCAGCTCGGGTTCGACATCCTCGCGACCGACGGCACGGCCGAAGTGCTGAACCGGAACGGCATCAGTGCCCGGACGGTGCGCAAGTACAGCGAGACCACGGCCGCGGGCGAGGACGACTCGATCGTCGACCTGATCAACCGCGACGAGGTCGACATGGTCATCAACACCCCGAGTGGCCGGTCGGCTCGCGCGGACGGCTACGAGATCCGCGCGGCCGCCGTCGCGGCCGACAAGCCGCTCTTCACGACGATCGCGCAGCTCACCGCCGCGGTCGGCTCCTTCGAGGCGCTCGGCGGTGGCTTCGAGGTCCGCTCCCTCCAGGAGTACGCACTCGATCGGGCTGCGCGCTCGTGACGGCTTCCTTCGGAACCCGGCTGGACGAGGTCTTCGTCCGGTCGGGCCGACTCTGCGTCGGCATCGATCCGCACCGCTTCCTGCTCGAGGCGTGGGGCCTGCCCGACACCGCCGCCGGCGCGGGGGCCTTCGGCCTCGCCGTCGTCGAGGCCGCAGCCGGTCGCGCCGGGATCGTCAAGCCGCAGGCGGCGTTCTTCGAACGGTTCGGGTCGGCCGGGTACATCGCCCTCGAAGGGGTCCTCGCAGCGGCACGCGACGCCGGGCTCCTCGTGATCGGCGACGCCAAGCGCGGCGAGATCGGGACGAGCATGGAGGGCTATGCCGAGGCGTGGCTGACCCCCGGTTCACCGCTGGAGGTCGACGCCCTCACCGTGAACCCCTATCTCGGCTTCGGCTCACTGCACCCGGCACTCGAGCTCGCCGAGCAGCACGGCAAGGGCGTGTTCGTGCTGACGGCGACCTCGAACCCGGAGGGTCGCGACGTCCAGCTCGCCGAGGACGGCGCCGGCCTCACCGTCGCGGCGTCGATGCTCGACGAGATCGACCACTGGAACGCACGGCACCACCCCGGATCGACCGGTTCGATCGGCGCGGTCATCGGTGCCACGCTCCGTCTCGAGGAGTTCGGCCTGACGGCGGTACCGCCGACGACCACGCTCCCGATCCTGGCACCCGGTTTCGGCCACCAGGGAGCCGCGGTCGCCGACCTCGGATCCATCTACGGCGACCTCGCGCCGGGCGTCATCGTCTCCGAGTCCCGGAGCATCCTCGCCGCCGGACCCTCGGGGATCGCGGACGCCGTCGAACGTTCCGTCGCAGCCGTGAGGAGCGCCCGTGGTTGACCAGGAGCAGAACCAGCCCAGCAGGAACATGCCGGAGGTCGACCGGGCCGCCGCGTCACGTGAGGCCGTTCGCAAACGTCGCGCCCGCGCGACCGTCAAGGCCTCCATCGCCTCCGGCGCCCGCACCCCGTTGGAGGTGCTCGACGCCGCGACCGCCGATCCGGACGGCATCGAGGGCGGCATCCGCATCACCGAATACCTCCTCAGCATCCCGAGTGTCGGCGTCACCAAACTCGGGCGGATCCTCGAATCGCTCGGTATCTCCTCGGTCAAGCGCCTCGGCGGTCTCGGTCGACTGCAGCGGGATCGCCTCCGCGCCTTCATCGCCGAGCGCTACCCGGGCACGGCGCGCAGCCGACTCGTCGTGCTCGCCGGTCCGACGGCCGTCGGCAAGGGGACGGTCGCCGCGTACATCCGCGACCACTACCCGGAGGTGCATCTTTCCGTCTCGGCCACGACGCGCAAGCCGCGGCCCGGGGAGCAGCACGAGGTGAACTACTACTTCGTGACCGACGCCGAGTTCGACGGCCTCATCGAGGGCGACCGCCTGCTCGAGCACGCCACGGTCCACAACGCGTACCGCTACGGCACGCCACGCGAGCCGATCGAGCGTGCGCTCGCAGCCGGCGACAGCGCGCTGCTCGAGATCGACATCCAGGGCGCCAGGCAGGTCCGGGAGGCGATGCCGGAGGCGACCCTGGTGTTCCTGCTGCCGCCGAGCTGGGACGAACTGGTCCGTCGACTCGTCGGACGGGGCACCGAGGACGAGGAGGAACGGGAGCGTCGACTGCGTACTGCGAAGGTCGAACTGGCCGCCGCGGACGAGTTCGACCACCGTGTCGTCAACGACGACGTGGCCCGCGCGGCCCAAGAGGTCGTAGACTTGATGAAGATTCACGGGGATTGACGTCCGACGCGCACCCCGCATCGATCCGATCTTCCCCGAACACAACCACACGAGGAGTGTGAACCTGCATGGCTGACAAGCTCAAGGGCATCATCGACCCGCCCATCGACTCCCTGCTCACCAAGGTCGAGTCCAAGTACGCACTCGTGATCTTCGCGTCCAAGCGCGCGCGCCAGATCAACGACTACTACGCCGACCTCCACGAGGGCAGCCTGTTCGACAACGTCGGGCCGCTGGTCGACTCGTCCGTCGAGGACAAGCCGCTCTCGATCGCGATGCACGAGATCAACGAGGACAAGCTCCAGATCAAGCCGATCGCCGAATAACGCTTCACCACGACGAATCCGCCGGGCGCCAGACGACCGGCGGATTCGTCGTGTCGGGCCCGTTCCCGCCACCGCGACGCCCTGCGTCACAGGCGGACGACGTGTCCGAGGCCTCGACTAGAGTGATCAACGGTCGGGCCCCGGAACACCACGACGGCCGATCCCTCCACCATCGCATCACCACTTCCGACGGGAGACCGCATGACCGAGCTGCGCCTGTTCACCTCCGAATCCGTGACCGAGGGGCATCCCGACAAGATCTGCGACCAGATCTCGGACAGCATCCTCGACGCGCTCCTCGAGGTGGATCCGCGCAGTCGAGTCGCCGTCGAGACACTCGTCACCACCGGGCTCGTCCATGTCGCCGGTGAGGTCTCCACGAGCGGCTACGTCGACATCCCGACGATCGTCCGCGAGCGCATCCGGTCCATCGGCTACACCTCGTCCGACATCGGATTCGACGGCGACTCCTGCGGTGTGAGCGTGTCGATCGGCTCGCAGTCCGCCGACATCGCCGCCGGAGTCGACCACGCCTTCGAATCCCGCGAACAGTCCAGCGTCGACGCCTACGACCTCCAGGGCGCCGGCGACCAGGGCATCATGTTCGGGTTCGCGACCACCGAGACGCCGCAGTACATGCCGCTGCCCAGCTGGATCGCGCACCGTCTCGCAGAGCGACTCGCCGAGGTACGCAAGTCCGGCCAGCTCGACTACCTGCGCCCGGACGGCAAGACCCAGGTCACCATCGGGTACGACGGCTTCCTCCCGAAGACCGTGGAGACGGTCGTGGTCTCCACGCAGCACAATCCGGGTGTCTCCACGGAGCAGCTGCGCCGCGACGTCCAGCGTCACGTCATCGAACCGGTCCTCGCGACGGTCGAGCTCGACAGCTCGAACGTGACGCACCTGATCAACCCGACCGGCATCTTCGTCGTCGGTGGCCCGATGGGCGACGCCGGGCTCACCGGACGCAAGATCATCATCGACACCTACGGCGGAGCGGCTCGACACGGCGGTGGGGCCTTCAGCGGGAAGGACCCGTCGAAGGTGGACCGCTCGGCCGCGTACGCCATGCGCTGGGTGGCGAAGAACGCGGTCGCCGCCGGATTCGCCGAACGTCTCGAGGTGCAGGTCGCCTACGCCATCGGCAAGGCCGCGCCGGTCGGACTCTACGTCGAGACCTTCGGGACGGCCCATGTGCCGGAGGCCGACATCACGCGCGCGATCCGCGACGTCTTCGACCTCCGTCCGGCCGCGATCATCGCCGACCTCGACCTGATCCGCCCCATCTACGCCGCCACGGCGGCGTACGGGCACTTCGGCCGCGAGCTCCCCGACTTCACGTGGGAGCGTCTCGACCGGGTGGAGGCGTTGCGGTCAGCAGCCGGGCTGTAGCCGTGGTCGGCGCGAGGGTCGCCAGGGTGGTGCTCGACTCCCCGTTGCCACAGCTCGACCACCTGTTCGACTACGCCATCCCCGACGAACTGGCCGACGACGCCGTGCTCGGCGCGCGCGTCTCGGTCCCGCTGCGCTCGGCGGGTCGGTCGGCGAACGGGTTCATCGTCGACCTCGCCGACTCGAGCGAGTTCGGCGGAGCGCTCAGCCCCTTGAGCTCGGTCGTCTCGTCGGTGCCGGTCCTGACCCCGAGCCTGTGGACGCTCGCACGCCGTGTCGCGGATCGCAGCGCCGGCAGCGCCATGGACGTCCTGCGTCTCGCCATCCCGCCGCGACAGGTCCGGGTGGAGAAGACCTGGGCGGCCGCGACCCCGCCGGAGCCTCCGTCGGTCGAGCGGCGCACCGTCCCGGGGTTCGCCCCCGGCACCCTCGACCGTCTCGTGCCGGGGGAGCGGTACGCGATCAGCGCGATCCCCACCCTGACCGCGACGAGCGCGGGCGTGTGGCTCCCCGACTGGTCCTTCACGCTGGCGGCTCTCGCCGTGAACCAGCTGTCCGAGGGGAGGAGTGCGATCCTGTGCGTCCCCGACTACCGGGACGTCGAACACCTCCTGGCGGCGCTCGACGACCTCGGTGTCGGTGCCGCGGTCGCGAGGGCCGACGCCAAGCAGACCCCGGCTGCTCGCTACCGCTCCTACCTGGACGGACTGCATCCGGTGCCCCGGATCGTCGTCGGCAACCGGTCGGCCGTCTATGCACCGGCCCACGACCTCGGACTCATCGCCCTCTGGGACGACGGCGACCCCCTCCACCAGGAACAGCTCGCCCCCTATGTGCACGCGCGCGACGTCGCGTTGACCCGGCAGGAGATGAGCGGATCCGCCCTCGTCTTCGCCGCGCACTCACGCAGTACCGAGGCGCAGCGACTCGTCGAACTCGGCTGGCTGCGCGAGGTCGCACCGACCCCGCCGATACGACCGAGAGTCGTCGTGTCCCGGGCGAGTGGCGACGACGCCATGACGAGCCAGGCGAGGATCCCGTCGAGCGCCTGGCGCGCGGTCGACGAGGCACTGCATCACGGACCCGTGCTGGTCCAGGTCGCGCGGCCGGGGTACGCGCCGCACCTCGCCTGTCGTCGGTGCGGGACGAGGGCCCACTGCTCGGTGTGCCACGGTCCGCTCCAACTCGTCACAGCCCGTTCGCAGCCCTCCTGCCGGTGGTGCGGTCACCTCGCGGCTGGGTGGTCGTGCGAGACCTGTCACGACACCGCGTTCCGTGTCACGGCCGCCGGCACCGGCCGGACCGCCGAGGAACTTGGCCGGGCGTTCCCCCGGTACCGGGTCGTGGTGTCGGACGGCGACGCCCCCAAGTTCGAGGTCGGCCCGGAGCCGGCGCTGGTGATCGCGACCCGAGGCGCGGAGCCCGTCGCTGCGGGCGGCTAT
Organism: Plantibacter sp. MCCC 1A11337; assembly: GCF_013349365.1. Lineage (NCBI taxonomy): Bacteria > Bacillati > Actinomycetota > Actinomycetes > Micrococcales > Microbacteriaceae > Plantibacter > Plantibacter sp. MCCC 1A11337. Next base: position 187,706 of record NZ_JABJWX010000001.1, on the reverse strand, counting down.
GCCGCCGTCCTCCTGGTCGACGCCGACCGCATGCTGGCGCGGGAGTCGCTCCGTGTCGCCGAGGACTGCCTACGGTGGTGGTCGAACGCCGCAGCCCTGGCCGCTCCACGCGCGCCGGTGCTGCTGATCGGCGTCGAGGCCCCCGTGGCGAACGCCTTCGCCCTCTGGCAGCAACCGCGGTTCGCGAGCGAGGAGCTCGCCGAGCGCCGAGAGCTCGGGTTCCCTCCCGCGGTCCGGAGCGCGACCCTCACCGGCACCCGCGACGCCGTCGATGCCGCTCTCGCCGCGCTGCCCGCCGAATACCGGAGCCGCGTGCTCGGCCCGACCGTCGACGAGGCGGGCGACAGCGTCGCGATCCTGCGGGTCGACTACGGCCATGCCAGGGCGGTCGCCGAGCAGTTGCGGGCGACCGTTGTCGCGCAGGCGGCGAAGCGTCGACGGCCGACCCCCGACAGGCGGGCGCCGAAAGCCCCGCCTACACTCAGAGTACGATTCGACGATCCGGAGATGCTGTCATGATCCACCCCGTCCACGAAGTCCGAACCGCATGAGGCTGGTCTTCGCCGGCACCCCCGCCGTCGCCGTCCCGACGCTCGACGCCCTCGTCTCGGCCGGGCACGAGATCGCGGCCGTCGTGACCCGACCCGACGCCCCGCTCGGCCGCAAGCGGGTCCTGACCCCGTCGCCGGTGGCAGCGGCCGCCGAACGGCTCGGGCTCCCGGTCATCCGCGCCGCACGTCTCGACGACGACGCGACGGCGCGGATCGTCGCGCTCCGTGCGGAACTCGGCGTGATCGTCGCGTACGGCGGGCTCGTCCGCGAACCCCTCCTGTCCGCGCCGGCACACGGTTGGATCAATCTGCACTTCTCGTTGCTGCCGGCCTGGCGCGGCGCGGCGCCCGTCCAGCGGTCCGTGATGGCCGGAGACGCGGTCACCGGCGCGTCGGTCTTCCAGCTCGTGCCGGCTCTTGACGCCGGAGACGTCTTCGCCACCGTGGAGACGCCGATCGGCGAGGGCGAGACGTCGGGGGAGCTCCTCGACCGGCTCGCCGAGCTCGGCGCACCGCTCACTGCCGAGGTCGTCGCCGCCATCGCCGCCGGCACCGCGGTCGCGGCCCCGCAGCAGGGCGAGGTGTCCCTCGCGCCGAAGCTCGACGGCCAGGACGGCCGGATCGTCTGGGACCGCCCCGTCGCCGACGTGTGGTCGCAGATCCGCGGGGTCACCCCCGAGCCGGGCGCGTTCACCGTCCTCGACGAGGCACGGGTGAAGGTGCACCGCGCCGTCCCCGCATCGACCATGCCGACGGATCCGCCGGCGCCCGGGACGATCGTGTCCGTCGACGGCCTCGTCCTGGTCGGCACGGCGGACACCCCGTTGCAACTCCTGGAGGTGCAGCCGGCGGGACGGACGGCGATGCCGGCCGCCGACTGGTGGCGCGGTGCGTCCACGGGAACCGATCGGCTGGTCACCGCGTGAGCGGCCAGCAGCCCGAGGGCCAGCGACGCCGCGACCGACGGCCCCGCGACGTGGAACCCCGTCGAGGACGCCAGCGTCCCACGCGTCCGCGTGACTCGGCGACCGTGCAGCCGGCACGCCGAGTGGCCTTCGACGTCATCCACGCCGTCAGCACCTCGGACTCCTACGCGAACCTCCTCCTGCCGCACCGGCTGGCCGAGGCGAAGTTGAGTCCGGCGGACGCGGGCCTCGCGACCGAACTGACGTACGGCACCCTCCGCCGACGCGGGTACTACGATCGGGTCATCGCGCACGCCGCCAAGCGTCCCGTGACCGAGATCGACGACGCGATCCTCGACGTCCTGCGGCTCGGAGCCCATCAGCTGCTCTCCATGCGCGTCCCAGGCCACGCCGCCGTGAACGAGTCGGTCGAGCTCGCCCGCTCCGCGGGTTCACGGTCCGCAGCCGGCTTCACCAACGGCGTCCTCCGCACCATCTCGCGGACCGAACCCGCCGAGTGGGAGCGGATCCTGCTGGCTGAGGCCACGAACGACACCGATCGCCTGGCCGTGAGCACCGCACACCCGGCGTGGGTCGTTCGGGCCATCAGACAGGCGCTCGATCTGCAGGACCGCGGCGACGAACTCGAGGACGCGCTGGCCGCGGACAACCTCGCCCCGCAGGTGAACCTCATCGCACTCCCGGGGCTCGCCGACCGGCCCGAGGACGCCGAACCCAACCGGTTCTCGCCGTACGGCTTCCGCAGCGCCGGCGGCGACCCGGTGCAACTCGTCGGGACCGGCGGCGGGCGCCTCCGCGTCCAGGACGAGGGCTCGCAGCTCGCCGCGCTCGCGCTGACGCGGGCGGTGCCGGTGCGGTCCGGCGAGCGATGGCTCGACCTCTGTGCGGGGCCTGGGGGCAAGGCGGCGCTGCTGGCCGCCGAGGCCCTCGCCGGGGAGGCACGCCTCGACGCGAACGAACTGGTCCCCGCCAGGGCCCGTCTCGTGGAGCGCGCCCTCGCAGGTGTCCCGCTCGACGTGTCGGTCTCGACCGCCGACGGCACGACGCTCGCGGCAGCGCATCCCGAGACCTACGACCGCATCCTCCTCGACGCCCCGTGCACCGGGCTCGGCGCGCTGCGACGACGACCGGAGGCGCGGTGGCGGAAGACGCCGAAGGACGTCTCCGAGCTGACCCGTCTGCAGGGCTCACTGCTCGATGCCGCCATCACCGCGCTCGCTCCCGGCGGGATCGTGGCGTACGTGACGTGTTCGCCGCACGTCGGCGAGACGGCACTGATCGTGGAGAGCGCCCTGCGAGCCCATCCCGGGATGGAGCGGCTCGACACCTCCGCGGTGCTCGACCAGGTCACGACCGAACCGCTCGACGCCGCGGCACCCGGTGGCGCGGTCCAGCTCTGGCCGCACCGCCAGGGCACCGACGCCATGTACATCGCCCTCCTTCGCAAGCCCGCGGAGTCGGCCGGACCCGCTGTCGATCGATAGGCTCGAGCACATGTCCGCGCGCATCAACCCGAGCATCCTGTCCGCCGATTTCGTGAACCTCCAGGCCGACCTGGAGCGGATCGCGAGCGCCGACCTCGTCCATGTCGACGTCATGGACAACCATTTCGTCCCGAACCTCACGTTCGGTCCGCAGATGGTCGGTCGCATCCAGGACGTGTCTCCGGTCCCGCTCGACGTCCACCTCATGATCTCGGACGTCGATCGATGGGCTCCCGGCTACGCCGAGCTCGGGGCGTACTCGGTGACGTTCCACGCCGAGGCCACCAGCGACCCCGTCGCCCTCGCCAGACGCCTGCGTTCCATCGGGGCACGCGCCGGGATCGCCGTGAAGCCCGGCACGCCCATCGAGCCGTACCTGGAACTCCTGCCGGAGTTCGACCAGGTGCTCGTCATGACGGTCGAGCCGGGGTTCGGCGGACAGTCGTTCATGCCGGAGACCATGCCGAAGCTGCAGGCGCTGTCGGCCGAGGTCGCGCGCACCGGTCTCGACGTCTGGCTCCAGGTCGACGGCGGGATCTCCGCGGACACGATCGGGATCGCTGCCGCCGCCGGCGCGGACACCTTCGTCGCGGGGTCGGCGGTCTACAGCGGTTCCGATCCGGCGTCGAACATCGCGCTCCTCCGGGCCGCCGCCGAGGCGTCGACGCACACCCACTGACCCGGCGGGCCGGTCGAGCGCGTCCGCGGTGCGCACCGCCGCCCGGAACCGGTACCCTGGAGCACGTGAAAACCTTCGACGAGCTGTTCGACGAGCTGCGCCTGAAGGCCGAGACCCGGCCGGAGGGTTCCGGCACCGTCCGCGAACTGGACACGGGTGTGCACGGCATCGGGAAGAAGATCGTCGAGGAGGCCGCCGAGGTGTGGATGGCCGCCGAGTACCAGAGCGACACCGAGACGGCCGAGGAGATCTCCCAGCTGCTCTACCACGTGCAGGTGATGATGGTGGCGAAGGGGCTCACCCCCGCCGACGTCTACCGACATCTGTAGGAGCTCGTCGCGGCGCATCCGCCGCGCCTCCTGATCACCCTGTCGAGACACCGTCGCACAACACGAAAGTCACCCCATGCTGAGAGTCGCCGTGCCCAACAAGGGCTCGCTGTCCGAGACCGCCGTCGAGATGCTGCAGGAGGCCGGCTACGCGACCCGTCGCGACACCAAGGAGCTCCACGTCGTCGACGCACGGAACGACGTCGAGTTCTTCTACCTCCGTCCGCGCGACATCGCGACCTACGTCGGTTCCGGCGCCCTCGACATCGGCATCACGGGGCGCGATCTGCTCCTGGACTCGCACTCCGCCGCCACCGAACTCGCCGAGCTGGGCTTCGGCGGCTCGACGTTCCGCTTCGCCGGTCCGGCCGACGAATTCTCCGAGCTCTCCGATCTCGCGGGGAAGACCGTCGCCACCAGTTACCCCGGCCTCGTCGGCAACTTCCTCCGCGACGCCGGTGTGGATGCCACGCTCGTCCACCTCGACGGTGCGGTCGAATCGGCGGTCCAGCTCGGGGTCGCGGACGCGGTGGCGGACGTCGTGTCCACCGGCACGACCCTCCGGAAGGCCGGCCTCGGCATCTTCGGCCCGGTGATCCTCGACTCCACCGCCGTGCTCATCGCGTCGCCGGAGACGAAGCCCACCACGGCGACGCTCATCCGCCGCCTGCAGGGCGTGCTCGTCGCGCGGCAGTACGTGCTCGTCGACTACGACCTCCCGGTCCGGCTGCTCGAGCAGGCGACCGCCGTCGCCGGTGGCATCGAGTCGCCGACGATCTCGCCGCTCCGCGACCCAGAGTGGGTGGCGGTCCGGGTCATGATCCCTCGCGGCGACGCGAACGACGTCATGGACCGCCTCTACGAGCTCGGCGCACGCGCCATCCTCGTCACGGCCATCCACGCCGCCCGACTCTGAGTCGCCCCTCCATCATCACCCGCCCCAGTCGCCCTGCGGAGGCCTCCGTGTCACTCGCCACCCGAGTCATCCCCTGTCTCGACGTCGCCGACGGGCGCGTCGTGAAGGGCGTCAACTTCCTCGACCTCCGCGATGCCGGCGATCCGGTCGAGCTCGCGAAGCGCTACGCCGAGCAGGGCGCCGATGAACTGACCTTCCTCGACGTCACGGCCACCGTGGCCGAACGCGACACCACCTACGACCTCGTCAGCCGCACCGCCGAGCAGGTCTTCATCCCGCTCACGGTCGGCGGCGGGGTCCGCTCGACCCAGGACGTCTCCCGGCTGCTGGCCAGCGGAGCGGACAAGGTCGGCGTGAACAGCGCCGCGATCGCCCGGCCGGAGTTGCTGGGGGAGATAGCCGACCGATTCGGCGCTCAGGTCCTCGTCCTCTCCCTGGACGTGAAGCGACACGCCGGCAGCGCATCCGGATGGATCGTCACGACACACGGCGGCCGACGAGAGACCGAGCTCGACGCGCTCGCCTGGGCCGCCGAGGCGATCGAACGCGGTGCGGGCGAGCTGTTGGTGAACTCGATCGACGCCGACGGCACCAAGGCCGGGTTCGACACCGAGCTCATCAGCGCCATGCGCGAGATCAGCCGGGTTCCCGTCATCGCGTCCGGGGGAGCAGGCCGCCTCGCCGACTTCCCACCCGCCATCGCCGCGGGTGCCGACGCCGTCCTCGCCGCGAGCGTCTTCCACAACGGCGAGTTGACGATCGGCCAGGTCAAACAGGAACTCGCCGACGCCGGTTGGACGGTGCGGGCATGAGCGCGGACATCACCATCCCGGTGGGCGCCGACCCGGAGACCGCGATCGGCCAGCTCACCTTCGACGCGCATGGCCTGCTTCCCGCGATCGTGCAGCAGTGGGACTCACGCGAGGTGCTCATGCTCGGGTGGATGGACGCCGAGGCCGTCCGCCGGACGATGACCGAGGGGCGGGTCACCTACTGGTCCCGGTCACGACAGGAGTACTGGCGCAAAGGGGACACCTCCGGCCACGTGCAGTTCGTCCGGTCGCTCGCCTACGACTGCGACGGGGATACCCTGTTGGTGGAGGTCGATCAGCACGGTGCCGCCTGTCACACGGGGACGCGCAGCTGTTTCGACGGCCGGAGCCTCGACGTCGTCACAGCACCGACGCCGACACCATGAATCGAGTTGGAGCATGACCGAGAGCACTGCAGCACCCCAGTCCGGACCGGTGGAGCCGCCGAGGCCCGACGAACCGTCCGCGGCTGACGAGCTCGAGTCACGAGCTCTGCGCAGTCGTCAGCGCCGCCTGAAGACCCTGCTCCTCGTCACCGCCGTCCTCGCCGACGCGCTCATCCTCGCGGCATGGACCCAGACCTGGCTCTCGATCAGCCTCGTGGGCGTCGGCCCACACTCCGGCGCGCTCGACGTGGTCGGCTCCGTCGCCGCTCCCGCTCTGTCCGCACTCGCCCTGGCCGGTCTCGCCCTCGTCGCGGCACTGGCCATCGCCGGGCCGGTGTTCCGCATCATCCTCGGCCTGCTGGAGGCCGTGATCGGCGCCTGCGTCATGATCTCGTCGATCGCGGTGCTCGCCTCGCCGGCGACCGCAGGCGCGGCGGCCGTGACCGAGGCCACGGGCGTGGCCGGAAGTCAGTCGACCATCGACCTCGTCGCGGCGACCACGCTCACCGCGTGGCCGGCGATCACCCTGGTGCTCGGCGTCGTGCTCGGCCTCGCCGGGCTCGCGACCGTGCTCACCCACCGCCGGTGGCCCGGTCCGTCGAAGAAGTACCAGGCGGTCCGGTTCACCCAGGTGGAGACGGCCCCGAGCGCCGACCCGGTGGGCGCCTGGGACGACCTCAGCCGCGGCGACGACCCGACGCGCTGACCGCTCCGCCGACTCACGACGGCACCCCGGGCCACCTGGGAACTCGTGGCCCACGCACGGAACCGCGCACCGCTTGCCGGTACACTGGAACCCGCACTCGCACAGAAGGAGAACCATGAGCACCGACCCCTCGGACCCCGGCCACGGACACTCGCCCGCCGCCTGGACGGCCGTGATCATCATGTTGGTCGCGTTCGCCGCCGGTACGGTCTTCTTCTGGCTCGACATGCCCGTCCTCGTGTGGGCGTCGGCCGGCCTCCTCCTCCTCGGGTGGATCACGGGCGGTGTCCTCGCCAAGGCGGGATACGGCGTCGGTGGGTCCAAGACCGTGGCGAAAGAGCACTGAGCATGCTCGCCGACCTGATGGCCGGCGCGAAGGAGGACGCCCTCGGGCGCCTCGCTGGCCGTCCGGCTGCAGTCGTCGAAGCCGCTGCCGTCGAGGCCCCTCCGGCCATCGACGCCCTCGCTGCGCTCGCCCCGGCCGACCAGGTCAAGATCATCGCCGAGGTCAAGCGGTCCAGCCCGTCACGCGGCGCATTGGCCGACATCCCCGACCCGGCGCTCCTCGCCTCGCTCTACGAGCGGGGTGGAGCCAGCGCGGTCAGTGTGCTAACCGAGGGCCGGAAGTTCGGTGGTTCGCTGCAGGACCTCGAGGCCGTCCGGGCCGCGATCCGCATCCCGGTCCTGCGCAAGGACTTCATCTCCTTGCCGTACCAGGTGTTCGAAGCCCGGGCATCCGGCGCCGACCTGGTGCTCCTGATCGTCGCCGGACTCGATCAGGCCACGCTGTCGTCGCTGCACGAGCTCGTCGTGCAGCTCGGCATGACGCCACTGGTCGAGACCCATTCAGCCGATGAGCTGTCGAGGGCGAGCGACATCGGCGCCCGGCTCATCGGCGTCAACGCGCGGAATCTCAGCACCTTCGAACTCGACCAACACCTCTTCGGCTCGTTGACCGACCGTTTCCCCGCCGACGCCGTCAAGGTGGCCGAGTCCGCCGTGCTCCGCGCCGCCGACGTCGCCGCCTACCGACGTGACGGCGCCGACGTCGTCCTGGTCGGCGAGGCGCTCGTCACCGGCGACCCCGTCGCCACCCTCGAACAGTTCCTGGGAGCCACCGCATGACCATGTCACCAGCCACCCCCGCCCACGCGGAGTCGACGCACCTCCGAGACGAGGCAGGCCCGTTCTTCGGCGACTTCGGCGGACGCTACATGCCTGAGGCGCTCATCGCCGCGGTCGACGAACTCGCGACGGCCTACGAGGCCGCCAAGGCCGACGAGAGCTTCCAGGCCGAGCTCACGACGCTGCTCCGCGACTACGCCGGCCGCCCGTCGATCATCACCGAGGTGCCCCGCTTCGCCGCATCGGCGGGCGGCGCGCGCATCTTCCTCAAGCGCGAGGACCTCAACCACACCGGCTCGCACAAGATCAACAACGTCCTGGGCCAGGCGCTCCTCACGAAGCGCATCGGCAAGACCCGCGTCATCGCCGAGACCGGAGCCGGTCAGCACGGTGTGGCCACGGCCACCGCGGCCGCACTCTTCGGCCTCGACTGCACGATCTACATGGGCGAGGTCGACACCGAACGCCAGGCGCTCAACGTCGCCCGGATGCGACTCCTCGGCGCGACCGTCATCCCCGTGACGACCGGATCGCGGACCCTCAAGGACGCCATCAACGAGGCGTACCGCGACTGGGTCGCCTCGGTCGAGACGACGAACTACATCTTCGGCACCGCAGCTGGCCCACATCCGTTCCCAGTGATGGTGCGCGACTTCCAGAAGATCATCGGCGAAGAGGCCCGCGCACAGCTCCTCGAGTTGAACGGTTCACTCCCGGACGCGGTCGTCGCCTGCGTCGGTGGCGGCTCCAACGCGATCGGGATCTTCCACGCCTTCCTCGACGACGCGGACGTCGCGCTCTACGGGGTCGAGGCGGCCGGCGACGGCGTCGACACCCCACGGCATGCCGCGTCCATCGGGCGCGGTCGTCCGGGCGTCCTCCACGGTGCCCGCACCTTCGTCCTGCAGGACGACGACGGCCAGACCGTCGAGTCCCACTCGATCTCCGCCGGGCTCGACTACCCTGGCGTCGGACCGGAGCACGCCTGGCTCGCCGACACCGGGCGGGCGACGTACGTCCCTGCCACGGACGCCGAGGCGATGGAGGCCTTCCGGCTCCTGAGCCGCACCGAGGGCATCATCCCCGCGATCGAGTCCGCACACGCGCTTGCCGGGGCCATCGTCCTCGGCAAGGAGCTCGGCCCTGAGGCGACCATCCTGATCAACCTCTCCGGGCGCGGAGACAAGGACGTCGAGACGGCTGCGACCTACTTCGGTCTCCTCGACGAGGCCGGGCGGAACGCATGACCGCCCCGGCCACCGGTCACACGACGGTCTCACCGGTCGCATCGGCGATCGACGCGGCCTCCGTGGACCGCCGCGGCGCCCTCATCGGATACCTCCCCGTCGGGTTCCCCGACCTCCAGACGAGCATCGACGCCGCCATCGTGCTCGCGCAGAACGGCGTCGACGTCCTCGAGCTCGGCGTGCCCTACTCGGACCCCGTCATGGACGGAGCGGTCATCCAGGCCGCGACGATGACGGCTCTCGCGGAGGGGTTCCGGTTGCGCGACGTCTTCACGGCGATCAGCGCCATCCGCGCCGCCGTGGACGTCCCGGTCCTCGTCATGACGTACTGGAACCCGGTGCTGCAGTACGGCGTCGAACGGTTCGCCTCCGATCTCGCAGCGGCCGGGGGAGCCGGGCTCATCACGCCCGACATCACCCCCGACGCCGCCGCGGACTGGCTCGACGCCAGCGAACGACACGGCCTCGACCGGGTCTTCCTCGCAGCCCCGACCTCGAGCGACGAGCGCCTGTCGCTCGTGACCGAACACTCCCGCGGCTTCGTCTACACCGTCTCCACGATGGGCATCACCGGTGCCCGGCAGGACCTCGACGCCGCCGCGAAGACCCTCGTCGGTCGGCTCCGCACGGCCGGGGCACAGCACGCGTGCGTCGGCATCGGCATCTCGACCGCGGAGCAGGTCCGCTCGGTCCTCGAGTACGCCGACGGAGCCATCGTCGGATCCGTGTTCGTCAAGGCACTCGCCGACGGCGGTGTCCCGGCGATCACCGAGGTCGCCCGTTCACTCGCGGCCGGCACCGCCCGCTGAGGGTATCCTCAGCACGTCCGCGATGCTGAAAGCCCTACACTCGATCAGAGTTCGTAACGAAAGGCGACCACTGCAGTGATTGCACCCCTCAGCATCCCGAGCCCGAACCCGGACATCGCGACCTTCAGCGTGGGCCCGTTCACGGTGCACATGTACGCGCTCTGCATCATCGCCGGGATCATCGCCGCCACCATCCTCACCTCCCGGCGGCTGACGAAGCGCGGTGCCGAGCCGGGCATCGTGCTCGACATCATCCTGTGGGCCATCCCCTTGGGGATCATCGGTGCGCGGATCTTCCACGTCCTGACCCACCCCGGCGACTACTTCTACCCGGGTGCGGACCTCCTGCGGACGCTCTACATCTGGGAGGGCGGCATCGCGATCTTCGGTTCGCTCATCGGTGGAGCGGTCGGCGCCTACATCGGCTGCCGCATGACGGGGATCCGGTTCTGGACCTTCGCCGACGCCCTCGCGCCGGGCCTGCTGCTCGCCCAGGCGTTCGGTCGCCTCGGCAACTACTTCAACCACGAGCTCTACGGGCTCCCCACGGACCTGCCCTGGGGCCTCGAGATCGAGGCCAGCAACCCCGCGTTCCCGATCGGTCTGCCCGCCGGCACGCTCTTCCACCCCACGTTCCTGTACGAGATCATCTGGAACCTGCTGGGGGTGGCCGTCATCCTCTGGATCGGACACCGCTTCAACCCGCAGTGGGGCCGCCTGTTCGGTGTCTACCTCATCTGGTACGGAGCCGGTCGCACGGTGTGGGAGACCATCCGGATCGACCCGAGCGAGTACCTCTTCGGCATCCGCGCCAACGTCTGGGCCGCGATCCTCGCGATCGTCGTCGGACTCGCGATCATCGTCATCCAGTCGCGTCGCCACACGGGTGCCGAGCCGTCGCCGTACGTCCCCGGCCGTTCCTGGGCCGATCCGAAGGCTGCGGTAGACTACTACGACACCGACGCGGAGAACCTGGGGCTGCGCAGTGCCTCCGCCGACGACGATGCCGACGGATCAGACCGCACTGCGTCATCCACTCCGTCGTCCGAAGCCACGGTCGCCACAAGCAAGACCGGCTCTCGCTCCTAGGCTGAACGCACCCTCGTCGGCCCGGTGGATCCCGGCTCAGCAGGGGATCCATCACCCGTTTCATCCCAGGGCCAGCGACGTCCCCTTCTGATCCCCTTTCGTGAGGACGGTAATTCCATGGCGCATGCACCGTACGCTTCGTTCAGCTCGGTTCCGCCCAAGCAGGGCATGTACGACCCGGCGAACGAGAAGGACGCCTGTGGCCTGGCGATGGTCGCGACCCTGACGGGCGAGGCCTCGCACAGCATCATCGACGCGGCGCTCGGTTCGCTCCGCAACCTGGAGCACCGCGGCGCGATCGGTTCCGACGCCGGGACCGGCGACGGCGCGGGCATCCTCACCCAGATGCCCGACGCCTTCCTGCGCGGCGTCGCCGGATTCGAGCTGCCGCCGCTCGGCGCGTACGCCGTGGGCATCGCCTTCCTGCCCACCGACGCCTCCGAGCGCGCACAGCTCCAGACCCGCATCGCCGCGATCGCTGCCGAGGAGGAACTCACCGTCCTCGGCTGGCGCGAGGTGCCGGTCGACCCCGACGAGTTGGGGAAGCTCGCCCGTGCGGCCATGCCGGCGTTCGAGCAACTGTTCGTCACCGGGTCCGGAGCCTCGACGCCGACCGGGATCGCCCTCGACCGACTCGCCTTCCGGCTCCGGAAGCGGGCGGAGCGCGAGCTCGGGGCGTACTTCATCTCCCTGTCGAGCCGCACGCTCGTCTACAAGGGCATGGTCACGACGCTCCAGCTCGAACCGTTCTACCCCGACCTGTCCGACGAGCGGTTCGCGACCAAGCTCGCCATCGTCCACTCGCGGTACTCCACCAACACGTTCCCGTCCTGGCCGCTGGCCCAGCCGCTGCGCATGATGGCGCACAACGGCGAGATCAACACGGTCGAGGGGAACCGCAACTGGATGCGCGCGCGGCAGTCGCAGCTCGAGTCCGAGCTCATCGGCGACATCCGCCCGCTGCTCCCCATCATCACGCCCGGAGCGAGCGACTCCGCCTCGTTCGACGAGGTCCTCGAGCTGTTGACGCTGACCGGACGGTCCCTCCCGCACGCCATGATGATGATGGTCCCCGAGGCCTGGGAGAAGCAGACCGGGCTGTCGCAGGAGCGACGCGACTTCTACGAGTTCAACTCCATGCAGATGGAGCCGTGGGACGGTCCGGCCGCCCTCACCTTCACGGACGGCTCACTCGTCGGCGCGACCCTGGACCGGAACGGCCTGCGTCCCGGTCGGTGGCTGGAGACGACCGACGGTCTCGTCGTCCTGGGTAGCGAGATCGGCGTCCTCGACGTCGACCCGAGCCGGGTCAAGCGCAAGGGCCGCCTGCGTCCCGGGAAGATGTTCCTCGTCGACACCGAGGCCGGGCGGATCATCGAGGACGACGAGATCAAGGACGAGCTCTCGGCTTCGGCACCCTGGGGCGACTGGCTCGACGCCGGACGCATCAACCTGAGCGACCTGCCGGAGCGCGAGCACATCGTGCACACGCCGGCATCCGTCACCCGCCGCCAGCGGACCTTCGGGTACACCGAGGAGGAGGTGCGCATCCTCCTGCAGCCCATGGGCCAGAACGGTGCGGAGCCGCTCGGCGCGATGGGCTCGGACACCCCGATCGCGGTGCTCTCCGACCGCCCTCGGCTCCTGTTCGACTACTTCGTGCAGCAGTTCGCCCAGGTCACCAACCCGCCGCTCGACTCGATCCGCGAGGAGGTCGTCACCTCGCTGAAGCTCGGGCTCGGCCCAGAGCGCAACCTCCTCTCGTGGGGCCCCGAGCACGCCAAGCAGGTCGTCCTCGACTTCCCGGTCATCGACAACGACGAGCTCGCCAAGATCCAGCACATCGACCCGAACCCGGCGAGCCCGCTGACGACGACCGTCAAGGCGCTCTACCGCGTCGAGGACGGCTCGGCCGGACTCGAGACGCGCCTGCGCGAGATGTGCGACGAGGTCGACCAGGCGATCCTCGCAGGCTCGGAGTTCATCGTCCTGAGCGACCGCGACTCGAACTCCGACCTCGCGCCGATCCCGTCGCTACTCTCGCTCGCCGCCGTGCACCACCACCTCATCCGCGCCGAGAACCGGATGAAGGTCGGGCTCGTCGTCGAGGCCGGCGACGTGCGCGAGGTCCACCACGTCGCGCTGCTCATCGGCTACGGCGCCTCCGCGATCAACCCGTACCTGGCCATGGAGAGCTGCGAGGACCTCGTCCGCAGCGGCCTCATCCAGGGCGTCACCCGCGAGCAGGCCGTCAAGAACGTGATCAAGGCGCTCGGCAAGGGCGTGCTCAAGATCATGTCGAAGATGGGCATCTCCACGGTGTCCTCCTACGCCGGAGCACAGGCCTTCGAGGCCGTCGGCCTGAGCCAGCAGCTCGTCGACAGCTACTTCACCGGTACGGAGACGAAGCTCGGCGGTGTCGGCATCGAGGTGATCGCCGAGGAGAACGCGAAGCGTCACCGGTACGCCTACCCCGAGGACGCCGCATCGACGGCCCACGAGCGCCTGCAGTCCGGCGGTGAGTACCAGTGGCGTCGCGACGGTTCGCCGCACCTCTTCAACCCGGAGACGGTCTTCAAGCTCCAGCACGCGACCAAGACGCGCCGGTACGACATCTTCCGCGAGTACACCCACATGGTCGACTCCCAGGCGGCCCAGCTCATGACGCTCCGCGGGATGTTCACCCTCCGCACCGGTGCCCGCCCGCCCGTCCCGCTCGACGAGGTCGAATCGGTCGCCTCGATCGTGAAGCGGTTCTCGACCGGCGCGATGAGCTACGGCTCCATCTCGCGTGAGGCGCACGAGACGCTGGCGATCGCGATGAACCGCATCGGTGCCAAGTCGAACACCGGTGAGGGTGGCGAGGACGTCGACCGGCTCCTCGACCCGACGCGCCGCAGCGCGATCAAGCAGGTCGCCTCCGGCCGGTTCGGCGTGACGAGCATGTACCTCACGCACGCCGACGACATCCAGATCAAGCTCGCCCAGGGCGCGAAGCCCGGTGAGGGCGGGCAGTTGCCGCCGACGAAGGTCTACCCGTGGGTGGCGCGGACGCGTCATGCCACGGCGGGCGTCGGCCTCATCTCGCCGCCGCCGCACCACGACATCTACTCCATCGAAGACCTCAAGCAGCTCATCTTCGACCTGAAGCGTGCGAACCCGAAGGCCCGGATCCACACCAAGCTGGTCAGCCAGTCCGGCATCGGTGCCGTGGCCGCAGGCGTCGCGAAGGCGCTCTCGGACGTCATCCTCGTCTCCGGTCACGACGGCGGAACCGGCGCGAGCCCGTTGAACTCCCTGAAGCACGCGGGCACGCCCTGGGAGCTGGGTCTCGCTGAGACGCAGCAGACCCTCATGCTCAACAACATGCGCGACCGCGTCGTGGTGCAGGTCGACGGTCAGATGAAGACCGGACGCGACGTCGTCATCGGCGCACTGCTCGGCGCGGAGGAGTTCGGCTTCGCGACGGCACCGCTCGTCGTCTCCGGGTGCGTCATGATGCGCGTGTGCCACCTCGACACCTGCCCGGTCGGCGTCGCGACGCAGAACCCGGTGCTGCGCGAGCGGTTCACCGGCAAGCCGGAGTTCGTCGTGAACTTCTTCGAGTTCATCGCCCAGGAGGTGCGCGAGTACCTCGCCGAGCTCGGGTTCCGGACGCTCGAGGAGGCGATCGGCCACAACGAACTGATCGACGCCGACCGGGCGATCGACCACTGGAAGGCGTCCGGGCTCGACCTGGCCCCGGTCCTCGTGGGTCCCGTCTTCGCCGACGACGAGCCGCGGATCAACCGCCGGCCGCAGGAACACGAGCTCGAGAAGCACTTCGACCAGCAGCTCATCACGGCCGCCTCGGACGTGCTCGAACACGGTGGCCACTTCTCGGTCGACCTGCCCATCCGCAACACGGAGCGGGCGGTCGGCACCATGCTCGGCCACGAGGTCACCAGGCGGCACGGCGAGAACGGGCTCCCGGCAGGGAGCATCGACATCACCCTGCGCGGCTCGGCCGGGCAGTCCTTCGGCGCGTTCCTCCCCGGCGGCATCGCGCTGCGGCTCATCGGCGACTCGAACGACTACGTCGGCAAGGGCCTGTCCGGCGGACAGATCGTCGTCCGGCCATCCGAGCGCGCCGCCTTCGCGCCCGAGGAGAACGTGATCGCCGGCAACGTCATCGGGTACGGCGCGACCCAGGGCACCATGTTCCTGAGCGGGATCGTCGGCGAGCGGTTCCTGGTGCGCAACTCCGGCGCCACGGCGGTCGTCGAAGGCGTCGGTGACCACGCGCTCGAGTACATGACGGGCGGTCTCGCCGTCATCCTGGGTCAGACCGGCCGGAACCTCGGCGCGGGCATGTCCGGCGGCACGGCCTACGTGTTCGACCTCGAACGCGACCAGGTCAACCGCGACTCCCTCGCCTCGGGGGAGCTCACCCTGTCCGAACTCGACAGTGCCGACGCCGAGATCGTCCGCGACCTCCTCGAACGGCACGTCGTGGAGACCGGTTCTCCGCTGGCCGGCCGGCTGCTCGCCGACATCGAAGACTCACTCGCCCGGTTCGTCAAGGTCCTCCCGCGTGACTACGCGGCGGTCCTGGCGACCCGACAGACCGCACTCGACGAGGGGCTCGACCCCGACGGCGACATCGTATGGAACCGAATCCTGGAGGTGACCGGTGGCTGATCCCAAGGGATTCCTGAAGGTACCGGAGCGCGAGCTCCCGAAGCGCCGGCCCGTGCCGGTCCGCATCATGGACTGGAAAGAGGTCTACGAGCAGAGCGACCCCGCGACCGTCCGCAAGCAGGCTGGTCGCTGCATGGACTGCGGCATCCCGTTCTGCCACCAGGGCTGCCCCCTGGGCAACCTCATCCCGGAGTGGAACGACCTGATGTGGCGCGGCGAGGGACGCTCGGCCATCGAACGGCTGCACGCCACGAACAACTTCCCGGAGTTCACGGGCCGTCTCTGCCCGGCGCCGTGCGAGAGTTCGTGCGTGCTGGGCATCAACCAGCCCGCCGTGACCATCAAGCAGGTCGAGGTCTCGATCATCGATCAGGCGTTCGCCAACGGTTGGGTCGAGTCCCACCCGCCGGAGCGACTGACCGGCAAGACGGTCGCCGTCGTCGGCTCCGGGCCGGCCGGCCTCGCCGCAGCCCAGCAGCTGACGCGTGCCGGCCACACCGTCGCGGTCTACGAGCGCGACGACCGCATCGGTGGTCTGCTGCGCTACGGCATCCCCGACTTCAAGATGGAGAAGAAGCACCTCGACATCCGGCTGAAGCAGATGCAGGACGAAGGCACCCGGTTCCGCGCCGGCGTGAACATCGGGGTCGACATCAGCTGGGACGAGCTCCGCGCCCGCTACGACGCCGTCGTCATCGCCACCGGCGCGATGGTGCCACGCGACCTCCCGATCCCCGGTCGTGACCTCTCCGGGGTCCACTTCGCGATGGAGTACCTCGTGCAGGCGAACCGCGTCGGCGCCGGCGACACGGTCGCCGACCAGATCACGGCGGAGGACAAGCACGTGGTGGTCCTCGGCGGCGGCGACACCGGTGCCGACTGCATCGGCACGGCGCACCGTCAGGGTGCCGCCTCCGTCACGAACCTCGCCATCGGCACGCAGCCGGCGGGGGAGCGGCCCGAACACCAGCCGTGGCCCATGATGCCGACGCTCTTCGAGGTCGCGAGCGCACACGAGGAGGGCGGCAACCGCGAGTACCTGGTGTCGACCGTCGAGTTCCTCGCCAACGAGGCCGGCGAAGTGCGGGCGATCCGCGTCGCCGAGACGGAGTTCGTCGACGGCCGTCGCGTGCCGAAGAGCGGCACCGAACGTGAGATCCCGGCCGACCTCGTGCTCCTCGCGCTCGGATTCACGGGCCCGGAGGGCGAGACCCTCGAGTCGCAGTTCCAGCTCCCCTTCACCGGGCGCGGCAACGTGGCACGGGAGCACGATTACCAGACCAACCAGCCCGGCGTGTTCGTCGCGGGCGACGCCGGTCGTGGCCAGTCCCTCATCGTGTGGGCGATCGCCGAGGGCCGCGCTGCGGCGGCGGCCGTCGACCAGTACCTCGAGGGCGAGACCCAGCTTCCCTTCCCGGTCCGTCCCACGGACCAGCCCATCTCCCTCTAGGCTTTCAAGCGGACGACAAGCGTCGGACGCATCATGCCGAGCAGTGAGTACCGAAGCGCCTCGCGCGCAGAAATCATGGAGAACACACACACATGAGACGAGCCAAGATCGTCGCAACGCTGGGGCCTGCAGTCTCCAGCTATGAGAACATCCGGGCCATCATCGATGCGGGGGTCGATGTCACCCGGATGAACCTGAGCCACGGCAGCTACGACGTGCACGAGGCCATCTACGCCAACGTGCGCAAGGCCACCGAGGACTCCGGCCGTGCCGTCGCCGTCCTGGTCGACCTGCAGGGCCCGAAGATCCGCCTCGGCAAGTTCGAGGGCGGCCCGTACGACCTCGCCGTCGGCGACATCTTCAAGATCACGACCGAGGACATCCTCGGCACCAAGGAGATCTCCTCGACGACGTTCAAGGGCCTGCCCCAGGACGTCAGGCCGGGCGACTTCCTCCTGATCGACGACGGCAAGGTCAAGGTCGAGGTCGTTGAAGCGGACGACACCGTCGTGACCACGCGCGTCATCGTCGCCGGCCCGGTGTCGAACAACAAGGGCATCAACCTCCCCGGCGTCGCCGTCAACGTCCCCGCGCTCAGCGAGAAGGACGAAGCGGACCTCCGTTGGGGACTGCGTCTCGGCGCCGACCTCATCGCGCTGTCGTTCGTGCGCGACGCGGCCGACATCGACCGTGTCCACGAGATCATGGCGGAGGAGGGCCGCAAGGTCCCCGTGATCGCCAAGATCGAGAAGCCGCAGGCCGTCGAGAACCTCGAGGGCATCGTCGAGGCGTTCGACGCGATCATGGTCGCCCGCGGCGACCTCGGTGTCGAGCTCCCGCTCGAGGCCGTCCCGATCGTACAGAAGCGCGCGGTGGAGCTCGCTCGCCGCATGGCGAAGCCGGTCATCGTCGCGACGCAGATGCTCGAGTCGATGATCTCCAGCCCCATCCCGACCCGCGCGGAGACCTCCGACGTCGCGAACGCGGTGCTCGACGGTGCTGACGCGGTCATGCTCAGCGGCGAGACGAGTGTCGGTGCCTACCCGGTGATCACGGTCCAGACCATGGCCCGGATCGTCGAGTCGACCGAGATCCACGGTCTCGACCGCGTTCCGCCGCTCGGCACGAAGCCGCGCACCCAGGCCGGAGCGATCACGCTGGCGGCCGTCGAGGTGGCGGACTTCGTCGAGGCGAAGTTCCTCTGCGTCTTCACGGAGTCGGGGGAGTCGGTCCGCCGCATGGCCCGTCTCCGCAACCGGATCCCGATCCTGGCGTTCACGCCCGACCCGGCCATCCGTCGTCGGATGGCGCTGAACTGGGGCGTCGAGTCCTTCGTCGTCGAGCGCGTGACGCACACCGACCAGATGGTCGCCCAGGTGGACGAGGTCCTCGTCGCCACGGGCAAGGCCGCCGTCGGTGAGCCGGTCATCATCATCTCCGGTTCCCCTCCCGGCATCCCCGGGACGACGAACGACATCCGCGTCCACAAGGTGGGCGACGTCCTCTAGTCGTCGACAGCAGCGAAGGCCGTGGTCCTCCCGTACGGGGACCACGGCCTTCGTCGTCCGCCGGGTGTGCGGTGGCACCGCGATTCCGGACGCCGTGGGTCTAGCCTGATGCCCATGAACCGTTCCGTCCTCGTCGACGCCACCCTCCGCAGCGCAGTGGGCCTGGAGCCGGGAGGCGTCGACCGTGAGGCGGCCGGTGCGGCGGGACTCCTGGCCTCCCGATTCGCCGTCCTGGAGCTTGCCGCGGTCGCCGTCGGCGCCGTGGAGGATGCCGCCGACCGACTCCGCATCGCCCTCGGATACGAGCCGTTGCACACGGCTCTCGACCTCGAGCGGATCGCCGCGGCCTACCAGAGCGACCGCGTGTTGCGGATCGACGGAGCAGCCGTGGACGCGTTCGCGCCACTGTCCGGCTTCTTCGCCGCGGCAGACGGCTGGGTGCGCACGCACGCGAACTACCCGCACCATCGCCGCCGCCTGAGCGCCATGCTCGGGATCGGCGACGAGGCCACCCGCGCAGAGCTCGCCTCGGCGATCGCCTCCCGCTCGGCTCTCGACCTGGAATCGGAGGCCGCGGGAGTCGGCGCACTCCTCGTCGCCGTCCGGAGCGCTGCCGAGTGGTCGTCCACACCACAGGCCGCCGTCGGTGACGGACCGCTCGTCAGGCGTCATGGCGGCTCCGTCGGCTCGACGATCGCCTCGTGGGTGCGGCCGACGAGGAGACAACCCTTGCGCGGCCTCCGCGTCCTCGACCTGACGCGGGTGATCGCCGGTCCGGTGTCCACGAGGACCCTCGCGCTCCTCGGCGCGGACGTCCTGCGCGTGGATCCACCGCAGGTCCCCGAGATCCCGTGGCAGCACACCGACAGCGGCCAGGGGAAGCGGACGGCGACCCTCGACGCGTCGACACCGCGCGGCCTCGCGACACTGCAGACGCTGAGCGACGAGGCCGACATCCTGGTGACGGGGTACCGGCCACACGCCCTCGAACGCCTCGGTCTGCGAGGTCGCGACGGTCTGGTCACCGGCTCCGTCGACGCCTGGGGTACGACGGGGCCCTGGGGTGATCGACGCGGTTTCGACAGCCTGGTCCAGGCCGCCACGGGCATCGCGCTGGTCGAGGGCGATGACGGCGTCCCGGGTGCCCTGCCGGCTCAGGCGCTCGACCACAGCGCGGGATACCTGCTGGCGGCGGCCATCGTCGACGACGTGGCGAGGGTCGTCGGTGGCGGCGATGCCGGCCGGTCGTCGGTGTCGCTCGCGCGCGTCGGTGCGGTGCTCCAGCGTCTGCCACGATCCGAGGCACGCCCGCCGTCGGACCTCCCGGGAGCGCGGTGCCTGGTGACCCACGGTGCGGTGACGACCTCCCGCCCCGCGCTCAGTGCCTTCGACGACCACGCGTCCCCGGCGGCGGTCCTGGGGAGCGCCGAACCGCAGTGGACCCCGCGCAGCTGATCCCGGCACACTCCGCACCGGGAGATGACCGCCCTCCGGTCGCTCGCCTACCCTGGAGGTATGCGCCTCATCCTCATCAGACACGGTCAGACCTCGTCCAACGTCGCCGGCGTGCTCGACACCGCGATCCCCGGGGCCGTCCTCACCGAACTCGGCGAGACGCAGGCGGCCGCCCTCCCCAAAGCGCTCGTGGGGGAGCGGATCGACGCGGTCTACGCCTCCACCGCGGTGCGGGCGCAACAGACCGCCGCACCCGTCGCCGACGTCAGCGGGCTTCCCGTGATCGTCCGTGACGGACTCCGGGAGATCAGCGCCGGCGACAACGAGATGCTCGGGTCGCCCGAGGCCGTCCAGGTCTACATCGACACCATCGTGGCGTGGGCGATGGGCGACCTCGACACCCGGATGCCGGGCGGCGAGAACGGCCACGAGGTGTTCGCGCGCTTCGACGCCGTGATCGAGGAGCTCGAGGGCTCCGGACTGGAGAGCGTGGTGGTCGTGAGCCACGGAGCGATGCTCCGGTCCTGGCTCGGGCTGCGCGGGGCGAACGTCGACGGACACTTCATCGGCACGCACCCCATCACGAACACGGGCGTCATCATCGTCGACGGGGACACGACGACCGGTTGGCGGGTCGACACCTGGACGGGCGACGCCGTCGGCGGACCGGAGCTGACGACGGAGGCCGACGGTCCGGCCGCCGCCGTCGAGCGCGGCTTCTGATCAGTTCGCGTCGTCGGCCGAGGTCGCGCCGTCCGTGAGGAACGGTCCGGGCTCTTCGCCGGGCTGACCCGGCAGTGAGCCGACGAGACGGTCGAGCTCGGCGGCGTCGACGTCGATGCCCTGGTCGCTGAGACGGTCCGCCAGCGCTGCCCGGACGTCGAGGTCCGGGGTGAGGGACCGGTCTGCTGCGACCTGCACCAGGATGCCCTGGAGCCGGTCGTCGGTGCTGGCGTCGTGGACGTCCTGGCGCGGGTCGGTGTGCTCTGCGGTCATGGTGTCGGGTCCCATCGTGTCGGCAGGTCGAGTGCACCCGGTGGGCCATCAGCTCGTTCCTGGTACCGGTGGTGGGACTCGAACCCACACGTCTTTCGACAAAGCATTTTGAGTGCTCCGCGTCTGCCATTCCGCCACACCGGCGCGTCCGCCGCACGGCGAACAGCAACCTGCATCAGAGTACCGTAGGATTTGAGGGTGACCGAGCAAGAGACCCCTCCCGCAGCCCCACGGCGCGTCGTCGTCGCTGAGGACGAATCCCTCATCCGCCTCGACATCGTCGAGATCCTCCGCGACAACGGTTTCGAGGTCGTCGGCGAGGCCGGCGACGGCGAGACCGCCGTCGCCCTCGCGACGGAACTCCGTCCGGATCTCGTGATCATGGACGTCAAGATGCCTCAGCTCGACGGCATCTCCGCGGCCGAGCGCATCGGTAAGGCGCACATCGCCCCGGTGGTCCTCCTCACGGCCTTCAGCCAGAAGGAGCTCGTCGAGCGGGCGAGCGAGGCAGGCGCCCTCGCCTACGTCGTGAAGCCGTTCACGCCGAACGACCTCCTTCCCGCGATCGAGATCGCCCTCTCGCGCTACCAGCAGATCATCACCCTCGAGGCCGAGGTCGCCGACATGGTCGAGCGCTTCGAGACCCGCAAGCTCGTCGACCGGGCGAAGGGCCTCCTCAACGAGAAGATGGGCCTCACCGAGCCCGAGGCGTTCCGCTGGATCCAGAAGGCCTCCATGGACCGTCGCCTCACCATGCACGATGTCGCGCAGGCCATCATCGAGCAGCTCAGCGCCAAGAAGTAGCGCTCCTCCCTCGTCGCAAGAGCGGCCCGTCCCCTCGGGGGCGGGCCGCTCTGCTGTGTCCGGTGCCGGGCTCGTCAGGCGGTCGGTGCGTCCTTGATGAGGTTCGTGATGCGGATCGTGGAGCACCGTCGTCCCTGCTCGTCGGTGACGGCGATCTCGTGCACGGTGAGCGAGCGGCCGAGGTGGATCGGGGTGCAGACACCCGTCACGAGGCCCTCCGTGGCGGACCTGGTGTGCGTCGCGTTGATGTCGATGCCGACGGCGAGCTTGCCCGGGCCCGCGAAGAGGTTGGCGGCCATCGAGCCGAGGGACTCGCCGAGCACGACGTACGCCCCGCCGTGCAGCAGCATCGCGGGTTGGGTGTTGCCCTCGACGGGCATGGTGGCGACGGATCGCTGCACCGTGAACTCGGTGAACTCGATGCCCATCTTGGCGGCGAGTGCGCCGCTGCCCCTCGTCCGCAGGAACTCGAGTGCGTCGTCGGTCTCGTTCGTCATGTCCACCTTCGGATCGGGCCTGAGCCGTGTCGGCACCGGCTTGTAGGCTGGGCGCGTGTCGGAATCAGAAAAGCCTACCCTCCTCGTCGTCGACGGCCACTCGCTCGCATTCCGGGCGTTCTACGCCCTGCCGGTCGACAGCTTCCAAACCCGCGACGGTCAGCACACGAACGCCATCCACGGCTTCATCTCCATGCTGATCAGCCTGCTCAAGAACGAGAACCCGAGCCACATCGCCGTGGCCTTCGACATCTCGCGCCGTTCCTTCCGCACCCGCGAGTACCCCGAGTACAAGGGCACGCGCGGTGAGACCCCGGCGGAGTTCAAGGGTCAGGTGCCGCTGCTCGAAGAGGCGCTCACGGCGATGAACATCACGACGATCAGCAAAGAGGACTACGAGGCCGACGACATCCTCGCCACCCTCGCCAAGCAGGGCGCCGAGGAGGGCTTCCGCGTGCTCGTCGTCTCCGGCGACCGCGACACCATCCAGCTCGTCACCGACGACGTCACCCTGCTGTACCCGTCGAGCCAGGGCGTCTCCGCGCTCACCCGGTACGACGGAGCCAAGGTCTTCGAGCGCTACGGCATCCGGCCGGAGCAGTACCCGGAGATCGCGGCGCTCGTCGGAGAGACGAGCGACAACCTCCCGGGCATCCCGAAGGTCGGCGAGAAGACCGCCGTGAAGTGGCTCAACCAGTTCGGCTCCCTCGAACAGATCCTCGAGCGCGCCGACGAGATCACCGGCAAGGTGGGGGAGAGCCTCCGCGAGCACAAGGAGAACGCGGTCCGCAACCGCCGCCTCAACCGGCTCCTCACCGACGTCGAACTGCCCGTCGGACCGAAGGACCTCGAACGCCGACCGATCGACGCGGACGCGGTGGCGGCCGTCTTCGGGCGGCTCGAGTTCCGCACGCTGCTCGATCGGGTCCTCAAACTCGACGGACTCGAGGCCAACACGGATGTGTCCGCACCGCAGGCGGGCGGCGTGGTCATGCCACCGCAGAAGGAGCTGCTCGACGAAGAGCTCGAGGCGTGGATCACCCGTGCCGTCGCCGCACATCCCGCCGGGATCGGTCTCCACCTCGACCTCGACGGAGGCCTCCCGGTCGCGGCCGGCCTCGCGACGCCCACGGAGATCGTCTCGCTCGCCTGGCGTCCCGGTGAGGCCGACTACGCCCCGCTCGAAGCGTGGTTGGCGAGCGACGCCCCGAAGATCATGCACGACGCCAAGCCGCAGCTCCAGGCGGTCACGCGCGCAGGCCTGACGGTCGGCGGACTCGGCTACGATACCGCGGTCGCCGGCTGGCTCCTGCGTCCGAGCGGCGGAGACAAGACCATCGCCGACCTCATCACGCGCTATCTCGACGAGACGATGCCCGTCGCCGACCCGAACCAGCTCGTCCCCGAGACCGACCCCGTTCGGGTCGGTGGTACCGCCTGGTACGCCCTCCGGGTCGCCGAGGCCACCCGCGCGGCGCTCGACGCCGGGTCGCTCGGCGTGCTGCTCGACATGGAACTGCCGGTCCTCCAGGTGCTGGCCCACATGGAGCTCACCGGGGTGACGGTCGACCACGACATCCTGAGCGGCCTGTCCGAGCAGCTCGGGAACCGGGCTGCGGAGCTCGCGAGCAACGCGTATGCGGAGATCGGCCGCGAGGTCAACCTCGGATCACCGAAGCAGCTGCAGGAGGTCCTCTTCGACCAGCTCGCCATGCCGAAGACACGCGCCAACAAGACGGGCTTCTCGACCGACGCCGGCGCCCTGGCCGATCTCCAGGAGAAGAGCCCGCACCCGTTCCTCGGGCTCCTCCTCGAGCACCGCGATGCGACGAAGCTCCGTCAGATCGTGGAGACGCTCGACAAGGCGATCACGCCCGACGGCCGCATCCACACGACGTACGTCCAGATCGGGACCAGCACCGGACGGATCTCCTCGACCGACCCGAACCTGCAGAACATCCCTGTGCGCACCGAGGAGGGACGCCGCATCCGCGCCGCCTTCCAAGCCGGCTCCGGGTACGAGACCCTGCTGACCGCCGACTACTCGCAGATCGAAATGCGGATCATGGCGCACCTCTCCGGCGATGCCGGCCTCATCGAGGCGTTCAAGTCCGGCGAGGACCTCCACCGTTTCGTCGGCGCACGCATCTTCGGCGTCGCCGCCGAGGACGTGACCCCCGCGATGCGCAACAAGGTCAAGGCGATGTCGTACGGACTCGCCTACGGCTTGAGTGCGTTCGGGCTCTCGAAGCAGCTGCGGATCTCGAGCGCTGAGGCGAAGCAGCTCATGGTCGACTACTTCGAGCGCTTCGGTGCGGTCCGCGACTACCTGCGCAACGTCGTCGAGCAGGCCAAACTCGACGGCTACACCGAGACGATCTTCGGTCGTCGCAGGCTCTTCCCCGAGCTCTCGAGCCCCAACCGACTGGTCAGGGAGAACGCCGAACGCCAGGCGCTGAACGCCCCGATCCAGGGTTCGGCCGCCGACATCATGAAACGCGCCATGATCGGCATCGAGTCCGAGCTGCGCTCCGAATCCCTCAGCTCGCAGATGATGCTGCAGGTGCACGACGAACTGATCTTCGAGGTCGCCGAGGGGGAGTGGGACGCCCTGGAGCGCATCGTCCGAGCACAGATGGCCGGCGCCGCCGAGCTGTCGGTACCGCTGGAGGTCCAGATCGGCCGCGGTCACGACTGGGACGCCGCAGCCCACTGAGCGCGCCCTGCGGGTCCGCACCCGGGCGGCGGACGGGTGCGGACTAGGCTCGTCGTCATGTCCCACGAAGAACCTCGTCAGAGCACACCGATCGACGCCATCGCCGAGAGCTGGGTGGAGACCCTCGTCCAGCTGAAGCCGGAGGTCGGCACCTACATCGGCCGCACGGACGTCGGCGGACGGTACGGCGACTACTCGCCGGCCGGGCACGAGGCGTACGTCGAAGCCGCGTCGCGCACGCTTCGCGAGCTGCGGTCCGCCGCACCGGTCGACGCCGTCGACCGCGTCACCCAGACCGACCTCTCGGCGGAACTGGAGCTCGACCTCGCCTCCTCGGAGGCCGGTCTCCAGTACCGCGACCTCAATGTGATCGCGTCGCCGTCGCAGGAACTGCGCGACGTCTTCGACCTGATGCCGACCGCGACGGTAGAGGACTGGAGCACCATCCGGACCCGCCTCGGCGCGTTGCCGGGCGCGGTCGACGGGTACATCGAGACCCTGCGCGAGGGCATCGCCCGTGGGATCACCCCGGCACGCCGCCAGGTGGCCGAGGTGTACGAGCAGGTCCTCCGCACCGGCGCCGACGACGGGTTCTTCATCGGCTTCGCCGCCAACGCCGGACCGGCGGACGGTCAGCTCCCGGCGTCCCTCGCCGCCGAACTCTCGACGGGTGCCGGCGCTGCAGCCGTCGCCTACAACCGTCTGGCGGACTTCCTCGCGCAGGAGCTGCTGCCTGCTGCGACCCAGGAGGACGCCATCGGCCGCGAGCTCTACGCGCTGCAGTCCCGCCGCTTCCTCGGCGCGACGGTCGACCTCGACGAGAGCTACGAGTGGGGCATCGAGGAACTGGCGCGCATGGTGTCGGAGCAGGAGGCGATCGCGAACGAGATCCTCCCCGGCGCGTCCGTCGAGGAGGCCGTCGCATTCCTCGAACAGGATCCGGCGCGCAAGCTGCACGGCACCGACGCGCTCCAGCGGTGGATGCAGGAGACGAGTGACCGTGCGGTCGAGGACCTGGGGCGCACGCACTTCGACATCCCGCAGGAGATCCGCGCGCTCGAGTGCATGATCGCGCCGACGCAGGAGGGCGGGATCTACTACACCGGCCCGACGGACGACTTCTCACGCCCTGGCCGCATGTGGTGGTCCGTCCCCGCCGGCGTCACCGAGTTCGACACGTGGCGCGAGCTCACGACCGTCTACCACGAGGGTGTGCCAGGACATCACCTGCAGATCGGGCAGGCCGTCGTCAACCGGAAGACGCTCAACCTCTGGCGCCGACAGCTCGCCGGTACCTCCGGCCACGCCGAGGGATGGGCGCTCTACGCCGAGCGCCTGATGGAACAGCTCGGATACCTCGACGACCCGGCGGACCGCCTGGGCATGCTCGACGGTCAGCGGATGCGCGCGGCCCGCGTCGTCCTCGACATCGGCGTACACCTCGGCAAGCCGCTTCCGGACGGCAGCGGGACCTGGACCGCCGAGTACGCCTTCGACTTCATGGGTCGCAACGTCAACATGTCGCCGGAATTCGTCCGGTTCGAGGTCAACCGGTACCTCGGTTGGCCCGGCCAGGCGCCCTCGTACAAGATCGGCCAGCGCATCTGGGAACAGCTCCGCGACGACGCGGCCCGCCGTGCCGGAGACGCCTTCGACATCAAGGACTTCCACCGTCGGGCACTGGACCTCGGTGGCGTCGGGCTCGACACGCTGCGGACGGCGATGCTCGGATGACGGTCGAACGGATCGTCGTCGCCGGCGCGTCCGGGTTCATCGGGCGTCGTCTGGTCGAGTCGTTCCGGGCCGACGGCGCCACCGTCTCCGTCATCGGGCGCGGTGCCGCCGACGCGCGATGGGGTGACCACGCGGGCATCGCCCGGCTGGTCGACGGCGCGGACCTCCTGGTCAACCTCGCCGGGAAGAGCGTGAACTGTCGCTACACCCCGTCGAACCGCGCCGAGATCCTCCGATCCCGCGTGGACACGACGACGCAGCTGGCGCGGGCGGTGCGTGCAGCCGCCTCGCCTCCGCCGCTCTGGATCAATTCGTCGACAGCCACGATCTACCGCCATGCCGACGACCGCCCGATGACGGAGGCCGACGGTGAGATCGGTTCCGGGTTCTCCGTCGACGTCGCGACCGCCTGGGAGCAGGCGTTCTTCGCGGACGAGCTGCCCGGGACACGACGGGTCGCCCTCCGCATCGCGATCGTCCTGGGCGACGGTGGAGCACTCACCCCGCTCAAGTGGTTGGCGCGCCTGGGCCTCGGAGGACCCCAACTGGACGGTCACTGGCCCACGTCACGATCGCGTCGTGCCGCCGGCACGGATCACCGGTTCGGGACGCCGGGCGGGCGGCAGCGGTTCAGCTGGATCCACCTAGACGACGTCGTCGGGATCGTCCGGTTCCTCCGTGGCCATCCCGAACTCGACGGCGTCGTCAACGTGACGT
Source organism: Plantibacter sp. MCCC 1A11337 (assembly GCF_013349365.1). NCBI lineage: Bacteria > Bacillati > Actinomycetota > Actinomycetes > Micrococcales > Microbacteriaceae > Plantibacter > Plantibacter sp. MCCC 1A11337. The sequence goes on along the minus strand of NZ_JABJWX010000001.1, from coordinate 160,090 downwards.
CACCGAACCCCACGGACAACCGCGGATTCATGCGGACCGTGCGGTACGTGCTCGGGATGCCGGTCGGTCTCCCCGCACCCCGCTGGTTGCTGGAGATCGGGATGTCCGTCCTGCGGACCGAGAGCGAGCTGGTGCTGAAGAGTCGCTGGGCGATGCCGGAGCGGTTGCTGCAGGCGGGCTACCGGTTCGAGCACCCGACGCTCGATCCAGCACTGCGGGACATCCTCTCCGACCGCGGCTTGCCTGCACACCCGGAAAATCGCTAGACTGGACTGTCACAATTGTGACGTCCTATCCGCCTGCCCGTCTCGCAGAGCGACACCGATCCCCGGATCGGTTCACACAACAGCATCGCTTCGATCAACGTCCGTGGTCATCCACGGGTCCGGAGCCGTGCGCGAGGCCGGCCTGAATCATTGTCCACCTGGAGCAATTACTACATGACAAGCGCAACGACCGCCCCCAAGCAGGTCGCAATCAACGACATCGGATCTGCTGAGGACTTCCTCGCAGCGGTCGAAAAGACTCTGAAGTTCTTCAACGACGGCGACCTCATCGAGGGCACCGTCGTGAAGATCGACCGCGACGAGGTCCTCCTCGACGTCGGCTACAAGACCGAGGGTGTCATCCCCTCGCGTGAACTCTCCATCAAGCACGACGTCGACCCCTCCGAGGTCGTCAACGTCGGCGACACGATCGAGGCTCTCGTTCTCCAGAAGGAGGACAAGGAAGGCCGTCTGATCCTGTCGAAGAAGCGCGCGCAGTACGAGCGTGCTTGGGGCGACGTGGAGAAGATCAAGGAATCCGACGGCGTCGTCACCGGTTCGGTCATCGAGGTCGTCAAGGGCGGCCTCATCGTCGACATCGGCCTCCGTGGCTTCCTCCCGGCTTCGCTCATCGAGCTGCGCCGCGTCCGCGACCTCACGCCGTACCTCGGCCAGGAGATCGAGGCGAAGATCCTCGAGCTCGACAAGAACCGCAACAACGTGGTCCTGTCGCGCCGTGCGCTCCTCGAGCAGACGCAGTCCGAGAGCCGCACCACCTTCCTCAACAACCTCCAGAAGGGACAGGTCCGCAAGGGCGTCGTCTCCTCGATCGTCAACTTCGGCGCGTTCGTCGACCTCGGCGGCGTCGACGGTCTCGTCCACGTCTCCGAGCTCAGCTGGAAGCACATCGAGCACGCCAGCGAGGTCGTCGAGGTCGGTCAGGAAGTCACCGTCGAGATCCTCGAGGTCGACCTGGACCGCGAGCGCGTCTCGCTGTCGCTCAAGGCGACCCAGGAGGACCCGTGGCAGGTCTTCGCCCGCACCCACGCCATCGGCCAGGTCGCACCGGGCAAGGTCACCAAGCTCGTCCCGTTCGGTGCGTTCGTCCGCGTCGCAGACGGCATCGAGGGCCTCGTGCACATCTCGGAGCTCTCCGGCAAGCACGTCGAGCTCGCCGAGCAGGTCGTGTCGGTCGGCGAAGAGGTCTTCGTCAAGGTCATCGACATCGACCTCGAGCGTCGCCGCATCTCGCTGAGCCTCAAGCAGGCCAACGAGGGTGTCGACCCCGAGGGCACCGAGTTCGACCCGGCCCTCTACGGCATGCTCACGGAGTACGACGAGCTCGGGAACTACAAGTACCCCGAGGGCTTCGACGCCGAGACGCAGGAGTGGAAGGAAGGCTTCGACGCCGAGCGCGAGAAGTGGGAGCAGGACTACGCTGCCGCCCAGGCTCGTTGGGAAGCGCACAAGAAGCAGGTCGCTGCCGCAGCCGTCGAAGAGGCCAACCAGGCTTCCTCGTCGACCGCGTCCTCGTCGGCCGGTTCCTCGTTCTCGAGCGACTCCGCCGGCGGCGGCACGCTCGCTGACGACGAGTCCCTCGCGGCCCTCCGCGAGAAGCTCTCGAGCAACTAGTCCCACCAGCACCGACCACGTCGGTGTCCAGCAGGGGGTCGCCTTCGGGCGGCCCCCTGCTGCGTTGTGCGAGAGGCGCTCGTCGAAGGCGCTGCACGCTCCGCGGGTACGCTGGCTGACATGTACCTCATCGGCCTCACCGGCGGGATCGCCTCCGGCAAATCGACCATCGCGGCCCGGCTCGCTGAACACGGCGCCGTCGTCATCGACGCGGACGTCCTCTCCCGAGAGGCCGTCGAGCCGGGGACCCCGGGACTGGCCGCCATCGCGGAGCGCTTCGGTGCCGACGTGATCGGGCCCGACGGAGCACTCGACCGCGCGGCGCTCGGCTCGATCGTCTTCGCCGACGACCAGGCGCGGGCCGACCTCAACGCCATCGTGCACCCGGAGGTCAAACGGCGTTCACAGGCCCGGATCGCCGAAGCCTCGAGCGACCCCGGTGCCGTCGTCGTCTACGACGTCCCGCTGCTCGTCGAGACCGGCCGCGCCGACGAGTTCGACCTCGTGGTCGTCGCCGCAGCTCCGGAGGGGGAGCGCGCCCGTCGGCTCGTCGACCTCCGCGGGCTCGACCGGGGCGAGGCGGAACGACGCATCGCGGCCCAGGCGACCGAGGAGCAGCGCGCAGCCGTCGCCGACGTGGTGATCGACACTTCCGGCTCGCTCGAGCACACCCTCAGCCAGGTCGACGCGGTCTGGCACCGCGCCGCCGCGACGGCCGTACCGGCGCCCGACCGCCAGGACGGCGTCTGAGCGCGTCGCCCGCTCCGCTGTGGGCGAAGCGGGGCGGCGGTGTCGGTGGTCCTCCGTAGACTCGGAGCATGGAACCAACACGCGCCGTCCGCCCCTTCGAGGTGATCAGCGAGTACGAGCCGAGCGGCGATCAGCCCGCCGCCATCGAGCAGCTGTCCGGGCGCATCAACGCCGGCGAGACCGATGTCGTCCTCCTGGGTGCCACCGGTACCGGTAAGTCCGCGACGACCGCCTGGCTCATCGAAGCCGTCCAGCGCCCGACGCTCGTCCTGGCGCACAACAAGACCCTCGCGGCCCAGCTGGCGAACGAGTTCCGCGAACTCATGCCGAACAACGCGGTCGAGTACTTCGTCTCCTACTACGACTACTACCAGCCCGAGGCGTACGTCCCACAGACCGACACCTTCATCGAGAAGGACTCGTCCATCAACGCCGAGGTCGAGCGGCTGCGGCACTCGACCACCAACTCGCTGCTGAGCCGTCGCGACGTCATCGTCGTGTCGACCGTGTCGTGCATCTACGGTCTCGGTGCGGCGGAGGAGTACCTGGAGGCGATGGCGGCACTGCAGGTCGGGCAGAACATCGGGCGCGACCGCCTCATCCGCAAGTTCGTCGGCATGCAGTACAACCGCAACGACGTCGACTTCTCGCGCGGCAACTTCCGTGTGCGCGGCGACACCATCGAGATCATCCCGGTCTACGAGGAGCTCGCGATCCGCATCGAGTTCTTCGGCGACGAGATCGAGGCCCTCTACGCCCTGCACCCGCTCACCGGCGACGTCGTGAAGAAGCTCGACGCGGTGTCGGTGTTCCCGGCCTCCCACTACGCCGCCAGCCCGCAGACGATCCAGCGCGCCATCGGCACCATCCAGGAGGAGCTGGCGGAGCGGCTCCAGTCGCTCGAACGCGAGGGCAAGCTCCTCGAGGCGCAGCGGCTCCGCATGCGCACCACCTTCGACCTCGAGATGATGCAGCAGATCGGCTTCTGCTCCGGCATCGAGAACTACTCGCGCCACATCGACGGCCGCTCGGCCGGCGAGGCACCGAACTGCCTCCTCGACTACTTCCCGGACGACTTCCTCACCGTCATCGACGAGTCACATGTCACCGTTCCGCAGATCGGCGCGATGTTCGAGGGCGACGCCTCCCGCAAGCGCACCCTGGTCGAGCACGGGTTCCGACTCCCGAGCGCGATGGACAACCGTCCGCTCCGGTGGGACGAGTTCAAGAACCGCGTCGGCCAGACGGTGTACCTCTCGGCGACGCCGGGCAAGTACGAGATGGGCATCGCGGACGGCGTCGTCGAGCAGATCATCCGCCCGACCGGCCTCGTCGACCCGGCGATCATCGTGAAGCCCTCCAACGGCCAGATCGACGACCTCCTCGAGGAGATCCGGGTCCGCGCCGAGCGCGACGAGCGCGTCCTCGTGACCACCCTCACCAAGAAGATGGCGGAGGAGCTCACCGACTTCCTGACGGAGGCCGGCGTGCGCGTCCGCTACCTGCACTCCGACGTCGACACCCTCCGGCGGGTCGAGTTGCTGAGCGAACTCCGGCAGGGCGTCTACGACGTCCTCATCGGCATCAACCTGCTGCGCGAGGGGCTCGACCTCCCCGAGGTCTCGCTCGTGGCGATCCTCGACGCCGACAAGGAGGGCTTCCTCCGCTCGTCGACCTCGCTCATCCAGACCATCGGTCGTGCCGCCCGCAACGTGTCCGGCGAGGTCCACATGTACGCCGACGTCCTGACCGACTCGATGAAGCGCGCGATCGAGGAGACGGACCGTCGCCGGGAGAAGCAGATCGCCTACAACGAGGAGCGCGGCATCGATCCGCAGCCGTTGCGCAAGCGGATCGCCGACATCACCGAGGCGCTCGCCCGAGAAGGTGCGGACACCGCGGCGTTGCTCGCCGGACGCGACAACGGCAAGAAGAAGAGTCCGACGCCGAACCTGCGTCGGGAGGGCATCGCCGCCGAGGGCGCGAACGACCTGGAGTCGATCATCGCCGACCTCAACGCCCAGATGCTGGCCGCCGCGGCCGAACTCAAGTTCGAACTCGCCGGCCGCCTCCGCGACGAGGTCTCCGAACTCAAGCAGGAACTCCGACAGATGGCCAAGGCCGGGCACATCTAGTCCGCCGCTTCGCTGAGAGCGCAGTACCACAGACACCGCTCGGGAGTCCGGTGTCGGTGGTGCTGCGTAGACTCGAAGGGTGTCAATTGCCAAGGTAGATCACCACTCCACGCTCAGCGTCCGCGGTGCCCGCGTCCACAATCTTCAGAACGTCGACCTCGAGATCCCACGCGACTCGCTCGTCGTCTTCACGGGTCTTTCGGGCTCGGGGAAGTCCTCGCTCGCCTTCGACACGATCTTCGCCGAGGGCCAGCGACGCTACGTCGAGTCGCTCTCGGCGTACGCCCGCCAGTTCCTCGGTCAGGTCGACCGCCCGGACGTCGACTTCATCGAGGGCCTGAGCCCCGCGGTCTCGATCGACCAGAAGTCCACGAACCGCAACCCGCGGTCGACCGTCGGGACGATCACCGAGGTCTACGACTACATGCGGCTGCTCTGGGCGCGCATCGGCGTCCCGCACTGCCCGGTCTGCGGCGAGGTCATCCAACGCCAGACGGTGCAGCAGATCGCCGACCAGCTGATGGAGCTCGAGGAGCGACGCCGGTACCAGATCGTCGCCCCCGTCGTGAGCCAGAAGAAGGGCGAGTTCGTCGACCTCTTCAAGGAGCTCTCGGCCAAGGGCTTCGCACGCGCCATCGTCGACGGCGAGGCGATCCAGCTGGCGGAGCCGCCGACGCTCAAGAAGCAGGTCAAGCACGACATCGCGGTCGTCGTCGACCGCCTCGTCGCCGGGCCCGAGATCCTCGGCCGCCTGACGGACTCCCTCGAGACGGCACTGCAGCTCACCGACGGCCTCGTGACGATCAACTTCGTCGACGAGGAGGGCGACGACGCCTGGCGGACCTTCTCCGAGAAGCTCTCCTGCCCGAACAACCACCCGCTGCAGCTGACCGAGATCGAGCCGCGGACGTTCTCGTTCAACGCCCCGTTCGGTGCCTGCCCGGAGTGCTCCGGCCTCGGCACGCGCATGTCGGTCGACGCGGAGCTGCTCCTCGGCGACGAGGAACTCAGCATCAACGAGGGCGTCATCGTGCCCTGGACCACGCAGGGCAAGGGGCTCTACCAGTACTACGAGAAGCTGCTCGACGGGCTGGCCCGCGACCTCGACTTCTCGCTCGACACCCCCTGGCGCGACCTGCCCTCCAAGGTCCAGGAGGCGGTGCTCCGCGGCGACAACTTCAAGGTCAAGGTCAAGTGGAAGAACCGCTTCGGCCGTGAGATGAGCTACTCCTCGGGCTTCGAGGGCGTCATCCCCTACATCGAACGGCAGTACCTCCAGGCCGACACCGACAGCCAACGGGTGCGGTGGTCGGAGTACCTGCGCGAAGTCCCGTGCCAGGTCTGCGGCGGTCGTCGCCTGAAGCCCGAGGTGCTCTCGGTCCTGATCCACGATCACAGCATCGCGGAGGTCGCCGAGCTGAGCCTCTCCGACGCCCGGAAGTTCATGGACCGCCTCGAACTGAGCGACCGCGAGGCCCACATCGCGGCGCAGGTGCTCCGTGAGATCAAGGTGCGCCTCGACTTCCTCATCCAGGTCGGGCTCAACTACCTCGACCTGGCCAGGACCGCCGGCTCCCTCTCGGGTGGTGAGGCGCAGCGCATCCGCCTCGCGACGCAGATCGGCTCGGGCCTCACCGGCGTGCTCTACGTCCTCGACGAACCGAGCATCGGCCTGCACCAGCGCGACAACCGCCGACTCATCGAGACCCTCGTCGCCCTCCGCGACCTCGGCAACACGTTGATCGTCGTCGAGCACGACGAGGACACCATCCGCACCGCCGACTGGATCGTCGACATCGGTCCCGGCGCGGGCGTCAACGGCGGCCGTGTCGTGCACTCCGGATCGTACGAGGCGCTCGAGGCCAACACCGAGTCCCTCACCGGTGACTACCTCTCCGGCCGCAAGGCCATCGAGATCCCGGCGAAGCGCCGCCCGATCGACACGAAGCGTCAGATCCAGGTGATCGGAGCGCAGGCGAACAACCTGAAGAAGGTCAGCGCGGACTTCCCGCTCGGAGTCCTCACCGCCGTCACCGGCGTGAGCGGCTCCGGGAAGTCCTCCTTGGTCAACGACGTCCTGTACCGGGTCCTGGCGAACAAGCTGAACGGCGCGCGCAAGCTGCCCGGCAAGCACACCAGGGTCACGGGTCTGGAGCACCTCGACAAGGTGGTCCACGTCGACCAGGCGCCCATCGGCCGCACCCCTCGCTCGAACCCCGCCACGTACACCGGCGTCTTCGACAAGATCCGCAACCTCTTCGCGGAGACGCAGGAGGCCAAGGTCCGCGGCTACCTCGCCGGGCGGTTCAGCTTCAACGTCAAGGGCGGCCGCTGTGAGGCCTGCTCGGGCGACGGCACGATCAAGATCGAGATGAACTTCCTGCCCGACGTCTACGTCGCCTGCGAGGTGTGCGGGGGAGCGCGGTACAACCGCGACACCCTGACCATCCACTACAAGGGCAAGAACATCGCCGAGGTCCTCGACATGCCGATCGCCGAGGCTGCCGACTTCTTCGAGCCGATCTCCTCGATCCACCGGTTCCTGAAGACGCTCGTCGAGGTCGGCCTGGGCTACGTCCGTCTCGGCCAGAGCGCCACGACGCTGTCCGGCGGCGAGGCCCAGCGTGTCAAGCTCGCGACGGAGCTGCAGCGGCGGAGCAACGGGCGCAGTGTCTACGTCCTCGACGAGCCGACCACGGGTCTGCACTTCGAAGACGTCCGGAAGCTGCTGCTCGTCCTCGGCGGGCTCGTCGACAAGGGCAACACGGTCATCGTGATCGAGCACAACCTCGACGTCATCAAGTCCGCCGACTGGCTCATCGACATGGGCCCCGAGGGTGGAGCCGGCGGCGGGACGGTCCTCGCCACGGGGACACCCGAGCACCTCGCGACGGTCCCCGGCAGCCACACGGGCTTCTTCCTGAACGAACTGTTCGAGGCAGAGGCCGGCGGCAGCCGCAAGGCGGGCTGACGTGGCGGCCGTCCGCGGCGGAAGTGGTCTGGCGTACCGGCCGAAGGCGGGGGAGATCCCCACCATGCCCGGCGTGTACCGCTTCAGCGACGACTCGGGCCGGGTGCTCTACGTCGGCAAGGCGATGAACCTCCGGGCGAGGCTCAGCAACTACTTCGCGCCCCTGCACACCCTGCACGAGCGCACGCGCCGCATGGTGACGACCGCGACCGGGGTCACCTGGACGACGGTCGGCAGCGACGTCGAGGCGCTGCAGCTCGAGTACACGTGGATCAAGGAGTACGACCCGCCGTTCAACGTCAAGTTCCGCGACGACAAGTCGTACCCGTACCTCGCGGTCACCCTCGGTGACGAGGCTCCGCGCGTCATGGTCACCCGGAACACCCGGATCCCGGGGGCCAAGTACTTCGGCCCGTACCCGAAGATCTGGGCCGTCCACGACACGGTCGACCTCATGATCAAGGTCTTCCCGATCCGCACCTGCTCCGACTCGGCGTACAAGCGGGCCATGGCCTCGGGGAAGCCCTGTTTCCCCGGGCAGATCGGGCGGTGCGGCGGCCCGTGCTCCGGCAAGGTCACGATCGAGGAACACCGCGCGATCGTCGACGACTTCGTCTCGTTCATGGTCGGCAACGACCGCCGGTTCACGACGCGCATCACCGCCGACATGAAGGCCGCCGCGGCCCGCCAGGACTACGAGTCGGCGGCCGTCTACCGGGATCAGCTCCAGGCGCTCGACCAGGTGCTCGCGAAGAGCGCGGTCGTCCTGCGCGACGCCGTGGACGCCGACCTGTTCGGCATCGACCACGACGAGCTCGCCGCGTCGGTGCAGCAGTTCATCGTCCGTGGCGGCCGCATCCGCGGTGTGCGGTCGTGGACCGTCGACAAGGAGCTCGACATGTCGACCGCCGAGCTCGTCGACAGCGTCGTCCAACGGGTGTACGCCGCCGCGAGCGGGACCGAGGTCCCGAGAGAGGTGCTCGTCCCGGAACTGCCGGACGACGCCGAGAGCCTCGAGGACTGGCTGGCCGAACGCCGCGGCTCGAAGGTCGCCCTCCGCGTCGCTCAGCGCGGCGAGAAGGCGACGCTCATGGAGACCGCGGTCGTCAACGCCAAGCAGGCCCTCATGCTCTACAAGACCCGGCGCAGCTCCGACTTCGTCGCCAGGACGCAGGCGCTCGAGGACATCCGCGATGCGCTCGGGATGCCGGAGGCGCCGCTGCGGATCGAGTGCTTCGACGTGTCGCACCTGAGCGGTACCAACATCGTGGCGTCGATGGTGGTCTTCGAGGACGGGCTGTCCCGGAAAGACGAGTACCGCCGCTTCGGCGTCGCCGAGTCCACCGACGACACCGACTCGATCTACCAGGTCGTCTCCCGGCGACTCGCACACCTCACGTCGTCCGAGCCCGTCGAGACGGTCGACGAGACCACGGGGGAGCGCAAGCGCCGGAAGTTCACCTATCCGCCGCAGCTCCTCATCGTCGACGGCGGGCAACCGCAGGTCGCCGCCGCCGCGCGTGCGCTGGAGGAGTCCGGCCTGACCGGGATCACCCTGTGCGGACTGGCGAAGCGACTGGAGGAGATCTGGTTGCCCGAGGACCCGTACCCGGTGATCCTGCCGCGGGGGAGCGAAGCGCTGTTCCTCCTCCAGCGGGTCCGCGACGAGGCGCACCGGTTCGCCATCAGCTTCCAGCGCCAGAAGCGGAAACGCGACATCTCGACCGTCCTCGGCGAGATCCCCGGGCTCGGTCCGGCGAAGGTCCGCGAGCTGCTCAAGCACTTCGGATCCGTCGCGCGTCTGAAGACCGCGACGCCGGCCGAGATCACCGAGGTCAAGGGCATCGGCGACAAACTGGCGGCCACGGTGCACGAGGCGCTGACCTCCGGCTCCGCACAGCCCTCGCAAGCCTCGCGGAATGGGTAGGCTGGGACTTCAGACCTTCGAGGAAAGCGTGTCGATGACCCCGGGCCAGCCGCAGCACCAGCAGGAAGTCCTCATCGTCACGGGGATGTCCGGCGCCGGACGCTCCACCGTCGCGAACGCGCTCGAGGATCTCGGCTGGTACGTCGTCGACAACCTGCCCCCGCAGATGCTCCGTCCCCTCGTCGACCTCGCCGAGCGCGCCGGATCACGTCTGCCGCGGATCGCCGCGGTTGTCGACGTCCGGGGCCGCGACTTCTTCAGCGAGCTGCAGGAGATCGTGCCGGCGCTCCGGGGCGGGACGCACCTCCGCATGATCTTCCTGGAGGCGACCGACGCGGCGCTCGTCCGCCGGTTCGAAGCCGTCCGCAGGCCGCACCCGCTGCAGGGCGAGGGGACGATCCTCGACGGCATCGTGGCTGAGCGTCACCGACTGAGCGAGATCCGTGAGTCGAGTGACGTCATCATCGACACGAGCGACCTCAACATCCACCAGCTCGCCACGACCACGCGTGAGCTCTTCGCCGGCGCGGAGACACCGGGTGTCCAGGTCACCGTGCTGAGCTTCGGGTTCAAGTACGGCCTGCCGCCTGATGCGGACCTCGTCGCCGACATGCGGTTCCTCCCGAACCCGTTCTGGGTTCCGGAGCTGCGTGCGTTGAGCGGTCAGGACCCCGAGGTCAGCGAGTACGTGCTCTCGCAGACCGGAGCCGCCGAGTTCCTCGAGAGCTACGCCCACGCCCTCGAGCCCGTCCTCGCGGGGTACCAGCGCGAGAACAAGCGTCACGTCACCATCGCCGTCGGCTGCACGGGGGGCAAGCACCGCTCGGTCGCGGTCGCCCTCGAGCTCGCCGACCGACTGCGGAACCAGTCCGGCGTCGCCGTGCACGTCCGGCACCGAGACCTCGGGCGCGAATGACGCCCACGGGCCCGACGCAGCCGCGGCGGAGCCCGAACGGTCCGAGGCACCACGCCTCCGGATCGCGAACATGCAGGATCGTCGCCGCACTCCGACGGCGCGATCACGACAGATAGGAACCACCGTGGCCCTCACCGCCGACGTCAAGAACGAACTGGCGCTCGTCCGCGAGACCCGCAACTCGGTCCGAGCGGCCGAGCTCGCGTCCCTGCTCCGCTTCTCCGGCGGACTCCACACGATCTCCGGACGCGTGGCGATCGAAGCCGAACTCGACAGTCCGACCCTCGCCCAGCGGGTGCGTCGCGACATCGGCGAGCTCTACGGGATCCGCAGCGAGATCCTGGTGCAGAACCCCGGCAGCTCGGGCAAACCGAGCCTGTTCGTGGTGCGCGTCATCGAGGGAGGCGAGACCCTCGCCCGACAGACCGGTCTCCTCGACGCCCGTCGGCGTGCGGTCCGCGGGCTGCCGAACCGGCTGACCACCGGGTCGCGCGACGAACTCGCCGCCGTCTGGCGGGGGGCGTTCCTCGCCACCGGGTCCCTCACCGACCCCGGCCGATCTGCGTCGCTCGACGTCGTGTGCCCCGGCAACGAGTCCGCGATGGCGCTCGTCGGTGCCGCCGGCCGCATCGGTGTCTCCGCGAAGGCGCGGGAGGTCCGCGGCATCCACCGGGTCGTCATCCGCGAGGGCGACGCGATCAGCGGCATGCTGTCGCTCATGGGTGCCACCGGCACGGTCACCTCCTGGGAGGAGATGCGGCAGCGCAAGGAGGTCCGGGCGACCGCGAACCGCCTCGTCAACTTCGACGACGCCAACCTTCGCCGCTCCGCCCAGGCGGCTGTGGCGGCCTGCGCGCGCGTCGAGCGCGCCCTCGAGATCCTGGGCGACGAGGTCCCCGACCATCTGCAGTACGCCGGTGCCCTGCGCCTCGACCACCGTGAGGCCAGCCTCGACGAACTGGGCCACTTCGCCGACCCTCCGATGACGAAGGACGCCATCGCCGGCCGCATCCGGCGCCTGCTCGCCATGGCGGACAAGCACGCGAGCGATCTCGGCATCCCGGGCACCGACGCAAACCTCCCGGCGGATTACGAGGACTGAACCAGCTCGCGAATCCTCGCCGACCCGCCATCGTCGCGGTTCGTCATGCTGGGAACAAGCCCCGGCTCCCGACGGTTGCCGCTCACTAGACTGGGTGATGACGCTCAGAGCCGTGTGCAGACAGCGCACGGGACAACACGAGGAGATCACGAAGAATGGCTGTTTACTCACTGCCCGAATTGCCGTACGACTACAGTGCGCTCGAGCCGCACATCAGTGCGACCATCACCGAGCTCCACCACGACAAGCACCACGCCACCTACGTGGCCGGCGCGAACACGGCCCTCGAGAAGCTCGCTGAGGCCCGCGACGCCAACGACTTCACGAACGTCAACAAGCTCGAGAAGGACCTCGCGTTCAACCTCGGCGGTCACGTCAACCACACCATCTGGTGGAACAACCTCTCCCCGGACGGCGGCGACAAGCCGACCGGCGAGCTCGAGTCGGCCGTCGACGAGTACTTCGGCAGCTTCGACAAGTTCCAGGCGCACTTCACCGCCGCGGCGCTCGGCGTGCAGGGCTCCGGGTGGGCCGCGCTCACCTGGGACACCCTCGGTCAGCGCATCAACATCCAGCAGTTCTTCGACCAGCAGGGCAACTTCCCCGCCGGTACCGTCCCGCTGCTGCTGCTCGACGTCTGGGAGCACGCCTACTACCTCGACTACAAGAACGTCCGCGCCGACTACGTCAAGGCGTTCTGGAACATCGTCAACTGGGCCGACGTCCAGGCACGCTTCGAGGTCGCGCGCAAGCAGACCAACGGCCTGCTGGTACTGTCGTAGTTGACCGGTCCGTCCCGGTCCCACGGGCCGGGACGGACCACCTTCCTCCTCACTCGGGGAGGGCGCTCACTCCGAGCAGACCGTACAATCGCGCCGTCTGGCGCCTCAGTATCAGGAGTCATCTGTGTCCGTCAAGATCGGCATCAACGGCTTCGGCCGCATCGGCCGCAACTTCTTCCGCGCCGCCCTCGCCAAAGGCAGCGACCTCGAGATCGTCGCTGTCAACGACCTCACCGACAACAAGGCGCTCGCCCACCTCCTGAAGTACGACTCCATCACGGGTCGTCTGGACGCCACGGTCGAGCTCGACGGCGACAAGATCATCGTCAACGGCAAGCCCATCATCGTGCTCGCCGAGCGCGACCCCGCCGACCTCCCCTGGGGCGAGCTCGGCGTCGACATCGTCATCGAGTCGACCGGTCGCTTCACGAAGTCCGACGACGCCCGCAAGCACATCACCGCCGGCGCCAAGAAGGTCCTCGTGTCGGCTCCCGCCACGGGCAGCGACGTCGCCACGATCGTCCTCGGCGTCAACGAGGGCACCTACGACGCCGCGACGCACGACATCATCTCGAACGCGTCCTGCACGACGAACTGCCTCGCGCCGCTCGCCAAGGTCCTGCTCGACAACTTCGGCATCGAGCGTGGCCTCATGACCACGGTCCACGCCTACACCGCCGACCAGAACCTGCAGGACGGCCCGCACAGCGACCTCCGTCGTGCACGCGCCGCCGCCGTCAACATCATCCCGACCTCCACCGGTGCAGCCAAGGCACTCGGCCTGGTCATCCCGGAGCTCGTCGGCAAGCTCGACGGCTACGCCCTGCGCGTCCCGGTCCCGACCGGTTCGATCACCGACCTCACGGTCGAGCTGACCAACCCGGCCACGGTCGAGGAGATCAACGCCGCGTACAAGGCCGCCGCCGAGGGCCCCCTCAAGGGCATCCTCAAGTACACCGAGGACCCGATCGTCTCGAGCGACATCGTGACCGACCCGCACTCCTCGATCTTCGACGCCGGCCTCACCAAGGTCATCGGCTCGCAGGTCAAGGTCGCCTCGTGGTACGACAACGAGTGGGGCTACTCGAACCGCCTCGTCGACCTCACCGAGTACGTCGCGGACCGCCTCTAACCAACCGGCTGTCTGCCGCACTCCTCACCCGAGCAGCCAGACACCGCATGGTCCGAACGGGCGTCCTGAATCATCTTCAGGGCGCCCGTTCGGCTTCGTCGGTGGTCATGGCTCAGCGCAGAGAAAGACCCTCCTCATGACCCTCCGCACCCTCGACTCGCTGGGCGACCTCAGCGGCCGCCGAGCCGTCGTCCGCCTCGACCTCAACGTCCCGCTGAAGGACGGCGTCATCACCGACGACGGCCGCATCCGCGCGACACTCCCCACCCTCAACGCGCTCATCAACCAGGGTGCGCGCGTCGTCATCGTCTCGCACCTCGGCCGGCCCGACGGTACACCCGACGCGAAGTACAGCCTCGCGCCCGTCGCGCAGCGGTTGTCCGAACTCCTCGGCAAGCCCGTGACCTTCGCCGCCGACACCGTCGGCAGTGCCGCCACCGACGCCGTCGCCGCACAGACCGACGGCGACGTCGTGCTGCTCGAGAACCTGCGCTTCAACTCCGCCGAGACCAGCAAGGACGCCGGCGAACGCGAGGCGTTCGCCGCCAAGCTCGCCGCCTTCGGCGACGTCGTCGTCTCCGACGGTTTCGGTGTCGTCCATCGGAAGCAGGCGAGCGTGTACGAGCTCGCCAAGCTGCTCCCGAGCGCTGCCGGACTGCTCATCGCCGCCGAGCTCGAGGTCCTCGACCGTCTCACCGAGACCCCGGAGCGCCCCTACACGGTCGTCCTCGGCGGCTCGAAGGTGTCCGACAAACTGGGCGTCATCGGCCACCTGCTGCCGCGCGTCGACTCGCTGCTCATCGGCGGTGGCATGCTGTTCACCTTCCTCGCCGCCCAGGGGCACGCCGTCGGTTCGAGCCTGCTCGAAGCGGACCAGATCGAGACCGTCCGCGGGTACCTCGCGAAGGCCGACGAGCTCGGCGTGACGATCGTCCTGCCGACCGACGTCGTCGTCGCCTCGGCGTTCGGCGCCGACGCCGAGCACGTCGTGCGCCCGGCCGACGCCATCGAGGACACCCCGTTCGGTGCCTCAGGGCTCGGACTCGACATCGGACCGGACACGGCTGCAGCGTTCGCCGAGATCGTCGCCGCGTCCAAGACGGTGTTCTGGAACGGCCCGATGGGCGTGTTCGAACTCGCGCCCTTCGCCGCCGGTACGCGCGCGGTCGCTGAAGCACTCACCCGCACGGACGGCCTGAGCGTCGTCGGTGGCGGTGACTCGGCCGCAGCGGTTCGTGCGCTCGGCTTCGATGATGACCAGTTCGGTCACATCTCAACTGGTGGCGGCGCCAGCCTCGAGTTCCTCGAGGGCAAGCGTCTGCCTGGACTGGAGGTCCTCGGATGGCAGCAGTAACCCCCGGGCGCACGCGTGTGCCCCTGATCGCCGGCAACTGGAAGCTCAACCTGGACCACCTCCAGGCGATCGCCCTCGTCCAGAAGCTCGATTGGACACTCAAGGACGGCAAGCACGACTACGCCGACGCCGAGGTGGCCATCTTCCCGCCGTTCACCGACCTCCGCTCGGTCCAGACGATCGTCGCCGCCGACAAACTCAAGCTGGCCTACGGCGCGCAGGACCTGTCGCAGCACGACGCCGGCGCCTACACCGGTGAGATCTCCGGAGCGTTCCTCGCGAAGCTCGACTGCCGTTACGTGCTCGTCGGACACTCCGAGCGCCGCACCCTGCACAACGAGACCGACGAGGTCGTCCAGGCGAAGACGGCCGCAGCCGTGCGACACGGCCTCGTCCCCGTCATCTGCATCGGTGAGACCGCCGAAGACCTCGAGGAACGCGGCCCGTCGGCCGTCCCCGTGGCGCAGCTCAAGGCTGCCATCGACGGACTCGCACCGGACGCGGACATCGTCGTCGCCTACGAGCCGGTGTGGGCCATCGGTTCCGGTCAGGCGGCGACGCCCGACCAGGCGCAGCAGGTCGCAGCCGCTCTCCGCAGCACGCTCGCCGAGGTCCTCGGCGATGAGGCGGCGCAGCGCACGCGGATCCTCTACGGCGGTTCAGTGAAGGCCTCGAACATCGCCGGCTTCATGCGCGAACCCGACGTCGACGGTGCCCTCGTCGGCGGTGCGAGCCTGCTCGCCGACGAGTTCGCCGGGATCGCCCGCTTCTCGCAGCACGTCGGACTCTGACCGACCTGCTGCACCAGCACTACCGACACGGCTCGGCCCGCGGCACCAGCCGCGGGCCGAGCCGTCTCCGCTGAACCGTCGAGGTATACTGGACGGCGGTTCAGCCCCTCTGAACGCGAATGCGAAAGGTCTCACGTGGAGATTCTCCAGGTCATCCTGCAGGTGCTGCTCGGCATCACCAGCCTCCTGCTCACCTTCCTGATCCTGCTGCACAAGGGCCGCGGCGGCGGCCTGTCCGACATGTTCGGCGGCGGCTCCTCCAGCAACCTCGGTTCGTCAGGGGTCGCCGAGCGCAACCTCAACCGCTTCACCGTCATCCTCGGCCTGACCTGGGGCGCCTGCATCGTCGTGATCGGGCTCCTGACGAAGTTCGCCGCCGCCTAGACCGGCCGCGAAGCCCCGATCCCGGGGACGCAACTCGACGCACCACACCCGAACCACTCTCGACAGTACGAGAAAGAGGAAACACCATGGCATCAGGCGGAAGCGCTATCAGGGGATCACGCGTCGGCGCCGGTCCCATGGGCGAGCAGGACCACGGCTACCACGCGGATCGCATCGCCATCTCCTACTGGGACGCCCTCGGCAACGAGACGGTCCGGCACTTCGCGGCGAACGTCCCCGACGAGGAGATCCCCGAGACGATCGACTGCCCGACGTCCGGTCTGCCGGCCGGTCGCGACAAGGCGAACCCGCCGGAGGTCGCGAAGCTCGAGCCGTACAAGACCCACCTCGCCTACGTGAAGGAACGGCGCACGGAGGAAGAAGCCGAGCAGCTGCTCGAAGAAGCACTCCAGCAGCTCCGTGCACGCCGCGGTACGGCAGCGAAGTAGCCGGACAGCACCACATATGCGGAAAGGCCGTTCCCCTCGGGGAACGGCCTTTCCGCATGCTGGCAGCGGCTGGGCGACCGGCCTCCCGCTAGTACTCCGGGAGGATCAACGAATCCGGGACCTCGGCGGCCGCATCCTGGTCGACGAAGAACACCGTCCGTTTGCGTCCCTTGGCCCCGGCGGCGGGGACCTCGTTGTAGCTGGCACCCGCGAGGGCGAGGCCGAGTGCAGACGCCTTGTCGGTACCGGCGAGGACGAGCCAGACCCGCACGGAGGAGTTGATGGCCGGCCGGGTCAGGCTGAGTCGTTCCGACGGCGGCTTGGGGGAGTTCCGCACCGGCACGACGGAGGTGTCGGTGACCGAGACCTCGGCCCGCTCCGGGAAGAGCGACGCGACGTGACCGTCGGGACCGACACCCAGGAACGTGATGTCGAACCGGGGGTGGTCCTCGCCGGGTCGCGCGAACCGACGGAGCTCGTCCGCGTACAGCACCGCGGCGGCGTCGAGATCGATACCGTCCTCCGGCGCCGGGTATCCGTGCACGTGTTCGGCGACGAGGCCACGCTCCGGAAGCGCCAGCAGGGTCTCCAGCAATGCCTCGCGTGCCTGCAACTCGTTCCGATCGGCGTCGTCCCGAGCGACCCAGCGCTCATCCCCCCACCAGAGGTGCACCCGGGACCAGTCCACCCGGTCGCGGTCCTTCGACGCGGCCACGGCGGCGAGCGTGCCCGTGCCGACGGTCCCGCCGGTCAGGACGACGTGGACCGTCTCCTGCGACTCGAGCAGTTCACGGGTTCGGGACAGGAACCGCTTGGCGACCGAGGTCGTCAGCTGGTCGCGGTCCTGATAGACGAGGACGCGTCGCTCGGTCGGCATCAGCTGGTCCGAGCGCGGAGCGTGACCGGCTCGCCGAGGCCGGGGAGGCCCACGGTGATGACCTGTCCGTACAAGACGTCCGGGTCGAGGGTGCGGAGTTCCTCGGCGAGGCAGTCGCGCAGACTGCGACGGGGGAGCGAGAGGTCGTGCGTCGGCTGTCCGGGCTGGATCAGCGTCGCGATGTCGGGAACGGGTCGCTCGAGGACGACGTTGCCGGACGCCCGCGTGAGGCGGACACCGTGGATGCCGCTCGACCCGTGGGCCATGCTGAGCTCGTGGGTCACGTCGACCTGCAACTGCAACTGGAGCCAGGCGGCGAGCAGCTCGGTCGACGGGGAGTCCGATGCTCCGGACACCTCGATCGCCGTGACGGGCTCGTACGGCGGCTGGTCGAGCACCGCCGCGAGCTGGGCACGCCAGAGCGTGAGCCTGGTCCATGCGAAGTCCGTGTCTCCGGGGGCGTAGTTCGCCGCGCGACCGCGGAGGGCGGCGTGGGTGTCCGCCGCCGCGGACGCGTCGGTGATACGACGCTGGGCGATGCGGCCGATCGGTGACGTCGAGACGCGTTCGGGTGCCTCACCGGGCCACCAGGCGACGACGGGTGCGTCGGGCAGGAGCAGACCGGTCACGAGGCTCTCCTCGTTCTCGGCCACCGCACCGTAGGCGCGGAGGATGACCACCTCGCTCGCTCCGGCGTCGCCGCCGACGCGGATCTGGGCATCGAGCCGGTCGCCGATGGAGGACTGCTGGTCGTCGTGCTCCGTGGAGAGGACGATGACCCGCATGGGGTGCTCGCGGGAGGCCTCGTTGGCGGCCTCGATGGCCTCCTCCTCGGCTCCGAGCCGCGTCGAGATCACCAGGGTGAGCACGCGACCCAGGGCGACGGCGCCGCCGTCCTCGCGGATGGTCACGAGCGCCTTCGAGAGCTTGCTCGTGGTCGTGTCTGGCAGGTCTACGATCATGGTCGTCTCCAGGTGCGTCCGTCGCGGTTCATGAGGTCGTCGGCCGAGGAGGGGCCCCAGGTGCCGGGAGCGTACTGCTCGAGCGGCGTGTCCTGAGCGGCCCAGTACTCCTCGATCGGGTCGAGGATCTTCCAGGAGAGCTCGACCTCCTCGTGACGGGGGAAGAGGGGCGGGTCGCCCAGCAGGACGTCGAGGATGAGACGTTCGTACGCCTCGGGACTCGCCTCGGTGAAGGCGTGGCCGTAGCCGAAGTCCATCGTGACGTCGCGGACCTGGGTGCCGGCACCCGGGACCTTCGAACCGAAGCGGATGGTGACACCCTCGTCGGGCTGGACGCGGATGACCAAGGCGTTCTGACCGAGCGCCGAGGTCTGGCTCTCCGCGAACAGGTACTGCGGAGCACGCTTGAAGACGACCGCGATCTCGGTGACGCGGCGTCCGAGGCGCTTCCCGGCACGCAGGTAGAACGGCACGCCGGCCCACCGACGCGTGTTGATGTCGAGCCGCATCGCCGCGTAGGTCTCGGTCGTCGACTCCGGGTTCATCCCGTCCTCGTCGAGGAAGCCCAGCACGTGCTCGCCACCCTGCCAACCACCGGCGTACTGCCCACGGGCCGTCGCGGCCCCGAGGTCGTCGGGGAGGCGGACGGCCGCGAGGACCTTCTCCTTCTCCGCGCGCAGGTCTGCCGCGTTGAAGGAGATCGGCTCCTCCATCGCCGTGAGGGCGAGGAGCTGCAGCAAGTGGTTCTGGATGACGTCGCGCGCCGCTCCGATGCCGTCGTAGTACCCGGCACGACCGCCGACGCCGATGTCCTCGGCCATGGTGATCTGCACGTGGTCGACGTAGTTGGCGTTCCAGATGGGCTCGTACAGCTGGTTCGCGAACCGGAGCGCCAGGATGTTCTGGACGGTCTCCTTGCCGAGGTAGTGGTCGATCCGGAAGATCGAGTCCGACGGGAAGACCGACTGCACGATGTCGTTCAGCTCGCGAGCCGTCTTGAGGTCGCTGCCGAACGGCTTCTCGATGACCACCCGGCGCCACTGACCGTCAGCGGGCTCCGCGAGTCCCGAGCGACGGAGCTGCTCGGTGACCTGCGGGAAGGCCTTCGGCGGGATCGAGAGGTAGAACGCGTGGTTGCCCATCGTCCCGCGATCCGCATCGAGCTCCTCGATGGTCTCTTTCAGCTTCTCGAACGCCGCGTCGTCACCGAATTCACCGGGGACGAACCGGATGCCCTGGGCGAGCTGGTTCCAGACGTCCTCGCGGAACTCGGTCCGGGCGTAGTGCTTGACTGATTCGTGGACGACCTCCATGAAGTCCTGGTCCTCCCAGTCCCGTCGGGCGAACCCGACGAGTGAGAAGCCAGGGGGCAGGAGGCCCCGGTTCGCCAGGTCGTACACGGCCGGCATCAGCTTCTTGCGGGACAGGTCACCTGTCACGCCGAAGATGATGAGGCCGCTCGGACCGGCGATCCGATTGAGGCGTCGGTCGGTGTCCACCCGCAGCGGGTTGGACTCCGGGGTGATTTCCACCGGGGACATGAAGCTCCTTGTGCAGTGACGCGCTAGTCGTTGACGGCGTCGAAGAGGGTGACGATGTTCTGGTCCGGCGACGTGAGCGTCAGCGTGAGGACCGGACGACCGTGCTCGGCGAGGACGCGGGCGTCGCCGCCCGCCTGGGCCTCGATGAGCTGGCCGAAGGTGAACGGGCGCTCGGGGATCTCCAGGTCGACGGGGGCCGTCTCGGTGATCTGCAGGAACACGCCGTTCGCGGGGCCGCCCTTGTGGTACTGACCCGTCGAGTGCAGGAAGCGGGGACCCCACCCGAAGGTCGTGGGTCGTGCCGCCTTCGCCGCGACGAGGTCGCGGATGCTCTCGAGCTGCGGGGAGGCGAGACGGTCGACGTAGCCCTGGATCGCGACGTACCCGTCGGAGGGCAGCTGCGCGAGCAGTGCCTCGACGGCGCCGGACAGGGTGGTCACGCCGTCGAGCAGACCGGCAGAGCCGCGGACCTCGACACCGTCGGCGACGAAGGCGGGTGCCTCGGGCTCCGGACGGTTGTCGAGCAGCCCACGGGTGGCGACCTTCGCGGACTCGACGTCCGGCTGGTCGAACGGGTCGATGCCGATGAGGCGCCCGGCGACGACGGTCGCGTACTCCCACACCAGCATCATCGCGCCGAGGCTGCCGCTGACGAGGATCTCGCCCTCGTGGCGGTCGTGGCGCAGCAGGTGGAACTCGTGGGCGTCGTCGACGATGCGGACGATCTGGAGGTCGGCCGGCTTCGACTCGAGCTCGGGAGCGAGCGGGTTGAGCACGACGGGCAGCAGACCGCGACCGGACTTGCCGGTCGATTCGGCGATGAGCTGTTCGGCCCAGTCCGGGAATCCGACGATGTGCGTCCCGTCGGTGATGAGACCGACCTTGTCGCGCAGCGGAACGGTGCCGCCGATCGCCGCGCCCAGGATGAGACCCGGGTTCGAAGCGTCGTCGATCGCGAGTTCACCGAGTACCGCTTCGGCCTCGTCGAGCAGCGCGCCGATGTCGACACCGGCCAGACCGGACGGCACGAGACCGAAGGCGGTGAGCGCACTGTAGCGACCGCCGACGTTGGGGTCGGCGTTGAAGACCCGGTAGCCGGCCTCGTTCGCCGCCGCCTCGAGCGGGGAGCCCGGGTCGGTGACGATCACGATGCGGCCGGCGGGGTCGATCCCCGCAGCCGTGAACGCGGCCTCGTAGGCACGGCGCTGACTGTCGGTCTCGACCGTGGAGCCGGACTTCGAGGAGACGACGAGCACCGAGGTCTCGAGGCGGTCCGCCAGGGCCGCGAGGACCTGACCGGGAGCGGTCGAGTCGAGGACGGTCAGGTTGCCGCCCAGCGTGTTCGTGATGACCTCGGGTGCGAGCGAGGAACCGCCCATGCCCGCGAGCACGATGTGGTCGATGCCCTCGTCGTTGAACTGCTCACGGAGCGCGAGGATCGGCTCGACCAGCGGGCGGGAGATGGAGACCGCCTGGACCCAGCCGAGGCGCTTGGACGCCTCGGCCTCGGCCGCAGGACCCCACAGCGTGGGGTCCTGGTCCGTGATGCGCGACGCGACGAGGTCGCTGACGAGGGTCGGGACCACCGATGCGACAGCGGCCTCCGCCGCGCCGCTCACGCGGATCTTGAAGCTCACTTGGAGGCCTCCAGAGCCGTCTTCACGGTCTCGAGCAGCTCGTCCCAGGACACGATGAACTTCTCGACGCCCTCACGCTCGAGCAGCGCCGTCACCTCGTCGTAGGACACGCCGAGTGCGGCGATGGCGTCGAGGACCTCGTTCGCAGCCGCGTAAGAGCCGGTGACGGTGTCGCCGGTGATGACGCCGTGGTCGAAGGTCGCCTCGAGGGTCTTCTCCGGCATGGTGTTGACCACGCCGTCGGCGACGAGCTCGGTCACGTAGAGCGTGTCGGGGAGGTCGGCGGACTTGACGCCCGTCGAGGCCCAGAGCGGACGCTGCTTGTTGGCGCCGGCCTCGAGGAGCGCGGTGGCACGCTCGCTCGCGAACTCCTGCTCGAAGACCTGGTAGGCGAGCTGGGCGTTCGCGACGCCGGCCTTGCTCTTCAGCGCGGTCGCCTCGGGGCTGCCGATCGCGTCGAGACGCTTGTCGATCTCGGTGTCGACCCGCGACACGAAGAACGAGGCGACCGAGTGGATCGTCGAGAGGTCGTGGCCCGCGGCCTTCGCCTGCTCGAGACCGGTGAGGAACGCGTTGATGACCTCGCGGTAGCGGGTGAGGCTGAAGATCAACGTGACGTTGACGCTGATGCCGGCGCCGATGACGGCGGTGATGGCCTCGAGGCCCTCGACCGTCGCGGGGATCTTGATCATCGCGTTGGGCTGGTTGACCTTGGCCCAGAGCTGCTTGGCCTGCTCGATCGTCGCTGCGGCGTCGTGCGCGAAGCCCGGCTCGACCTCGATCGACACGCGGCCGTCGTACCCGTTCGAGGAGTCGTAGACGCCACGGAAGATCTTCGACGCAGCAGCCACGTCGTCGGTGGTGATCTCGAAGACCGCCTCGGTGACGTCCTTGCCGTCGGCGGCGAGCTGGGCGACCTGCTCGGCGTAGACGTCGCCGTTGCTGAGCGCGGACGCGAAGATCGTCGGGTTCGTCGTGACACCGACGACGTTGCGGTCGGCGATGAGCTGCTCCAGCCCACCGGACTGGATGCGTCCGCGGGAGAGGTCGTCGAGCCAGATGCTGACGCCGGCGGCGGACAGCTGGGCGGTTGGGGTTTCAGTCATGTTCTTCTGTCTCCTTCGCCCGGGCTACTTGCCGAGCGTCTCGTGTGCTGCGGAGACGACTGCCTCCGTGGTGATGCCGAACTCACGGAACAGCGTCTTGTAGTCGGCGGACGCACCGAAGTGCTCGATCGACACGGTCCGGCCGGCGTCGCCGACGATGCTCTTCCAGGTCAGGCCGAGACCCGCCTCGACGGAGACGCGTGCGGTGACGGCCTTCGGGAGGACGGACTCGCGGTACTCGGCGGACTGCTCCTCGAA
Source organism: Plantibacter sp. MCCC 1A11337 (assembly GCF_013349365.1). Lineage (NCBI taxonomy): Bacteria > Bacillati > Actinomycetota > Actinomycetes > Micrococcales > Microbacteriaceae > Plantibacter > Plantibacter sp. MCCC 1A11337. The sequence continues at coordinate 137,118 of NZ_JABJWX010000001.1, read as the reverse complement.
CCACTCGAGTGCGGGCACCGAGACGACACGGGCGTTGACGCCCTCGCCGCGCAGGACCTCGCGGGCCTCGACGGCGAGCTGGAGCTCGGAGCCCGTCGCGATGAGGATGACGTCCGGCGTTCCGCCGGGCGCCTCGGCGAGGATGTACGCACCCTTGGCGACGTTCGACGCTGCAGCGAAGGTCTCGCCGGTGGCGTCGCCCGTGCCGCGCTCGAACACCGGGATGTTCTGACGGGTCAGCGCGATGCCGGTCGGGCCGCCGCGACGCTTGAGGATCTCGAGCCAGGCGTAGGCCACCTCGTTCGCGTCACCCGGTCGCACGACGGCGAGGTTCGGGATGGCACGGAGCGAGGCGAGCTGCTCGATCGGCTGGTGGGTGGGGCCGTCCTCACCGAGGGCGACGGAGTCGTGGGTCCATACGAAGATGGACGGCACGTTCATGAGCGCGGCGAGACGGACGGCCGGACGCATGTAGTCGCTGAAGATGAGGAAGGTGCCACCGAACGCGCGGGTCGGGCCGTGCAGGACGATGCCGTTGAGGATCGCGGCCATGGCGTGCTCGCGGATGCCGAAGTGCAGGACGCGACCGTAGGGGTTCCCGGTCCACTCGTGGGTGGAGTGCTCGCTCGGGATGAACGACGCACCGCCCTCGATCGTCGTGTTGTTCGACTCGGCGAGGTCGGCCGAACCACCCCACAGCTCGGGGATGACCGGGCCGAGGGCGTTGAGCACCTTGCCGGATGCGGCGCGGGTCGAGACGTCCTTGCCGGCCTCAAACACGGGGAGCGCCGACTCGACACCCTCGGGGAGTTCGCCGGCCTCGAGACGCTCGAGCAGCGCAGCGCGCTCCGGGTTGGCCGCGGCCCAGGCGTCGAACGTCAGCTGCCACTCGGCACGTGCCTCGGCACCGCGGTCGATCGCCTTGCGGGTGTGCTCGATGACCTCGTCGGCGACGAAGAAGTTCTGCTCGGGGTCGAAGCCGAGCACCTCCTTGACGGCCGCGAGCTCCTCGGCGCCCAGCGCCGAACCGTGGATCTTGCCGGAGTTCTGCTTCTTGGGAGCCGGCCATCCGATGATGGTCTTCAGGATGATGAGCGACGGCTTGTCGGTCTCGGCCTTCGCCGCCTCGATCGCGTCGTTCAGCGCGTGGACGTCCTCGACGTACTCGCCGGTCTTCTTCCAGTCGACGACCTGGACGTGCCAGTGGTAGGCCTCGTAACGGGCCTTGACGTCCTCGGTGAAGGCGATGTTGGTGTCGTCCTCGATCGAGATCTGGTTGGAGTCGTAGATCGCGATGAGGTTGCCGAGCTGCTGGTGACCGGCGAGCGAGGACGCCTCACTCGTGACGCCCTCCTGCAGGTCGCCGTCGCCGGCGATGACGTAGACGAAGTGGTCGAACGGGCTGGTACCGGCCTCGGCCTCGGGGTCGAACAGGCCACGCTCGAAGCGGGACGCGTACGCGAAGCCCACGGCGGAGGCGAGCCCCTGGCCGAGCGGACCGGTGGTGATCTCGACGCCGTCGGTGTGGCCGTACTCCGGGTGACCAGGCGTGAGCGAGCCCCAGGTGCGGAGCGCCTCGAGGTCGGAGAGTTCCAGCCCGTAGCCGCCCAGGTAGAGCTGGACGTACTGGGTCAGCGAGCTGTGCCCGACCGAGAGGACGAAGCGGTCGCGTCCGAGCCAGTCCTGGTCCTTCGGATCGCGTCGCATGACCTTCTGGAACAGCAGGTAGGCGGCGGGGGCGAGACTCATCGCCGTTCCCGGGTGGCCGTTGCCGACCTTCTCCACCGCGTCGGCGGCGAGGATGCGCGCCGTGTCGACTGCTTTGCTGTCAATGCTTTCCCACTGCAGATCTGCCACTGAATACTGACCCTTCTCATCGGAACAGGAGGCCGACGAGCGGTCGAGCCTTCTTCTGTGCGTTCGCGGCCCACGTCGTCTTCGGCGTCCGAGCACACGACACCGCTCTTCGAACTGGGTGAAGGGGGGCGCACGCGTGCACAGTGGCTGGCGAGCATTTCCCAGCATAGCGAACCCCTGCAGCCGAGGGTCGATGTTCGACGAGCGCGAACACGCGACGTCACGGATCGTTGCAGCGCTTGCACGACGGGCGTCACCTGGTGAGGGACCGTGCGCCTGCGCACCGTGAGTAGGGAGCCGCCCGCGCGTGTCGTAGAATCGTCTGCGGACCGCGCACCGGGCGAGCAGTGCGTGGTGAACCGAACGTTAGAGGAGCAATGGACGTCGCTGTAGCAGAACGTGTGTCGAGCCCCAAGCTCGGTTTCCGACGCAAGGCGAAGGCGTACATCGCCCTGACCAAGCCGCGGGTCATGGAGCTGCTCCTCGTGACGACGATCCCCGTCATGATCCTCGCGAAGGGCGGTCTGCCCGACTGGTGGCTCGTCATCGCGACCGTCATCGGCGGGTCCTTGAGCGCCGGCTCCGCAGCGGCGTTCAACTGCTACATCGACCGCGACATCGACGCGGTCATGGACCGCACGAAGAAGCGCCCCCTGGTGACCGGCGAGCTCACGCCGCGCGAGGCGCTCGTGTTCGCGTGGACGCTCGGCGTCGTCTCGACGGTCTGGCTCCTCGCCACCACCAACTGGCTCGCGGCCGCACTGTCCGTCGGCGCGATCCTCTTCTACGTCTTCGTGTACACGCTGTGGCTGAAGCGACGCACCCAGCAGAACATCATCTGGGGTGGGATCGCGGGCTGCTTCCCCGTCGTCATCGGCTGGGCCGCCGTCACCGGTTCGCTCTCGTGGGCACCGATCATCCTCTTCGCGGTCGTGTTCCTCTGGACGCCGCCGCACTACTGGCCGCTGTCCATGAAGTACCGCAGCGACTACCAGGCCGTCGGCGTGCCGATGCTCGCCGTCGTCCGCGGTCGCGCGCAGGTCGGCCTCCAGGTCATCCTGTACGCGTGGGCGACGGTCGTCTGCTCGCTCCTGCTCATCCCGGTGGCCGACATGGGGCTGCTGTACAGCGCCGTCGCCCTCCTGTCCGGCGGCTGGTTCGTCTACGAGACCCACCGTCTCTACAACCTCGCGATCCGTCACGAGCACGTCTCGCCGATGCGCGTCTTCCACGGGTCGATCACCTACCTGACCCTCCTGTTCCTCGCCGTCGGCATCGACCCGCTGCTCCCGTTCTGACCCGGTGGCTGACGCAGCGGAACGCGGCCGGCTGATCGCTGCGACGGGGGAGAGCCCCGACATCGTCTTCGACCGGTTCGTCTCCTGGGCCGAGGCCGGCGGACTCAGCCTGTACCCGGCGCAGGAGGAGGCGCTCATCGGCATCGTCGACGGCGCCAACGTCATCCTCTCCACCCCGACGGGCACCGGCAAGAGCCTCGTCGCCGCCGGCGCACACTTCGCGGCCCTGAGCTCCGGTCGACGCAGCTACTACACGGCCCCGATCAAGGCGCTCGTCAGCGAGAAGTTCTTCGCACTCGTCGAGATGTTCGGCGCTGAGAACGTCGGGATGGTCACCGGGGACTCCTCGGTGAATGCCGACGCGCCGATCGTCTGCTGCACCGCGGAGATCGTCGCCAACCTGGCGCTCCGGCACGGCGAGGACGCCGGCATCGACCAGGTCGTGATGGACGAGTTCCACTTCTACGCCGACCCCGACCGCGGGTGGGCGTGGCAGGTGCCGCTGCTCACCCTCCCGGACACGCAGTTCGTCCTCATGTCCGCGACCCTCGGCGACGTCGGCGACCTCGCGCGCGACCTCGAGCGCCGGACCGGCCGTGAGACCGCCATCGTGACCGGCGTCGAACGACCGGTGCCGCTCCATTTCTCGTACGCGACCACGCCGATCCACGAGACCGTGGAGGACCTCCTCCACACGGGACAGGCTCCGATCTACATCGTCCACTTCGCGCAGGCGGCGGCGCTCGAGCGGGCACAGGCCTTGACCAGCCTCAAGGTCGTCACCCGCGAGCAGCGCGACGAGATCGCCGACGCCATCGGCGACTTCCGGTTCAGCACCGCGTTCGGCACGACGCTGTCCCGGCTCGTCCGCAGCGGGATCGGCGTGCACCACGCCGGCATGCTGCCGAAGTACCGACGCCTCGTGGAGCAGCTGGCCCAACGTGGTCTCCTCCGCGTCATCTGCGGGACGGACACCCTCGGCGTCGGGATCAACGTCCCGATCCGCACGGTCCTGTTCACGGCGCTCACGAAGTACGACGGCACGAAGATGCGCCAGGTGAACGCCCGGGAGTTCCATCAGATCGCCGGTCGTGCGGGTCGGGCCGGCTACGACACCGCGGGCACCGTCGTCGTCCAGGCTCCCGAGCACGAGACCGAGAACCTCAAGCTCATCGAGAAGGCCGGCGACGACCCGAAGAAGCGCCGCAAGATCATCCGGAAGAAGGCGCCGGAGGGGTTCGTGTCCTGGGGGGAGCCGAGCTTCCAGCGGCTCGTCGCGGCCGAGCCTGAAACGCTGACCAGCCACATGCAGCTCACCCACGCGATGATGCTCAGCGTCATCGCGCGCGGCGGCGACAGCTTCGGCACCATCCGCTCCCTCGTCTTCGACAACCACGAGCCTCGGGCGAGACGCTTCGCCCTGGCCAGGCGGGCGCTCGAGATCTACCGCACCCTCCGCACGGCAGGGGTGACCACCCAGACGATCGATCCCGAGACGGGTGAGGTCGTCATCGGCCTGACGGTCGAACTGCAGCCGAACTTCGCGCTCAACGCTCCGCTGTCACCGTTCGCCCTCGCCGCGTTCGAGCTGTTGGACCCCGCGGAGCCAGGCTTCGCCCTCGACGTCATCTCGGTGGTCGAATCGACGCTCGACGATCCGCGCCAGATCGTCATGGCCCAGCAACACCTCGCCAGAGGCGAGGCCGTGCAGGCGATGAAGGCCGAGGGGATCGAGTACGACCAGCGCATGGAGCTCCTCGAGGCGGTCACCCATCCGAGACCGCTGGCCGAACTCCTCGAAGCGGCGTTCACGAGCTACACCGCCGCGCAGCCGTGGGCACTCGACCTCGAGCTCCGCCCGAAGGCGGTCGTGCGCGACTTCATCGAGCGTGCACTGAACTTCAGCGAGTTCGTCTCGTTCTACAGTCTCTCGAGGTCCGAGGGACTCGTTCTGCGGTACCTCTCCGACGCCTTCCGGGCGATCCGACAGAGCGTGCCGGACGAGTTCAAGGACGAGGAGCTCCAGGACCTCATCGAGTGGCTCGGCGAACTCGTCCGACAGGTCGACTCGAGTCTGCTCGACGAGTGGGAGGAACTGTCCCACCCGGACCCCGAACGCCATGCGGAGGCGAGTCGGTCACTCCCGCCCACGCCACGGAGCGTCCTCGCCAACCGCCGGGCGTTCACCGTCCTCGTCCGGAACGAACTCTTCCGCCGGGTCCAGCTCGCATCGCTGGAGCACTACGACGCGCTCGGCGAGCTCGACGCGTCGGCCGGATTCGACGCCGACGCCTGGGCCGACGCCATGGATCCGTACTTCGAGGAGCACGGGGAACTCCCGACCGGTGCTGCAGCACGGAGCCCGGCGCTGCTGGTCGTCGACGACGAGGACGAGCGCCCCGTGGGCGACACGGGCGGTGTCTGGCGGGTGCGTCAGGTGTTCGCCGATCCGGCCGGCGACCACGACTGGGGGATCAGCGCCGTCATCGACCTCGACGCCTCCGACGAGACCGGGACCGCGGTCGTCCGGGTGACCGCGGTCGGGATGCTCTGAGTCGTCAGCGGGCGCGCAGAGCCCTCAGCGGGAGAGCGTCTGAGCCATCAGCGGGAGACGCTGAGGGATGCCGACTCATCGACGCGTGACGCGGTCCGGACCGGGATCCGCTGCTGCAGCACGACCCAGGTCATCGCGGCGACGAGCAACCCGGCGAGCACCATGTGCAGCCCCACGAGCACCTCGGGGAGTCCGAGGCGGGCCTGGGTGAGCCCCACGATGATCTGCACCACTTCGACCGCCAGCAGAGTGGAGACCGCGGTGCGCACCCCGCGCGACCCACGGCGGGCGCCGAGGGCGATCACGCCGACGAGCAGCACGATGGTGCCGGCGAGCGTCGCGTAGGCGGGCCAGCTGTGGAGGTGCTGGAGGAACTCGGGGTCGAACCCGTTGCGCGGCGCCGGCACCTCCTTCGAGTTGTCGCCGGCGTGCGGGCCCGAGCCCGTCGTCAGGATGCCGAACACGACGGTGACGGCGACGAAGAGGCTCGTCAGGTGGACGACGCCGAGGTACCAGCCGGGCATGACCTTCACCGCGCCACGGGGACCGCGGTGGACCCGATGGACGAGCATCGTCGCGAGGGCGACCAGGACGATGGAGATGACGAAGTGCAGCCCGACCACGTACGGGTTCAGCCCGGTGAGGACCGTGATGCCGCCGAGGACCGCCTGCGCGGGGATCGACAGGCCCTGGAGCAGGGTCAGCCGGAAGAGATCGGGGCGCTGCCGACGCATACGGATCACCGCGAGGAACGCGGCGATCACGATGGCCGCGAGGACGAAGGTGAGGAGGCGGTTGCCGAACTCGATGAACCCGTGGATGCCCATCTCCGGCGTGTTGACGAAGGAGTCGTCCGTGCAGCGCGGCCACGTCGGGCATCCGAGCCCGGAGGCCGTCAGGCGGACGGCGCCCCCGGTCCCGATGAGGACGAGCTGGAAGGCGAAGGAGAGCCAGGCGACGACACGCACGCGCTTGTCGATCGTCGTCGGCAACCACTGCCAGAACCGGGTGGCACGCACCCGGTCGGGAAGGGACGGTGCCGGCGTCGGTCGACCGGCGGTCTTGGAGTGGTGTGACACGGGTCGATCCTTCGGTTCGCGGTGGCCACGGCTGCGGTATCCACCGTCCTCACCCACAACCCACAGGAAGCTGTAGGATTATGAGGTTCACGGTGCGCGCGAGAAGCGCCATGGTTCATGAACATTGTAGGTTCGCGAAGAAGCCGCCCGCACATCCCCTCCCCAATCCGCTCCGATCAGGCGCGTGCCATGGGAGGGAATGACGACCTCCAGCCGGTGGTTGTCTCCAGGGAGGAAAGAGGGACACATGTCAGACATCCTGATCGATCGCCCGGAGCTCGCCGGACTCGGCCAATACGAGTTCGGATGGCACGACGGCGACGTCGCCGGCGCTTCAGCGCGCCGCGGCATCTCCACGGAGGTCGTTGCCGACATCTCCGCATTGAAGAGCGAACCGGACTGGATGCTGCAGCGCCGCCTCAAGGCCCTGCAGCTGTTCGAGCGCAAGCCCATGCCGACGTGGGGCGCCGACCTCTCCGAGATCGACTTCGAGAACATCAAGTACTTCGTCCGGTCCACCGAGAAGCAGGCTCAGACCTGGGAGGACCTGCCGGACGACATCAAGAACACCTACGAGAAGCTCGGCATCCCCGAGGCGGAGCGCCAGCGCCTCGTCTCCGGCGTCGCCGCGCAGTACGAGTCCGAGGTGGTCTACCACCAGATCAACGAGGAGCTCGAGGCGCAGGGTGTCATCTTCATGGACACCGACACCGCGTTGCGCGAGCACCCCGAGTTCTTCGAGGAGTACTTCGGCACGGTCATCCCGTCCGGCGACAACAAGTTCGCCGCGCTGAACACCGCCGTATGGTCGGGTGGCTCCTTCGTCTACGTGCCGCCCGGCGTGCACGTCGAGATCCCGCTGCAGGCCTACTTCCGGATCAACACCGAGAACATGGGTCAGTTCGAGCGCACGCTGATCATCGCCGACGAAGGCAGCTACGTGCACTACATCGAGGGCTGCACCGCGCCGATCTACAAGTCGGACTCGCTGCACTCCGCGGTCGTCGAGATCATCGTCAAGAAGAACGCCCGCGTCCGCTACACGACGATCCAGAACTGGTCGAACAACGTCTACAACCTGGTCACGAAGCGCGCCACGGCCGCCGAAGGAGCGACCATGGAGTGGATCGACGGCAACATCGGATCCAAGGTCACGATGAAGTACCCGTCCATCTACCTCATGGGCGAGCACGCCAAGGGCGAGACCCTGTCCGTCGCCTTCGCCGGTCCCGGCCAGCACCAGGACGCCGGCGCGAAGATGATCCACATGGCTCCGTACACGCAGTCGTCCATCGTCTCCAAGTCGATCGCCCGAGGCGGCGGACGCGCGGGCTACCGCGGCGAGGTCCGGGTGGACGCCAACGCCCATCACTCGGCCAACACCGTGCGCTGCGACGCGCTCCTGGTCGACACCATCTCCCGGAGCGACACGTACCCGGCGATCGACATCCGTGTGGACGACGTCCAGCTCGGACACGAGGCGACGGTGTCCAAGGTCAGCGAGGAGCAGCTCTTCTACCTCATGAGCCGCGGCATGCCGGAGGACGAGGCCATGGCGATGATCGTCCGCGGCTTCATCGAGCCGATCGCCCGCGAACTGCCCATGGAGTACGCACTCGAACTCAACAAGCTCATCGAGATGGGCATGGAAGGATCCGTCGGTTAATGACGACTGCAGCACCGACTCAGACCGAAGGACAGCACGGCATCACGGCACACAGCGACGGCGCAGGACGCGTCATCCCGGTGCAGACCCGTTCGGAGCGCTTCAGCTCCTATGATGTCGCCGACTTCCCAGCGGTGACGGGACGCGAGGCGGTCTGGAAGCTCAGCCCGGTCGCGCAGTTCACCGACCTCACCGCGGGGGAGCTCGACGGCTCTCCCACCCCGATCACGCACGACGACGTCGACGGATTCAGCGTCGAGTGGATCGGTCGCGACGACGCCCGCGTCGGCTCCGCCGGCGTGCCGGAGGAGCGCGCCTCCGCGAACGCCTGGTCGAGCTTCGACCAGGCACTGGCGATCTCGGTCACGGGTGAGGAGTCCAAGACCCTGCGCCTCGAGCGGAGCGGACTCGGCGACAGCGCCCGCGCTGCGCACACCGTCATCACCGCCGCGCCGTTCAGCCGCGGCCTCGTCATCATCGAGAACGCGGGCGACGCCCGCCTGACCGAGAACGTCGAGATCGTCGTCGGCGAGCAGGCCGACGTGACCGTCGTGACCGTGCAGTGGTGGGACGACGACGCCGTGCACCTCGCCAGCCACTTCGCGTCCATCGGTCGTGACGCCCACCTCAAGCACGTCGTGGTGTCGCTCGGCGGCAAGGTCGTCCGGGTGAACCCGACCCTGCACCTCGCCGGTCAGGGCTCGGACCTCGACTCGCTCGGCGTGTACTTCTCCGACGCGGGTCAGCACCTCGAGCAGCAGGTCTACATGCACCACGACGCACCGAACACCCGCGGGCGCGTGACCTACAAGGGCGCACTGCAGGGCGAGGGTGCGCGGTCCGTGTGGATCGGCGACGTCCTCATCAGCAACCGTGCCGTCGGCACCGACAGCTACGAGCAGAACCGCAACCTGGTCCTCTCCGACGGCACCCGTGCCGACTCCGTGCCGAACCTCGAGATCGAGACCGGCGACATCGCCGGTGCCGGTCACGCGAGCGCGACCGGACGCTTCGACGACGAGCAGCTCTTCTACCTGCAGGCTCGAGGCATCCCTGAGGACGAGGCACGACGACTCGTCGTCCGCGGCTTCCTCGTGGAGATCATCCAGCAGATCGGTGACACCGAGCTGCAGGAGCGCCTCTCGGCGGCCATCGAGGCCGAACTGCTCGGCGCCGACGGACAGGGCACCGGCGGAGCGCAGCACTGATGGCGACGAAGGTGTGCTCGTTCGACGAGCTCGCCGTCAACCAGGCCAAGCGGGTCGTGGTGGACGGCGTGCCGATCGCCCTCGTGCGCGACGCGTCCGACGAGCTGTTCGCGATCGGCGACGTCTGCACCCACGGCGACATCTCGCTGTCCGAAGGCTTCGTCGAGGACGGCAATCTCGAATGCTGGGCACACGGCTCACAGTTCTCGCTCACGACGGGCAAGCCGCTCACCCTCCCGGCCTACGAGCCGGTCCCCGTCTACACCGTCGAGCTCATCGACGGCGACATCTACATCGACCCGACCGCAACGAAAGAGATCTAGCACCATGTCAGTCCTCGAAATCCGCGACCTGCACGTCAGCGTCGAAACCGAGCAGGGCACCAAGCCGATCCTGCGTGGCGTCGACCTCACCATCCGGAAGGGCGAGACCCACGCGATCATGGGTCCGAACGGTTCGGGCAAGTCCACGCTCGCGTACACGATCGCCGGCCACCCGAAGTACACCGTCGACAGCGGATCCATCACGCTGGACGGCGAGGACGTCCTCGCGATGAGCGTCGACGAGCGCGCCCGTGCCGGACTCTTCCTCGCGATGCAGTACCCCGTCGAGATCCCCGGAGTCACGGTCACGAACTTCCTCCGCACGGCGAAGACCGCCGTCGACGGCGAGGCACCCGCGATCCGCGGCTGGATCAAGGACGTCCGCGAGTCGATGAAGAACCTGCGCATGGAGCCTGCCTTCGCGGAACGCAACGTCAACGAGGGCTTCTCCGGTGGCGAGAAGAAGCGTCACGAGATCCTCCAGCTCGAGCTGCTGAAGCCGCAGTTCGCAGTCCTCGACGAGACCGACTCCGGCCTCGACGTCGACGCCCTCAAGATCGTGTCCGAGGGCGTCAACCGCGCCAAGGAGAACACGGGCCTCGGTGTCCTGCTCATCACGCACTACACGCGCATCCTCCGCTACATCAAGCCGGACTTCGTGCACGTCTTCGTCGCCGGCAAGATCGCTGAGCAGGGCGGTCCCGAGCTCGCCGACCGCCTCGAGAACGAAGGCTACGACCGTTTCCTCGTGGACGCCGTCGTCGCCCCGGAAGGTGCCTGAAGCCGCGCCAGCGGTCTAAGATAACGACATGGTAACAACGCTCAGTCCGCAACGATTCGACGAGGTCGAAGAGGCACTCAAGGACGTCATGGACCCCGAGCTCGGGGTGAACGTGGTCGACCTCGGTCTCATCTACGACCTGGGTTGGGATGACGAGAACGACGCGCTCATCATCCACATGACCCTGACCTCCGCCGGATGTCCGCTCACGGACGTCCTCGAGGAGCAGACGGGTCAAGCGCTCGACGGCATCGTCGACGCCTTCCGCATCAACTGGGTGTGGATGCCGCCGTGGGGCCCGGAGCGCATCACGGACGACGGGCGCGACATGATGCGTGCCCTCGGCTTCTCGATCTGATCGATCCTCCACGACGACGGACGGCTGCAATGCAGCCGTCCGTCGTCCTGTTCCCGGCGGCGTCACCCGGCTGATCCCGGATAGGGTCGACGCATGACCGAGATCGTGTCCGCCGACCCCCTCGACGTCCTGCGCAGCCGGACGAGCGAGAAGTGGTCCGAGTACCCCGACGACGTCCTGCCCATGTTCGTGGCCGAGATGGACGTCCCGCTGGCACCCGTGGTCCGCGAGGTCCTACACGCGGCCATCGACCGCGGCGACGCCGGGTACGTCGCGAGCCGCACACGGCTCCCACAGACGTTCGCCGACTTCGCAGCGCGACGCTGGGGTTGGGATGTGGATCCCGGCTCCGTGTTCACCACCGCCGACGTCAGCATGGGCATCGTCGAGATCCTGCGTCGCGTCATCTCACCCGGCGAGGGCGTGGTGATCACCTCGCCGGTCTACCCGCCGTTCTTCGACCTCGTCACCGAGGCCGGGGGAGTCGTGGTGGACGTCCCCTTGCTCGGGTCCAGCCGCGCCGACGATCTCGCCGGAGGCTGGCGGCTCGACCTGGACGGTGTCGAAGCCGCGTTCCGCGACGGAGCGAAGGCCTTCCTCCTCTGCAACCCGCACAACCCGATCGGTCGGCCGCACACGGTCGACGAACTCCGCTCGGTCGCAGCACTGGCAGCGCGCTACGGGGTCACGGTCGTGAGTGATGAGATCCACGCTCCGCTCACCCAACCGGGCGAGCGGTTCGTCCCCTACCTCAGCGTGTCCGACGAGGCCGCCGAACACGGGTACGCCGTCCTGTCGGCGAGCAAGGCCTGGAACCTCGCCGGCCTGAAGTGCGCGGTGATGGTCACCGCCGCACCCGGACCGCGGAGCGTGGTCGCGGGGATGCCGGTCGAGGTGTTCTGGCGGACGGGCCAGTTCGGAGTGCTGGCGTCGGTCGCCGCCTTCGAGTCGGGAGAGCCCTGGTTGGACGGGCTCCTCGCGTTGATCGACGGCAACCGGCGGCTGCTCGGTGAGCTGCTGGGTGCCGAGCTGCCCGAGGTCGGCTACCGACCGCCTGCCGCGGGGTACCTCGCCTGGCTGGACTGCACCGGGCTCGGTTGGACGGAGCCCCCGGCGCGGCGCATCCTGCGCGAGGCGCGCGTGGCCCTGCAGGAGGGAGCCCCGTTCGGGCCCGGAGGCGTCGGCCATGCACGACTCAACCTGGCCTGCTCGCCCGAGCTCCTCAGCGAGGCGGTCGGGCGGATCTCCGCCCTGCGTTGACGGACGTCCGGCCGCGCCGGGACCCTACCGGAACGGCCGCGGTGCTGAGCATCGGATTCACGATTTATACTGGGAGGCTGACCCCCACCCTCCGCGTTGTCGAAACGCACCCGAAGAAATGGACTATGCCTGTGCTGAGTGTGCACGACCTCGAGATCCGCGTGGGGGCACGCGTGCTCATGGAGCACGTGAACTTCCGCGTGTCCGCCGGCGACAAGATCGGCCTCGTCGGCCGTAACGGTGCCGGGAAGACGACCCTGACCAAGACGCTGGCGGGGGAGACCCTCCCGACGAACGGCAAGATCGATCGCGGTGGCGAGATCGGGTACCTGCCGCAGGACCCGCGTTCCGGCAACCCGGAGGACCTCGCCCGCACCCGTATCCTCGATGCGCGTGGTCTCGGCCAGCTCGCACTCGGCATGCACGAGTCGAGCATGGCCATGGCGAGCGACGACCCGAAGGTGGCGGAAGCCGCCATGAAGAAGTACGGCAACCTCACCGACCGGTTCAACGCGCTCGGCGGGTACGCCGCAGAGGCCGAGGCGGCCTCGATCGCGTCGAACCTGAACCTGCCCGATCGCATCCTCGATCAGCAGCTGAAGACGCTCTCGGGCGGACAGCGCCGCCGCATCGAACTCGCGCGCATCCTCTTCTCCGACGCCGAGACGCTCATCCTCGACGAGCCGACCAACCACCTCGACGCCGACTCCGTCGTCTGGCTGCGTGAGTTCCTCAAGCAGTACAAGGGCGGGTTCATCGTGATCTCGCACGACATCGAGCTCGTCGGCGAGACCGTCAACCGGGTCTTCTACCTCGATGCGAACCGCACCGTCATCGACATCTACAACATGAACTGGAAGAACTACCAGCGTCAGCGCGAGGCCGACGAGGAGCGCCGGAAGAAGGAGCGCACCAACGTCGAGAAGAAGGCGACCGCGCTCCAGCTCCAGGCGGCCAAGTTCGGTGCGAAGGCCAGCAAGGCGGCCGCAGCCCACCAGATGGTGGCTCGCGCCGAACGGATGCTCTCCGGCCTCGAGGAGGTCCGCGCGCAAGACCGCGTGGCCAAGCTGCGGTTCCCGACCCCGGCGCCCTGTGGCCGGACGCCGCTCATGGCGAGCAACCTGTCGAAGAGCTACGGCTCGCTCGAGATCTTCACGGCCGTCGACCTCGCGATCGACCGTGGCTCGAAGGTCGTCATCCTCGGATTCAACGGTGCGGGCAAGACGACCCTGCTGCGGATCCTCGCTGGAGTGGACCAGCCCGACACCGGGCAGCTCGAGCCCGGGCACGGCCTGCGGATCGGCTACTACGCGCAGGAGCACGAGACGATCGACGTGAAGCGCAGCGTGCTCGAGAACATGGTCTCCTCGTCGCCGAACATCACCGAGATGGAAGCGCGCAAGGTCCTCGGCTCGTTCCTGTTCACCGGCGACGACTCCAACAAGCTCGCGGGCGTGCTGTCCGGTGGCGAGAAGACGAGACTCGCTCTCGCGATGATCGTCGTCTCGGGCGCGAACATGCTCCTCCTGGACGAACCGACCAACAACCTCGACCCGGCCAGCCGTCTGGAGATCCTCGACGCGCTCGCCCACTACGAGGGTGCCGTCGTGCTCGTGAGTCACGATGAGGGCGCCGTCGAGGCGCTCAACCCCGAGCGAGTGCTCATCCTGCCCGACGGCGTCGAGGACCACTGGAACAAGGACTACCAGGACCTCGTCAGCCTGGCCTAGCGCCAGCGGGCCAGCGCTCCCGGTCCGTGAGCATCACCGGCCGGGTACGCACCGTCCGTCGACGGCTCGTCGCACTCGCGTCAGCGACTCGCTTCGAGGATCTCATCCTCGATGTCGGCGTCGGACCGTGCCTTCGCGGCGAGCCGTTCGGCGCGTGCAGCCGCACGCCGCTGCTCCTTCGGGTCGTCGGAATTCAGGATGCGGTACTCCTGACGGATGGCATAGGCGAGGAAGATGAAGCCCATCAGCGCGAAGACCACCCATTGCAGCGCGTACGAGAGGTGCATCCCCTCGTTCGGCTCGGGCTTGATCGGACCGAGCGGCGCCGCTTCGGCCGGCGCCGGGCTCTCCGAGAGGAGCATGCCGTACGCACCGGAGTAGAGCGTCTCGCCGCGGAGTTCGGCGATCTGCGGGAGGTTGATCGTGGCCACCTGCCCGTCGGCGGCCCCGCGGCCCGGGAGCGTCGGTTCGCCGGGTCGGATGCGGACGACGACCGAGACCTCTCCGCTCGGAGGCGCCGGGACCGACTCGGGTGCTTCGAGTGAATCGTTCGCGGCGACCCAGCCACGGTCGACGATGAACACGTCTCCGTCGGCGAGTCGGAGCGGCGTGAGGACGTTGAAGCCGGCCTGGTTGTTCCTGGGACGGTTCCGCACCAGCAGCTGCTCGTCAGGCAGGTAGGTGCCACTCATCGACACCGGGTGCCATTCGTCGGCCACGCTGAACGAGTCGAGCGACGGCAGCGCTTCGTCGAGCGGGATCGGAGTCGCGTCCCAGTTGGTCTCGATGCGCTGGACCTCCTCCTCCTTCTCGCTCGCCCGAGCGAGCTGCCAGTTGGAGAGCAGGACGCACACGATCGCGAACACGATCGCGACGCCGAGGTAGCCGAGCCAACGGCGGCTGAAGGCGAACCGCCAACCCGCGCTCATGAGCCGACCGCCGATGTCAACGGACGCCGCTCGAGGGGGAAGGAGCGGGCTTCGAGGAACGCCTCCAGGAAGTCGACGTGTTCGTCGCAGGCGGTCCAGACCTTCACGCGGTCCTCCGCGTGGATCTTCGGATTGCGCCACTCGATCCGCCAGCTCGCCGCCGCGCGGCAGCCGGCCCGGGAGCAGATCACGCCGTCGGGCTCGGCACCGAACCCGATCATGCCTGGTCGGTGGGACGAGGCGGAACCGAGTCGTCGACGATGATCGGCCGCTGGGACACGACGACACCGGTGGGGCGCTCGATGGCCCCCTGCGACGGCAGCGATCCGGCGTTCGCGATGATGACGGCGACGTACGGCAGGAAGATGGCACCGGCCGCGACCGCGAACATCCAACCGCCCTGGACGAACGGGAGCGCAGCGAGGCAAAGCAACCGGACACCCATGGTGATCGAGTACTTGATGAACCGCTGCCGGCGCTCCTGTTCGGGAGCCGGTGGGAGGGAGGTGATGCTCTGCTGCTTCATGCCACGACCAGCCTACGCGCTCGGCGGGTGGGCGAAGCCCCCAAATCACCGGGAGAACCGGAGGACCCCCATATGCTGGTACGGGTCCGCGGCCGGAACGCCGCGCGCCCCGACGGCCGCCGCACGAGTCGGCCGGTATCGCCGCAGGAGAGGAATCGACCATGACCGCACCACGCACCGTACTCGTCACCGGAGGCAACCGGGGGATCGGCTTCGCCATCGCCGAGGAGTTCGTCGCGCAGGGTCACCGCGTCGCCGTCACCGCTCGATCCGGCGAGGGCCCCGCGGGCACGTTGACGGTCCGCGCGGACGTCACCGATGCAGCCTCCGTCGACGCGGCGTTCAGCGAGATCGAGTCGGAGCTCGGCCCGGTCGAGGTGCTCGTCGCGAATGCGGGCATCACGAGGGACACCCTGCTCATGCGGATGAGTGAGGACGACTTCGACCAGGTGGTCGACACCAACCTCGGCGGTTCCTTCCGCGTCGTCAAGCGCGCGTCCAAGGGCATGCTCAAGGCACGCTTCGGACGCATCGTGCTCATCTCCAGCGTCGTGGGCCTCTACGGGTCGGCCGGTCAGGTCAACTACGCGGCCTCGAAGAGCGGCCTCATCGGCATGGCGCGATCCATCACCCGAGAGCTCGGTGCACGCGGGATCACGGCGAACGTGATCGCCCCGGGGTTCATCGAGACCGACATGACCGCCGAACTACCCGCCGAGACCCAGGCCGAGTACAAGAAGAGCATCCCGGCAGCGCGTTTCGCGAGTGCGAACGAGGTCGCGAAGGTCGTCACGTGGATCGCCGGTGACGACGCGGGCTACATCTCCGGCGCCGTGATCCCGGTCGACGGCGGCCTCGGCATGGGTCACTGACCCGGGCAGCACCGCACCGAACAGCACCCGACCTCGGGCGCTGACCCCGACGCGCGGATCAGAGCCCGAGGAGCGGGAGGACGCCGGCGAGGTCGACCCGCCCGGCGACGACGTCGGCATGGCGGCGGACGATCGGCTTCGCGTTGAACGCGACCGAGAGCCCGGCGACGGCCATCATCTCGAGGTCGTTGGCTCCGTCGCCGATCGCGATCGTCCGTGCCAACGGCACGCCGTCCTCGTCGGCCCACTCCTGCAGTGCGGCCGCCTTCGCCGCCGCGTCGATGATGGGACCGCTGAGGCCTCCCGTCAACCGACCGTCGGCCGTCTCGAGGCGGTTCGCCCGCACATGGTCGAGGCCGAGTGCCTCGGCGAGCGGGTCGAGCAGTTCATGGAACCCGCCGGACACGACACCGATCCGTGACCCGTGCGCATGCAGCCGGCCGATCAGCGTCTCCAGGCCGGTCGTCGTCCGGATCCGTTCGGCGATCACCGGGATCCGGTCGACGGGCAGGCCCGCGAGCGTCGCGACCCGGGCCCGGAGGCTGTCGGCGAAGTCGAGGTCACCGCGCATGGCGCGCTCGGTGATGGCGGCGACCTCGGGGAGGCTGCCGACCTCCTCGGCGAGGAGCTCGATCACCTCGTTCTCGATGAGCGTCGAGTCGGCGTCGAGGACCGCGAGGAACCGGACGCCTCGTCCGGCCTGTGGGGGGAGTGCTGCTTCTGGATCCGCCACTGCCGAACGCTCGGTACTCATGGAACGACGCGTACTCCCTTGCCAACCACGGTGAGACCGGATTCGGTGACGGTGAAGCCGCGAGCGCGGTCACGGTCGTGGTCGACACCGACGCTCGCGCCGGAGGTGACCACCACATCCTTGTCCAGGATAGCCCGCTTGACGACGGCGTCCGGTTCGATGTGGACCTTGTCGAACACGACCGAGTCGGAGACGTGGGCGCCGGATTCCACGAGCGCCCATGGCCCGAGGACACTGCGCTCGATGTGGGCACCGGACAGCAGCGAACCGAGGGAGACGATCGAGTCGATGGTCTGGCCGAGGTTGCCCTTCGCGTCCCGCACGAACTTCGCCGGCGGCGAGTTCAGCTGAGAACTGAAGATCGGCCAGTCGCGGTTGTACAGGTTGAAGATCGGGAGGGTCGAGATGAGGTCCTGGTGGGCCTCGTAGAACGATTCGATCGTCCCCACGTCGCGCCAGTAGTAGCGATCGCGATCCGTCGATCCGGGTACATCGTTCCGCTGGAGGTCGTAGACGCCCGCCTGGCCGCGATCGACGAAGTACGGGACGATGTCGCCACCCATGTCGTGATTCGAGCTCGTCACCTCGCCGTCGTCGATGACCGCCTGCATGAGGGCGTCGGCGTCGAAGACGTAGTTGCCCATCGAGGCGAGCACCTCACCGGGGGAGTCGGGCAGGCCCGGTGCGTCGAGCGGCTTCTCGAGGAAGCGGGCGATGGTCGTCGGGTCGTCCGCGTCGACGTCGATGACGCCGAACTGGTCGGCGAGGGAGATGGGCTGACGGATCGCGGCGACCGTCGCCTTCTTGCCCGAGGCGATGTGCGCCTCGATCATCTGCGCGAAGTCCATGCGGTAGACGTGGTCGGCGCCGACGACCACGACGATGTCGGGCTTCTCGTCGCGGATCAGGTTGAGGCTCTGCAGGATCGCGTCGGCGGATCCGCTGAACCAGCGCTTCCCGAGACGCTGCTGCGCCGGCACGGACGCGACATAGGAGTCGAGCAGGCCGGACAACCGCCAGGTCTGCGAGACGTGGCGGTCGAGGCTGTGGGACTTGTACTGGGTGAGGACGACGATCTGGGTGAGTCCGGAGTTGATGAGGTTCGACAGCGCGAAATCGATCAGACGGTACTGCCCGCCGAACGGTACGGCCGGTTTTGCGCGGTCTGCGGTCAGCGGCATCAACCGCTTCCCTTCCCCACCAGCGAGGACGATTCCGAAGATCTTCTTTGAGGCGGCCATGGCTTCACAATAGATGCCGGACGAGACCTGTACTAGCGTCTAGACATGCGAGTTGATCTTGTGACAAAGGAGTACCCGCCGGAGATCTACGGCGGCGCAGGCGTCCACGTGTCGGAGCTGGTGAAATCCCTCCGTAGCGACATCGACGTGACCGTGCGCTGCTTCGGCGCTCCACGCGACGAGGCCGACACCGTCGCCTACGGTGTCCCGGCCGAGCTCCAGGGGGCGAACGGCGCCCTCACGACACTCGGGACGGACCTCCTGATCGCCCAGGACGTCGCCGGAGCAGACCTCGTGCACTCGCACACCTGGTACGCGAACGGCGCCGGTCACCTCGCGTCGCTGCTGCACGGCATCCCGCACGTCGTGACCGCGCACAGTCTGGAGCCGCTCCGCCCGTGGAAGGCCGAGCAGCTCGGCGGCGGGTACCGCGTGTCCAGTTGGATCGAGCAGTCCGCCTACGAAGGCGCCGCGGCCGTCGTGGCGGTCAGCGACGGCATGCGTCGCGACATCCTGCGGTCGTACCCGAGCCTCGACCCGGCCAAGGTGCAGGTCATCTACAACGGCATCGACCTGACCGACTGGCAGCCACGCGTGGACGACGAGCTGCTGCGGTCGCTCGGCATCGACCCGTCCCGTCCCTCCGTCGTCTTCGTCGGTCGGATCACCCGTCAGAAGGGGCTGCCGTACCTGCTCCGCGCGGCCCGCCTGCTACCGCCCGACGTGCAGCTCATCCTGTGCGCCGGCGCTCCCGACACCCCCGAGATCCTCACCGAGGTCAAGGGGCTCGTCGAGGAGCTGCAGCGCGAGCGCACCGGGGTCGTGTGGATCGAACGGCTGCTCCCGCGTCACGAGCTGTGCACCGTCCTCACCGCCGCCACGACCTTCGTGTGCCCGTCGATCTACGAGCCGCTCGGCATCGTCAACCTCGAGGCGATGGCCTGCGGTGCCGCCGTGGTCGGGACGGGGACCGGCGGCATCCCTGAGGTCGTGCAGGACGGTGTGACCGGGAGGATCGTCCCCCTCGCGCAGGCGTCCGACGGCACCGGCACCCCGCTCGACCCGGAGCGTTTCGTCGCCGACCTCGCCGCCACCCTCACCGAGGTCGTCCAGGATCCCGCCCAGGCGAGGGCCTACGGGGCCGCTGGTCGCCGACGCGCGGAGTCCGACTTCAGCTGGTCGCGCATCGCCACCCAGACCGCGGAGCTGTACCGCAGCCTGGTCTGAACCACCTGCGGACACCTCGGAGGACGGCGACGCGCGACGAGTCTTGGCGGATAGGCTAGGACCATGCCGAGCGTGTTGCAGTTCTCCGATGTGTCCGTCGTCCGCAATCTCAACCCCATCCTCGATGGCGTCGACTGGACGGTGACGGGCGACCAGCGATGGATCGTCCTCGGCCCGAACGGCGCAGGCAAGACGACGCTCCTGCAGCTCGCGGCGACGCTCATCCACCCCTCGAAGGGCACGGTCTCCGTGCTCGACGAGACGCTCGGCCGGGTCGACGTCTTCGAGCTGCGACCGCGCATCGGCTTCGCGTCCTCCGCCCTCGCGAAGCGGGTGCCGCCGGAGGAGACCGTCCTGGACGTCGTGCTCACGGCGGCCTACTCGGTCACCGGCCGCTGGGTCGAGCAGTACGAGGACATCGATGTGAAGCGTGCCTCGCGGGTTCTCGCCGAATGGAAGCTCGACCACCTCGCCGACCGCCGTTTCGGCACGCTCAGCGACGGCGAGCAGAAGCGCGTGCAGATCGCGCGGGCCATCATGACCGACCCCGAACTCCTCCTGCTCGACGAGCCGGCCGCGAGCCTCGACCTCGGCACGCGCGAGGAGCTCGTCGAGCTGCTCGGCGGCTACGCGAGCGCCGACGACTCACCGGCGATCATCATGGTGACCCACCACGTCGAGGAGATCCCCGTCGGCTTCACGCACGTCCTGCTCGTTCGCGACGGCGGCGTCGTCGCCGCCGGACCGATCGCCGAGACCCTCACGGCCGAGCACCTCAGTGAGACCTTCGACCTCCCGATCGAGCTGACCGAGGAGGACGGACGCTTCCACGCCCGCTCCGCCCGCGCCGGACGCTCGGCCGTCGCCCTCTCCTGACGGCCGTGCCTCGGCGGGTCGACCTCGGCAGGCGAGCAGACGCGCGCCGAGTCTGGTAAAGTCGACCTTTGGCTCGCGGAGCCAAGAGCTTTCTGCCTCGTGCCTGGAGTTCCGAGCGCGGGTACTACCCACACCATCCACTCAACAAGGACTGCTGATGAAATCTGACATCCACCCCACGTACGAAGCCGTCGTCTTCCGCGACCTCGCCTCCGGCGCGACGTTCCTTACGCGCTCGACGGTCTCGTCGGGCAAGACGATCGACCTCGACGGCGTCACCTACCCGGTGATCGACGTGGAGATCTCGTCCGAGTCGCACCCGTTCTACACGGGCAAGCAGCGCATCATGGACTCCGCCGGTCGCGTCGAGAAGTTCAACCAGCGCTTCAAGGGCTTCGGCAAGTAGTCCTTCCGCTGTCATACACGAACGCCCCGATCCTCGGATCGGGGCGTTCGTCGTCGTGGGGAGTCCGTGCGACTCAGATACCGATGGGCAGCTGGTCCGCTGGGACGATGACCGGCGTCTCGGGTCGAGCGGCAGGGCGTCCGGTGCGGATGGGCCAAGCGCCTTCGGCGACGAATTCGGGGTCGCGCACGCGGCGCATGTAGGACTGGAAGCTCTCCGCCTGCTCGAGCGACCAGGTCCGCTGAGCCTCGTGCAGCTCGTCCACGCTCGTCGGCAACGCGTCGGCGTAGCGTCGGCCGATGGCCTGAGCGACGCGTCCGGCGGCGACGGCGTCCACGCCCGCGTCGTGCGCACCCTCCAGTGGAACGCCGTGCAGGGCGGCGACGACCTCGAGCGTCCGCTTGCCGCGGCGGAACGTGTCGAGCCGTCGGTCGAGGATCAGCGGGTCGACGACGGGGGACGGGGCGGTGATCGAGGTCACCCCGTGTCGCTCCGCCTCGAAGTGCAGGAGGGAGAAGTCGTAGGGCGCGTTGTAGGCGACCACCGGGGTCCGTGCGGCGAACAGTTCGGTGAGGACGGACACGATCTCTCCGACGACGGCCGGTGCCGGACGCCCCTCCGCCCGGGCACGCTCCGTCGTGACGCCGTGGATCTCGGCGGCGCGAGCGGGGATCTCGACCCCGGGGTCGGCCATCCAGGACCACGAGCGTTCGACCGAACCGTCCGCGGCGATGACACCGACGAAGGCGGTCACGATGCGACTCGTCTCCACCTCGATGCCGGTCGTCTCGAGATCGAAGACCGCCAGGCGGTCCGTCCAGTGGGGGTTCGCGTCGACCGTGTTCACGCCTTCACCCTATGACGCACCTCCGACAGGGGCCTGTGCCACGCCGGGACGGCACGCTCCGCGTCGTCGGGTGAACGCGGAGCCGGACTGCCTAGACTGAGTGGATGCCCGTCGAATCACCGTACGCCGACCAGCTCGACCGCATCCCCGTCCGGGAGCGCTCGCTCATCGTGGACGGAGCCGAGACCCGGTTCTGGGATTACGGCGACCGAGAGGCGTCGACGACGATCGTCATGGTGCACGGGTTCCGCGGCGACCACCACGGCCTCGAACCGGTCGTCGCGCAGCTCTCCGGATTCCGGATCATCGCTCCGGACCTCCCCGGCTTCGGCAGCTCCGCACCCTTCCCCGACGCCACCCACTCCGTCGAGGGGTACGCAGCCTGGCTGGGACGGTTCATCGAGGAGCTGCACCTGACCGGCCGGGTCGTCCTGCTCGGGCACTCGTTCGGCTCGATCGTGTCGAGCGCCGCCGTCGCCGGGGGACTCCGACCGGACGACCTCGTCCTCGTGAACCCGATCGCCGCCCCGGCGCTCCAGGGCCCTCGAGGTGTCCTGACGAGGCTCGCGGTCTTCTACTACTGGTCGTCCGCGAAGCTCCCGAAACGCCTGGGCTTCGCCTTCCTCCGCAACAAGGGTGTCGTCCGCATCATGAGCGTCGCGATGGCGAAGACGAAGGACCCGGCGCTCCGTCGGTGGATCCACGCCCAGCACGACCAGTACTTCAGCGCCTTCGCCGACCGGGAGGTCGTCCTCGAGTCGTTCACCGCCTCGGTCAGCCACGACGTCAGCGAGTACGCCGACCGCATCCCCAGCCGCACGCTGCTCATCGCCGCCGAGCGCGACGACATCACGCCCGTGGCCGCGCAGTACGCGCTCGCGAAGCGGTTCGCCGACGCGCAGCTGCACGTCATCCCGGGCGTCGGACACCTCATCCACTACGAGGAGCCGCACGACGCGGCGCAACGCCTCACCGCGTTCCTCGCGGACGACCACACCGACGCCTGAGGCGTCAGGCGTCGGTCGCCTCCTGCGAGACGACGCTCGTGAACGCGGACGGGACCAGGCGAGCGGCGATCCCGGTGAGCGTCTCACTGGCGCCCGCGTCGAGCTTCACGTCCGCACGGCCGTCCGCCTTCGTGACGCCACGGTTGATGACGACGATCGGCATCCGCTTCCGGCGGGCGAGTTCGAGGAGCCGGATCCCCGAGTTGACCACGAGCGACGACCCGGCGATCACGAGTGCGTCGGCGCCGCGCACGAGTGCCGCCGCCTCGGCGTACTTCTCCGTGGGGATGAACTCGCCGAAGAAGACCACGTCCGGCTTCAACATGCCACCGCAGACCGTGCACACGGGGACGACGATCTCGTCCACGCGCCCGACCTCGGCATCGCCGTCCGGGTTGATCGTCACGTCCGTCTCGGTGTCGAGCCAGGGGTTCAGCGACGTCATGCGCTCCGCGATGCTCGACCTGGCGTAGCTCTGCCCGCAGGAGAGACAGCTGACGCGGTCCATCGACCCGTGCAGGTCGACGACGCGGCGCGAGCCGGCCCTGACGTGGAGGCCGTCGACGTTCTGCGTGATGACGCCGTCGGCGATGCCGGCCTCCTCGAGGAGCGCGATCGCCCGGTGGCCGGCGTTCGGTCGAGCGCCGTCGAACCGCTTCCACCCGAGGTGGCTGCCGGCCCAGTAGCGTTTGCGCGCGGCGTCGTCGTTGGACAGGAACTGGTCGACCGTCATGGGGGTCCGCACCGGAGCGCCCTGGCCCCGATAGTCGGGGATGCCGGAGTCCGTGCTGACGCCGGCCCCGGTGAGGAAGGCGACGCGTCGGTCCGCGAGCAGCTCGATCGCCCGTTCGAGCCCGGCCTCGGCCGTCTCGTCAGCGGGATCCCCTGCTGCGATCAGCGTGCTCATGCCTGCTCCGTCCATCCGTCCGCGATGATCGGAGTGCTCCGGGCCATCGCTTCCCCTGAGTCTAAACGGCCTCGTTTTCGATCGTGTTCCCACTCTGGCAAGGTGGAGGTCGAACATCGCGTCGAGAGGACGTCTCCCATGCAGGTCATCCGGATCACCGATCTCGACGACGGACGACTCGACGACTACGCGCGGCTGACGGACGTCGCCCTCCGCCGGGTGTCCGAACCCGCGGGTGGCCTGTACATCGCCGAGTCCACGAAGGTCATGGAACGTGCGCTGCGCGCCGGGCACCGACCGCGATCGGTCCTGCTGCAGGAGAAGTGGCTCGACGACGTCTCGCCACTCCTCGAGGACCACGACGTCCCGGTCTTCGTCGGCGAGCCCGCACTCCTGGAGCAGCTGACGGGCTTCCACCTGCACCGGGGAGCGCTCGCGGCGATGCACCGCCCACCGCTCGCCGACCCCGCCGAGCTCCTCGCCGACGCCCGCCGCGTGGTCATCCTCGAAGACATCGTCGACCACACCAACGTCGGCGCCATCTTCCGCTCCGTCGCCGGCCTCGGTGCCGACGCGGTCCTGATCACCCCGCGCTGCGCCGACCCGCTGTACCGCCGGAGCGTCCGCGTCAGCATGGGAACGGTCCTGCAGGTACCGTGGACCCGCCTGCCGGAATGGGATGTCGCATCCGACGTCCTGCGGGATGCCGGCTTCGAGACGGCCGCCCTCGCTCTGGCCGACGACGCCGTGGACCTCGACACCTATGCTCGGACCGCCCCGGAACGGCTCGCCATCGTGCTCGGCGCTGAAGGTGACGGTCTGAGCGCCTCGGCCCTCGCCGCCGCCGACACGATCGTGACCATCCCGATGCTCCACGGCGTCGACTCGCTGAACGTCGCGTCGGCCAGTGCCGTCGCCCTCTGGGAGCTCCGGGTCCGCTGACCACGGTCCAACGCTGCTCTCCGGGCAGCCGCACGGCGGCAGGTCGCGACAGGGGACGTGCAGGAGCGCCGGGTAGCATGACCGGGTGCCACTCACGAGACGACAGATCTATCGCCGCCGCCGTCTCGCCGTCTTCGGCGTCCTCGCCCTCCTGATCGGGCTGTTCGGGTACAGCGCAGGCGCGCTGCTCCGACCGGTCCCGGCCGCGGCTGCGACGCTCGAAGCCGGCGACGCCCTCACGACCTCGCTCGTCCAGCAGACCACACCGGTCGCCTGGCCCGGATTCGGGCGGGGCGCCCTCGGTGCCGTCGGGTTCAACGGCGTCCTGAGTTCGAGTGGCGAACAGACGCCGTTCCCCATCGCGAGCATCACCAAGACGATCACCTCCCTCGTCGTGCTGGAGGCCAAGCCCCTCGCCGCGGGCGATCAGGGCCCGTCCATCACGCTGACCGACGCCGACGTCGGGTTCTACTACGACACCATCGCGGAGAACGGTTCAGCGGCACCCGTCGTCGCCGGGTCGGTGTTCACCCAGCGGCAGATGCTCGAAGCGCTCCTCCTCCCGTCGGCGAACAACTACAGCATCTCGCTCGCCGTCTGGGCCTTCGGTTCGGTCGACGCGTACCTCGACGCGGCGCGCGCCTGGCTCGATGCACACGGGCTGACGGGCACGACCGTCACGAACACGAGCGGCCTGGGCGAGACGAACGTCAGCACCCCGAGCGACCTCGTGACCATCGGCAAGCTCGTGCTCGCCGACCCGGTGCTCTCCTCGATCGTCAAGGAGCCCACCGCGGTGCTGCCCGCCATCGGCGAGGTCGAGAACACGAACGCCCTCCTCGGCCGGTACGGGGTGACCGGCATGAAGACGGGGACCGACGACGCCTCCGGCGCCTGCCTGCTGTTCTCCGCCGACCTCCAGGTGGAGGGGCGGACGGTGACCGTCGTCGGCGTCATCCTCGGTGCCGACGACCACACCGTGCTCAACGAGGCCGTGGTCTCCCTGTTGCAGAGCGTGCCGGCCGGATTCCACCAGGTCCAGCTCGCCACCGCCGGGCATTCGGTCGGCTCCTACTCGACCGCGTGGGACGAGGCGGCGAAGGTCGTCGTGGCGTCCGACGCCTCCGTGCTGGTCTGGCAGGACACCCCGATCACCGTCGAGAGCCGCGCCAGAGCCATCGAGGCGGGTGCCGCCGGTTCGACGGTCGGGAAGCTCAGCTACACCGTGGGTGCCGGCGCGGAGGGCGGTGCGGCGACGATCGACGTCCCACTGGCTCTCGACGCGGACATCGCCCCGGTCACGCCATGGTGGCGCCTGACCAACCCGTGACCGCAGCGAACGCCGGAGCCCGGGCGATGGACCGACGGTCAGACGTCGAGTTCCTGGTCCTGGGCTGCAACCGTCAGGAAGGGTCCGGCGATCGGTCGCTTGGCGGTGATGTGGTCGCCGGACGACTGGTGCCGCACCCGGCGGAGCACCCAGGGCACGAGGTACTCCCGCGCCCAGGCGAGGTCCTCGGTCCGGGCCTGACGCCAACGCCGCACGGGCAGCGGCTCCGGCTGCAGCGGCTTGAGGTCGTTCTCCACGTTCAGCGCGTGGAGGACGAGGCGGGCGACCTCGTGATGGCCGAGCGCGTTCAGATGCAGCCGGTCCGGGGCCCACATCCGCGGATCCTGGATCGCCTGGAGCGACCACTGATCGGCGATGATGCAGTCGTGTCGGGCGGCGATGGCCCGCAGGTTCTCGTTGTAGATCGCGACCTTGCCGCGGATGCTCCGGAACACGGGGGAGAAGCCGACGTCGACGCCGGTGAACAGCACGACCGTCGCTCCGTCGCTCCGAAGCCGGATGATCGCCTGCTCGAGTCGTCTGGCGATGTCATCGGGGTCGGTGCCGGGCCGGATCACGTCGTTGCCGCCCGCGGAGATCGTGATGAGGTCCGGGTGCAGCTCCAGGGCCGGCTCCACCTGGTCGTCGAGGATCTGTTGCGCGAGCTTGCCGCGGACCGCGAGGTTGGCGTAGGCGAAGTCCGAGTTCTGCGCGGCCAGCACCTCGGCGACCCGATCGGCCCACCCGCGGTGCCCGCCCGGCGCACCCGGCTCGGGATCGCCGATCCCCTCGGTGAACGAGTCGCCGATGGCGACGTACCGCGACCAGGGATGGTGCTGTTCGGTCATGGGTGGTTCCTCCTGCTGTGCATCCGGAACCTCCAGCGTACGCCCGCCCCTCGGGTGGCGGATCAGTCGCGAGTCGGACATCCGGACGGCTGTCGAGGCCCCACACGATGGTCGGCGGTGTCGGTTCGGCCGGGTACAGTGGTCTCCAGTGAACGCGGAAATCTCTTCGACCCAGCACCTGGGCGGGTCCGCAGCCGAACACCTCTCACCGGCCTTCCCGGAACGTGCAGCGTGGGGCACGGCGAGCAAGCTTCGAGCCTGGCAGGCCGAGGCGCTCGAGCAGTACTTCACCACCGAACCCCGTGACTTCCTCGCGGCGGCGACACCGGGCGCAGGCAAGACGACGTTCGCGCTGCGGCTCGCCTCCGAACTCCTCCATCGCGGCACGATCGACCGCATCACGGTCGTCGCCCCGACCGACCACCTGAAGCGTCAGTGGGCCGAGGCCGCGAGCCGGGTCGGCATCCGCCTCGACCCGAACTTCGCGAACCGCGACCAGGTCTTCGGCCGCCACTACCACGGCGTCGCCGTCACCTATGCCCAGGTCGCGGCGAACCCGCCCGTCCATCAGCGCACGACCGATTCGGGTCGCACCCTCGTCATCCTCGACGAGGTCCACCACGGCGGCGACGCCCTGAGCTGGGGCGACGGCATCCACGAGGCGTTCTCGCGGGCGACCCGCCGGCTGTCCCTGACCGGGACCCCGTTCCGGTCGGACACGGCACCGATCCCGTTCGTGGTCTACCAGCCTGATCACCAGGGCATCCGGACCTCCGTCACCGACTACAACTACGGATACGGTCGCGCGCTCCAGGACGGGGTCGTCCGTCCGGTGCTCTTCATGGTCTACGCCGGCCACATGCGCTGGCGGACCAAGGCCGGCGACGAGATGGAGGCCCGCCTCGGCGAGGGCAACACGAAGGACATCACCTCCGCTGCCTGGCGCACCGCACTCGATCCGCAGGGCGACTGGATCCCGGCGGTCCTGAAGTCCGCCGACCTCCGGCTGTCCGAGGTCCGTCAGGCGGTCCCGGACGCCGGCGGACTCGTGATCGCCACCGACCAGACGACCGCCCGGGCCTACGCGGCGATCCTGCACGAGCTGACGGGGGAGCAGCCCACCGTCGTCCTCTCCGACGAGAAGGAGGCCAGCGACCGGATCGCCGACTTCTCGGGGAACACCAAGCGCTGGATGGTCGCGGTCCGCATGGTGTCGGAAGGCGTCGACGTCCCACGACTCGCCGTCGGCGTCTACGCGACGTCCTCCGCCACACCACTGTTCTTCGCGCAGGCGATCGGGCGATTCGTCCGGGCCAGACGACGCGGCGAGATCGCGAGCATCTTCCTTCCGAACGTACCGAACCTGATGGCCCTCGCGGAGAAACTCGAGCTCGAACGCGACCACGCACTCGACCGCCCGAGCGACCCGGACGCGGAGGGCGACCTCTTCAATCCGGAGGACGCGATGATGGCGGCCGCGGAGCGCGAGGACAAGGCCTCCGATTCACTCCTCGAGGAGTTCACCTGGCAGGCCGTCTCCTCGGACGCGCACTTCGACCGGGTCGTGTTCGACGGCGACGAGTTCGGCGAGCTCGCCCAGCCCGGCACCGAGGAGGAGTTCGACTTCATCGGGTTCCCCGGGCTCCTCGAACCTGAACAGGTGCACGAGTTGCTCGTGCAACGCCAGAGCCGGCAGGCCAAGCGCGGGGCGTTCGTCGACAAGAACGCAGCCTCGCCGAGTCCGCAGGCGGACATCCCCGCTCCGCTGTACCGCACGCTCAAGGAACAGCGCCAGGTGCTCAACACCCTGGTCGGTCTCTACGCGAAGCACACGAAGGAGCCGCACGGACTCGTGCACGCCGAACTGCGACGCGTCTGCGGCGGACCCGCGGTGGCACAGGCGAGCGTGACGCAGCTGCAGTCGCGCATCGACCTGCTCCGTCGGCGCCTCGGCCACGGGCACTGAGGACGGCACCGCTCCTCACGCGCGTCCTCCTGCCCTTCGACAGGCTCAGGGACCGGCGTGTTCCGGGCGGGACGCTCCCGGTCACTGAGCTTGTCGAAGTGCCCTCCAGGGACCACCAGCTCGGTCGCCCCTTCGACAGGCTCAGGGTCCGGCGGAGGAGGGCCCGGTACCGGCGGAGCAGGGCCCAGGACCGGCGAAGGTGTGCGGGATCTCGCTCAAACGGCGATGATCTCGGGTGTCGGCGTGTCGTGGAGTGCGGCGGGAAAACAAGAACGGCCGGAGCTTTCGCTCCGGCCGTTCGCCGTCTCAACACGGTGTGCGCGAAGGGGGACTTGAACCCCCACGCCCGTAAGGGCACTAGCACCTCAAGCTAGCGCGTCTGCCATTTCCGCCACCCGCGCGTGTTGTGATCGTGTCCGGCTTTCGCTGGGCACGAGAAGAAACTCTAGCACGGATTTCGACAGCCGTTCACCACCTCGTAGCGCCGGAGGATCTGCTCGACGGGCTCGGGCCGTGCGCCGACCGCGCAGAACGGGGGAGAGGTGCAGCGGTCAGGGCCGACGGGTAGCGTGGAACCATGACCTCCGGCTCAGACGCATCCGACCTCACGCTCGACGAGACCACGCGGATCGCGCGGGACCTCATCCGCATGGACACGACGAACTACGGTGAGGGCCGCTCCAACGGCGAGACGGAGGCCGCCGAGTACGTCGAGGCGTACCTCCGCGACCTCGGTCTGGAGCCGGAGCTGATCGACGCCGCTCCGGGCCGGACCAGCGTGGTCGCACGGGTCGCCGGTGCGAACCCCGAGAAGCCGGCGCTCGTCGTGCACGGGCACCTCGACGTGGTGCCCGCCGATCCTGCGAACTGGTCGGTGGACCCCTTCGGCGGTGAGATCAAGGACGGCCTGCTGTGGGGACGCGGGGCCGTCGACATGAAGAACATGGACGCGATGATCCTCGCGTCGCTCCGCGAGATCCTCGGCAGCGGCCGTCGGCCCGAACGCGACCTCGTGATCGCGATGTTCTCGGACGAGGAGAACGGCGGCGTGTTCGGCTCGCACCACCTCGTGACGGAACGACCGGAGCTCTTCGCCGGCGCGACCGAGGCGATCAGCGAGGTCGGCGGGTACTCGATCACCTTCGGCGGACGCCGCTCCTACCTCCTCCAGACCTCGGAGAAGGCCCTCGTCTGGATCAAACTGGTCGCGACCGGACGAGCGGCCCACGGATCCCGCTACGTGCAGGACAACGCCGTCACCCGCCTCGCGGAAGCGGTGGCGGCCATCGGACGCACCGAGTGGCCCGTCCGACTCACCGACACCACGGAGCAGCTGCTCCGTGAGATCGCCACCATCCTCGGCACCACGCCCGAACGGCTCGGCCCGGACGAGCTCGCCCTCGCGACGGGTACGGCCTCCGGCTTCATCCAGGCCTCGCTCCGCACGACGAGCAACCCGACCCTGCTGCAGGCCGGATACAAGCACAACGTGATCCCCGATCGCGCCGAGGCGCTCGTCGACATCCGCACCCTGCCCGGCGAGGAGGACGCCGTGCTCGCGCGCGTCGCGGAGATCGTCGGTGAGGACATCGAGATCGTCGTCATGCACCGCGACATCGGCCTCGAGACCCCGTTCTCGGGTCCGCTCGTCGACGCGGTCGTCGAGACCCTCGGGCGCCATGACCCCGGCGCCCCGGTGCTCCCGTACATGCTCTCCGGCGGTACCGACAACAAGGCGCTCTCGCTCCTCGGCATCACCGGGTACGGCTTCGCTCCGCTGCGCCTGCCGGAACACCTGGACTTCCCCGCGATGTTCCACGGAGTCGACGAGCGCGTGCCGCTCGACGCGCTAGGGTTTGGCAAGCAGGTCCTCACGGACCTCCTCCTCGACTACTGACTTCCCACGGTCCGTCTCCGCGCCCTCCGAGCCGCGAGACGCTCCAGGAGCCG
The DNA here is from genome assembly GCF_013349365.1 of Plantibacter sp. MCCC 1A11337. Taxonomy (NCBI): domain Bacteria; kingdom Bacillati; phylum Actinomycetota; class Actinomycetes; order Micrococcales; family Microbacteriaceae; genus Plantibacter; species Plantibacter sp. MCCC 1A11337. Next base: position 106,376 of record NZ_JABJWX010000001.1, on the reverse strand, counting down.
CCCCGCCGACGACTGCCGGATCCGGCCGAACACCAGCCATCCGGCTGCAGAAAGGTGCCCTGTGGACCTCATCAACGCCATCATCCTCGGACTCGTCCAGGGACTCACCGAGTTCCTCCCGATCTCGTCGAGCGCACACCTGCGCATCCTCGGCGAGTTCCTCCCCGGAGCGAAGGACCCTGGCGCGGCGTTCACGGCGATCACCCAGATCGGTACCGAGGCCGCCGTCGTGGTGTTCTTCTGGCGCGACATCGTCCGCATCATCTCGTCCTGGTGCAAAGCCCTCGTCGGCAAGATCCCGAGGGATGACGCCGACGCCCGCATGGGGTGGCTGATCATCATCGGCAGCCTCCCCATCGTCGTGCTCGGCCTGTTGTTCCAGGACGAGATCGAGACGACCTTCCGGTCGCTGTGGATCGTCGCGATCATGCTCATCGTGTTCGGCATCCTGCTCGGTGTCGCCGACGCGGTCGGTGCGAAGAAGCGACGTCTGAAGAGCCTGACCTACCGCGACGGCGCGATCTTCGGAGGCGCCCAGGCCCTCGCTCTCATCCCCGGCGTCTCCCGCTCCGGCGGCACGATCACCGCCGGGCTGTTCATGGGCTACGAGCGCCGTGCTGCGGCGCGGTACGCCTTCCTGCTCGCGATCCCCGCGGTGTTCGGCAGCGGCTTCTACCAGGTCTTCAAGAGCATCGGCGAGCCGAGCCCGTACGGACCGGTCGAGACGCTCGTCGCCACCGTCATCGCGTTCGTCGTCGGCCTCGCGGTCATCGCCTTCTTCATGAGCTACATCTCGAAGCGCAGCTTCCTGCCCTTCGTCGTCTACCGCATCGTGCTCGGCGTCGTCCTGCTGGTGCTGCTCGGCACGGGCGTGATCAACGCGTGAGGGCCTGGTCCGCCCCGGTCGTCCCGAAGCTGCCCGGCTCCGGCGCGGCCCCGTGTCTCTGGGACACCCCGAGCGCCGGGCTCATCGAAGCCTCCGCCGAACGCACGGCGCGGTTGTACGTCTGCGGCATCACGCCGTACGACGCGACCCACCTCGGCCACGCGTCGAGCTACCTGGCCTACGACACCCTGCAGCGCGTCTGGCTGGACGCCGGCTACGAGGTGCACTACGCCCAGAACGTCACCGATGTGGACGACCCGCTGCTCGAGCGGGCCACCGCGACCGGCGTCGACTGGGTCGAACTCGCAGCGAGCCAGGTCGAACTCTTCCGGAGCGACATGGAACGCCTCAGCATCCTTCCCCCCGAGGACTACGTCGCGGTCACCGAGGTCATCGGGCCGATCGCCGACGCCGTCGCGCTCCTCGTCGAACGCGGTGTCGCCTACTCGGTCGACACCCCGGACAGCACCGCCGGAGACGACGTCTACTTCGACGTGCGCGCCGCGGCCGACGACGTCTGGCACCTCGGCGCGGAGAGTGGACTCGACGAGGCCACGATGGCCGCGTTCTTCGCCGAGCGCGGGGGAGACCCCGACCGAGCCGGGAAACGCGACGCCTTCGATCCGCTGCTCTGGCGGGCGGCGCGCGACGGCGAGCCGAGCTGGGAGTCAGCCGTCGGCCGAGGGCGTCCCGGTTGGCACATCGAGTGCTCGGTCATCGCCCTCCAGCATCTCGGATCGGACTTCACGGTCCAGGGCGGCGGCTCCGACCTCGTCTTCCCACACCACGATCTGAGTGCCGGGCACGCCGCGGCGCTGTCCGGCCGCCCGCTCGCCAAGGTGTTCAGCCACGCCGGCATGGTCGCCTACGAGGGCACGAAGATGTCGAAGTCCCTCGGCAACCTCGTCCTCGTCTCACGCTTGGCCGCCGACGGTGCAGACCCCTCGGCCATCCGGCTCGCGATCCTCGCGAACCACTACCGCAGTGACTGGGAATGGCACGACGAGCACCTCGTCCTGGCCGATCGTCGGCTCAGGACCTGGCGTTCGTCCTTCGCGACGGACAGCGCGAGTGGAGCATCCGCCGTCGAGCTGCTGCAGGCGATGCGGGTGCGACTGGCCGACGACCTCGACACCCCGGGTGCCATCGCACTCGTCGACGCCGCAGCGACGACCGGCGTCGACGACGCCGACCTCGCGCGGTCGGCCGTCGACGCGCTCCTCGGCGTGCGCTGAGCAGGACGGCGACTCACCGGAATCACCCCGCCGCGATGGGACCCGGCTACTCGCGGTCCTTCCGCCAGGGCTCGTCGCCCTTGCCCTCGTCCCGACGGAGGTACCGCTCGAACTCCTTGGCGATGGCCTCGCCGCTCGCCTCGGGCGACTCGACGGTGTCGCGCGCCTGCTCCAGCTGCTGGATGTAGGCGGCCATGTCCTCGTCTTCGGCGGCGAGCGTGTCGATCCCGCTCTGCCACTCACCGGACTCCTCGACGAGGGCTCCGCGGGGGATGACGACGTCGATGAGTTCCTCGAGCTTGTCGATCAGCGCCAACACGGCTTTCGGGGAGGGCGCGCTGTGCACGTAGTGGGGGACCGAGGCCCAGACCGACAGACTCTGGACGCCCTGCCGCTCGGCGGCGTCGGCCAGCACGCTGAGGATGCCGACCGGTCCTTCGTAGGTGCTGCGTTCGAGCTGCAGCGCCTGCCGCAGCTCAGCGTTCTCGCTCGAGGCGAAGACCGAGATCGGTCGCGTGTGCGGGACGTCGGCGAGCATCGCACCGAGCATCACCATGCCGGTGATGCGCTGCTCGGTGATCACGGCGAGGATCTCGTCGACGAACGCCTTCCATCCGCGCGACGGCTCGGCACCGAGCAGCACGTAGACGTTGTCGCCGCCGCCCTCGCTGACGCGGAGCGCGGCGTCCTCCGCCAATGGGGTCGCGGGCTTCGCCGCCTCGGGGTCAGGCCCCGAGATCGTGGTACCGGGCCAGGTCAGGGACCGTTTGCCGTCCTCATCGACGCCGACCGTCGGCCGGTTGAACTGGTAGTCGTAGTAGGGCTCCGGGTCGATCTCGAGCAGCGGGCGGAGGGCGAGCGAGTCGCGAAGCACGCGCACCGCGCCGCTCGCCGCCTCGCCGGCGTCGTTCCAACCCTCGAACGCCACGACGAGCAGGCGACCGCCCAGCGGCTCCTTGGTGTCTTCCGTCACGTCTCACTCCTCGGTGCACGGGGACCTTCCGCGACCATCCATCCAGGATAGGCGCTTCGGCACCCGGTAGCATGGCACCCCGTGACCACTCTCCTCCCTGCCGCAGTCCTCTGGGACATGGACGGCACCGTCGTCGACACCGAGCCCTACTGGATGGAGGCCGAGACCGAGCTGGTCGCGGCCCACGGCGGCACCTGGACCCATGAGGACGGCCTCCTGCTCGTCGGGAACGGCCTCTGGGACTCCGCCGCCGTCCTCCAGGGCCGCGGCGTCGCGCTGGACGCGGACACGATCGTCACCCACCTCACGGACCACGTCCGGCGCCTCATCCAGGAACGCGGCGTCCCGTTCCGTCCCGGTGCCCAGGAGCTGCTCCGCGAGCTCCGGGAGGCCGGCGTGCCGACGGCGCTCGTCACCATGTCGATCCGGTCCATGGCCGAGGACATCGCAGGCGGCATCCCGTTCGACGCGTTCGACCTCATCGTCGCCGGCGACGAGGTCGAGCAGCCCAAGCCCCATCCTGACCCCTACCTCAGAGCCGCAGCGGCACTCGGCGTCGACCCGCGCGAGTGCATCGCGATCGAGGACTCCGCCACCGGTCTCGCGTCCGCGCTCGCAGCGGGGACCATCGCCGTGTCCGTCCCGCACATCGTGCCGATCCCCGAGGGCCCGCACCACACCACCTGGGACACCCTCGCCGGGCGCTCCGTCGCCGACCTCGCCGAGCTGCGCTCGACCGCGGGCGGCACCACCCACCACCCCGAGACAGAGGCAGCACAGCGATGAGCGCGAACCACCAGCCGGCGAACAGCGGCCCCTTCCGCGAGGGTGACCGCGTGCAGCTGACCGGACCGAAGGGGCGGAAGAACACCATCACGCTGGAGGCCGGCAAGGTCTTCCACACGCACCGCGGGATGATCGAGCACACCTCGATCATCGGTCTGCCGGACGGCAGCGTCGTCGCCAACACCGAGGGCATCGAGCACCTCGCACTCCGGCCGCTGCTGGTCGACTTCGTGATGTCGATGCCTCGCGGTGCCGCCATCATCTACCCGAAGGACGCGGCCGAGATCATCGGACAGGCGGACATCTTCCCCGGCGCGACGGTCGTCGAGGCCGGTGTCGGTTCCGGCGCGCTCTCCCTCTGGCTCCTCCGGGCCATCGGGCCGTCGGGCAGGCTGGCCTCCTTCGAGCGCCGGGACGAGTTCGCCGATGTCGCGCGAGGCAACGTCGCGACCTTCTTCGGTTACGACCCGCAGAACTGGTCGGTCACGGTCGGCGACCTCCAGGAGACCCTGCCCGACACGATGCCCGCCGAGTCCGTCGACCGCGTGGTGCTCGACATGCTCGCACCGTGGGAGTGCCTCGACGCCGCGTGGGAGGCGCTGAAGCCCGGCGGAGTGATCCTCTGCTACGTCGCCACGGTCACCCAGCTGTCGCGCGTCGCCGAGGCGATCCGAGGGACGGGCGGCTTCACGAACCCGCAGTCGAACGAGACGATGATGCGCGGGTGGCACGTCGAGGGGCTCGCCGTCCGACCGGACCACCGGATGATCGGGCACACGGGCTTCCTCATCACCGCACGGAAGCTCGCGCCCGGCACGGTCCTGCCCGAGCTCAAGCGACGCGCCTCGAAGAGCGACTTCAGCGCCGAGGACGTCGAGCTGTGGACGCCGGGCGCCCTCGGGGAACGTTCCGCGAGTGCGAAGATCCTGCGGAAGCGCGCCAGGAGCGCCGGGGCGAGCGCCGAGCTCTCCCGGGCACGGGGCCTCGACGGTGACAGCGCGGGGCCGGACGAGTCGATCGAACCGTCCGCCGCTGAGCCGGCTCTCGGCGACGATCGTTGACCCCGGTTCACGTCGACTAAACTGTGCGACGGCGACCTGCCGTCCCACCCGTACCACCGAAACGAGGATCCGTGCGCACTGCACCAGCTCTCATCGCCGCAGCAGGCCTCCTGCTCGTCTCCCTCACCGGGTGCACCGCGCCGGGCTCGGCCTCCTGCGACACCGCGGCGTCCGCCGGCGACGCGACGAAACTCATCAGCGTGTCCGGTGACTTCGGATCCACCCCGAAGGTGGACCTCCCGACGCCGCTGTACACGAAGACGACGGAGCGCCAGGTCGTCATCCAGGGCGACGGTCAGCAGGTCTCGGCCGACGGTACCGTCAACCTCAACCTGATGCTCCTCAACGGACGCACCGGGGACGTCCTGCAGCAGACGGACTTCAACGGGCCCGCGAGCACCCTCATCGCCCTGTCCGGAAGCCTCCCCGGCTTCGCGAAGGCGTTCGCCTGCACGACGGTCGGATCCCGCGTCGTCGCGGCGATCTCACCCGAGGACGCCTTCGGCCCGAGCGGTGGCAGCGAGGCGAACGGCATCAAGAAGGACGACGCGATCATCCTCGTCGCCGACATCCAGGGTGCGGCGCTGCCCAAGGCCGACGGCGCCGAGCGCCCGATCCCGTCGGGGTTCCCGTCCGTCGTGACCGCTCCGAGCGGCCAGCCCGGCATCACCATCCCGGCGGCCCCCGCCCCGACCGAGACGAAGCACACCCTGTCCCGCGTCGGCGACGGTGCCACGGTCAAGGCCGGCGACCAGGTCATCGTCAACTACACCGGTGTGCTGTGGGATCAGAAGAGCGTCTTCGACAGCAGCTGGGAGAAGGGTCAGCCCCTCGTCTTCCAGGCCGACGGCGGTCAGATGATCAAGGCCTTCAACGACGCGGTCGTCGGCCAGCAGGTCGGCTCGCAGATCATCCTCGTGGTGGCGCCGAAGGACGGCTACGGCGAGCAGGGGTCGGGCAGCGTCCCGGCCGGCGCGACGCTCGTGTTCGTCATCGACGTGCTCGGCACCCAGCGCGCGGCACAGTAACCGACACGCCTCGGAGACGGCCCGTCCAACGCCCGCGTCGCGGGTGGGGGACGGGCCGTCCGTCGGTAGACTGGACCGGTGTCCTCAGCCAGCGAGTCCCCGAAGCCGGTCCCGGTGGAGGAGCGACTCTTCAGCCTCGTGCTCGCGCTCCTCGCCACGCAGACCGGCCTGACGAAGAACGAGATCCTGTCGACCGTCCAGGGGTACCGCCAGCAGTATTCGAGTGGCGGCGGCAACGCCAGCCTCGAGCGACAGTTCGAGCGCGACAAGGACAACATCCGCGAACTCGGCGTCCCGCTCGAGACGATCGAACAGCCGGGTGAACCCGGCAACAACCAGTCGATGCGCTATCGGATCCCGAAGGGCGCCTACGAGCTTCCCACCGACGTCCGGTTCACCCCGGCGGAGCTGTCACTGCTGTCGCTCGCCGCCACGGTGTGGCGTGAGGGGTCGCTCTCCGGCCAGTCGCAGCGCGCGATGACGAAGTTGCGGTCGCTCGGCATCGAGCCCGACGAACCGATCATCGGATACGCGCCGAGACTCCGCACCCGGGAGGCCTCGTTCGAACCGCTCGACGCGGCGCTCGAACGTCGGTCCGTGGTCGCCTTCCCCTACCTGAAGCCCGGCGAGGCGCGGCCACGCGTCCGCACCGTCGCACCGTTGGCGCTCGTCCAGCACGAGGGTCGTTGGCACCTCTACGCCACCGACCGGACGGTGGACGAGCCCCGGACGTTCCTCCTGTCGCGGATCGTCGGTCCGGTCAAGCCGACGGGGGAGTCGTTCCCCGCCGAGGACCGCGACCACGCCGCCGACGCGATCGACGGCCTGCGCCGCGTGTCCTCGTCGCAGCGTGCCCTCGTCCGTGTCCGGCCCGGGACCGACGCCGCGGCCCGCCTCGGCAACCGCTACGGCGTCAGCGACACGGAGCGCACGGAACTCACCATCCCGTACCTCGACCACCACATCCTCGCCGACGAGCTCGCCGGGTTCGGCCCGGAGGTCGTCGTCCTCGACCCTCCGGCACTCGTCGAGGCCGTGGCGTCCAGACTCGAGCTGGTCGTCGCCCGCCACCGCGCGACCGACGACGCACCCCACCCCGAGGAGGCCGCCCGTGGCTAAGCGACCGGCGGCGCCCCGCGCCCAGGACAAGCTGATCTTCCTCCTCTCGCTCGTGCCGTACCTCATCGACCGTGAGCGGGTGACGGTCGACGAGGCCGCGCGGCATTTCGGCCTGTCCCCGCGCCAGATCCGCGAAGCGGTCGAGCTCTTGACGGTGTCCGGCGTGCCGGGCGACACCCGGCAGTACCTCGCCGGCGACCTCTTCGACATCGACTGGGGCAGCTTCGAGGAGGACGACGAGATCGTCCTCACCCACCGGGTCGCGCTCGACGACAGTCCTCGCTTCTCAGCCCGCGAGGCCTCGGCCCTCATCGCCGGTCTGCAGTCGCTCCAGCGCCTCCCCGAGTTCGTCGACAGCGACGTCATCGGGGGCGTGATGGCGAAACTCGCCCGCGGGGCGTCGTCGGCTCCGGGCCAGCTCGCGGTCACCGAGTCCTACTCCGCGCACGCGGTGGGCATCATCCGGTCGGCTCTGGCCGCCGGCCACAGCGTCGCGTTCGACTACGTCGATGCGAGCGGGGCGACCGAGGCGAGGCTGGTGGACCCACTGCGTCTCGAATCCCAGGACCAGGACTGGTACCTCTACGGGTGGTGCCACCTGCGCGAGGCGACGCGTCGCTTCCGTCTCGATCGGATGACCGAGCTGCGCGAGACCGATGCCGAGGTCGTGTTCCGCGAAGCGGACGTCGTCGTCCCGACCGCGTTGTTCGAGCCGAGCGACTCCGATCGCAACGTCACCGTGCTCGTCCGACGCTCGGTCCTCCCGCTCATCGACGACTACGTGGTCGCCGTCGACAGCGCGCCAGGCGGCCCCGCAGCCCGCGAAGACGCCGATGTCGAGGTCACCGCGACCCTGCGCCTCGCTCACCATCACGGCCTCAAACGACTGGTCGCCGCGCACCCCGGGCTCATCACGGTGCTCGGGCCGGCGGATGCCCGCGATGCGGTCGCCGATTGGGCGGCCGCCGGCCTCGCGCAGTACCGCACGACATCCGGAAGCTGACTCCCGAGACTCCCGGCGGTCGAACGGGAGATGCAGGGTAGAGTGAGTGGACCTCGACCTCGAAGATCAGGAACGAAGACTATGTTCGGCAATGCATTCACCGGGTGGCACCTCGTCATCATCCTCCTCATCGTCCTGCTGCTGTTCGGAGCACCGAAGCTCCCGGGTCTCGCCCGCAGCGTCGGTCAGTCGATGCGGATCTTCAAGAGCGAGGTCAAGAGCATGCGCGACGACGAGCCCGCCTCGCCCGACGCGACTGGCACGGTTCCGCCTGCGAGTGCGGCACCCGCCGATCAGAGCCCGGCCGCGACGGCCCCGCAGAAGCCGACCGACCCGCCGGTCAAGCCGTAACCCTGAGGACCACCCGAGCCCGATGACGCCAGCACCTGGCCCCCGACGAGTGCGCCTCGAACACGCCGCTCAGGAACGGACGATGTCGCCGTGGCCCTGACCGAGAAGCGTCCCAAGAAACAGAACCGCGAAGGGAGGATGTCGCTCGGCGAGCACCTCGTCGAGTTGCGGAAACGTCTGTTCTACTCCGCCATCGGCATCATCGTCGGCATGGTCGCGGGCTTCATCGCCTCCGAGTGGATCATCGAGGCGATGAGCGCCCCCATCCTCGTCATCGCCGACGATCGCGGGCAGGCGTTCCTGAACTTCACCAACGTCACGAGCGCGTTCGACCTGCGGATGAAGATCGCCCTCACCGCCGGCGTCGTCCTGTCCAGCCCGGTGTGGCTCTACCAGATCTGGGCGTTCCTCGTGCCCGGCCTGACCCGCAAGGAGCTGAAGTACGCGATCGGGTTCTTCGCGACCGCTGTGCCGTTGTTCCTCGCGGGCTGCTACGCGGGCTGGTTCGTGTTGCCCCACATCGTCGAGCTCATGCTCGGCTTCACCCCGACGGCGGCGGCCAACTTCCTCGACGCCACCACCTATTACGACTTCGTCCTGAAGCTGGTGCTCGCGGTCGGTGTCGCCTTCGTCCTTCCCGTGTTCCTCGTCCTGTTGAACTTCGTCGGTGTGCTCTCCGCAGCGGCGATCATCAAGGCGTGGCGGGTCGCGATCCTCGTCATCGTGCTCTTCACGGCCATCGCCACGCCCGCCGCCGACATCGTGTCGATGTTCGTCCTCGCGATCCCGATGGTCCTGTTGTACTTCGCGGCGTACGGCGTCGCCGTCCTCCACGACCGCAGTGCGGCCAAGCGGCAGCGACGCATCGACGCCGAACTCGGTAGCGCGGGGCTCGCATGAGCGACACCGCTTCGCCTGCCGAGCGGTATCGGGCAGCGGCGGTCCGGAACGCGACACCGAGGCTCCAGGAGTTCCGCGCGAGGCAGCGTTTCGACCTCGACGCGTTCCAACTCGAGGCGTGCGAGCGGATCGAGAACGGCAGCAGCGTCCTCGTCGCCGCACCGACGGGGGCCGGTAAGACCATCGTCGCCGAGTTCGCGATCGCCCTCGCCATGCACGGCGACCGCGGCAAGGTCTTCTACACCACGCCGATGAAGGCGCTCAGCAACCAGAAGTTCCAGGAACTCACCGCCGAGTACGGGTCCGAGCACGTCGGCCTGCTCACGGGCGACACGAACGTGAACGGCAACGCCCGAATCGTCGTGATGACGACCGAGGTCCTCCGCAACATGCTGTACGCGGACTCCGACGCGCTGACCGATCTCGCCTTCGTCATCATGGACGAGGTGCACTACCTGGCGGACCGGTTCCGCGGAGCGGTGTGGGAGGAGGTCATCATCCACCTCCCGCAGGCCGTCCGGATGGTGTCGCTGAGCGCGACCGTGTCGAACGCCGAGGAGTTCGGTGACTGGCTGCAGGCCGTCCGCGGTGACACCGCCGTGATCGTGTCCGAGGATCGCCCGGTGCCGCTCACCCAGCACGTGCTCATGCGGAACAAGCTCATCGACCTGTTCGCCGCGCCGAGCCTCGCCGACACCCACCAGGTCAACCCGGAGCTCGTCCGTATGGCGCAGTTCGGTGGCCGTGCACCGAACAGTCGTCAGTACAAGGACATCAGCCGCTACAACCAGCGCCGAGCCCCGCATCGGGCCGAGAAGCTCGACCGCGGGCATTTCGTCCAGATGCTCGACGACCACCTCCTGCTCCCGGCGATCTTCTTCGTCTTCAGCCGCGTCGGGTGCGACCAGGCGGTGAAGCAGGTCCTCCGTTCCGGCATCAGGCTGACCGAGGCGCACGAACGCGACGAGATCCGTCAGATCGTCGACGAGCACTGCCGGACCCTGCTCGACGAGGACCTCGCCGTCCTCGGCTACTGGGAGTGGCTCGACGGTCTGGAGCGGGGCGTCGCCGCCCACCACGCCGGTCTCCTGCCGGCGTTCAAGGAGGTCGTCGAGGAGCTCTTCCGGCGGAAGCTCGTGAAGGTCGTCTTCGCGACCGAGACCCTCGCGCTCGGCATCAACATGCCGGCCAGGACGGTCGTCCTCGAGAAGCTCGAGAAGTTCAACGGTGAGGCACGCGTCCCGATCACCCCGGGGGAGTACACCCAGATCACCGGGCGCGCCGGACGCCGTGGCATCGACGTCGAGGGCCACGCCGTGATCCAGTGGACCGAGGGGCTGCACCCGCAGTCCGTCGCCTCGCTGGCCTCCCGACGCACCTACCCGCTCAACTCCAGCTTCCGCCCGACCTACAACATGGCGGTCAACCTGATCGACCAGTTCGGCCGTCAACGCACCCGTCAGATCCTCGAGTCGTCCTTCGCACAGTTCCAGGCGGACCGGGCCGTCGTCGGGATCGCCCGGAAGGTGCGCGAGCAGGAGTCCTCGCTCGCCGGCTACGAGAAGTCCATGTCGTGCCACCTCGGGAACTTCGTCGAGTACGCGGGAATCCGGCGCGAACTCACGGACCTCGAACGCAAGGGCGAGCCGAACGGCTCGCGCGCGTCGAAGGACCGTCGCCAACGCAAGCTCGCCGAACTCCGCAAGCGCATGCGGGCTCACGCCTGCCACGTCTGCCCGCACCGCGAGGACCACGCTCGCTGGGCGGAACGATGGTTCAAGCTCAAGAAGCAGACCGACCAGCTGCGACAGCAGATCCAGACGCGGACGGGCGCGGTCGCGCGTGTGTTCGACCGGGTCGTCGACGTGCTGCTCGAGTACGAGTACCTGGCACGCGACGAGCACGGCGCGGTCGTCGTCGCGGCTCCCGGACGCACCTTGAAGCGCATCTACGGAGAACGGGACCTCCTCGTGGCGGAATGCCTGCGCACCGGCGCGTGGAACGACCTCGACGCCGCGTCCCTCGCCGCGATGGCCGCCGCGATCGTGTACGAACCACGGCGCGAGGAGCAGAACACCCCGGAACGCTTCCTGCCCCGCGGCCCGTTCCGGTCGGCACTCGAACGGACGCAGGACCTCTGGAGTCGGCTCGACGACAGCGAACGGGAGCACCGCCTCCCGGGGAGCAACCCGATCTCGACCGGCCTCTCGCTCGCCATGCACCAGTGGGCCAAGGGCGCGAACCTCGACACGGTGCTCATCGAGGCGGAACTCGCCGCCGGCGACTTCGTGCGGTGGTGCAAGCAGACCATCGACCTGCTCGATCAGCTCCGCGTCGTCGATGGACCGGTGGGTCGTCATTCGCGCGAGGCGCTCGACTCGATCCGACGCGGCATCGTCGCGTACAGCTCGCTGTGAGGTCCCCGCACGGTCGGAGCCGCCGGCTCCGACCGATCGACGCGCTGGTCGATCGTCGTCCACCGCTCCCGCTCTGGCTCGCGGCCGTCGTGGCCATCGCCGCCGGGCCTGTCCTCGACGCCGGCTTCCCGGACCGCGGGGTCTGGCCCCTGACGTTCGTCGGCATCGCCCTCGTCCTCCTCGCCCTCATGGGACGCAGCGTCGGCGGTGCGCTCCTCGTCGGCTTCCTGGCTGGGGAGTCGTTCTACCTGATCCACATCGAGTGGGCGACCGCCTACCTGGGTCCCGTCCCCTGGGCGGCACTGTCGACACTCGAGGCCATCTTCTTCGCGCTCGGAGCCGTGCTCATCACCCTGGCGTACCGCTGGGTACCGCGCGCCTTCCCCGGCATCGGGGGACGGGTCTGGTTGACCGCCGCGGTGGTCGCCGCCCTGTGGACCGCGCGCGAGACGCTCGTGAGCACCTGGCCCTACGGCGGATTCCCGTGGGCGAGGATGGCGCTCAGCCAATCCGAGAGTCCGTTCGCACCGCTCGTCGCCTGGGTCGGGTTCTCGGGGCTGTCGTTCCTCATGGTGCTGCTCGTGGCACTCGCCCTGCAGCTCGCCGCGACCGCGGAGCTTCCGACGGTCAGCCGCGTCGGGACCGGGGCCCTCGCGGTCATCGCGGTGCTCGTGGTGCCGGCATGGCCGACGGCGACGACCGGGAGCATGCGGGTGGCTGCCATCCAGGGCAACGGCCCCGCCGGCTACTTCGACGCCGCAGCACCCGGGACCGTCATGCAGACCCAGATCGACGAGACGCTGCAGGTGCTCGATGCGGACGTCGACGTCGTGGTCTGGCCCGAGGGCAGCGCAGACCTCGACCCGCAGCGGGTTCCCCAATCGGCTGCGGCCCTCGACGCGTTGAGCCGCCGCATGGACGCACCGTTCGTCGTCGGTGCGATCTCTCAGCGCGGCGATCGCTACTACAACTCGTCGCTCCTCTGGGACGCCGCGGACGGCGTCCGCGACGTCTACGACAAGAAGCACCCGGTCCCGTTCGGTGAATACGTCCCGGACCGGAAGTTCTGGGAGCCGTTCGCCCCCGACCTCATCGGCCTCATCCAGCGCGAGTACACCCCGGGCACGAAGGACAACGTCTTCGACATCGACGGGGTGCTCGCAGGGATCAGCATCTGCTTCGACATCGCCGACGACCAGCTCACCCGCGATGCGGTGGCGGGTGGCGCGCGGATCGTGTTCGCCCAGACCAACAACGCGGACTTCGGGCAGACGGACGAGAATCAACAGCAGCTGGCCATCGCTCGGCTCCGGGCGATCGAATCGGCTCGGTCCGTGGTGAACATCTCCACGGTGGGGACCAGCCAGATGATCGGGCCCGACGGCTCGACGATCGACAGCATCCCGGCCTTCCGCCCCGGGTCGATGGTCTCCGAGGTGCCGCTCGCGGACACGGTCACGCCGTCGATGGCCTTCGGTCACCAGCTCGAGATGTTCATCGGTGGCATGGGACTCGCCTCGCTGGTCCTCGCCGGGTTCGCGGCCAGGCCCAGGCGCGTCTCGAACCGTCCCCGTACATGACGATCGGCTGATCCGATATCGGATCAGCCGATCGAGGGGAGGCCTGTCAGGGGCTCGGTGTCACGCGCTCTTCTGCTGGCCGCGACGGGCCCGGAGATATGAGAGGCGCTCTTCGAGCAGTTCCTCGAGCTCATCGCGCGAGCGGCGCTCGAGCAGCATGTCCCAGTGGCTGCGGGGGGTCTTGACGTCACCGCGGTCGACGACGACGGGCTTCGAGTCGACGAGGAGGACGGCCTCCGCACCGCAGTGCCGGCACTCCCACAGTTCGGGGACTTCCGCATCGGCGGCGAAGGTCATGGTGGTCTCGCGCTCGCAACTCTGACACCGGTAGATGTGGTTGCTCCGCGCCGAGAATATGACGCCCTCTTCCGTTTGTAGACTCTGGGCGCCCAGGCGCATTCCGCGCAAACTGCGATCTGCCATTGTGTGGTCTCCTCTCGCTCGGCATCCACAGTTATAAACCCACAAGCTGGGTAAACTGTTCCGTTCACCCATCTAGCTATCAGCTCATGCCCAGCTGGAGCCACGACGGATGCGGAGAGCTGAGCCGTCAGCGTGAGCGGACCACGTCGAGCGCGAGATCACAGCGGTCGGTGACGAGGCCGTCGACGCCGAGATCCAGCAGGCGTCGCATGTCGGCGGGGTCGTTGACCGTCCACACGTGCACCTCGACGCCGAGGGCGTGCATCTGTGCAAGGAGGCGCTTCGTCACGACGGGCACGCCGCGGAACCGTTCGGGCACCTGGAGCGCCTGGACACCGGCGAGCGACCGACGGAGCGCTCCGCGGAGCCCGAGGGCGGCTGCGGGGAGGACGCGGAACAGGATCCGGGCCGACGCGGATGATGCCACGGAGTCGGCACCGGCCTCCAGCCCCACGGCCCGCACGATCGCGGAACGTCTGCCTTCGTCGAAGGAGGTGACGAGCACCCGATCGGCCGCACCGGCGCCGATGATCGCGGCAGCTGCCGGAGCAGCCGCTGCGGCGGCCTTGATGTCGAGGTTGAAGCGCGCCCCGGGGAACTCGGCCAGCGCCTCCGACAACGTCGGCATGCGGTCGCCGCCGAGGTCGATCCGCTGGAGTTCCGCGAGTTCGAGGTCGGCGATCGGTCTCGGATCGCCCGTGATGCGGCGCAGGGACGGGTCGTGGAAGAGGACGGCGTGTCCGTCGCGCGTGCAGTGCGCATCGGTCTCGACGTACTCGGCGCCGGCAGCCAGGGCACGACGGAAGGACGACAGCGTGTTCTCGGGAACCCCCGGCCCGGCCAGCCCTCGATGGGCGAGGACCCGAGGGCGGGCCGGACGGAAGTAGGGGAGGACCGCTGTCGTCACCGCGTGCTCAGCCCTCGGGCTGGACGGGGGTCGTCGGTGCCGGAGGCGTCTGGGGTGACGCGGCCGGAGCTGCGGCGAAGGAGGGCGCCTGCGCAGCTGCGGCCGCCGCCCGTGCCGTGGCCGCAGGGTCGCGGGTGTTGCCCGGTCCGAAGGCGGAGCCGATGCCCTTGAGCGCCTCGGTCAGTTCGCTCGGGATGACCCAGAGCTTGTTCGCCTGGCCTTCCGCGAGCTTCGGGAGCATCTGCAGGTACTGGTAGCCCAGGAGCTTCTCGTCGGGGTCGCCGTCGTGGATGGCCTTGAACACCGTCTGGATGGCGGACGCCTCACCCTGTGCACGGAGAACGGCCGCCTGGGCATCACCCTCGGCGCGGAGGATCTCCGCCTGCCGCGCGCCCTCCGCCGTCAGGATGGCCGACTGCTTGGTTCCCTCGGCGGTGAGGATGAGGGCTCGACGGTCGCGCTCTGCCCGCATCTGCTTCTCCATGGAGTCCTGGATGGAGAGCGGCGGGTCGATCGCCTTGAGCTCGACGCGTCCGACGCGGATGCCCCACTTGCCGGTCGCCTCGTCGAGCACGATGCGGAGCTTGCTGTTGATCTCGTCGCGGCTCGTCAGCGCCTCCTCGAGGTTCAGCCCACCGACGACGTTTCGAAGCGTCGTCGTGGTCAGCTGCTCGACGGCACCCAGGTAGTTCGCGATCTCGTACGTCGCGGCTCGGGCGTCGGTCACCTGGAAGTAGACGACCGTGTCGATCGAGACGACGAGGTTGTCCTCGGTGATCACCGGCTGCGGCGGGAAGGAGACGACCTGCTCTCGGAGATCGATGAGCGGCCGGAGCCGGTCGATGAACGGGATGAGCAGGTTCAACCCGGGCATGAGGGTCTTGTGGTACTTGCCGAGCCGCTCGACCACGCCGGCGCTCGCCTGCGGGATGATGCGGATGGATCGGAACAGCACCACCAGCACGAAGACGACGACGATGGCCGCGATCACCCAACCGATGATCGCTCCTGATGAGATGTCGTTCACGACTACTCCTTCTGCTCGCCCAGCGGTGCCGGGTGGGTCGGGACGGGGACGACGACGGCGGTGGCGCCGTCGACGACGGACAGGACGATGCGCGTGCCGGGCTCGAGCGACGACGCGGGGGAGTCGTGCGGGGTCCTGGCGGTCCAGACCTCGCCGTTGCCGAGCTTCACCTGGCCACCGTGCGGGGTGACCGTCGAGAGCACGAGCCCCGGCATGCCGAGGAGCGCATCGACGTTGCTCTTCGCCGGGTCAGCACCGCGTTGCAGCGCTCGGAGCAGCGGCGGCCTGACGGCCAACAGGAGCAGGAGAGCGGCGGCGGCTGCGATGAGCAGCTGGAGCCACCACGGAGCGCCGAGGAGGCCGGAGAGCAGCCCGACGGTGCCGCCGAGCGCGAGCATGAGGAAGGTGAACTCGAGCGACAGGATCTCGATGATGACGAACACGAGGATCAGGACCAACCAGGCGATCCAGGCGTACTCGGTGATGACGTCCATGGTGCGGATTCCTCCCGGATCGGCTCTCGCGTCTGCCGCCTCGCAGTCCGGGGGAGCGCGAGACGGTGCGCCGGTCGGGTTCAACGCTATCAGCTGGGCGGAGCGCCGAACCGGATCCGTCTCCCGGTTCTTGGTAAGGTCGTTGGCTGGAACCAGCCGCCGATGAGCGGCCCCAGATCTGAAGGAGCCCTCACGTGACGAACCCCCTGGCCGCCGGATCACTCTCCGGGAAGAACGTCCTCGTGACGGGCTCCTCCCGCGGCATCGGTGCCGACACCATCCGCTACTTCGCCGGTGCCGGCGCCAACGTCGTGATCAACTACCGGAACAAGGAGGCTCGCGCCGTCAAGCTCGCCGACGAGGTGCGAGCCCTCGGTGTGCAGGCCGTGGTGGTCGGAGCCGACCTCACCGACCCCGCGTCGGTCGCCGCGATGTTCGCGACGACGAAGGCCGAACTCGGCGACCTCGACGTCCTGGTGCTGAACGCCTCCGGTGGGATGGAGAGCGGCATGGCCGAGGACTACGCCATGCAACTCAACCGCGACGCGCAGGTGAGCGTCGTCGAACACGCCCTCCCGCTGCTCCGCCCCGGCTCGCGGATCGTGTTCGTCACGAGCCACCAGGCGCACTTCATCCGGACCACGCCGACGATGCCCGAGTACGTGCCGGTCGCGACCTCCAAGCGCGCGGGCGAGGACGCGCTCCGCGCCAAGCAGGACCAGTTCGACGCCGCCGGTGTCGAGTTCGTGGTCGTCTCGGGCGACATGATCGAGGGGACCATCACCGCGACGCTCCTCGAACGTGCCAACCCCGGTGCGATCAGCTCCCGCAAGGAGTCGGCCGGTCGCCTCTACAACGTGGGCGAGTTCGCGGCCGAGGTCGCCTCGGCCGCCGTGGACCCGATCCCCGAGGACCACACCCGCTACGTGGGGGACACGAGCGACTTCATCGCCGAGTAAGCGCCGATCCCGACGCGACGAACGCCCGGTCCCTCGAGGGGCCGGGCGTTCGTCGTCCTGCCAAGCGGGGTCAGCCGGCGAGACCGGCCCGCTTCACCTGCTTGCCGAAGGTGATCGCCTGGATGATCTCGACGACGCCGGCCGCGATGAGGAAGAACGCGGTGACGAGCAGGAGGGTCACGGCGGCGAGCAGCGGGTTCGCGAGGACGAACACGCCGGCGACGACGCTGATGACGCCGTAGAGGACGGTGATCCACCGCGACACGTCCGGTGCCGAGTCGAACAGCGAGGCCACGCCCTCGACGATCCAGGAGACACCGATCACGAAGACGAGTGCGCCGATGCCGAGCAGCGGATCGATGAAGATGTAGACACCGGCCGCCAGCAACAGCACTCCGAACACGATCGTGAGGACCCGCCAGAGTCCGCCGTGCTCCCGGGCGACGACGCCACGAGTGATGCGGGCGATCCCGGCGATCAGGAAGTAGACGGCGAAGATCCACGCGACGGCGACCAGCGAGGCCTTCGGCGCGACCAGCAGGAAGACACCCAAGAGGATCGTGAGGATCCCTCCGACGGCGAAGGCCCATCGGACACCGGAGATCTGGCTCGCGGTCAGCTTGGCGGAGTTCAGCGTGTAGGCGGTGGTGGATGGGTCGGACATGGTCGGCTCCTGACGGTGGACAGTGCGGCGCTCCCGAGCGGACCGGGTGCGTTCCACCAGTGTGACGCATCCACACAGCTGTTTCACAGCATGACCTTCCATGTCGAGCGGATCCAGTGTCGATCGAGGCGAGACGCCGGCCGATGACGACGGATACGCTGATCGCCATGACCGAGACGCCGATGCACACCAGGGCCGCCGACAGCCACGACGTCATCCGGGTCAGGGGTGCCCGCGAGCACAATCTGCGCGACGTCGACGTCGACCTCCCCAAGCGCCGCCTCACCGTGTTCACGGGCGTGTCCGGCTCGGGGAAGAGCTCCCTCGTCTTCGGGACGATCGCCGCCGAGTCACAGCGGATGATCAACGAGACCTACAGTGCCTTCGTCCAGGGCTTCATGCCGTCGCAGGCGCGGCCCGACGTCGACGTGCTCGAGGGACTCACCACGGCGATCATCGTGGACCAGGAGCGGATGGGCGCGAACTCGCGTTCGACGGTGGGCACGGCGACCGACGCGAACACGATGCTGCGCATCCTCTTCAGTCGGATCGGAGACCCGTCCATCGGCTCTCCACAGGCCTTCTCCTTCAACGTCGCCTCGATCAGCGGCGCCGGAGCGGTGACCATCGAACGTGGGGGACAGAGCACGAAGGAGCGGCGGAGCTTCTCGATCACCGGCGGCATGTGCCCGCGGTGCGAGGGGATGGGGACCGTGAACGACATCGACCGTTCCCAGCTCTACGACGCCACGAAGTCGCTCAACCAGGGCGCGCTCACGATCCCCGGCTACACACCCGACGGCTGGGGTGTGCGGATCTTCACCGGATCCGGATTCCTCGACGCGGACAAGCCCATCCAGGACTACACGGAGCGGGAACTCCACGACTTCCTCCACAAGGAGCCGGTGAAGGTCAAGGTCGGCGACATCAACATGACCTACGAGGGCCTGATCCCGAAGGTGCAGAAGTCGTTCCTCTCGAAGGACCGTGAGGCGATGCAGCCGCACATCCGCGCATTCGTCGACCGCGCCGTCACCTTCACCACGTGTCCGGCGTGTGAGGGGACCCGCCTGAGCGAGGGCGCACGGAGTTCGCGCATCGCCGGTCGGAACATCGCCGAACTGTGCACGATGCAGATCAGCGACCTCGCGGCGTGGACCCGGGCGCTCGACGAACCGTCGGTGCGCCCACTCCTGACGGTCCTCCAGGAGACGCTCGACTCCTTCGTCGCCATCGGGCTGGGGTACCTGTCACTCGACCGCACGACGGGCACCCTCTCTGGTGGGGAGGCGCAGCGCACGAAGATGATCCGCCACCTGGGGTCGTCGCTCACCGATGTGACCTACGTGTTCGACGAGCCGACGGTCGGACTGCACCCGCATGACATCCAGCGGATGAACGAACTGCTCCTGCGGCTCCGCGACAAGGGGAACACCGTCCTCGTCGTGGAACACAAGCCGGAGACGATCACGATCGCCGACCACGTCGTCGACCTCGGTCCCGGAGCCGGGACCGGCGGGGGACAGGTGACGTTCCAGGGGACGGTGGACGGCCTCCGAGCGAGCGACACGCTCACCGGACGCCACTTCGACGACCGCGCCACGCTCAAGCCGGCGCTGCGTCGACCGACCGGTGTCATCGAGATCCGTGGCGCCGACCGGCACAACCTGCAGGGCGTCGACGTCGACGTGCCGCTCGGCGTCCTCGTGGTCGTCACGGGTGTCGCCGGCTCGGGCAAGAGCTCGCTCATCCACGGCTCGGTCGCCGGGCGTCCCGGTGTCGTGACGGTCGATCAGAGCCCGATCCGCGGCTCGCGTCGCAGTAATCCGGCGACGTACACGGGTCTGCTCGAGCCCATCCGCAAGGCGTTCGCGAAGGCCAACGGGGTCAAGCCGGCGCTGTTCAGCTCGAACTCGGCGGGAGCCTGCCCGAACTGCAACGGCGCAGGTGTCGTCTTCACCGATCTCGGCGTCATGGCGAGCGTCTCGACCGTCTGCGAGGTGTGCGAGGGCCGCCGGTTCGATGCTTCCGTCCTGGAATATCAGTTGGGGGAGCGGGACATCAGCGAGGTGCTCGCGATGTCGGTGACGGAGGCCAAGGCCTTCTTCGCCGACGGGCCGGCACGGACACCTGCAGCGCAAGTCATCCTGGCGCGACTCGCCGACGTCGGGCTCGGTTACGTCAGCCTCGGACAGCCGTTGACGACACTGTCAGGAGGCGAACGACAGCGACTCAAACTGGCGACGCAGATGGCCGACTCGGGCGAGGTCTACATCCTGGACGAGCCGACGACCGGCCTGCACCTCGCTGACGTGGAGAACCTGCTCGGGCTCCTGGACCGGTTGGTGGACTCCGGCAAGTCGGTGATCGTCATCGAGCATCATCAGGCGGTCATGGCGCATGCGGACTGGATCGTCGACCTCGGACCCGGCGCAGGTCATGACGGCGGACGCCTGGTGTTCACCGGGACGCCCGCAGCACTCGTCGCCGATCGCTCGACGCTGACCGGCGAACATCTCGCTCGGTACATCGGCTCCTGACGCGGCTCGGTCGTCGTCGCGATCCTCAGCTCGGACATGCACGCCGACATGACCCGATCCGACCCCGCTCGCGGCGGGCTGGAAAGAGCTGATAATGCACATTATGTCAACTCAGCTTCATTCGGCATGCCAAGCCGCCCGTTCCGGAGGTCCTGCCCCACGGGAGTCGCCGCGTGGATCCGATCGTGCAGGTGTGACTCGGCGAAGATGCTGTCGACGTGCATATCCACCGCGGGGGCGATAGCTGGAAGCGCCGGACATCACGCGATCCGACAGCCCGACGAGGATGCACCCGTACACCTCGAGCTCACGCGGGCAGGGCGGGTCCGGCAGGTGGACGGTCCCGCCTGCTCCCCCACGATCGCCCGGCCGTCCACAGGACGGCGGAGTGCTCGATGAACCACCGGCGCTCCACACTCCGAGCTGCGCGCAACAATCGATCGGCCCAGAAATCGCCTCTGATCTGGTCCGAATTCATAGAGTGCGTGCGCTAGAGTAGGCGCTCTAGGAATATGGGAGCAGACATGCCGAGGATCGTCGACCCACAGCGGTTCACCGCGCGCCAGACCGCGATCCTCGCTGCGGCCTACCGCTGTTTCGCCGCCGAAGGGTATGAGACCACCTCGACGGCGGACATCTGCCGGGCGGCGGACATCTCCTCGGGGACCCTGTTCCACTACTTCCCCACCAAGCTCGACATCCTGGTCACCCTGTTGCGGGTGAGCGCCGCCTGGACCGAGGAGCAACTGCACCTCGCCGCACGGGCCGGGCCTGGGCGACCCGCCTTGGCCACCTACCTCGGCACACTCGACCGCCAGCGGGCTGCCGACCAGACGGCCGGTTTCGCTCGCGCGGTCCAGGGCATGGCGCACGTCCACGACGTGGCGGCCGTCCTCGACGTCGAGCGGGACATGGTCGACCGCTTCCTGCTCGACCACATCACCGAGGCGGTTCGCACCACCGCAGCCCGCTCCGACGCCACGCCGGAGCAACTCGTCCGATGGGTGCGCTGGCTCATCGACGGCAGTGCTCTCCACGAGACGTCGGCGTCGCGCGAGACCGGTGTCAGTGTCGCCGTCCGGTCGTTGCTCCTCCTCGGATGACGGCGCCGGTCGCCGGGGTCGTCAGGCCGACGGAGCAGGTCGATCGGGGTCCTGGTCCCAGAGCGGCATACCGAACTCGTTGACCGGGATGGCGGACTGCGCGGGGTCCGGAAGCCGCTCCCCCGTCGGGCAGGTCATGAAGTGATCGTGCCCGGAGGAACGGTCGAAGGTGTGCTCGGCGAGCGGATGGCCACAGACCGTGCACTGGCGGTCTTCGGTGTCCGACGTCTTCGTCTGCTCGTTCATGCGCGTCATGCTACGCCGACCGTCGGGGTCGACCACCCCGTTGCGCCCGGGACGCCGACCTGCTTCCGTCCCGAGCGCGACCCGTCAGACCTCTCCGAAGCCGGATTCGATGAGCGACTCCAGTGCCCCGATGGCATCCTCCGCATCCGGACCGTCCGCCTGCAGATCCACGACCGCCCCCTTGACGAGGCCCAGTGACATGATCCCGAGCAGGCTCTTGGCGTCCTTCCCGTTCACGACCACCCTGGCCGCGAACGTGCTCGCCAGCTTCACGAACTCGGCAGCGGGTCGAGCGTGGAGCCCGTCCTTGTTCCGCAGGGTCACGGAGGCCGCGGCGTGGGACGCCGTCGGATCGTCGGAGCCGCCCGCCCGAGTCGCCTCGTCGGCACCGTGCCGGGCAGGGCCACCGCCGGCTGCCGACCGCGCGGCGGCGACGACCTCGTCGAGCGACGCGCCGGTCTGCGCGGCCACGGCCGCGGCGACCCCACCCTCGACGAGCGGGGCGTCGACGATGCGCACCCGGCCTCGGACGTCGTCGTCGAGGAAGTCGAGTGCCGTCTCAGCGGTGAGGATCGCCGACCCCAGATCGCACAGCACCACCACCCCGGCCCCGGAGTCCACGGCCGCGATCCCGACGGAGACCAGCTCGAAGCTCGTGCCGATCCCTCCCTCATCGGTACCACCGGCTGCGGCGAGGGCCGCGTCGGGCGCCATCTGCCGGGCCAGGGCGATGAGCCCCTCCGCGATCAGCGCGCTGTGCGAGACGAACACGAGGCCGACGGCTCCCCCGCTCATGCAGCGCCCTCTTCAGCGGCCGCCGCCGCAGCTTGCAGGAGATAGGAGGTGGACTGCGCCCCAGGGTCGCGATGCCCGACGGCCCGTTCACCGAGGTAGCTGGCGCGACCCTTGCGGGCGACGAGCGGCTCGGTCGCGGCGGCGCCACCCCACGCGGCCTCCGCGGCTGCGGCCAGTACCCGTGCCGGCGACTCCCCCGCTGCCGCCGCCGCAGAGGCAGCGTCCACGGCGGGTGTCCACGCGTCGATCATGGTCTTGTCGCCGGCCTCGGCCTTGCCACGGAGCACGATCCCGTCGCGCGCCGCCGTCAGCAGGGCGACGACGGCATCGGCGTCGAGATCCTCCTGGCCGGCCACGGCGATCGACGCCTTGAGCAGCGCGGTGCCGTACAGCGGGCCGCTCGCTCCTCCGACGGTCGAGATGAGCGTCGTCGCGGCGAGCTTGAGGATGTCGGCGGGCGTCGCATCGTCAGGCTGCTCGTCGAGCTTCGGCAGGATCGCGGAGAACCCGCGGTCCAGGTTCTCGCCGTGGTCGCCGTCCCCGATGTCACGGTCGAGCGTGATCAGCTCCACGCGATGTTCCGCGACGACCGCCGCACTCCCCCGCATCCAGGCGATCGCCCAGGCTCCGTCCAACCCCATCCGTCTACCGTCCCCACCGGAGCGCCGCGGTCTGCACCGGGGCGTCCCACAATTCGATCAGTTCGTCGTCGAGTTTCAAGAGGGTGATCGACACACCCTGCATCTCGAGGCTGGTCGTGTAGTTCCCCACGAGCGACCGTGCCACCTCGATCCCGCGCTCCGCGAGCGCCTCTGCCACACGGCGGAAGACGATGAGCAGCTCGACCTGCGGCGTCCCGCCCATCCCGTTCACCAGGACGAGGGCACGCTCGTCGGGCGCGTACGGAAGGTCCTCGAGGATGGCGGCGAGCAGCCGGTCGACGATCCGGTCGGCGGGCTCCAGGGGGATGCGTTCACGGCCGGGCTCACCGTGGATACCGATCCCGATCTCGATCTCGTCGTCGGCCAGGGTGAAACTCGGCTCGCCCGCGTGCGGGACGACGCACGGGGTGAGCGCCACGCCCATCGTGCGGGTGCGCTCGTTGACCTTCGTCGCGAGGTCGGCGACCTCGTCGAGGCCTCCCCCGGCCTCGGCACGTGCGCCGGCGAGCTTCTCCACGAGGACGGTGCCGGCGACACCCCGACGCCCCGCCGTGTAGAGCGAATCCTTCACCGCGACGTCGTCGTCGACGATGACCGAGCGCACCTCGATGCCCTCGGCCAGCGCGAGATCGGCCGCGGTCTCGAAGTTGAGCACGTCGCCCGTGTAGTTCTTGACGATGTGCAGGACGCCGGCACCACCGTCGACGGCCTTCGTGGCGGCGAGGATGGGGTCCGGAGTCGGTGAGGTGAACACCGGGCCGGGTACGGCCGCGTCGAGCATCCCGAATCCGACGAACCCTCCGTGGAGGGGCTCGTGCCCGCTTCCGCCGCCGCTCACGATCCCCACCTTCCCGGCGACCGGCGCGTCCGCTCGAGCGATGAACACCGGGTCGAGCGACACGGTGACGAGGTCGGGGTGCGCGGCGCCGAATCCGGCCACCGCCTCGACGACGACGTCCTTGGGATCATTGATGAGCTTCTTCATTGAATCCTCCTGCAAGATCGGTTCGGGTCCGCCGACCGGGTACGCCGGCATCGGGTCTCAACCTACGCGCTGTGGCCCACCGCCGGTAGGGCCGGAGGACCCGCCCACGGCGCTGATCAGCGCGAGCCGAGCGAGCGGGTGGCGTCCACCCACGCGTCGAGTGTCGCGGTCGCCGCACCCGAGTCGATGACGGCCGCGGCGGACACGAGCGCTGCAGCGAACCGCTCGAGGATCGGCCGCTGGGCCTGCGACGGATCCTCCGACAATTCGAACGCCACGATCCCGGCCGCCGCGTTCAGCAGGACGATGTCGCGGACCGGACCCTCCTCGCCGGCGAGCGTGGCGCGCACGACACCGGCATTGTGCTGGGCGTCACCGCCGATGAGATCGTCGATCGACGCACGTCGGATGCCGAGTTCCCGGGGATCCAGGTCGTGCTCGGTGACGGCTCCACGGGTGATCTCCCAGAGGTGGCTGTGTCCCGTCGTCGTCAGTTCGTCGAGTCCGTCGTCGCCCCGGAAGACGAGGGCGGTCGCCCCACGCGTCTGGAACACGCCCACGAACAGCGGGATGCGGTCGGCGTGCGCGACGCCGACCGCCGACGCCTCCGGGCGGGCCGGGTTGACGAGCGGACCGAGGAAGTTGAAGACCGTCGGCACGCCGAGCTCCGCGCGGACCGCTCCAGCGTGGCCGAAACCGGGGTGGAACGCCGCCGCGTACGCGAAGGTGATGCCCGTCGACGCCAGCACCTCCGCCACCAGGTCCGTCGGCAGGGCGAGGTCGACGCCGAGCGCCGAGAGCACGTCACTCGATCCCGAGGCGGAGCTCGCCGCGCGATTGCCGTGCTTGATGACGGGGATGCCCGTCGCCGCCGCGACGATGGACGCGGTCGTCGAGATGTTGACGGTACCGAAGCGGTCGCCGCCGGTGCCGACGATGTCGAGGGCCCGAGAAGGGGCGACGAGCGGCTTCGCGTGGTCGAGGATCGCATCGCGGAACCCGACGATCTCGTCGACCGTCTCCCCCTTGCGGCGCAACGCGATCAGGAAGCCGGCCAGCTGGGCGTCCGTCACCTGGCCGGTCATGATCCGTTCCATCGCCCACGTCGACTCCGACACACTGAGATCGGTTCCGGCGAGCAGGTCGCCGATGAGCGTCGGCCAGGTCGTGAGAGGCATGTCGACGATCTTACAAGCGCGACTCGCCGACGCCTCGAGCGGCCCGTGGAGGCGGAGATCACATGAATCCCGCAGCAGAACCGAAGATTCCGGTCAGGAAATAAGGCTAGCCTTACTGATCCGAGCGTGCTCGCCGCCGCCGAAATGCGAAAAACCGCTCCGGCTTTCGGCCATAATGGAGGGGTGACGAGCACCTCAATCAACCTTGCGCCGAGCGCGCCCCGGATCAACCGACCGAACACGGTCGCGGTTGGAACGATCGTCTGGCTGGGCAGCGAGGTCATGTTCTTCGCCGGCCTCTTCGCGATCTACTTCACGCTGCGATCGATGGCTCCCGAACTGTGGGCGGCCGAGGCCGGTCGCCTGAACGTCCCGTACTCGACGATCAACACGATCATCCTCGTGTCCTCGTCGTTCACGTGCCAGTTCGGCGTCTTCGCAGCGGAGCGCATGCAGCCCCGCATGACCGGCTGGAGCCCGCGCAAGTGGGGCATGGTCGAGTGGTTCTTCCTCACCTACGCCCTGGGTGCCGTGTTCGTCGCCGGCCAGATCCTCGAGTACGCGACCCTCGTCAGCGAGGGCATCTCCCTCAGCTCGAACGCGTACGGCTCGGCGTTCTACCTCACGACCGGCTTCCACGGCCTGCACGTGACCGGCGGCCTCATCGCCTTCCTCCTCGTGATCGGCCGTGCCTACGCCGTCAAACGATTCGGCCACAAGGAGGCGACGAGTGCCATCGTCGTCTCGTACTACTGGCACTTCGTCGACGTCGTGTGGATCGGCCTCTACTTCGTCATCTACATCCTGCGCTGACCCGGAATGACTGCCTCCATGAAGACTGACCCCACCCAGACGACGACCACCAAGGCGTCCAAGAAGGCCGCCCGTGCCACGCGCAAGAGTGGCCGCCGCAGCCCGTTCGCCTCGGCGGCACTGCTCGCGATCGGCCTCCTCGTGACCGGAGGCGCCTACGCAGCCGTCAGCGTCAGCACGGCCAGCGCCGAGCCCGTCGCCGCCACCAAGTCGCAGGCCTCCGTCGACGAGGGCGAGAAGCTCTTCTCCGCGAACTGCGCCACCTGCCACGGCCTCGACATGCAGGGCACGACCGCCGGACCGAGCCTCCTCGGCGTCGGTGCCGCCGCCGTCGACTTCCAGGTCGGCACCGGCCGGATGCCGCTGCAGAACCAGGGCCCGCAGGCCCCGGAGAAGCCCGTGCAGTTCACCGAGGAGCAGATCTCCTCCCTCGCGGCCTACGTCGCCTCGGTCGCACCCGGCCCGGAGGTCCCCGAGGAGCAGTACCTCGACGGCGAGGGCGACGCCTCCAACGGCGCCCAGCTGTTCCGCATCAACTGCGCGATGTGCCACAACGTCGCAGCCGCCGGTGGCGCCCTGACCGAGGGCAAGTACGCTCCCTCGCTCGTCGGCGTCAGCGCCGCCCACATCTACGAGGCCATGATCACCGGCCCGCAGAACATGCCCGTCTTCAACGACATGAACCTCTCCCCCGAGGACAAGCGCGACATCATCACCGCGCTCAAGTTCATGGAGAAGAACCCGTCACCGGGCGGTAACGACCTCGGCTCGCTCGGCCCCGTCTCCGAGGGCCTGTTCCTCTGGATCTTCGGCCTCGGCTCGATCGTGGCCCTCACCGTCTGGATCACCGCGAAGTCGAACTGACCGACGCGGATCGACAACACGTAAGAAGGAGCACCATGGCTCACGACAACTCGAGCGGCTCGGGTCACCCAGCCGCCGACTCGTCTGCCGATCCGTCCGCCCACGGGCAGGAGCTGCAGGTCGCGACCGGTACCGGGGTCATCTCCCGCGATGCCGTCGTCGACCCCGGCCTGCCTCCCCACCGGAAGCGCGTCACGGACCTCGACCCCAAGAAGGACAAGCGGGCCGAGCGCGCCGTCTACACCCTCTTCTACCTGTCGATCGCCGGCAGCGTCTGGGCGGTCGCCGCCTACATGGCGTTCCCGATCGAGCCCGAGGACATCGCCTCGGTCCGTCTGAACAACCTGTTCATCGGTCTCGGCATGGCGTTGGCCCTGCTCGCGATCGGTATCGGTGCCGTGCACTGGGGCAAGGCCCTCATGCACGACGAGGAAGGCATCGACTACCGTCACAAGGTCGGCGGCAACCAGGTCAGCCGCGATCGCGCGGTGGAGATCATGCACCAGGCGAACGTCGAGTCCGGCATCGGTCGACGCGCGCTCATCCGCAACAGCCTCATCGGTTCCCTCATCGTCTTCCCGCTCCCGGGCATCGCGCTGTTCCGTGGCCTCGCGCCGTACGACGAAGACCCCGTCGAGCTCATGCAGCACACGATGTGGAAGGAAGGCACGCGCCTCGCCCGTGACCCTTCCGGAACGCCCATCAAGGCGTCCGACGTGACGCTCGGCAGCGCGTTCCACGTGATCCCCGAGAACCTCCACGAGGCCGACCACGTCCTCAACGAGAAGGCGAAGGCGATCGTGCTGCTCATGCGGCTGAAGCCCGAAGACCTCGTCGAGGAGGAGTCCAAGAAGGATTGGTCCTACGACGGCATCGTCGCCTACTCCAAGGTGTGCACGCACGTCGGTTGCCCTGTCGCGCTCTACGAGCAGCAGACGCACCACCTCCTCTGCCCTTGCCACCAGTCGCAGTTCGACGTCACGAACCACTGCGCGGTCATCTTCGGACCGGCCGCCCGGCCGCTTCCGCAGCTGCCGATCACCGTCGACGACGAGGGTTACCTCGTCGCGCGGAGCGACTTCCACGAACCTGTCGGCCCGAGCTTCTGGGAGCGTCATTGAGCACCTCGACCGCAACACGCGCCCCTGAGCAGGCCAAGGCCGCTCCGGCGAAGAGCTCCGGTGGATTCACCGGCGCTGCAGCGAACTACCTCGAAGAGCGGACGTCCATCTCGGTCGCCGTCAAGGAGTTCGGCCGCAAGATCTTCCCCGACCACTGGTCGTTCCTCCTCGGCGAGGTCGCGCTCTACAGCTTCGTCATCATCCTGCTGTCGGGCTCCTTCCTCACCTTCTTCTTCCAGGCATCGATGGCGGAGGTCCACTACGACGGGTCCTTCGTCCCGCTGAAGAACATCGAGATGTCCGTCGCCATGGCGTCGACGCTCGACATCTCCTTCGACATCCGCGGCGGCCTCCTGATGCGTCAGGTGCACCACTGGGCTGCCCTGCTGTTCGTGGCGTCCATCGGCCTGCACATGCTGCGCATCTTCTTCACCGGTGCGTTCCGCAAGCCGCGTGAGCTGAACTGGGTGATCGGTTTCGTCCTGTTCATCCTCGCCATGGCCGAGGGCTTCACCGGATACTCGCTGCCCGACGACCTGCTCTCCGGTAACGGTCTGCGGATCATCGACGGCATGGTGAAGGGTCTGCCCATCATCGGTACGTGGACGACCTTCCTGCTGTTCGGTGGAGAGTTCCCGGGCACCGACATCGTCGGCCGCCTCTATACGCTCCACATCCTGCTCCTGCCGGCGCTGGTGCTGCTCTTCATCGCCCTGCACCTGGTGTTCGTCGTCGTGCACAAGCACACGCAGTTCCCGGGCGCCGGTCGCACCGAGCAGAACGTGGTCGGATTCCCCGTCCTCCCCGTCTACGCGGCGAAGGCCGGTGGCTTCTTCTTCATCGTCTTCGGTGTCGTGATGCTCATCGCCTCGCTGTTCACGATCAACCCGATCTGGAACTACGGGCCATACGACCCCTCCCCGGTCTCGGCAGGTACGCAGCCTGACTGGTACATCGGGTTCGCCGACGGCGCGCTCCGGCTGGTTCCGCCACACCTCGAGTTCGTCCTCTGGGATCACACGTTCTCGTTCAACATCATCCTTCCCGTCCTCGTCCTGGGTCTGTTCATCGTCACGGTGTTCATCTATCCGTTCGTCGAGGCGTGGATCACGGGTGACAAGCGCGAGCACCACATCCTCGACCGTCCGCGCAACGCGCCGACCCGCACCGCGATCGGTGCTGCCGGTGTCACCTTCTACGCCGCCCTCTGGGCTGCTGCGAGCTCGGACATCATCGCCACCCACTTCAAGGTGACGATGGAGGGCGTGATCCACACGCTGCAGGCGATCCTCATCCTCGGACCGTTCATCGCCTACTTCATCGCGAAGCGCACCTGCCTGGCGCTGCAGAAGAAGGATCGCGAGATCCTCCTTCACGGCTACGAGACCGGGCGCATCGTCCGCCTCCCCGGTGGCGAGTTCATCGAGGTCCACGAGCCCGTCGACGAGTACGAGCGCTGGCGCCTCGCGAGCTACGACGACCACAAGCCGTTGATGATCCGTCCGAACGCCAAGGGCAAGATCACCGGTGTCCAGAAGGCTCGCGCCGCGATGTCCCGCTGGTTCTTCGAGGATCGGATCGCTCCCGTCACGAACACGGAGATCGAACGTTCCCACGGCGACCACCACTAGGCGGATCCCACTGGAAAGCCCCGCAGTCCTCACGGACTGCGGGGCTTTCGTCGTTCTGCGGCGGGGATTCGTGGAACTGTGCTGCGACACGACGCGGCGACAATGGAGGTCCATGCGGTCCCGCTCCCCCGCTCTCCGGGCGCGGAAGGCCGCTGCGGGCGGTATGAGCCCGTCGACAAGCTCGGAGACCTGTGATCGCTCACCGCGGTCCACCGCCCTTCCTGCGCGACCGCAGACGATGTGAGCCTGTCGAGACCGGCTCCGGGTCCGACGTTCCCGTCACAGGGTGATCGGGACCGTACAGAGGAGACACCGGACGACGCCTGCCCGTCGACGGGCTCAGGGACCGGGGAACGGCCTACGCCAGGTCTGTTCGCACGCACGCTGAGTCCGCTGAGGGCGGCGTGTGCCCCTCGACAGCATCGGGGCGACGGGCGCTCCCCCGGTCTACGAGGCGTGAGGAGGCGTCACCTGACGACGGCTGCCACCGTGAAGTCTCGACGGAACCGAAGGGTGACGCTCATGACCTTCAGGGGCGGACCCCGCACCTTGCCAGCTGCTTGTTCTCCACGTCTCGGCGCGCACCAGAACACGAAAGAGCCCCCGAGCGGTGGCTCGGGGGCTCTTCGATGACAGCTTGGGGGTCAGCCCAGCGGGAGGATCTTCTTGTAGAACTCCGCCGTCACGTTGTAGCCGAGACGACGGTAGAAGTCGCCGGCTCGAGAGGTGGACATCGTCAGCTGGCGCGCACCGCGCTCGACGGCATAGTGCTCGTTCGCCTCGACGAGGGCCGATCCGATGCCGGCGCCGCGGGCGGTCTCGTCGACGACGAGCTCCTGCAGGTGGGCGGTCAGGCCGGCCGCGTGCAGCAGCCGCGACACCGTCATCAGGGTGTATCCGACAACGCGGTTCGCCTCGTCGACCGCGACGTACAGCACGTTGGTCTCGTCTTCACGAGGGCGCATGACGTTGTTGTACGCGGCCATGAAGTCGTCCGCCGCAGGCGGGATGGACCCGGTGATCAGCTGGCCGGCCAGCGCGAAGACGACTGAACGGTCGTCGGGCTGACCGCGACGGATGCTGAACGAGGCGACCATCAGCGTGCGAAGTATCCGCGGTAGTACTCGTAGTTCCAACCGACGACCGCGATGACGACCAGCGGGATGCCGATGATCGCGATCCAGAACCCGACCGCCAGACCGAGTACGAGCAGACCACACGCACCGGCGAGGATGATGGGCCACCAGCTCCACGGGCTGAAGTGCCCGATCTCCGGGTCGCCGTCGTCGATGTTCGCCGTCAGCGTGTCCTCGGGGAGCTCGGCGCCCTGGCTCTTGTGCACCCGGCTGAGATAGAAGCCGAGGAAGGCGCTCAGGATCGCGGCGAGAGCCAGGGTGACCGTGCCGACCCATTCGACCCTGCCGTGCAGCGGGTCGACGAGCGACCACACCGTGTAGACCGCGCAGAGGAGGGCGCAGAACACCGTCAGGATCGTGAAGAGGATGATATTGGCGCGCATGGCGGCTACTTCACCTTTCCGGCGTCGATGTCGAGCGTGGGTGCGTCAGGTGCGTCCTTCGCGGGACCGACGCCGACCGGGATACCGACCTCGGGGTGGTGGAGGTCGAAGGCCGGGCGCTCCGAGCGGATGCGCGGGATGGAGACGAAGTTGTGACGCGGCGGGGGCGAGCTGGTCGCCCACTCGAGCGATCCACCGTACCCCCACGGGTCGTCCTCGGTGACTCGAGGAGCCTTCCGGATCGTGATGTACACGTTCAGGAAGAAGGGCAGCAGCGAGATGGCGAGGATGAACGAGCCCACGGTCGACAGCTGGTTCATCCAGGTGAAGCCGTCCTCAGGCGAGTAGGTCGCGTAGCGGCGCGGGAACCCGATGACGCCCAGCCAGTGCTGGATGAGGAACGTCGTGTGGAAGCCGATGAAGAGCAGCCAGAAGTGCCAGTAGCCGAGCTTCTCGTTGAGCATCTTGCCCGTCCACTTCGGCCACCAGAAGTAGAAGCCGGCGAACATGGCGAACACGACCGTGCCGAAGACGACGTAGTGGAAGTGCGCCACGACGAAGTAGGAGTCGGAGACGTGGAAGTCGAGCGGCGGCGAAGCGAGGATGACACCGGTGAGTCCACCGAAGACGAAGGTGATCAGGAAGCCGATCGACCAGAGCATCGGGGTCTCGAAGGTCACCGAACCGCGCCACATCGTGCCCAGCCAGTTGAAGATCTTCACGCCGGTCGGAACCGCGATGAGCATCGTCATGAGGGCGAAGAACGGCAGGAGCACCGATCCGGTGACGTACATGTGGTGTGCCCACACCGTCACGGAGAGGGCCGCGATCGCGATGGTCGCGTAGATCAGGGTCTTGTAGCCGAAGATCGGCTTGCGGCTGAACACCGGGAAGATCTCGGAGACGATGCCGAAGAACGGCAGCGCGATGATGTAGACCTCGGGGTGCCCGAAGAACCAGAACAGGTGCTGCCACAGGATGACGCCGCCGTTGGCCGCGTCGTAGATGTGGGCGTCGAACACGCGGTCCGCGGCAAGGCCGAAGAGGGCCGCTGCGAGCACCGGGAACGCCATCAGGACGAGGATGGACGTCACGAGGACGTTCCACGTGAAGATCGGCATGCGGAACATCGTCATGCCGGGGGCGCGCATCGTGATGATCGTGGTGATGAAGTTGACGCCACCGAGGATGGTGCCGAAGCCGCTGAGCGCCAGTCCGAGGACCCAGAGATTGCCTCCGAGCCCTGGCGAGAACGTCGTACTCGACAGTGGCGCATAGGCGAACCAGCCGAAGGCGGCTGCACCCTGCGGGGTGAGGAAGCCACCGACGGCGATGAGGCTACCGAAGGCGTAGAGCCAGAACGCGAAGGCGTTCAGTCGCGGGAAGGCGACGTCCGGTGCGCCGATCTGCAGCGGCATGAGCGCGTTCGCGAACCCGGCGAAGAGCGGCGTCGCGAACATGAGGAGCATGATCGTGCCGTGCATCGTGAAGAGCTGGTTGTACTGCTCCTTGGTCTCCACGATCGTGCCACCGGGCTCGAAGAGCTGGGCGCGGATGATGAGCGCCATCACGCCGCCGAGGCAGAAGAAGATGAACGAGGCGATCAGGTACATGTACCCGATGGTCTTGTGGTCGGTGGAGGTGATCCACTTGACCAGGATGTTGCCCTTGCGCTCGACCGAGGTGCGTCCGACGACGCTCGCCTGGCCTGCGGGAAGCGTGGTGGAGGTCATTCCCCGTCTCCGTGCTCTTCGAGACCTGCCGGCGCCTTGGTGCCGGGGAGGTTGCTGTTGCGGTCGTATGCCGTGCCGTAGTCGCCGATGTTGCCCGACTCGGCCAGGTCTTCGAGGTGCTTGTCGTACTCGGCCTGCGAGACGACCTTCACGTTGAAGAGCATGAGCGAGTGGTACTCGCCACAGAGCTCGGCGCACTTGCCGGCGTAGGTGCCCTCGCGCTCAGGGGTGAAGGACATGTAGTTCGTCTTGCCCGGGATCATGTCCTTCTTGTAGAGGAAGTCGATGACCCAGAAGGAGTGGATGACGTCGCGCGACTGCAGCGCGATCTTCACCGTCTTGCCGACGGGCAGGTAGAGCGTCGGGAGTGCGTCCTGGTCGATGACGCCACCGGGCTTCTCATCGGCCTGCACGCCTGCGGTCCAGACGTCCTGGCCATTGACGGCCTCGTCGTACACGAAGTCCCACGCCCACTGCTTGGCGAAGACCTCGATGGCCACGTCGGGATCCTCGTACTGGGTCTCGATCGCGTTCTGGTCGCGTGCCGTGAAGGCGAAGAAGCCGAGCACCAGGATGAGCGGGACGATCGTGTAGAAGATCTCGATCGGCATGTTGTACCGCAGCTGGACCGGGAGACCGGTCTGCCCCTTGCGGCGTCGGTACACGATGACGGCCCAGATGATGAGCCCCCACGTGATGACGCCGACTGCGAGCAGCACCAGCCATGCCGTCACCCACAGGCCCGCGATGCGGTCCGTGTGGTTCGTGACGGGAGATTCGCCCTCGACGAATCCCGGCAGGTAACCATGCAGTTCCGCCTGCGTACAACCCGCCAGGACTATGGCGAGTGTGGCTGCGACCGGAATGGCAGCCCATCTGAGACGACGAGTCGAGCGCACCTCTGAAACCTTTCGAATACACACCTGTGGATCGCCCCCCAGTCTAGTGGGGATGGGCGGTGAACGCCGGACCATTCGGGTCCGGCGTGCGGGATCGTGACCGGAATGACGAAGGGGAAACCACCCGGGACCGGGCAATTTCCCCTTCAGGAAGAATCTGGCTCAGTGGAAGCTGTCGCCGCAGGCGCAGCTACCCTCGGCGTTGGGGTTGTCGATGGTGAACCCCTGCTTCTGGATGGTGTCCTCGAAGTCGATCTTGGCGCCGTCGAGGTAGGGGACGCTCATCTTGTCGACGATGACCTCGACGCCGTCGAAGTCGACCGTGGCGTCGCCGTCGAGCATGCGCTCGTCGAAGTACAGCTGGTAGATGAGGCCCGAGCATCCGCCCGGCTGCACGGCCACGCGGAGACGGAGGTCGTCGCGACCCTCCTGCTCGAGGAGGCTCTTGACCTTCTGCGCCGCCGTGTCGGACAGGCCGACGCCGTGAGCCGCGTCGATCTTGGTCTCGGTCAGGATGGTGTCGCTCATGATGCTCCTCGCGAGGTCTGGCGGCGCCGGGTCGACGCCTGTGTGAGATTCTACCGCCTGCCGCGACGGACG
This sequence comes from Plantibacter sp. MCCC 1A11337, assembly GCF_013349365.1. Taxonomy (NCBI): domain Bacteria; kingdom Bacillati; phylum Actinomycetota; class Actinomycetes; order Micrococcales; family Microbacteriaceae; genus Plantibacter; species Plantibacter sp. MCCC 1A11337. The sequence goes on along the minus strand of NZ_JABJWX010000001.1, from coordinate 71,874 downwards.
CACCCCTGGAAGTGCGGCGGCGCGTCCGTCGCGTCTACGCGTCCGAGGACGGACGGGGTGCGGCCGCCAGGCGAGCGAGGAGCACCGCCTCCGTGAGGATCGCCTTCTGGAAGACGCCGAGGTGCAGCGACTCGTTCGGGCTGTGGGCGCGCGAGTGCGGGTCCTCGACACCGGTGACGAGGATCTGGGCGTCCGGGAAGACCCGGACGAGGTCGGCGATGAACGGGATCGATCCGCCGACACCCGTCTCCACGGGCTCGACCTCCCAGGCGTCGGCCATGGCGCGCTTCGCCTCGGCGACGGCCCAACCGCTCGTGTCCACGAGGAACGGGCTCCCCTGGTCGACCTCGTCGATCGTCAGCTGCGCGCCGAACGGGCTGTTGGCGAGGAGGTGGGCCTCGAGTGCACGGTAGGCCTCGGCCGGATCCTGCCCGGGGGCGATCCGCGCACTGATGCGAACCGACACCTCCGGGATGAGCGTGTTCGAGGCGTTGGCCACCGACGGTGCGTCGATGCCCGTGACGGTGATCGCGGGCTGCGACCAGATCCGGCTGAGGATCGAGCCGCGTCCGATCGGCGTGACCCCCTCGGACAGACCTGACTCGGCGCGGAGCTGCGCCTCGTCGAACTCCGGGGTGACGGCGTCGTGCGAGGTGAGTCCGGCGACCGCCACCGAACCGTCCGCGTCCCACAGTGTCGCGAGCAGGGTGACCGCGGCCAGCATCGCGTCCGGCACCGCTCCCCCGAGCATCCCGGAGTGGGAGGCGTGGTCGAGGGTCTTCACGCGCAGCCGGAACGTGACGTTGCCGCGCAGACCGATCGTCAGCGCCGGCGTCCGCTCGTCCCAGTTGTCGCTGTCGGCGACGACGATCACGTCCGCAGCGAGGGTGTCGCGGTGCTCCTCCAGGAAGGAACCGAAGGACCGCGAGCCGAACTCCTCCTCGCCCTCGATGAACAGCACGATACCGAGGTCGAGGTCGGAACCGAGGACCTCGGTGACGGCCCGGATCGCGGCGATGTGGGACATGACGCCGGCCTTGTCGTCAGCCGCGCCCCGTCCGTAGATGCGGCCGTCGCGGACGGTCGGCTCGAACGGCGGCGAGTCCCACTTGTCGTCGCTTCCGGGGGGCTGGACGTCGTGGTGCGCGTAGAGCAGCACGGTCGGTCGGCCGTTCCGTGGTTCGCGGCGGGCCAGCACGGCGGGCTGCCCGAGCTCCGCTCCGCCGTCGATGGCGGACCGCCGCACCGAGACCTCGTCGAAGACACCGAGACCGCGTGCGAGCTCCGCGACCGCCTCGGCACTCCGCGCCACCTCGGCCGCGTCGAACGCCGACCACGACACCGAGGGGATGCGGACGAGCGCCGACAGATCGGCGATCGACGACGGCAACGCACCGGTGACGGATTCGCGCAGCCGATCGAGGACTTCCTGGTCGTTGCGTGGGTCTTGGGTCGATTCCGTCGTGGTACCTGTCGTCATGCGAGTAATCTTAAGGGAATCCCCGAATCAAGGACGTTCCATCGTGGCCAAACAGCAGAGCACCCCGGCATCAGAGCCGATCGTCGAGACCGCAGCGCAGACGGCTGAGCGCCTCGCCCGCGGCGCCAAGGAGGCGAAGGGTCGACCGACCCCGTCCCGGGCGGAACGCGAGGCGCAGAACAAGCGTCCACTCGTCCCCTCCGACCGCAAGGAGGCCTCGAAGGCGGCGAAGGCGCAGCAGGCCGAGGCACGGAGGCGGGCGCAGGCCGGCATGGCCGCCGGCGACGACAAGTTCCTCCCGGCACGCGAGCGCGGCCCGCAGAAGAAGTTCGTCCGCGACTACGTCGACGCCCGGTTCAACATCGGTGAGTTCATGATCCCGGTGATGTTCCTCGTGATCATCCTCACCTTCATGCCGGTGCCCGAGATCCAGGTCTACGGCATGCTCACCCTCTGGGTGTTCTTCATCATCGCGATCGCCGACTGCTTCTTCCTCGGCTTCCGCGTCCGGAAGGCGCTGCGGGCGAAGTTCGGGCAGGACGAGCGGGGCGTGCGCTGGTACGCCGCCATGCGCGCGCTGCAGCTGCGCCCGCTCCGCCTGCCCAAGCCGCAGGTCAAGCGCGGCCAGTTCCCCAACAAGTAGTCCCACGAAACCGAACGCCCGCCGGTCCCAGACCGGCGGGCGTTCGTCGTCGACAGCGCGTGGTACCGCTCAGCGGCCGGTTCGAGCCAGTCGGTCGAGTCCGCGGTTGATGTGCCTCGCCCAGAGCGGCCCGCGGTACAGGAACGCCGTGTACCCCTGCACCAGCGTGGCTCCCGCGGCCAGACGCTCCTGGACGTCCTCGGCGGTGTCGACGCCTCCGACCGAGATGACGCACAACTCCGGGGGCACGATGGCCCGGATGCGCCGCAGGACGACGAGCGAGCGGGCGGCCAGCGGCGCACCGGACAGTCCGCCGGCCCCGGCCGCCTCGACGATGGCGGGATCGGTGGTCAGTCCGTCGCGCGAGATGGTCGTGTTCGTCGCGATGACGCCGTCCAGGCCGAGTTCCACGACCAGCGCTGCGATGCGGTCGACCTCCGCATCGCTGAGGTCGGGCGCGATCTTGACGAGCAACGGCGTCGAACCGGCGGCGGCGCGGACGGCCTCGAGCAGCGGCGCGAGCTGGTCGAGCTCCTGGAGGCCGCGGAGCCCAGGGGTGTTCGGCGAGCTGACGTTGACCACGAGGTAGTCGGCCACGGGCGCGAGGAGCGTCGCGCTCCGGACGTAGTCGGCCGTGGCGTCGGCGACGTCCACGACACGGCTCTTGCCGATGTTTACGCCGAGGACGGGTCGGCGGCTCACCCGCGCGGTCCGTTCGAGCCGACGCCTGGCCTGGTCGGCTCCCCCGTTGTTGAAGCCCATGCGGTTGACGACCGCCCGATCGGCGATGAGTCGGAACAGTCGGGGCTTGGGATTACCTGGCTGCGGGATCGCCGTGATCGTGCCCACCTCGACATGGCCGAACCCGAGCAGTCCGAGACCGAGGACGCCCTTGCCGTCCTTGTCGAAGCCGGCGGCGACACCGAACGGGGTCTCGAACCGCAGCCCCAGCGTCTCCACCGACTGGTCGAGTCGCGGCAGCGTCCAGCGCCTGATGGCGGGGCCGAGGCCGGTCGCGGGAAGCGCGCGGATGACGTCGAAAGCCAGGTGGTGTGCGCGTTCGGGATCGAGCTTGGACAGCACCTGGGCGAAGAGGAAGCGGTACACGGCTCAGAGCTCCTCGGACGGGACGGGGGCGGCGCCCGAAGCGTGCTCGACGCGCAGCAGCGCGATCGCGGACTCGAAGTCGTCGAGCGATTCGAAGGCCTGGTACACGCTGGCGAAGCGGAGGTACGCGACCTCGTCCAGCTCCCGCAGCGGTGCGAGGATCGCCAGTCCGATGTCGTTCGCGTCGATCTGCGACGCGCCGGTGGCCCGGATGGACTCCTCCACCCGCTGAGCCAGGACGGCGAGGTCCGAGTCCGTCACCGGGCGGCCCTGGCAGGCCTTGCGGACACCGCTCACGACCTTCTCCCGGCTGAAGGGCTCAACCACGCCGGAACGCTTGATCACACCGAGACTCGAGGTCTCCATGGTGCTGAAGCGCCTCCCGCACTCGGGGCACTGCCGACGTCGGCGGATGGCGAGTCCGTCGTCGCTGGTGCGGGAGTCGATCACCCGGGAGTCCGGGTGGCGGCAGAACGGGCAGTACATCAGCGGGCTCCCTCGGGGGTGGTGGGGGCGGTGGTGTCGTCCGCCGCACGGATCTCGGCATCGACGAGCCCGAAGCGGGCCGTCACCGCCTCGCCGTGCGCCGGCAGGTCCTCCGAACCCGAGAGGGCGACGATGTGGGCCGAGACCTGACGGAGCGCCGGTTCGTCGTACCGGACGACCTGCTGCGGCCGGAGGAAGGTGAACGCTCCGAGGCCCGAGGAGAACCGTGCCTGGCCGCCCGTCGGGAGGACGTGGTTCGACCCGGCCAGGTAGTCTCCGAGGCTCACCGGGGTGTGATCGCCGAGGAAGATCGCGCCGGCGTTCGTGATGGCGCCGAGGAGCGACTCGGGGTCGCGGGTCTGCACCTCGAGGTGCTCGGGCCCGTACGCGTTGCTGAACGCCACGGCCGCCTCGAGGTCGTCCACGAGCACGATCGCCGACTGCGGCCCGCCCAGGGCCTCGACGACGCGCGCTCCGTGACGGGTGCCCGCGGCGTACCGCTGCAGCCACTCCTCCACCGCGGTCGCGAGCGCCGCGCTGTCGGTGACGAGCAGCGATGCCGCCGCCTCGTCGTGTTCCGCCTGGCTGACGAGGTCGGCTGCGACGAGCCGGGCATCGGCCCCGGCGTCCGCGATGACCAGGATCTCGGTGGTCCCGGCTTCGGCGTCGATCCCCACCTGCCCCTTCACGAGGCGCTTGGCGGCCGCCACGAAGATGTTGCCCGGGCCGGTCACGACATCGACCGGGTCGAGGACGAGGTCGGGCACTCCGTAGGCGAATGCACCGATCGCTCCGGCGCCACCCATGGCGTAGACCTCGGTCACCCCGAGCAGCCCGGCGGCGCCGAGGATCGTCGGGTGGACGCGGCCGCCGAACTCGCGCTGCGGGGGCGAAGCGAGCGCCACGGAGCCGACGCCGGCCTCCTGGGCCGGCACGACGTTCATGACGACGCTCGACGGGTAGACGGCCTTCCCACCCGGGACGTAGAGGCCGACACGGCCGACCGGGGCCCAGCGCTGCACGACGGTCGCGCCGTCGCCGAGCTCGGTCGTGCGCTCCGGCGGGACCTGCGCCCTGGTGGCCGTCCGGACCCGGTCGATGGCCTCGACGAGCGCGGCGCGCACGGCCGGCTCGAGTGCCGTGACGGCGGCGTCGATCTCGGCCTGCGGGACGCGGATCCGCTCGGGGCGTCCCCCGTCGAACCGGTCCGCCTGCGCCAAGAGGGCCTCGGACCCGTCCGCTCGGACGTCGTCGATCAGCGTCTGAGCGGCATGCGCTGCCGCGGTGATGTCGACGACGGGACGGGGCAGCATGTCCAGGAGCTCGGTGCGGCTCGGCCGCACTCCCCTGAGGTCAATGGTGGTGATCATGGCCGTCACAGCCTATCGTCCGCAGCGGACCGTCCCGGCTGCCGCCCGCGCCCGAGCGGGCTCAGCCGAGACAGTTCGGGCCGAGCAGGGACTTCAGCTCGCCGAAGAGTCCGGACGAGAGGCTGACGCGATGGGGCAGCTCGAACACCCGCGCGATCTCGCCTCGGATGAGCTTCAACCGGACCTCGGTCGACCCGGCGTGCCGCGTCAGGACGTCGCTGAGCGTGGTCACCGTCTCGGTCGTCGCCCGGGCGTCCGCCATCGACAGCTGGAGCATGCGGTCGGCACCGGCCTCTGGCAGTTCGGGCGAGAAGATGCTGTACGCGTGGAGGTTCATCCCGTCGTCTCGGACACTGACCCGCCCGCGGACCACCACGATCGAGTCGCCGACGAGTTCGGAGGCGAACTCCTGATACGCCTTGCCCATGAACATGGCGGTCATCTCGCCGCCGAAGTCCTCGACCTGGATCATGCCGTACTGGTTGCCGGAGGCCTTGGCGATCCGATGCTGGACACTCGTGACGAGCCCCGAGATCACGACGGTCTCGCCGTCCATGCCCTCGGAGGTCATGAGGTCGGTGATGGTCGTCGTGGCGTGCTTCGCCAGCTCGATCTCGAGTCCGGCCAGCGGGTGGTCCGAGACGTACAGCCCCAGCATCTCCCGCTCGAAGTTGAGTTTGTCGCGCTTGCTCCAGTCGGGACGCGCGGGGACGCTCGCGAGCGGCACCTCGCCGACCTCGGCGAACAGGCTGTCGAAGTCGAAGCCGATGCTCCCGGAGGCCTCGGCACGCTTGTCCTTCACGACCGAGTCGACGGCGTCCTCGTGGATCTCGTAGAGCGCACGTCTGCTGTCGCCCATGGAGTCGAACGCGCCGGCTTTGATGAGCGACTCGATGGTCCGCTTGTTCGCCACCGGCAGCGGCACCTTGCGGAGGAAGTCGTGGAAGGAGGTGAACCGCCCCTCGCGCTCGCGTGCCTGCCGGATGAGCTCCACGACGTTCGAACCGACGTTGCGCACGGCACCCAGGCCGAACCGGATGTCCTCCCCGACTGCGGCGAAGAACCCGATGGACTCGTTGACGTCGGGTGGCAGGACCTGGATCCCCATGCGGCGGCACTCGTTGAGGTAGAGCGCCATCTTGTCCTTGGAGTCGCCGACACTCGTCAGCAGACCGGCCATGTACTCGGCCGGATAGTGCGCCTTGAGGTACGCCGTCCAGTAGGAGATGACCCCGTAGGCGGCGGAGTGCGCTTTGTTGAAGGCGTAGTCCGAGAACGGGAGGAGGATCTCCCACAGCTTGTTGACGGCCTCCATCGAGAACCCGTTCGCGACCATGCCGCCGGAGAAGCCCTCGAACTGCTTGTCCAGTTCGGACTTCTTCTTCTTGCCCATCGCGCGACGGAGGATGTCGGCCTGTCCGAGGGAGAAGCCGGCCACCTTCTGCGCGATCGCCATCACCTGCTCCTGGTAGATGATGAGGCCGTAGCTCGTCGACAGGATCTCGGAGAGCGGTTCCTCGAGCTGCGGATGGATCGGGGTGATCTCCTGCAGGCCGTTCTTCCGCAGCGCGTAGTTCGTGTGCGAGTTCGCGCCCATCGGCCCGGGCCGGTACAGGGCGATCAACGCCGAGATGTCCTCGAAGTTGTCGGGCTTCATGAGGCGGAGCAGCGCGCGCATCGGTCCGCCGTCGAGCTGGAACACCCCGAGGGTGTCGCCTCGGGACAGGAGTTCGTAGGCGCCGCGGTCGTCGAGCTCGAGATCCTCGAGGACGAGGTCGAGATCGCGGTTGCTCTTGATGTTGTCGAGGGCGTCGTTGATGATCGTCAGGTTGCGCAACCCGAGGAAGTCCATCTTGATCAATCCGAGGGACTCGCACGCCGGGTAGTCGAACTGCGTGACGATCTGGCCGTCCTGCTCGCGCTTCATGATCGGGATGATGTCGATGAGCGGGTCGCTCGACATGATCACGCCGGCCGCGTGCACGCCCCACTGACGCTTCAGGTTCTCGATGCCGAGCGCGGTCTCGAAGACGGTCCGCGCCTCCGGGTCGGTGTCGAGGATGCCACGGAGGTCGACCGCCTCCTTGTACCGCGGGTGCTTGGTGTCGAGGATGCCCTCGAGCGGGATGTCCTTGCCCATGACCGCCGGCGGCATGGCCTTCGTCAGCTTGTCGCCCATGCCGAACGGGAAGCCGAGGACGCGCGACGAGTCCTTGAGCGCCTGCTTGGCCTTGATGGTGCCGTACGTGACGATCTGCGCGACGCGCTCGTCGCCGTACTTCTCGGTGACGTACTTGATGACCTCGCCGCGGCGGCGGTCGTCGAAGTCGACGTCGAAGTCGGGCATCGAGACGCGGTCGGGGTTGAGGAACCGCTCGAAGATGAGCCCGTGGCGGAGTGGGTCGAGATCGGTGATCTGCATCGCGTACGCCGCCATGGAACCCGCACCGGAACCACGACCGGGCCCGACGCGGATGCCGTTGCGCTTCGACCACTGGATGAAGTCGGCGACGACGAGGAAGTACCCGGGGAAGCCCATCTGCACGATGACGCGCGTCTCGTAGTTCGCACGCTCGCGGACGTCGGCGGGGATCCCGTTCGGGTACCGCAGGTTCAGCCCGGTCTCGACCTCCTTGATGAACCAGCTCTCCTCGTTCTCCCCCTCCGGCACGGGGAAGCGCGGCATGTAGTTGGCCGAGGTGTCGAAGGCGACGTCGCATCGCTCGGCGATCGCGAGGGTGTTGTCGCACGCCTCGGGGTACTCGCGGAACAGCCGGCGCATCTCGTCCGCGGACTTCAGGTAGAACTCGTCGGCGTCGAACTTGAAGCGGTTCGGGTCGTTGAGCGTGGAACCGGACTGCACGCAGAGGAGGGCGGCGTGCGCTTTGGCGTCCGCGGCGTGTGTGTAGTGGAGGTCGTTCGTCGCGAGGAGCGGGAGACCGAGGTCTTTCGACAGCCTGATGAGGTCGGCCATGATCCGGCGCTCGATCCCGAGCCCGTGGTCCATGATCTCGCAGAAGTAGTTCTCCGCGCCGAAGATGTCGCGGAAGTCCGCAGCGGCCTTGACCGCCTCGTCGTACTGGCCGAGACGGAGTCTCGTCTGCACCTCGCCACTCGGGCAGCCGGTCGTCGCGATGAGGCCGGCGCTGTACTGGCTCAGGATCTCGCGGTCCATGCGCGGCTTGAAGTAGTACCCCTCGATCGACGCCTTCGACGAGAGCCGGAAGAGGTTGTGCATCCCCTCGGTCGTCTCCGAGAGCAAGGTCATGTGCGTGTAGGCGCCGGCGCCGGAGACGTCGTCTCCCCCGCCGTCGCCCCACTTGATCCGCGTCCGGTCGCCGCGCGCGGTCCCCGGGGTGATGTACGCCTCGGTCCCGATGATCGGCTTGATCCCGGCATCGGTCGCCGTGCGCCAGAAGTCGAAGGCGCCGAACATGTTGCCGTGGTCGGTCACGGCGACGGCGGGCATGCCCTGCTCGACCGCGGCCTGGATGAGCGGCTTCACGCGGGCTGCTCCGTCGAGCATCGAATACTCGCTGTGGACGTGCAGATGGACGAACGAATCGGTGGACGTGGGCACGGACGGCGCCTCCGGGGATCGTGCTGTGGGGTTCGGCGCGGACGCCGAGGTGGTCTGTGATCCAGCCTAACCGTCACCGCTGACGGTCGACTCCTGCGACGTCGTCACGCACGGCGACGGGAGGGCTGGGCGTCGGCTCAGTCGAGTTCGAGCACGGACAGGGCGTGCTGGAGGTCCGCCGGATAGGCAGCCTCGAACCGCACGAACTCCCCCGTGGCCGGGTGGGCGAACCCGAGCTTCGTGGCGTGGAGCCACTGGCGGGTGAGCCCCAGCCGCGCTGAGAGCGCAGCGTCGGCTCCGTACATCGTGTCGCCGACGCAGGGGTGCCGCTGGGCCGCCATGTGCACGCGGATCTGGTGGGTGCGGCCGGTCTCCAGGTGCACCTCGAGCAGCGAGGCGTACGGGAACGCCTCGAGCGTCTCGTAGTGGGTGATCGACGGCTTGCCGTCGGCTGTCACGGCGAACCGCCAGTCGTGACGCGGATGGCGGCCGATCGGTCCGTCGATGGTGCCCGCGAGTGGATCGGGGTGCCCCTGCACCACAGCGCGGTAGATCTTCTCCACCTCGCGGTCGTGGAAGGCCCGCTTGAGCCAGGTGTATGCCCGCTCGGTCTTCGCGACGACCATGAGGCCGCTCGTCCCGGCGTCCAGCCGATGGACGATGCCTGCGCGCTCGGCGGCTCCCGAGGTCGAGATGCGGAAGCCCGCCGCCGCGAGGGCACCGAGCACCGTCGGTCCCTCCCAACCGACCGAAGGATGCGCCGCGACGCCCGCAGGCTTGTCGACGACGACGATCTCGTCGTCGTCGTGGACGATGCCGAGGTCGGGGACGGCGATCGGGACGATCACGGCCTCCCGTCGAGGCGTCCATTCGATCTCGAGCCAGGCGCCGCCGAGCAGGCGATCGGACTTGTCGACCGACTTCCCGTTCATGGCGACTCCGCCGGCCAAGGCCACCTCGGCCGCGTAGCTGCGCGAGAAGCCCAGGAGCTTGGCGAGTCCGGCGTCGACGCGCTCGCCGTCGAGTCCGTCGGGGACGTACAGGCTGCGGGACTCGTTCACGGGCGACCTGCGTCCGGGTTCGCGTCGCCAGGCTCTGCGGGATCGAGGGTGGCCGCGTCGGCTTCGGCCTCGCGGTCCTCCGCCTCCTGGGCGGCCCGTTCACTCGCTCGCGTCGTGCGCGTGCCGTCGAGGTTGACACCGAAGAGCGTCAGGAGGATGAACAGCGCCATGCTGACCACGATGCAGATGTCGGCCACGTTGTAGATCGCGGGGAGCATCCAGGGCGTCGAGATGAAGTCGACGACGTGGCCGAGGCCGAAGGACGGCTCTCGGAAGAGGCGGTCGGTCAGATTGCCGAGCACGCCGCCGAGGAGCAGACCGAAGACGATCGCCCACGCTCGCGAACGGATGCGGCGCGCGAACCAGACGATGACGATGACGACGACCGCGGCGAGGATCGAGAAGATCCAGGTGTAGCCGGCCCCCAGCGAGAAGGCGGCACCCGAATTCTTGACGAAGTACAGGACCAGCGCCTGCCCGAAGACGGGGACGGACTCACCGACCGTCAGGTTGGTGGTGACGAGGAACTTCGTGAACTGATCGGCCGAATAGGCCACGACGGCAACCAGCGCCAGGACTGCAAGAGTCCTGGCGCTGGCCTTCGACGGTGATGCGGGAGACAACCGGGTGTCTGCGCTAGACCGCTGCGCTGTCGGCGGTGACGCCGGACTTCGCATCGGGAGCGGAGCTCGACGACGAGGCGTCGAGGTCCTTCAGCTGACCCTCGATGTAGCTGCGGAGCTGCGAGCGGTACTCACGCTCGAAGTTGCGCAGCTCGTCGATCTTGTGCTCCAGCACGGAGCGCTCCTGCTCGAGGATCTGCATCTGTGCGCGCTGCTTGGCCTCGGCCTCGGCGACGACACGTGCTGCGGTCGCGTGACCTTCGGCGATGAGTGCGTCGCGACGCTGAGCGCCCTCTGCGACGTGCTCGTCGTGCAGGCGGCGCGCCAGCTGCAGGAGGTTGTTGGAGCTCTCGGCCGTGTTGTCGGTCGACTCGGCGGCAGGAGCCGCTGCGGGTGCGACGACCGGAGCCGGTGCGGGAGCGGGCTCAGCCTTCGCGAGCGCGGCGGGAGCGGAGGAGCCGCCCTTCTGCAGCTCGGCGACCTTGGCCTCGGCCGCGGTCAGCTTCTGCTGGACCTCGTCCTTCTCCTGGATGAGGCGACGCAGTTCGACGACGACCTCGTCGAGGAAGTCGTCCACCTCGTCCTGGTCGTAGCCTTCGCGGAACTTGGTCTGCTGAAACCGCTTCTGGACCACGTCTTCGGGAGTGAGCGCCATAGCGAACCACCTTCACTGTCGAATCGAAAATCTGTGTACAACGCCCCCACGCTAGCAAAGTCTGACTCAGTGGGTGAGACATGTTGTCAGCGTCGGAGCTTCCCGTCAGGTGACGGGCGTTCTATCGTAGCCGCACAATCGTCGTGAACCCTGCGCGGGCATCGACGTCGGCGGCTACAGGAGCTGGACGAGCGTCATCGCGATGATGCAACACAGCATCGTCAGCGTCCAACCGAAGTCGAGCGCGACGGGACCGACCGCGACGCGCGGCAGGACGCGGCGGAAGAACCGGATCGGCGGGTCGGTGACCGTGAAACTCAGCTCGGCGAGGACCAGGCCCACGCCCGACGGTCTCCACTGCGGGCGGAGCACCCGAGCCAGGTCGAGGATGAACCGCGCCCAGAGGACGAAGAAGTACAGGAGCAGCGCGAGATAGAGGATCGTGCCGATCACGGAGATGAGAGAAGCCACCCCTCGATTATGACTGAGCGAAGAAGGTCGCCTCGGTCGCTTCCGGTGCACCCTGCCCGTTGTCGCCGGAAACGGCGACGTGCTCGGGCGAGAGCAGGAAGACCTTGCTCGTCACTCGCTCGATCTTCCCGTAGAGGCCCTGCGAGAGGCCACTGGCGAAGTCGATGAGGCGTCGGGCGTCGCCGTCGCTCATCTGGGAGAGGTTGATGATGACCGGGACACCGTCGCGGAAGCTCTCGGCGATGATCTGAGCATCGCGGTACTGCTTGGGGTGCACCGTGAGGATCTCGTTGAGGTCGGAGCTCGGGGCGACCGGCTGACGGACCGGGACCGGCTTGCGCAGCGGGGTCACGGGAGCGGCCTTCTCGACGCGCTCGACCCGCTCTGCGCGCTCAGGACGTTCTGCCCGGCGAGGCTCGGCCTGCTGCGTGGGCTCGGCCTGAGCAGCGTGCTGCTGCTCGTACTCGAGATCATCGTCGGCGAGCCCGAGGTACACCATGGTCTTCTTCAGTGGGTTCGACATCGTTTCCTCCGTGATCTGCGGTCCTTGCACCTTCGAGATTAACGTCACACCGGACGATTCCCGGTGATTGCCGTGCCGATGCGTAGGTGTGTCGCGCCCGCTTCGATCGCCTCGACGTAGTCGTGGCTCATCCCGATCGACAGACCGTCGGCCTGCGGAGCGAGGGATCGCACCCGTGCGGACGCCGCGACGACGCGCGCGAACGCATCGGCCGGCGGCTCGTCGAGCGGCGCGACGGCCATGACGCCTCGCAGGACGACACCCTCGGCCGCGAGCGTCTCCGTGGCGAGCGCTTCCAGCGCCGCATCGCCGACCACGCCGCCACGACCCGGGTCGTCGGTCAGGTTCACCTGGAGGAAGACCTCGAGGAGGCGGTCCGGTGATGAGAGCGCCCGCAGGAGTTCGGGTCGGTCCACCGAGTGCACGGCGTCGACGTATCGGCGCACCTGCTTGGCCTTGTTCGTCTGCAACTGGCCGATGAAGTGCCACCGCAACCCGAGTCCGGACGCAGCCTCGGCCTTGTCTCGGGCCTCCGGGTGTCGGTTCTCCCCCACGTCGGTGACCCCCGCGGCCGCGAGCTGCTGCACGAGTGCGACCGGATGGAACTTCGTCACGACGATGAGCGTCGGCTCATCGGCTCGACCGGCTGCACGGGCGGTGTCTGCGACGCGGCCGCGGATCGCCGCGAGGCGATCGACCAGAGCCGGATCGGGCTCCGAAGAGCCCGATCCGGCCGGGGTGATCGAGTCGCCGCCCACTACTTCAGGAAGTCGGGGATGTCCAGCTCGCCCTCGTCGTCGAACGAGGGGTCGACGACGGCGGTCTCGACGACCGCATCGGGCTGACGGTGCGTCGCGCCGGAGAAGGGCGAGGACGCGTTCTGCCTGGAGCCCCAGTCACCGCCGGAGGCGACCGGCGCCGCAGCAGGTGCCGAGCGGTGCTCGGACGACTCGGAGGCCGGGTTGGCCGAGGTGCTGATCGGAGCACTGGGCGCCTCGTCCGAGGTGCTCATGACGCCGCCCGAGATGACCGCGTCGGCCGGCGAGGCCGCCGTCCTGGTGAGGGGCTCGCCACCGTCGAATCCGGCGGCGATGACCGTCACGCGCACCTCGTCGCCGAGGGTGTCGTCGACGACCGCACCGAAGATGATGTTCGCCTCGGGGTGCACGGCCTCCTGGACGAGCTTGGCTGCGTCGTTGATCTCGAAGATGCCGAGGTTCGAGCCACCCTGGATGGACAGCAGGACACCGTGGGCGCCCTCGATGCTCGCTTCGAGGAGCGGGGAGGCGACGGCGAGTTCGGCCGCCTTGATGGCACGATCCGCGCCACGCGAGGAGCCGATACCCATGAGGGCGGAGCCGGCTCCCTGCATGACCGACTTGACGTCGGCGAAGTCGAGGTTGATGAGGCCGGGGGTGGTGATGAGGTCGGTGATGCCCTGGACACCGGCGAGGAGTACCTGGTCGGCGGTCGCGAACGCCTCGAGCATGCTGATGCCGCGGTCGCTGATCTCCAGCAGGCGGTCGTTCGGCACGACGATGAGCGTGTCGACCTCCTCCTTCAGGCGGGCGACGCCGAGCTCGGCCTGGGCCTGACGGCGACGACCCTCGAAGCCGAAGGGCTTCGTGACGACACCGATGGTCAGCGCACCGATCGACTTCGCGATCCGCGCCACGACGGGTGCGCCACCGGTTCCGGTGCCGCCACCCTCGCCGGCGGTGACGAACACCATGTCGGCGCCGGCGATCGCCTCTTCGATCTCCTCGGCGTGATCCTCCGCCGCACGGCGTCCGACCTCGGGGTCGGCACCGGCGCCGAGGCCGCGGGTGATCTCGCGGCCGACGTCGAGCTTGACGTCGGCATCGCTCATCAGCAGTGCTTGCGCGTCCGTGTTGATGGCGATGAATTCCACGCCTCGGAGGCCGAGCTCGATCATGCGGTTGACCGCGTTGACACCGCCGCCGCCGATACCGACGACCTTGATGACGGCGAGGTAGTTCTGGTTTGTAGTCACTTCAGGCCTCCGTGAGAACTCTCAACCTCTAGTTAAGGTTTAAAGTTATGCTGCGTATGCATTTTTCTGTCCTGAGCACGACGTTAGGGCCCAGCCCCGACCTTGTCGGTACGCTTCCGGGCGTGTCGGCACATCGACGGGAATATCCCGGTGCGCTTCCTCAGCGGACGATGGCGGCGGACGGCGACGACACGTCGTACTGGTTCACCTGGGACGGGTCGGTGGCCGCCATCGTGGTCGCGAGGATCCGCGCTTTCAGGACCGAGTCCTCCGCACTCCCCCACACGACCTCGGCGGGCGAGTCCACGAGCGTGAGGGTGACGTCGTCCGCGGTCGACGCCGAAACGGACGCCACGCGGGCACGCAGATCCGTCGGCAACGCCCGGATCACCGCGGCCGCGGCGACGAAGCCCTTGGAGGTCGGGCCACCGGCGACCATGAGCGTCGGATACCCGGCGATCGGCTGGTCGCTGCGCTCGATCGTGACCCCGGCGGCGTCGACCAGGGTGTACACCGATCCGGACTGCAGCACGCCCACCGGCTCGCGTTCGACGATCCGCACGACGAGTGTGCTCGGAGGCTGGGATTCGAGGGAGTAACTCGCGATGAGCGGGTATCCGACGAGCACCGCCTTGACGGCTCCCGCGTCGACCAGTGCGAGTGGGCGACCCAGCTGGTCACTGAGCGCCTCGGTGATCTCGGCCTGGTTCACCCGGCTCGCACCGACGACCTCGATGGACCGGACTGCCAGCAGCGGCGAATAGGCTCCGGCGATCGAGACGACGATCAGGACGCCGAGGATCGCGGCCGCGATCACCCAAGGACGGTGGCGGCCACGCCTGCGGGCCGTGAACCGACGGATCTCCTGGCGTTCGTGACGACGTCGCAGTTTGGCGGCCTCACGCGGGGTGAGGAACGCCTCGTCAGCGGGTTCGTCCGGGCGCTCCAGGGTCACCGTCGCGGAGGCGGAGGACGTCGCCGTCGGTTTCGCATCGACCTTCGACGACGGGGACGGCGTCGCTGAGGGTGCAGCCGACCTCGATGCCGACTTCGGGCCCGACGGCCGGGCGGATGCGCCGGCACCCGACCGCTTCGGCCGGAGCCGAGCGGCGTCGAGCGCGATGACGTCCGTCTCCTGCTCGGCGACGGGCTCGGCGGTCACGCCGTCGCGGTCGACCGGGGCCGACACCGCCTGCCGTGTCTGACGCTCGGGGCGCGGACCGGCCGCGGGGTCGAAGCCGTCCGGGCGCTTCACCGGACGCCCATCAGACGGACTCGCGACCGGCGATGGCCTCGAGGAGCTGCGGAACGATCCGGTAGACGTCGCCGCATCCGAGCGTGATGACGAAGTCGCCTGGTCGCACGACCGTCGCCGTGTAGTCCGCGGCGCGCTGCCAGTCGTCGATGTACGCGACGCGGTCCGCGTCGGAGAACCGGGTCGACACGGTCGCACCGGTCACGCCGGGCTCGGGGTCCTCGCGCGCACCGTAGACCTCGAGCACGACCGTGTGGTCGGCGTACCGTTCGAGGGCGTCGGCGAACTCCTGGGCGAACAGACGGGTCCGGCTGTACAGGTGCGGCTGGTGGACGGCGATGATGCGACCGTCGCCGACCACCGTGCGCGCTGCGGCGAGGGCTGCGGCGACCTCGGTGGGGTGGTGCGCGTAGTCGTCGTAGACGCTCACACCGTCGACGACACCGTGCAGTTCGAATCGGCGCTGCGTCCCGCCGAAGGCGGTGATGCCTCGGAGCGCGTCCGCCGGGTCGAATCCGACACCGACGAGGACCGCGAAGGCGCCGGCGGCGTTGATGGCGTTGTGGCGCCCGGGCACGCGGAGGGTCGCCGCGTAGCTGGTGCCCTCGTAGCTGAGCTGGAACGAGACCGGACCGGTCGAGCCGACGTCGTGCAGTCGGACATCCGCGTCGGCGGCCTCTCCGAAGGTCAGCACGCGCTTGCCGTCGGCGGCCTCGCGAAGCGCCGGGGTGATCCGGACCGCGCCGGCGTCGTCCGAGGACATGACGACGAGTTCGCGTGCCTGCTGGGCGAAGGTCACGAACGCCTGCTCGAACGCTTCGAGCGAGCCGTAGTGGTCCAAGTGGTCCGGGTCGATGTTCGTGATGAGCGCGACGGCCGTGTCGTAGAGCAGGAACGAACCGTCGGACTCGTCCGCCTCGACGACGAACAGTTCTCCGGCGCCTCTGGCCGAGCTCAGCCCGAGGGATTCGATCACGCCACCGTTGACGAAGCTGGGGTCGGCGCCGAGCTCCAGGAGCGCCGTGATGATCATGCCGGTCGACGTCGTCTTCCCGTGGGCCCCCGCGACGGAGATGAGTCGCGTCCCTGAGGTCAGCCACGCGAGCGCCTGCGACCGGTGCAGGATCGTCAGACCCCGTTCCTTCGCGAGCAGGTACTCGGGGTTGTCCGCCCACAGCGCTCCGGTCACGACGAGGGTGTCCGCATCACCGACGTTCTGCGCATCGTGGCCGATGGCGACCGGGACCCCGAGTTCGCGCAGGGCGTCGATGTTCTTCGACTCGCGCACGTCCGAGCCGGTCACGCGTGATCCGGCGCTCACGAACAACCGTGCGATGCCGCTCATCCCGCTGCCGCCGATGCCGACGAAGTGCACGACGCCGAGGTCGGCGGGGATCTCGACGGTGGGGTCTGGCTTGATCACGGTGTCACGCTTTCTGGGAAGACTGGATCACCGGCCGCGCACGCGCTGCACCGATGGTTGGAGCGCCTCATCGATGAGGGCGATGACGCGAGCCGTGCCGTCGGAGACACCGACGCTCTTGGATTGGGCGGCCAGGTCGTCGACCCGGTGCCGATCGCTCAGCAACGGGACGAGGTGCTCATGCACCCAGGCCGGCACGAACTGCGCGTCATCTACCATAACCGCTCCCCCGGCCCGCACGACGTCGGCGGCGTTGAAGCGCTGCTCACCGTTGCCGACCGGATAGGGCACGTAGACGGCCGGCAGCCCGACCGCACACAGCTCGCTGACCGTGGCGCTGCCTGCACGCGACACCGCGAAGTCGGCTGCGGCGATGGCGAGCTCCATCCGGGAGCAGTACTCGAGCAGGTGGTAGTGGTCGACACCCGGATCCGAGATCTCGCTCTTCGCACCCGTGATGTGGAGCACCTGCCAGCCGGCCGCGACGACGTCCTCGGCGCTCTGACTCATCGTCGCGTTGATCCGTCTCGCGCCGAGCGAACCGCCGGTGACGAGCAGCAGCGGTCGGTCCGACACGAGGCCGAACTCGGCGAGGGCCGCCGGCCGGAGCGTCTCGCGGTCCAACCCCTCGATCTCGCGACGCAGCGGCATGCCGACGAAGCGTGCGTTGCGGATGGGCGTGTGGTGGAAGGCGACACCGACGTAGGGCGTGTACCTCGCACCGAGTCGGTTCGCGAGGCCTGGACGCGCGTTCGCCTCGTGGATGACCAGCGGGACGCCGGCGCGCCTGGCCGCCGTGTACGCCGGCGCGGCCGCGTAGCCACCGAAACCGATCACGACGTCCACGCGGTGCTCTCGGATCATCGCGACGACGGCTGCCACCGTCCGGCGGAGGCGACCGGGGAAGCGGAGTGCGTCGATGTTCGGACGGCGGGGGAAGGGCAGTTTGGGGATCGTGAGCAACTCGTAACCGCGTTCCGGGACGAGTCGAGCCTCGAGGCCCTCCGCCGTGCCGACGACGAGGATCGTCGCTTCAGGGTCTCTGGCGCGGAGTCCGTCGGCCACCGCCAACAGCGGATTGACATGGCCGGCGGTGCCGCCGCCGGCGAGGAGGTAGGTGGTCATCGGGTGACTCCGGAGGATTGGGGACGTCGAGCGGGTGACCGGCGGGACTGCTGGGGCGTGGGACGCCCCCGCTCCCGGGCGAACGACAGGACGATCCCGATCGCGACGAGGGTGGTGAGCAGCGCCGTGCCGCCCGAGGACAGGAGCGGTAACGGCACGCCGAGCACCGGGAGGACTCCGAGGACGACGCCGATGTTCACGAGTGCCTGGCCGATGATCCAGGCCATGATGGCGCCGGTGGTGATCCGGACGAAGGAGTCGTCGCTGGTACGGATCACCCGGATGAACATGACGGCGAGGAAGACGAACAGTCCGAGGACGAGGACGGCGCCGATGAGGCCCAGCTCCTCGCCGATCGCCGCGAAGATGAAGTCGTTCGAGATCGCCGGCAGCCACCCGTACTTCGCGCGCGAGTTGCCGAGACCGACGCCCCAGAGGCCGCCGTTCGCCAGCGCCCACGTGCCGTGGGTCGACTGCCAGTCGGCGTTCTCGTAGTCGCCCTTGCCGTCGCCGAAGAACGCCATGATGCGCTGCATGCGGTTGGCGCTCGTGACGGCCATGATGAGGAACAGCACGGCCCCGGCGACCACCGGGATCGCGATGTAGCGCAGTCGCACTCCGGCGAAGTACAGCGCCGAGAACACGATGAGGGCCATGATCACGACGGTACCGAGGTCGCCACCGAGCAGGACGAGGCCGATGGAGAGACCGGCGAAGGGGATGACCGGGATCAGGGCGTGCTTCCACTCGAGGAGACGCGGCTGCTTGATCGTCAGCACGAGCCCGAGCCACACGACCAGCGCGAGCTTGACCGCTTCCGAGGGCTGCGCGGTGAAGCCGCCGATCTCGATCCAGTTGCGGTTGCCGCCGATCTCGTAGCCGAGCGGTGTGAAGACGAGCAGTTGCAGGCCCATGGCGACGAGGAGGAACACCCACGCCCACTTCTTCCAGAACCGTGCCGGGAAGCGGCTCACGATCAGCATGAGCGGGACACCGATCATCGCGAACGTCGCCTGGCGCCAGAACAGCCCGAAATACCCGTCGCCGGCCTCGTAGGACTCGACGGAGGACGAGGACAGCACCATGACGAGCCCGAGCCCGACGAGGAAGAGGGTGACGCCCAGCAGGAGGAAGTAGTTCTTCGACTCCGGACGCAGCACTTTGCCCAGCGAGATCCGCGCACTCGACATGCCTCTCGGCGACGTCGGCGCGTCGGGTGTCCCACTGCCTGAGGCGGTCGCCGTCATCCGGGACGACGACGACCGCACGCGGCGCGGGTCAGCGCGAGGCGGATCGATCATCCGCCTCACCTCCCAGCTCTGCTTCGACGGCGGCCTGGAACAGGCGACCACGGTGCCCGTAGTCCGTGAACTGGTCCATCGAGGCGGCTGCAGGAGCGAGGAGCACGGTGTCCCCTGCCTGCGCGACCTCGGCGGCCCGGCGAACGGCCTCCGGCATGACGTGTTCAGTCTCCGCTGCGTCGACCTCGATGACGGTCAGCGTCGGCGCGTGTCGCGCGAATGCCGCGAGGACCTCCGAGCGGTCGGCGCCGATCACGACGGCCGCGCGCAGGTGGTCGGCGTGCCGCTCCACCAGGCGATCGATCGAGACGCCCTTCAACAGGCCTCCGACGATCCACACCACCGAGCGGTAGGCGGCGAGCGATGCGTCGGCGGCGTGCGGGTTGGTGGCCTTCGAGTCGTCGATCCAGTCCACCTCGAGTCTCCGGGCGATGAGCTGGATCCGGTGCGCATCCAGGCCGAACGACAGCAGGGTGTCGCGCACGGCCTCGACCGTGATGCCGGCGGCCCGGGCGAGTGCGGCTGCCGCCAGGATGTTGGCGACGACGTGCGGGGCGGCGAGCCCGCGCTGGGCGAGCGCTTCGACCGTCGTGATCTCGAGGGCGCTCGTGCGACGGTCGTCGAGGAACGCGCGGTCCACCAGGATGCCGTCTACGACGCCGAAGTCGCTCGGTCCGGGGACGTCGAGGCCGAACCCGACGGCGCGGGCGCCGTCGACGACCTCGGCCTCCTCGACCATCGACATCGTCGCCGCGTCAGCGCGGTTGTAGACGCACGCGACCTTCGTGTTCTCGTACACCACGGCCTTCGCCGCCCGGTACGCCTCGGCGGAGCCGTGCCAGTCGAGGTGGTCGTCGGCGAGGTTCAGGCAGACGCTGGCGAGCGGTGAGACGATGCTCCGACCGCCCTGCAGGCCGAGGGTGTGCAACTGGTAACTGGAGAGCTCGACGACGAAGAAGTCGAAGCCCTGCGGATCACGGACGGCGTCCAGGACCGGGACACCGATGTTGCCGCAGGGCGCCGCGCGGAAACCCGCCTCGACGAGCATCGACGCCGTCAGCTGAACGGTGGTGGTCTTGCCGTTCGTGCCGGTGACGCAGATCCACTCGGCCGGCGTGCCGACCTTGTCTCGGACCCGCCAGGCGAGCTCGATGTCGCCCCAGACGGCGACCCCCGCCGCCTGCGCCCAGGTGACCACGGCGTGGTCGGGGTGGAATCCGGGTGAGACGACGACGAGCTCCGGAGCGAACTCCACGAGCTCGGACGGCACGGTCGACAGGTCCCGCTGGATGAGCCGCGCACCGATGACGCCGACGAGTTCGGCGCGTTCGTCCGCCGCCTCGCCTGCCAGGACCAATACCTCCGAGCCGAGCTCGGCGAGGGTGTCGGCGACGGAGAACCCGGTCATCCCGAGTCCCAGGACGGCGACCCGCAGACCACGCCAGTCGGCGTGCCAGCTGCGGAGCCCGTCGAGGCGCTCAGCGCTCATCGGCTCAGCCACTCGAGGTAGAAGGAACCCACACCCGCGGCGACGAGCAGACCGCCGATGATCCAGAAGCGGACGACGACGGTGACCTCGGCCCAACCCTTGAGCTCGAAGTGATGGTGGATGGGGCTCATGAGGAAGATGCGCTTGCCGTGGGTCGCCTTGAAGTAGACCCGCTGGACGATCACGGAACCGGCCTCGATGACGAAGAGACCACCGACGAGCACCAGGAGGAGCTCGGTCTTGCTGAGGATGGCCAGAGCAGCGAGCGCTCCACCGAGCGCCAACGACCCGCTGTCACCCATGAAGATCTGCGCCGGCGAGGTGTTCCACCAGAGGAACCCGATGAGCGCACCCACGATCGCCGCTGCGACCACGGCGAGGTCGAGTGGGTCCCTGACGTCGTAACACTTGTAGGCGACGTCGGAGGCGAGCGAGGAGCTGAAGCACGACTGGTTGAACTGCCAGAAGCCGATGATGATGTACGAGCCGATCGCGAGGATCGAGGCGCCGGTGGCGAGCCCGTCGAGCCCGTCGGTGACGTTCACGCCGTTCGACGTCGCGGCCACGATCACCGAGGTCCAGAGGATGTACAGCAGGATGCCGATCACCGGGATGCCGATCGCCATGAAGTTGATCGGGATGTCGCGGATGATCGAGATGTTCGTCGACGCCGGGGTGAACCCCTCGGTGTTCGGGAAGTTGATCGCGAGGACGGCGAAGACCGTCGCGACGATGAGTTGCCCGGCGACCTTCGCCCACCCGCCGAGGCCGAGGCTCTGCTTCTTCCGGACCTTCAGGAAGTCGTCGATGAATCCGACGATGCCGAGGCCGACCATCATGAGCAGGACCAGGAGCGCCGAGACGCCGACCTGCTCCTGGAAGATCAGATAGCTCGCGAAGAAACCGACGAGGGTGCCGACGATGATGATGACGCCGCCCATCGTCGCGGTCCCGCGCTTCGTGTGGTGGCTCTGCGGCCCGTCGTCACGGATGAACTGGCCCCAGGCCAGCTTGCGGAACGCTCTGATGAACAGCGGGGTCAGGAAGAGGGAGAACGCCAGCGAGATCGCTCCCGCAGCCAACAGGACTCTCATGCGTACAACTCCCCCAGTCGATCGCCCAAGAACCGGAGTCCGGCCGCGTTGGACGATTTGACGAGCACGGTGTCGCCCGGGGCGATCTCCGCGCTCAAGTACGCGAAGGCCTCGTCCGCGGTCGCGAAGTACACCGACTCCCCGTCCCACGACCCTTCGTTGATCGCGGTGATGTGCATGCGGCGGGCCTCGGGGCCGACCACGACGAGGCGGCCGATACCGAGCCGGACGACCTGGAGCCCGATCCGGTCGTGTTCCTCGCCCGCCCAGTCGCCCAGTTCGCTCATGGCGCCGAGGACCGCGATGGTCCGGCCACGTTCAGCACCGATCTGGGCAAGGGTCCGGATGGCGGCCGACATCGAGTCGGGGCTGGCGTTGTAGGCGTCGTTGATGATGGACACGTCGTCGCGTCCGCCGAGGGGCTCCATCCGCCAGCGCTCCGCCCGACTCACGCTCTCGAGGGCGTCGACGATGAGGTCGATCTCCACACCGAGTTCGTGGGCGGCTGCGGCCGCGGCGAGGGCGTTCATGACGTGGTGCTCACCGAGCACCTTGAACCGGACGGGCGCAGAGGAACCGTCGGGCAGGTGCAGCGTGAACGCGGTTCCGGACGCCGTCGCGACGATGTCGGTCGCGCGAACGGCGGCGCGGTCGTCGAGGCCGAACCACAGCACGCGTGCCTGGGTGGCATGCGCCATACCGGCCACCCGTGGATCGTCGAGGTTGAGGACGGCGACGTCCTCCGGGAGCAGCTCGGACACCATCTCGGTCTTCGCCGTGACGGTCGCTTCGATCCCGCCGAACTCCCCCGCGTGCGCGAGTCCGACCTTGAGGACCACGCCGATGTCGGGCTTCGCCATGCGGATGAGTCGGGCGATCTCACCGATGCCGCTGGCACCCATCTCCGCGACGAGGAACCGCGTGTCGTTCGTCACGCGCAGCATGGTGATCGGCGCTCCGACCTCGTTGTTGAAGGAGGCTTTCGGGCTGACCGTCTCCCCGATGCGCTCGAGGACCGCGGCGAGGAGGTTCTTGGTCGTGGTCTTGCCGTTGGAGCCGGTGATACCCACGATCCGGAGTCGTCCGAGCGCGCGCACCCTCGTGATGACCTCGGTGGCGAGGGCACCGAGCGCGGTCACGGAGTTCTCGACGACGATCTGCGGCACGGCGACGGCCAGCTCCCGTTCGACGATGAGCAGGGCGGCGCCGTTGGCGACCGCCGCATCGGCGAACAGGTGTCCGTCGGTCTCCTCGCCGGGCTTCGCGACGAAGATGTCGCCGGGCGTGATGAGTCGGGAGTCGGTGTCGGCGACGCCGGACACGACGAGGCCGGGGTCCGCCGGACCGGGGATCAGTCGGCCGTCGGTCGCCGCGGCGATCTCGGTGAGGGTCAGGTCGATCATCAGAGCCACCCTGCCTCACGCAGCGCGTCACGCGAGTCGTCGCGCGCCGAGTACGGGAGCTTCACGCCGGCCACCTCGTGGTAGTCCTCGTGCCCGGGTCCGGCGTAGAGGATGGTGTCGCCCTGACCGGCCAGCGCGAGCGCCGTGCGGAACGCGGTCGCCGGGTCGGCGACCTCGTGCAGCTCGCCGTCCGGTGCGGCTTCGCGGGCGGCCTCGAGGAGCACGCGTCGGATCGACGCCGGGTCCTCGCTCCGGGGATGGAAGTCGGTGACCACCACGACGTCGGCGCCCCGGGCCGCGATCGCGCCCATGTCGCGACGCTTCGTCGTGTCGCGGTCTCCGTCGGCGCCGAACACCATGATGACGCGGCCCGGCGTGACGGCGCGGATGGCCGCGAGGGTGTTGAGGAACGCGTCGGGGCTGTGCCCGTAGTCGATGTACACGACCGGGCCGCGGTCGCCGCTGATCCGCTCGGCACGCCCGGGGATGTAGGCGTCGATCCCACCGTCCCGTTCGAGGGCCTGGGCGATCATGTCGAACTCCACACCGGACTCGACGAGCATCACGATCGCGAGCGCGGCGTTCGCCGCCATGAACCAGCCGAGCAGCGGCACGCTCGTCACGAGCACCTGGTCGCCGGGGCCGTCGAGGCGGAACGTCGTGGAACCGGCGGTCTCCTCGAGGATCGTCATGCGCCAGTCGGCGTCGACCTCCGGGCGGGTCGTCAGGGTCGTCACCGGGATCCGGCTCTGCTCGACGAGTCGGCCGCCCCACTCGGAATCGATCGTGACGACACCACGTCGTGCGCGATCGGGTTCGAACAGCTCCCGCTTGGCCGCGAAGTACTCGTCGAAGTCGCCGTAGTCGTCGAAGTGGTCGTGACTGAGATTGGTGAAGCCGACGACGTCGAAGACGATGCCGTCGACGCGGTGCCTGGTCAGCGCCTGGGCGGAGACCTCGATGGCGACCGCGCGCACTTCGGACTCGCGCATGCGTGCGAGTAGCGCGTGCAGCTCACTGGCCTCCGGCGTGGTGAGGGAGCTCGTCACCGCGAGGTCGCCGATGCGCCGCTCCGCAGTGGAGCTCAGCCCGGCGACGATCCCGAGTTGCGCGAGCATGCCGCTCAGGAGGTAGACCACGCTCGTCTTGCCGTTGGTGCCGGTCACGCCGAACAGCGTCGGCGGCTCCTCGGCGGTGCGGTAGACCCAGGCTGCGAGGTGCCCGAGCGCGGCACGCGGCTCGGGCACGACGATGATCGGCAAGCCGGCCGCTGCGGCCAGGTCTCGTCCGGTGTCGTCGGTGAGCACCGCGACCGCGCCGCGTTCCTTCGCCTGCTCGGCGTATGCGGCACCGTGGGCGCGGACACCCGGCATGCCGATGTAGAGGTCACCGGGCTCGACGGCACCGGAGCTCAGACTGACGCCGCTGATCTCCACGCCGTCGGCTGATCCGTGCAGGTCGAGGTCGAATTCGGTCACCAGCTGCGAGAGCGCCCGCCGTTGCGGATGTTCCGGCCTGAGGCTGATCGGGCCCTGATTGTTCACGCTGAGCCCATCCTTCATGAGGTCGTTCAAAAACTGAGCGGCAGGTTCGGTGCCGGCTCCGTGGACGGCTGCACTCCCCTGCTCTTCAGCACCTGGGTGGTCACATCCCGGAAGATGGGAGCGACTGCAGCCGATGAATTCATCTTAACCGGGTCGGCCAGGTTCACCGAAACGACGAACTGCGGCGCCTCTGCTGGAGCGAAACCGGCCATCGAGACGAGGTAGCTCGAGCTGTAGCCACCGTCGCCGTCGGGCTGCTGTGCGGTACCGGTCTTCATGGCCACCCGGTAGCCGGGGACGTCGACGTTCTTGGCGACCCAGCTCTCCTGGTCGACCATCTCGAGCATGTCGCTGACCTGCTTCGCCGCGTCGGCGGAGACGACCTGGGTTCCGGTCGCGTCGGGGACGTCGGTCATGGTGCCGTCGGCGTTCCGGCACCCCTCGACCAACTGGACGGGCATGCGGACACCGCCGTTCGCGATCGTCTGGTACAGGCTGGCGCCCTGGATCGCGGTCGTCGAGAAGCCCTGGCCGAACATGGTCGCGTAATCGGTCTGGTTGTCCCAGTCCGCGGCGTCCGCCATGAGTCCACCGGACTCGCTCGGGAAGCCGACCTCGGTCTTCTGCAGCTGACCGAACTTCTGGAAGTACGCGTAGCGGGTGTCGGCGCTCATCTTCTCGCCGAACTGCGAGATCCCCGTGTTCGACGACTGCACCATGACGCCCGCGAGCGTGAGGTTCATGTCCTCGTGGAACTCGCTGTCGTTGATGTCGGCACCGTTCGAGGGCTTGTACCGGAACGGAGCGACCACCTGCGAGTTGGGGCTCGCGACACCCTGGTCGATGAGCGCCGCGGCGGTCAGCGACTTGTACGTCGATCCCGGTTCGAACGGCGCGGCGAAGGCCCGTGAGCCTCGGTCTTCGGACGGCGTCGCGCTGACGTTGCCGGGGTCGACGGCCGGGTACTCGGCGACGGCGAGGAGCTTGCCGGTCTTGACCTCCATCACCGTGACGACGCCCCAGCTCGCACCGACCGCTTCGGCCTGCGCGGCGAGCGACTGCTGCGAGAACCACTGGATGTCCTTGTCGAGCGTGAGCACGACGTCGCCGCCGTCCTTCGCCGGCTTCGTCACCGTGGTGCCGGGGAGCGGGAGACCGCCACTGCCCTTCTCGTACGTCGTGCGACCGTCCTTGCCGGCGAGGCAGGAGTTCTCCATGAGTTCGACGCCCGCCTGGGCCTCGCCCTCCTCGCCCACGAAGCCGACGATGTTGCCGGCGACAGCACCGTTCGGGTACACCCGGTACGGCTCCTCCTTGAAGGTCGTCCACGGGATCTCCAGCGCCTTGAGCGCTCGGAGCTGGTCGAGGGTGAGCTTCTTCGCGATGAGGGCGTAGAGCGAGTCCTTGTCCGCGGCGAGGGCGTCCGTGATGAGCGCGAGGACCTCCGGACCGGGCTTGCCGATGATCGCGCCGATCTCGTTCGTCGCCTGCTCGAGGGTGATCGTCTGCTCGGCGCCGTCGACGTCGCGTTCGAACGGACCGGCGTCCTTCGGAGATGCCGCCATGCTGTACCGCATGACCGCTTCGGCGAGCACCGAACCGTCGGAGGCGAGGATGTTGCCGCGGGTGGCGAGGATCGTGTCGCCCGTCTCGGTCTTCTCGAGGGATTCGGCGCTCAAGGCACTCGCGCGGACCACCTGGATGTCGACCAGACGGAGGACGAAGAGCGTCATCACGATGGAGACCGCGACGATGGTGAACGCGAGGCGTCGGCGCGTGGTCTTCGTGTGTCTCACCATGATGCCCGCACCGCGTCCTCTCCCGACGTCGCACCTCCGAGCAGGGCGTCGTCCTCCACCGTGAGCCGTCCGGTCATCGTGTGGTCGGCGACGGCAGCCCGTCCTGCAACGGTACGGGCGGGGTGACCGCTTCCTGGCTCGACGCGCCGTCTGCGGCGGCGGCGTTCTGCCCGCCGACGAGCGGGAGCGTCGCGGCCTGTGCGTTCGGCACGAGGGCGGCGTTGAAGATCGGACTCGTGCTCGCCGACGCCGGCGTAGGCGTCCCCAGCACGGCACCGTCGGAGAGTCGGAGGTAGGTCGGGAGCGAGTTGCCCACCATGCCGAGTGCCTGCGCGTTCACGGCGAGGTACTGGGGCGAGGACAGGCGGTCGAGGTCCTCGGCCAGCGCGGCCGAGGTGCGGCCGAGTTCGACCTGCTTCCCCTCGAGCTGCTGGATCTGGTACGCGCCCTGGCTCAACCCGACGCTGAGGAGCAACTGACCGACGACGATGGCGACGACCGCACCGACGACGACGACCGCGTACATCGGCCGTGGTCGGAGCTTCGAGCGCGCCCCGGTCGTGACCGCACGGATGTGCTGCCGTTCGGGGGCCGTCCGGGTCGGCTGCGGCCGAGCGCGTCCGAGCCGTTCTGGTGCGAGATCGAGTGCTGCGGTCGCTCCGCTCATGCTGGCCTCCTCAGCCGTTCGGCCGCGCGGAGTCGCACGGGTTTCGCTCTGGGGTTCTCGTCGATCTCGGCCTCGGTGGCGAGTTCGGCGCCCTTGACGAGGAGCTTCAGCTCCGCACTGTGTTCCGGGAGTTCGACGGGCAGGCCCGCCGGAGTTGTCGACTTCGCCCGGGCCTGGAGCTCGCGCTTGACGATCCGGTCCTCGAGCGACTGGTAGGACAGGAACACGATCCGTCCTCCGACCCGAAGCAGGTCGAGCGCGCGGGGCACGGCGGACTCGAGGACCGACAGCTCCGCGTTGACCTCGATGCGCAGCGCCTGGAAGACCCGCTTGGCCGGATGGCCGGTGCGACGTGCGGCCGCCGGCGTGGCCCGATCGATGAGCTCGACGAGCTGACCGGAACTCGTCAGGGGTCGCTGCTGGCGTTCCTCGACGATGCGGCGCGCGTAGCGCTGCGCCAACTTCTCGTCGCCGTACTCCCAGAAGATCTTCCGAAGCGCGACCTCGTCGTAGGTGGCGAGGATCGTCTCCGCCGTCAGCTCGCTCGAGGCGTCCATCCGCATGTCGAGAGGAGCGTCCTGCGAGTACGAGAAGCCGCGTTCGGTCCGATCGAGTTGCAGCGAGGAGACACCGAGGTCGAACAGGATGCCGTCCACCTGTGGGAAGCCGAGCTCCTCGGCGGCCTCGTCGATGTCGTCGTAGACGGCTTTGACGAACCGGGCTCGCGACCCGAAGCGCTCGAGCCGCTCCTGGGCGATGTCGAGTGCATCGAGGTCGCGGTCGAGCCCGATGAGGGTCAACTGCGGGAACCGCTCGAGCATCGCTTCGGCGTGCCCCGCCATGCCGAGCGTGGCGTCGATGAGGACCGCGCCCTCGTGTGACACGGCGGGGGCGAGCAACTCGATGCATCGCTCGAGGAGGACCGGGGTGTGGATGTCGTCGATGGCCATATGTGTAATCCGGACGGTCCCTGACCCCTGATCCCCATCCGTTCCGACCTGGCACCGGGGAAGTGTGTCAGGGCGGGCTCCGACCTGGCACCGGGGAAGTGTGTCAGGGCGGGACGGCTGGGAGTCAGGGGGCAGGGCACTAGAAGAGTCCGGGGATCACCTCCTCGGCGGTCTCGGAGAAGACGCTCTCCTGTTCGGCGAGGTAGGACTCCCATGCCTCGGCGTCCCAGATCTCCGCGCGGCTGCCGGCGCCGATGACCACGAGGTCGCGGCTGAGCCCGGCGTACTGGCGGAGGTTGGACGGAATGGTCACGCGGTGCTGCTTGTCGGGGGTCTCGGCGCTCGCTCCGGAGAGGAACACGCGCAGGTAGTCGCGGGCCTGCTTGCTGGTGACCGGAGCCTGGCGGATCTTCTCGTGGAGCGCCTCGAACTCCCGCGTGCTGAAGACGTAGATGCAGTGCTCCTGGCCTCGGGTCATGACGACCCCGCCGGAGAGCTCATCGCGGAACTTCGCCGGCAGGATGATGCGGCCTTTTTCGTCGAGTTTGGGGGCGTGACTACCGAGGAACATACGCCCCCGCCCCCAATCGTTCTGGCCAACATCTTGGTTGGG
Source organism: Plantibacter sp. MCCC 1A11337 (assembly GCF_013349365.1). Lineage (NCBI taxonomy): Bacteria > Bacillati > Actinomycetota > Actinomycetes > Micrococcales > Microbacteriaceae > Plantibacter > Plantibacter sp. MCCC 1A11337. Next base: position 43,198 of record NZ_JABJWX010000001.1, on the reverse strand, counting down.
CTCCACTTTACTCCACTTTGCCCCACCAATGCAGCACATTCCTCCATATTGGCTCGATTACCCACGAAAAAACCCCGCAAAGTCGGGACTTTGCGGGGTGGAGGGAAATGGAGGGAGTTCGCCCTATCCGGGACGGTCAGGGAGGGCCTGAAACGACGAAACGGGGCCGATCCGAAGATCGGCCCCGTTCGGAGTCGTGGTGCGGCGGCGCCGCGAGGGAGGGAAGTGGAGTCAGGCGGCCGGACGCGGAGCGACCGGGAGGCGCGGCATCGTTACTGCTCGTCGCCAGACTGACGCTTGTCCCAGCGGTCGTTGAAGCGGTCCATCAGACGGGACGACTTCTGGCCGGCCGGAGCAGCCTGACGAGGCCGCGGCTGTTCGAGTGGAGCCCGGGTCGGTTTGGTCGCCACGAGCACGCCCGTGAGCATGATCGCGAACCCGAGCAGACCGACGATGGGCTGCTGGATCACGACTCCGAGCACGAGGCCGATCGCCCCGACCACCGCGATGAGGGAGCCGAGCGCGATTCCGCGGTAACTCGGTTTGCCCGCTCCAGCGCTGACCTTGGAGACGAAATCGGCATCGCTGCGGTAGAGGTGGCGTTCCATCTCATCGAGGAGCCGTTGCTCCTGCTCTGAAAGTGGCATCTGATTCCCCTCAAGGTCACACGACGCGACGTTGTTGATCGAGTCTAGCCACCGAAGCATGACTAGGCTAGGTGCGTGATCGAAAGCAATGAACTCGCCACCCTGGTGGGCCGCGGGCTCTCCGACTTTCTCTCCTCGCGAAGCTCCATTGTCGCGCAGATCGGCCCGGAGCTCTCCCCGTTCCTCGACTTCTCCCGGGAATTTCTCAGCGGTGGGAAGCGGTTCCGAGCACAGTTCTGTTTCCGGGGCTGGCAGGCCGTCTCCACCGGCAGGCACGCCAGTGGTCAGGGCGGCCTCGAGACCGTCATCGCGACCTGTGGAGCGCTCGAACTGTTCCACGCCGCAGCCCTCGTCCACGACGACATCATCGACAACTCCGACACCCGCCGGGGTGCACCGTCGGCTCACGTCTCCTTCGCGGAGTTGCACCGCCGCAGCAGATGGGACGGCGACCCGACCACCTTCGGCACCGGAGCCGCCACGCTCCTCGGCGACCTGCTCCTCGGCTGGAGTGACGAACTCCTCGACGACGGACTCGACCAGCTGGACGACCGCACCGCCGCTCGCGCAGCGCGGGCCGAGTTCAACCGGATGCGGACCGAGGTCACGGCCGGCCAGTACCTCGACATCCTCGAGGAGCGCGCCTGGCGCGACGCCGCCGACGACGAACAGCGCCGCCGGGCCGAGCGCGTCCTCATCTTCAAATCGGCCAAGTACAGCATCGAGTCCCCGCTCGCGCTCGGGGCACTCCTCGGCGGCGGGAACGAGCAGCAGCTCGCGTCGCTCCGCGGGTACGGCCTCCCCCTCGGCATCGCCTTCCAGCTGCGCGACGACCTCCTCGGCGTCTACGGCGATCCCGCTGTGACCGGTAAGCCGAGTGGCGACGACCTCCGCGAGGGGAAGCGCACCATCCTCATCGCGCTCACGAGGGAGGCCCTCCAGCCGGGCGCGCGCGCCATCCTCGACGAGCTGCTCGGGGATCCCGAACTCGACGACGACCAGATCGGCCTGCTCCAGGCGACCATCCGCGACAGCGGGGCCGTCGACCAGGTGGAGAAGCTCATCCAGGACCACGTCGCACGGGCACTCTCCGCACTGGGCGAGGCTCCGATCAACGACGACGCCCGGGCCCACCTGCGCGGCCTCGCGGTCGCGGTCGCACGCCGCGAGACCTGAGCCGTCCGGCTCGGACGGCACGGGATCAGGCGAGCGCCTGAGCCACCCGGCGGACCTCGGAACGACGTCCCTCGCGGAGGGCTTGGATCGGGGAGGTCCCGATCGCGTCGTCGTCCTCGAGCATCCAGACCATCGCGGCCTCGTCGTCGAAGCCGTTGTCGGACAGCAGCGTGAGCGTGCCGCGCAGGTTGTGCACCGGCCCGCCGTCCGCGATGAACGACGACGGCACCTGCAGCACGCCGTCACGCCGGACGGCGAGGAGGTCGCGCTCCTCGAGGTACTGGCGGATGCGTCGGATCGGCAGCCCGAGTTCGGTCGCCAGATCGGGAAGGGTGAACCACACGAGTTCGGAATTCTGCTCAGTCACGCACAGCAGTCTGCCACGACCGCGCTCCGCTCGGCGCCGTCGGATCGCGTTCGGGTAACGATCCAGGCGCCTCGCCGCCCTCCCGGGGTGTTGACAGCTCTTCGCGCCCGACGTTCCATACACTCGACTGGTGAGTAGCAACCAGCAGACCGATCCGATGATCGGCCGTCTCCTCGACGGGAGATATCAGGTGCGCTCACGCATCGCCCGGGGCGGCATGGCGACGGTGTACCTCGCCACCGATCTCCGGCTGGAACGACGCGTCGCGATCAAGGTCATGCACGGCCATCTCTCGGACGACACGACGTTCAAGAACCGCTTCATCCAGGAGGCGCGCTCCGCCGCCCGGCTCGCGAACCCGCACGTCGTCAGCGTGTTCGACCAGGGCCAGGACTCCGACATGGCCTACCTCGTCATGGAGCACCTGCCGGGGATCACCCTCCGCGACCTCATCCGCGACAACGGCACGCTCACCCCTCGGCAGGCCGCCGACATCCTCGACGCCGTGCTGTCCGGTCTCGCCGCCGCGCACCGCGCCGGCATCGTCCACCGCGACGTCAAGCCGGAGAACGTCCTGCTCGCCGACGACGGGCGCATCAAGATCGGCGACTTCGGCCTCGCGAGAGCCGCGAGCGCGAACACGGCCACCGGCCAGGCACTCCTCGGGACGATCGCCTACCTCTCCCCCGAACTCGTCACCCGTGGACAGGCCGACGCGCGGAGCGACATCTACGCGCTCGGGATCATGCTCTACGAGATGCTCACCGGCGAGCAGCCCTACAAGGGCGAGCAGCCGATGCAGATCGCCTACCAGCACGCCAACGAGTCGGTCCCCGCACCGAGCGCCAAGAACCCCGCCGTCCCGAAGGAACTCGACGACCTCGTCTTCTGGGCCACCGAGCGCGAACCGGACGATCGTCCGTCGAACGCCGGCGAGATGCTCGAGCGTTTGCGGTCCATCGAGTCCAGTCTCGGGTTCACCTCGGTCGCCACCGGGGCGCAGCCCACGATCGTCATGCCGGCCTCCTACTCGAGCGAGCACGCCGACGACGTCACCCAGGTCATCGGCCGCAACACCAAACCGCAGCAAGTCCCGGTGCGCGCCGACGCGACGGACGGTCCGGGCAAGCTCGCCACGAAGGCGCGCAAGCGCAGCCGCGCGGGCGTCGCGCTGTTCACGATCGTCCTCATGCTCGCCGCGCTCGCCGGTGGGACCGGATGGTACTTCGGCCAGGGCCCCGGCTCGCTCGTCGAGGTCCCGAACGTCGCCGACGGGAGTTTCGACCAGGCGTCAGCCAAACTCGTGGAGCTGGGCTTCGTGCCCGTCGAAGGCGCGACGTTCAGCCTCACCGTCCCGGCCGGCACGGTCGCCGGCAGCGATCCGCCGTCCGGCTCGAAGATCGAGAAGGGCAGCTCCGTCACGGTCCTCGTCTCCCAGGGACCGCAACCGGTGGACATCCCGGTCCTCGCCGGGCTCGCACAGTCCGACGCCGAACAGCAGTTGGACGCGCTCGGCGTCGCCGTCGGCACCGTGAACCAACAGTTCGACCCGAGCATCGCGAAGGACATCGTGCTCGCGGCGACCGACGCGACCTCGGGAGCCGACTACAGCCAGGGTGGGCCGTCCTTCCAAGGCTCCACGGTGACGCTGCTCGTGTCGGCCGGACAGGTGCCCTCGGTCTCGGGGATGACGCCGGATCAGGCGCGCGACGCCCTCGAATCCGTCGGGCTCGGCGTGGGAACCTCCGACGAGGCGTTCGACGACACGATCCCCGCTGGGCAGGTCATCGGCATCCAGGCCAAGACCGATGCGGACGGGAACGAGACGGCCTTCATTCCGGGCGACGACGTGACCTTGATCGTGTCCAAGGGCGTCGAGTTGGTCGCCGTCCCCGACACCACGGGCCAGACGATCAATCAGGCCATCACGACACTCCAGGACGCCGGATTCACCGTCGGTGACATCGCCGTGGCAGAGGCCTTCCGCGACATCTTCAAGGTCAAGAAGACCGATCCCCCGGCGGGCAAGTCCGTCAAGAAGGGCTCGACCGTCAACATCACCGACTTCGGTCTGTAGCCAACGGCGACACGTGCTCGACCCACACGGCTGTCACACGACGAAGCGCCCATGCCGGATCCGGCACGGGCGCTTCGTCGTGTGAGACCTACTTCGCGGCGGCGAGCTCCTCCGCCACGAGGAAGGCGAGCTCCAGCGACTGCATGTGGTTGAGGCGAGGATCGCACAGCGACTCGTACCGCGTCGCCAGGGTGGCCTCGTCGATCTGCTCCGAGCCGCCCAGGCACTCGGTGACGTCGTCGCCGGTGAGCTCGACGTGGATGCCGCCGGGGTGCGTCCCTGCGGCGCGGTGGGCTTCGAAGAACCCCTTGACCTCGTCCACGACGTCGTCGAAGCGACGCGTCTTGTAGCCGGTGGGCGTCGTGAGTCCGTTGCCGTGCATCGGATCGGTGACCCAGAGCGGCGTCGCGTCGGCACCCTTGATCGCCTCGAGCAGCGGAGGCAGGGCGTCCCTGATCTTGCCAGCACCCATCCGCGTGATGAACGTCAGGCGCCCGGGCTCGCGCTCGGGGTCGAGTTTGTCGATGAGACGCAGCATGTCGTCGGCCGAGGTGGTGGGGCCGAGCTTCACGCCGATCGGGTTGCGGACTCGCGACAGGAAGTCGACGTGCGCGCCGTCGAGCTCGCGGGTCCGCTCCCCGATCCACACGAAGTGGGCGGAGGTGTTGTACGGCGTACCGGTCCGCGAGTCGATCCGCGTCATCGGTCGCTCGTAGTCCATGAGCAGCGCCTCGTGGCTCGAGTAGAATTCGACACCCCGCAGCTGGTCGAAGTCGGCTCCGGCCGCCTCCATGAACTTGATCGCACGATCGATGTCGCGCGCCAGTCCCTCGTAGCGGTGGTTCACCGGGTTGGCGGCGAACCCCTTGTTCCAGCTGTGGACCTCGCGGAGGTCGGCGAACCCGCCCTGGGTGAACGCCCGGATGAGGTTCAGGGTCGATGCGGAGGTGTGGTACCCCTTGACGAGCCGAGCGGGGTCGGCCGTGCGCGACTCCGGGGTGAAGTCGTAGCCGTTGACGATGTCGCCGCGGTAGGCGGGCAGGGTGACGTCGCCCCGCGTCTCCGAGTCGTTGGAGCGCGGCTTGGCGAACTGCCCGGCCATCCGGCCCATCTTCACGACCGGCATCGACGCACCGTACGTGAGCACGACCGCCATCTGCAGGACCGTCTTCACGCGGTTGCGGATCTGCTCGGCCGTCGCACCGGCGAAGGTCTCGGCGCAGTCGCCGCCCTGGAGCAGGAACGCGTTGCCGCTCGCCGCCCGGGCCAAGCGGTCGCGCAGGATGTCGACCTCGCCGGCGAAGACCAGCGGAGGGAGCGTCGCGAGTTCGGCGGAGGCACGCGCGACGGCGGCCTGGTCCGGCCATGACGGCTGCTGCTTGATCGGCAGCTCACGCCAATAGTCCAGTCCGGCGATCACCGAGGGTTCGGCCATGACGACTGGTTCTGTAGCGTGGGACACGGATTTCCTGTTTCTCTTCGACCGGACGCGCTCCGGAGCCCGCCCGGAAGGGGGAACGGACCGCGATCGCGGCCCGGTTTTTCAGCTTAGCGTCACGCCGACGCGGCGCGCTCCTTGACGCTCGTGGCGTAGACGTCGCGATAGTCCTGGCCCGAGAGCTTGCGGAGCTCGACCATCAACTCGTCCGTGACGCTGCGGAGGATGAAGCGGTCGCCCTCCATACCCTCGAACCGCGAGAAGTCGAGCGGCTTGCCGATGACGATCCCGATCCGGCGGATCCGGGGCAGCTTCGTGCCGATGGGCATGACCTTCTCGGTGTCGATCATCGCGACGGGGACGATGGGGACCCCGGCCTCGAGCACCATCCGCGCGACGCCGGTGCGGCCGCGGTACATCGTCCCGTCGGGACTGCGGGTGCCCTCCGGATAGATCCCCAGCAGGTGACCGCCACCGAGGACCGCGAGCCCGGTGTTGAGCGAGGCCTCGGAGGCTTTGCCGCCCGACCGGTCGATCGGGAGCTGCCCCGTGCCGAGCATGAAGGTCTTCGTGGCCCAGCCACCGAATCCCTTGCCGCGGAAGTACTCGCTCTTGGCCAGGAAGGAGATCCGCCGGTCGACGCACAGCGGGAGGATCACCGAGTCGATGAAGGACAGGTGGTTGCTGGCGATGATCGCGCCGCCGTGCTCCGGGATGTTCTCGGCACCGATCACCCACGGCCGGAAGATCGACTTGAGGATCGGGCCGGCGACCAGGTACTTCATGAACCAGTAGAACATCGTGCTCCTCCGTCTTGCCGTCGTCGTCAGCCGAGGACGAGGGCGCTCCTGGCGAGATCGCCGGCGCCGATGACCCCGGCGTCGTTCACGAGCTGCGCGATGCTGAAGGACGGCTCCGGGTGGAATCCGCGCGCCGGGAGGTGCGTCAGGAACGCCTCACGAACGGGGTCCAGGAGGAGGTCGCCGGCCTGGGCGACGCCGCCGCCGATCACGAAGATGTTGGGGTCGAGGATGGCCGACATGCTCGCGAGGGCCTGCCCCAGCAGATCGGCGAGCTCGTTGAGGCATCGGAGGGCGCCGGGATCACCGGACTCGAGCAGGGCGGAGACGTGGTGTCCGTTCAGCAGTCCGCCGGCCGCGGCCCGGGCTCGGGCGAGGGCGGCACCGTCGCCACCGGCGTCCGCGGCCTCGTTCGCGAGCCGGAGCAACGCGTTCCCCGAACAGTACTGCTCGACGCAGCCACGCGCGCCGCAGCCGCAGGGCAGCCCGTCCGGGATGAGGCGCATGTGTCCCAGTTCCGCACCGCTGCCGAAGCCACCGGTCAGCAGCCGGTCGTCGAGGACGATCGCCCCGCCGACACCCGTGCCGATCGTCACCATGACCATGCTGCGTTCCTCGCGCCCCGCACCGAACCGGAACTCGGCCCAACCCGCGGCGTTCGCGTCGTTCTCGATCGTCACGACCTTGTCGGGCAGCCGCGCGGCCAGCCGGGCCTGCAGGGGCTCGTTCCGCCAGGCGATGTTCGGCGAGTAGTAGACGGTCGAGCGCGTGCCGTCGAAGAACCCCGGCGCTGCGACGCCCACGCTCGAGATGCTGCCGTCGTCCAAGGACCGGACCATGGCGACGACGTCGTCGATGATGGCGTCGGGATCGGAGGCCTGCGTCGGCGTGCGCCCGGCCGCGAGGATCCGACCGTCGTCGTCGACGACCCCGCCCGCGATCTTCGTCCCGCCGATGTCGATGCCGATCGCGTTTGCCATAACGGTGCCGTCTCCCTGTCCTGATGTCGCCGATACCGGCAGCGGCGTGTGACCGACCGTCAGTCGAGTCGGTCGCCCGCGCGCCGCAGTCGAGTCTACTGAGCGTCTGCGCGCCACAGAAACCGCGCAAACACCCGTGCTCTAGGATGGAGCAACATCTTGCCGACCTGGTACCGAAGGAGTTGCCGTGGAACAGTTCGACGTCCCTGCAGTCGTCGCAGCAGACCCATCCGCCAATGCGACCGATCTGCTCGTGAAGCGCCTGGCTGCTGCGCCCGACGCCGCGCTGTTCGCCGTTCCCCGCGGGTCGGAGTGGGTGGACGTGACCACCGCCGAATTCCACGCGCAGGTCGTCGCCCTGGCGAAGGGCCTCGTCGCCGCGGGGATCGAACCCGGCGACAAGATCGGGCTCATGTGCAAGACCCGGTACGAGTGGACCCTCATCGACTTCGCCGTCTGGTTCGCCGGAGCACTCCTCGTCCCGATCTACGAGACCAGCTCGCCGAGCCAGGTGCAGTGGATCCTCAGCGACTCGGGAGCGACCAGCGTGCTGGTCGAGACACCCGACCAGTTCGCCCGCTTCGACGAGGTGCACGGTGACCTCCCCGACGTCGCGCGGGTCTGGCAGATCGACCTCGGAGACCTCGACAAGATCGCGGCCGCCGGCGTCGACGTCCCCGACGAGGAGATCGAACGCCGTCGCAACCTCGCGGTGGGTTCCGACATGGCGACCCTTATCTACACCTCCGGCTCGACCGGTCGGCCGAAGGGGTGCGTCCTCACCCACTCGAACTTCGTCGAGCTGTCGCGGAACTCGGCAGTCGCACTCAAGGACGTCGTGTCCGCTCCCGGTGCCTCCACCCTCCTCTTCATCACGACGGCGCACATCTTCGCGCGCTTCATCGCCGTGCTGTGCGTGCACTCCGGCGTGAAGACGGGCCATCAGCCCGACACGAAGCAGCTGCTCCCCTCGCTCGGCACGTTCAAGCCGACATTCCTCCTCGCGGTCCCCCGGGTCTTCGAGAAGGTCTACAACTCCTCCGAGCAGAAGGCGGAGGCCGGCGGCAAGGGCAAGATCTTCCGTGCAGCCGCCGAGACCGGGATCGCCTACTCGAAGGCCCTCGAGAGCGGTTCCGTACCGTTCGGCCTGAAGGTGAAGTTCCGGGTCCTCGACCGCCTCGTGCTGTCGAAGATCCGCACGGCCATGGGCGGCCGGGTGCGGTACGCGGTCTCCGGCAGCGCTCCACTCGGTCCGCGACTCGGTCACTTCTTCCACGCGCTCGGCATCGTCATCCTCGAGGGCTACGGCCTCACCGAGACCACCGCGCCCGCGACGGTGAACCTCGCCCAGAAGTCGAAGATCGGGACGGTCGGACCGGCACTCCCCGGCGTCTCCCTCCGCATCGCCGACGACGGCGAGGTCGAGGTGCGCGGGATCAACGTCTTCAAGGAGTACTGGCAGAACCCCGAGGCGACGGCGGAGGCCTTCGACGACGGCTGGTTCCGCACCGGCGACATCGGCTCCTTCGACGCCGACGGCTTCCTCACGATCACCGGGCGGAAGAAGGAGATCATCGTCACTGCGGGCGGCAAGAACGTCGCCCCGGCGGCGCTCGAGGACCCGATCCGCGCGACCCCGGTCGTCGGCCAGGTCGTCGTCGTCGGCGATCAGAAGCCGTTCATCAGCGCCCTCATCACGCTCGACACCGAGATGCTGCCGTCATGGCTCGCCAACAACGGCCAGGACGCCTCGATGAGCGCCGCCGAGGCTGCTCGGAACCCCGCGGTGCTCGCCGCCGTCCAGCGCGCCATCGACGAGGCCAACACCAAGGTGTCCCGCGCGGAGTCGATCCGCAAGTTCGTCATCCTCGACGACGAGCTCACGGAGGCGAGCGGGCACCTCACGCCGAAGCTCAGCATCAAGCGGAACGTGATCCTCAAGGACTTCGCGGAGACGATCGAGGGCATGTACCTCGGAGCGGGTTCGCCCGAGACCCAGGGGATGTCCCTGAAGTAGCGCCTCGACGGGCTCGGCGGTCGGTCGACGACCGCTGGGCCCGTCGACCGGCGTCTAGAACCAGTCGCTCTCGCGGACCTGCTTCATCGCCTCGCGGCGGTGCTCCTTCGACAGCCGGTCGAGGTAGAGCATGCCGTCGAGGTGGTCGGTCTCGTGCTGCAACGCCTGGGCGAGGAGTCCTTCACCCTCGACGACGAGCTCCTGCCCGTCGAGGTCGATGCCGACGGCACGGGCGTAGGGATGGCGCGGCGTCGGGAACCAGAGTCCGGGCACCGACAGGCAGCCCTCGCCGATCTCCTCGAGTTCACCGCGCACCTCGACGAGCTTCGGGTTGATGAGGTACCCGATGACGCCGTCGACGTTGTAGCTGAACACGCGGAGTCCGACACCGATCTGCGTCGCGGCGACGCCGGCACGGCCGGGGAGCTCCACGCTGTCCACGAGATCGCGGACGAGGCTGCGGATGTCGTCGTCGATCGTGACGACCTCGGCCGTCGGAGCCTTCAGGACCGGGTCGCCGAAGTGTCTGATGGGTCGTGTCGTCACGGGTTGGATCCTTCCGGGCGGGACAGGTGTGGTGGACGCGGAGACCGGCCGCGTCGCCTCGAGGAGGGACGCGGCCGGTCTCGGGAGGGTCAGGCGCTCGGCTTCACGACGACGAGCAGGTCGCCCGCCTCGACCTGCTGGGTCGCCGGGATGGCGAGGCGGTCGACGACGCCGGCGACGGCGGTCGTGATCGCCGCCTCCATCTTCATGGCCTCGATCGAGGCGACCGGCTGGCCGGCCTCGACGCGGTCGCCGACGGCGACCTTGACGGTCACGACACCGGAGAACGGCGCGGCCACCTGACCGGGGACGGAGGTGTCGGCCTTCTCGGCCGCGCGGGAGTCGACCTCGATGCTGCGGTCGCGGACGAACACCGGCCGCAGCTGACCGTTGAGGGTCGCCATGACGGTGCGCATGCCCTTCTCGTCGGCCGCACCGATCGCTTCGAGCCCGACGAACAGCCGGACGCCCTTGTCGATCTCGACGACGTGCTCCATGCCCGGCTCGAGGCCGTACAGGTAGTCGGCGGTGTCGACGACGGAGAGGTCGCCGTACAGGTCGCGCTGCTGCTCGAACTGCTTGGTCGGCGCCGGGAACAACAGGCGGTTGAGGGTCGAGCGGCGCTCGGCGGACCCGCCGTCGAGCGAGGCCTGGTCCGCAGCGGAGATCGGCGTGATCCCGATGTCGACCGAACGACCGGCGAGGACCTTCGAGCGGAACGGCTCCGGCCATCCGCCCGGGAGCTCCCCGAGTTCGCCCGCCATGAACCCCACGACGGAGTCCGGGACGTCGTACTTGTCGGGGTTGGCCTCGAAGTCCGCCGGGTCCGCCTTGACGGCGGCGAGGTGGAGGGCGAGGTCGCCGACGACCTTGCTCGACGGGGTCACCTTGGGCACCCGACCGAGGATCTTGTTGGAGGCCGCGTACATGTCCTCGATGAGCTCGAAGTGGTCTGCGAGTCCGAGCGCGATCGCCTGCTGGCGGAGGTTCGACAGCTGACCGCCCGGGATCTCGTGCGTGTACACGCGACCGGTCGGCCCCGCGAGTCCTGACTCGAACGGCCGGTACATCGCGCGGACGGCCTCCCAGTAGGGCTCGAGGTCGGCGATCCCCTGCAGGGAGATGCCGGTGTCGCGCTCCGTGTGGGCCAGCGCGGCGACCAGCGAGGACGCGGACGGCTGACTCGTCGTGCCGGCCATCGGCGCGCTCGCGACGTCGACCGCATCGGCGCCCGCGTTGCTCGCCGCGAGGAGGGTCGCCAGCTGTCCACCGGGGGTGTCGTGCGTGTGCACGTGGACCGGCAGGTCGAACCGCTCGCGGAACGCCGCGACGAGCTTGGCCGCCGCGGACGGACGGAGGAGCCCAGCCATGTCCTTGATGGCGAGCACATGGGCACCGGACTCGACGATCTTCTCGGCGAGACGGAGGTAGTAGTCGAGGGTGTAGAGGTCCTCGGCCGGGTTCAGCAGGTCGCCGGTGTAGCAGACGGCGACCTCCGCCACGGTCGTCCCCGTCTCCAGGACCGCATCGATGGCCGGGCGCATCTGCGACACGTCGTTGAGGGCGTCGAAGATCCGGAAGATGTCGATCCCGGTGTCGGCGGCCTCCCGCACGAAGGCGTTCGTCACCTCCGTGGGATAGGGCGTGTAGCCGACGGTGTTCCGGCCGCGCAGCAGCATCTGGATCGCGATGTTCGGCATCGCCTGACGCAGCGAGGCCAGGCGCTCCCACGGCTCCTCACCGAGGAAGCGGAGGGCCACGTCGTACGTCGCGCCACCCCAGGCCTCGACGGAGAGCAGCTCGGGGGTGAGCCGCGACACGAACGGTGCGACCGCGAGCAGGTCCTTCGTCCGGACGCGCGTGGCCAGGAGCGACTGGTGGGCGTCGCGGAAGGTGGTCTCGGTCACGGCGAGGGCGGTCTGGGCGCGGAGGGCGTCAGCGAAGCCCTTCGGTCCGAGCTCGAGCAGCCGCTGACGCGAGCCGGCCGGGGCGTCGGTCGTGATGTCGATCGCGGGCAGCTTCTCGACCGGGTCCGGTCCGGACGGACGCGACCCGTTGGGCTGGTTGACCGTGACGTCGGCGAGCCAGTTCACGATCTTCGTCCCGCGGTCCTTCGAGACGTGGCCGCGGAGGAGCTGCGGACGCTCGTCGATGAAGGAGGTGCTGAGGTCGCCGGCCACGAACGAGGCGTCTTCGAGGACCGCCTGCAGGAACGGGATGTTCGTGGAGACGCCGCGGATGCGGAACTCGGCGAGGGCGCGCTTGGCGCGGGTGACGGCCGCCTCGAAGGTGCGCCCGCGGCAGGTGAGCTTCGCGAGCATCGAGTCGAAGTGGGGGCTGATCTGGGCGCCGGAGGCGACCGTACCGCCGTCGAGTCGGATGCCGCCGCCGCCCGGAGAACGGTAGGTCGTGATCTTCCCGGTGTCGGGACGGAAGCCCGCCGTGGGGTCCTCGGTGGTGATGCGGCACTGGAGTGCGAAGCCACGGAGGTGCAGGGACTCCTGCGTGAGGCCGAGGTCGCCGAGCGACTCGCCGGCGGCGATGCGCATCTGCGACTGGACGAGGTCGACGTCCGTGACCTCCTCGGTCACGGTGTGCTCGACCTGGATGCGCGGATTCATCTCGATGAACACGTGCTGACCGGCGCGCTCCCCCGCGGTGTCGAGGAGGAACTCGACCGTCCCGGCGTTGACGTAGCCGATCGACTTGGCGAACGCGATGGCGTCGCGGTACATCGCCTGACGGGTGTCCTCGTCGAGGTTCGGGGCCGGCGCGATCTCGACGACCTTCTGGTGTCGGCGCTGCACCGAGCAGTCGCGCTCGAAGAGGTGGATGGTCTCGCCGTCGGCGCTCGCCAGGATCTGGACCTCGATGTGCCGGGGGCGGACGACGGCCTGCTCGAGGAACATCGTCGGGTCGCCGAAGGCGCTGTCCGCCTCGCGCATGGCGGCCTCGAGGGCTCCGCGGAGGTCCTCGGCGTTGTCGACGCGGCGCATGCCACGGCCACCACCACCGGCGACCGCCTTCGCGAAGATCGGGAATCCGATGTCGGCGGCACCGGCGAGCAACTCTTCGATGTCGCGGCTGGCCGGCGTCGACTTCAGGACCGGGACCCCGGCCGCGATGGCGTGCTCCTTGGCGGTCACCTTGTTACCGGCCATCTCCAGGACCGAGGACGGCGGACCGATGAAGGTGATGCCGGCTGCCCGGGCGGCCTCGGCCAGTTCCGGATTCTCGGAGAGGAAGCCGTACCCGGGGTAGATCGCGTCGGCGCCCGACTCCTTCGCGACGCGGATGATCTCCGAGACGTCGAGGTAGGCGCGCACCGGATGACCCTCCGTGCCGATCTGGTAAGCCTCATCGGCCTTCAGCCGATGCATCGAGTTGCGGTCCTCATAGGGGAACACCGCAACCGTCTTCGCCCCCAGCTCGTACGCGGCACGGAACGCCCGGATGGCGATCTCTCCGCGATTGGCGACAAGAATCTTCCTGAACATGGAACCCTTCCCACAACAGCCAACTCAGCAAACGTTGAGATTCCCTAGCCTAGTCACGGTAACGTTGAGCCTTGTGCATGTACTCAGCGTTAGCTCCCTGAAGGGGGGCGTCGGCAAGACCACCGTCACCCTTGGCCTGGCTTCCGCCGCGTTCTCGAAGGACATCCGCACGCTGGTCGTGGATCTCGACCCCCAATCCGACGTCTCGACCGGCATGGCCGTCGACGTCGCAGGGCACCTCACGGTGACGGATGTGCTGACCTCGCCGAAGAAGAAGATCGTCGAGCAGGCGATCGTGGCGAGCGGCTGGACGAAGATCCACCCGGGCAAGATGGACGTCATGATCGGTAGCCCGTCTGCGATCAACTTCGACGGCCCGCACCCCAGCATCCGCGACATCTGGCGCCTGGAAGAGGCGCTCGCGCACGTCGAGGAGGAGTACGACCTCGTCCTGATCGACAGCGCCCCCTCGCTCAACGCGCTCACCCGCACCGCCTGGGCGGCGAGCGACCGCGTCGCCGTCGTCACGGAGCCGGGCCTGTTCTCGGTCTCCGCAGCCGACCGCGCCCTCCGCGCCGTCGAGGAGATCCGTCGCGGGCTGAGCCCCCGGCTGCAGCCGCTCGGCATCATCGTCAACCGGGTGCGTCCGCAGTCGATGGAGCACCAGTTCCGCATCAAGGAACTGCGCGACATGTTCGGTCCCCTCATCCTCAACCCGCAGCTGCTGGAGCGCACGTCCCTCCAGCAGGCTCAGGGTGCCGCCAAGCCCGTCCACGTGTGGCCGGGTGACACGGCGCAGGAGATGGCGAAGAACTTCGACTCACTCCTCGACCGCGTGTTGCGCACGGGCCGCGTCGGCGAGTACGCCGACGGCGCTCCCCCGGAGCCGGCTGCCGTCACCAGCCCCGCCGCCGTCGAAGCGCCCTCCACCGACAGCTGAGGTCGCGGCGAGAACGTTCGGCCGCCTCCCGGCCCAGGCGCTCGCTCGGGTCGCCCTTCGACAGGCTCAGGGACCGGCAGGAGCACCAAGTACCCGAGATGCGTGCTCAGGGAACGTGTGGCGCGCGTCGGTGAACCGTTCGACAGGCTCAGGACCTGCGCCTTCGGCTCGGGTCAGGCGCTGCGAGCGGAGCGACGTGCTGCGAGCTCGTCCATGGGGTCGGCCGACTGTGCGTCGAACTCGATGAGCGTGGACTCCACCTCGCGCAGCACCTTGCCGACGGCGATGCCGAAGACGCCCTGTCCGCGACTGACGAGGTCGATGACCTCGTCGTTCGAGGTGCAGAGGTACACACTCGCGCCGTCGCTCATGAGCGTGGTCTGGGCGAGGTCGACGATGCCCGCTTCGCGGAGCTGGTCGACCGCCGTGCGGATCTGCTGCAGGGAGATGCCCGTGTCGAGCAGTCGCTTGACGAGCTTGAGGACGAGGATGTCGCGGAAGCCGTAGAGGCGCTGCGTTCCGGACCCGGATGCACCGCGCACGGTCGGCTCGACCAGACCCGTCCGGGCCCAGTAGTCGAGCTGGCGGTAGCTGATGCCGGCTGCACGGGCGGCGACCGCTCCGCGGTAGCCCTGGCCCTCTTCGAGTTCTGGAAGCCCGTCGGTGAACAGCAGCCCGAGGTCACCGTACCGTGACGCCCCGTCGCGACTGAGTTCACTCATGTCTGCTTCTCCTCGATGTTCGCTGCACGGTCGGTACGGTCTCGACGGGGGCGTCGAGACGGCTTGACCACTCCCACCACGCTACCGATCCGCCCCGGTCAACGCTGCGACATCCGTTCGAAACGGACGGCGTGTCGTGACGAGTGATCGAACTGTGACCTGGCCGTGATGGATGAGGGCAGTCTACGCCCTGGGAGGTCGATCAGGAGGATTGGTGTCGCTCGAGTGCCGAGCGGACGAGGTTCGACCGCACGCCCTCGAGCTGTGCGGCGATCTCCAGCGCCCGGTCGGCGGTGCGTGCCCGGCCGGCGGCGTCGTTCCGCTTGGCGACGGCGCTCAACGCGCTCTCGATGAGCCCGACCTCACGCTCGATCGAGGCGCGGAACCCGCGGAGGTGCCGTGGTTCGATGCCGGAGCGCTGCAACTCCACCAGGATCCGCAGGAGGGACGCGACGTCCTCGCCGTAGTTCTCGGCGGGCAGGATCAGCGACGCGCTCACGGCGTCGTTGAAGAGCATCGGGGTGGCGCCGGCTTCGCGGATCAGTTCGTTCCGCGAGAACCTGCGAACGCCGGGATGGATCGACGGCGCGCCGACGGCTTGCCCGCTGCCCGGGAACAGGGGCGACCGTCCCGCGTCGACCTCGACGAGGTAGGTGCGGATGACCTTGAGGGGGAAGTAGTGGTCGCGCTGCATCGACAGGATCAGCCGCAGACGTTCGAGATCCTCACTCGAGAACTTCCGGTAGCCCGACTTCGTCCGTGCCGGGGACACCAGCCCCTGCTCCTCGAGGAACCGGAGCTTCGAATTGCTCAGTTCGGGGAACTCCGGAGTGAGGCGTGCGAGCACCTGCCCGATGCTCAGCAGCGGAGCGCCATCGCTTCGCGCGTTCGCGCTGGCTGCCGCCACTAGCTTCCCAGCTGGGAGGCGAGGTCGATCCGCGACGCGTAGAAGGTGAGGCGGAACTTGCCGATCTGCACCTCGGCGGCGTCACGCAGGATCGCCTTGTCGATGCGGACACCGTCGAAGTACGTGCCGTTCAGCGAGTTGAGGTCGCGGATCTCGAACGCGGTCCCGTGACGGTGGAACTCGGTGTGCCGACGCGACACCGTGACGTCGTCGAGGAAGATGTCTGCCTCGGGGTGACGTCCGACGGTCGTGACGTCGGCGTCGAGGAGGAACCGCGCACCGGCGTTCGGACCACGACGGACGATCAGCAGGGCGGAACCGGACGGCAGGGCCGCGATCGCCTCGTGCTCCTCAGCGGTGACGTCGGAGTCGATCGCCGCGAGGGCCGCTCCGAGGTCTTCACCGAAGGTGAGTGTCGTGTCGACTTCCCGATCGCCCGAGCCGCTCGTCGGGGCACCGTCGTCGACGGCTCCCGGCGTGTACGCCCCGGTCGCGGGATACTTCTCATCGTGCTCAGCCACCGTCGACCTCCTCTCCGTCAAGCGTATCCGATGTGGCGTCGCTGTCGAGCCGCCCGGTCGAGGGTGACCCGCCGGATCCGGCCCGTTCCCGCTGCTTCGAACGGGCATCCCCCGAGATGCGCACGGTCTGCAGCAGATAGAGGATGCCGGCCCACCAGTAGAGCGTCGCTCCGGCGATCACCGACACCCAACCGAGCGGCGCCGCGATCATCGCGACGGCTGGGAACGCCTGGCCGAGCATGAGGACCGGGAGCCCGATGAAGAGCAGCGCCGTACCCCACTTCCCCACGCGGATGACCGGCAGCACGCCGGTGCCGGACCGGTGGAGCGCGACGGCGAGCCCGACGAGCAGCAGGTCGCGGGCGAAGACGACGACGAGCAACCACCACGGGATCAGTCCGCGGGCCGCGAGACCGATCAACGCCGCGAGGATGTAGAGGCGATCGGCGGCCGGATCGAGTTGACGGCCGAGCTTCGTCATCTGGTCGAACCGTCTCGCGATCCACCCGTCGAGCAGGTCGGTGACGCCGGAGAACGCGAGCGTCGCGAGGGCCAACAGGTCCTGCCCCTGCACGAGGAGGATCAGGAAGACCGGGACGAGGAGGATCCGGAAGACGCTGAGCGCGTTCGGGAGGGTGACGACGCGGTCTTCACCGGTCCGTCGAGCCCCGCGCCCCGCCCCGTCAGTCACGGGTCGAGTCTACCGATGGGCTGCTCTACCATCGGAGGATGGACAGCCCGTCGAGCGTACGCGTCGACGCATGGATCTGGGCGGTCCGGCTGACGAAGACCCGCTCGGCCGGCGCGACCGCCTGTCGAGCCGGCCACGTCCGGGTCAACGGCGATCGGGCGAAGCCGGCACAGGCCGTCAGGATCGGCGACGAGGTCCGGCTCCGCGTGGCGGGCTTCGACCGGATCGTGGAGGTCCGGCGCCTCATCGTGAAACGGGTCGGCGCGGACGTCGCGGCGGAATGTCTCATCGACCGCTCTCCCCCGCTGCCGACGCCGGCGGAACGGCAGGTCGTGGCCGTCCGCGACCGGGGCGCCGGTCGACCGACGAAGCGTGAACGACGCGACATCGAGCGGTTGCGAGGGCGCTGACGCGCTGCTGGCAATCCGACCGGCCTCATCGGCGACGCATCGACCCCGTCCAGGGAACACTCAAGCGCCGCCAAGGTGACTCGGGCATGCTGGGCCGATGTTCCGCCGCCATCCCGTGCTCAGCACCCTCACCGTGGTGTACCTCGCGCTCGTGGCGACCATCACCCTCGGCCCTCGGCCCTTCGACGGCAGGACCGAATCCCTCGTGTACCGACTCGTCGACGTCCTCGCTCGGTGGGAGTCGACGGCTTGGATCACCTACGAACGCCTCGAGTTCGGGGCGAACATCGCCATGTTCGTCCCGATCGGCGTCTTCTTCCTGCTCCTGCTCGGACGGCGGCGCTGGTGGCTCGCCATCCTCGTCGCAGCGGCGCTGACGGTCGGCATCGAGGCCGCGCAGCTCGCGATCCCCGGACGCGTGAGCGATCCCCGCGACCTCCTCGCGAACACGTCCGGTGCCGTCGCCGGGGTCGTCCTCGGCCTGATGCTGACCGCCGGGCGCGCCCGCCGGCTCCAGGCCTCGTCACGCCGCCGCGCGGCCCTGCAGCACTGAAGCGCCCGGCACGGTCCTGATTCACAGGAGGCTGAGAGGCGTTCCAAGGCCGCTTCAGTAGAGTGCGAGCGGGCCGTCGGCCCGTCGGAGACAGAGCTGGAGTGCACGCCCATGACCGGACCAACGTCGTCGGACAACCTCGAGGAGCTGAAGCGCCTCAAGGACGAGTTCACGCGGTTCATGATGCTGTACAAGTTCGGCATCGACGAGATCACCACGAAGCTCAACATCCTCAAGGAGGAGTTCACGCAGATCCACGACTACAACCCGATCGAGCACATCAGCTCGCGGTTGAAGTCGCCGGAGAGCATCATCGGCAAGATCGAACGCAAGCAGTACGGGCAGGACATCGACGACATCCGCGAACACATCACCGACATCGCGGGCATCCGCGTCACCTGCAGCTTCATCTCCGACACGTACAAGGTGTTCGAACTCCTGACGAGCCAGCAGGACATCACCGTGGTGAAGGTCAAGGACTACATCGCGAACCCGAAGCCGAACGGGTACCAGAGCCTCCACGTGATCGTCGAGGTTCCGGTGTTCATGTCCGACGGCGTCGTACAGGTGCCCGTCGAGATCCAGTTCCGGACGATCGCCATGGACTTCTGGGCGAGCCTCGAACACAAGATCTACTACAAGTACGACAAGGCCGTGCCGGACAGCCTGCTCGCCGAGCTCAAGCACGCCGCCGAGGCGGCCTCCAGGCTCGACGCGAAGATGGAGCACCTCCACGGAGAGGTCCTCGCGCTCGACCGCGCGACGACCTCGCGGACCACCGCCGACGGGCACCCGAAGCCTCCATCACTCGCCGACCGGGTCATGACCGAGCTGATCGACGGGCTGGACCCGCGTTAGAGCGCCTTGCGCATCTGCACGGCCATCGTCTCGTAGCCGAGCGACTCGTACAGGCCGCGCGCGATCCGGTTGAACCCGAACACGTTCAGCCCCAGCGTCTTCGCGCCCTGCTCCTTGGCCGCCGTCTCGGCGAGCTGCATGGCCTGCCGACCGAGCCCACGGCCACGGAACGACTCGTCGATCTCCACGTCCCAGACCCACCACTCGTCCGGGTGGCTCGTGCTCCGCGGTCCGATCCAGAGCACGCCGACCGCGGCGTCGTCGAGGACCACCTCGAACACGAGGTGTCCGACCTGGAGCCGGCCGGCCGGGAACGTCTCGGCGAGGGACTGCGCCGCCTTCGCCGTCGCCTCCGCCTCGGTCTCCCCCGCTTCGATGCGTTCGAGGCGGTACTGTGCGTTCGCGGCGAGCATCCACCCCCGCAGTCGATCGGCGGGCATGCGGACGAGCGTGGCGTTCATGAGGACATCCTCCCAGAACGGCGCGACCCCGTCGCTCGCCGTCCTGCGCAGGGTCGTCGCCGGGCTCGGGAATAGTTCCCGCCCGAAACGAGCTGGACTCCGAAGGACACACGATTGGGACCCGCCCGCCGTCATCCGGAGAATCGAGACATGCCGATCCACACCGCCCCGCAGCCGAACGCGATCGCCGAGCACGACGCCTGGCGCGACGACCGCCGAGCCGCCGTGACCTCGCCGCTCGGCAACCTCGCCCTCGTCGAGACACGCTGGCTCGCGGAGGAGACGCCGGCCACCGTCGACGAGGCCGCAGCCGCCATCGCCGCCGAGCAGCCGAGCGGCGTCACGGTGACGACGCTCCGCCGCACCCACCTCGACACGGGCCAGGACGAGGTCGGTGTCCGCCGCTGGGACGCGAACGCACCCGCCATCCGCGCGTTCGAGGGCATCGACGTCTTCCCGTACGACCCCGCCTGGGTCCAGACGGCGCGGTTCACGCCGGTCGACGGCTCGCGGACCGTGCCCTTCGAGCACATCCGCGACAACGGCGGATCACGGGAGCTCGTCGTCCCCGGCGACATCGTGTTCACGCGAGACGGGGTCGAGTACACGATGAGCGCCTTCGACGACGGCGGCACGCTGCTCCTCGTGTTCGGCGACGCGACGAACGGTCGCGACGACGAATCGGGCACCTACGGCGCCGGCCGGTTCCTGTTCGTGCAGCGGACCGACGACGGCGGCTTCGGCACGGCGGGCGAGGTCGTCCTCGACTTCAACCGCGCGTTCGTGCCGCCCTGCGGCTTCTCCGTGCAGTACAACTGTCCGATGCCGCCGCCGCAGAACCGGTTCGCCGGAGCGGTCCTCGCCGGGGAACGGATCGCCCGGTTCCGCGAGGGCTTCGACCTCTACGCCGTCTGACCCGTCCACACCGCCACACCCCACAGCCCGCACCCAGCACCAGCACCCCCACACCACAGGAGTATCCGTGAAGAGAACCATCGGGCTCGTCGCCCTGTCCGTCGCCGCCGCCGTCGCCCTCGCCGGCTGCGCCGGTGGTGGTGGCAGCTCGGCGACGGGCGACGACGCGACCATCGCCGTCGGCTCGCTCTACGAGCCGCAGAACCTCAGCAACACCGGCGGCGGCGGCCAGGGCGTCACGGAGGCCTTCACCGGCAACGTGTACGAGGGCCTCTACCGCCTCACGGACGACGGCGAGGTCGAGCCCGTGCTCGCCGCCGACAGCACCGTGAGCGACGACGGCCTGACGTACACCTTCACCCTCAAGGACGGCGTCACCTTCCACTCCGGCGACCCACTCACCTCGGCAGATGTGAAGTCGAGCATCGAAGCCGTGACCGCCGAGGACTCGCAGTCGGCGCGGAAGAGCAGCTTCGCGGTGATCTCGGACATCGCGACCCCCGACGACAGGACCGTCGTCATCACCCTCTCCGAGCGCTCCATCTCCTTCATCTACAACCTGAGCTACGTCTGGATCGTCAACGACGCGGCGAAGGACCTCAAGACGACCGAGGACGGCACAGGTCCGTACACGCTCGGCGACTGGAAGCGCGGCAGCACTCTGAGCCTCGAGCGCTGGGACGACTACTGGGGTGAGCCCGCCAAGAACGCGGAGGTGGTCTTCACCTACTTCACCGACGCGACCGCGCTCAGCAATGCGCTCGTCACGAAGCAGATCGACATCATCACGAGCGTGCAGAGCCCCGACCAGCTGAGCCAGTTCACCGACAACGCGGACTACGTCGTCTCCGACGGCGACTCCACGACGAAGGAGCTGCTCGCCTTCAACGACCGGGTCGCCCCGTTCGACCAGGCGCTCGTCCGGAAGGCCGTCTACTCCGCGATCGACACCAAGAAGCTGCTCTCGTCCATCTGGGGTGACTACGGCACACTCATCGGGTCGATGGTCCCGCCGACGGACCCCTGGTACGAAGACCTCACGCAGGTGAACCCCTACGACCCAGAGCTCGCCAAGCAGCAGCTCGCCGAAGCGGGCTTCGCCGACGGCTTCACGTTCACGCTCGACACCCCGAGCTACGACCCGCACCCGGCCGTCGCCGAGTTCCTCCAGAGTGAACTCGCGAAGGTCGGCATCACGGTCGAGATCAACACGATCAGTGCGGACGAGTGGTACTCGAAGGTGTTCAAGGAACGCGACTTCCAGGCGACGCTCCAGGAGCATGTGAACGACCGTGATGTCGTCTGGTACGGCAACCCGGACTTCTACTGGGGCTACGACAACCCCGAGGTGACCCAGTGGGTGTCGGAGGCCGAACAGGCGACGACCACCGAGGAGCAGACCGCGAAGCTGAAGCTCGTCAACGAGCAGATCGCCGAGGACGCGGCGAGCGTGTGGCTGTACCTCTACCCGCAGATCGTCGTCGCCGCGAGTGATGTCTCGGGATACGGCGTCAACGGCCTGAACTCGCAGTTCTTCGTGGCGGACATCGTCCGCAAGTAGTCGTCGCCCGGGCCGACCGGCACCGCCCGGTCGGCCCGGGCCTCGCTACGCTGAGGTCCACCATGCTCGCTTACCTGCTGCGCCGATCCGCGTTCCTCGTGGTGTCGTTCCTCGTCGCCATGACCGTGCTGTTCGTGCTGCTCCGCCTGCTGCCGGGCGACCCGTCGAACGCCCTCCTCTCGGTGAACGCCACGCAGGAGCAGATCGACGCTGCACGCGAGCAGGTGGGAGCCGACCGGCCGCTCGGCGAGCAGTTCGCGGCCTGGTTCGGCGGCGTCATGACCCTCGACCTCGGTTCCTCGTTCGTGAGTTCGCTCCCGGTCGGACCGGAGATCGCGTCGCGCCTTCAGGTCACCGTGCCGCTGACGCTCCTCGCGTTCCTCCTCGCCGTGGTGCTCGCCCTCGTGGCCGGTGTCGTGTCCGCGCTGCGAGCCGACCGCTGGTACGGCATCGCGTTGTCCGGCCTCTCGCAGCTCGGGATAGCCGTGCCGGTGTTCTGGGTCGGCATCCTGCTCGTCAGCGTGTTCGCGGTGACGCTCCGGCTGTTCCCGTCCGGCGGCTTCCCGCGCGACGACTGGGCCGACCCCGCCGCGGCGCTCACGAGCCTCGCCCTTCCGGTCATCACCATCGCCATCGTCATGAGTGCGTCGGTCACCCGGTACGTCCGTTCCGCCACGCTCGACGTGGTCGGCAGCGACTACCTGCGGTCCTCGCGGGCGCAGGGAGCCGGCTTCGGCGAGGCCCTGCTCCGACACGGCGCCCGGAACGCCGCGGTGCCCGTCGTCGCGATCCTCGGCATCGAGCTCGCCACCACCTTCCTCGGCGCCGTCGTGGTCGAGAGCGTGTTCAGCCTGCCGGGCCTCGGGTCGATGCTCCTGACGGCGATCCAGCAGCACGACTACCCGAACATCCAGGGCATCCTCCTCGTCTCGACCCTCGTCGTCCTCCTGACGGGCTTCCTCGCCGACATCGCGCAACGGCTCATCGATCCGCGTCTGCGCACCTCGATCTCGGGGAACGGGCTCCGATGAGCGCCGTCGACGCCCAGACCGCGCTCACCGACCGCCGCCCGGTGCGGCGACGCGCCAGGTCCGCGACGCTGACCGTCGGACTGGTCCTCGTCGGCGTCATCGCCGTCCTGGCGGCCGTCTCGCTCGTGTGGTTGCCCTTCGCCCCCACGGACACCGCCGGCGGTCGTCTCGAAGGTCCGACCGGCACCCACTGGCTCGGTACCGACAAGCTCGGTCGCGACCTCATGACCCAGCTCATGATCGGCGCGCGCATCGCGCTCGTGACCGGCGCCGGGGCCGTCGCGGTCGGGGCGGTCATCGGGATCGCCGTGGGACTCGCCGCGGCCTTCGCATCGGCCTGGCTGGACGACACGATCTCCGCCGCGCTCGACGTCGTGATCGCCTTCCCGGTGCTCCTGCTCGCCATGCTCATCGTGGCCGCGCAGGGCGCGTCACTCGGCACCGCGATCATCGCGATCGGACTCGCCATGTCGGCCATCGTGGCCCGCCTGACCCGGATCCTCACGAAGCGGGTCCTCAGCGAGCAGTACGTCGTCGCGGCCAGGACCGCCGGGACGAGCTGGGCCGGTGTCATCGGCCAGCACGTGCTCCCGAACATCTGGCCCACCCTGACCGTCAACCTCGCACTGCAGTTCGGCATCGCCGTCCTCGCCGAAGCGAGCCTGTCGTACCTCGGCCTCGGCGCGCCACCGCCGAACGCCTCCTGGGGACGCCTGCTGCAGGAGGCCCAGGCCACCGTCACGACGGCACCGATCGGCGCGATCGCTCCGGGCGTCGCCGTGGTGATGCTCGTGGTGGGCGTGAACTTCATCGCGGACGGCCTGCGGGACCTCGGCGATCCGACGAGGAGGCGCGGCGCATGAGCGATCTCCTCGACATCTCCGGCCTGACCATCACCCGAGGCATCCGGCGCGGAGCTCCCGACGGCACTGACCGGCCGCTCCTCGACGGGCTGGACCTGACCATCGCCGCCGGGGGTCGCCTCGGCCTCATCGGCGGTTCCGGGTCCGGGAAGTCCTTGACCTCCCTCGCAGTGATCGGGCTGCTCGGCGAGCAGCTGAGCGCGAGCGGCAGCGTCGAACTGGCCGGCACCCAGGTGATCGGCGCCCCGGACCGCGCGCTGCGGCCGCTCCGCGGCCGGGTGGCGGGACTCGTCTTCCAGGAGCCGCTGACCGCACTCGACCCGCTCATGCGGGTCGGCGCCCAACTCGCCGAGCCCCTGCGTCGCCATCTGGGGCTCCGGGGCGAACGGCTCGAGGAGGCCGTCGAAGCGGCCCTCGTCGAGGTGTCCCTCACCGACACCGCGCGCATCGCCGCCTCCTACCCCCATGAGCTGTCCGGCGGGCAGCGGCAGCGGGTCGCCATCGCCATCGCACTCGCCGGTCGCCCGCAGCTCCTGATCGCGGACGAGCCGACGACGGCCCTCGACGTGACCGTCCAGGCGGAGGTGCTCGCGCTCATCGACCGGCTCGTCCGGGAACGCGGCATGGCGCTCCTGTTCATCAGTCACGACCTCGCCGTCGTGTCGGCCATGGTCGACGAGGTCGTCGTGCTGAGCGATGGTCGGGCCGTTGAACGCGGCGCGGTGGCGCAGGTGCTGACGGCACCGCAGCACGAGGACACCCGTCGTCTGGTCGCCAGCGCCCGCGCGCTCGACGACGCGCTGGAGGACCCGCGATGACCGATGCACCGATCACGACGACGCCGATCCTCGAGCTTGACGCGGTCGGCTTCCGATACCGCGGTGGTCAGGAGGCCCTGGACGGCGTCTCGCTGGCCGTCGGTGCAGGCGAGGCCGTCGGGATCGTCGGTCAGTCCGGCGCCGGCAAGAGCACCCTCCTCCGACTGCTGCTCGGCCTCGACCGGCCGACCTCGGGCTCGGTCCGGTTCGACGGTGGCGCGCTGGACCCGCGCGATCGGACGCGGGTCCGTCGATTCCGCGCATCGGTGCAGGCCGTCTTCCAGGATCCGTACTCCTCGCTCGACCCGCGGCAACGTATCGGGCGCATCGTGGCCGAACCGTTGCGCTCCCTCCGGCTGGCGACCACCGAGCACGTGGCCGTCCGCGCGTCCGCGGCGCTCGAGGCGGTGGGACTGCCCGCCGACGCGGCGTCGCGGTTCCCGCACGAGTTCTCGGGCGGCCAGCGGCAGCGGATCGCCATCGCCCGCGCGATCGTCCCGAACCCCCGGCTCCTCCTCGCCGACGAGCCCGTCAGCGCCCTCGACATGAGCACCCGGATCCAGATCATCGAGCTCCTCGCCGAGCTGCGGGCTTCGAACGGCCTGGCCCTGGTCATGGTCTCGCACGACCTCGGCACGGTGGCATCGCTGTGTGAACGCACGGTGGTCCTCCGACACGGGCAGGTCGTCGAGGCCGGCGCCACCGCTCAGATCCTCCATGATCCCGCCGAGGCCTACACGAAGCAGCTCATCGCGGCGATCCCCCGCCTCCCGCGCTGAACCGACGACGAGGCCGGACGGCATCGGCGTGGCCGAGCCGGGAATACCGCACCGACGGACGGTGTTCGACTCCGAGTGGCCTCGGCCGCATCGACTCTCCACAGGAACAGGACCCGTGACGCAGGATTCAGCGCAGCCCGACGACCACGACGAGGACCAGCCTGAGGCCGAGCGTCCCTGGCTCAGCGACGAGGAGCGGGCGGCGCTCCGCAAGCCGCTTCCGGAGCGCGCGGTCGTGACGAGCCTCGCGTTCACCGGTCTCGTCGCGGCGTTCATGATGACGCTCGTCACCCCGCTCGTGCCGTCGCTCCCCACGATCCTCGGCGTGCACGCCTCCGACAGCATGTGGGTCGTGACGGCGACGCTCCTGTCGGCCGCGGTCGCGACCCCGATCGCCGGTCGGCTCGGCGACCTCTACGGCAAACGACGGATGGTGCTCGTCCTGCTCGGCATCATGATGGCCGGTTCGGTGCTCGCCGCCTTCTCGTCCACGATCGTCCCGCTCATCGTCGCCCGGGCCCTCCAGGGGATGGCGATGGGCGTGATCCCGCTCGGCATCAGCATCCTGCGCGACGTGCTCCACGCGAAGCGGCTCGGCCCCGCGGTCGCGCTCGTGAGTGCCACGCTCGGTATCGGTGGTGCCGTCGGTCTGCCGATCTCCGCGGTGATCTCGCAGTACCTCGACTGGCACGTGCTGTTCTGGGTCGCCGGCGCCCTCGGGCTCATCGGCTTCGTCCTCGTCGCACGCTTCGTCCCGGTGAGCACCCTTCGGAGTGAAGGTGGTTTCGACTGGATCGGCGCGATCGGTCTCGCCGCCGGCCTCGTCCCCATCCTCCTCGCCGTCTCGAAGGGCAACGAGTGGGGTTGGACGAGCGTCGGGACGCTCGGCTGCTTGATCGGCGGCGTCGTCGTGCTCCTGCTCTGGGGGTGGTTCGAGGTACGCTCCGCCAGCCCGCTCGTCGACCTGCGCATCGCCGCCAGGCGGACGGTGCTCTTCACGAACCTCGCGTCCATCACGGTCGGCTTCGCCTTCTTCGGCAGCACGGTCGTCCTCCCGGGCATCCTCGAGGCGCCGGTCGGCACCGGGGTCGGTCTCGGGCAGAACATGCTCATCGCGAGCCTCTGCCTCATGCCGAGCGGTCTCATCATGTGGGCGATGTCGCCGGTCGCCGCGCGGTTGACCGCAGCCAAGGGCGCCCGATTGAGCCTGCTGATCGGCATCGCGATCATCGCGGTCGGGTACGCGATCGCGATCGGACTCATGACCGAGGTCTGGCACACCGTGCTCACGGCCACCGCGGTCGGCTTCGGAGTGGGGTTCGCCTACGCCGCCATGCCGACGCTCATCATGGGTGCCGTCCCGCCCAGCGAGACGGCGGCGTCCAACGGACTCAACTCCGTCATGCGGACGCTCGGTTCCACGATCGCGAGTGCGGTGATCGGCGCCATCCTGGCCTCCCAGGTCGTGACCGACGGAGCTGTCACGACACCCAGTGCGGACGCCTTCCGCCTGAGCTTTGCGATCTGCGCTGCAGCAGCCGTCGTCGGACTCGTCTGCACGATCCTGCTGCCGCGGCACCTGGCCAAGGACACCCGCTCCAGTCTCCACGAGGGCTGACGGGCGATCAGCCCACGATCCCGAGCGCGAACGGGAGGACCGGTCCGGATCCGGCGCGGCGGAGCGCGCGACCGGCGACGGTGAGCGTCCACCGACTGTCGGCGCGGTCGTCGACGAGCAGGACCGGCGCACCCTCGAGCGCTGCGAGCTGCGCCCGGAGTTCGGATCCGACGGTGAAGGCGTCCCAGACCCCGGCCAGCCGGTAGGCGCTGTTGCCGCCGGGACCACCGCGCGGGCCGTCGCCGACGAGGTCGAGCTCCCCGAGGTAGGGCAGTCGCCCGAGCGACGCGATGCCCCTCGCCACGGAGTCGACGAGCTGCGGACGCGACCGTGAGGGCACACTGACCACGGCGGCCGGTCGTTGCGTCCACGGCCAATCCGCCAGGACGCGGACGCTCGCGTCGATGACCGCGCGGGAGGCGGGAGCATCGGGCGCGCCCGCGGCGAAGAGCTCGCGGAGGACACCGCCCCAGCCGAGGTCGGTGAGCCGAGCGAGGGCGCGCCCGGCCTCGAGGCGGTCCTCGAGCGCGATGCGTCCCTTCACCGCTGCGCCGTCCGCGGTGACGCCGAGGCGGTCGGCTCCCGTCGGCCATTGCGCCCGCGGTTCGAGCTCGACGCCCACCCGCCCGAGCGCCTCCGATGCCGAAGCGGCCGCCGCACTGTCGAGTTCGGTGGGGAACCACGGCCCGGCGCACCGGTCGCATCGGCCACAGGGCACCGCGCTCGCGTCGTCGAGCTCACGTTGCAGCACGAGCATCCGGCACTCGTCGCCCCGCTCGTAGGCCAGCATCGCCTGCTGCTCCGCCACCCTGGCCTCGGCGATCCGCCGGTACCGCTCCCGGTCGTAGACCCACGGCTGCCCGGTCGACACCCACCCCCCGGCCACCCGCTGGACCGCGCCGTCCACGTCGAGCACCTTGAGGAGGAGTTCGAGGGGTGTGCGACGCAGGTTCACGAGTGCCTCGAGCGCGGGCGTGGACCGCGGCTGGCTGTCGAGTGCGTCGAGGACCGCGGTGGCCCGCGCTTCGTCCGGCATCGACGCGGTCGCGAAGTACTGCCAGATCTCCTCGTCCTCCGCTCCTGGCAGGAGCAGGACGTCTGCGTGCTCGGTTGCACGGCCCGCACGGCCGACCTGCTGGTAGTACGCGACCGGCGAGGACGGAGCGCCGAGATGCACGACGAACCCGAGGTCCGGTTTGTCGAACCCCATGCCGAGCGCGCTCGTCGCGACCAGCGCCTTCAGGCGGTTCTCCTTGAGGAGCCGTTCGGACTCCTCGCGTTCGTCGGGATCGGTCCGGCCGGTGTACGCCCGGACCTCGTGACCGGCCTCGCGCAGCAGCCGCGCGGTGTCCTCCGCGGCGGACACCGTGAGCGTGTAGATGATGCCGGACCCGGTGAGCCCGCCGAGGTGGCTGAGCAGCCAGGTGAGGCGGTCCCGTGACTCCGGCAGCCGGAGCACGCCGAGCCGGAGGGACGCCCTCGCGAGCGAGCCACGGATGGTGAGCACCTCGGCTCCGCGGGAGGCTGCGGCACCGGGTGCGGTGAGCTGCTCGGCGATGTCGCGGACGACGCGTGCGTTGGCCGTCGCGGTGGTCGCCAAGACCGGGACCTCGGTAGGAAGACGCCCGATCAGTTCGGCGAGCCGCCGGTAGTCGGGTCGGAAGTCGTGACCCCAGTCGGAGATGCAGTGCGCCTCGTCCACCACCAGCATGCCCGTGCGGGCCACGAGGGTCGGGAGCTGCTCATCGCGGAAGCGCGGATTGTTGAGCCGCTCGGGTGAAACGAGCAGGACGTCGACCTCGTCGGCCTCCAGCCGCGCCCGGACGTCGTCCCATTCGTGCGCGTTCGCCGAGTTGATCGCCACCGCGCGCACACCGGCGCGCTCGGCGGCCGCCACCTGGTCGCGCATGAGCGCGAGCAACGGCGAGACCAACAGGGTCGGCCCGGCGCCCCGTCGGCGCAGGAGGGCGGTCGCGATGAAGTAGACGGCGGACTTGCCCCAACCGGTGCGCTGGACGACGAGCGCACGACGATGTTCGTCGACGAGCGCGAGGATCGCCTCGAGCTGACCGTCGTGGAACGTGGCCCCCGGAACGCCCGTGAGTGCGGCGAGCGCCGATGTGGCCTCGGCGACCGATCCGGTGGGGGCTGGTTCGGGGTGGGCGGGGATGGGCGTGCTGGGGTGGGACATGCGGCAAGTCTGTCAGGAGCTGCTGACGGTGGACTGCGTCGGTGTCTCGGAGGGGCGGTGTCCCGGCTGTCGGTCGCTTGTGGAGGAGCCGCTAGCGATCGTCCGCGGCGGCGACGAGTTCGGCGATGACGAGCTTGGTCTGCCCCATCATGCATCGCATGGCTCGTGCCGCGCGTTCACGGTCGGGGTCGTTCTGCAGTTCGGCGAGGATGCCGGGCACGATCTGCCAGGACAGTCCCCAGCGGTCCTTGAGCCAGCCGCATTGGCTCGGGGCACCGCCGTCGGCGATGAGGGCGTCCCAGAGTCGGTCGATCTCGTCCTGGGTGTCGGCTCTGACGGAGAAGGAGAACGCCTCGGTGAAGGAGAAGATGGGCCCGGCGTTCATCGCGCTGACGGGGAGGCCTTCGAGCTCGAACTCGACGACCATCGCCTGGCCGGCCGGCATGGGTCCGCCTTCCGGGTAGCGGCTCACCGAGGTGATCCGGGAGTCGGGGAACAGTGACACGTAGAAGGTCGCCGCCTCCTCGGCCTGTGAGTCGTACCAGAGGAACGGGGTGATGCGGTGCTCCATCATGTCGTGCTCCCTCTCGGCCCGGGCGTCGTCGCTCAGGCGCTCTTCTTGCGTTTCGTCGCGGTCGACGCTTTCGACGGCGCGGTCTTGGCGGTACCGGTCTTCGCGCCGCTCGTCTTGGCAGTACCCGTCTTCGCTGTACCGGTCTTCGCCGAGCGGCTCGTCGCGGCGGGCTTGGCGGTGCCGGATCGCTTCGCCCCGCTCGCCGTCTTCGCGCCGGTCGTGCCGCGTTGCCGTTCGATACTGCGCTGCAGCACCTCCATGAGGTCGATCGGCTCGGCGCCCGTGTCGTCGTCGGGCTCGGGCTGCTCGCCGAAGGTGGCGGCGGTGTCGAGTGCGTCGCCCTGCTCGAGTTTCGCCTCGATGAGCTTCCGGAGCTGTGCCTGGTATTCGTCGACGAACGCGTCCGGGCGGAAGCGCGACGAGAACGACTCGACGAGCGCCTCCGACATCTCGAGTTCCTTCGCGGAGATGCGGACGCGTTCCTCGAGTGCCGGGAACCGCACCTCGCGGACCTCGTCCTCCCAGAGCAGCGTCTGCAGGAGGATGACGTCCTCGCGCACCCGGAGGGCGCCGAGACGCGTCTTCTGGCGGAGGGCGAACCGCACGATGGCCGTGCGGTCGGTCTCCTCGAGCGTCCGCCGGAGGAGGACGTAGGCCTTCGACGAGGAGGAGTCCGGTTCGAGGAAGTAACTGCGGTCGAACATGATCGGGTCGAGGTCGTCGCTCGGCACGAACTCGACGACCTCGATCTCGCGGCTGCGTTCCTCGGGGAGCGATGCCAGGTCGTCGGCGGTGAGGACCACCGTCTGCTCGCCGTCCTGGTAGGCCTTGTCGATGTGGTCGTAGCTGACGACCTTGCCGCAGACCTCGCACTTGCGCTGGTACCGGATGCGCCCGCCGTCGGCGTCGTGGACCTGGTGCAGCGACAGGTCGTGGTCCTCCGTGGCGCTGTACACCTTCACCGGGACGTTCACCAGACCGAAGGTGACCGCACCTTTCCAGATCGCGCGCATGACCGCTCCCGTCCGCCGGCGGATCCGCCCGCGCTGTCGTGGTGACCAGTAGACACCCGGAACATCGTCAAGGGCTAGCCCTTGACGCCCGTGGGCGGCAGGCTGATCGCCATGGCGAGGACGAGCGGTGGCGGCGCGCAGACGCAGTGGGTCGACGTCGACGGACGCCGGATCCAACTCACCCATCTCGACAAGGTGCTGTACCCCGAGACCGGCACGACGAAGGCCGAGGTCCTCGCCTACTACGCCGCGGTCGCCGAACACCTCCTCCCGCACCTCGCCGATCGGCCGGTGACCCGGAAACGCTGGGTGCACGGCGTCGGGACGGCTGCGGCGCCGGAGTCCGGGTTCTTCCAGAAGGATCTGGGCACCGCGGCTCCCGACTGGGTCCAGCGGCTCCCCATCGAGCACAGCGATCACACGAACGAGTACCCGATCGTCGACGATCTCGCGACGCTCACGTGGCTGGCGCAGTTGGGTGCGCTGGAGCTGCACGTGCCGCAGTGGCGGTTCGACCGATCCGGCGAGCGCCGTCCGCCCGACCGTCTCGTCCTCGACCTCGATCCGGGTGAGGGGGTGTCCCTCGCAGAGTGCGCTGGTGTCGCGGGCCTCGCGCGGGCGGTGTTGGTGGACATGGGGCTGGATCCGGTCCCGCTCACGAGTGGGAGCAAGGGGATCCACCTGTATGCGGCGTTGGACGGCCGGCAGAGTTCCGAGGAGGTGTCGCTCGTGGCGCATGAGCTCGCGCGGGCGCTGGCCGCGGACGAGCCGGGCCTCGTGGTGAGCGAGATGTCGAAGCAGCGACGCACGGGGAAGGTCTTCGTCGATTGGAGTCAGAACAACGGGTCGAAGACGACGATCGCGCCGTTCTCGTTGCGTGGTCGGTCGCGGCCGACGGTGGCGGCTCCCCGCCGGTGGGAGGAGCTCGACGATCCGGGGCTGGTGCAGCTGGAGTTCCCTGCGGTGCTCGAGCGTCTGGCGGACGGTGAGGACCCGATGCGGGTGCTCGGCGACCCGCGTCCGTCGATCACGATCCGCCCGTCGGAGCACGAGGACCGGCTCGTGGAGTACCGGCGGAAGCGGGACGCGGAGCGGACGCCCGAGCCCGTCCCGGACGGACCGCCGTCGCCTGCCGCTGCCGGGACACCGCCCTCGTTCGTGATCCAACGACACGAGGCGCGGAAACTGCACCATGACTTCCGGCTCGAGCACGACGGTGTGCTGGTGTCGTGGGCCCTGCCGAAGGGGGTCCCGACGGATCCGAGCAGCAACCACCTGGCGGTGCGCACGGAGGACCACCCCATCGAGTACGGCAGTTTCGAGGGGACGATCCCGGCTGGGGAGTACGGGGCCGGTGAGGTGACCATCTGGGACGCGGGCACCTACGAGCTGGAGAAATGGCGCGACGACGAGGTCATCGGGACCCTGCACGGCCGGGCGGGAGGCGCGCTCGGCGGGCCGATGCGGTTCGCGCTCATCCGGACCGCGGGCGGGACGGGACGGGAGGCGCCGTCGTGGCTCATCCACCGGATGCGCGCGCCGGGTGACCCGCCGGCTCCACCGGTCGTACGGCCTCGTGGGATCCCCACCCCCATGCTCGCGAGTGTCGCGGCACCCGGCGAGCTGGTCGACGACGGATCCTGGGCGTTCGAGATGAAGTGGGACGGCATCCGTGCGATCGCGAGCGTCGACGGCTCGACGGGGCGGGTGCGGTTGTCGAGCCGGAACGGCAAGGACCTCACGATGGCGTACCCGGAGGTGGTCGAGGAGCTCGCGACGTCGCTCGCCGGCCGTGCGGTCGTCCTCGACGGTGAGATCGTGGCGTCAGGGCCTGACGGCCGTCCCGACTTCTCGCTCCTGCAGCGTCGGATGCAGCTCACCGCGGAGCGGGACGTCGAACGGGAGCGCCGTCGGACACCGGTCCGTCTGCTGCTGTTCGACCTGCTCGCGCTGGACGACACGGATCGGACGGAACTGCCGTACCGGGAGCGTCGGGAGCTGCTCGAGCGGACGATCGCGTCCGGGACCGTCGTCCAGGTGCCGCCGACGATCGACGGCTCGCTCGACGATGCGCTCGAGGTGAGTCGGGGGTTGCGGTTGGAGGGGGTGATGGCGAAGGAGCTCGACGGCCGCTACCGACCGGGTCGGCGCAGCAGCACCTGGGTCAAGTTCAAGCACGAACGCATGGAGGAGGTGGTGGTCGCGGGCTGGCGTCCCGGTCGGGGCGGGCGCTCGGGTGGGATCGGGTCGCTCCTGCTCGGGGTGCCGGGCGCGGATGGGCTGCTGCACTACGCTGGGCGGGTCGGGAGCGGCTTCAGCGATCGTGAGTTGGCGGCGACCGCGCTGCGCTTCGAACGGTTGGGGCGGGCGTCGACGGCTCTCGTGGGTGTCCCGCCGGCCGACGCGGCCGACGCCAACTGGGTGGAACCGGTCCTCATCGGGGAGGTCCGCTTCAGCGAGTGGACACCGGATGGACGGTTCAGGCATCCGGTCTGGCGCGGATGGCGCCCTGATCGGACGGTGGACGACCTCGAAGCGCCGGACCGCGGACGCTGAGCCCTGGCACCGACCGCGGACGTCGGGTCAGGACAAGCGGCCGGATTCGGAGAGGAGGGCGAGAACGGCCGACACCCGTGGGTTGCTCGAGGTGTCATGCTCGATCCCGAGTGCGGCGTAGATCGCCGTGAGGTGGTTCTGAACGGACTTCTCCGCGATCCCGAGCCTGGTCGCGATCCCCGTGTTCGAGCGACCGGTCGCGAGCAGCTGCAGCACGGCGTACTGCCGGTCGGTGAGCGACTCGAGACTCGACCCCGCCCTGGGCCTGGTCCGATCGATGAGTTCGGGATCGAGCATCGTCTCGCCGCGAGCGGAGACCCGGATGGCCTCGAGGAGGATCTCGCGCGTGAGTGACGAGGTCTTCGACAGGTAGCTCCACCCTTCGCGGACGTCGGCCGGCATCTCGAGCAGCATGTCCATCAGGTCGTAGGCGGACAGCAGGACGACACCGAGGCCGGGTTGCGCCCGGCGGAGGGAGACGCCGAGGCTCACCCCGTTGCCGTCGGGCAGCTCGATGTCCATGGTCAGCACGTCCACCGTCCCCGGGAGGAACAGCCTGCGGGCCTCGGCGACAGTACCCGCACGCCCGACGAACGTCACGCCTGGCGCCCCGTCGAGCAGCTCGGCGAGCATGCCGCCGAGCAGCGGCTGGTCCTCGATCACCCCGACACGCAGCGGCCTGGTGGTCGCGGCGTCCGTCGTCGCATCGTCGACCGTGGACAGCGCGGCGGGCGAGGGGTCGGAGTGCGACTGGTGGTGCATGTTCCGAGTATCCCGGATCGAGATGGGAACGACCGAGGGGGAAGCTCCCGAGCGACCGCACGTCGATGTCGGCGGTGGCGCGCACGGCAGGTCAGAATGGAGCCATGACCCAGGAGGCCCGGACCGCTCGCGCTGAGCGCTGGAGCGACAGCCGGGCGTTCATCACGGCCAGTGGTGCCATGGCAGCGGTCTTCGGACTCGCGGTGTCCTTCCAGAGCGTCTACATCTACACCTGGGTCGCCCCGGGTGGGACGCGTGGCATGCTCGCCGAACGGGTCACCGCCAACCTCGTCTCGTTGAGCGCGGCGATCCTCGTACTCGCACTCCTGCTGTGGTCGAGGTGGGGGCCGTCGCTCCACGAGTGGTGGCGCCCGAAGGTGCTCGGGGGTGTCCTCCTCGTGGCGGTGCTGACGGGGCTGCTGCGGAGCGGGCTCCAGCTCCTGCTGGGCGTGTACCGCGACCCGAGCTTGCAGACGGTCCTCGTCGAGGCCGGGACGACGACGCTCGCCCTGGCGGTCTGCGCGACGTTCGGGTTCAGCCTCAGTGCCGCCCGGCGACGCGCCCGCGAGCAGGAGCGCGCGCACGCCGATCAGCGACACCGGGCCGACCTCGCCCTCCAATCCCTGCAGGGTGAGGAGCTGCGGGTGAAGCGGGAGGTCGCGGAAGGGCTGCATGGCACGTTGCAGCAGCACCTCGTCCTGATCAGCGCCCAGCTCGCGTCCGTCACGACAGCACTCGAACGGGGCGGCCCGGACGTCGGGTCGGATGCGGCCAGGACCCTTCGGTCCCTCGGCGAGGAACTCCGGACCGTGCGCGAGCGCGACGTGCGCGAGCTCAGCCGGCTCCTGTCGCCGCCGCTGCTCGAGGTCGGGATCGCACCGAGCATCCGCGCCATCCTGCAACGGCTCCCCCCGTCGATCACCACCAGTCTCGACGTCTCTCCGGACTTCCGGCTCCTCGACGACCCGATCGACAACGTCTTCACGACGGCGGAGCGCGCGGTGGTCGTCCGCACGCTCGAGGAGGGCGTGACGAACGCGCTGACCCACGGGGCGGCCGATCGACTCGTCGTGGACCTCCGGGTCTCGTCGCCAGCCACCGAGCGGCGAGGGACGATGACGGGCGCCGTCGAGCTGCGCGTCGTCGACAACGGCTCCGGAATCCGCGACGACGCCGAACCGTCCGGCGGCCTGCTGCAACTGGATCGACGGGCCGGCGCCTTCGGCGGGTCCCTCAGGGTCCGCCCGGCAGCCGACGAGACCGGCGGCACCGTCCTGACGCTGACGATGCCCTACCGCCCGCCGGCGATCCGCTGAACCGGATCAGGCGGTCGAGGCCTCGGTCAGCAGTTCGCGGACGCGCGGGACGACCGCGGAGCCGTACAGACCGATGCTGTCCATGAGGTGCTCGTGCGACAGCGAACCGTTGCTGATCTTCAGATCCACGCGGGACAGCCCCAAGCCGTCGACCGCGGTCGCGACCTTGCGTGCGACCGTCTCCGGCGAACCGACGAACAGGGCACCCTCCGGGCCGGCCTCCTGCTCGAAGTGCCCACGGGTCATCGGGCTCCAGCCCCGCTCGCGGCCGATCCGGTCCATCATCGCCCGGTAGTGCGGCCAGAGCTGCTCCTGCGCGAGCTCATCGGTCTCGGCGATGTGGGCCGGAGAGTGCATGCCCACGGGCTGGGTCGGCAGCTGGAACTGCGCGAGTGCGCGGTGGTAGAGGTCGACGAAGGGGGCGAACCGCAGCGGCCCACCACCGATCACGGCCAGCATCATCGGCAGGCCGTATCGAGCGGTCCGCACGACCGACTCGGGGCTTCCGCCCACACCGACCCACGTCTTCAGCTTCCCGTGTTCCACCCGCGGGTAGACCGACTGTTCCCGGAGCGGCGCGCGCGTCTTGCCCGACCAGGTGACCGGTCCCTGCTCGAGGAGGGCGACGAACAGCTCGAGCTTCTCCTCGAAGAGTTCCTCGTACTGCGACAGCTCGTACCCGAAGAGCGGGAACGACTCGGTGAAGGATCCGCGGCCCAGGATGGCTTCGGCCCGCCCTCCCGAGATGCCGTCGAGCGTCGCGAACCGCTGGTAGACGCGCACCGGGTCGTCGGAACTCAGCACCGTGACGGCGGATCCGAGATGGATGCGCTCGGTGCGGGCCGCGATCGCCGCCAGCACGACCTCGGGTGACGAGACCGCGAAGTCCTCACGGTGGTGCTCCCCCACCCCGATGAAGTCGAGGCCGACCGCCTCGGCGTGGACACCTTGCTCCACGACGTTGCGCAGGACCTGCGCCTGGGACAGTGGTGCGCCGTCGGCGTCGACCGTGACGTCACCGAAGGTGTCGATGCCGAACTCGAGGGGTGTGGTCATGGGGTTCTCCAACGTCGTGTGGCTCGCCGCGAGCTGTCACGGCGATTGTATGTGTTTGCATACATCTCGGTGAACCGCGTCGCTCTGACGCGTATTCCCGATCCACCCAGGGTGGCAGAACCGGGCGCCCGCTGGGAGCACCCTCTCAGCAGTGCCTGGCAAGCTGGAAGACCTGCACCCCGAGCCTTGGAGCCCCTGTGTCGCCGCGCCGCCTCTTCCGCCTGATCGCGATCGCCGAGGCGATCACCTGGACCCTGCTCATCATCGGGATGATCCTCAAGTACGTCACGAAGACGACCGACCTCGGCGTGAGCATCGGTGGCGCGCTGCACGGCTTCGTGTTCCTCGTCTACGGCGCGACGGTCCTGCTCATCGGGATCAATCAGCGCTGGCCCATCGGCACGATCCTCGTGGGCCTCGTGAGCGCCGTCGTCCCGTACGCGACCATCCCCTTCGACCTCTGGGCGGACCGCACCGGCCGACTCGACGGGGCGTGGCGCCGTGAGGCTGGTGCCGACCCGCGCGACCAGCGCGTGCTCGACCGCCTGACCCGCTGGCTCGTCCGACACCCGATCCTGCTCGTGGTCGTCGGCGGCCTCGTGGTCGTCGCCGTCTTCACGGCGCTGCTCGTCGTCGGGCCGCCGGTCCCGAAGGGCTGATCGTCAGGGTCCCTGCGGACCGCCGGGGCCCACCCCGCCCGCTCAGCCGAGCAGCTCGACCAGATTCCGCGTGATCTCGGAGCGGGCCTCATCACTGGAGATCGTCGCCGAACCGTCTCCGGGCTGTACCCCGTAGTCACCGAAGCTCGCGTGGTTCGCCCCGCCGATCTCGACCATCGTCGCGTCGGCGGGCAGCCGGACGCGCGCGTCGGCGACCTTCTCCGGGGTACTCAGTCCGTCGTCGCTCCCCGCGAGGCTCAGCACCTCGAGGGCCGAGCCGGAGAGGTCGTTCGCGCAGTAACTCCCGAACAGGACGAGACCCGTCACCGCGGGATCCTCTGCGAGCTGGCAGGCGCGCACCCCGCCGAGCGAGTGGCCGCCGACGAACCAGGTGTCGACGTCCGGGGCGGCGGCGGTGAACGTCTCCAGCGGCCGTTGGTCGAAGAACGCCAGGTTGAGCGTCGGCTTCGTGATGACCACGGTCACGCCGGCCTCCTCGACGACGCCGGACAGCTTGTACAGGTAGGCGTAGGGGTCGACCTTCGCCCCGGGGATGAAGACGAGACCGGTACCGGAGGCCGGACGCTCGGCGTCCGCGGTCGGGGCGAGGACCACGGCGTCGCCGACGTCGGTGACGGAGACCGCAGGGTCCTCCCACACCGCGAGTGCGGCGGGACGGGTGCCCTGCATGACGATCTGGGTCCAGACGACGAACCCGAGGACGACGACGAGCACCGTGCACAGGATTCCGATGAGGATCGACTTCAGCCGCCCCGCCCGCCGCGGTCGGCCAGGGTGCTCGGTCACATCGCTCATGTCGTTCCTCCACGCTCGGCGCCCCGCGAGGATCACGGCGGACCGGCTCCCTCCAGTATCCCAAACGCGGCCCAGGGCGCGTCGGTCGCGAGGCACGCCACTGCCCGCCGGGAGCCCGCGTCCCGGTCCTGCTGTCAGGCGATCGGCCTATGCTCGACGGGTGACCACCACTCGCACGAAGCACCCCACCGGGCCGTCGATGACGATCGGCCTCATCACGCACCCGACGAAGAACATCGACGACTCCGTCCGCATCCTCCGCTCATGGCAGCTCGAACACGGCGCGCGCCTCGTCGGACTCCGCGCGGAGGCCAACCGGCTCGGCGACGACGTCGAACTGCTCGACGAGGACGCCTTCGCGTCGTCGGTCGACGTCGCCGTGGCGATGGGCGGCGACGGCACGATGCTCGGCGCGATGCGGCTGCTCGCCGGCCGATCCGCACCGGTGCTCGGCGTCAACTACGGCAACGTCGGCTTCCTCGTCGAGGTCGAGCCGGCCGCGCTCGCTGAGGCACTCCAACGGGTCAGCGACAACGAGTTCTCCCTCGAACCGCACCACGGCCTCGAGGTGACGATCACCACCGGCGAGCAGGTCGCCCATCTCCTCGCCTTCAACGACGTCTCCATCGCCCGGCGCCCGGGAACCGGCGTGGTCATGGCCGACCTCGCCGTGGACGGCACCGCCTACGGGTACTTCAAAGCCGATGCGATCGTGATCGCCACCCCGACCGGATCGACGGCCTACAACTACGCGGCCGGCGGGCCGGTGCTCTCCCCCGCCGTCGCCGCCACCGTCGTCACGCCGGTCGCGCCCATGTCGGGCATCGACCGCTCGTTCATCCTCGGGCCGGCGGAGCGCCTGCAGTTCTCGATCGGCACGGCGACGAAGCAGGCCGCCGTCGAGATCGACGGCCAGGTCCTGTCCGATGTCGCAAGTGGCGCGGTCGTGACCGTCCGGCTCGTGCGCGACGCAGCCAACGTCGTGCGACTCGACCCGAGCCGGCACTCGCGCAAGGGCCGGATGAAACTCAGCCTGCTCGACCTCCCGTTGCGTCGCGATCAGCTGCTCGACCTCGTTCCACCGGACATCCGGGCACGCGTCGAGCGTCCGTCGCGGGTCCGCCGGACGCGCAGCAAGCCGGCCGACCCCTCACATTGAGTCAGGCGCCCGCCCGCAGCGCGGCGCCGGGGCGGGCGTCACGAGGCCGGCAGGACGACCCCGATCGGTTCGCGCTTCTCCGCCTGGAAGCGGTCTTCGG
Organism: Plantibacter sp. MCCC 1A11337; assembly: GCF_013349365.1. Classification (NCBI taxonomy): domain Bacteria; kingdom Bacillati; phylum Actinomycetota; class Actinomycetes; order Micrococcales; family Microbacteriaceae; genus Plantibacter; species Plantibacter sp. MCCC 1A11337. The sequence goes on along the minus strand of NZ_JABJWX010000001.1, from coordinate 3,803 downwards.
TGCGTCCGTAGGCCCAGTACCCGGACAGTGAGAGCTGGGAGCGGTCGAGCCCGCGCTGGGTGAGGAACACCTCACGAAGTGCTTTCATCGACTCCCGCTCGCCGTGGGCGAAGACCTGCACGCGTCCGTCAGGCCACGGGTGTCCGGTGATGGCGGTCGCGAGGAGCGCGGCCGTCGATTCGTCGCGGGCCGCACGGCCGACCCAGATGAGCTGCACCCCGGCCGGGTGGTCGAGCTCGACGAGGTCGTCCCGCCCACCGATCTCGAGGAACGCGAGCCCCTTCGCTTCCGCTGGGAGCGCCTCGAGGGCGGCGGCGATCGCGGGGATCGCCGACTCGTCGCCCGCGAAGAGGTGCCACTGGGCGGTCGGGTCGGGCCGGTAGGCACCGCCGGGGCCGGCGAGCACGACGCGGTCTCCCGGCTGAGCGGCAGCGGCCCACGGGCCGGCGATGCCCTCGTCGCCGTGCACCACGAAGTCGATGTCGATGGTGCCCGCCGCCTGGTCCACGCGTCGCACCGTGTAGGTGCGGGTGACCGGGAGGTCGGCGGGTGCCAGCGTCTCACGGAGCGCCGCGAGGTCGTACGGTGGCTCGAGGCCGAGTTCGGGCTTGGCGAAGGAGATCTTCACGTAGCTGTCGGTGGCGTCCTTGGGCTGGAAGTCGGCGAAGCCTGGACCGCCGAGGGTGAGGCGCACGAGGTGCGGTGTGACCCAGGAACTGCGGACCACCTCGAGGATGATCTGTGGACGTGGGGCTCGAGGTCGCGGTGTCGTCGTCATGATTGTCTCCATTCTGCCGCCCATCGGACGGTCTCGGCATCCCCGATCCCGCTGTCATACTTGAGGGATGGCTACGACCGCAGGCTGGTACCCGCACCCCGACGACCCGACGAAGGAACTCCACTTCGACGGCGAGACCTGGGGCGACTCGAGGGTGCTGCGGTTCCAGCGGGACAAGCCGTCGCAGGCCGACGCCGCGGGCTGGTACCCGCACCCGACCGACGAGGAACGCCAGGTGCACTTCGACGGACGAGCATGGACGGACACGCGGGTGTTGCAGCTCAGCGGCGGCGCGTCCGCTGACGGCGGGCAGGCTCCGGTCTACGTGTCGCCCGCCGAACTGCCGGCCCCGGAACGCGAGAGCCGTGCCTGGACGATCACCAAGGCCGCCCTGTCCTTCGGGCCGATCGTCGCCATCGCGGTCGTCGGCGTGCTGGCGATCGTCAGCGGCAACACCGGGAGCTGAGGCACCCTCCACGACGACGAAGAGCGCCCCGCCGAACCGGCGGGGCGCTCTTCGTCTGCATGGGACCTACTTGGCGGCGACGGCCTCGGGGGTCGCGATCGACGAGGCGAGCACCTCGTCGAGGCCCGCAGACGCCTCTTCGTCGGTCATCGACTGCGCGAGCGCGAGTTCGGAGACGAGCACCTGGCGCGCCTTCTGGAGCATGCGCTTCTCGCCGGCCGACACGCCGCTGTCCTGGTCGCGACGCCACAGGTCGCGGACGACCTCGCCGACACGGTGGACGTTGCCACTGGCCATCTTCTCCTGGTTGGCCTTGTATCGACGCGACCAGTTGCCGGGCTCCTCGACGAACGGCTCGCGGAGCACGCCGTAGACGGCCTGGACGCCGTCGTGGTCGATGACGTCGCGCACACCGACGAGGTCGGCGTTCGCGATCGGCAGCTTGATGGTGAGCTCGGACGTGTGCACGCGAAGCGTCATGACGTCCTGCTCGACACCCTTGATCGTCACCTTCGACAACTCGGTGATGGTGACCGCTCCGTGGTGCGGGTAGACCAGGGTCTCTCCAACGATGAACTGCATGGTTCCTCTTCTCTTATCAGGTCGTCACCGGTACTCGCGCACCGGCGTCGTCGTGCTCCGGCGGTTCAGCGGCCGGATGGTTCGGGGGTCGGTGGTGGCGGTGACGCGCCGACGGATCGTTCGTCGAGCAGCCAGGCGGGCAGCAGGGCGACCAGGGCTTCGACCAGTTCGTCGTCCGAGACGTCGATGCGTCCGCGGCGCCAGCCGTCGACGAGGGAGAGCGTGCCACCGGCGACATAGGCGGAGACCAGGCCCGCCGGGATGCCGACCGGGACCTCGGCGCGCTCGAGCAGCGAGCCGATGAGGTGGTCGGCGTGCTCGCCGACGAGGTCATCGAACGCGCTGCGGGCGACGGGGAGCTCGAGCACGCTCGAGTACAGCGGTGCGTCTTCGAGGAGCTGGGCGACGAGGCGTCGGTAGGCTTCGCGGGCGCGCTCGGCGCTACCCAGCGACTCGCCCGCGGGCCGCACCGAGACTCCGGACGCGGCAAGGCCGGCGAACTGCACCCGCAGGTAGGCCGCGGTGAGGTCGTCGAGGCTGGCGAAGTGGGCGTAGAACGAGCTGCGGCTGATCCCGGCGACGCGGACGATGTCGCCGACGGACACGCGTTCCGGCCGACCGGCGAGGATGGTGGCGACGGCGTCGAAGATCGTCTGCCTGGTGCGCTCGGCACGTGGGTCGCCCGTCGCTCGGAGGACGGGAGCGAAGCGCTCGACGCGCGACGGCGGAGCGGGACGTTCTGTGGTGGACTGCTCGACACCGAGGGCGGGAACTCCTGATGTGCGAGGCATTCCCACCAGTGTACCACGACTTCTCGGACAGCTGTCCGAGACAGCACCTGTCGGCTTCGAGTGGGTCCCTCCTCCAGGTCCATCCGGGCACACCTCTCTCCCCCGAGCCGGGGCAGCGCGACCCGAGTGCCCTTCGACAGGCTCAGGGACCGACTCGTTCCCGGACAACCTCCCCCGGTCACTGAGCTTGTCGATGTGCAGCACGGCTCGGGAACCGAAGCGGTGCGGACAGCCTCCTCCCGGTCACTGAGCTTGTCGAAGTGCCCACGAGGAACCCTTCGCCGGCGGGTTCAGAACGGTGCGGGATCGGGTGCCGTCCGGTGGTGTCTGCCGTCGGGTGTCGTCCACTCGAGCACCCCACCGGGTCCGTGGTCGAGGTTCCATCCGGGGAGGTGCTTCATCCGGTGGTGACGTCGGCACAGGCAGGCGAGATTCGCGACATCCGTGGTGCCGCCGTCCGCCCACGCGACCGAATGATCGAGATCGCACGCTCTGGCCCGTCTGCCGCAGCCTGGTGCGCGGCAGGTGCCGTCCCGAAGGCGCACCGCCCGTTGGAGATCGGCCGGGACGCGGTACTGGTTTCGGCCGACGGAGAGGACCGCGCCTGTTTCCGGTTGGACGAGGATCCGGGTGAAGCTCGGTGCGTTCACCGCGATACGCGCCGCGGTCTCGGGGTCGATCGGGCCGTAGCCGTCGAGGGTTGCCGGGGCCTCGGAGACGCCGGCCATGCTGAGTGCCGGGACGGTGATCTGCACGGTCGGTGTGATGTGTTCCTGGACCTCGATCGGGTGCGGGAGCACCGGGCTCGACAGGACGTCTTCAGGCGTCACACCGGTGAGGGCGAGCGCCGCCAGGGCGTCGGCCTGCAGTTGGGCGCAGGTGCGGGTTTCGCCAGATGCGCGTGATTCTGAGGCCGCTGCCTCGACCCGCTCGATGATGCCCTGGGCGATCGGGGCGGTTGTGAACAGGTGCACCCACGCCATGCCGTCCGCTGCCGGTTCGAACTCGACCCGGCGGTCCGCCTCGGACCGGACCGCTCTCGCAGTGATCGATTCCGGGTGGAGCCGCTCGCGCAGAACGCGGGCGCGCTTCCGGAGGTACGCATTGGTGGAGTGTTCCGCGACCGGCAGGACTTCCGCGAGGAACACCGCCCGCCCCGCGGTCGGCACGTCACTGAGCTGGTCGA
>NZ_JABJWX010000013.1:0-1446 GCF_013349365.1 Plantibacter sp. MCCC 1A11337 | reverse complement strand
GACCGCGCGTCGCCAACGACACGCTCACCACCGACTCCGTCGACGAAGCCAGAGGCGCCCGACCCCAGCATGGGACTGCTGCACGGATAGGTGACATCTGATCTGTGGTGCCGAGAGGCGCTGCTGGAAGGATGTGCACCGTGCCCAAGCCCTACCCGAAGGAATTCCGCGACGACGTGGTCCGTGTCGCGAGGAACCGTGAGCCAGGGGTCCATCTGAAGCAGATCGCCGCCGACTTCGGCATCAGCGAGTCCTGCCTGACGAACTGGATGAAGACCGCCGACGTCGAGGACGGCAGCAAGCCGGGCACGACCACGGCCGACAACGCCGAACTGCGCGAGGCGAAGAAGCGGATCCGGCTGCTCGAGCAGGAGAACGAGGTCCTGCGCCGTGCCGCGGCCTATCTCTCCCAGGCGAACCTGCCGGGAAAATGATGTACCCGCTCGTCCGCGAGCTGGCCGTCGACGGGATCCCCGTCACGGTGACGTGCCGGGTGCTCAAGATCGCTCGCCAGCCCTACTACCGCTGGCTCGCTCACCCGGTCGCCGACTCCGACCTCGAGCAGGCCTACCGCGCCAACGCCCTGTTCGATGCTCACCGCGACGACCCCGAGTTCGGCTACCGGTTCCTCCTCGATGAGGCACGCGAAGCCGGGGAGGCGATGGCGGCACGGACCGCGTGGCGGATCTGCTCGACCAACCGGTGGTGGTCGGCGTTCGGCAAGCCCAAGCGCGGCAAGAACGGCAAGAAGCCGGGCCCGCCGGTCCACGACGACCTGTGCGCCGTGACCGATGAGAAGGGCCGGGTGAGGCACGAGTTCACCGCCAACGCGCCCAACGAACTGTGGCTGACCGACATCACCGAGCACTGGACCGGGGAGGGCAAGCTCTACCTGTGTGCGATCAAGGACGTCTACTCCAACCGGATCGTGGGGTACTCGATCGACTCGAGGATGAAGTCACGCCTGGCCGTGGCTGCGCTCAACAACGCCGCCGCACGCCGTGGCGACGTCGCCGGCTGTGTTGTTCATTCTGACCGTGGATCTCAATTTCGAAGCCGGAAATTCGTCCACGCTCTCAACCGTCACGCCATGGTCGGCTCCATGGGCCGCGTCGGCGCAGCCGGCGACAACGCCGCAATGGAGTCGTTCTTCTCCCTGCTGCAGAAGAACGTTCTCGACCGCCGAGCCTGGGCCACCCGTGAGGAGCTGCGGATCGAGATCGTGACCTGGATCGAACGGACCTACCACCGCCGCCGACGCCAAGACGCCCTGGGCCGATTGACCCCCATCGAGTACGAGACCATCATGACCCCGCCAGCCACTCAGGCTGCCTGACCCAACCTGTCACCCGTTCGTGCAGCAGTCCCGAACGTCGCATCCTTGAGCATGATGGGCTGCAAGCCAATGACGGCCACCGGGACTCCTCCCCTCGCCTACTGGTAGGG
>NZ_JABJWX010000012.1:0-2000 GCF_013349365.1 Plantibacter sp. MCCC 1A11337 | reverse complement strand
TGACGGTCCGTCTCCGGCTGGAGTAGCCGCGGGCCATCCGCCCGGTCACTGCGGTGATGATTCGCCCGGTCACTGCGGTGATGATTCGTACGCGCAGAGCGGCCGTTTCCTCACCGGTGTGCCGGGGCGCTCTGCGGGGAGGATCCGACCGCTCAGACGGTATGAGGGTCGGCTTGGGCCTGGTTGGTCTGGTCGGGGATTCCGCTGCTGGTGATCGATGGTGGCGGTCTCCGGCGGGGAGTCAAGGCACGTCGTCCCTGCGGGCGGCCTGCGGCCGGTCTTGACTCCCCGCCGGAGACCGCGCGTTCGCCTGGATCAGCGGAATCCCCTCGACGACTGCACGGAGCTCCCCTCCACCGGGGGTTGTAGTGCAGGAAACCTCCACGGCGCATAGTCGTGAGTTACCACCGGTGGCCATCCGGGACCACCGGTGGACGTCACAGTCGTCGGGAGGTTCCCTGTGTTCACCAACACTATCCCCGCCGCTCGTGAGCGGTGGGTCGTGGGCCTGGACGTCCACGCCCGTTCGATCAGCGCGTCCGCGCTGGACCTGCTCACCGGGGAGCTGATCAACGCCCGCCTGACCGCCGACCCCGCCACGGCGTTGAGGTTCGTCACCGGCCTCGGCGCAGACTCGGCGGTGGCCTACGAGGCCGGCCCGACCGGGTTCGGCCTGGCCCGGGCCCTGGACCAGGCCGCGATCCGGTGCGTGGTCGCGGCACCGTCAAAGATCGCCCGCGCCCCGGGTGATCGGGTCAAGACCGACAAGCGTGACGCGACCCTGCTCGCCCGTCGCCTCGCGGCCGGGGACCTGACCGCAGTGCGAGTGCCGTCCCCGACCGAGGAAGCCGCCCGCGACCTGACCCGTGCCCACGAGGACGCTCGCGCGGACCTGATGAGCGCCCGGCACCGGGCGTCCAAGCTGCTCCTGCGCCACGGCATCGTCTACTCCGGCGGGAGCACCTGGAGCCGGGACCATCACGCCTGGCTGGCCCGCACCCACCTCGACCAGCCCCCCGCCCAAGACGCCTTCGAGGACGCCTACCAACAAGTCCTGCTGCTCGAGGCCCGCAAGAGGAACCTCGCCGCAAAGATCACCCACCTGGCCACCAACAGCGAGTTCACCGACGTCGTCCACGCCCTGGGCTGCCTGCGCGGCATCTCCGTGCTCACCGCGATGTCCCTGGCCGTAGAGATCGGTGACTGGGACCGCTTCACCGGCGCCTCGATCGGCGCCTACCTCGGCCTGACCCCCACCGAGCACTCCTCCGGCAACTCACGACGCCTCGGGCCGATCACCAAGGCCGGCAACCCCCACATCCGCCTCCTGCTCGCCGAGGCCGCCTGGCACCACCGTCCCGGCTACCGCGTCGGCACCACCCTGCAAGCACGGTTCGACGCCGCTACCCCCGCCCAGGCCGCCCGCGGTCACGAGGGCAACCTGCGCCTGCACCACCGCTGGGTCCACTTCACCACCCAGCACAAACGCACCACCATCGCCAACACCGCGATCGCCCGAGAACTCGCCGGATGGTGCTGGTCCCTGGCCACCACCCGGTGAACAAATCCTGGACCCCGACAACCCCGGCCGGGAGCAGCGTGACGGGGACGACCCACGACTGCTCTGTGAGCACCCGACCCCGACCAGGACGGACACGCCCGACCTCAGACAGTGCCGACCGTCCCCCGCCGAACACCACCGTCATGCGGCAACCAACCCGCGCATATCAGACTCGACACCCGCGTCGACAGACACGCACCCAGCCCAGGAAACCAGGGACCAGGAACAAGAGGAAGACCGCCGACCCGAGCAACCCAGCCCGGGCCGACGGCCATCCCCTGCCCTCTTGACAAACCGACCTACATATCAGATCAGTCGGAGCACCGTCTCCTCGAAGACCGTGGCGGCCGTCTCCGAGCGGTCGTCGCACAGCACCTCCCACGCGACGGCCGGGGACAGCGTGAACGCCGGCACGCCGGCTGCGGCGAGGTGGGCGACA
>NZ_JABJWX010000011.1:0-2015 GCF_013349365.1 Plantibacter sp. MCCC 1A11337 | reverse complement strand
TTCATGAGGTGCACAGCGGGGGATCTGCCCACCCTCATCCACAGGGGCCGCGATTCGGTGTTTTGGAAGCCCACTGAAGCAGCTACTCTGCTCGTAGACCCCAGCCACGAGACGGATGTCGGCGACGGTTGAAAACGAGGCCATAGCGACGGTCGAAAACGAGGCCACCCCGACAGATTGGGTGGGTGATCTCGGTGGAGGATTGGGCTTTGATCCGGCGGCTGGTTGCGGACGGTGTTCCGCAGCGTCAGGTCGCGAAGGATCTTGGGGTGGGACGGTCGACGGTGGCGCGGGCGCTGGCTTCGGACCGGCCGCCGAAGTACGAGCGGGCGGCGGTGGCGACGGCGTTCGCGCCGTTTGAGCCGTTGGTGCGCCAGCTCCTGGCGGCGACGCCGGACATGCCGGCCACGGTGATCGCCGAGCGGGTTGGCTGGACCGGATCGATCAGCTGGTTCCGTGAGCACGTGCGTCGGCTGCGGCCCGAGCATGTACCGGTCGACCCGTCGGACCGGTTGACCTGGCTGCCCGGTGACGCGGCGCAGTGCGACCTGTGGTTCCCGCCGAAGAAGATCCCGCTGGAGGACGGCAGCGACGCGCTGTTGCCGGTCATGGTGATCACCGCGACGCATTCGCGGTTCATGGTCGGGCGGATGATCCCGACCCGGCACACCCAGGACCTGCTGTTGGGGATGTGGGAGCTGCTGCAGCTCCTCGGCCGTGTGCCGCGGCGGCTGATCTGGGACAACGAGTCCGGCATCGGTCGCGGGAAACGGCACGCTGAGGGCGTCGGCGCGTTCACCGGCGCCCTGGCCACCACGCTGGTGCGGCTCAAGCCGTACGACCCTGAGTCCAAGGGCATCGTGGAGCGGCGCAACGGGTTCTTCGAGACCTCGTTCATGCCCGGGCGGACCTTCGCCTCGCCGGCCGACTTCAACAGCCAGTTCACCGACTGGTTGCAGGTCGCGAACGCCAGGGTCGTGCGCACCACCAAGGCCAGGCCGGTCGACCGGTTCGACGCGGACCGGGCCGCGATGCTCCCGCTGCCACCGGTCGCGCCGGCGCTCGGATGGGTCAACCGGGTCCGGCTGGGACGGGACTACTACGTCCGTGTCGACTCGACGGACTACTCGGTAGACCCGGCGGTGATCGGCCGGTTCGTCGACGTCACCGCGGACCTGACCCGGGTCGAGGTCCGCCACGCCGGGCGCCTGGTCGCCGCCCACGACCGGGTCTGGGCACGTGGGATGACCATCACCGACCCCGCCCACGTGGCAGCAGCGAAGGTGCTGCGTGAGCAGTTCCAACTGCCCCGACCCGTAGTTGATCCCGACGACGGGCTGGTGCGGGACCTGACCGACTACGACCGCGCCTTCGGCCTGACCGGCGCCGGCCTCCCCGACGGCCTCACCGACGGCGAGGAGGTGGCCTGATGGCCGCCAAGACGGACGCGGCCGAGGCGCTCAAGCAGCTGACCTACCTAGCAGCAGCGTTGAAGGCACCCCGGATCACCGAGGCAGCCGGCCGGCTCGCCGACCACGCCCGCGACGCCGGCTGGACCCACGAGGAGTACCTCGCCGCGGTCCTCGACCGCGAGGTCGCCGCCCGCAACGCCTCCGGCGCCCAGCTCCGGATCCGGGCCGCCGGGTTCGGTTCCCGAAAGACGCTCGAGGAGTTCGACTGGGACGCCCAACCCACCGTCCGTCAGCAGATCGCCGCTCTCGCGTCGGGCGGGTTCCTCACCGAAGCACGCAACGTCGTCCTCCTCGGCCCGCCCGGCACGGGCAAGACCCACCTGGCCACCGGCCTGGGCATCGCGGCCGCCCACCACGGCCACCGCGTGCTGTTCGCCACCGCGACCGAGTGGATCACCCGACTCACCGACGCACACCGGGCGGGCCGGCTACCCCACGAGCTCACCCGGCTGCGGCGCTACGGGCTGATCATCGTCGACGAGGTCGGCTACCTGCCCTTCGAGCAAGACGCCGCGAACCTGTTCTTCCAGCTCGTCTCCAGCC
>NZ_JABJWX010000010.1:0-2022 GCF_013349365.1 Plantibacter sp. MCCC 1A11337 | reverse complement strand
GGACGACGAGGCCCCCGTCGGAAACGTTCATCCGCCGACCGATCTCTGCGCGCAGGTCCTGGGTAGCGAGCCAGACGGTCTCCCCATCTTTGGGACCCTGACCGGATGCACGAAGGGGCGGCACTGGCTTTCCCACGGTGCCTCCAGATTGGTGAACATGCCTCGACGCTGAGCATTAAAGAGTTGCGTCCTGCAGAGTGGTGTACCGGTAGCCCGGTGAGCGTGTCGTCGTAGACGAGTGCGGTCACCGCGTGATCCTTCGAGTGATCTCTCACAACCGACTCGAAGAGGACCTACAGCGATGACCGCACCATCGATTATCGACCCTGCCCGCTTCCTGGAGGAGCACCTCGCCCAGGCGTCCCCGGACCTGTTGCGGCAGATGCTCACCACGTTCATCAACGCCCTGCTCTCGGCCGATGCCGACGCGGTCTGCGGGGCGGGTTACCGGGAGGTGAGCGATGCCCGGTCGAACCGGCGCAACGGTTACCGCCACCGCGACTTCGACACCCGCGCCGGGACCATCGACGTCGCGATCCCGAAGCTGCGCACCGGGTCGTACTTCCCGGACTGGCTGCTCGAACGGCGCCGCCGCGCCGAGGCGGCCCTGACCAGCGTGGTGGCGACCTGCTACCTCCTGGGCGTCTCGACCCGGCGGATGGACAAGCTCGTCCAGTCCCTCGGGATCACCGGGCTGAGCAGGTCCCAGGTCTCACAGATGGCCAAGGATCTCGACGCCCAGGTCGAGGACTTCCGCACCCGGCCCCTGGACGCCGGCCCGTACACATTCCTCGCCGCGGACGCGCTCACGATGCGGGTCCGCGAGGGCGGCCGAGTGGTCAAGGTCGCCGTCCTGGTCGCCACCGGCGTCAACGCCGACGGCCACCGCGAGGTCCTCGGCGTCCAGGTCGCCACCGCCGAGTCCGGGGCCGGGTGGCTCGCGTTCTTCCGCGACCTCGTCGCCCGGGGCCTGACCGGGGTCAAGCTCGTGACCTCCGACGCCCACGCCGGCCTGGTCGAGGCCATCGGGGCGACCCTGCCCGGGGCGGCGTGGCAGCGGTGCCGCACGCACTACGCCGCGAACCTCATGGCCAAGTGCCCCAAGGCGTCCTGGCCGGCCGTGAAGGCCATGCTGCACTCGGTCTACGACCAGGTCGACGCCCCCGCCGTCCAGGCCCAGTTCGACAAGCTCCTCGACGCCGTCGAGACCCAGCTACCCGACGTCCACGCCCACCTCGACGACGCCCGCGGCGACATCCTGGCCTTCACCGGCTTCCCCAAGGCCCTGTGGCGCCAGATCTGGTCCAACAACCCCAACGAGCGCCTCAACCGCGAGATCCGCCGCCGCACCGACGTCGTCGGGATCTTCCCCGACCGCACCAGCATCATCCGCCTCGTCGGCGCCGTGCTCGCCGAGCAGCACGACGAATGGGCCGAAGGTCGCCGCTACTTCGGCCTCGACGCCCTGGCCAAAGCCCGCTTGACCCTCATCACCAACACCGAGACCGGACAGGAGGACCCCGCCGTCGCCGGCGCCATCAGCGCCTAACACCCCACGAAGGAATCACGCCGATCCCGTACACCACTCCAGAGGACTTGACCCATTAAAGCACCGGAATCGGACGAGCGCGGGTGAATTGAAAGCCTGTCTTAGTCACCGAAATCCAGCAGAGGGCCGCCTTGTGGTCTTCAGTCGACCTTTGGATGGGTCTTCCGTTGAAGGACACGGCATCTCCTTTGTCCAAAGTCTCTAGTGACGATCTCGACCTCGAATGTGTGACGTGGCCGACGCCGACCGCTTCGACGTCTAGTCCCACCGATGTTGGTCCGGTGGTCCTGGATGCCTGTGAGGCCACCTGCCCATCCGGACATAGCTCCGAATCGACGCGCGCCGGACCGGCAAGCTTCCTGGAAGTCCTGACGCCAAGCGGTGCCTGGGCACTATCGTCGTCGCCATGGCAGGGCGTTATGACCAAAGCGACCTCAACGTCTACGGGGCCGAGGACGACGAGGAGATGGACA